>NZ_JAJHUO010000025.1:0-172944 GCF_020859565.1 Saccharothrix luteola | reverse complement strand
GGGCCCGCGGGGGGCGGTGGGCGTGGGACCCCCGGCGGGTGGAGGCGGGCGCCGCCGAGGAGCAGGCGACCGACCCCACCAGGAGCGCGACCAGGGCCGCGCACCGCCCCAACATCAGGCCGCGGCGCAGGAAGCGCCGTTGAGGGCGAACGACGACGGGTTCGTCGGCGTCCCCTGCGACGTGCCGTTGAACCCGAAGCTCACCGTCTGGCCCGGCTGGATGTTCTGGTTCCAGCTGGCGCCCTTCGCGGTGGCCTTGCCCGCCGCGACGGCGACCTCCGCCGACCACGCCTGGGTGATCCCCTGACCCGCCGGGACGTCCCAGACCAGCTGCCACGCGCTGACCGCGCTGGTGCCCGTGTTCTTCACCGACACGTTGGCGGTGAAGCCACCGGACCACGAGCTGGGCACGCTGTACGTCACGGCGCAGGCGCCCGGCGTCGTGCCGCCCGTGCTGGTCCGCACCGACACCGCGATCGACGGCGACGAGGTGTTGCCCGCCGCGTCCCGCGCCACGACGTAGAACTGGTACGCCGTGTCCGCGCTGAGGCCGGTGACGGTGGCCGTGGTGCCCGAGGTCGTCGCGACCGACACGTCGGTGGCGCCCGCCTCGCGGTAGACCGTGTAGCCGCTGACGCCGGTGTTGTCCGAGGCCGCGGGCCAGCTCAACGACACCGAGTTCGCCGTCGCGGTCGCGGTCGGCGTGCCCGGGGCCGTCGGCGCCTGGGTGTCACCGCCGGTGTTGCCCCCGCTGAAGACCACGTCCGAGCAGCTGTAGAACGCCTCGGGGCTGTCGTTGCGCTGCCAGATCGAGTAGATGATGTGGCGGCCGGACTTGTTGGGCAGGGTGCCGTGCCACGAGTACTCGCCGCCCGACGCGACCGGGTTGGTGATGCTGTCGAACGGCGCCGGCTCCAGGTCGGACCACTTCAGCGGCTGCGTGACGTCGAAGCCGTCCTTGGTGACGTACTGGTCCCAGGTGCCGGGGTGCGGCGCCCACGCGTTGTACTTGAAGTTGATCCGCGCGCCGGCCTGCAACGTGGTCACGGGCCAGTCGCCGCGGGCCAGGTTGTAGGCGTCGTACTTGGTCGTGGGCCCGCACAGGTCGCCGTCGGCGATGATCTCGCGGTGCTTGCCGGCGGCCTGGCTGATCAGGTTGCCGTACCAGTCCCACAGCGGTTGCTTCCCACCGATCTGCACCGCGGCGACGCACGCCGGGTTCGTCGGGTTCAGGTCGCCGCCGCCGCTGCCCGCCCTGCCGTCTTCGTAGCAGGCGTAGGTGCGGCTTGCGGGGTACGTCATCGACCCGTGTGCCACCGCTACGCCGCTCTGGACGAAAACGCTGGTCACACCGACGATACCGAGCGCGGCAACGGCCAACGCCCCAAAGCGCTTGAGTCGCAAGGACCTTCTCCTTCAGATCGACGGTGATCTGTTAACCACGGACTGGGAGCGCTCCCAGAATTACGATCGCATTACCGGTGACGCCACGTCAACGACCCGTTTCAACTGGTGGCCACCGGGTACCGCTCGACCATGCGGATCGCGGTGGTCGGTCAGATAGCCCGTGACCTGGTGTTGGTGGTGCCGGAGGTGCCCGGATCCGGTGGCCGCGCGAGCGTGCTGGAACGTCGCGAAATGCTCGGCGGGAAGGGCGCGAACATCGCCCGGGGCACGAGGCAGCTCGGCGCAACGGCCGCGGTGGTCGGCGTCGTCGGGGACGACCGGGAGGGCCGCCTGCTGGTCGAGCGGCTCGACGCGGACGGCGTAGCGACGGCCGCCGTGGTGTGCCGGCAGGGCGTCCGGACGGCGCTGCTCGTGGACGTCGTGTGCGACGGCGAGTACCGGTACCTGGAGGACGTCCCCGGGCCGACCCTGCTGACGGTGCAGGACGTGCGCGCCGCGTCGGCGATGCTGGGCGGCGCGGACGCGGTGATCGTGCAGCTGCAGCAGCCCGCCGACGCGGCGCTGGCGGCGGCCCGTGCGGCGAACGGGCTGGTCGTGCTGGACGGCGCGCCGGACGGGCGCGCGGCCGAGCTGCTGGCCGCGGCGGACGTGGTGCGGGCCGATCACCGCGAGGCGGAGGCGTTGACCGGGCGGTCGATCACCGGGACGGACGCGGCCGTGCGGGCGGGGCGCGAGCTGCTGGCCCGGGGTCCGTCGGTGGCGGCGCTGGAGGTGCCGGGCGAGGCGAACGTGCTGACGTGGGACGGGGATTCGGCGGTGATCCCGCTGACCGATGAGGACGTCGTGGACACGACCGGTGGCGGCGACGCGTTCGTGGCCGCCCTGACCGTGGCGCTGGTGCGCGGTGACGACCCGGGTGACGCGGGCCGGCTCGCGACGGCCGCCGCGGGTCGTGCGGTGGGCCACCCCGGCGGGCGGACGGACCTCACCGGGCTCGCGCTAGGCGCGCGTCAGCTCCGCTAGGCGTCGGAAGAACTCGTTCGCCGACCGGAGGTGGCGCGGGTCGTCGGTGAACATCGCGCGGTGCAGGTAGGCGTAGAACACGACGGCCGGGCCGTCCGCGAGGACGAACCGGGTCAACGGGTGGTCGAGGCCGGGGCAGTGACCGGCGCCCGGGTGGATAACGCGGACCGTGACGTCGGCGCGGTCGACGGTGACGCCCTCCAGGACGTAGGCCGTGCAGCGGTCGGCGTCGAGCTGTCCGAGGGACGGGTGCACGCCCAGCGGCGCGAAGACGTCGATCCGCTCGGCGGTGCGGCACAGCACGTTGATCACGCTCGTCGCCTCGGCGCCCCAGGCGCACCACAGCGTCGGGTCCGGTGTCGGCGAGGCGGCGGTGCCGTCCTCCAGCCGCTGGACCCGCTGCGGGCACTGCTGGGTGCGCGCGGCGAGTTCGGCCACGGTCAGGCCGGAGGCTTCGCGGACCCGGCGCAGTTCCCGGCCGAGCAGGCGGCCGCGCAGCGTCGGCTTGTGGTCCATCGGGTCATCACCTCGAACCGCGAGACACTTCTCGTGCTTGTCCCGAAGCTATAGTGATAATTATCCCGGTGTCGACTCATCGGACGAGTGCGCTGTAGCTACGCTCGGTATCGCTCCGGTCCACAAGATCCGATGGGACGAAGGACATGGGCGACGACGCCCCGATCTCCAGCACGGTGCAGGCGTGGGAACTCGGGCTGAGGCTCCGGGAACACCGGGAGCGCCTCGGGTTCACGGCGGCGGCGGTCGGCAAGACGACGGGCATCGGCGGCACGAACCTGTCCGCGATCGAGTCCGGCAAGCGCCGGCTCACGGCGGCGAAGCTCCGTGACCTGGCCGACGCGTACGAGCTGGCCGAAGACGAGCGCGCCGGACTCGAAGCGCTGCGGGCGCAGACCGAGCGGCGGGAGTGGTGGTACGACTACGCCCGTCTCTACTCGGACGAGTTCCTGCGGTTGCTGGGCTTGGAGGCGGGCGCCGACAAGGTCTTCGAGTACGCGCCGGACATCATCCCCGGACTGCTCCAGACCGCCGACTACGCGCGGGCGGTGGTGCGGGCGGGCACACCGTACATCCGGCCGGTCGACGTCGGCCCGAGGTTGGAGACGAGGCTGGCGCGGCAGGGCCGCTTGGCCGGCGACGACCCGTTGCGGCTCGACGTCGTGCTGGGCGAGGCCGCGTTGCGGCAACTCGTCGGCGACGCCGGCGTCATGCGGCGGCAACTGGCGCACCTGCTGGACGTCCTCGACCGCAAGGGTGGTCACGTCCGGGTGCGGGTCATGCCGTTCGCGGCGGGGGCGCACCCGTTGCTCGGCGCGGCGTTGAAGATCCTTTCCTTTCGCTCCAACAGGCTCGGCGACCTGCTGTACCAGGAGACAGCGATCAGCGGTGTCATCATCGACAAGCGCCAAGTGATACTCGAGTCGACGGCGAGCTTCGCGGAGACGTTCGACCGAGCGCTCGACGACCGCGACTCGCGCGGGTTCATCGACGCGGTCTACCACGAGATGGAGCGGTTCTGATGCCTCACACCCCCTCGGCCACTTGGTTCAAGAGCAGCTTCAGCACGGCGTCGGGCGACTGCGTCGAGGTCAGGTTCGACGGTGGCGTGGTCCAGGTGCGGGACACCAAGGACCAGGGCACGGGACCCGTGATCACCGTGGAGGCCCCGGCGTGGGATGACTTCCTCCGCCGGTTGGTATCGGGTTCGGCCGAGGCGGACGGCGCGTTGGCCGTGCTGCCCGGGCCGCGCGGCGGCGCGATCCTCCGCGCGCCCGATGGTGAGGTGGCGCTGCGCTACACGCGCGGCGAGTGGGAGATGTTCATGCGCGGCGTGCGGGCGGGCGAGTTCACCCACTCCGCCGTCGTCGCGCGGGCGAGCTGACCCACCAGACCGTTCCGCCGCGACGGGTCGTCCCGACATCGTCCCTCCGCGGGCGAAGAGGAACGGCGGACGTCCCGGGAACCGGTGGAAGTGGACCCCTTATGGACTGGCTCCGGCGGGTTCCGTAACCTGTCCGAGACCCTGGGCGGGTGTAACCCGTTCGGGGCCCAGCCGGCTCAAGGAGGATTGCGCGAACCGTGGCGTCGAAATCCGCTCAGCGCACCGTCCGCGCAGCCCTGACGGCCACGGCCGTCTCCGCGCTGCTCGGCGCCGCCCTGCCCCTCCCCCAGGCCGCCGCCGACCCCGAGACGCCGTCCAACGCCTCCGCGGCGTTGAAGAAGTACACCGACCTCTCCCACCAGGCCGAGGCGCTGAACGAAGAGCACCTGCGCGCGCAGGAGACGCTGGCCAACGCCCAGGGCGCGCTCGACCAGGCCAACCGCGACATCACCACGGCCCAGCAGGCGCAGGAAGCGCTGCGCGGCCAGGTCGACCTGCTCACCGAGGCCTCCTTCGAGGGCGCGCGGTTCGGCCAGCTGTCCGCGTTGCTGGTCAGCGACTCGCAGCAGGACTTCCTCAACCGCATGTCGGCGCTCGGCGTGCTGGCGGGTGACAACGCGGAAGCCCTACAAGGGCTCAGCGACGCCGTCGACCTGGCCAACGACGCCGCCCGCCGCGCGAACGAGGCCGCCGACGCCGCGAACAAGGCCATCGCGGACATCGACCAGCGCAAGGCCGCACTGGACGGGCAGATCACCCAGGCCCGCGAGGCCTACCGCTCGTTGAGCTCGGCGGAGCGCGCGGCGTTGAACAACGCGGGCGACATGAGCGCGATCCCCGTCCCGGCGGGCAAGGCCGGTCAGGCGCTGGCGTTCGCGCTCTCCCAGCGCGGCAAGGACTACGTCTACGGCTCGAACGGCCCGAACACCTGGGACTGCTCCAGCCTCATGCAGGCCGCGTACCGGTCGGTCGGCATCGCGATCCCGCGCACCACGTACGGCCAGGCCACCATCGGCCGGTCGGTGTCGCGCAACGACGTCAGGGCCGGCGACCTGATCATCTACTACTCCGGGCAGACGCACGTGGCGATGGCGATCGACGGCCTCCGCGCCGTGCACGCGTCCACCGAGGGCGTGCCGGTGAAGGTGCAGGACATCGAGTCCATCGGACCCGTGGACGTCATCCGGCGCGTGGTCGGCTGAGCCCACCGCGGGGACGCTTTCGGGTGGAGAGGTCGAAGCCTGGTCGGAGGGCGAGTTGCACCGGTCCTGACGGGCGCTCACAGTTCTCCTGGGCCTAGGCTGAACGCGGTTGAGCAGGCAGCCGCACTCTGCCGACCACACCCAGGGGTGGACATGGACGATTTCACCGATGCCGTCACGCTCAC
This sequence comes from Saccharothrix luteola, assembly GCF_020859565.1. Classification (GTDB taxonomy): domain Bacteria; phylum Actinomycetota; class Actinomycetes; order Mycobacteriales; family Pseudonocardiaceae; genus Actinosynnema; species Actinosynnema luteola. The sequence goes on along the minus strand of NZ_JAJHUO010000025.1, from coordinate 167,227 downwards.
GGCGCGCGAGGTGTCCGCGGGCGTGGTGGTCGTCGTCGTGACCGGTGAGCTCGACATGGCGACGGCTCCGGTGGTGCAGGAGTACGTCCACCGCAGGCTCGGCGACGCGAGCCGGGCGCTCGTGCTCGACCTCTCCGGGGTGACGTTCCTCGGGTCGACGGGCATCAACCTGCTGATCGCGCTGCGGTCGGCGTGCGAGTCGGTCGGCGCGGCGCTGCGGTTGGTCGCGACGACGAAGGTCGTGCTGCACCCGTTGGAGCTGACGGACCTCATCGACCACTTCACGATCGTGACGGCGGTGAGCGAGGCGAGCTGACGGGCGCGGGGTTCAGTCGCCGAGGACGGCCCAGACGACCTTGCCGCCGTGCGGCCACGGGTAGCAGCCCCACGTGCGGCTCAGCGACGACACGATCGTGAGGCCCCAGCCGCCTGCGCGCAGCGGCTCGCCCTTCGGCTCCTGGGGCGGGTCGGGGCTCTCGTCGCGGACCGCGACGGTGAGCCGGTGGCCCCGGAGTTCCAGGCGCAGCACCGGCGCGGAGCGGGCGTGGTGGACGGCGTTCTCGACGAGTTCGGTGGCGATGGTGACGGCGTCGTGGACGAAGTGGGTGACGTGCCGGCGTTGGCACGTCTCGCGCACGAAGTGCCTCGCCAGCAGGCCGCTGAGCAGCGAGTCGGGAAGCTGCGTCTCGTCGCGCGTGCGTTCGGTCGGGCGTTCGACGGCGGCCAGGGCGGCGTTCAGCGCGGTGAACCCGGGCACCGCGCCCGTGGTGCCCGTGGCGAGCGCGCGCCGGTGGCCGGGCGACTCGCCGACCAGCATGAGCGGCACGCCCGGCCACTCCGACACGCGCAGGCCCACCGTGGTGAAGACCGACATGAACGCGGGCGTGGCGCACTCGAAGTCGTCGTCGAGGCACACGATCACGGCGGTCGGCTCGTCCACGGCGCACTTGAGCAGCCCGTCGCGCAGTTCGCGATAGGTGGTCAGGTCGAGCCGACCGGTCGGACGGACCACCGCCGCGCCGTCGACGTCCGTGCGGTGGAGCGCGAGCGCGGCCACGTCGCCGGCGTCCCGCCCACCATCTCGCGTTGGCATCAGGTCACCCCGCTCGGTGAATACCCGAGCGGTGTAACGCTATTCGCCTGATCGCGACGCACGGTTGGTCTGGTTGACCTACCTCATCGCGCGGGTGAGGCGACCTTGGGCTTCGGGGTCCACTGGGTGTAGCCGGCGCGCTCGGCCTCGGCGACCGAGCTGAAGGTGACGTCGCCCTTCATGCGCTTGTAGTACGGCGAGTCGGGGGTGTGGAAGATCATCGACTTGGAGTTCGCCTTGACCTCCAGGGACCCCTCGGCGGTGTCTGCGACGACGGGTGCGGAGAGGGTGGCCGGGGCCGCAACAGGGGCGGGGGCTGGGGCGGCAACCGGGGCGGGCGCGGCAATGGGAGCAGCGGTCGCGGCGGCAGGCGCGGGGGCCGGGGCGGCAGACGCGGGCGCGGCAGTGGTGGGCGCGGGGTTGAGGTCTGCGGCGGCGGCTTCCTCGGCAGGCTCCTCGGCTGCGACCGGTTCCTCGGCGGCAGCGGCGGCGGGCTTCTCGGCGGCGGCGGGCGCCTCGACAGGCTGGGCGACCTCCGACTCCGCGGCGGCTTCCTCGATCGCGGCGGGCGCGGCTTCCTCAGCAGGCTGCTCGACCGCGACCGGCTCCTCGGCGGCGGACTCCTCGACAGGCTCGGCGACCTCGGGCTCGGCGGTGGCTTCGTCGATAGTCTGGGGTGCTCCGGCTTCCGCAGCGATCTCGGGCTCCTGGGCGGCCGTCGGTGCCGGAACGGTCTCGGGTTCTTCGGCGGTCTCGGGCTCGGCCGTTTCGGAAGCCTTGGCGGCCACGGGCTTCTCGGCCGCCTCGGTGGCCTTGGCGGGCTCCGGAGTGGTTTCGGCGGCAGGGGTCGCGGCAGCGGGAGTGTCGGTGTCAGCGGTGGTGGCGGCGGGCTCCGGGGTGGATGGCTGGTCCAAGCGGGAGCGCAGGTCGCGGATGGTGGGGTCGAGGCGCAGCCAGACGACGGCCGCGCCGGCCAGGAATGCCGCCACGCACAGGATGATGGTGAACAACCAGGACACTGCCAACTCCTACGGCCACAGCTTGCGGAACAGGGACGTCGACCGGACGCGTCACGACAGGCCGCGCGCAGCTCGGTCCGCAGGCCGGGCGCCACGGGCGTTGCCACCCGAAGTCACGACGCCACACCACCAGCTCGACCCGAACGCACACGACCCGTCGGCCGAATTCACCGTGTCGGGTACCACAGACTAAGGACGCGTCAAGCGGCGTTCGGCAGCACCCCCTGCCGGCAGCCGCACCGACTGCACACGGGGTGCGCGGGCAGCCGCACGTCGGCCAGCAGTTTGCGGGCGTCGTCGAACGTCGGCACCCGTTGCCCCGGCACCAGCAGCCCGTCCAGCACCTCCTGCCGCCGCCGCGCCAACTCGCGCGACCGCTCCACCGGGTCCTTCAGCCGCGCCCGCACCCGCTCCCGCGACTGCTCACGGGCCAGGCTGCCCGCCGTGCTCAACGGCCGCCGTGCACGCGGCTCGGTCAAGCGGGCGTTGCGCCGGTTGATCCGCCACCAGGCGCCCAGCGTCATGCCCGCCACCGGGGGGCGCGCACGCCGCGCGCCCCCCTGCCACCACGACCTCAGCCGCGCACGGAGGAAGTCGTGCGCTACCTGGTCGCGGCTTCTCGGGCTGCCCTGCCTGGTGCCGTCCGGCCTGCGGTCGACCGCCGCCAGCAGGGCATCGACGCTCCACCCCTCGGCGAACCAGGGCTCGACGACCCGGCGCACGGCGGCGCGGTGGGCATCGGGCCAGGTCGCCCGCAGGCAGAGCGCCTCGACCGCCGTGTCGATCTCGGCGTCGGTCTCGGGGATGACACGGCCGGGCCACTGACGGGGATCTAGTCGAACTCGCATCGCATGGCTCCCTTCGAACGCGTACCGAACATCCGTTCGAGATAGTGCCACCGACCACCGACAATTCCGGAGCCTTAGATTTGACTTATATAAGCCCGGACTGAAAGATGCTGGTCGTGCACGCGTTCGACGTCCTCGGCGACCCGGTCCGTCGCCGCATCTTGGAGCTGCTCGCCGACGGCGAGCTGACCTCCGGCGCGGTCACGGAGGTGGTCCGCCGGGAGTTCGGCATCTCGCAACCCGCGGTCTCCCAGCACCTGCGGGTGCTGCGCGAGAACGGCTTCGCCCGCGTCCGCGCCGAAGGCACCCGACGCCTCTACGCGGTGGACGACCAGGGCCTGCGCGAGGTGGACGAGTGGCTCGACCGGTTCCGCCGGTTCTGGAGCGGGCACCTCGACGCGCTGGCCACCGAACTCGCGCGCGGCAAGCGCGAGAGGCGACTCAAGGAGGAACAACAGTGATCGACATCGCCGACCAGCTCAAGGCCATCCACCGGGAGGTGAGCGCGGGCTCGGACGAGACGATCGGCGTGCTGCTGCGACGCACGTACGACGCGGGGGCGGCGGACGTGTGGGACGCGCTCACCGACCCGGACCGCCTCAAGCGCTGGTTCCTGCCGGTCAGCGGCGACCTGCGGGAGGGCGGGAGCTTCCAGGTGGAGCACAACGCCAGCGGCACCGTCCTCACCTGCGCGCCGCCGAAGCTGCTGCGGCTGACGTGGGGCGCCGACACCAGCATCGTGGAACTGCGCCTGACCGAGGACGGCGACGAGCGCACGACGGTCGAGCTGGAGCACACGGTGCCCACGGCTATGGCGGGCAGCGGCGCGGGCGCGCTGTACGTCGGCCCCGGCTGGGACGGCGGGTTCCTCGGCCTCGGCCTGTACCTCGCGGGCGAGGTGCACGACGACTTCGACCCGCTCGCCGCCGCCGACGCGCCGGAGACCCGGCGGTTCAACGCCGGGTCCATCGACGCGTGGACGGCGGTCGTCAGCGAGTCGGGCACCGCCTCGGAGGACGAGCTGGCCGGGGCGGTCGCGGTGGCGAAGGCGCAGTACACGCCGGACGTCGGCTGACGCCCTACGGCTCGGAGACCTCGGATTCGACGGCGTCCAGCGTCGTCTCGATCCCGTCGAAGCCGGGGTCCGCGGGCGGCGCGCCCTCGGCACGGCACCCGGCCACCGCGAGCAGCAGCACGACGGCCGCGACCAGCGCCCTCACTTCACACCGCAGTGCGACGCCTGGAACTCGTCCACGCGCCGCTGCGCGTCACCGAGCCTGGTCAACTGCCCCTCGCGCCGCTCCAGCCGCCGTTCCAACCGCTCGGCACGGGCGGTCTTGCCCGCGTCGCGCGCCTGCTGCGCCTGCGCCCGCAACCACGCCGTCGACCCGGCCACGTCCGGGCCGCCGTTGATGCGCGTGGTGAGCCGGGTGACGCGCTCCTCGATGCGCGGCGCCCGCTTCTCGCACAGCTGCTTCACCTGTTCAGGGCTGATCGTGAGGGGCGCGTAGCTGCTCTCCTGCGCGCCCGCCACCCCGGTCGAGCAGAGCCCGAACGCGGCGGTGACGACGACGGCGAGGCGAATCGGTGTGTTCATGACGACCACGATCGCCGGTCGCGGTGTGGAGCGCGTGCGGCGAATGTTCGGATCGCGCAAAGACCGTGCCGGGCGACCCGCGTTTCACCCCACGCCGCAGCGGCAACCCTCTCCCCCATGACCGACAGCTTGTGGGACGACTTCCACCGCGTGGTGAACATGACCTCGCACGAACTGGAGGACTGGCTGCGCACCCGCTCGGCCGACGAGGACAGCGAGACCGTGCCCGACCAGGCGGGCACGCCCACCGGCCAGGACGTGCTGCGCGTCCTGCGCAAGCGGCGCACGGACCTGACCACCGAGGACGTCAAGGTGATGCAGAAGGTCGTGGACCGGGTGCGGGCGCAGCGGCGCGACGACCTGGAGCCGACGGCGGGCGAGGCGCACTGGAGGCACCGGCTGATGTCCATCGGCCACGACCCGCTCAAGCCGGCTTGAGCCTCACCCCCGGTTGGCGGCGCCGGCTTTCTCGGCGTCCCCCAGCCGCACGCCCGCCTCGGGGACCAGCCCGAACTGCACGACCTGGCGGCGGGCGAGGAGGTCGGTGAGCCAGTCGACGGCGACCCGCAACCGGTTGCCCGGCATCGCCAGCAGGTGGTAGCCGCGCGCCACGACCTTCGCGGGCAGGCCGGTCAACGGGACGTGCAGCGGGTTGGCCACCGCCTGCGCGCCGGCCAGGTCGACCACGAACCCCAGGTCGCGGTGCCGGTACGTGCCCACCGGGCCGTGGCCCAGGGAGGCCGCGACGTTGCGCCCGGCGAGCTTGCCCTGGCGCTGCGCGTGCTGCGCGGTCATCGGGGTCGGCTTGCCGCCGTTGAACACGTCCGGCACCGCCGCCACGTCACCGGCCGCGAACACGTGCGGGTGCGTCGGCACGGCCAGCGTGGGGTCGACGACCACCCGCCCCTTCACCGTGGCCAGCGAGACCGACTCCACCAACGGGTCGGGCCGCACGCCGACGCACCACACGAGCGTGCGCGTCGGGATCTCGCTGCCGTCGGTCAGCTTGGCGCAGTTCGCGGTGACCGCCTCGACGCTGGTCTCCAATCGCACGTCCACGCCGCGCGACCGCAGCACCCGCGCGGCGGGCCCGGACAGCCGCTCGTCCAGCCCGGGCAGCACGCGCGGCGCCAGGTCCACCAGCACCCACTTGACGTCGGACTCCGCCAACCCGCTGCGCCCGCGCAACGCCGACCGGGTCAGCTGCAGGCCCTGCGCCACCAGTTCCGTGCCCGTGTAACCGGCGCCGACCACGACGAACGTCGCCCGCGCCGCCCGTTCCGCCGGGTCGTCCGCCTGCTCGGCCAGCTCCACCTGCCGCAGCACGTGGTCGCGCAGGAACACGGCCTCGGCGACCGACTTGAACCCGAACGCGTGCTCGGCCACGCCGGGGATCGACATCAACCGGGTGACCGAACCCGCCGTCAGCACGAGCCGGTCCCACCCCAGGACGTGCTCACGCCCCTCGACGTCGACCGCCGTGCACGTGCGCGCGGCCAGGTCGAGCCCGGTGGCGTGCGCCTGCACCAGCCGCGTGCGCGGCAGCTTGGGCCGCAGCGGCACGGCCACCCGGCGCGGGTCGAGCGAGCCGCCCGCGACCTCCGGCAGCAGCGGCACGTAGAGCATGTAGTCGGTGGGGTTGACCGCCACCAGGTCGGCGGCGTCGGCGGGGAGCACGCGCTCCAGCGTGCGCAGGCAGTGGTAGCCCGCGAAGCCCGTTCCGACGACCAGCACGCGCGGCTTGCCCATGGCCCGATCCCTCCGCCGGTGTCCGTACCGCCAGCGGGTACCCCGGACGGAGAAGGGGTAGACAACTGGGCATGGCCCTGGGACTGCCCGACGCGATCACCGCCTGCCTCTTCGACCTCGACGGCGTGCTGACGAGCACGGCCGTGGTGCACCGCCGCGCGTGGCGGCGCACGTTCGACGACTTCCTGCGCCCGCACGGCGAGGCGCCGTTCGCCGAATCGGATTACCTCAAGTACGTGGACGGCCGGCCCCGCTACGACGGCGTGCGCGAGTTCCTGGCCTCGCGCGGCATCACGCTGCCCGAGGGCGAGCCGGACGACCCGCCGGACGCCGACACCGTGCACGGTGTCGGCAACCGCAAGAACGCGCTGCTGGAGGCGATCATCCGGCACGAGGGCGTGACGCCCTACGCGGGCACGGCGCCGTACCTGCGCGCGGTCGAGGCCGCGGGGTTGGGCATCGGCGTGGTGACGTCGTCGGCGAACGCGCGCAAGGTCCTCGACGCGGCCGGCCTCAGCCCGTTCGTGCAGGCCTTGGTGGACGGCGTGGTGATCAGCCGCGACGGGCTCAAGGGCAAGCCCGCGCCGGACTCGTTCCTGGCGGGCGCGCGCCTGCTCGGCGTGAGCCCGGAGCACGCCGCCGTGTTCGAGGACGCGCTGGCGGGCGTGGAAGCCGGGCGCGCGGGCGGGTTCGGGCACGTGGTGGGCGTGGACCGGACCGGGCAGCGGGAGGCGCTGCGCGCGCACGGGGCGGACGTCGTGGTCGAGGACCTGGCGGAGCTGCTGTGACCGGTTGGGAGATCCACCCCTGGATGGTGCGCTGGGACGGCCTCGCGGTCGACCAGCTGCGCCGGACCGAGTCGGTGTTCGCGCTGTCCAACGGGCACCTCGGCATGCGCGGCACGCTGGACGAGGGCGAGCCGCGCGGGCTGCCCGGCACCTACCTCAACGGCTTCTACGAGGAGCACGCGCTGCCGTACGGCGAGTCCGGCTACGGCTACCCCGAGGCCGGGGAGACCGTCGTCAACGTCACCGACGGCAAGGTGATCCGGCTGCTGGTCGAGGACGAGCCGCTGGACATGCGCTACGGCCGGGCGCACGCGCACCAGCGGGAGCTGGACTTCCGCACCGGCACGCTGCGCCGCTGCACGGAGTGGGAGTCGCCGACCGGCCGCCGGGTGACCGTGCGCAGCGAACGGCTCGTGTCGCTCACGCAGCGGGCCGTCGCGGCGATCCACTACGAGGTCGTGCCGACCGAGGACCTGCAACTGGTGGTGCAGTCGGACCTGCTGGCCAACGAGCCGGTGGAGAACGAGGGCGACGACCCCCGCGTGGCCGCGGCGCTGAACGAGCCGCTGGTCGCGGACTTCGCGCACGCCGAGGACCACCGGGCCGTGCTGGCGCACCACGCGCGCAACTCCGGGCTGCGGATGGCCGCCGCCATGGACCACGAGCTCGACGTCGAGGACGGCGTGCGCACGGAGATCCGCGCCGAGGGCGACCTGGCCCGCTTCACCGCGGCCGTGGACGTGCCGGCGGGCGGGCGGCTGCGGCTGGTGAAGTACCTGGGCTACGGCTGGTCCGCGCAACGGTCGGTGCCCGCGCTGCGCGCGCAGGTGGAGGCGGCGCTGGCGGGCGCGCGGCAGACCGGCTGGGAGGGGCTGCTGGCCGAGCAGCGGCGGTTCCTGGACGACTTCTGGGAGGTCGCGGACATCGAGCTGCACGGCGACGACGAGTTGCAGCAGGCGCTGCGGTTCGCGCTGTTCCACATCATGCAGGCGGCGGTGCGCGGCGAGACCAGGGCGATCCCCGGCAAGGGGCTGACCGGGCCGGGGTACGACGGGCACGCGTTCTGGGACACCGAGATGTTCGTGCTGCCCGTGCTGGCCTACACCGTGCCGGAGGCGGCGCGGGACGCGTTGCGGTGGCGGCACTCGACCTTGGGCAAGGCGCGCGAGCGGGCCGGGGTGCTCGGCCAGCGCGGCGCGGCGTTCCCGTGGCGGTCGATCAGCGGCGCGGAGTGCTCGGCGTACTGGCCCGCGAGCACGGCCGCGTTCCACGTCAACGGCGACGTCGCGCACGCCGTGGCGCAGTACGTGAACGCGACCGGCGACCAGGCGTTCGAACGCGAGTGCGGCGCGGAGATCCTGGCCGAGACGGCGCGGCTGTGGACGTCCCTGGGGCACCACGACCAGCACGGCGGGTTCCGCATCGACGGCGTGACCGGGCCGGACGAGTACTCGGCCGTGGTGGACAACAACGTCTACACCAACCTCATCGCGCAGAAGAACCTGCGCGGCGCGGCGGACGCGTGCGAGCGGTGCCCGGACGTGGCCGAGCGGCTCGAGGTCACCGCCGACGAGGTCCGGGGCTGGCGGGAGGCCGCCGACAAGATGCTGGTCCCGTTCGACGAGCTGCTCGACGTGCACCAGCAGCACGAGGGGTTCACCTCGCACGCCGAGTGGGACTTCGAGGGCACCGACCCCGACGAGTACCCGTTGCTGCTCAACCGGCCGTACTTCGACCTGTACCGCAAGCAGGTGGTCAAGCAGGCCGACCTGGTGCTGGCCATGCACGTGCGCGGTGACGCGTTCACGCCCGCGCAGAAGGCCCGCAACTTCGCCTACTACGAGCCGCGGACGGTGCGCGACTCGTCGTTGTCGGCCGGCACGCAGGCGGTGCTGGCCGCCGAGGTCGGCGCGGTGCGGCTGGCCTACGACTACCTGGCCGAGGCGGCGTTCACCGACCTGCACGACCTGCACCGCAACGTCCACAACGGACTGCACATGGCGTCGCTCGCGGGCGCGTGGATCGCGCTGGTGGCCGGGTTCGGCGGCATGCGCGACCACGACGGCGAGCTGTCGTTCGCGCCGCGCCTGCCGCCGGGGCTGACCAGGATGGCGTTCCGCATGTCGTTCCGCGGCACCCGGCTCGCGGTGGAGGTCGAGGAGGGCTCGGTCACCTACCGGATCGTCGCGGGCGACGCGCTGCGCGCGAGCCACCACGGCGAGCCGATCGAGGTGGAGCCGGGCGCACCGGTCACGATGTCCACACCGGACCCGCCCGAGCCGCCCGAGCTGCGCCAGCCGCCGAACCGCGCGCCCGTCCGGAGGTCGCCCTCGGTCCGCGGGACGTTCACAGTCGTTCCGGGGGAACCCGGAACGGAAACCGCGACGGCGCAACAAGATCGACGATGAGGTGCCCGGCCGGACTCTTGGGGGGAGGGGAGCCCGGCCGGGACTTGTCAGGCGGCCTGCTGGGGGGCGGCAGCCGCCTACGGCCTCATCGTAGGGGCGGGTACCCCCGTTACCGGGGTTCAATCAGGGAATCCGATGGCGACCACGTGATCCGCGTCATCACGGCGCCCGCACGACCGTGCACGCTCGCCCGGCAGGCCCGGTGACCAGCGCGGACGATCTCCGCGCCATCGGGTCGGCGCCGCGTGGCCCACCGGGTCCGCCCGAGCGATAGGTAACCCACAGGAGTGAGAGGGGCAGCGCCGCGGGCCGCAGCCGGACAGGATGCCCAAACGTGAGCTCAACACCGATCTACGACGAGTTGGCGGCCACGTACCTCGCCGACCTCATCCCCGCGCCCGGCGAGCCCGCCGGGCCGGGGCAACCCGACGGGCAGGCGCCCGCGCCGACCACCGGGGCACCCGACCGGCCGCAGCCACGCCCCCGACCGAAGGTCTGAACCACCTCCGATCTTGACACCGCCTCACGCAGCGGAGTAGGACGAGCGCAGCCCGTAAAGGTCGCCTACCCCGAAGGGTGGAGCGGAATGCGTGGACGAGCGCTGCTCCTGACAGCGATCCTGTTCGCCGCCGGTGCGTGCAACGCAGAGCAGACCGAGACCCCCGACCAGGTGACACTGACCTGGTGGGACTACCTCAACCACTCCCCCATGGCGGACCAGGCCGTGGACAGCCTCCTGACCCGTTATCGGCAGGAACACCCCGACGTGCGGATCGAGCGCACCTCCCTGCCCTACCCCGAGTTCCAGGCCAAGATCGCCGAGGCGACCGCGTCCGGCGTGTTCCCCGACATCGCCGCGGTCGCCTCCACCGACCTGCCGCGGCTGGCCGAGGGCAACGCCCTGGCCGACCTGACCGACCGCTTCGACCGGTGGGACTTGGCGGACGAGTTCCTCGCGCCGGTGCGTGAGAGCGTCACCCGCGGCGGACGCGTCCACGGCGTACCGCTGCGCACCACCACCACCGCGCTGGTCTACGACCGGGACCACTTCGCCGCCGCCGGCCTCACGAACCCCCCGACGACGTGGGAGGAGCTGCGGGCGGCCGCGAAGACCCTGACCACCCCCGACCGGGCCGGCCTCTGCTTCGGCGCGAAGGACGACGACCTGACCGTCACGTTCCTGCCCCTGCTGTGGCAGGCCGGCGGTGACGTCGACGGGATCGGCGACCAGGCCTCGCTCGACGCCCTCGCCCACCTTGACGGCCTGGTGAACACCGACCGCAGCACCCCGGCGGAGGCGCTCGGCTGGACGGACGCCGACGTGCGGCAGCGGTTCGCCGAGGGTCGGTGCGCGATGGCGATCACGGGACCCGCCGCGATCCCCGACCTCAACCAGGCGGGGCTGGACTGGGCGGCGGCGCCGCTGCCCGACGGGGCGGCGGGCGGCGCGGGCCAGCTCGGCGGCGAGGCGTGGGTGATCGGCCGCAACGGTCGGGTGGACCGGGCGTGGGACGTGCTGACGTGGCTGGCCGAGCACCCGGACAACGCCACCGAGTTCGGCGGCGGCCTCGGCGCGCTGCCCAACCGCGCGGACACCGTGGACGACCTGGCCTGGCAGTGGGACCCGAACGTCAGCGGCTTCACCGGACAGCTGCGGTCGGCTCGGACCCGAACCGCGTACGGCGCGAAGTACCCGGAGATCTCCCGAGCCCTCGCCACCATGGCCACGCGGGTGCTCACCGGGGAGCGCCGACCCGATCAGGCGACCGCGGAGGCCAGGGCGGAGATCGACCGGCTACTGCGCTAGTGCCGCGCCGGTGCAGGTGACACGCGGAGCCGCGACCCGTGACCCGCGGATTAGCCGTAATGCCGGAGCGTGTTGGGCGATATGCCCCGTAGGGGGAAGTGGTTGGCGGCGAGGATGAGCCGAACGGGCGCGGGTAACCCCAGGTCATGCGGAACGAGGCGGCCGTGCGTGAACGGCGGACGGGGAAGAAGGCCGGACAACGGCCCGAGGCAGGCGAACGCGGCTTCAGCCGGGCGCAGCTGCTCGCGCTCGTGGTCGGCCTGCTCCAGGTCGTCACGGCCTCCATGCCGTTCCTCCCGATGGGCGACGGCGCCATCCACACCCTGTACGTGTGCACGGGCCTCGCCGGCGTCGCGCTCGCGTGGCATCACCTGCACGCGCGGTGCTACGGGGTCCTCCTGCTGCTGCTCTACGGTCAGCTGTTCATCACCGACGCGGAGGACACCGGGGCCATGGGCCTGCCCACGTGGGAGACGCTCGCGTACGGCCGGGCCGCCCTGGCGGGCGTGGTGATCGCGCTGATCCCGGCGTTCAAGCGGCGGTAGTCGCCCGCGGTCATCGTGCCGTCCGGGTGGAAGCGCAGCTTGGCGTCGCCGCTGAGGGCGATCGACTCGAACATCGCGAGGTCGGACTTGGTGGTCGGCCGCCAGTACATGTGCGCGCCGTGGGTGACGCCCATGTCCATCGACATCATGGTCGCCACCGCCCGGTCGTACCGGCGGCGGCTCAGGTCCGCGCCACCGGAGGCGCGGATGTCGAACACGTCGTGGTCGCCGGTCAGGGGCCGCAGCCAGCCGCGCCGGTCGACACCGTGCACCACGCCGTCGCGCACGACGTACTCACCCCGTCGTTCGAACCGGTCCATCTTGTCGCGCAACGCCTCGAACTCGACGCGCCGCTGGTCGTACCGGCGCAGCAGCCGGTCGTGGAGGTCGTGGCGGGGTAACTCGGGCCGGAAGTAGCCGACGAGACCCCGGTGGCGGCGGGCCGCGCCCAGGCGGACGTCGAGGTCGTCGATGGTCTTGGCCTTCACCGCCTCGGGTTTGGGCAGCGCGCCCTCGCGCAACCACGCCACCGCGTGCGGGTTGGTGGCCCGCACGTCGATGACGAGGTCCTGCTCGGCGGCCACCTGCTGGAACTTGCGGGCGTTCTCGGTCGGCATGCCGAAAACCGACTCCACCGACGCCAGGGGGAAGAGGTGATCAGTGCGCACGGCTATTAAGGTCCGCCCGAAATGGGCGTGCACCAGACCGCGGGGTTCGGTTAGCTCGAAGCGTGACCCCTGATTCACTGATCGGACTGCTGGCCGAACCCGAGCGGTTGCGCGTGGCCGCCGCTCTGGTGCTCGGCGCCCGCACAACGGCGGACATCGCCGCGGCGACCGGGTTGGACGCTCGGCGGGTCGAGAACTCGTTGCGCCGGCTGCGGTCGGCCGGTCTCGTCGTGACCGACGGTTCGGGCTTGCGGTTGCGCGAGGAGCTGTTCAAGGAGGCCACCCGGGTCGAACAGGCGAACCGGGTCCAGGAGGACCCGTTCGTGCGAGATGGGCGGCTGGTGAAGCTCCCCGCGCAGCGCGGGCGCAGGCGGGCGGTGCTCGAACAGGTGAGCACCGCGTTCGAGCCGGGTAGACGGTACCCCGAGCGGGACGTCGTGGACGTGCTGAAGCGGTGGTGCGAGGGCGGTGAGGTCGACCACGTGACCGTGCGCCGGTACCTCGTGGACGAAGGACTGCTCAGCCGGGACGACGGCGTGTACTGGCGTACCGGCGGCCCGGTGAGCGTCTAGCGGTCGTCAACGCCCGTGGCGTGGTTCTTGCGGACGTGTGGTCGTGTGTCGTTCGGTGGTGGGATCGTCGGGTGTCCGGCCGGTCAGCCGAAGGTGTCGGGATCGGGACCGGTGCGCTCGCCCCGGTCCAGTTCCCCGATCCGGCCCATGTCCTCGTCGTCGAGCTCGAAGTCGAACAGGGCGAAGTTCTCCGCGATCCGGCTCGGCGTCACGGACTTGGGGATGACCACGTTGTCCAGCTGCACGTGCCAGCGCAGCACGACCTGCGCGGGCGTGCGGCCGTGCTTGGCCGCGATCCCGGTGATGACCGGGTCGGACAGCAGCGCGCCCTGCGCCAGCGGGCTCCACGCCTCGGTCGCGATGCCCAGCCGGGCGTGCACGGCGCGCAGCTCCGCCTGCTGGAGCCTCGGGTGCAGCTCGACCTGGTTCACCGCGGGCACCGCTCCGGTCGCCTCCACGATCCGCTCCAGGTGCGCGGGCTGGAAGTTGGACACGCCGATCGCCCGCACCCGGCCGTCGGCGTGCAGCTTGCCCAGCGCGCGCCAGGTGTCGACGTACCGGTCCTGCTTGGGCGCGGGCCAGTGCACCAGGTACAGGTCGACCCGGTCGAGGCCGAGCCGCTCGGCGCTCGCGTCGAACGCGCGCAGCGCCTCGTCGTAGCCCTGGTCGGAGTTCCACAGCTTGGTGGTCACGAAGATCTCGTCGCGCGGCACGGGCGACTGGGCGATGGCCCGGCCGACCTGCTCCTCGTTGCGGTAGGCGGCGGCCGTGTCGATGCTGCGGTAGCCGACCCGCAACGCCTCGGTCACCGCGCCGACGGCGTCCTCAATGGACACCTGGAAGACGCCGAAACCGAGCTGCGGCATGGTGACGCCGTTGTTCAGGGTGATGGTCCTCATGGGCCTCATCATGCCCGCTGTCAACACCTCCCACGTGCTGGAACGCGTTGACCGGCGGCACGCCCCACTGGTCCGATCACCACCGTGACGGCATTGTCCGAGGTGGCGGAGGTCGAGGTGAGGGTCGTCATCCGCGTCTCCGCGACCGGCACGCCGGTGGTGGACGCGGCGGGACGGCTGGCGGAGGCGCTGCGCGCGGCGCTCGACCTGCCGGACGCGGACGTGGTGGTCGACCTGCCGGTCGCGCGGGTCGAGCCGGAGCTGCGGATCGTGGCCGACTCGCGCCGCGTGCTGCGCCGCGGCGTGCCCGTGGAGCTGACCAGGCTGGAGTTCGACCTGTTGCACCACCTGTGCGCGAACCCGCACCGGGTGCACCGGCGGACCGCGCTGATGGCGAGCGTGTGGGGCACGACGAGCACCGTGGACACCCGCACGGTGGACGTGCACGTGCGACGCATCCGGCACAAGCTGGGCGAGGCGGCGTCGATCATCACGACCGTGCGCGGTGTCGGCTACCGGGTGGACCACGTCGGCGAGGTCGTCGTGGAGCGGGAGACACCGGTCGGCTGATCGTCTCCACGACCGCGCGAGCCGCGATCGACCCCGGCCGGGGGGTGTCGCGCGATTCGGGACACCACCGAGTACTACCCCGGGAAGTGGTGGTTACTCGTCGGCTCCACGGGTAGGCCCAGCTCATGGGATTCGAACGAGCGGTGGTGACGGGTGGGGCCGGGTTCCTCGGCTCGCACGTGTGCGAAGCGCTGCTCAAGCGCGGCACACGGGTGGTGTGCGTCGACGACTTCCGCACCGGGTCACCGGACAACCTGCCGGACGACCCCAGGCTGGGCGTGGTGGTCGAGGACGTGGCCAAACCGCTCGACCTGCTCGGCCACGTCGACCTGGTGATGCACCTGGCCTGCCCGGCCTCGCCGGTCGACTACCTGCGCACGCCCGTCGACACGCTCAAGGCCGGCGGTTTCGGCACGCTGCACGCGCTGGAGCTGGCGCGGCGCAAGAACGCGCGGATCGTCATCGCCTCCACCAGCGAGGTGTACGGCGACCCGTTGGAGCACCCGCAGCGCGAGACGTACTGGGGCAACGTCAACCCGATCGGCCCGCGCAGCGTCTACGACGAGGCCAAGCGCTTCGGCGAGGCGATGACCTGCGCGTTCCGCGGCGAGTACGGCGTGGACACGGGGATCGTCCGCATCTTCAACACCTACGGCGCCCGGATGCGGCCCGACGACGGCCGGATGATCCCGACGTTCGTGCGGCAGGCGCGCGCGGGCGAGCCGCTGACCGTGCACGGCGACGGCACGCAGACGCGGTCGCTGTGCCACGTGGACGACCTGGTGCGCGGCCTGCTGTCGATGGCGGAGTGCGACCACCCCGGTCCGGTGAACCTCGGCAACCCCGAGGAGATCACCGTGCTGGAAGTGGCGCGCAAGGTCATCGAGCTGACCGGCAGCACGTCCACGATCGAGCACGTCGACGCGATGACCGACGACCCGCGCCGACGCCGCCCGGACATCTCGCTGGCCCGGCAGGTGCTGTGCTGGCAGCCGGAGATCGGGTTGGACGAGGGACTGCGGCGGTCGTTTGACCGCCAACTCGTCGGGTAGTCGGACGACACCGGTCCGCGACGGTCGCACCGGGTCCGGTCCACACAGGAGTCGAGCGAAAGGGGAGAACCGTGCGGGTGCTCGGTGTCAACGCGGTCTTCCACGACCCCGCCGCCGCCCTGGTGGTGGACGGCGAGGTGGTGGCCGCCGCGGAGGAGGAACGGTTCTCGCGGCGCAAGCACGGCAAGCGGCCGGTGCCGTTCTCCGCGTGGGAACAGCCCGAGCAGGCGGCGCGCTGGTGCCTGGAGCACGCCGGGCTGACGCCGGCCGACCTGGACGCCGTCGCCTACTCCTACGACCCGGACCTGGTCGAGCCCAGCGACGTGCCGTGGGAGGACCTGCGCACCCAGTACGCCCGCCGCGCGCCGTACTTCCTCGCCACCGCGCTGCCGGGGCTGGACCCGGAGATCGTGCGGTTCGTGCCGCACCACGTGGCGCACGCCGCGTCGACGGGCTTGGCCGCGCCGTTCGACGGCGACTGCGCCGTGCTGGTCAACGACGGTCGCGGCGAGTGCCGCTCGCACCTGGCGGGCAGCTACCGCGACCACAAGCTGGAGACGTTGGCCGCGCAGCACCTGCCGCACTCGCTCGGCCTGCTCTACGAGGACCTGACCGAGCACCTCGGCTTCCTGCGCTCCAGCGACGAGTACAAGGTGATGGCGCTGGCCTCCTACGCCGAGCCCAAGCACCTGGACCTGCTGCGCGAGCACGTGCGCGCGACCGGGGACGGCGGGTTCGCGGTGACGCCGCTGGACTGGGCGACGCTGGCCAAGCGCCGCGACCCGGACGGCGAGGTGACGCGCGAGCACGCCGAACTGGCGGCGAGCGTGCAGGTGCGCGTCGAGGAAGTGCTGTTGGACCTGGTCCGGTGGCTGCACGAGCGGACCGGGCAGAAGCGGCTGACCATGGCGGGCGGCGTGGCGCTCAACTGCGTGGCGAACACGCGGATCTTCGCCGAGGGGCCGTTCGACGAGGTGTGGGTGCAGCCGGCGGCCGGTGACGCGGGCACCGCGCTGGGTGCGGCGTTGCAGGTGGTCGCGGACGCGGGCGAGCCCGCCGGCCCGATGCCCGGCGCCGACCTGGGCCGGTCGTGGACGGATGCGCAGGTCGAGGACTACCTGCGCACGGCGAAGATCGCTTACGAGGAGCCGGACGACGTGGCCGTCGCGGTGGCCGAGGCGTTGGCCGACGACCAGGTGGTCGCCTGGTTCCAGGGTCGCAGCGAGTACGGGCCGCGGGCGTTGGGCCGTCGGTCGCTGCTCGCGCACCCCGGGAGGGCGGAGAACCTGGCCCGGCTCAACGAGGTGAAGGGGCGCGAGCAGTTCCGGCCGATCGCGCCGATGGTGCCGGCCGACCGCGCGGCCGAGCTGTTCGAACGGGGGCCGTTGCCGAGCCCGTACATGCTCTTCGTGCACGACGTGCGCCCGGAGTGGCGTGACCGGATCCCGGCGGTCGTGCACGTGGACGGCACCGCGCGCGTGCAGACCGTCGACCCGGGGACGGAGCCGCTGATGGCGCGGGTGCTCCGCGAGTTCGACCGGCGCACGGGCGTGCCCGTCGTGGTGAACACGAGCCTGAACACGGCCGGGCGGCCGATGGTGGACGACCCGCGCGACGCGCTGGAGTGCTTCGGCTCGGCGCCGGTCGACCTGCTGGCGATCGGCCGGTTCGTGGTGCGGCGGCGGCCGTGAGCGTCGACTACGCGGTGGTCATCCCCACCGTCGGCCGGGACAGCCTGCGCGTCGTGCTGAACGCGGTGGAGCACGGTGTCGGCCCGCCGCCGCGCGAGATCATCGTGGTGGACGACCGGCCCGAGGCCGGACCCTTGCCGCCGACGCACTCGGCGCGCGTGCTGCGTTCCGGCGGTCGTGGCCCGGCCGCCGCGCGCAACGCCGGGTGGCGTGCCGCGTGCTGCGAGTGGGTCGCGTTCCTGGACGACGACGTGGTGCCGCCGCGTGACTGGAAGCTGCGGCTGACCGCGGACTTGGCGGGGCTGGGGCTGGACGTCGGGGCGTCGCAGGCGCGGATCGTCGTGCCGCTGCCGGAGGACCGCAGGCCGACCGACTGGGAGCGCGGCACGGCGGGGTTGGCCGATGCCCGGTGGATCACGGCGGACATGGCGTACCGGCGGGCGGCTCTGGTGCACGCGGGAGGGTTCGACGAGCGGTTCCCGCGCGCGTACCGGGAGGACGCCGAGCTGGCGTTGCGCGTGCAGGCGCACGGGTACCGGATCGTGAACGGTGATCGGGTGACCACGCACCCGGTGCGGGAGGCGGAGTTCTTCGCCAGCCTGAAGCAGCAGCGGGGCAACGCGGACGACGCGTTGGTGCGGCGGTTGTTGGGGCCGCGGTGGCGTGAGCGGATCGGTGGCGCGCCCGGCCGGCTGCCCTGGCACGTGGCGACCACGGGGGCCGGTGGGGTGGCGGTCCTTTGCGGACTTCTCGGGTGGTGGAAGGCGGCGGTGGCGTTCGGCGGGGCGTGGGCCGGGTTGACCGGGTGGTTCGCCGCGCGGCGCATCGCGCCCGGGCCGCAGACCCGGGACGAGGTGGCGAGGATGGTCGTGACCAGCCTCGCGATCCCGCCCGCGGCGTGCTGGCACCGGCTGCGGGGCGAGGTGCGCCACCGGGCCGTGCCGGTTGTCGGAGGGCCGGGTCGGGGGGTCGTGCTGGTGGCCGACGCGTTGGGTCGACTGCGTTCGCGGGTCGAGTTGCGGGCGGCGGCACGCGGGGCCGGGACGGCGGACAGGCGCGGGGCGGCAGGCAGGTCTGCGGAGTCGGCGCGCGGATCTGCGAAGGCGGACGAACGCGGGGCGGCAGGCAAGTCCGGGGCGGGGCGCGAGGCCGGGATTGATCCCGGGACCGGGACGGTGCGGTCGTGAGGATGCTCGTGTTGCGCGCGCTCGGGCTCGGCGACCTCCTGACGGCCGTGCCCGCGCTGCGCGGGTTGCGCCGGGCGCACCCCGAGGCCGAGATCACCCTGGCCGCACCGGGTTGGCTGGCCGACGCGGTGGCCCGGATCGACGCGGTCGACCGGCTGCTGCCCACCGAAGGGCTCGTGCCCCTCGACTACGACTCGCCGGACCTGGCGGTCAACCTGCACGGACGCGGGCCGCAGAGCACCGAACTGCTCCGCGCCACCCACCCCGCCCGCCTGATCACGCACGGCGTGCACGTGCCGTGGCCCCGGCACCAGCACGAGGTGCTGCGGTGGTGCCGGCTGCTGGCGCAGTTCGGCATCGCCTGCGACCCGGCCGACCTGCGCCTGCCGCCGTTGCCACACCACGACGCGATCGTCGTGCACCCCGGCGCGAGCCACGCCGCCCGCCGTTGGCCGGCCGACCGGTTCGCGGCGGTGGCGCGGGCGTTGGGCCCGGACGTGGTGGTGACCGGGAGCCCCGCCGAGGAGCCCCTGGTCCGCGCGGTCGCGCCGGGGCGGACGCGGATCGGGGACCTGGCCGGGCTGCTCGACCTGGTGGCCGGCGCGCGACTCGTCGTCTGCGGCGACACCGGCGTGGCCCACGTCGCCACCGCCTACGGCACGCCGTCCGTGGTGCTGTTCGGGCCGGTGCCCCCGGCCGAGTGGGGACCGAGGTCGGGGCCTCACCACGTGCTGTGGCACGGCACGACCGGCGACACGTTCGCCGACCGACCCGACCCGGGGCTGCTCGGGATCACCGCGGACGAGGTGCTCGACGCCGCACGATCGCTGCTGGGAGGTGGACCGTGGCCAGGATCGGCGTCATCGGCGCGGGCTATGTCGGGTTGACCACCGCGGCCTGCTTCGCACGGCTCGGGCACACCGTCGTGTGCGCGGACGTGGACGGGGCGAAGGTGGCGGCGCTCGGCCGGGCCGAGATCGGCGCGCACGAGCCGGGGCTGGCGGACCTGGTCGCGGAGGGGTTGCGGGCCGCGCGGCTGCGGTTCGTGCTCGGCAACGCCGACGCGCTGTCCGATGTGGACTTCGTGTTCCTCTGCGTGCCGACGCCGACCGGCGCGGACGGCGCGGCCGACCTCACCGCGGTGAACGCGGTGCTGCGCGAGGCACGGGACGCGGTCCGGCCCGGCTGCGTCCTGGTGATCAAGTCGACGGTGCCCGCCGGCACGACCGAGCGGGTGGCGGAGCTGGTGGACCGGCCGGACGTGCAGGTGGTGTCCAACCCGGAGTTCCTGCGAGAGGGGCACGCGGTGGACGACTTCCTGCGACCCCAACGGGTCGTGGTCGGGTCGGAGGCGGAGGACGCGGCACGGCGGGTGGTCGCGCTGTACGCGGGCACCGGCGCGCCCGCGCTGGTCACCGGCAGCGCGAGCGCCGAGCTGGTGAAGTACGCCAGCAACTGCTTCCTGGCGATGAAGCTGTCCTACGTCAACAGCCTGGCCGAGCTGTGCGAGCGGGTCGGGGCGGACATCGGCGACGTGACCGAGGGCATGCGGCTGGACGACCGGATCGGGTCGTCGTTCCTGGAGCCGGGTCCGGGCTGGGGTGGTTCGTGCTTCCCCAAGGACACCAGGGCGCTGCTGTCCACGGCGGAGGACGCGCGGGTCGACTTCCCGCTCCTGCGCGCGACCATCGGCACGAACGGCCACCAGGCGCACCGCGTGGTCGCGATGGTGCGCGAGGCGGTGGGCGGCACGTTGGCGGGCATGCGGCTCGGGCTGCTCGGGCTGACGTTCAAGGCCGGCACCGACGACCTGCGCGACTCGCCCGCCCTGGCGGTCGCCTCGCTGCTGGCGGCGGAGGGCGCGCGGCTCACCGGCTACGACCCGTGCGTCGCGGAGGACTGCGGCCCGGTGCGGGTGCTCGACTCGGCCGAGGCGGTGGCCGAGGGCGCGGACGGGCTGGTGGTGCTGACCGAGTGGCCGGAGTTCGCGGAGCTGGACTGGCCGAACCTGGCCGCCGCGATGGCCCGGCCGGTCATCGTGGACACCCGCAACCTGCTGCCGGCCGAGAAGGTGGCCGAGGCGGGGTTCCACCTGGTCTCGTTGGGCAGGCGACACCCGAAGTAGGACCGGAGCCGACCTACATCGTCACTACCGTCGTCCTCGTCGGAGAACCCCGGAACGAGGAGACGATCAAGTGAACGTTGTGCCCGACGGCTACCACACCGTGACGCCCTGGATCATCACCGCAGGTCGCACGGCCGAACTGATCGACTTCACGGTCGCCGTCCTCGACGCCGTCGAACTGGGCCGCGTGGAGGTCGACGGGGTGATCGGCCACGCCGAGGTCCGCGTCGGCGACTCGGTGGTGATGATGTTCGACACGCCGGGGTGGCCGGCCACCCCGGCGTTCCTGCGGCTCTACGTCGCCGACGACGCCGAGGTGCTGCGGCGCGCCGTCGCCCGCGGCTCGGTCGTGGTGACCGAGCCGACCGAGCTGTTCTGGGGCGACCGGGTGAGCCGCGTGCGCGACCCGTTCGGCAACCTGTGGTGGGTCCACCAGCGCGTCGCGGAGCCGACCCCGGACGAGCTGGCGGCCCGGATGGTCGACCCCGCGTTCGTCGCGGCGATGGAGTACGTCCAGAGCGCGGACTTCTCCCCCGCCGGCTGACGGCCTACCCGCGCGGGTCCCAGCGGAAGAAGCGGACGGCCAGGGCGGTGGCGGCGACGGTCCACAGCGCCACGGACAACACCGCCGGGCCGATCTGGTCGGCCGGTCCGCCCCAAGCCGCGCCGACCAGCGTGCCGAGGCCGGTGCCCGGCACGAGGAACACCGGCAGCTCCAGGTTGCCGTTCGACCCGAACAGCCCGCCGAGGATCAGGGCGAAGAAGAACGGCGCCGTGGTGATCTGGGCGAGTTCCGCCGTGCCGGTGACACCGCTGGTGCACACGCCCGCCGCGCAGCTGAGCGCCACGCCGCCGACCATGGCGAGCACCAGCAGCTCGGGCCGGGCGGGCACCGGCGCGCCCGCCGCCACGCTGATGCCCAGCAGCACGCACGCCTGCGCGAGGCCGAGCACCACCACCGGCAGCAGGACGCCGGTCAGCACGACGACGTCCGACGCCGCGCCCGTCCGCAGCCGCTTCAGGTAGAGGTCCTGCCTGCGGGCGGTCAACGAGGTCGTCACCGTCACGTACACGGTGAACCCGAACGAGAACAGCAGTTGGAGCGTGACGACCATCGTCCAGCCGGTGTCCTCGCCGTCCATCGTCAGCGCGAAGTAGACACCCGTCGCCAGCGGCATCAGCACGGCCAACGCGGCGGCGGTCCGGTTGCGCAGCAGGAGCTTCAGCTCGGCCACGCCCAGTGCGGCGATCATGCGGCCACTACCTCCTTGCCCGTCCGGGCACTGTGGAACACGTCCTCCAACGACGCGTGGTGCGCGCGGATCCGGCCCAACCTCAGGCCCTCCCGCCGCGCCCACGCCAGCAACTCCGCCATGTCGTCCTGCAGCTCGCCGGTGCGCACCTCGACCCGACCGGTCGGCCGGTGCACCACGTCGCCGGACAACATCGGCAACGCCCCCACGTCGAGCCGGTCCGGCAGGTCGAACTCGATCCGCGCCGGCTGGGCGGCGAGCACGTCCACCAGCGCGCCGGACACCGCGACCAGGCCCTCGTGCAGGATCGCGAGCCGGTGCGCGAGCGACTCGGCCTCCTCCAGGTAGTGCGTGGTCAGCACCACGGTCGTGCCCTCGACCAGCAACCCGCGCACCACCTCCCACGTCCGCTGCCGCGACTCGGGGTCCAACCCGGTCGTCGGCTCGTCCAGGAACAGCAGCTCCGGCCGGCCGAGCACGGCCAGCGCGAGGTCGAGCCGCCGCCGCTCGCCGCCGGACAGCTGCTTGATCCGCACGTCGCGCCGGTGCGCCAGGTCCAGCCGCTCCAGCACGTCCTCGGTGGCGCGCCGACCGCTCGTGACGCCCCACAGCGCCACCATCTCGCGCGCGGTCAGGTCGGCCGGGAACCCGCTGTCCTGCAACATGATCCCGGTGCGCGAGCGCAACGCCGCCCGTTCCCGGAACGGGTCGAGCCCCAGCACCCGCACGGTGCCGGCGAACGGGGCGCGCAGCCCTTCCAAGGTCTCCATCGTCGTGGTCTTGCCCGCGCCGTTGGTGCCCAGGAGCGCGAACAGCTCCCCCCGCTGAACCTCGAAGTCCACCCCTCGCACGGCTTCGAAGTCCCCGTAGCGGCACCTCAGGCCGGCCACGTCGATCACTGTCTCTCCCATGGCCACCATCGTGGTCGCGCGCCCGTGCCGCACCCAGTGCCGTGGCTCACCGGTCCCTGTGACAGATGTCAGCAGACAGGTGCGCGATCCGACTCGTAGATTCGTCGGTGTGACTCCCTTGAACGGGCTCCGCCGCTACACGTGGTGGACCGTCGTGGCCGGCGGCGTGGTGGTCGCCCTGGGCACGGTGGCCGACTTGTTCGCGCACGACTACGGCGTGCTGACGTCGGTGCTGCTGGCGGCGGCCGTGACCCTGGTGATCGTCCAGCACGTGCGGTACATGCGGCAGGCGATGGTCGGGCTGGGCCGCGGTGACGGCCCGCCCTGGGAGCACGCGGCGACGTTCGCGGTGGCGCTGGTGGCGTGGGCGGTGACGAGCGGCGCCCACGGCTTCATGCCCGTCTGGGCCGTGCTGCCCGCCCTGGTGGTCGCCCACGTGGGCGCGATCCTGCCGGCCCGCCGCCGGTGGCCGGTGGTGGCGCTGATGGCGGTGCTCTCCGTCGCGACGGGCGGGCTGTTCGGCGGTGAGGACGCCGGTCCGGCGATGCTCATGGCCGGGGTGATGGTCGTCGCGCTGGTGTTCGCCGACCTGGCCCAGCTGTGGATGTGGGACCTGGCGGTGAGGCAGGAGCAGAGCCGCAAGACCGCCGAGGCGCTGGCCGTGGCCGAGGAGCGGTTGCGGTTCGCCGCCGACCTGCACGACATCCAGGGCCACCACCTGCAGGCCATCGCGCTGAAGGGCGAGCTGGCGCAGCGGCTGATCGGCCGGGACGACGAGCTGGCCAGGCAGCACGCGGGCGAGGTGGCGGAGCTGGCGCGGACGGCGCTGAAGGAGACCCGCGAGGTGGTGCAGGGCTACCGGCGGGCGAGCCTGGGCACGGAGATCACGAACGCGGTGGGCGTGCTGCGGGCGGCGGGCATCGAGACGACGGTCTCCGGTGACGCGGCGGGCGTGCCGCCGCCGTTGCAGCCGCTGTTCGGGGCGCTGGTGCGGGAGGGCACGACGAACGTGCTGCGGCACAGCCGGGCGCGGCGCTGCTCGGTGCTGATCGAGTCGGTCGACGGCCAGGTGTGCGTGCGGCTGCGCAACGACGGCGTGCCGGCCGACTTCCCGGGCGCGGACGGCGAGGGCGGTGCGGGGCTGGCCGGGTTGCGCGAGCGGTTCGCCACCGTCGGCGGGCGCGTCGACGGTGGTCCGGCGGGTCCGGACGGGTTCGAGCTGGTCGGCAAGGCGGGGGTGGGCCGGTGATCCGCGTGGTGCTGGCCGACGACGAGGACCTGATCCGGGGCGCGCTGGCGGCGTTGCTGGAGCTGGAGGACGACATCTCGGTGGTCGCGCAGGCCAGCGACGGCGACGCGGCGGTCGCGGCGGTGCGCGCGCACCGGCCCGACATCGCGGTGTTCGACCTGGAGATGCCGCGGCGGGACGGCGTGCTCGCGGCGGAGGCGGTGCGCGGGCTGGACGGTGTCGCGGTGGTGATCGTGACCCGGCACGCGCGGCCGGGCGTGCTGCGGCGGGCGTTGAGCGCGGGTGTGCGCGGGTTCGTGCCCAAGACGACGCCGGCCGCGCAGCTCGCCTCGATCCTGCGGGACGTGCACGCGGGCCGGCGTTACGTGGACTCCGAGATCGCCGCCGCCGCGTTGACCGAGGGCGTGTGCCCGTTGACCGCGCGGGAGCTGGACGTGCTGCGGTACGCGCTCCAGGGCGGCACGGTGGCCACGATCGCCGGTGAGGCCCACCTGGCGGCGGGCACGGTGCGCAACTACCTGTCGTCGGCGATGACGAAGCTCGGCGTGGCCACCCGCTACGAGGCCGCCCGGCTGGCCTGGGACGAGGGCTGGATCTGAGCCTGCCCGAGGTGCACGACCTTCACCGTCGTCATCTCGTCCAGCAGCTCGGGACCGTAGCCGAACCCGGTGCCGGACAGCCGGCGCGGCTGGGCCGCGCCGCCCGGAGCACCGCCGAACACCGCGTTGACCTTCACCGTGCCGACGGGCAGCGCCCGCCACGCGTGCTGCGCGTGCGCCATGGACCCGGTGAGCACGGTCGCGGCCAGGCCGTGCTCGTCCACGCACGCCTCGGCCAGGCCCTCCTCGAACGACGCGACCACGCGCACGGGCGCGACCGGGCCGAACGTCTCCTCCCTCATCACGCGCATGTCCGGCGTGCAGCGGTCGAGCACGGTGGCCGGGTAGTACGCGCCCTCGCGGTCCGGGATCTCGCCGCCGACCAGCGGTTGCGCGCCGTCCGCCACCGCCTCGGCGACGTGCGCGTGCACGTGCTCCCGCATCCGGAGGTCCACCAGGGGCTGCGGGTCGGCGTTCCACCGCCGGGCTTCCTCGCACAGCGCGTCCAGGAAGCCGTCGGCGGCGGCCCGGTGCACGAAGATCCGTTCGACGGACGTGCACAGCTGGCCCGCGTTGGTGAACGCGCCGATCGCGGCCTGCTCGGCGGCCCAGACCGGGTCCACGTCGGCGTCGACCAGCAGCGGGTCGTTGCCGCCGTTCTCCAGCAGGGCCTTCGCGCCGGTCCGGGCGCACGCGGCGGCGATCGACCGGCCGGTCGCCGTGCCGCCGACGTGCGCGACGACGTCCACGTGCGGTGACGCGGCCAGCGCCGCGCCCACCGAGGCGTCACCGGTGAGGCTCTGGAGCACGCCCGGTGGGAAGTGGTCGACCATGAGTTGCGCGAGCAGCACGCCCGTGTGCGGGCAGCGCTCGCTCGGCTTGTGCACGACGGTGTTGCCGGTCACCAGGGCCGCGCCGAGCAGGCCGCAGGACACGGCGACCGGGTCGTTCCACGGTGTCAGCGCGACGACCACGCCGCGCGGTTGCGGGATCATGAAGTCGGCCGCGTCGTGCGAGCCCTGGAGCGACCGGCCGCGGTGGACCGGACCCAGCTCGGCGTACTGCTCCAACGTGGACACGCCGGCCAGCACACCGTCCCGTGCGGACGTGAACGGGCGGCCGGTCTCGGAGCGCAGGACGTTCGCCAGGTCCGTCGCGTGCTCCCGGATCGCCTGTGCGGCGGCTTTCAGGGCGGTTCCCCGTTCGGCGGCGGGCGTGGCCGCCCAGCCGGGGTGCGCCTCACGCGCGGTGAGCACTGAGCCAGCCACGTCCTCGTCCGTGGCGGTGGGCAGCCAGCCGATCAGCTGACCGTCGACCGGGCTGTGGACGTCGAGTGCGTCGACACGCATGTCCGTCATGGCCTCCGGGTACCCAGGTGGCCGAGGTGAAACCCGAGGCGAAGCCCCGAGGAGGACAGCCATGCCCGGACGTGAGGAGTTGCCGAGCACGATCGCCCGCTCGCCCAAGAAGGCGCAGCGGACGTGGATCAAGGCGCACGACTCCGCCGTGCAGACGTACGGCGAGGGCCAGCGCTCGCACCGGACCGCGTTCGCCGCGTTGAAGCACTCGTTCGAGAAGGTCGGCGACCACTGGGAGCCGAAGGACCACAAGGGCCCGTCCGACAAGCAGGCCGCTCGCAGCACGCCGAAGCAGGGTCGGACGGCGGGCGGCGTGGACGCCAACGCGAGCAAGCAGCACCTCTACGACCTGGCCAAGAAGTTGGACGTGCCGGGCCGGTCGAGCATGACCAAGCAGCAACTGGTGGAGGCGATCGGCAAGGCGAACAACCGCAAGACCGCCAAGGCCCGGTCCAAGTAGCACCGTCGCGGGACGGTCCGGGCGGCGGTCAGTCCCGCACCACCGGCAGGCGCAGCCGCATCCGCACGCCGCGGTCGAGGGGTTCGGCGGCCACCTCCCCGCCGTGGGTCTCGACCACCCGGCGCACGATGGCCAGGCCGAGCCCGGAGCCGGGCATCGACCGCGCCTGTGCCGACCGGTAGAAGCGGTCGAACACGAAGGGCACGTCCGCCGGCGGGATTCCGGGCCCTTCGTCGGTGATGGCGAACTCCCCGTCGGCCACCGTGACGAGTACCCGGCCGCCGGGCGGGCTCCACTTCACCGCGTTGTCCACGAGGTTCCCGACGGCCCGCTCGATCGCGTCCGGGTCGACGTGGACCAGGCAGGGCGACAGCGCCGACTCGAACCGCGGGCCGCTCGCCCGCGCCGCCGCCTTGGCGATCACCCGGCCGGTCACCAGGTCCAGCCGGGTGTCCTCGGCCCGCGTGGTGCCCTCCCCGTAGCGGGCGAGGTCGATCAGGTCGTTGACCAGCGTGCGCAGCTCACCGACCTGCGCGATCGCCGACCGCACCTGCGCGGGCGCCTCGGGGTCGCGCAGCCCGTCCGCCTCGGCGAGCAGCTCGAGGTTCGTGGTCAGGCTGGTCAGCGGCGTGCGCAGCTCGTGCGACGCGTCGGCGACCAGTCGGCGCTGTGCGTGCACGGAGGCGTCCAGGGCGGTCATCATGGCGGCGAACGACCGGCCGAGGCGGCCGATCTCGTCCCGCCCGGTGAGGTCGACGCGCGCCTTCAGGTCCCGGGTCGCGGTCACGTGCTCGACCGCGTCGGTCAGCACCCGCACCGGCCGCAGCACCCGCCGTGCCGCCAGCCTGGCGGCCAGCGCGGCGACCAGCCCGCCGATCAGGGTCAAGCTGACCAGCAACGCCGCCAACGCGGTCAGGACGTCGGCGCCGTCGGCGAGCGGCCGGGCGACGCGGATCAGCACACCCCGCGACTGCGGCACCGCGGCGGTGTGGAGCCGGTAGTCGACGCCGTGGTGCGTGACGTCCTGGAAGTAGGCGGGCGCGTCGCCCGCGGCCACGGCCACGTCCCGCTCGGTCACGGCGACGAACGCCCGGTTCACACCGGGGAACACCGGCGCGGTGACGAACTGGACCAGCGTGCCGCCCACGACGACCGGGCTTTCGATGGGCATCGCGTGCCCGGAGTCCGCGACCTTCTGCTTGAGCTGCGCGGCGATCGTCGGGCTCTGCGCGGCGGTCTGCGCCAGCGACTCGTCCAGGTGGCGGCGCAGGTCCGCCCGCACCGTCGAGTAGACCACCACCGAGGCGATCGCCAGCGCCACCAGCACCACCGCGCCGCCGGCGAGCCCGACCCTGGTCCGCAGCGTCACGCTCGCTCCCTCAGCACGTACCCCAGGCCGCGCACGGTCTGGATCAGGCGGGGTTCGCCGCCGGACTCCAGCTTCGCGCGCAGGTAGCTGATGTAGACCCACAGCGCGTTGGACGCGGGCCCGAAGTCGTATCCCCAGACGGACTCGAAGATCAGCTCGCGGCCGAGCACCCGGTCCGGGTTGCGCAGGAACAGCTCCAGCAACGCGTGCTCGGTGCGGGTCAGCTCGATCGGCCGCTCGCCCCGGCGCACGCGGTAGGTGGTCGTGTCCATCTCCACGTCGGCGAAGCGCAGCACCTCCTGGCCGACCCCGGTGCGCCGCAGCAGGGCGCGCAGCCTGGCCCGCAGCTCGTCCAGGGCGAACGGCTTGACCAGGTAGTCGTCGGCGCCCGCGTCGAGCCCGGCGACCCGGTCCTCCACCAGGTCGCGCGCGGTCAGCATGAGGATCGGCGTGCGGTCGCCCCGGCGGCGCAGCCTGCGGCAGATCTCCAGGCCGTTGGGCTCGGGCAGCAGCACGTCGAGCACGATCACCTCGGGCCGGACCCGGCCCAGCTCGTCCAGCGCCTGCGCGCCGTCCGCCGCGACCGTCACCTGGTAGCCGTCCCGGCGCAGCGCGTGGGCCAGGGAGTGGCGGACAGCCTCGTCGTCATCCACCACCAAGACCCGCACGCGACCAGTATGAGGCACCGCCGCGGGCCCACTCGCGGGTCGCGGTCCGCACCGGCCGCGCACCGGTCCGGACCACCCTGGTCGACCGGTCACTTCGAGGGTGAACCGACCGGTTCGCCCGGCTTCGGCTTCGGCGGCACGGCGATCTCCTGCTTCACCTCGCGCAGGACGGCCAGCAGCCGTTCGGGCGTGACGCCGAGCCCTTCGGCGATGGCGATGAACCTCCGGTCACCGACGATCTCCGCGCCCCGCGCCTTCACCTTCTCCAGGTCGCGGTACACCTCACGGGACCGGTCGACCGTGATGCCGAGCTTGACGGCCAGCAGCTCGACGGCCTCCGCGGGCACCCCCTCCCGTCCCCCGCCCGGCGCGCCCGGCTTGACGTGCTTCGCCTTCTCCTTCCCCACCTCGTCCTGCGCCGGTTTCTGCTTCGCCGGCTCGTGCCCGGCGGTCACGCCCTTGGCCGTGGTGGGTTCCGCCAGCGCGGGTGACGTGCTCGCGGCGACCACCGCGGTCAGCGTCCCCGCCGTCAGGACGGCCGCGACGAGCCTGGTCCGGATCCGCATTCGCATCCCTGCCTCCAGTCCGGGCGCCGGGCGGTCCGGCGCCTGGGACCAGCAGACCAAGCCCGGCTCAGCGGGACGTTGGGCGAACCTTGGAATCACCTCAGGACTCGACCGGACTCCGTAGGATCACCGCATGGGACTCCGGTTGCCGTGGGCCGCGCTGGCCCGACTCGGCCAAGCGCACTGGTTCGCCGGCAACCTCTACGAGGCCGCGGTCGACGTGCCCGGGTTGCTCGCGGACGCCCGGCCGAACCGGGAACCCCGGCTCCTCGGCCCCGGCAGCCCGTTGCGCTACTACGCGCCGGCGGCGCCGGTGACCCTCGTGGCCACCGGTGTGACGCTGGCGGCGGGCTGGCGCACGGGCGGTGACCGACGGGCCGTCGCCATGTCGGCGGCAGGCACAGTGGCAGCCGCCGCCCTCACGGCTTACCTGGTCAAGGCGGTCAACTTGCCGCTGTTGCGCGGCGAGGGCGCGTTGGGCGACGACGAGCGCCGCCGACTGGTCCGCACCTGGCACCGCGCCAACCTGGTCCGGCTCGCCGCGCTCGCCGCGGCGACCGCCGCGACGCGCCGGGTGACCACGGGGTAGTCGGCGCGCCCATCAGGGTTCCAGCCACGTGCGGTCGGTTAGGAGTTGGCTCGCCTGCGGGCCCATCAAGGTCATGCCGCCGTCCACCACGAACGACGCGCCCGTCACGTAACCGGCCGCCGGTGTCGCGAGGAACGCCACCACGGCGGCCACTTCACTGGCATGCCCGGGACGGCCCAGCGGGACGCCCGGCCGGGGCTCGGTGCGTGGGTCGACGTCCTCCTGGCCCGTCATCGGCGTGGAGATCTCGCCGGGTGCGACCGAGTTCACCGTGATGGCGTGCTCGGCCAGTTCCAGCGCCAGCACCTTGGTCAACGCCCCCAGCCCCGCCTTCGCCGCGCAGTACGGCGCCGCGCCGACCCGCGGCTGGTGCTCGTGGACGCTGGTGATGTTGATGATCCGACCGCCCCGGCCCGCCTTGATCATGTGCTTGGCCGCGCGCTGCGCGCACAGGAAGGCCCCGTCGAGGTCGACCGACAGCACACTGCGCCAAGTGTCGAAGTCCATGTCCACGGCCTTCTGCGCGGTCCCGGTGCCGGCGCAGTTCACCAGCACGTC
This sequence comes from Saccharothrix luteola, assembly GCF_020859565.1. Lineage (GTDB taxonomy): Bacteria > Actinomycetota > Actinomycetes > Mycobacteriales > Pseudonocardiaceae > Actinosynnema > Actinosynnema luteola. Next base: position 137,029 of record NZ_JAJHUO010000025.1, on the reverse strand, counting down.
GATGCCGCCCAGCTCGGCGGCCAGGTCGTCGACCGCGGACGCGGCGGTGGGCAGGTCGGTCAGGTCGAGTCGGCGCACGGCCGCCTGGACGCCCTGCTCCCGGACCTCCCGGGCGGTGGCCGAGGCGCCGTCGGCGTCGGAGTGGAACGTGATGCCGACGTCGACGCCGCCGCCCGCCAAGGCGACCGCGACGGCCTTGCCGATGCCGGAGTCAGAGCCGGTCACGACCGCGCGCATCGGCGCTCCCGCCCGGTCCTGAGGTAGTGGTGCGCTCATGCGCTGCGGGTACCCGGGGCGGTGTTTGCCACACGCCGTGCCGGGAACGCTCCGGGCAGTTCCACAACTGCGGGAGGAGCACCGATGAAGGCCGTCACCTGGCACGGCAAGCGGGACGTGCGCGTGGACACCGTGCCGGATCCGATCCTCAAGGAGCCGACCGACGTCATCGTCCGCATCACGTCCACCGGCTTGTGCGGCTCCGACCTGCACCTGTACGAGGTGATGGGCCCGTTCATCGACGAGGGCGACATCCTCGGGCACGAGCCGATGGGCGTGGTCGAGGAGGTCGGCGCGGAGGTCACCGAGGTCGCGCCGGGCGACCGGGTCGTGGTGCCGTTCAACATCTCGTGCGGCACGTGCTTCATGTGCGACCGCGGCCTGCAGTCGCAGTGCGAAACGACCCAGGTGCGCGAGCAGGGGTCGGGCGCGGCGCTGTTCGGCTACACCAAGCTGTACGGGCAGGTGCCCGGCGGGCAGGCCGAGTACCTGCGGGTGCCGTTCGGCAACACGCTGCCGATCAAGGTCCCGGACGGCCCGCCGGACGACCGGTTCGTCTACCTCTCCGACGTGCTGCCCACGGCGTGGCAGGCGGTGGAGTACGCGGGCACGCGGGACAGCCTGGTCGTGCTCGGGCTCGGCCCGATCGGCGACATGGCGACCCGGATCGCGCAGCACCGGGGCGTCGAGACGGTCATCGGGGTGGACCTCGTGCCCGAACGCATGGCGCGGACCCGCGGGCACGGCGTGACCGTGCTGAACGTGCGGGACAGCCACCTGGTGGACCACATCCGCGAGCTCACCGGCGGGCGCGGGCCGGAGGCCGTCATCGACGCCGTCGGCATGGAGGCGCACGGCGCGCCGGTCGCGAAGCTCGCCCACCAGGCCGTCGGCCTGCTCCCGGACGCCATCGCGGCGCCGTTCATGCGGACCGCGGGCGTGGACCGGCTGCACGCGCTGCGGCTGGCGATCGAGATCGTGCGGCGCGGCGGCACCATCTCGATCTCCGGCGTGTACGGCGGGATGGCCGACCCGATGCCGATGCTGACCCTGTTCGACAAGCAGGTGCAGCTGCGGATGGGCCAGGCCAACGTCTGGCGCTGGGTCCCGGAGATCCTGCCGCTGCTCACCGACGACGACCCGCTCGGCGTGGACGCCTTCGCCACCCACCACCTGCCGCTCGACGAGGCACCTCACGCGTACGAGATCTTCCAGCGCAAGCAGGACAACGCCGTCAAAGTGCTGCTGCGCCCGTGAGGCGTTATCGTCCAGCCATGATCCACTTTCGGTGGTTGCCCGCCGTGGCGTTGCCGGTGGTGTTGGTGGCGGGCGGGTGCGGCACGGCCTCGGACGACCTGGTCCGGCGCGCGGCGGAGGAGTTCACGGCGGCGGTCGCCTCGGGCGACACCGACCGGGCCTGCGGGTTGTTGACCGAACGCGCGCGCGAGGACGCGGAGTGCTCGTCGCTCGACGTGCCCGGTGGGACGGTGGAGGCGGTCGAGGTCTGGGGTGACGCGGCACAGGTCCGCACCTCCGACGACGTGCTGTTCCTGCGGGAGCTGACGGACGGGTGGCGGGTGGCGGGCGCGGGCTGCGAGTCGCAGGGGGAACGGCCGTACGACTGCGAGGTCGGTGGACCGTGACGCAGCGCGGGATGTTCTACGCCTACCTGCTGGGCGTGCTGGGCCTGCTGGTGTACTTCAGCGTCATCGGGCTGGTGGGCCTGTGAAGAGGTTCCTGCGGGACAACGGCTTGGGGCTAATGTTCGGCCTGCTGTGCCTGGCGACGCTGGTCGGGCAGGCGTTCTCCGGCAACGCCGACCTCAACAACCACCGGCTCACCGACGGCGGTGACCCGATCGGCTTCTGGCAGTACGTGACCTCGTCGGACTTCGCCGTCGACGTGGCCGAGAACTGGCAGTCCGAGTACCTCCAGTTCTTCCTGTTCATCTTCGCCACGGTGTGGTTGATGCAGCGCGGCTCGCCGGAGTCGAAACCGGCCGACCGCATGGGTGCGGAGTCCGACGAGGACCAACTGCTGGGCAAGCACGTGAAGGAGCAGTCGCCGCCGTGGGCGAAGGCGGGCGGTTGGCGCACGACGCTGTACTCGAACTCGCTCGGCCTGGTGATGCTCGGCCTGTTCGTCGGCTCGTGGCTGACCCAGTCGATCGCCGGCCGCAGCGCGTACAACAACGACCAGCTGAACACGTTCCAGGACCCGGTGACGTGGTGGGACTACGTGCTGTCGGCCGACTTCTGGAACCGGTCGCTGCAGAACTGGCAGTCCGAGTTCCTGGCCATCGGCTCGATGGTGGTGCTGAGCGTCTACCTGCGCCAGCGGGGATCGCCGGAGTCCAAGCCCGTCGGCACCCCGCACAACACCACGGACGAGACCGGCTGACCGGCTCGCTCACTCGACGCGGTCCTCGTCTTCGTCCGCCTCGTCCTCTTCGTCCTCGTCGGCGGAGCCGCGGTGGCGCTCGCGCAACGGCCACAAGAACCAGAGCGTGCCGAACAGCACGGTCGCGAAACCGCCGAGCGCGAACGCCATCCAGCCCCCGATGATGACCTCGCCGAGGAGCAGGACGGTGCCGATCATCGCCACCGCGAGGAACGCCAGGCCGGCGATCGCGAAGCGGTTCGCCACCTCGATCACGTCCTCGCGCCTGCCGCGGCGGAAGAGCAACCGGTGCCAGGCGGCGGGCGCGGTCAGCAGCGCCACGGCGCACGCGGCCATCAGGATGGTGATCAGGTGCGTGCCGCGGACGTACATGTCCGCCGACGCGTAGCGCTCGGTGAACGTGATCGACAGCAGGAAGCCGAACAGGATCTGGACGCCCGCCTGCGCCACCCGCAGTTCCTGCAACAACTCGTTGAGGTTGCGGGCCAATCTCCGGTGGTGTGACTCCTCAGCCTGGCTCACGGCCATTCCTTACCCACCGATGGCCTGGTTCAACCATCACTTCCGGGTGAAGTACGACAGTCCGAAGTGATTCAGCGTCACGGGCAGCGGCGCGCGCAGCGTCGGCACGTCCAGGTGGTCGCGCAAGGCGTCGAGCATCGTGCTGCCGGCGACCAGCACGAGGTCGCGCCCGGGGCAGATGCCCGGACCGCCGCTGAACGGCACCAGACCGGGATCGTTCGGCGCGGGCCAGTTGTCCGGCGCGTAGGAGTCGGCGTAGGGCAACCGGTCCGGGTCGCGGTGGAAGTACGGCACGAACACGACGAACGTGGTGCCGGCCGGCAGCCACGTGCCGTGCCAGCGGGTGAGTTCGGTGCTCTCGCGCAGGATCACCGGAGTCGTCGGCCACAACCGCGCCGACTCCCAGATCCCGGCCTCGCCCTCGCCGCCCATCGCCAGCGCACGCATGGTCACGATGCCCGCCGCGTCGAACGCGAACAGCCAGTGCGGCGCCTGGCCCAGCAACTCGTCCGGTGGTCGGAGGCTCGCGAGGCTGCCCGGCTCGCGGCGGACCAGGTGCGCCTGCAACCGCTGCTCGAACCGCTCCCGCAGCGCGTTCCGGCGCGGGTGCAGGTAGGCCCAGTTCGCGTTACCGCGCAACGCTTTCAGCATGTCGGTGAGCTCGACGTCCTCCCGCGCGGACGACCCGAGCACGATCCGCCGGGCCGCCCGCCACCACGCCTGCGCGAACGCGTCCCAGGCCAGCCCGCCGGTGCTGCGGACGTGCCGCAGCAACAGGTCCGCCTCGTCGGCCACGATCCCGCGCACGTCGATCCGGTCCGGCCGCAGCACGTCGTCGTTCACCGCGCGCCGCCGCGCCCGCTCCTCCCCCGTCGAGATCAGCACGCCGTGCGGCTGGAAGTGCGCCGGCGCGGCGGTCTTCTCGCGGGTGGCCAGGGCGAACGGCGACGGCGAGTCGGCCAGCAGCCGCGCCACGTCCACGGGGTCCAGCAGCAGCGCGGTGCTGCGGCCGGTCACGCGCAGCCGCAGGGGTTCCGGGCCGTACCGCGCGCGGAACCGCCTCATGGTGGCCACCGCGGCGGCGTCCGCCCGCACCTTCTCGCCCAGGGCCGTCACCGCCGGCCGGCGCACGATCACGCCCTTGGCCAGGGTCGGCAGGAGCACCCTGGCGAACGCCCGGCCCGTGTCGAGCCGGGACGCTACGGCCAAGACCCCTCCTCGGCGTGGGCGACCACGAGTTCGCGCACCTCGCAGCCGTCGGGCTGGCGCAACGCGAACACGATCGCGTCGGCGACCCGCTCCGGCGGGTTCAGCTTGCTGTCGTCCGGCGGCCGGTACTGCTCGGCCCGGTCGTCGAAGAAGTGCGTGCGCATGCCGCCGGGGATCACCAGCGTGACGCCGACCCGCCCGGCGGTCTCGGCGGCCAGCGCCCTGGTGAAGCCGACCACGCCGAATTTCGAGGCGCAGTACGCGGTGGCGTCGCCGACCGCCTTGATGCCGAGCGTGGACGCGATGGTCACGACCCGGCCGCCGGCCAGCATCGGCAACGCCGCCCGCACCACCGCCGCGGTGCCGAGCAGGTTCACCATCACCACGCGGTCCCAGTCCGCGCCGGACACGTCCTCCAGCCGGCCGCACGCGTCCGTGCCCGCCGCCGTGACAACGGCCCGCAGGCCGCCGTTGCGCTCGGCTATGGCCCGCACCGCGCGTTCCGCCGCCCTGGTGTCCGACAGGTCGACCGACTCGAAGTCGGCCACCTCCGGGGACGACGGCGCGGCCTTGTCCAGCACGAGCGGGCGCCCGCCCAGCTCGTGCACCGCGTGCACCACGGCCGCGCCCAAGCCGGACGCGCCTCCGGTCACCAACACCTGGCCGAGCATCAGCCCCTCCTCGACAGCATCTCGGTGGTCGAACGGCCCCGGTGGTAGGGCACGACGACGGTCCGCCCGCCCCAGCCCTTCACCAGGTCCGCCTCCGGCAACGAATCAACGGTGTAGTCGCCGCCCTTGACCCACACGTCCGGACGCAGGGCGGCCAGCACGCGCTCTGGCGTGTCGTCCTCGAACACCACCACGTCGTCGACGCAGCCCAGCGCGCGCAGCACCTCGACCCGGTCCTGCTCCTTGGTGACGGGCCGGTCCGGGCCCTTGAGCCGGCGCACGGACGCGTCGGAGTTCAGGCACACCACCAGGCAGTCGCCGAGCGACCGGGCGGCGCGCAGGGTGCGGACGTGGCCGGCGTGCAGCAGGTCGAAGCAGCCTCCGGTGGCGACGACCGTGCCGCCGCGCGCCCGTACCGCGTCCACTGTGGACATCTGGTCCGCGGGCCGGAAGCCGGACGCACCGCCGCAGCGCAGGAACTCGGCGGCGGAGGTCACGGCGTCGGCGACCGCGTCGTCCATCGCCGCGCCCCGCATGAGCCGTGCCGCGGCCGTCACCGCGAACCGGTCGCCCGCGCCGCACGGGTCGACCACGGGCACGCGTGGCGCGGGGACCGCGACCGGCGTGCCGCCGCCGTGCAGCAGCGCGCCGCCGGCGCCGAGCGTGACGACGACGGCCCGTGCCCGCCACCGGTCCCGCAGCGCTTTCAGGGCGTCCATAGGGTCGGCGTGGCCGCTGAACGCCTTCGCCTCGGCGGCGTTGGGCGTGACCAGGCGGGCGCCGGGCACCGGGTCCGGGCCGCGCGGGTGCGGGTCCCAGACCACCGGGCGGCGGGCGAGCACGCCGCGCAGCCGTTCGTCGCGCACCAGCCCGCGGCCGTAGTCGGAGACCAGCACGCAGTCGGCTTCCAGGACGGCGTCGAGCATGTCGTCGGTGGCGTGGGGCGTGCCGGGGCCGCCGCCCCGGTCGAGCCGGGCGATCGACTGGTCGCCGCAGCGCAGCCGGGTCTTGACCGGGGTCGGCGTCGGCGAGGGCCCCAGCACGGACCGCACCCGGGCCAGCTCGTCGCGCAGCCGGTGACCGTCCTCGTCGTCGGCGACGGCGGTGACGAGCGTGACGTCCACACCGTCGGCGGCGGCCAGCGCGGCGGCCAACCCTGCCCCACCGGGCCGGGCCCGTTCTTCCTCCACGTCCAGCACGGGCGCGGGCGCGTCCGGGCACAGCCGCTCGGCGGTGCCCACCACGTCCACGTCGAGCAACGAGTCGCCGACGACCACCAGCTTCACGAGACCCTCCGTTCGGCTGCCGGCAGGGCCGCTTCGAAGGCGGCGCACAGGGCGTGGACCGCGACCAGTTGGGCCTCCTGCACGTTCGCGGGCTCGCCGGGCAGTGCCAGCACCTCGTCCACCGCCTCCGCCAGCGGGTTCGGGGTGGGGCCCGTCATCGCCCACACGTGCGCGCCCGCACGCCGGGCCGCGTTCGCCGCCTGGATCAGGTTCGGGCTGCGTCCGCTGGTCGACAGCAGCACGACCACGTCCTGCGGCCGGGCGTGCGCGGTGACCTGGCGGGCGAACACCTCCTCGTAGCCGTAGTCGTTGCCGATCGCGGTGACGCTGGAGGACTCCGCGCACAGCGCGATCGCCGAGAACGGCCGCCGGTCGTCGCGGAACCGGCCGACGAGCTCGGCGGTCAGGTGCTGCGCCTCGGCGGCCGACCCGCCGTTGCCCGCGGCCAGCAGCCGGCCGCCGTCGGTGAGCCTGCGGGCCAGCACGCCGCCCCAGCGGGTCAGCCGCGGGGCCTGGGCGCGCAGCCCGGCCAGGGACTGGGCCAGTCCGTTCAGGTGGGTCTCGATGCTCATCGCGCACCTCCCACGGCCACGGCCTGACCCGCGGTGACCCGCTCGTAGACGCGTTCGGTGTCTTCGGCGATCCGGCTCCACGTGTAGCGCACGCCGACCCGGTCCAGGCCCGCCAGCCCGCACGCCTCCCGCCGGGCCTGGTCGGCCAGCAACGAGTGCAGCGCGCGGGCCAGCGCGGACGGGTCGCGCGGCGGCACGAGCACGCCGGTCACGCCGTCCACCACGGTGTCGATCAGGCCGCCGACGGCACTGGCCACCACCGGCACGCCGCACGCCATGGCCTCCAGCGGCACGATGCCGAACGGCTCGTACCAGGGCACGCACGCCACCACGTCGGCCGAGCGCAGCAACGCGGGCATGGCGTCCCGCGAGACCTGCCCGGCCAGCCACAGCCGCCCGCGCACGCCGACGCGGTCCGCGTGCTCGGCCAGCCGCCGCGCCTCCGGGTCGGTCTCGACGTCCACCGGGCCGCCCGCGATGACCAGCTCGGTGTCCGGCAACGACCGCAAGGCGGTGATCAGGTCCTGGAAGCCCTTGCGCGGCACCAGCCTGCCGACGGAGACGATCCGGTGGGGGTAACGGCGGCGGGCGGTCGGGCCGTCGGGCCGAAAGCGCACCGGGTCGACCCCGCACGGCACGACGGAGATCCGCGAGCGCTGCACGCCCATGCGCATCAGCTCGGTCACCTCGTCGTCGCACGTCGCGGCGATCCGGTCGGCCTCGCGCCCGATCATCCGCTCGATGCCGATCCGCTCGGCCGGGCTGGTGTCGTCCGCGCCCTGGTGGCGGCGCTTCACCGTGCCCAGGGCGTGGTAGGTCTGCACGACGGGCACGCCGACCTTGCGCGCCGCGAGCACCGAGGCCAAGCCGGACATCCAGAAGTGCGCGTGCACGACGTCGGGTCGCTCCTCGTACCACCGCTGCTCCAGGAAGCGGGCGAACTCGCCCATGTGCGGCAGCAGCTCGTCCTTCGGCACCGTGCGGGCGGGACCGGCGGGCACGTGCACGACCTCGTAGCCCTGCTCGGCGCGCACCCGCTCGGGCAGGTCCGGGTCGTCGCGACGGGTGTAGACCACCACGTCGTGCCCCAGTGCCGACAACCCCGCCGACAACGCGGCGACGTGCACGTTCTGCCCGCCTGCGTCGACACCGCCCAGGGTGGCCAACGGCCCGGCGTGCTCGGACACCATCGCGATCCTCATCCGCTCACTCCTGTCAGCAACCGGTCCCAACTCCGCAGGAAGGCGTCGAGGCCGTACCGGGCCAGGGCGAACTCCCTGGCGTGCTTTCCCTTCTGCCTGGCCAGCGCGGGGTCCGCGACCAACTCGGACACGGCCCGCACCAGCTCGTCCACGTCGGTGGACACCACGCCCGCCTCCGGCGGCACCGCGCGCACCGCTTCGGTGCACGCCAACGCCACCACGGGCAGCCCCAGGTGCATCGCCTCGATCAGCGACAGCCCCAGCGACGTCCACCGCACCGGGTGCAGGTACAGCCGTCGCACGGCCAGTTCCCCGTGCAGCGACTCCAGGTCGTGGTCGCCGCGCCCCATCGCGCCCAGCTTGCGGGTCTTCATGCCGTAGACGTCCAGCGGCGCCGCCTCGGCGAACCGCGGCAGCAGGTCCGTGCCGACCGCCCGGCCGCGGCGCACCGGGTCGTTGACCACGACGGCCGCACGGGGCAGCTCACCGGTGTACCGGAGGCCGGGGTCGACCACGCCGTGCTCGATGACCACCGTGCGGGCGGTGCCGCAGTCCCACATCAGGTCGTTGAAGTGGGTGACGTGGACGATCGTGCCGGACCAGTCCTTGAGCGGGTGAGCCTGGTTCGGGAACTTGGGCGTGTTGTGCTCCAGGTACACGACCGGTATCCCGGTGGGCACCAGGCCGACCTCCACCGGCCGTTGCAGCACCGCGATGTCGGCGTCCACTTCGGACACGTCGACCTCGCGGGCCGCGGGCCAGTCGCGCCCGGACAGGCCGATGCCGTTGGGCGGCCCCGGGATCAGGTACTCGTGACCGCCGCGGACGAAGGCGTTCGTCCACGAGCCGTGCACGTGCCACAGCAGGATCTTCACGTCCGCACCCCCACGAGTTCGGCGACGGCGGTCACGACCCGGTCGGCCGTCACCCGGTCCAGGCACGGGTGGCCGGGCACCGGGCACTCGCGTGCGCGCGAGTCGCGGCACGCGGCACCCTGGTCGCCCAGCAACACGTGCGTCCCGTGCGGCGCCCAACGACTGGCGGGCACGACGGGTGAGAACAAGGACACGACCGGCGTGCCGACCGCGGCGGCGAGGTGCGCCGGTCCGGTGTTGCCGACCACGACGGCGTCCGCGCGGGCCAGCAGCCCGGCCAGTTCGGCGAACGTCGTCCGGCCGCCGAGGTCGACGCCGTGCGCGCCGGCCACGTGCCTGGTCAACTCGGTCTCGTTCGGCCCGCCGGTGACCAGGACCCGGTGCCCGGCTGCCGTGAGCGCCGTGACGGCCTCGGCGCACCGGTGGGGCGACCAGGCGCGGGCGGGCACGGAGGCGCCCGGGTGCAGGACGACGTACGGCCCGATCTCGGTCGGTTCCGGCGGTGTGGTGATCGCCAACCGGCCGTCGTCGCCCGGTGGGAGGTCGAAACCGGCGGCGCGGGCGACTTCGAGCGCACGTTCGGCTTCCGGGAGGTCGGGGTCGTCGCGCAGCCGGACGTCGAGGAGCGAGCCGGGGTAGTCCGTGGAGCGGGCCACGACCTTCGGCACGCCGGCGAGCTTGAGCAGCAGGGCGAGCGGCAGCGGGCTCTGGTGGAAGGAGGTGAGGATCAGGGCCACGTCGGCGCGGATCCCCTTGAGCAGGGCGACGATCCCCTCGATGTCCGGGGTGCGGACGTCGGGCGCCGGGTAGGCGATCCACGGGCAGTCCCACCGCACGACCCGCTGCACGCCGGGCAGAAGTTCGGCCGCCTGCGCGCCGGAATGACCGCACAGCAGCACGACTTCGCCCGCGTGGGCGGCGGCGCGCACGGCCGGGCCGGCGAGCAGCACGTCGCCGTCGCTGTCGAGCCGGGCCACCAGTGTCCTCATAGGACCATCGCCAGCGCTGACCGGAGGTCGGGCGCGGTGTGAGGAGCGCGGTCGACCTCGTCGGGCAAGGTGGCGGGGGTGGGCACGAGGATCGGCGTGGCGCCGGCGGCGAGCGCGGCTTCCACGTCGGCCTCGATGTCGCCGATGAAGTAGGTGCGCTCGGGGCGTGCGCCGAGGGCCGCGCAGGCGCGGAGGATCATGGTGGGCGCGGGTTTGCGGCACTCGCAGCCGTCGTCCGGGTGGTGCGGGCACACCTGCCACGCGCCGAACGGGCCGAGCAGGGCCTCGACTTCGGCGTTCACCGCGTCCACTTGGGCGTGGGTGAGCAGACCGCGACCGATGCCCGACTGGTTGCTGACGACTCCCGTGCGCACCCCGTGGGCGCGGAGGGCCCGTAGGACGTCTCGCGCGCCGGGCATCGGGCGCACCCGGTCCGGGTCGCCGTTGTAGGGCACGTCGCTGATGAGCGTGCCGTCGCGGTCGAAGAGAACCGCGTCGGGGTACTGGTCCACAGAGGAGAGTTAGCCGGTGAGAGGAGAAGCAAACGCTTCTCGGTGAGGCGCTACTCGCCGTCACCCCGAGGTGGGGCGGATGTGTGTGGAGCCGCCCTCAGGGGTACCCGGTTGTCGAACTCGATTCCCCGAGGAGAGGTTGTTGCAGTGACGACGATCGAGAAGTCCGTGGACGTCGAGGTCCCGGTCACGACCGCGTACAACCAGTGGACCCAGTTCGAGTCGTTCCCGCAGTTCATGGAGGGTGTCGAGCGCATCACCCAGGTCACTCCCACCCGGACCCACTGGGTCACCAAGATCGGTGGTGTGACCAGGGAGTTCGATGCCGAGATCACCGAGCAGCACCCCGACGAGCGGGTCGCGTGGCACACCGTCGACGGTCCGCCGCAGGGTGGTGTGGTGACGTTCCACCGGCTCGACGACCGGCGGACGCGCGTGCACGTGCAGATGGAGTACGACCCGCAGACGCTCACCGAGAAGGCCGGTGCGGCGGTGGGCATGGTCGGCCACCGCGTTTCCGGCGACCTGGAGCGGTTCAAGGAGTTCATCGAGGGTCGCGGCCTGGAGACGGGCGCGTGGCGCGGTGACGTGAGCCGACCGCCGCAGGCCGGCGAGACGCGCCACGACCTGCCGGACGCCGGACGCCCGGGTGATCCGCTGCGATGAGCCGGCAGGCGGTTCGGGAGCCGCGGGATCGGAGTCGTTCACACCCTCCGATCCCCGGGCCCCGACCGCCGGTCGACGGCGGCTGACCGTTCCCGGCCGACCGCCGTTCGCGAGCGAGACGCTGGAAAGCCCCGCCGACTTCGGTCGGCGGGGCTTCCACGTGTCCGGGGGTGTCCGCGGGACGGCGGTATGCCGGGAGGGCGATGGGGCGGAGCGATGAGACGGCGGTCGGCAGTCGGGCGGTCGGCGGCGGCTCGGGGCGGCGGCTCGGGGCGGCGGCTCGGCGGCGCGGCGGTTTCGGGGGTCACTCCTGGGCTTGGATGCGAAAGGCCCGCGGGTGTTCCGCACCCGCGGGCCTCTTCGAGGGCTTCTTCCAGGCGGCGTTCCCTGCCGTGGTCTCCTAGCCGTCCTTCTCCAGCCGCGCTCCCCTAGCCGTCCTTCAGCCTTTCGAACAGCCGGCCCACCGAGCGCCGCAGCGCCGAGGCCGCGTCACCGAGCAGCGAGCCCGACTCGGGAGGGCTGCCGTTCACGGGCCGTTCGGCCGCGTCGGGCGTCTCCGAGTCCACGTCCTGCGCCAGCAGCTCCCGCAACACCTCCAGCACCACCTCCGGGTGCCCGAGCGGCACGGGGGCGGCGAAGGTCTGGGCCGAGCTGATCAGGTCCTGGTGCCTCCGGATCAGCTCCCCGACCCCGGCGCCGGCCGCCGCGCCCGCCACCAGGTGCACCGGCACCTCGCGGTCGGCGAACTCGGACAGGACCTCGTCCACTTCGTGCCACGGCTCGTCCGCCGCGGGCAGCCGGCACCACATGACCTGCAAGTACTCCGTCAACGGCCGCCACGTGCCCGGCAGGTCGCCGTGCCTGCCGACACCGGCCGGGTCGAGGACGATCACCGCCGGCGCGTCGGGCGGCCCCGCCCACACCACGGACGGACCGCCGCTCCTGGGTTCCTCCTGCATGCGGCTACACCTCCACCACGGCTGGTTCCACGCAATAGACCGTGTACGCCGACCGGATGACCGGCTGCGCGACGTTGCGCACCCGCACGCCGCCGGGCGTCATGCCGTGCTCGTTGCCGAAGTGCGCGTGCCCGTGCACGGCCAACTGCGTGTCGTTGGCGTCGATCGCCTCGCCGAGCAGGTAGGACCCGAGGAACGGGTAGATCTCCGGCGGCTCGCCCCGCAACGTGTCCGGCACCGGCGCGTAGTGCGTCAACGCCACCTTCACGTCGGTGTCGAGGCTGCCGAGGGCCGCGGCGAGCGAGTCGGCGATCTCGCTGGTGTGCCGGATGAACGCCTTCATCTCCGGCTCGCCGAACGCGCTGCCGCACTTGCCCGCGAACCCGCCGCCGAAGCCCTTCACGCCGGCGACGCCCAACGTGTGGCCGTTCACGCCGATCGTGGTCGCCTCGCCCTCCAGCACGGTGATGCCCGCGTCCCGGAGCACGGCGGTGACCTCGTCCGGCTGGTCGTCGTGGTGGTCGTGGTTGCCCAGCACCGCGACCACGGGCACGGCCAGGCCGCCGAACTCGTCGGCCACCACCCGCGCCTCGGACACCGTGCCGTGCCGGGTCAGGTCACCGGCCAGCAGCAGCACGTCGGCGCAGTCGCCGAGCTCCTCCAACGCGGGCCGCAACCGACCGCGCGCGTCTTCGCCCAGGTGCACGTCACCCACCGCGGCGATGCGGATCATCGAAGCTCCTCTCGGCCGACCGGCGCTTCGGACGGCACCACCTTCACGTCGTCGAGCACGGTCAACTCCGGGGCCACGTCGTGGATCACGGCCTCGAGCTCGGCGCGGCGCTCCGGACTGGCCACGTCACCGGACAGCAGCACGTGGTCACCGCGCACGGTGACCCGCACGCCCAACTCGGTGGTGCGCGGGTCCTCGGCCAACGCCTGGCGGAGCCGGGCGGAGAGGTACTGTTCTGCGGTCATCAGGCGCTCCTGGTCATCGGTGAGGGCAGGAGGTCGAGGCGTTCGACGAGCACGAGGAACGCCTCGGCGTACGGGGAGTGCTTGGTCGCCGCGCGGACGTGCTCCCAGTCGATCTGCTCGCGCAGCGCGCGGGCGAACGGCAGCAGCTCGCTGAAGTCGCAGCGGTGGCCGTCGAGGACCAGCAGCTTGCCGATCAGCACCTCGGTGGCCGGCATGACCGGCAGCACGACGGAGCCGACCTGGAGGTCCTCGGCCCGCGACAGCGTCGCGTCGGTCACCGGCACCTCGTTGGGCCGGAACAGCAGGTCCACCAGCGAGTCGCCGTCGTAGACCTTGAGCAGCCAGTCCTCGGGCGGTGTCGCGGCACGCATGCCGACCGAGACGAGCGCGCTCACCGCCGCACTGGCGTCCTGCTCCCGGACCAGGATGTCCACATCGTGCTCCGTCGCCGGACCACCCCTGGCGTACACCGCGCACCCGCCCGCCAGGGCGAAGGGGATGTCTTGCGCGCGCAGGGCTTTGGCGACCTTCGTCAACGTCCGCAGCAACTCGTCTTGGACACCGCTCATGCCTGTTGATTACCCGTACGGCTGGGTCTTCACACGGCTGCGGGTAGCGCCGTCCACACGGGGTAGTCCACTCGGCATGACTGCCACACCGCCCGACCCGGACCCGGCACGCACCCCCGGTCTCGAGCCCGGTGGCGGCGTCGCGCCCGGCGAGACACCGCCCGATTCGGGTCAGACCTCCGGCCTGTCCCACCCGCAGCCGATGCCGTCACGGCGCGCCCCGATCATCACGCTGGTGGCCGTGCTGGTCGTGACGCTGCTGGCGCTGGCGTTCGTCGTGGCCCAGGTGATGGGGTGGACGAACCTGTTCGAGGGCTACTGACCGGTCGGGAACGGCCGGGTCAGGGCTTCAGCGGAGGGCTGGGGTGCAGGCCCTCCTTGCGGCCGAGGCCGTCGAGGAGCTGGGCCAGGGTGTCGCGGGCGTTGTGCCGCGGCGCCCAGCCGAGCCGGGCGAACGCCTTGGTGGCGTCCAGCAGCGGCGCGGTGAGCGCCAGGTCGACCCAGCCGTGCGAGGTGGGCTGGAGCCGCAGGCGCCAGCTGACCCGCGCGGCGTTGCGGAGGACGGCCGGAGGGATGGCCACGTGCCGCGTGCCCATGATTTCGGCGAGCACCTGGGGCGTCACGACCGGCTCGGAGACCAGGTTGAACGCGCCCTCGGCCCGCGTGGTGAGGATCTTCACGAGGGCGTCGGCCACGTCGTCGGCGTGCACGAACTGCAACACCATCGTGCGGGGCAGGGGCAGGACGGGCAGCTTGGCGAGGACGTCGGGCCGGAACAGGGCGTGCGGGACCAGGGGCCCGAGGAAGTACCGCTTGATCTCGGCCGCCGCCTCGGGTTGCAGGACCAGACCGGGGCGGACGCGGGTGACGACGAGTCGCGGGTGTTCGCGCTCGACCTGGTCGAGCAGGTGCTCGACGGCCGCCTTGTGCCGGCTGTAGTAGGAGTTCACGAGGCCGTCGGTCGGCCAGCTCTCGTCCACGGTGTGGTCTTTCGAGGCCGGTGAGTACGCGCCGACGGACGACATGTGGACGAGGTGCGGGACGCCGGCCTTCGCGACGGCGGCGAACACGCGCTCGCTACCGGCGACGTTGGTCCGGTAGAGGACGCGTTCGTCGTGGCCGGGTTGGATGCGCCAGGCGAGGTGCACGACGGCGTCGGCGTCCCGGAAGGCCTCGGCGAGGGGTTCCTCCGCGCCTTCGCGGCTGAGGTCGACCGGGGTCCACGTGATGGTGTCGTAGGGCGGTTCGGCTGCGGGCGGACGGCGGGAGATGCCGTGCACGGCGATGTCCGGTTCGTCGGCGAGACGGCGCAGCAGCGCGGTGCCCAGATTGCCGGTGGCGCCGGTGACGACGATCCTCATGGCGGTCGGGTACCCGCGCGGGCCGGGTGCGACACGGGGAGGTCGGGTGTTGCAGGCGGCTGGGTGGGGTTTGCTGGCCGGGTCGGCGCTGGTGCTCGGCGCGCTGGTGGGCTACCTGGTGCGGGTGCCCCGAGGTGTGGTCGCCGGCGTGATGGGGTTCGGCAGCGGCGTGCTGATGTCGGCGGTGTCGTTCGACCTGATCGACGAGGCGCACGAGCTGGGCGGACTGCTGCCCACGGCGTCCGGGGCCGCGCTCGGCGCCCTGGTCTACACCGCGGCGAACGTGGCGTTGGCCAAGCGCGGCGCGCGCCACCGCAAGCGGTCCGGCGGGTTGCAGCCGTCGGAGTCGGAGCACGGCGGGTCGGGTTCGGCGATCGCGGTCGGCGCGCTGCTGGACGGCATCCCGGAGTCGGTGGTGATCGGGGCGAGCCTCCTCGGCGGCGGCGGGGTGAGCGCGGTGACCGTGGCCGCGGTGTTCGTCAGCAACGTGCCGGAAGGGCTGTCATCGGCCGCGGGCATGCGGCGCGCCGGTCGGTCGCGGCGGTACGTGTTCGGCCTCTGGACCGCGATAGCGCTGGTGAGCGGCCTGGCGGCGATGGCGGGCCGCGGCCTGCTGGCCGACGCGCCGCCGCAGTGGCTCGCCTCGATCACGGCGTTCGCGGGCGGGGCGATCCTGGCGATGATCGCCGACACCATGATCCCCGAGGCGTTCGACGACGCCCACCTGCTGGTGGGCGTGGTCACGGTCGCGGGTTTCCTGAGCGCGTTCGCGCTGTCGCACGTCTGAGCTACCTGATCAGGGGGATCCCGAGGAACACCAGGCCGCCGAACAGCGTTGCCACGGCAACACCCACCAGGATCGGCTGCACCCAGTCCTCCCTCTTGCGGGCCAACCAGGCGAAACCGAGGAAGACCACCACTAACGCGATCAGCCGCCAGTCGACCACGACACCCTCCCCTCCGAATGTTCGCGAACATTCGCGAACGCTGCGAACAACGGTACGCTGGCGCCTGCCGAACCGGCAACACGGGAGAGTGCGATGACCGATCTACGGCCGACGAACGACCAGAAGGAGTCGGAGAAGCGGCTCCTGGACGAACTGCGGGCGCTCTACACCTCCCGCAACCGGCCGTCGATGCAGTTCCTGTCCGACTTGTCCAACCGCAGCAAGTCCACGATCCACAACGTCCTGATCTCCGGTCGGATCGCGAGCTGGTCGGTCGTCGAGGACATCGTCGTCGCGCTCGACGGGGACGTCGACCGGTTCCGCAAGCTGTACGAGATGATCGACAGCGAACGCCTCGGGCTCAACGACCGCGCCGAGGAACTGGGCTCGGAACTCGGTCTGCCCGCCAGCCGGCACACGCAGGTGTCCGAGACGCACATCGTCTCCCACGGCGGCGCCGTCTACATCCAGTCGGGTGGCGTGCCGCCGTTCAACCCGTTGACCACGTCCGCCCCGCCGGACCTGGTCTCGCTCTACGAATCGGCCTGCGCCGCCCACGCGACCGGGGCGCACGCGGCCACCCTGGGGCTGGTCAGGTCGCTGGTCGAGGCGGTCGGGGCGCGCGAGGCGGACGACCACGAGCCGTTGGAGGGCCTGCGCGCGCTGCGTCGCCGCGAGGTGATCCCGTCGCGCGTGGCGATCAAGGGCGAGCACGTGCACCGGATCGCGTCCGACGTGGTGCGCGGGATCAGGCCGCCGCGTCCGGACGACTCCGCCGCCGCGCTGTCGTTCGCGCTGGCCCTGATGTCGTGCGTGTACCTCGACCGCGGGCGGTAGTGGTCAGCTCGACGACGGAGGCGGCGGGATAGGGGACTTGGCGAGGGCCTGGGCGACGGCGTGGAGGTTGGCCGCCATGGCTTCGCCCGTGCTCTTCGACCAGTCGTGGCCGTGGACGGTGTCCGGGTAGCTCGGGCCCGGCCCGGGGCCCATGTTCCAGTAGGTCCACGCCTGGCCCGGAACGGTGTAGCCGATGTCGCCCAGGGCGCCGGCGACCTCGCTGATCACGTGGTGCGCGCCGTCCTCGTTGCCGGTCACCACGACCCCCGCGACGCGGTTGTACGCGACCGGCCGGCCCTCGTCGTCCTGCTCGGAGATCATCGCGTCCATCCGCTCGATCACGCGCTGCGCGACGGACGACGGGTGGCCGACCCACGTCGGGGTGGCGACGACCAGGATCTCCGCGTTCAGCAGCTCGTCGTGCAGCATCGGCCACTCGTCGCCCTCGCCGAGGTCGGTGACGACTCCCGGAGGCACGTCGTGGTCCACCACCCGGAACGTCCGCACCTCGACGTCCCGCTGTTCGAGGGCCATGACGACGACGTCCGCCAGCAGTTGGGTGTTGGACGCATCGGGCGACTTCTTCAACGTGCAGTTGAGCACCACGGCCCTCATCACGGGCACCTCCGCATCCGGTCGGCCAACTCGCCGGTTACCCGCGGCGGACGGGAAAATGCGTTGCCCGGCACGCGGGGTGATCGGGAGGCTGGCGGGATGGTCGACATCTCCCCGCCCGACGGTCGTGCCGGCATCGACGCCGCGCTGGTGCGGCGGCTGCTCGCGAGCCAGTTCCCGCGGTGGGCCGGGCTGCCCGTGGCGCCGGTCGAGGTCGACGGGTGGGACAACCGCACGTACCGGCTGGGCGACGACATGACGGTGCGGCTGCCCACCGGCGAGGGTTACGCGCCGGCGGTGGAGAAGGAGCACCGGTGGTTGCCGGTCCTCGCGCCGTCGCTGCCCGTCCCGGTGCCCGTGTCGCTGGCCGTGGGCGTGCCGGGTGAGGGCTACCCGTTCCCCTGGTCTGTCCGGCGTTGGCTGGACGGGCAGACGGCGTCGCCGGACCGCGTCGACGACCTGGCGGGGTTCGCGGTCTCGATCGCCGACTTCCTCCGCGCCCTGCGGCGCATCGACGCGACGGATGGGCCGCGAGCGGGCGCGCACAGCTTCTACCGGGGCACCTCGCCGGGCTACTACGACGACGGGACGCGGCGGGCGTTGGCGGCGTTGGAGGGCCGGATCGACGTCGGCAGGGCCGCCGCCGTGTGGGAGGACGTGCTGCGCACGCCGGAGTGGTCCGGGCCCCCGGTGTGGTTCCACGGCGACATCGCGAGCGGGAACCTGCTGGTCGACGGCGGGAAGCTGACCGCCGTGATCGACTTCGGCGGGTGCGGTGTCGGCGATCCCGCGTGCGATCTCGTCATCGCGTGGACCATGTTCTCGGGTGAGAGCAGGAGGGTCTTCCGCGAAGCGGTCGGGTTGGACGACGCGACGTGGGAGCGGGCACGCGGGTGGGCGCTGTGGAAGGCCCTCATCACGCTCGCCGACGGCGACGAGCGGTCACGGCACGTGCTCGAGGAAGTGCTCGGGGACGCGCCGTAACCGGACGTCGCGAGGTCACGAGGTTCGAGCCGAAGGGAGCGCCTCCGCGGCCGGAAGCGCCCCCTTCGGCTCGCGTCAGCGGTTGACGGTCAGGTCGCGCGCCGCGGCGTAGCGGTCCCGGACCCACGGGGTCGGGTCGGCTTCGACGGAGGTCGAGGCCAGTTCCGACCAGTGGGGCGGGGTGTCCGCGCCGCCCGCCGCCCACGCCGCCTGCCTGGCGGCGCCGTCGGCCACGTACTCGCTCGGCGCCGGCACCACGACCGGGCAGCCGAAGATCGCCGGTGCGAGTTGCCGCACGGCGGGCATGCGGGCGCCGCCGCCGATGAGCAGCACGCGGGTGACCGGCATGCCGAGCGCCCGCAGTGCGTCGATCGCGTCCGCCAGGCTGCACAGCAGGCCCTCGACCGCGGCGCGCGCCAAGTGCGCCGGGGTCATGGTGTCGAGCCTCATGCCGTGCAGGGCGCCGGTGGAGTCGGGCTTGTTCGGCGTCCGCTCCCCCTCCAGGTACGGCACGAGGACGAGGCCGTCCGCTCCCGCGGGCGCGGACAGGGCCAGGTCCGACAGGTCCGCCAGGTCGACGCCGAGCACGGACGAGGTCGACGTGAGCACCCGTGAGGCGTTCAGGGTGCACACCAGCGGCAGGTGGCCGCCCTCGGCGTCGGCGAAGCCGTTGACGATGCCGGTGCCGTCGGCGACGGGGTTCGGCCAGCGCGCGAACGCCGTGCCGGACGTGCCGATGGACACCACGACGTCACCGGGCTGCGCCTGCACCCCGAGGGCCGCCGCCGCGTTGTCGCCCGCGCCCGCGCCGAACCGGCCGCCGACCAGGTCCGCCGGGCCGACGACGCGTGGCACCGCGACGACCTTGCCCAGGGCCAGTTCGAGCAGGTCCGGCCGGTAGTCCTCTGTGGACGGAGACCAGTACCCCGTGCCGCTGGCGTCGCTGCGGTCGGTGGTCAGCGCGTCCAGCGACGTGCCGCCGGCCAGCTTCCACGTCAGCCAGTCGTGCGGGAGGCAGACCGCCGCGGTGCGGGCGGCGGACTCCGGCTCGTTGGCCGCCAGCCACCGCAGCTTGGTCACCGTGAGCGAGGCGACCGGCACGCTGCCGATCGCCTCGGCCCACTGGTCCGGACCGCCCAGCTCGGCGGTGAGGTCGGCCGCCGCCGGCGCGGAACGGGTGTCGTTCCACAGCAGCGCCGGCCGGACCACCTCCCCGGCCTCGTCGAGCGTCACCATGCCGTGCTGCTGCGCGGCCACCGACACGGCGGCCACGTCGTCCAGGCCGCCCGCGTCCGCGATGGCCGTCTGGAGCGCCTCCCACCAGGCGGAGGGATGCACCTCGGTGCCCGTCGGGTGCGCCGCACGCCCTTGCCGAACAAGGGCGCCGGTGTCCGCGTCGCGGACCACAACCTTGCAGGACTGGGTGGACGAGTCGACGCCCGCGACGAGCGCCATCAGCGCGCGCCCAGCAGGTGCTCGGTCGCCAGCTGCGCGAGGCGCACGAAGCCGAAGCCGCGCTCGGCCGCGGTGTCGGGCTCGAAGTCCTCGCCCTTCAGGAAGTCCTCGATCGACTCGCCCGCGTTCAGGGTCGGCTCGGCCAGCTCGTACACGCCGCTGTACTTCATCGCCTCCTGCACCTCGGGGTCGGCGCGGAACGCCGCCGCCCGCTCGCGCAGCAGCTTGTAGGTGCGCATGTTGGCCGCCGCGCTCTCCCACACGCCGTCGAAGTCCTCGGTGCGCAGCGGCTTGTAGTCGAAGTGCCGAGGCCCTTCGTAGCCGCCGTTCTCCAGCAGGTCGACCAGGAAGAACGCGGACAGCAGGTCGCCTTGGCCGAACACGAAGTCCTGGTCGTAGCGCGGGCCCTTCTGGCCGTTGAGGTCGATGTGGAAGAGCTTGCCCTGCCACAGCGCCTGGCCGATGCCGTGCACGAAGTTGAGGCCCGCCATCTGCTCGTGGCCGACCTCGGGGTTCACGCCGACCAGCTCGTGGTGCTCGAGCGTCGAGATGAACGCCAGCGCGTGGCCGATCGTCGGCAGCAGGATGTCGCCGCGCGGCTCGTTCGGCTTGGGCTCCAGCGCGAAGCGGAAGCCGTAGCCCTGGTCGACCGAGTACTGCGCGACCGTGTCGACGGCCTCGCGGTAGCGGTCGAGGGCGGCGGACACGGGCTTGCCCGCGTCGACCTCGGAGCCTTCCCGGCCACCCCACATCACGATGGTCTCGGCGCCGAGCTCGGCCGCCAGTTCCAGGTTGCGCAGCACCTTCCGCAGCGCGAACCGCCGGACCGAGCGGTCGTTGCTGGTGAAGCCGCCGTCCTTGAACACCGGGTGGGTGAACAGGTTGGTGGTCACCATGGGCACGACCATGCCGGTCTCGTCCAACGCCGCGCGGAACGCGGAGACCCGCTTGCCCACCTCGGCCGCGTCGGAGCCGAAGGGGAACAGGTCGTCGTCGTGGAACGTGATGCCCCACGCACCGAGCTCCGAGAGCTTGCGCACCGCCAACGGCGCGTCCAGCGGGGGGCGGGTCGCGTCACCGAACGGGTCGCGTCCCGGCCAGCCGACCGTCCACAGGCCGAAGCTGAACTTGTCCACGAGGGCACCTCCAATAAGTTTGATGCCTGAACTTATCGCACTCAGCCGCTAGGATCCAGTGGTGTCCAGACCGCAGCCCGCGAGCCAGCACACCGTGCGACGGCACAACTCCGCCCTCGTGCTCGACGCCATCGCCGAGGCGCCCGGGTCGTCGCGCGCGGCCGTGGCCGCCCGCACCGGCCTGACCAAGGCCACCGTGTCGAGCCTGGTCGACCGGATGATCGGC
Organism: Saccharothrix luteola; assembly: GCF_020859565.1. Classification (GTDB taxonomy): domain Bacteria; phylum Actinomycetota; class Actinomycetes; order Mycobacteriales; family Pseudonocardiaceae; genus Actinosynnema; species Actinosynnema luteola. The sequence continues at coordinate 115,782 of NZ_JAJHUO010000025.1, read as the reverse complement.
GCCGGGCTCGTGGCCGAGGGCGAGGCGCAGGCCAGATCCGGTCCCGGCCGGCGCGGCACGGCGTTGCACCTGTCGCCCACCGGGCCGCACGGGCTCGGGGTGGAGATCGGGGTCGACTACCTGGCCACGTGCCTGGTCGACCTCACCGGGCGGGTGCGGGCGCGCTGGGTGCGGCCCAGCGACAATCGTGCCTCCTCCCCCGCCCGGGTGCTGGCCAAGGTGGCGACGGCGGTGCGCACGGCGGCGAAGCAGGACGTGCCGATCGGCGGGGTCGGCGTGGCCGTGCCCGGCCTGGTGGAGGTGGCCGGCGGGTCGCTGCGCGTCGCGCCGAACCTGGGCTGGCGCGAGGTGGACGTCCGGGGCGAGCTGACCCGCCGGGTCGAGCTGGACGTGCCGGTGCTGGTGGGCAACGAGGCGAACCTCGCCGCGCTGGCCGAGCTGTGGCACGGGGACGTGGCGACGGACTTCCTGCACATCTCGGGCGAGATCGGCATCGGCGCGGGCATCGTGGTGGGCGGCGCGCTGTTCGAGGGCGTGTCCGGGTTCGGCGGCGAGATCGGGCACCTGTCCGTCGACCCGCGCGGGCCGCAGTGCGCGTGCGGGTCGCGCGGGTGCCTGGAGCGGTTGGCCGGGCAGGACGAGATCGTGCGCGCGGCGGGCGTGTCCGGGGTGGACGAGCTGCTGGTCAGGCTGGCGGCGGGTGACCGGACGGCCACGACGGCGGTGCGCTCGGCGGCGCGGTGGCTCGGCGTGGCGCTGTCCGGCGCGGTGAACCTGCTCGACCTGCCCTCGGTGGTGCTGGGCGGCACGTACGCCCGCCTGGAGCCGTGGTTGCAGGAGCCGTTGCACGCGGAGCTGGACCGGCGGGTCGTCAGCGCCGAGTGGTCACCCGTTCGGGTGGTTTCCTCGTCGCTGGGCGCGGAGGCCGCCATGCGCGGCGCCGCCACCACCGCCGTGCGCGCGATCCTCGCCGACCCCGACCCCTACGTCACCACCGCCCTGTCCTGAGCGTTGAACTCACCTGTTCCGAACGTAGGACACGCGCACCCTGAACGTAGGACTCTCGCGCGTGTCCTACGTTCAGGTCCCGCGTGTCGAACGCTCAGGTACCCCGAGTTCTACGTTCAGGACGGCCAGGAGCGCCTGATAGGTGTGAGCTGGGTCACCTTCCACCGAGCGGATGAGGGTGGGGTGGCGCGTGGCGATGATGGTTTGCAGGTTGTCGTACATCGCCGAGAGCTCGGCCGGGGTGGCCTGGATCGTGCCACGCTCGGTGAACCGGCGGATCGCGTTGTCCTTGGTGTCGATCAGGACGACCTCGTGGTAGGCCGCGCCCACGTCGACCGCCAGGGCGGACAGGCGGTCCAGGAACTCCGGTCGGCCGAGGAACTGGGGCACGACCACGTCGTGGCCGGACGTCAGGTGCACGCGGGCAGCGGCGACGGCGATGTCGCGCGCCAGGCGACCGGCCTCGCCGAGGTCGCCCGCGATCAGGTCGCGCACCCGGTCGACGTCCAACGCCAACGCAGGTGGGTGGTCGTCCGCGTAACGGCGCGCGATGGTCGACTTGCCGCACCCTGGCGGACCGTTCAGAGCGATCAGGCGAGGCACTCCCCCGAGCTTAGCCGCGGTGAACGGCGCCTCCGCGCACCGCAAGCACGGCCGAAGTGCTCTGGACCGCTTCACCCGAATGCAGTCACCCGAAGCGGGCCCACCGCGGACCGTCGTCTGACAGCCTGGACGGCACGTTTGTCACTGCGGACAATCGTCGTGAGACTGCCAGGGGGGTGGACCGGTTGCCGCGCGGAGAACGCCCGTTGGACGTCGGTGACAGCCCGCTGCTGAAGTTCGCCGCCGACCTGAGGTCGTTGCGGGACAAGGCGGGCGGGCAGAGCTACCGGCAGTTGGGCGCGCGCGCCCACTATTCGGCGACGACGTTGTCCGACGCGGCCGGCGGGCGCAGGCTGCCCACGCTCGCGGTGACGCTGGCCTACGTGCGCGCCTGCGAGGGCGACGTGGCCGAGTGGGAGGACCGGTGGCGGCAGGTCGCCGCCGAGGTGCTGCCCAGCGCCGACCCGCCCCCGGACGAGGGCCACCCGCCGTACGCGGGCCTGGCGGCCTACGGCACCGAGGACGCCGAGTGGTTCTTCGGCCGCGACCACCTGCTGGACGACCTGGAGCAACGGCTGGCGCACCGCCGGTTCATCGCGGTGTTCGGCGCCTCGGGCGCGGGCAAGTCGTCCCTGCTGCGCGCCGGCCTGGTGCCGCGGGTGGCGGGCCGCGTCGTGGTCACCGCGCCGAGCGAGACCGCCGACCCCGACCTGGACGCCGACCTGCTCATCGTGGACCAGTTCGAAGAGGTCTTCACGCTCTGGCCGGACACCGACCGGCGCACCGCCTACGTCGACACCCTGCTGACCGCCCGGTGCAAGGTCGTGGTCGGCGTGCGGGCCGACTTCTACGGTCACTGCGCGCAGCACCCGCGGCTGGTCGAGGCCTTGACCGACGCCCAGCTGCTGCTCGGGCCGATGGGCGCCGAGGAACTGCGCCAGGTGATCATGCAGCCCGCCGTGAAGGCGTCGTGCACGGTGGAGACGGCGCTGGTGTCCCGGCTCATCGCGGACGCCACCGGTCAGGCGGGCGTGCTGCCGCTGATGTCGCACGCGCTGCTGGAGACCTGGCGGCGACGGCGCGGCACCACGTTGACGCTGGCCGGGTACGAGGCCGCGGGCGGCGTCCAGCACGCCATCGCGCAGACCGCCGAACGCACCTACACGTCGCTGGAACGGCACCAGCGCGCGGTGGCGCGGCAGGTGTTCCTGCGGCTCACCGCGCTCGGCGACGGCACCGAGGACACCAAGCGCCGGCTGCCGCGCGCCGAGCTCGACCACGACGTGGACGTGGACGTGGTGCTCGACCGGCTCGCCCACGCCCGGCTGCTCACCCTGGACCGCGACAGCGTGGAGATCGCGCACGAGGCGCTGATCCGCTCCTGGCCGCGGCTGCGCGGCTGGCTGGCCGAGGACCGGGAGGGTCTGCGCACCATGCGCAGGCTCACCGAGGCCGCCGCCACCTGGGAATCGCTCGGCCGCGACCCGGACGCGCTGTACCGGGGCACGCGGCTGGACACCGCGGTCGAGTGGACGCGGCGCGACGGCGTGCGCACCAGCGCGCAGGAGCGCGACTTCCTGGCCGAGAGCCTTCAGGCGCGGGACCGGGAACGGCTGGTCACGCTGCGGCACACCCGCAGGCTGCGCCAGCTCGTGGCGCTGCTGGCCGTGCTGCTCCTGCTCGCCGGCACCGCCGTGGTGATCGCGATCAGCGCGCAGAAGGAGGCCGCGGCGGGCTGGAACTCGTCGGCCGGCTGGTACGTGGCCAACCAGTCGCAGAGCCTGCGCAGCAGCGCCCCGGAGCTCGCCGACCAGCTCGCCATCGTCGCCCACCGCCTCAACCCGAACGACGAGACGCGTGACGGCGTGCTCAGCGCGCGGGCGAGGAGCGAGCTCAACGAGGCCGCGCGCGCCGCCTTCGCCTCAGCCCTGGCCCGAAGCCCGGACGGCGACCGGCAGACGCCGACGCGGGTGTTCGGGCCCGCGAACGAGACCGTGACCTCGATCGCCGTGAACAAGGACGGCCAGGCGTTCGCCACGACGTTGGTGGACGGGCCCGCGAAGGTCTGGGACGTGACCGACCTGACTCCCGAGGTCATCCACGACTTCGGCTCCCCCGTCGACCTGATCGCGTTCGACCCGGCCCGCGCCCGCACGCTGGTCACCGTGTCGGAGCCGGCCGGTGTCGCGGTGTGGGACACGACCGACCCGGCCGAGCCGGTCGAGGTGGCGCGCCTGACCGACCACCCGCACCAGGTCGTCGGCGTCGCCTACAGCCCGGACGGCCGCGACGTCATCACCTTCGACGTCATGGGCGTGATCCGGCTGTGGGACGTGTCCGACCCCAAGAGCCCGAAGCCGGTCACGCGGCTGGACACCGCGCGGGACGTCACCGCGGTCGCCGTGTCGCACGACCACCGCACGCTGGCGTTCGGCACCGCGAAGGGCGAGGTCCGGCTGTACGACGTGACCGACCGGGCCAAGCCCGCGGAGCTGTGGTCCGGCCGCGCGCACCGGGGAGCGGTGCAGGCGCTCGGCTTCGACCGGTCCGGTGTCGCGCTCGCCACGGTCGGCGCGCAGGACATGGTCGCGCTGTGGGACGTGTCGGACCCGCGGCGGACCTCGGCGCGCGGCCGGATCAACGGGGTCACCGAAGGCGTCTACGCGGTGGCGTTCGACGACACCGCGACCAAGGTGGTGACCTCGAAGTCGAACGGCACGACGCGCGCGTGGGAGTTCGACTTCGACACGGCGGTGCGCGAGATGTGCGCCGGCGTCACCGCCCCCATCACCCAGGAGGAGTGGACGCTCTACGTCGGCGCGTTGGAGTACCGCCGCCCGTGCGGTTGATTGGCGGGCCGGCGCGGACGGGCAGATAATCACCGCGTGACCAGTCCGCGTGACGACGACCGCACCCAGGCGTTGCCGACGAGCCCCATCCCCGACGGTCCACCGGCGGTGGGTCTCGGCGGACCCGGCGCGGTCGAGCCCTCGGTCACCGACGTGCCGGAGCGGAAGGCCGGGCCGCAGGCCAAGCTGAAGCCGACCAGGATCAGCGGCACGTGGGTCGCCGTGCTCGCGTCGATCGTGGTGCTGATCGTGCTGCTGGTGTTCATCCTGCAGAACCTCGCCGACGCCACGATCCACTTCCTCGGCGCGGCGGGCACGCTGCCGCTGGGCGTGGCACTGCTGTTCGCGGCGATCGCCGGCGCGATCCTGGTGGCCCTGGTCGGCGCAGCCCGGATAATGCAGCTGCGCCGCCAGGCCAAACGAGGGCTGCGGTAGTCGACGGCAGTCAGCCTGCGAGGCAGGTCCTGCCGTTCAGCGTGAAGCCGGTGGGTGCGACGTTGCTGCCCTGCCAGCTCGCCTGGAATCCGAATTCCACCGTGCTCCCCGCCGCGATGGTCCCGTTCCAGCCCTCGTTGCTCACGGTCACGGCGGCGCCGGTCTGCGACGCCTTGCCGTTCCAACTGTTGGTGATCTTCTGGCCGTTCGCGAACGACCAGCCCAGGTTCCAGCCCGTGACGGCCCTGGTGTCCCGGTTGGTGATCTTCACCGAGCCGGTGAAGCCACCTCCCCACTGGGAAGCGACCCGGTACTGCACCGAGCAGCCGGGTGGCGGCTGGTCGGTGACCGTGGTCGTCCCGGAGGTGCTCGTGGTGGTGCTGCTCGACGTGGTGGTCGGGATCGTGGTGGTCGTGGTGGGGAACGGCTCGGTGGTCGAGATGTTCCCGGCCGGGTCGGCGACGAGGATGCCCCGGCCGTTGGTGCCCAGGTAGACGCGCCCGTAGACGCGCGGGTCGCCGGTGATCGCCTCGCCCATGTTGCCGTACTGCTGGTTCACCCCGGTGTTGATGTGCACGAAGCCCGCCGCCAGGCCGTCGAAGCCGAAGCCCTCCATCCGGTAGACGCCCAGGCGGCCGTCCTCGAAGGCCAGCACGGTGTACATGGCCGGGTAGGTCTTGCCCTCGGCGGCCTTGCCGAACCCGACGCTGACGGCCTTGGTGACCCACTTGTTCTTCCGGACGGTGGCGCCGGAGTCGGTGGACCGGAACAAGCCGTCACCGGTCAGCCAGAGGTCGCCCTCGTGGCCCGGCACGGCCTTGAGCTTGGTCGCCGCCACCTCGGGGCCCGCGGTGAACGTCGCCCCGCCGTCGGTGCTGGTGTAGAGCCGGCCGCCGGCCAGGCCGTAGAACTTGTTCGGGTTCACCCGGTCGGACTCCACGACGGCCCCCACCGGGATGCCGGTGGACGGCGTCCAGGTGTTGCCGAAGCCCACCGAGTGGTGCACGGCCGCGCCGGCCGGGCTCCACACGAACCGTGAGCCGTCCGCCGACGCCGCGACCGTGCCGCCGCCGGTGACGCCGCCCGGTTCCGAGCCCGCGAACCAGTTCGCGCCGCCGTCGGTGGAGAACGCCACGTGCGGCGAGCCGTCCACGTTGCCGGAGCGGACGATCACCGACGGGTTCTTCTCGGCGTAGTCCAGGCTGGTGGTCGTGGTGAAGTTGGGCTGCTGGAACATCAGCGGCGGCACCTTGGTGATGTCGGTGTGCCGGAACCCGCCGATGTCGCCGAGGCCGCTGATCAGCGGCGCGCCCGTGGGCGGGCTGATCAGGTCGAGCACCGCGGTCTCCTCCAGCCCCGCGGCGGTCGGCTTGATCGTGATCCGGCCGCCGTCGTCCCACTTGAGCAGGTCCGTCGTGCCGTAGATGGTGGCGCCGGTGCCGTACATCATCCGGTTGGAGTCGAACGGGTCGATCTCCAGCGACTCCACCATCCAGCCGAGCTTCGGCGAGGTCTCCGGCGGCTGCGGGTTCGCGCCCCAGCTCAGCCACGGCGAGGAGCTGATGTCCATGGTGTAGCGGAAGCTGCGCTCGGGGTAGCTGGTGAAGTCCCACGCCCGCGTCCACGTCGCGCCGCCGTCGGTGCTGCGGAAGATGATGACGTCCGGCCACCAGGAGATCTGGGTGGCGACCATCAGCGTGCCCGGGTCCTGCCGGTCGATCGTCAGGCCGCTGTAGCCGAAGTAGGCGTCGGAGCTGCTGGACGGGACGGGGCTGATCTGCGTCCACGCGCCGGTGGCGGTGTCGTACTTCCACACGTCGCCCTTGCCGCCGTCGTACGGGCCGCCGGTGTCGCTGGTGGCCAGGTAGAGGAAGCCGCCCTCGGCGTCCAGCTCGCCCTGGTGGGCGATGTAGCCGGTGGGCTGGCCGGCCAGCCGGGTCCAGGTCGCGCCCGCGTCCGTGCTGCGGTAGACCGTGTTCTCCTTGTCGGCCACGCCGACGTAGATCGTCTTGGAAGGGCCGCCTGCGGTCGCGGAGCGCGGGTCGTAGGTCACCCAGACCACGCCCTGGATGTCGTTGGCGTAGCCGTTGGGGTCGTTCGGGTCGGCGACGTAGTTGCCCGGGTTGGGGAAGCTCGCCACCTGCGACCACGTCACGCCGCTGTCCGTGCTGCGCCACAGGCCCTTGCCGCTGGGCGCGCCGAAGTACAGCACCCGCCCGTCGTTCGGGTCGACCGACAGCCGCTCCCCCATGCCGCGGCCCGGCATGTTGCCGCCCACCTTGAACGGCAGCTCGGTGCGCTGCCACGTGGCGCCGCGGTCGGAGGAGCGCAGGATCGCGCCGTTGTTCGGGTCCCAGCTGTTGGTGTACATGCCCACGGCCGCGTACACCTTGTCGGCGTTCTTCGGGTCCGGCGCGATGCTCGCCACGCCGTTGTAGCCCCACTTGTCCCAGCCGACCCAGTCCAGCAGCGGGATCCAGCGGCCGGTGGCCTGGTTCCACCGGTACGCGCCGCCGATGTCGGTGCGGGCGTAGATCAGGTCCTTCTCCGCCGGGCTGAACACGATACCCGGCACGAACCCGCCGCCCGCGATCTCCACGTTGCGCCAGTTGTGCGGCTGCACGATGCCCGAGGCGGACAGCGGCGGCGACGCGGGACTCGCCGCGGCGGTCACCAGCACCACACCGAGCGCGGCGACCGCCGCGGCGGTCAACGCGAGAAGCCGCTTCATGACTCCACCCCCACCTTCATGACTGGCACATCCGTGACTGGCGCGCTCGCGACTCGCCACACCCGTGGCCGGACCTGCCCGGACGCACCGGTCCCGGCCGGGTTCGCGGTCGAGGTGGCGTCCGGGTGGCCCTCGGCTCGACGGCCCGCGACTCCCACCGGGCCCGGCAGGGCCGCTGCCGCCGTGGACGGGGTGCGTCGGGCCATCGGTGCTGCGCTCCTTCGCGCGGGGTGGGAGGAGGCGGTGGGCGAGAGGGATCCGCCTCCTCCCTGGCTTGAGGAAGTCAGGGTCTGGAGGTCGTGCGTTCCGGACGCGGTGGTGGCCGTCCGTTACCAGTTCTGGGAGCGCTCCCAGAACAGGCAGGATTGGACCGTAGCCAGGCTGATCGACTGACGGCAAGGGTCGGAGCTACGCCATCCGAGTGAACTGTGGGCTCAGGCCGACCGACGTGCGTCGAACGCGTCGAACGCGACGTCGAATCGCTTCGAAATGCCGCGACCCGGACCGAGAGGCCCGGGTCGCGACACGTTCTTCGAGATCGGCTCAGGCGCTCGAACGAGTGACCATCGCGGTGGGCAGGAGCAGGAACGGCGGGAGGTTCTCCTCGCCGGCCAGCTCCGCCATGAGCCGCCAGGTCATGGTGCGCCCCAACTGCTCCACGTCCTGCCGGATCGTGGTCAGCGGCGGCACCGCGGTCGAGGCGATCATCAGGTCGTCGAACCCGACCACGGCGACGTCGTCGGGCACCTTCTTGCCGTGCGCGTGCAGGGTCTGCAACGCGCCCAGCGCCATGATGTCCGCGCCGACGAACACCGCGTCCAGGTCCGGGGCCTGCTCGAGCAGGTCGGCCATGGCCGCCGCGCCGCTCTCCGGCGTGAAGTCGCCGTACGCGACCAGGCCGGTGTCGACCCTGGCCTGGCTCAGACCGCGCTTCCAGCCCGAGAGGCGGTCCATGCCCACCGCCATGTCCCGGGGGCCGGCGATGGTGCCGATGCGCTTGTGACCCCGCGCGACCAGGTAACGAGCCGCTTCCATGGCGCCGTTGAAGTTGTCCGAGTCCACATAGGGCACCCCACCGGCGCCGAGGGGCCTGCCGCAGACCACGGTCGGCAGGCCCGCATCGGCGAGCGTGCGGGGCAGCGGGTCCTGGCCGTGGAGGCTGATGACCAGCACGCCGTCCACGTGACCGCCGCAGAGGTAGTTCACCAGGTCCTGCTCGTCGCCCTCCTTGCTCATCATGAGGACGAGCTGGACCCGCTTGCCCGCGAGCTCGGCGTGCACACCGCGGAGCACACCGGCGAAGAACGGGTCGTTCAGCACCCGGCTGCCCTGCTCGGACACGACCATGGCGATGCAGTTGGCCCGGCTGCCCGCGAGCGTCCGGGCCGCCTGGTTCGGGCTGTACCCGAGCTTGCCGATGGCCTGGTGGACGGCTTCCCGCGCTCTGGAGCTGACGTACGGCTCGCCGTTGATCACCCGGGAGACGGTCGACTTCGACACCCCGGCTGCCCGAGCGACCTCCTCGAGCCGGGTGTTGGGTCGTCGCGCCTTGGGCGGGTCAACGGCATCTGTCACGGAGCGACCGTCGCCGCGAGAACGTTGCCACGGGCAACCTGCGAGTACCACATGGCACTCATCTTAGGCGTCCGCACCTGGGTCTCGTAGTCGACATGCACGATCCCGAACCGCTTGGCGTAGCCCTCGGCCCATTCGAAGTTGTCCATGAGCGACCACGCGAAGTAACCGCGGAGGTCGACACCCGCCTCGATGGCCGCGTGCGCGGCCCTGAGGTGCGACTCGATGTAACCGAGGCGCTCGGTGTCGTTGATCGATCCATCGTCGCTGATGGAGTCGACGTAGGCCGCGCCGTTCTCCGTGACGTACAGCGGGATGCTGGGGTAGTCCTGGTGCACCCGCATGAGGACCTTGAAGAGGCCGTCCGGCTGCACCTCCCAGTCCATGTCGGTGCGCGGCAGGCCGCGGCTGGGGAACGACACGTGCTCGGCGCCCACCCACGGTGACCCGGTCGGGCGACGCCCGTTGGTCTGGACCGGTGCTTCGGGTTCTGGCGTGCCGCTCACGAAGTGCTCGGCGTAGTAGTTGACGCCGAGCTGGTCCAGCGGCGCGGAGATGATCTCCAGGTCGTTCTCGCGGATGTGCTTCGAGAAGCCGTACGGCTCCAGGTCCTCCACGATGTCCGCCGGGTACTCGCCCTTGAACAGCGGGTCCAGGAAGATCCGGTTCTGCAGGCCGTCGAGCCGGCGGGCGGCGTCGAGGTCGGCCGGGTCGTCCGGGTCCGCCGGGATGATCGGGTACATGTTGAGCGTGATGCCGATCTTGGCGTTCGGCGCCTGCTCGCGGATCGCCGAGGTGGCCAGGCCGTGCGCCAGCAGCAGGTGGTGCACGGCCGCGACGGCGGCCTCCGGCTCCTGGCGGCCGGGCGCGTGCACGCCCGCGGCGTAGCTGAGCAGCGACGAGCACCACGGCTCGTTGAGCGTGGTCCAGTTGTCCACCCGGTCGCCGAGCGCGCCGACGACCGACTCGGCGTACTCCGCGAAGCGGTACGCGGTGTCGCGGTTGGCCCAGCCGCCCTCGTCCTCCAGCGTCTGCGGGAGGTCCCAGTGGTAGAGCGTCAGCCACGGGGTGATGTTGTTCTCGAGCAGCTTGTCGACCAGCCGGGAGTAGAAGTCCAGGCCGGGCTGGTTGACGGGACCCGCGTCCGGGCGGATGCGCGGCCACGCGGTGGAGAACCGGTAGGCGTGCAGCCCGAGGTCGACCATCAGCTGGACGTCCTCGTCCACGCGGTAGTAGTGGTCGGCCGCGGGATCACCCGTGTCACCGCCCACCACCGCGCCCGGAAGCTGGCAGAACGTGTCCCAGATGGACGCGGTGCGACCGTCCGCGGTGGTCGCGCCTTCGATCTGGAACGCCGCTGTCGCGGCGCCCCACACGAATCCCTCGGGAAAGGAAATCGACTCCACAGCTACCCCTTCACAGCACCCTGCATGATCCCGGCGACGATCTGCCGACCGAGTACGAGGAAGACGATTAGAATCGGGACCGTGGCCATCGTGGTCCCGGCGAGCACGAGCGTTTTGTCGACGTAGTAGCCGCTCTGCAACTTCTCGAGGGCGACCTGCATCGTCGGGTTGTCCGCGTTGAGCACGATCAGCGGCCAGAGGAAGTCGTTCCACGACATCATGAACGTGAAGATGCCCAGCATGGCGGCGGCCGGGCGCACCGCGGGCAGGCACACGTGCCAGAACGTGCGGATCATGCTGCACCCGTCCATGCGGGCCGCCTCGATCAGCTCGTCGGGCACGGCGTCGGCGATGTACTGGCGCATCCAGAACACGCCGAACGCGGTCACCAGGTTGGGGACGATGACCGCGCCGAGGGTGCCGGACCAGCCGTACTCCGCCATCACCATGTACAGCGGGATGATGCCGAGCTGCGTGGGCACGGCGAGCGTGGCGACCACGAACACCATCAGCGGGCCGCGGCCCTTGAACCGCAGCTTGGCGAACGCGAACCCGGCCAGCGTCGAGAGCACCACCACGGAGATCGTGACCGTGCCGGAGACGATGATGCTGTTGCCCAGCGCCTTCCAGAACGGGATCGTGTCCAGCACGCGGCTCGCGTTCTGGAAAAAGTTCCCGCCCGGCAGCATCGGCGCGTCCTTGGTGAACGTCGCGTCGTCGTGGCTGGCCACCAGGAAGGACCAGTAGAACGGGAACGCCGAGCCCAGGATGAAGGCGATCAGGATTCCGTAGACGACGAAGCTCGGGCGCCGCTCGGAGAGCGACACCGCCTTCGAGCGCTTCCGCTTGACGGGCTTGGACCCGGTCGCGCTCGGCGCCGGGCGATCGGTGATGGTGGCCATCACGCCTCCCCACTGGACGCGAGCCTGCGGGTGAGCAGGAAGTTGATCCCCGCGATCGCGATGATGACGATGAACAGGACCCAGGCCATCGCCGAGGCGTAGCCGAGGTCCTGGCTCTGGAAGCCTGCTTGGTACATGTAGAGCACCACCGTCTGGTACTGGTGGGTGGCGCCGCCGTTGGCGCCCGCGGAGGGCGAGAACAGCAACGGCTCGGTGAAGATCTGCAGACCGCCGATGGTCGACGTGACGATCACGAAGATCAGGGTGGGGCGCAGCATCGGCAGCGTGATGCTGACGAACTGGCGCACCTTGCTCGCGCCGTCGACCCAGGCCGCCTCGTAGACGTCGCGCGGGATGGCCTGCATCGCGGCCAGCACGATCAGGGCGTTGTAGCCGGTCCAGCGCCAGTTCACCATCGTGGCGATGGCCACGTGGCTCCACCAGCGGTCGGCCTGCCAGTCGATCCGGTCGAAGCCGAACAGCTCGATGACGTCGTTGATGCTGCCGTACTGCACGCCGAACAGGTCGCCGAAGATGATGGTCAGGGCGACGAGGCTGGCCACGTAGGGCAGCAGCACGCCCATCCGCCAGCCGGTGCGACCGCGCAGGGCGGTGTTGAGCAGCGCGGCCAGCAGCACCGCGATGATGACCTGCGGGATCGTCGAGATCGCGAAGATGCTGAACGTGTTGACCATCGCGTTCCAGAACTGCGAGTCGGCCAACAGGGTGGTGTAGTTCTCGACGCCGATGAACGGCTGCTCGTCCGCGCCCAGCTCCCACTCGAACAGGGAGATGTAGGCCGTGTAGAGCAGCGGGAACAGGCCCACCACCGCGAACAGGACGAAGAACGGGGCGATGTACAGGTACGGCGAGAACTTCACGTCCAGGCGGGTCAACCGGTAGCGCCAGCTCAGCTTGCCCGGACCGATGTCATCGTTGTCGTCGCGCCGCGGCGGGCGGGGCTCGGCGCCCCGCCCGCGCGCGACCGAAAGCTCGGTCGTCATTACTTGGCAGCCTTCTTGGCTCCCTCGATGACCTTCGCCCACGCCTCGTCAGGCGACGTGCCCTGCTCGACCGACGCGAGCGCCGGGGAGACCACGTTGTCCTGGATCTCGCCGTCCTGCGGGCCCTTGTACTGGGCCGCCGCGACCTTGTTGGCCTGCTCGGCGAACAGCATGCCGACCTTCTCGCCGCCGAAGTACTCGCTGGTCTGGTTGAGCAGCTCCGGGGAGATCAGGGCCTCGGTCTGGCTCGGGAAGGTGCCCTTGGCCTTGAACGCCTTGATCTGCTGCTCCGGCGCGGTCAGCCACGCGGCCAGCTTGGCGGCCTCGGCCTTGTTCTTGCCCTGCTTCGGGACGGTCAGGTACGAGCCGCCCCAGTTGCCGCCGCCGCCGGGGAACGCCGCCGTGACGGCCCACTTGCCCTTGTGGTCGGGACCGGCGTTGCCCTCGATGACACCCAGCATCCAGGACGGGCAGGTCTTGGTGGCGAACGCCGACTCCTTGAAGCCGGTCTGCCACTCCGGGCTCCACGCGGCGAGCTTGGCCGACTGGCCGCGCGCGACGGCGCTGGTGACCTGGTCCCAGATCTTCTTGTCGTTGTTGCCGTTGCCGCCCTCGATCACGAGCTTGTCGTCGCGGTCGAAGTAGCCGGTCTTCTCCTGGTTGTGCATCGGGTTGAAGATCTGCGCGGCCGAGTCGAACCACGGCTTGCCGGTCTTCTGCACGTAGGTGTCACCGGCCTGGAAGTACGAGTCCCAGGTCGCGAACAGGGCCTTCACGCCCTCGGCGTCGGACGGCAGGCCGGCGGCCTCCAGCATGTCCTTGCGGTAGCACATGGCCAGCGGGCCGATGTCGGTGCCGTAGCCGATGAGCTTGCCGTCCTTGGTCGTGACGGCGTCGACCTTCCACTGCAGCCAGCGGTCCTCGCGGACGTCCTTCGGACCGATCTCCTTCAGGTCCTCGAACTGGCCCGACTTGGCCATGACCTGGCTGAGGAAGCCCTCTTCGACGGCCTCGACGTCGGCCAGGCCGGAGCCCGCGCCCAGCTTGGTGAACAGGTTCTGGTGGTGCGGCGCGCCCTGGCCGGTCTTGCGCTGCGTGACCTTGACGTTCGGGTTCGCGGCCTCGTACTCCTTGAGGAGCTCCTCGTAGCCGAACTCGTTGAAGGTCGCGATGGTCAGCTCGACCTTGCCATCTGACGACGTGCCGGACCCTCCCGAGCCACAGGCCGTGGCGACTGCGGCAAGCACTGCGGTGCAGGCCAGGACTTTGGCCAAGCCTGCTCGACGGTAGCGCACGAGAACTCCTCAGTTGATCGGCGGTGAACGTTCTGGGAGCGCTCCCAGGTTTTGGGGGAGTGTGGTTCGCGCCACGGAGTTGTGTCAAGCTCCCGTGTCCGCGCTGTTACCGACGTTGCGTCATTTGCCTTGCTGGACCGATTCTGCTAGCCGTGCGTGCAGTGGTCCGTTCAGGCACTGTTCGTAGACCGGTCGGACACGCTCGGTTCATCTCCGCGCCGAACGGCCCGAAAAGATTCCCGAGTCGCGAACCCGCTCACCCGCCACCAGTCTGCACCGGAAGTGTGCGCGTGTCCGGCAGCGCCACACCGCGAGTCGCGGACAGTCGCGCGCCGAGTCGTCCGGACGGGTAGCGCGAGTCGGCCGACCGGGTGGCGTCACCGGCCGGCCGAGTCACCGCCGGACGGCCCGCGCCGCGTGACGGGACGTCCATTCAGGACCAATGTTTCACCGAAGTGTTTCGTCACGCGCGCGGCGTCCCGGGATATAGGGGTACCCCTCATGATCGACGCGTTTCCGCGACGTTATAGACCGCGAACGGGCGGTGTGACGGCTCAGCCGCCGTCCTCCAGATCGCCCTCGGTTTCGAGGTAGGCCTTTCGCAGCGCTTCCAGCGTCTCCGGCTCCGGGTGCTCCCACATACCCCGTTCGGCCGCCTCCAGGAGCCGTTCGGAGATGCCGTGCAGCGCCCACGGGTTGGACCGGGCCAGGAACTCCCGGTTCACCGGGTCCAGCACGTAGCTCGCCACGAGCTGCTCGTACATCCAGTCCGCGACCACGCCGGTGGTGGCGTCGTAGCCGAACAGGTAGTCGACGGTGGCCGCGAGTTCGAACGCCCCCTTGTACCCGTGCTTGCGCATCGCGGCCAACCACCTCGGGTTGACCACGCGGGCGCGGAAGATCCGGTTCGTCTCCTCGTTCAGCGTTCTGGTGCGCACCGCATCGGGCCGCGTGCTGTCGCCGACATAAGCGGCGGGCGCTTGACCGGTGAGCGCGCGCACGGTCGCGATCATTCCGCCGTGGTATTGGAAGTAGTCGTCGGAATCGGCGATGTCGTGTTCACGCGTGTCGATGTTCTTCGCCGCCACCGCGATGCGCTTGTAGGCGCTCTCCATCGCCGGCCGGGCTTCGACTCCGTCGAGTTCGCGGCCGTAGGCGTAGCCGCCCCACACCGCGTACACCTCGGCCAAGTCGGCGTCGTCGCGCCAGTTGCGGCTGTCGATGAGCGGGAGCAGGCCGGCGCCGTACGCGCCGGGTTTGCTGCCGAAGATCCGCATTGTCGCCCGGCGCGGGTCGTTGTGCTGCGCCAGATCGGCTTGGGCGTGCGCCCGGACGTAGTTGTCCGAGGCCGACTCGTCCAAGTTCGCGACCAGTCGCACGGCGTCGTCGAGCAGTGACACGACGTGGGGGAATGCGTCGCGGAAGAAGCCGCTGATCCGGACCGTGACGTCGATTCGCGGCCGGTTCAAC
The DNA here is from genome assembly GCF_020859565.1 of Saccharothrix luteola. Taxonomy (GTDB): domain Bacteria; phylum Actinomycetota; class Actinomycetes; order Mycobacteriales; family Pseudonocardiaceae; genus Actinosynnema; species Actinosynnema luteola. Next base: position 100,504 of record NZ_JAJHUO010000025.1, on the reverse strand, counting down.
TCGGCGAGCGGGATCACTTCCAGTCCGCTCACCCGGCGCGACTGGTCGTCCCATTCGGGCCGCACGCCGAGCAGGGCCAGCACCTCGGCGATGTCGTCACCCGCCGTGCGCATCGCGCTCGTGCCCCAGACCGACAGGCCGACCGACGGTGGCCACTCCCCCGTCTCGGCGCGGTAGCGCTCCAGCAGCGAGTCGGCCATGGCCTGGCCGGTCTCCCAGGCCAGGCGGGACGGCACCGCCTTGGGGTCGACCGAGTAGAAGTTGCGGCCGGTGGGCAGCACGTTCACCAGGCCGCGCAGCGGCGAGCCGCTCGGACCGGCGGGCACGTAGCCGCCGTCCAGGGCGTGCAGCACGTTCGTCAGCTCGTCCGTGGTGCGGGCCAGCCGGGGCACGACCTCCAGCGCGGCGAACTCCAGGATCCGCGCCACGTCCTCCCGGTCGGTGAGCGTCCGGGCGGCGTTCACGTCCCAATTGGCGTCTTCCATCGCTTGGACGAGCGCGCGGGCCTGTGCCTCGACCCGGTCGGTGGCGGTCCGGTCGTCGCCGGACTCGGTCAGGCCCAGCGCCTCGCGCAGGCCGGGCAGCGCGGCGACCTGGCCGGCCCACATCTGCTTGGCCTGCAGGATCGACAGCACCAGGTTCACCCTGGTCTCGCCGGTGGGCGCCTGCCCGAGCACGTGCAGGCCGTCGCGGATCTGGACGTCCTTGACCTCGCAAAGCCAGCCGTCGACGTGCAGGATCAGCTCGTCGAACCCGTCGTCGTGCGGCCGATCGGACAGGCCCAGGTCGTGGTCGAGCTTGGCGGCCTGGATGAGGGTCCAGATCTGGGCCCGGATCGCCGGCAGCTTCGCCGGGTCCATCGCGGCGATGGTGCCGTGCTCGTCGAGCAGCTGCTCCAGCCGGGCGATGTCGCCGTAGCTGTCGGCCCGGGCCATGGGCGGCACGAGGTGGTCGACCAGGGTGGCGTGCGCCCGGCGTTTCGCCTGGGTGCCCTCGCCCGGGTCGTTGACCAGGAACGGGTAGATCAGCGGCAGGTCGCCCAGCGCCGCGTCGGGGCCGCAGCCGGCCGACATGCCGACGGTCTTGCCGGGCAGCCACTCCAGGTTGCCGTGCTTGCCCACGTGCACCACGGCGTCCGCGCCGAACTCGTCCTCCAGCCAGCGGTAGGCGGCGAGGTAGTGGTGGCTCGGCGGCAGGTCCGGGTCGTGGTAGATGGCGATGGGGTTCTCGCCGAAGCCGCGCGGCGGCTGGACCATGACCACGACGTTGCCGGAGCGCAGGGCGGCCAGCACGATCTCGCCGTCGGGGTCCTTCGACCGGTCGACGAACAGCTCGCCGGGCGCCTCGCCCCAGTGCCGCTCCATCCCGTGGCGCGTGTCCTCGGGCAGGGTGGCGTACCACTGCCGGTAGCGGGCCGCGGGCAGCCGGACGGGGTTGCCCTGGAGCTGCTCCTCGGTGAGCCAGTTCGCGTCCTGGCCGCCGGCGGCGATGAGGGCGTGGATCAACGCGTCGCCGTCGAGGTCGGCCACGCCGGGCAGCTCGTCGCCGATGTCGTAGCCGTGCTCCGCCATGGCGGTGAGCAGCCGCACGACGCTGGCCGGCGTGTCGAGGCCGACCGCGTTGCCGATGCGGGAGTGCTTGGTCGGGTAGGCCGACAGCATCACCGCGATGCGCCGTTCGGCCGGCGGGACGTGCCGCAGCCGGCCGTGGCGCACGGCGATGCCCGCGACCCGCGCCGCGCGTTCCTCGTCGGCGACGTAGACCGTGAGGCCGTCCTCGTCGACCTCCTTGAACGAGAACGGCACCGTGATGATCCGGCCGTCGAACTCCGGGATCGCGACCTGGGTGGCGGTGTCCAAAGGGGACAGCCCGTCGTCGTTCTCGTCCCAGGCGGCACGGCTGCTGGTCAAGCACAGGGCCTGGAGGATCGGCACGTCGAGGGCGGCCAGGGCGCCCACGTCCCACGCGTCGTCGTCACCGCCGGCGGACGCGGAGGCGGGCTTGGTGCCGCCGGCCGCGAGCACGGTCACCACCAGGGCGTCGGCCGTGCCGAGCACGGCCAGCAGCTCCTGCTCCGCCGTGCGGAGGGAGGCGCAGTAGACCGGCAGCGGACGGCCGCCCTTGGCCACGATCGCGTCGCACAGCGCGTGCACGAACGCCGTGTTCCCGGCCACGTGGTGGGCCCGGTAGTACAGCACGGCGATGGTCGGGCCCTCGCCCGCGTCCTGCCGTTCGAGCAGGCCCCAGGTGGGCGTCGGCGCGGGCGGCGCGAAGCCGTGGCCGGTGAGCAGCACCGTGTCGGACAGGAAGTGGTGCAGCTGCGCGAGGTTCGCCGCGCCGCCGTGCGCCAGGTAGGCGTGCGCCTCGGCGCAGACGCCGCCGGGCACGGTCGACAGCTCCATCAGCGGCGCGTCGGGGTTCTGCTCACCGCCCAGCACGACGACCGGCAGGCCCGAGGCGAGCAGCCAGTCCAGCCCTTCCTCCCACATCCGGCGTCCGCCGAGGATGCGCACGACCACCAGGTCGACGCCCTCCACCAGCGCCGGGAGGTCGTCCACGGCGGTGCGGGCGGGGTTGGCCAGGCGGTAGTCGGCGCCACTCGCGCGGGCGGACAGCAGGTCGGTGTCGGAGGTCGACAACAGCAGGATCACGTGCGGGCTCCATCCCTCGGGGGTCCTCGCCCCGGTCGTAGGGGACGGCGAGCGGAGTTCCTGACTCCCGGGGACTCCCCCGGTCACAGTGGCGGGACCGCGCCGGATTCACACCGGCTTCCTCCTGCTGCTTCGCCGTTCGGAGGTCACCCTAACGGCAGTTAGCATCCAGTCCATGCCCGCGGATCGAACTCACCCGGACGCCTGCCCCGGCGCCATCGACGTGCACCAGGCCGCCGACGGCGGGTTGGCGCGCGTGCGGGTGCCCGGCGGGACGCTGAACGCCGTGCAGGTCGACGCGCTCCGGTCCGCCGCGATCGAGCTGGGCGACGGGTTCCTCGAACTGACCTCGCGAGCGAACGTGCAGATCAGGGGCCTGGCGCCGGGTGCGGAGCACGAGCTGGGCGCACGGGTGGCCGAGGTCGGCCTGCTGCCCTCGATGACGCACGAGCGGATGCGGAACATCGTCGCCGCGCCGCTGGAGGACAACCAGGCGCTGGTCGACGCGATCGACGCGGCGTTGTGCGGCGTGCCCGAGCTGGCGTCCCTGCCAGGGCGATTCCTGGTCACGGTGGGTGGCGCGGTGAGCGGCCTGTCGGGTGACGTCGGGCTCGTCGGTGACGCGTTGTTCCTGGCAGGCCACGATTCAGGGCTGCGCGTGGCCGATCCGGTCGCGGCGGTGGTGACCGCCGCACGGCTGTTCGGCGAGCTCCGCGGCGACGCGTGGCGGCTGTCCGAAGTGGACGGCGGTGTGCGGAAGATCACGGCGGCGTTGGGCGTTCCGGGTGACGCCCGGATCGAGCAGGGTGTGACGCCCGTCGCACCGGGGACGCGCGGTTCCGTCGTCGTGGCGGGCGTGCCGTTCGGGCGATGGGACGCGCGGCTCCTGGCCGGCGTGCCGGTCCGGCTCACGCCGTGGCGCAGCGTGGTGCTGCCGGCCGGGAGCGATACCAGCGGCCTGTTCACCTCGCCGGACTCCCCGTGGCACGGCGTCAGCGCGTGCACCGGGCGACCGGGCTGCGCCAAGTCGCTGGCCGACGTGCGCGCCGACGCGACCCGCTGGCTCGACACCCGGACCACATCGGGCCGGGTGCACTGGTCGGGCTGCGCACGCCGGTGCGGCAGGCCGGCCGGCGACGTGGTGGAGTTCGTCGCGACCGGCGACGGGTACGAGGAGATCAAGTGACCAGCTACGTCAAGGACGGCGCGGAGATCTACCGCCGCTCCTTCGCCACCATCCGCGCCGAGGCGGACCTCGCGCGGTTCCCGTCGGACGTGTCCCGGGTGGTGGTGCGCATGATCCACGCCTGCGGGATGGTCGACCTGGTCGCGGACGTCGACTTCTCAGCCGACGTCGTGCGTGACGCGCGGGCGGCGCTGGTGGCCGGCGCGCCGATCCTCTGCGACGCGCAGATGGTCGCGGCGGGCGTGACGCGGCGACGGCTGCCCGCGGACAACGAGGTCGTCTGCACGTTGGGCGACCCGCGCGTGCCGGAGTTGGCGGCCGAGCTGAGCACCACCCGCAGCGCGGCGGCGTTGGAGCTGTGGCGCGACCGGCTGGCCGGCGCGGTGGTCGCCATCGGCAACGCGCCGACCGCGTTGTTCCACCTGCTGGACATGATCGCGGCGGGGGCGCCCCGGCCCGCCGCCGTGCTGGGCGTGCCGGTCGGGTTCATCGGCGCGGCGGAGTCGAAGGACGCGTTGGCGGACAACGGTCTGGGCTTGGAGTACCTGGTCGTGCGCGGTCGGCGGGGCGGCAGCGCCATGACCGCGGCGGCGCTCAACGCGATCGCGAGCGAGGAAGAATGACGGGCAAGCTGTACGGGGTCGGTGTCGGTCCGGGCGACCCGGAGCTGGTGACCGTCAAGGCGGCGCGGCTGATCGGCGAGGCGGACGTGGTCGTCTTCCACAGCGCCCGGCACGGGCGGAGCGTGGCGCGCAGGATCGCCGCGCCCTACCTGCGGGACGGGCAGGTCGAGGAGCAGCTGGTCTACCCCGTCACGACCGAGGACTCCGACGACTACCAGGGCGAGATCGACGCGTTCTACGAGGAGTGCGCGGCACGGTTGGCCGCGCACCTGGACGCCGGGCGCACGGTGGTGGTGCTGGCGGCCGGCGACCCGTTCTTCTACGGCTCCTACATGCACCTGCACAAGCGGCTGGCGCACCGGTACGAGGCCGAGGTCGTGCCCGGCGTGACGTCGGTGAGCGCGGGCGCGGCGGTGATCGGCCGGCCGCTGGTGGAGCGGGACGAGGTGCTGACCGTGCTGCCGGGGACGTTGTCGGCGGACGCGCTGGTGGAGCACCTGGCCGGCGGCGACCCGGTGGCGATCATGAAGCTGGGGCGGACGTTCCCGCAGGTGCGGGAGGCGTTGGCACGCGCGGGGCGGTTGGCCGAGGCCTGGTACGTGGAGCGGGCGACGACCGGCGCGCAGCGGACCGCGCCGCTGTCCGAAGTGGACGCCGACGGCGTGCCGTACTTCTCGTTGGCGTTGCTGCCGAGCAAGCCCGCGGCTCGTCCGGAATCCGAGGGCCGGGTGGTGGTGGTCGGGCTCGGCCCGGCCGGGCCCGAGTGGTTGACGCCGGAGGCGCGGCGGGCGTTGGCGGAGGCCGACGACCTGGTCGGGTACGTGACCTACCTGAACCGGGTGCCGGTGAACCCGCGGCAGCGGAGGCACGCGTCGGACAACAAGGTGGAGGCCGAGCGGGCGGCGTTCGCGCTGGACCTGGCCAAGCGCGGGCGGCGGGTCGCGGTGGTGTCGTCGGGCGACCCGGGGGTGTTCGCGATGGCCAGCGCGGTGCTGGAGGTGGCGACGGACGAGCAGTTCGCGGACGTGCCGGTGACGGTGCTGCCGGGGTTGACCGCGGCGCACGCGGTGGCGAGCCGGGTCGGCGCGCCGCTGGGGCACGACTACTGCGTGGTGTCGTTGTCCGACCGGCTCAAGCCGTGGGACGTGATCGAGGAGCGGCTGGAGGCGGCGGCGAAGGCCGACCTCGTGCTGGCGATCTACAACCCGGCCTCGCGCAGCCGCACGTGGCAGGTGGACAAGGCGCGCGACCTACTGCTGCGGCACCGCTCCCCCGACACGCCGGTGGTCGTCGGGCGTGACGTCGGCGGACCGGAGGAATCCGTGCGGGTGGTGCGGTTGGCGGACCTGGACGCGTCCACCGTGGACATGCGGTGCCTGCTGCTGGTCGGGTCCTCGCAGACGCGGGTCAGCGCCCGTGGCACGGTCTTCACGCCGCGCCGCTACCCCGGGTGAGCCAGTCGACGGCCTCGGCCACCGTCTCCACCAGCGGCGCCCGTGGTGGCGGTGGCCGGCGCACGACGACGACGGGGATGCCGAGGTGACGGGCCGCGGTCAACTTGGCCGCCGTCATCGGGCCGCCGCTGTCCTTGGTCACCAGGACTTCGATCCGGTGTTCGCGCAGGAGCCGGCTTTCACCGTCCACTGTGTACGGGCCACGGTCCAGGACGACGTGCAGGCGCGGGTTCGGCGGGTCGGGCGGGTCGACGGTGCGCGCCACACCGCTGGTGAACGCGGCCAGCTCCCGGCGGCCGGTGGTGATGAACGCCCGGCGGCCGGCGACGAGCGCGGCGGCTTCGGCGACGCCGTCCACGTACACCCAGTCGTCCTCGGGCGGCCAGCCGGGGCGGCGCAGCACGAGGAACGGCGTGCCGGTCGCGGCGGTGGCGGCGAGGGCGTTGGCGGTGATGCGGTCGGCGAACGGGTGGGTGGCGTCCACGACGGCGTCCACGCGTTCGGCCCCCAGGTAGGCCACGAGCCCTTCCACGCCGCCGAAGCCGCCGATCCGGACCTCGCCGTCGGGCAGCTTGGGGTCGGCCACCCGGCCGGCCAGCGACGAGATCACGCGGACGTCGGTGAGCTGCCGGGCCAGGTCACGGGCCTCGCCCGTGCCACCCAGCACCAGCACGGTCTTCACGGCTGTTGCATCCTTTTGTCGTGAGCACGAACCTGCGCTTCGGCTGGACCACCGGCGCCTGCGCCACCGCCGCGACCACGGCGGCGTACACGGCGTTGCTCACCGGCGAGTTCCCCGACCCGGTCGGGATCGTGCTGCCGAAGGGCCAGACGCCGTCGTTCGCGCTGGCCCGCGAGGAGTTGGGCGACGACCGGGCGTTCGCCGCGATCGTGAAGGACGCGGGAGACGACCCGGACGTCACGCACCTCGCGCTGGTCGGGTCCACCGTCCGGCACGGCGCGCCGGGCAGCGGCGTGGTGTTCGAGGCCGGGCCCGGTGTGGGCACGGTGACGAAGCCCGGCCTGCCGCTGGCGGTCGGCGAGCCGGCGATCAACCCCGTGCCGCGGCAGCTGATGCGCGAGCACGTCGCGCGCGTGGCCTCCGCGCACGGCGGCAGCGGCGACGTGGTCGTGTCGATCTCGGTCGAGCACGGCGAGGAGTTGGCGCGCAAGACGTGGAACCCCCGGCTGGGGATCCTGGGCGGGCTCTCGATCCTGGGCACGACGGGGATCGTGGTGCCGTACTCCTGCTCGGCGTGGATCGACAGCATCCGGCGCGGCATCGACGTGGCGCGGGCGCAGGGGTACGAGCACGTGGCCGGGTGCACCGGGAGCACGTCGGAGAAGGTCGCGGCGGCGCTGCACGGGCTGCCGGAGGACGCCTTGCTCGACATGGGCGACTTCGCCGGCGCGGTGTTGAAGTACCTGCGCCGTCACCCCGTGCCCCGGCTGACCGTCGCGGGCGGGATCGGGAAGCTGTCCAAGCTCGCGGACGGGCACCTGGACCTGCACTCGGGCCGTTCGCAGGTGAACCTGGGCTTCCTGGCGTCCCTCGTGGACGACCCGGCGCTGGCCGCGGCCGTCACCGAGGCCAACACCGCGCTCGGCGCGTTGCAGGTGTGCCAGGCGGCGGGGGTGCCGCTGGGCGACCTGGTGGCGGAACGCGCCAAGGCGACGGCGGACGACGTGCTGCGCGGCGCCCCGGTCACCGTGGACGTGATCGTGATCGACCGCGCGGGCACGGTCGTCGGCCGCGCCTGACGCCTCAGAACATCCCGTGGGGCAGCTCGGCGTCGTCCGGCACCGGCTGGACCACGTCCCAGTGCTCGGTGATGAGGCCGTCGGCGATCCGCCAGATGTCGACCACGGCCGCGCCACGTGCGCCCTCCTCCTCGACCAAGTGGTAGTGCACCACGACGTGCTCATCATCGGCGATGACGCGCTTGAGCTCCAGCCGCGCCCTGGCCACCGGGGACTCCTTGATGAACTCCACGAACGCGTCGCGACCGGACGGGTTGCCGGGGCTGTGCTCGACGAAGTCCTCCCGCAGCACGGTGCGCAGCACGTCGTGGTCGCCGGCGGCGAACCGCGCGAACGCGGTGAGGAACAGGGCCTTGTTGGCTTCGGCGGGGCTCTGGGCGGTGATGTCGGTCATGGCCCCACCGTGGCAGCGGGTGATCACCCCGTCGATTACCCGGCGGGTAATGGCGGTCCCGACGGGCCGGGACGTACCGTGGCGACGAGGTGGAACGCATGTCCCAGACCGGCACGGTCGGTGAGCTGCTCCGCGCGTGGCGGCGACGGCGACGGGTGAGCCAGCTCGAGCTCTCCGTCCAGTCGGGCGTGTCGAGCCGGCACATCAGCTTCGTGGAGACCGGCCGCACGGCGCCGAGCCGTCGCATGGTGCTGCACCTGGCCGAGCACCTCGCCGTGCCGCTGCGCGAGCGCAACCACCTGCTCGTGGCGGCCGGGTACGCGCCCGTCTACCGGGAGCGGGCGCTGGACGCGCCGGACATGGCCGCCGCCCGTGACGCCGTCCGCCAGGTCCTCGACGGGCACGAGCCGTACCCGGCCCTGGTCGTCGACCGCCGCTGGAACCTCGTCGCCACGAACTCCGCGGCCGACGTCTTCCTCGACGGCGTCGACCCGGAGCTGCTGGAACCACCGGTCAACATGATGCGCCTCGGGTTGCACCCGAACGGGTTCGCGCCCAGGGTCGTCAACCTGCCGGAGGTGCGCGCGCGGCTGATGGCCCGCCTCGCGCGCCAGGCGGGCGACCCGCAGCTGGCCGCGCTCCACGAGGAGCTGCTGTCCTACGGCCCGCCGGGCGACTACCCGCCGCCCGGCGCGCACGACATCGCCCTGCCCATCCGCATCCGCCACCGCGGGCACGTGCTGAGCTTCATCAACACGGTCGCCACCTTCGGCACCGCCGTCGACATCACCCTCGAGGAGATCGCGATCGAGTCGTACTTCCCGGCGGACCGGGCCACCGCGGAGGCGCTGGGCGCCCGGTCATGAACGGCTGCGGGCGGTCGAGTAGAGGTGGCTGTCCGGGAAGCCCTCGGCGGTGAGGACCTTGCCGACGACGATGACGGCCGTGCGCTTCACCCCGGCGGCGCGCACCTGCTCGGCGATGTCGGCGAGCGTGCCGCGCAGCACCAGTTCGTCCTCCCGGCTGGCGCGCGCGACCACGGCGACCGGGCACCCGGGGCCGTAGTTCGGCAGCAGCTCGGCCACCACCTCCTCGATCCGCTGCACGGCCAGGTGCAGCACGAGCGTCGCCCCGGACCGGCCGAGCGTCGCCAGGTCCTCACCCGGTGGCATGGGCGTGGCGCGGGCCGACGTGCGGGTCAGGACCACGGTCTGGCCGACGCCCGGGACGGTCAGCTCGCGGTTCAGCGACGCGGCGGCGGCGGCGAAGGCGGGCACGCCCGGCGTCACGTCGTACGGGATGCCCAGGGCGTCCAGGCGGCGCATCTGCTCGGCCATCGCGCTGAACACCGACGGGTCACCGGAGTGCAGGCGGGCCACGTCCCGGCCGGCGGCGTGCGCGGCGGCGAGCTCGGTGGTGATCTGGTCCAGGTCCAGGTTCGCGGTGTCCACCAGGCGGACGTCCGGCGGGCAGTGCCCGAGGACCTCGACCGGGACCAGCGCCCCCGCGTAGAGGCAGACCGGCGACTCGGCGATGAGCCGCGCCGCCCGCAGGGTCAGCAGGTCGGCCGCGCCGGGCCCGGCGCCGATGAAGTGGACGGTCACGCGTTCTCCTTGGTCACGATCCAGGTCGTCACGGGCAGCTGCGGTCGCCAGCCGGTGAAACCGCCGATCGCGGTCGCCCGGCTCACCTCCAGCCGGGTCAGGTCGCCGCCCAGCCGGCCGCGCCAGCGCGTCAGCACGGCCTCCGACTCGAGCGTGACGGCGTTGGCCACCAGCCGCCCGCCCGGTTTCACCGCGTCCCAGCAGCGCTCGACCACGCCTTCTGCGGTCAGGCCGCCGCCGATGAACACGGCGTCCGGCGCCTCAAGGTCGAGCGCCCCCGGCGACGTGCCGACGACGACCTCGATCCCCGGCACGCCCGATCTCGTCGCGTTGCGGGTGATGCGCGCGGCGCGCTCGGGGTGCTGCTCGACCGCGATGGCCCGGCAGCTCGGGTGGGTCCGGCACCACTCGACGGCGATGCTGCCCGCACCCGCACCCACGTCCCACAGCAGCTCGCCGGGGCGGGGCGCGAGCAGCGCCAACGTCACCGCGCGCACCTCGCGCTTGGTCAACTGCCCGTCGTGCTCGTACTCCTCGTCCGGCCGACCCGGCGTCGACGACGTGCCGTCCGCGCCGCACTCGATCGCGAGCACGTGCAGCGGGTCGGCGTCGTCGAGCGCGTGGTGCACCCGCTCCCCCGGCCCGCCCAGCTGCTCCAGCACGGTCAGCCGCGCGTGCGGTGCCAAGGCGGCGACCTCGCGCGGGTTCGCGCCGAGCACGAGCACGCGCCGTCCCGGGTGCAGGTGCGGTACGACGAGCGCGGCGGGCTTGCCGACCAGGCTCACCACCTCCACGTCGTGCAACGCCCACCCCAGGCGGGCGCACGCCAGCGACACCGACGACGGGTGCGGCAGGACCCGGACCCGGTCGGCGCCCAGCAGCCGCACCAGCGTGGCGCCGATGCCGTGGAACATCGGGTCGCCGCTGGCCAGCACGCCGACCCGCCGCCCGGCGTGGCGGGCCAGCAAGCCGGGCAGCGCGGGCGCCAGCGGCGACGGCCACGGCACCCGGTCGAACTCCCCCGGCACCAGGTCGAGCTGCCGGGCGCTGCCCATCAGCACCTCGCACGACGCGAGCTCGTGCCGCGACGCGTCCGGCAGGCCGGCCCAGCCGTCGGCGCCGATGCCGATGACCGTGACGCTCACACCGTCCCCAGCACGCGGGTGACGGCGATCTCGATCACCACGCGCCGCGGGTTGGGCCGGGGCGTGCGGTAGCGGTCGGCGTACCGCCGCTCGGCGTCCTCGACCACCTCCGGCTCGCGGCGGACGACCGCGCGCCCCTCCAGGGTCGACCACCGACGTCCGTCCACTTGGCACACGGCCGCGGGAGCGCCGCCGGCCGCCAGGATCTGCCGCGCCTTGTGCGAATCACCCGAGGTGATCACCCTGGCGGTGGCCGTGTCCACGTCCAGCGTGACGCCGACCGGCACGACGTGCGGCGTCCCGTCGGGGCGGATCGTGGTCAGCGTGCACAGGTGACGCTCGGTCCAGAACGCGCGGAAGTCCTCGCCCTTGCTCGACAACATGCGTGCATCATGCGGCACGCACCGGTTATCGTGGAAAACGTGACGCGCCGATTTAGCCGCCCCCGGCCGGGAGACCCGGTCGCCGGGGCCTGCGGCGTGCGCTAGTCCACGCGGTCCCGGCGGCGGACCGGCTCGGGGGATCCCCCTCCAGCCGATGTCCACCCCGTCGAAGGGACCACCCGCGATGCCTCGCGACCTCAGCGACCCCGCTTACGGGCCGCACGCCATGCAACTGCTGGTCGACGACGTCCTCGCCGCCTTGCCAGGGGAGCCGCGCGTGCTGCGCGACCACCCCGAGGTGTCGGTCGACGACAACTACACCGCGTTGGGCTACCCGCCCGACGCCATCACCCGCGACGCCCGTTACACGCGCTACACCAGCGGGAACCGCATGCTGCGCAGCCACACGACGGCGATGGTGCCGCCCGCCTTGCGGCTGCTCGGCACGCAGGACGACTGGGACGACGTGCTGCTGGCGTGCGTCGGGATGGTGCACCGCCGCGACGCGGTCGACCGGGTGCACTCGGGCACGCCGCACCAGCTCGACCTGTGGCGGATCTCCCACCACCGGGCCGACCTGGACGAGCTGATCGACGCCGTGATCACCACCGCCGTGCCCGGCCTGCGGTACCGGACGACGCCCGCGACCCACCCGTACACCACGGCGGGACGGCAGGTGGACGTGCTGGTGGACGGCGAGTGGCTGGAGGTCGCCGAGTGCGGCCTCGCGGCCAGGCACGTCCTGCGCCGCGCGTGGCTGCCGGACGACGTGCACGGCTTGGCGCTGGGCGTCGGCCTCGACCGGCTGCTGATGCTGCGCAAGGGCATCCCGGACATCCGCCTGCTGTCCTCGGACGACCCGCGCGTGGCCGCCCAGATGCTGGACCTCACGCCGTACCGGCCGGTGTCCAAGCACCCGCCGGTCACGCGGGACATCTCCGTCGCGGTCGGCGCGGACGCCGACGGCGAGACGATCGGCGACGTCGTGCGCGCGGCCGTCGGCGACCTGGTGGAGGAGGTCACGGTGGTCAGCGAGACCCCGGTGTCCGCCCTGCCGCCGGTGGCCGCGGCGCGGCTGGGCGCCCGACCGGACCAGAAGAACGTGCTGCTGCGCCTGGTCCTGCGCCACCCGACCCGGACCCTGACCGACGACGACGCCAACGCCGCCCGTGACGCCGCCGTGCACGAGGGGAGTCAGCCCCTGACCTCGTTGAGGTAGTTGTAGATCGTGTACCTGGTCACGCCCAGCACACCGGCCAGGTAGTCGATCGAATCGCGGATCAGGAACAGGCCCGCCTCGTCCAGCACCCGCACCACCTGGGACTTGTGCGACTTCTTCATCAGCTCCACGGGCACGCCGACGGCGGTCACGGCGCGTTCGACCAGGAGGCGTTGGAGGGTGTCGACGTCGCCGGGGAAGGCCTCCACCGCGGGCGCCCCCGACACCGCCGTCTCCGGGCGTCGGTTCGGACCCGGGTCGCTGTTCACGCACAGGCAGCCGACCGCCACGCCGTCGGCGTCGCGCAGGAACACGGTGGACGAGTGGATCACCCGCCCGTCCGGCGCGTAGGTCTCGTAGCCCGCCAGGTCCTGCGTCGTGCCACGGCGGACCAGGCCGAGCAGCAGGTCGGTCATCGGGCCGCCGACCTTGCGGCCGGTGAGGTCGCCCGCGATGGCGATGATCGAGTTGGGCAGGGCGCCGAGGTCGTGCAGCACGACCTCGGTGCCCGGCCCCAACGCGGTGGCCAGGCTGTTCACCGTCGGGATCAGCGCGGTGAGCACCTCGGACGTCACCGCCGGAGCGGGTGCCGGCACCTCGACGACGACCGGCTTGCGGATCTCCTTCAACGCGGTGGCGAAGCGGGCGACGGTGTCTGCGGTCGTGGAGGCGTGCGGCGACAGGCGGACGTGCTCCGGCCGCACGGTCGCGGCCACGCCCGCGTCCGCCAGCGCCGCGCCGATCACCGACGGCGCGTGCTCGGGCAGCGTGAACGCGAGGATGCCCGCACGGCGGTCCAGCGCGGACACGACCTCGCCGCCGGCCGCGCGGATCACCTCGGCCAGTTCGTCGGATCGTTCAACAACCCGAGCCTGGATGGCCTCGACCCCGGCCACCTCGACCAGCTCCAACGCCGCCGCCAGCGCACCCGAGGCGATCGGGCTCAGGTTGGTGATCGACCACCCCGCCGCCCCCTCGCCGACGGGGTGGATGCCGTTGTCGAACAACCCGGGGTCCTCGGCGCCGGTCCAGCCCGACAGCACGGGGTCCAGCCTGCTCAGCGCCCGGTCGGACAGCGTCATGAACCCCGTCGACCAGCCCGCCCGCAGCCACTTCTGCCCGCCGACCACCAGCACGTCGGCCACTTCCCACGGCTCGTCGACCACCCCGAAGCCCTGGATGCCGTCCACGACCAGCAGCCGGTCGCCGACCACCTCGCGCAACGCCGCCAGGTCGGCCCGGTAGCCGGTGCGGAAGTCCACCGCGCTCACCGACACCGCGGTCGTGCGAGGCGTCAACGCCGCCCGCACCACGTCGGCCGTCACCGGGCCGGGCGGCAGCCACGACACGTCGACGGACGGCGATCGCGCCCACGGGTAGGTGTTCGCCGGGAACTCCCCCGACGACACCAGCACCTCGCCGGTCACCCCCAGCGCCGCCTGGAACAGGCCGGTGCTCGTGTTCGGCAGCAACGTCACGTGGTCGGTGTCGCCGCGGCACAGCCGGGCCACCGCCGCCTTCGCGCGCAGCTCCTGCCGCATCAGGTCGTCCACCGTGGACGGCCCGGCCGACACCGACGCCTCCACCAGCCGCGTGGAGGCGTCCACCACGGCGAACGACGGCGGCCCGAAGCGGGCGAAGTCCAGGTACCCCTCCGGCTCGTGGAACTGGACGAGGTAGGACGACGGGATGCGCATGACCACCTAGAGCACCTTCGCGAGGAACTGCTGCGTGCGTTGCTGTCGCGGATTGTCCAGCACCTGACCCGGCGGCCCGGTCTCGACCACCGCGCCGTCCACGAGGAACACCACCTCGTCGGCCACCTGCCGGGCGAACCCGATCTCGTGCGTGACCACGATCATGGTCATGCCGTCGCGGGCGAGGTCCGCCATCACGTCCAGCACCTCGCCGACCAGCTCCGGGTCCAGCGCGGAGGTCGGCTCGTCGAACAGCATGAGCTTGGGCCGCATGGCCAGCGCCCGCGCGATCGCCACCCGTTGCTGCTGGCCGCCGGACAGCTGGTGCGGGTAGGAGTCGGCCTTGTCCGCCAGCCCCACCCGGTCCAGCAACGCCCTCGCCTCGGCCACCGCCGCCTTGCGGGGCGTCCGCAGCACGTGCACCGGGCCTTCGGCGACGTTCTCCACCGCCGTGCGGTGCGGGAACAGGTTGAACCGCTGGAACACCATGCCGACACCGCGCCGCTGCCGCGCCACCTCCCGCTCGCGCAGCTCGAGCAGCTTCCCGCCGCGCGAGGCGAACCCGACCGGCCGGCCGTCCACCCAGATCCGACCGGCGTCGATCGTCTCCAGGTGGTTCACGCAGCGCAGGAACGTCGACTTGCCCGCGCCCGACGGCCCGAGCAGGCACACCACCTGGCCCGCGTCCACGGACAGGTCGATGCCGCGCAACACCTCGGTGTGACCGAACGACTTCCGCACGCCCACCGCCCGCACGAGGCTCACCGGGCCACCCCCTTGCCGTAGTAGCGCTCCAGGAAGTGCTGCCCGACGCTCGCCACGCTGACCACGACCATGTACCACGCGGCGGCGGCCAGCAGCGTCTCCATGATCTGGAGGTTGCGCGAGGCGATGTTGTTCGCGGCGTGGATCAGCTCCAGGAACCCGATGACCGACGCCATGGACGTGCCCTTGAGCATGTTGATGAAGTTGTTGCCGGTCGGCGGGATGATCACCCGCATGGCCTGTGGCAGCACGACCCGCCGCAACGTGGTCGCGGGCGTCATGCCGATCGCCTTGGCCGCCTCGACCTGACCGTGGTCCACGCTGTTCAGCCCGGCCCGCACGATCTCCGCCATGTAGGCGCTCTCGTTGAGCCCGAGCCCGAGCAGCGCGGCCACGAACGCGGTCACCAGGACGTTGGTCTTCTCCTCGAACAGCCCGGGGATGGAGATGTTCTCGAACACCAGCGCCAGGTTGAACCACAGCAGGATCTGCAACAGCACCGGCAGGCCGCGGAACAGCCACACGTACCCGGCGGCGAACCAGCGGGCGACCGGGTTGGCCGACCGGCGCAGCAGCGCGATCAGCACGCCGAGCACGATCGCGCCCGCCTGCGCGGCCAGCGCCAGCACGACCGTGTTGACCAGGCCGCGCAGCATGATGTCGTGGGTGAAGAACCCCGGCACGGCGGCGTAGTCGATCTTCGCGTCGGCCAGCGCCCAGCCGAGCGCGCCGAGCAGCGCCAGGATCACCGCGCCGACGACCCACCGCCCCCAGTGCCGCAGGGGGACGACGACCAGGTCGTCCACGTCGTCCACGTCGTCCTTAACGGCCATTGACGGTCGCCTTCGTGACAGCGCCCTGCTCGACGTCCCAGGCTTCGAGGATCTTGCCGTAGGTGCCGTCGTCGATGAGCGCTTGCAGTGCCTTCTGCAGCGCTGCGGTCAGTTCCGGGGTGTCCTTGTTGACACCGATGCCGTACGGGCCGCCGTTGATCGGGGCCAGGTCCACGACCTCGAAGAACTCGCCGTCACCGGCGGTTTTGGCCACGTACACGGCGGTGGGCAGGTCGTTGAGGATGGCGGCGACGCGGCCGGTGCGCAGCTGGTTCTGGTTCTGGGTGTCGCTGTCGGTGGCCGTCACCCCGATGGGTTCACCGGACAGGCACTGGAACTCCTTGGCGTAGGTCTCCTGGCTGGAGCCGAGGTTGACCGCGACGGACTTGCCGCACAGGTCGTCGGGGCTCTTGACGCCCGCCGGGTTGCCCTTCTGCACCATGATCGTGATGCCGGAGGTGAAGTAGTCGACGAAGTCGATCGCCTGCTGCCGTTCCGGGGTGTCGTTCATCGCGGCCATGGTCACGTCGATCCGGCCCGCCTGCAGGCTCGTGATGAGCGAGCCGAACGCCATGTCCTGGTGCTCGACGGTCAGCCCGAGCTTGGCGCCGAGCGCCTTGGCCAGGTCGACCTCCGAGCCGACCGGGGTCTTGCCGTCGGCGGCGTAGAAGTTGTTCGGCGGGTTCTGGATGTTCGAGCCGACGCGCAGCTTGCCCGCTTGGGCGATGGCGGCCGGCAGGGTCGCGGCCAGGGCGTCGTCCTTGGTGACGGCCTCCACGATCGCCGAGGACGACGGCAGGTCGTCGCCGGACCCGACCGGCGGGTCCTCGGCGGGTGAACCGCACGCCACCAGCGCGAACAGGGACAGGGCGAGGGCTGCGGTCCTGCGCACGGGGCACCTCCTGCATTCGGGTGAACCGAAAGCTACAACGTTCTGTTGAAGGCGTCCACTGCTTGTTGAAGGGAATTGTCGGCGAGTGACCATCGTTGATCCGGGTACAAGGGGGTCGACCCCCGCGTCCACAGCAAGGAGGACCTATGGCCACCGTGGAGCTGACCGCGGAGAACTTCGACGAGGTTGTCGGCGGCTCCGAGATGGTCCTGGTCGATTTCTGGGCGGGCTGGTGCGGGCCGTGCGTCCAGTTCGCCCCGACCTACGAGAAGTCCGCCAAGAAGCACACCGACATCGTGTTCGGCAAGGTCGACACCGAGGCGCAGCAGCAGCTCGCCGCGGCGTTCCAGATCCG
Organism: Saccharothrix luteola; assembly: GCF_020859565.1. GTDB lineage: Bacteria > Actinomycetota > Actinomycetes > Mycobacteriales > Pseudonocardiaceae > Actinosynnema > Actinosynnema luteola. The sequence goes on along the minus strand of NZ_JAJHUO010000025.1, from coordinate 83,542 downwards.
GTCGATCCCGACCTTGATGATCGTGCGCGACGGCGTCGTGCTGTACGCGCAGCCGGGCGCCCTGCCCGAGGCGGCACTCGAAGACCTCATCGAGCAGGCGCGCAAGGTCGACATGGAAGAAGTGCGCAAGCAGGTCAGCGAGCAGCAGGCCTGACCTCCGCCGGGCCGGGTTCCCCCCTGACCTCCACCGGTCAGGGTTTCCACCTGACCTCCGCCGGGTCGGGTCGGCGGCAGCTCAGTCCATCGCAGCCGTGTCGCGGGGCGGGGCCACCGGGTCCCGCCCCGCGGGCTGTCCGGCCTCCATCCGCCTGCCCCGCTCCAGCTCCGCGTCCAGCTCGGCGCCGAGCAGCAGGGCCAGGTTCGAGATCCACAGCCAGACCAGGAAGATGATCACACCGGCCAGCGAGCCGTAGGTCTTGTTGTAGGAACCGAAGTTCGCCACGTAGAACGCGAAGCCGAGCGATGCCGCGACCCACACCACCACGGTCAGCAGGCCGCCGGGCGTGATCCACAGGAAGCTGGGCTGCCGCACGTTCGGCGAGGCCCAGAACAGCAGGCCGATGGCCAGGCTCGCGAGCACGAACAGCACCGGCCACTTCGCGACGTCCCACACCGTGACGAACGTCGAGCCGAGCCCGAGCACCTCGCCCAGCCACTCGGCCACGCCTCCGGTCAGCGTCACGCCGAGCGCGGTGAGCGCCAGCAGCACGACCACGCCGATGGTCAGGCCCAGCCGCAGCGGGATGACCTTCCAGAACGGCCTGCCCTCCTCGACGTCGTAGATCGAGTTCGACGCGCGCATGAACGCGCCCACGTAGCCCGAGGCCGACCAGAGCGCCGTCACCAGGCCGACGATCGCCAGCAGGCCGCTGGCCTGTGACTTCTGCAGGTTCTCGATCGCGCCCGCGATGGTGTCCTTGGCCTCGCCGGGTCCCAGCGCGTCCAGGCTGTCCACAATGGACTGGGTTGCGTCCGGCCCGAGCAGCCCCAGCAGCGCGGTCAGCAGCAGCAGACCGGGGAACAGCGACAGCACCGCGTAATAGGTGAGGGCGGCGGCCCAGTCGGTGAGGTTGTCTTCGTTGAACTCCTTGACCGTCCTCTTCAGCACGGCCCACCACGAGCGCCTCGACAGCTGGGTGGGCGCCTCCGGTGCGTGCGCCATGGGCGACGGGTTTCCCCCGAACACCGTGCGTACACCCACGCGTTTTCGGGTAGTCGGAGGGCGAGTGGAGAGAGGAGACGGCCATGAGTCACGTCGCCGCCACCCGCGCGGCTGACACGGGCACCGATCGGGTTACGGACCGCGTCACCGCGGGCGCGACCCCGAGCGCCCCCACGCGCGTCACCGAGCGGGAACCGTCCACCGCGGAACTGGTGAACAGGCTGTCCGAGCAGGTGAGCAGGCTGGCCAGGGACGAGATCCGGTTGGCCGTGTCCGAGATGCGCACGAAGGCCAAGCGCGTCGGCACGGGGGCCGGGCTGCTCGGCGGCGCGGGCGTGCTGGCCTGGTTCGGCCTGATGACGGTGCTCGCGGGGCTGGTGCTGCTGCTGGCGACCGTCATGCCGGCGTGGATCGCGGCGTTCGTCGTCGCGGTGGCCGTGCTCGTCGTCGCGGGCGTGCTCGCGCTGATCGGCCGCAAGCAGCTCGAACGCGGCACCCCGCCGGTGCCGGAAGAGGCCATAGCGGGTGTCAAGCAGGACATCGCCACCGTGAGCGAGAGGGCACACCGATGAGCGGCAAGAACGGCCCCACCGACCCGGACGAGTTGCGCGCCGACGTCGAGAAGACCCGGCGGGAGCTCGGGGACACCGTGGAAGCGCTCGTGCACAAGACCGACGTGCCCGGACGGGTGAAGGACAAGGCGCATGAAGGAGTGGAACAGGTGAAGGAGACCGCTACGCGGGCCAACGCGGCGGTGTCGGCGGCGGCGGGCAAGGCCACCGCCAAGGTGAGCCACGCGACCGACAAGGCGGGCGAGCAGGTCGGCAAGGCGGGCGCGGCGGCCGGCGCGGCCGGTGCGGCCGTCGGCGAGAAGGCCGCCGTGATCGGCGAGAAGGCGGGCGCCGTGGCGTCCCAGGTCAGCCACAAGGCCGGCGAGGTGGCGGAGCAGGTCGGCCACAAGGCGAGCGAGGTGGCCGGGCAGGTGAGCCACAAGGCGAGCGAGGTGGCCGATCAGGTCAGCCTCAAGGCCGGTGTGGTCGCGGAGCAGGTCGGCACGAAGGCCGCGCAGGCGGTCGAGTCGCTGCCGCCGCCCGTGCAGCAGCGCGTCGAGCAGGGCGTGCAGCAGGCTCGTCGGCACCCGGCGGCGGTCGCGGCAGGGGTCGCGGCGGTCGTGCTGGTGCTGTGGAAGCTCCTGCGGAGGGGGCGGTGAACGTGAACAAGCTCCTGTACCGGCCCCTCGGCATGCTGTTCGGCGTGCTCGGTGGTCTGGCCGCCAGCGCGTTGTTCGGCCAGGTGTGGAAGCTGATCACCGGCACCAAGGAGGCGCCGACCCCGACCCAGAAGGACCGGAGTTGGGGCGAGGTGCTCCTGGCGGCGTCCATCCAGGGTGCGATCTTCGGCCTGGTGAAGGCCGCGATCGACCGGGGCGGGGCGACCGGCTACGACCGGCTCACCGGCGAATGGCCCGGTGACACGAACAAGTACGACGACTGACCCTCCCCAGAGGTCCTCTCGTCTTGAGAGGACCTCGTCCCGGAGGACCCTCTCGGCCTCGGCGCGGGAGGGTCCTCTCAGGAGGGCGGCTCGTCTTCCTGTCCGCGCCGCTCGCCCTCGGCGAGGAACCGCTCCGGGTCCACGTCGAGGTCGGGCGGTTCAGGCGTGCCCGGCGAGTGCGGCGGGTCGGGGTTGATGTGCTGGTCCGGGTCGTTCGGGTCGCCCTCGAGCGGGTGTTCGGTCATGCGGTCGAGGTACCCGCGTGCCGGGGGTTCAGAACCTCGGCGTCCGCTTCTCCAGGAAGGCCGCCACGCCCTCCGCGTACTCCGGGCTGTGCACGGCTTCGTCGTACAGCGCTCGCACGGCGTCGTCCTCGTCGTGCTGACCGTCGGTGATCCGGTTGACGATCTGCTTCGCGCCCCGGACGCTGACCTGCGCGCGTGCCGCGATGGTCTCGGCCAGCTGCTCGACCCTGGCGTCCAGGTCGTCGGCCGGGTGGACCTCGTTGACCAGGCCGATGCGCAGCGCGGTGGCGGCGTCGACGATCTCGCCGCTGAACAGGATCTGCTTGGCCCAGGCCGGGCCGACCACGTCGACCAGCTGCTTGGTGGACGTGAAGTTGTAGACGATGCCGAGCTTGGCGGGCGTGATGCCGAACCGGGCGTCGGCCGCCGCCACGCGCAGGTCGCAGGCCAGCGCGATCTCGCAACCGCCGCCGATGCAGAAGCCCGTGATGGCGGCGATGGTGGGCTTGCCGAGGGTGGCGATGGCGCGTTCGCCGTTGTGGACCGCCTCGCCGTACCTCGCGGCGCCGTCCGCGCCCTTGCGGAGGGTGGAGAACTCGCTGATGTCCGCACCGGCCGAGAAGTGCTCGCCGCCGCGGACGACGAGCAGGCGCACGTCGTCGTCGTGCCGGACCTGGGCCAGCAGGCCGGGCAGCGCCGACCACATGTCGTAGCTCATGGCGTTGCGCTTGGCCGGGCGGTCGATGGTCAGCGTGGCGACCGGGCCTGCGGTGTCGAGCCTCAGCGTCATCACCGGAGGGTAAGTCTTCGGCGGCGGCGACCGGGCGTAACCACGCTCACACCACCGTGCGTGTCGAACCTCCAGGACCCGCGTGTCGAACCTCCAGGACCCCCGAGTTCAACACTCGGCACCGCCGCCCGTGTTCTGAGCGTTGAATTCGGGGGTCCTGAACGTAGGACACGGTGGTCCTGAACGTTCGACACGCGGGACGCGGAGGTTCGACACGCGCGGGGGTTAGCGGTAGGAGTTGCGGGTGTAGGTCAGGCTGAAGGTGCCGCGGTTGGCGAAGTAGACGGAGACCAGGTAGGCCGGGTCGGTGGCCAGCAGGCCTCGTTGGAGGTCGCTGCCGTCATTGCCGTCGTCCCAGCCCCACGCGCTGTTCGCCGAGTTGTCCTTGCCGTTGTCGCCCCGGAACGTGCCCCAGCTCGCGAACGTCGTGGAGCTGTTGCGCTGCGCCCACAACCCGCCCGCCGCGAAGGTGTCCACCAGCCGGTACCCGACCGAGCGGTCGTTGCCGCCCGACGGCACCTCGCCCGTGGCGCTCGGCACGTACACCACGCCGTCACCACCTGGGAACTCCGCCCCGTTCCACGCGTACAGCCCGTGCCCCTTCGCCTCCTGGCGGGTGGTCGGCCGGGTGCCCGACAGCCGCAGCGTGCCGTCGATGCCCTCACGCCCGGACGTGAACGTGCTGCCGGCCGGCACGTACGAGTAGAAGTCGCTGTGCGCCACCGTGATCACCGCTTCGAGCCTCCCGAACGTCGAACCGTCCTTGCGCACGGTCGCCAGCAGGCCCTCCATGTCGTTCTCGTGCGTGAACTGCTCGAACGGGTCGGCGAAGTCCTCCCAGTCACGCGGGTGGTAGAAGCTGTAGACCAGGAACCAGTGCGTCGACGTCTCGACGACCGAGTAGTACGCCGCACCGGCGAGACGCGCCACCGAGTCGTCCTGCGCCTCCCAGTTGTCCAACGTGTTCCACTCGCCGTCGAAGTCCACAGTGGACAGGTAATCGGCGTCGTAGTCGGACGAGTCGGTGTCCTGGTAGTGCACCGGCGCCCAGTGGAACGCGAGTTCGGCGTCGGTCGCCGCGTGCGCGGGGGTCGTGAGGAACACCGAGAGCGTGGCGGCCGCGAATAGGGACGCGGCGATCTTGCGTGCAGGGGACATGCTCCACCTCCGTCAGGGTTGCCCGTCGGAGCCAACGGGCCGCGCTGAACCCTGGGGTGAAGCAGTGGTCGACACAAGGGGTGAAACAGGTGACCATTACCTTGGAGGCGCCTCCGAAGTGCCCCGGAAAGCCCGCGAGGCCGTGGATACGCTTCGGGACACCGCAGGCGGGCGGACGGGGGATGTCGAAGAACCCCGGTCCACCCGCGATCGCGGCCCGCCCGGGTCACCCCGAGACGACGAGCGCGAGCACCGAGGTCAGCAGCAACAGGCAGCGCGTGCGCACGGGTCACCTCAAATCCTTCTCGAACGGCAGGAGCGGAAGGGCTTCCGCGGTCAGGTCGAACAGCGGCGTGTACCCGGTTGCCAGGTACAACGCGCGGGCCTCCGGTTGCCGAGGCCCCGTGGTCAGGTAGAGCCGCGCGTAACCGAAGCGGACGGCTTCACGCTCGAGCTCCGCGAGCACGCGGCGGGCAAGGCCGCGACGGCGGTGCCGCGAGTGGGTCCAGATCCGCTTCAACTCGGCGGTGCGCCGGTCGTGGCGCATGAACGCACCGCCCGCCACCGCCGCGCCGCCCTCGAACAGCAGCACCAACGTGCCGTGCGGCGGGGAGAAGACGGCCGGGTCGTACCGCGTCAGCTCCGCACGGGCGGCGTCGCCGTAGCGGGACACGTACTCGTGCGTCAGCTCTTCCCTCAACGGCGACGTGGCCGGGTCCTCCCAGCCGACCCGGCGGGCGACGAGGGTCGTCACGCCACCACCGCTGCGGCGCGTTCCCGGTCCCTCTTGGCCACTTCCTCCCGCACGATCGGGATCACGTGGCGACCGAAGTCGATCGTGTCGTGGACCATGTCGTAGCCGCGCGCGGACATGATGTCCACGCCCAGGTCGTAGTAGTCCAGCAACGCCTGCGCCACGGTCTCCGGCGTGCCGACGAGCGCGTTGGAGTTGCCCGCGCCACCGGTCGCGGCGGCGGTCGGCGTCCACAGGGCGCGGTCGAAGCGATCACCGCGCCCGGCGATCTCCAGCAGCCGCTGCGAGCCCGCGTTCTCCGGGTTCTTCAGCGGGTGCCTGCGGGTCAGCGGGTTCGCTCCCCCGGTGCGGGACTTGATCGCGTCCACCGTCCGGTGGGCCTTCTCCCAGGCCAGCTCCTCGGTCGCGCCGAGGATCGGGCGGAACGCCACCTGGATGCGCGGCACGTCCGCCCGACCCGCGTCCCGCGCCGCCCGCCGCACGGACTCGATCTGCGCGGCCGTGTCCGCCAACGGCTCGCCCCACAGGCAGTAGATGTCCGCCTCCGCGCCGCCTGCCTTATAGGCGGCGGGCGACGAGCCACCGAACGACACCCGCGGCCGGGGCTGCTGCACCGGGAACACGTCGCTCACGAAGTCGGCGAACTTGTAGTGCGCGCCTTCGTGGTCGAACGGTTCCCGTGACGTCCAGGCCTTCTTGACGATCCGGATGTACTCCTCGGTGCGCGAGTACCGCTCGTCCTTGGTCAGGTAATCGCCTTCGCGCTGCTGCTCGTGGTCGGTGCCGCCGGTGATGAAGTGCACGGTCAACCGGCCGTCGCTGATCTGGTCCAGGGTGGCGAACGTCTTCGCGGCGAACGTCGGGTAGGACACGTTCGGCCGGTGCGCCAGCAGGATCTGGAGCTTGTCCAGCTTGGTGGCGACGTACGCGGCGGCCTGCGCGGGCTCGGGCGAGCCGGAGCCGTAGGCGAACAGCACCCGGTCCCAGCCGTGCTCCTCGTGCGCGCGGGCCAACCGCAGGGTGTAGTCCTTGTCGAACGACCCGCCGCTGCGCGGGTGCGTCTCGGAACCGTCGTTGGTGCCGCCGATCCCCAGGAACTCAACGGGCACGTCAGTACCTTCCGTCAGAGGGTGGAGACGTCGACGCGCACACGACGTTGAGGGAGACGCGCGGGGTCGACGGGAAAGCCTTGCTGCGGCGTGGATTCCACGAATCCCAGTGGAGCAGCGACCGCGGCGGCGCGTCAACGACGGCCCGGGGCCGTCCAGATGCCGGAATGCCTTGACTCGCCTCGCCGACGCGCGCATACGATCACCGCGCGGCGTTGAGGGACGCGGCGGTCGTCGTGATCCCTCCTGCCCTGGAGCAGCCGATGAACGTGCTCGTCCTGGTCGGCGCCGGCCCGCGTGCCTCGGGAATCCTGGAACGCCTCGGCGCCAACGCGCCGGAGCTGTTCGACGGTCCGCTGGAGGTGCACCTGGTCGACCCGTTTCCGCCGGGCGCGGGGCGGGTGTGGCGGCACGAGCAGTCGCCGTTGCTGCGGATGAACTCCATGGCCGAGGACGTCACGGTGTTCACCGACTCGTCGGTGACGTGCGAGGGTCCGATCCGGCCCGGCCCGTCGCTGGCGGAGTGGGCGCGGACGCACCTGTCCGCTGTGGAGCTGGAGCCGTCGGTCCGGGACGAGTTGGTGGCGACGGAGCCGACGTCGTTCCCGAGCAGGCGGGTGCAGAGCGCCTACCTGAAGTGGTTCCACGAGGTCGCGGTGTCGTCGCTGCCCGACGGCAGCTCGGTCTCGGTGCACTCGACGAAGGTGGTGCGGATAGCCGGATCCGCCCGGGAGCGGCAGCGGGTGTGGCTCGCCGACCGCGTCGAACCGCTGGTGGCCGACGTGGTCCTGCTCGTGCTGGGGCACTTGGACGCCGTCGTCGCGCCCGAGCACCGGGAACTCGCCGAGTACGCCGCCGCGCACGGTTTGACGTACCTGCCGCCGGACTACACGGCGGACACCGACCTGTCCGCGGTGCCCGCCGGCGAGGACGTCGTCGTGCGGGGCATGGGGTTGGCGTTCGTCGACCTCGCGGTGTTGCTGGGCGAGGGTCGCGGCGGTCGGTTCGTGCGGGTCAACGGGAGGGTGGAGTACGTCCCGTCCGGCCGGGAGCCCCGGCTGCACGTCGGGTCGCGCCGCGGCACGCCGTACCACTCCAAGACCGGCTACCGGCTTCGCGGCGCGGCGCCGGAGCCGCCGCGGTTCTTCGTCGCGTCGGAGCTGCTCGCACGGCCGGGAGAGGTCGACTTCCGGCGGGACGCGTGGCCGTTGATGGCCAAGGAGATCGCCTACGGCCACTACCGCGAGCTGTTCACCGGACACCCGTCGCGGGTGCGGTCGTCGTGGGAGGTGTTCTCGGCGCGGTTCGCCGAGCTGGACTGGTACGGCGACGGGATGCGGGCGCTGGAACGGGCCGCCGTGCCCTCGGAGGCGGACCGCGTCGACTTCGAGCGGCTGGACCGTCCGATCGACGGCTTGAGGTTCTCGTCGAGCGAGGGCTTCCAGCAGTTCCTGCGGGACCACGTCGCCGCCGACCTGGCTCGGCGGTCGGACCCGGCGCACAGCGCGGACCTGGGGGCGTTCCTCGCGATGCTGGGTGTGTACGGGCAGTTCGCGGTGCTGTCCGCGTCCGGCCGCCTGCGCGGGGACGACGGCTGGTGGCACGGGTTCTTCAGCTCGATCGCGAGCGGGCCGCCGCCGGACCGGTTGGCGGAGCTGCTGGCCCTGTCGCGGGCGGGTGTCGTGCGGTTCCTGGGCGCCGACACGTGGGTCCGGGCGAGGGACGGGGCGTTCCTCGCCGGCAGCTCCAGCGTGCCGTCGCACGTCGTCCGGGCGACCGGCCTGATCGAGGCACGCCTGCCCGTCCACACCCTGCCGCACACCGCCGACCCGCTGCTGAGCTCGATGGCCGCGGCCGGTGACGTGACCGACGTCGACGGCCTGGTGCTGGTCGACCCCGTGGACAGCCGCGTCGTGGACGTCACCGGAGCGCCGCACCCGCGCCGCTTCGCCGTGGGGCCCTACACGACGCGCAAGGCGTACGCGGCCTTCGCCCGACCGAACACGAACGCGCCGAACTTCCGGCAGAGCGACGAGGTCGCGCGGGCGGTCCTGCGCTTCCTCGCCGCCTCCGGCCACCGCGCGGAGTCGCCGCGTCGAGCGGTCACGACCTGGGCAGGCCCGGCGGGTTGACCTCGCTCCGCTCGACGGCCTCGTCACCCAGGCCCCACCGGTCGAGGACCTCGGCGTACTTGCCGGTCGCGATCAGGTGGTCGAGGGCCTCGGCGATCGGTTCCACCAGGCCGCTGCCCTTCTTCGTGGTGGCGGCGATCTTGCCGACGATCGCACCGCCGCCGGAGAACGTGCCGATCACCTCGGTCTTGCCGGACGTGGCCACGTGGTAGGCCGAGGTGGGGTTCGGGCCGAGGAAGGCGTCGATCCGGCCCGATTCCAGAGCCAGGTAGTAGTCCGAGGCGTTCTGGAAGTACTTGATGTCCGTGGCGGGCAGGCCGCGCGCCTCGTTGGACCTGCTCCAGTCGACGAGGATCTTCTCCTGGTTGGTGCCCGACCCGACCGCGACGATCTTGCCGGCGACGTCCTCCGGCTTGGTGACCCGCCAGTCGCCGCCCCGCTTCGCCTCGAACGCGAGCGTGTCCAGCCGGTAGGTGGCGAAGTCGTACTTCTCCTTGCGCTCCTCGGTCACCGTGATGTTCGAGAGGCCCACCGGGTACGCGCCGCTGTCCAAGCCGATGAACAGGTTCTCCCACGACGTGGTCTCCAGCTGCGCTTCCAGCCCCAGCACGCCCGCGATCAGCACCGCGAGGTCGGTCTCCACCCCGATCGGTGTCTTGTCGTCGGTGGCGAAGAAGCGCAGCGGCGGCGCGGTGGACACCGATCCGCCGACGACGAGCTTGCCGCCCGCGCGGAACCGCTCGGGCACCTTGGCGGCTATCGAGTCCACCTTGGCGGCCGTCACGCGCTGTTGGTCCGGGCCGAGGTTCACGGTCTTGCCGGCGGCGACCACCTGGTTCTCGGTGGTGCCACCGTCGGCGGTCCCGCACGCGGCCAACGTCAGGGCAACGGCGGTGACCGCGGTGGCGATCTTCAGTGCGGACAACGGGTTCTCCTCTCAGAGCACCTTGGACAGGAAGGCGCGCGTGCGCGGGTGCTGGGGGTCGTCCAGCACCTGTTCGGGTGGTCCTTGTTCGACCACGACGCCGCCGTCCAGGAAGACCACGGTGTCGGCGACGTCCCGGGCGAACCCGATCTCGTGGGTGACGATGATCATCGTGGTACCGCCGCGCGCCAGGTCCCGGATCACGTCGAGCACCTCGCCGACCAGCTCCGGGTCCAGGGCGGACGTCGGCTCGTCGAACAGCAGGACCTTCGGCTCCAGCGCGAGGGCGCGGGCGATCGCGACGCGCTGCTGCTGACCGCCGGACAGGTGCCTCGGGTAGGCGTCCTCCTTGTCGGACAAGCCGACCAGGCCCAGCAGCCGAGCGGCCTGCGCGCGTGCTTCCGCCGTGGTCCTGCGCTTGGTCGAGACCGGCGCCTCGACGAGGTTCTCGGTCACGGTCAGGTGCGGGAAGAGGTTGAAGTTCTGGAAGACGAAGCCGACGTGCGCGCGTTGCCGGAGGACCTCGCGCTCGCGCAGCTCGTAGAGCTTGTCGCCGCGGCGCCGGTAGCCGATCAGGTCGCCGTCGACGCTGACCAGGCCGCGGTCGGCCTTCTCCAGGTGGTTGATCGTGCGCAGCAGCGTCGACTTGCCCGAGCCGGACGGCCCGAGCACGACCACCACCTCGCCCGCGCCGACCCGGAGGTCGACGCCGCGCAGCACCTCGTTGTCGCCGAAGCTCTTGTGCACGCCTCGGACGTCCACCATCACCTGGCCCATTTCCACCCGTCCCCGTGCCTGGTCGCGCCCTTCGCGTAGTGCTTCTCGACGTAGTGCTGCACGATGGACAGCAGGGTGGTCAGGGCGATGTACCAGGCGGTGGCGACCATGAGCAGCGCGACCACCCGCGCGTTGCGGCCGTAGATCACCTGGACCTGGTAGAACAGCTCGCCGATCGCCACGACGGACACCACGGACGTGCCCTTGAAGAGGCTGATCACCTCGTTGGTCGCGTTGGGCAGGATGGAGCGCATGGCTTGCGGCAGCACGATCCGGCGCAGCTGCCGCGACCGGGGGATGCCGAGCGCGGCGGCGGCTTCGAGCTGGCCGTGGTCGACGGAGATGACGCCGGAGCGCACGATCTCCGCCGCGTAGGCCGCTTGGTGCAGCGCGAGCCCGAGCACCGCCGCGCCCATCGGGCTGATCAGGTCCTTGGTCTCGACGCCGAAGAACGTCGGGCCGAACGGGATGCCGAAGTTCAGCTCGTCGTACAGGTAGGAGATGTTGAACCAGAACAGGAGCTGGACGATCAGGGGGATCGAGCGGAACGCCCAGACGTAGGTCCAGCTCACCGTGGCCAGGAAACGGCTGCGGGACAGGCGCATGAGGGCGAGCACGATGCCGAGGGCGAAGCCGAGGACCGTGCCGTAGAGGGTGAGCTCCAGGGTGACGACGACGGCGTCCAGGACGGATCTCGCGGTGACGAAGCGGGCGAAGGTCGCCCAGTCCCAGCCGGGATTGGTCACCAGGCCGTGGACGAACTGGGACAGCAGGATCAGCACGACGGCGACACCCACCCACCGCCACGGGTGGCGGGTGGCGACGACCTTGGGCGCCGGTGAGTCGAGGGCACGCGGGCGCGCTCGCGCGGACACGCTCATGGCGAAGTCCTTCCGGTGGCTGGAATTGCCGTGCGGCGGCGGAAACGTAGCCACTTCGCCGGCGCGCGAACAAGGGCGCCCACGTGTTGAACCCTGTGGTGGAGGTGGTTGACAAACCGCTTCCGCCACCCGGATCGAGCAACGTCCGGTCCACAGAGGAATGTCGTGGTCCGAGGTTCAGCGAGGCGATCGCGCGGGGCGGCGGTGGGTGGGCGCGGGCGGCGGCAGGTCACGCGGGCGCGGGGTGGTGGCGGGCGCGGGTGATGCCGGGTGGGGGTGGGTGTGTGGCGGGTTGCGGGCGCGGCGGGGTTCGGAGCGGTTGGGGGTGGTGCCTTCGGTCGGTTCGGGTTGGGGTCAGGCGGCCGGGAACATCCGGGACATCCCCGGCGGCGGGGTGAAGGGGCGCCAGCGGTTCTGGCGTTGGGCGAGGCGGTCGGCAATCAACCAGAGGACGGTGGCGTTGTAGCCGTAGCCGAGGTGGCTGGAGGTGACGGCGACGTTCTCCTGGCGGGCCGCCGGGGTGCAGACGCAGGTCTGCCAGGCGACGATGCCGTCGGACTTCGAGTAGACCGACGTGGAGGGGACCGGGAAGGGTGGCCGGGTGTGCTCCGGTGGCGGCATGTCCGCGCCGGCGACGTAGAACCGGGCCAGCAGTCGGTACACCGGGTTGACCCTGGTCTGGCGGAGGTCGGTCATCGCGTAGGGGCTGCCCAGCGTGATCACTTGGCGGACCATGCCTGCGTGTTCACGGGCCAGTTCGCGGGCGAAGATGCCGCCCAGGGACCAGCCCACGATGCTCACCTTGCCGCTCACGGCCAGTTCACGCAGCAGGTCGCGCATGCCGCTCACGACGCCGACCGACGGGCCGATGTTCAGGCCGAGTCCCCAGCCGTGGACGTCGTAGCCGAGACCCGTGAGGAACTTGCGCAGCGTCGCGGTCGAGGCGTCGGTCGCGCCCAGGCCCGGCAGCACGAGGACGGTGTGGCCGTCGCCGCTGGGAGCGGCGCGCAACAACGACCGGGTGGCCGCGAACTGGCCGATGGCGACGGCGGTGCGGGTCGGTTCGGTGAGGTACCAGAGCAGGCCCGGCGCCGGACCGGGCTCGGACGACGGCTCTTCACGCAGGTCAGAGTGATCCGGTGGGACGTGCGGCAGTGCTGACATGGCCCCTCCCCCGCTCCGCGTCGAGCGCGAACCCCAGGTAACCATGATGTTTCGTGGCGGTTGATTCCGCCAGTACCGGCAAGTCTCGATTCTTGCGCGGTCGCCGTCCTGGACCACCGGGTCGGTACAGGCCTACGGTCGGGCGATGGACCGGATGAGCGCGATCGACGCGGGTTTCTTCTTCATCGAGGACGAGAACGTGCCCATGCACGTCGGGTCGGTCCTGGTGTTCGAAGGTCCGGCTCCGTCGTACGGCGACGTGGTGCGGTTGTTCGCGGCCAAGTTGGGCACCGTGCCGCGCTACCGGCAACGGGTCAAGGCGCTCCCGCTGCACGTCGGCCGACCGGTGTGGGTGGACGACGAGCACTTCCAGATCCTCTACCACGTCCGGCACACCGCCGTGCCGTCGCCGGGCGCGGACGACCAGCTCCGCAACCTCGCCGGACGGCTCTTCGCGCAACGCCTCGACCTGGCCAAGCCGTTGTGGGAGGTCTGGTTGGTCGAGGGCCTGGAAGGCGGTCGGTGGGCGATCATCTCCAAGGTCCACCACTGCCTGATCGACGGCATCGCGGGCAGTGATCTCATGCAGGTGCTGCTGGACTGGCGCGAGGACGCGCCCCTGCCCGAGCCGGTGCGGTGGCAGCCCGCCGCCGGCCCGTCGACCCTGGACCTCGTCGTGGACGGCGTGCGCGACGCGGTGCTGACGCCGGTCACGCACCTGGCCAAGTTCCCGGCGCTGGCCAAGCGGTTGCGCAGCGGCTCGGAGGTGCTGGACGTCGGCCGTGCCGTGCTGGGCAGCCTGCCGACGACCGCCCGACGACTCGCCGTCGGCACCCCGAAGACCTTGAACGGGCCGATCGGACCGCACCGGCGCTGGGTGTGGGCCCGCGCGGACCTCGCCGAGATCAAGGCCGTCCGCCGGGTCACCGGCGGCACGGTGAACGACGTCATCCTCGCGGCCGTGACACGCGGTTTCCGCGACCTGCTCGCCAAGCGCGACGACCTGGCCGACGGTCAGGTGGTGCGCAGCATGGTGCCGGTGTCGATGCGGTCGTCCGCCGAGCGCGGCGTGCTGAACAACCGCGTCAGCGCGGTGCTGGTGAACCTCCCCGTCAGTGAGTCGGACCCGTTGGCACGACTGGCGTCGATCCGGGAACAGATGGACGACCTCAAGAGCAGCCGTCAGGCGGCCGGCGCGGACGTCCTCACGAACCTGTCGAACTTCGCCGCACCCACCCTGCTCGCGCTGGGTTCACGCACCGCCATGCGCTTCCCGCAGCAGCTCTTGCAGACGGTCACGACGAACGTCCCCGGCCCCCGCATCCCCTTGTTCATGCTGGGCAGGCGGCTGTCCGAGATCTACCCGTACGTGCCGATCGCCAGCACCATCCGCATCAGCGTCGGCATCTTCTCCTACCTCGATCAGATCACTTTCGGCATCAACGCGGACTTCGACGGCGTGCCGGACGTCCAGGTGCTCGCCGACGGCATCCGCGCGGGCTTCGACGAACTGGTCACCTCGACCGCGAGCTGAGGTGGTCGGCCGCCACCGCGCCCGCCAACTCCGCCGCCTCCGCCGCCACCTCACTGATCTTGGTCAAGGCTTTCGGGTCGATGAACAGCTCCACGTCCTGACCGATCTTGAACACCACCGCCCCTCCGCCCGGCTCCACCTCGTAGTTGATCCACACATCGCCCGGCACCTGCGCCCACAGGTGAACTTGGGACCGACTCATTCCCGCCTCCCACACTCGACAACATCCGCTGCTACCATGGTGGCTGGAATTGGTGATATCAGCAACAGGCTTCACTCGATCGGGGCGACATGGCATTCTCATCACCCACGGTGGCGGCGTGGGAACTCGGACTGCGGCTTCGAGAGCGCCGCGAACTCATGGACATCACGGCGGCGTCGGCGGCGAAGGCCATCGACACCGGTCAGTCGTTCGTGTCGGGCGTCGAGACCGGCCGCGTCAAGATCAACGCCCGGAAGCTGGCCGAACTCGCCGCCGTCCTCGACTTCGACGAAGGAGAGGCCGAAGAGCTTCAGGAACTCCGTGAGGCTGCAGGCAAACGCGCCTGGTGGAGCCCTTACTCCGCCATGTTCAGCTCGGAAGTCTTGCGGTACTTCGGCTTCGAGGCAGGCGCGGAGAGCATCCGCGCCTACAGCGCGGGCATGATCACCGGACTGCTCCAGACCCGGGACTACGCGATGGCCATCATGAACGGCGGCGCGCCGAGCATCCGACTGGCCGAGGCACACCGCCGGGTCGAAGTGAGGATGAAGCGGCAAGAGCGGTTGGAGGGCGACGACCCGCTCCGGCTCACCGCGGTGATCACGGAGTCGGGACTGCGGCAGATGGTCGGCGGCCGGGAGGTGATGGCGGCGCAGCTCAAGCACCTGGCCGCCAAGATCGACCAGCACCCGGAGACGCTCGACGTGCGGGTCGTGCCGTTCAGCGCCGACTACCACAACGCCATCGGCGGGTCGACCTTCTACCTCCTGGGTTTCGCCAGCAGCAGGCTGCCCGACCTGGTGTGGCAGGAGACGGTGTCGACCACCGATCTGATCGATCAGCCCATGCGGATCCGCGAGTACAGTCTGGCCCACAGCCAAGCGATGGATTTCGCGCTCGACCGGGTCGAATCACTGGGTCTGATCGAGCAGATCGGCAAGGAGTTGGAGTGAGCGACCGCACCGACTGGTTCAAGTCGAGTCGCAGCGCCGAGAACCCCGCGTGCGTCGAGGTCAGGTTCGTGCCCGACGCGATCGACGTCCGCGACTCGAAGAACCCCGCTGGGCCGATGTTGTCCTTCCCGCGCCACGCCTGGGCGAAGTTCCTCAACCGCCCGGGTTCGTCAGCCAGTCCTTGATCCGCGACGCCACCAGCTCCGGCACCTCCAGCTGAGGCACGTGGCCGACGCCCTCCAGTACCTCGAAGCGCCACGACGGGTTGCGGCGCGCCGCTTCCCGGGAGGACGCCACGGGAACGAGCCGGTCCTTGTCGCCCGCCATCAGGTACACCGGCACGCGCACCCTGCTCATCGCCGCGTAGTACCGCCGCCTGGTGGCGCCGGTCCACACGACCGAGCGCGCCGCCGTCAGGAACGCCTCGTCCAGCCCCGGGATCTCGGCGCGCTGCTCCAGCAGCGACATCGAAGCCAGGACCATCTCCTCCGGCACCGACTTCGCGTTCGCGCACACCAGGTTCAGCACCCGCTTGACCTGCCGTCGCGTCGACACCCCGGTCCGCGACTTCGTCAGGAACCACTGCCCCAGCCCCGGCACGGCGTACATCGCGAACGCCGCCGTCACCTGCGGGTCCAACCGCGCGCCCAACGCCAGCGGCACGGCGGGGTCCAGCAGCGCCAGCGCGGTCACGGACGCGGGACGGCGGGCGGCGTGCAGGATCGCGATCATTCCGCCCATCGAGTTGCCGACGAGCACCGCCGGCTCGCCGACCACCTCGGCCAGGAACCGTTCCAGCAGCCGCGCGTTCGCGGGCACGGTCGTGGCACGTCCCTCGGGGTGGGTGAGCCCGAACCCGGCCAGGTCGACGGCCAGCACGCGGTACCGGTCGACGAGGTGGGGTGCGATCAGGCACCAGTTCAGGTGCGAGCCGCCCAGGCCGTGCACGAGCACCATCGGCGGTCCGTCGCCGCCGAAGTCGACGTAGTGCACGCCGGCACCGTCCAGGTCGACGTGCCGGCTCGTGCCGCCCCAGTGGTCGAGTGTCGTCATACCGGTCAGTATGTCCCGGCCGGGCCCGCCTCCGGACGGGGGTCCGAAGTCACGTATATCTTGTGAACATGATCGTGTGGATCAACGGCGCGTTCGGCGGTGGCAAGACGACCTTGGCCGAGGAGCTGCGCCGTCGCCTGCCGGACGCGCTGTCGTTCGACCCGGAGCACGTCGGCTACCTGCTCCAGGTGTCGGCGCCCCCGTCGGGGACGGGCGACTTCCAGGACCTGCCGCCGTGGCGCAAGCTCACCGCCGAGGTCGCGATCACCCTGCACCGCGAGTACGGGCGGCACCTGATCACGCCGATGACCCTGGTCGAGCCGGCCTACCGGGAGGAGATCTTCGGGCTCCTCGCCGCCGCGGGCGTCCCGCTCCGGCACGTCTTCCTGGACGTGCCCGCCGACGAGCTGCGCCGCCGCATCGACAACCAGGTCATGGACCCGCACAACCCGGACGCCGACGCCCAGGCCCGCGCCTTCCGCCTGCGCAACGTCGACCGGTGCGTCGCCGCACGGGCCGGCCTGCCCCCGGACACGCTCGTCCTCCGAGGCGACCTGCACACCCCGGAGCAGCTGGCGGACCAGGTCCTCGCCGCGCTCTAGGACGACGGCGGCCCGGCGGCGATCCGGTCGCGCACGGCGTCGACCGTGGTCTCCCAGTCCGACTCGACCCACCAGGTCGCGCCCGCGTCGGCCCACTCGCCCACGCTCGTCGCCACGCCCTCGGCGATCACGTCGAAGCCCTCCCACGGCAGCCCGAGGGACGTGCGCAGCTCCCTCGCCTCCGCCACGATGGCCGCCATCTCCGACGGGTTCGCCGGACCACGCGCCTCACCGCCGTCGATCACGTTCGGCAGCAGCCCGTCCCACGCCACCGCACGCCTCATCGACACGGGGCGGCCGTGCGCGCCCACCACCCACACCGGCACCCGTGGCCGCTGCACGGGCGGCGGCGGTGGGTAGGAGTCCGTTTCCCGCACGTCGTAGCGCTGCCCGCGGAACGAGAACGGCTGCCCGCGCATCAGCCCGTCGTACACCGCGAGCCCTTCGTCCAGCAGCAACGCCCGTGCCGCCCGGCTCGTCGGGCGCTCGAACGCCGTCCACCCGGGGTCCAGCGCGCCCAGCCCGACCGACAGCTGCACGCGCCCACCGGACAACCGGTCCAGCGTCGCCGCCTTGGACGCCACGTCCCACGGCTTGAACCGCGGCAACGGCGTGAGCATCGTGCCCAGCCGCACCGACGACGTGCGCATCGCCGCCGCCGTCAACGCCACCCAGGCGTCGACGCCCCACATCGCCTCGGCCAGGAACACGCCGTCCCAGCCGCACTCCTCGGCCAACGCCGCGCACGACGCCACTTCCGGCGCGTCGAAGAACGGCAGCACGATCCCGCAACGCATGCCGGCAGCCTCCCACACGCGATCACGTCTCCCCCGCCGGCGGTGACGCGCTCCAGGTGCCGAGGGAGATCTCCGCCGTGATGCCGGGGCCGAACCCGGCGATGACGCCGCGCGCGCCGTGCTCGGCCCCGCCGTCGGCGAAGAACCGTTCGAGGGCGTCGAAGATGACGACGCTGGCCACGTTGCCGCGTTCGGTGAGCGTCATCCTGCTGTACCGGAACGTCTCCGCCGGCAGCCGCAGGTGCTTGCCGAGGTCGTCCAGGATCCGCGGCCCGCCCGCGTGCACGATGTAGAAGTCGAGGCCCGCGATGTCCCAGCCGTGCGGTTCGGCCGTCTCCCGCATGGCGGGCGCGAGCATGGACATCGTGCCGGGCACCCGCTTGTCCAGCAGGAAGTGGAACCCGGTCTCGCGGACCTCGTAGGCGATCCAGTCCTCGGTGTCGGGCACCAGGCGGGAGCCGTTCCGCTCGACGCGCACCCCTTCACCGCCCTCGCCCCGCATC
Organism: Saccharothrix luteola; assembly: GCF_020859565.1. GTDB lineage: Bacteria > Actinomycetota > Actinomycetes > Mycobacteriales > Pseudonocardiaceae > Actinosynnema > Actinosynnema luteola. The sequence continues at coordinate 65,307 of NZ_JAJHUO010000025.1, read as the reverse complement.
ACGGCCGCGGCCAGCGCGTCGCCGAACAGGCCGTTGGACAGCAGGTTGCCGACGCCGAGGTCGGTCGGCTGGTACAGCAGGGAGCAGAACTCGCACGCCACGATCAGCACGTTGGACCGGGGGTAGGCGGTGCAGAAGTCGTGCGCGCGGTTGATCGCCGCACCACCCGCGGCGCACCCGAGTTGTGCGATCGGGAGTTGGCGGGTCGACGACCGGAACCCCATCGTGTTGATCAGCCAGGCCGTCATCGACGGCATCATGAAACCGGTGCACGAGACGTACACGATCAGGTCGATCTCGGCCGCCGACAGGTCGGCGTGCTCCAGCGCCCGTCGCACCACTTCCGGCACCCTGGACTTGGCCTCCTTCTCGTAGAGGGCGTTGCGCACGGCGAAGCCGGGGTGCCTGAGGGTGTCCTCGATCGGCTGGAGGATGTGCCTGGTCTGGACGCCGGTGTTGCCGATGAGCCGCAACGCGAGGTCGAGCTGCGGGTGGTCGCGGTGCAGGGCCCTGGCCAGTTCCAGGGTCTCCTCACGGGTGATGAGGTGCTCGGGCACCGCGATGGCGGGTCGGCACAGCGTGGCCACGACCCCGCCCTCACCAGGTGACGGGCAGCGCGAGCGGGCACCGCCAGATCGAGACGGTGTTCCACCGCACGTCCCGCGTCGGCATGGCCACCCGCAACCTCGGGAACCGGGCCGCCTCGCGCTGGGCGATGGGGGCGGGGGTGATGCGGGGGAAGTCCCGGTCGACCAGCGCGGCCCGGCTGAACCGCCGGTCCGAGGTGACCGCGCGGACGTCGTCGTGGCGGGTGACCAGCCACGCGTCACCCTCTCCGTAGGGCAGGCGGGCCCTGGCGACCGGCGACTCGGTCCTCATCCGGGTCAGGAAGGGGTCGGGCGCCAGGGCCTCGTCGTGACGAAAGGGGCAGTTCGGCACGGCCCTTCGGTCGTGCGTCCGGACGTTCACAACGACGTTCCCCTCTGCGGCGGCCTGCGGCTGTCTGCGGCGAAAACTCATCCTTCCCATCGAACACGCCGCTGTGCCGCCATGTCCCGACCCCGGGCGCGGTTTCATCAGTTGTCGCGGTTCTCCCACCGGTTCGTGACCGGTGATCGCGCGCCCACTAACTCTCCGAGCCGGCCCTTTCCACTCATTCAGGCGCTCAAACGCCCTCCATGGAGCACAGGGCCGGTGCGCCACAACCGCTCAAAGTAGGTCAGCACGTCCCGCAGCTGGCCTCGTCGGTGGCTTCCGGGAGCAGGACGGGGCAGGACGGCGCGTGCGCGCAGGTGATCAGGTCGTCGCAGCCGTAGTCAAGGGCGGAGCGCAGCATGTCGCGGATCACCTCCAGATCGGCGATCCTGGCCTCCACCTCGGCGAGCTTGACCGCGACCCGGTCACCCAACCCCTGCTCACGGCGTGAGCTGAGCCGTCGCCGGGCGACGAGCAGGTCGGAGATCTCCTCCAACGTGAACCCGAGCCGCTTGGCCGCCTTGATCATCCGCAGCACGGTGAGCGCTTCCGGCGGGTAGACGCGGTGGCCGCCCGGCGTGCGCTCCGGTTCGGACAGCAGGCCGCGGCGCTCGTAGTAGCGCAACGTCTGGTGGTTCACCCCGGCGGCCTCGGCGAGCTGCCCGCTGCGCAACCCGGTCACCTCGCCCCACCCGCCCGCTGCCGCAGGGCGTCGAGCACGTCGACGTGCTCGTCCGTGACGGTGACGTCCAGCCGCACCCGGCCGGCCGAGGCCACGACGGCGAACGTGAAGAACGAGCAGCACGCGGTCTCGCGCACGGCCAGCGCCGCCGCCCGTGCCGCCGTCTCCGGCGTCGGGTCGAGGGTGATGCGCAAGTGGGTCGGGTCCGGGCGCTCCACGCCGCCGGTGGTGAACAGCTCGTCGAACTCCGCCTCGCGCAGCGGGCGTTCGGCGGTCGGCAGCGTGCACGCCGCCGGCGCCCAGCGTTCGTTCGTGGTCATGGCGCCACGGTAAGCCTGTACCGCGGTACCGGTTGCAACGTCAGGACATGGGCGTGAAGACGCACTCGAAACCGGTTTTCAACCCCGCTTTGTGCGTGGCGGCCATCCAGAACTCCCCGGGACGCACGACGCCGCCCAGGCAGCAGCTGCTGACGTAGCCGATGCTGGTGGTGGGAGGGCTCTGGGGCCCGACCAGCAACCGCACCCGCGCCGTCCGGCCGGTGATGAAGTGCACGGACACGTACCCGAACGTCCTGGCCTGGTAGACGGTGTCCAGCGCGGCTTGGAAACGCGGTTCGGCGGTCCGCGCGGGCCGCTCGCCGTGCCCGGTCAGCTCGCCCAGCAGGCCGGTCAGCTGCTCGACGCGGCCTTCCAGCTCCTGGATCCGTGCGTACAGCGCTTCGTCCCTCGGTATTTCACCCCTCGGCGCGGACACGTCCTCACCCCCTGTCGCGTAGCGGGAACACCTCGATACCGCTAAGACGCGGACGACGCCCTGCCGTTCCCACGTCCGCCGCGCGGTGGCGCCCAGGTGGTGGTGAACGCGGCCCACACGAGCGGTGAGCAGGTGAGGTCGCCCGTTTCCTCCCATCGGGTGGCCGCGGCGCGTTGCCAGTCGTTGAGCGCGGTCACCGGGTCGGGCGCGCGGTGGGCGGCGTCGATGGCGACGACGGTGGGCGCGAGGACGGGGGTCGGCGGGAAGCCGGGCACGAGGCGGCGCAGCCCTTCGTCGGTCGGCAACGTCCACCTCGTCGCGGTCACGTGCTCCGCGCCACCGTGCACCATGGCCGTGACCAGGCCGGACGGTTCGGCGAAGCGGACGTCGCCGCCGCTCTCGCAGGCCACCAGGGCGACCCGGGCGGGTATCCGCCACGGGCGCACCGGGCCGGGTCGGTGACCGAGCACGATGTCGGCGGCGGCCAGGGGGCGGTGCGCGCCGAGCGGTGCGGCCCGGCCCGTGGTGTCGGCCGTGCAGGACAGGTGCAGGCGTGCGTCCAGGCCGTGCCCGCCGGTGGTGACGTGCCCGACGTAGAGGAAGCGAGAGGCGGTGGCCAGCGCCCGTTCGAGGTGGTCGCGGTCGATGTCGTCGCGGCGCAGGCCGCCGGGTGCGAGCGCGGTCAGCTCGGGGGTCGGGTGGCCGAGCACCGAGCCGAGGCCGGACGCGTCGGGGAAGCCGGGCACGACGGGGTCCAGCACGCTGACGACGGGTCCTCGCGGGTCGAAGGCGTGCACGCGGCGTTCCGCGGCGTTGCCGACGGTCGCCGGGGGCAGCACCGAGATGGTGGCGTCGTGCACCGCCCGAAGGCCTTCGTCGACCCGCAGCGCTTCCCAGGGCACCAGGGCGGTCGACGGGGACGGCTGGACGCGCAGGTGCGGCCGGATCCCCTGGGCCAGCCAGGAGTTCAGCTCGGCCGCCAGCCGGTGCGGCACCAGGGCGCGCGCCATCCGGGTCGCCAGGTCGCGTTCGCGCGTGTGGTCCACGAGCGGGCCGTTCGTGAGCGCGCGCCGCAGCGCCTGGTCGGCGGTCTCGCCCGGCAACGGCGACGGCACGGCCGCCGCCCACTCGTCCAACGTGGCCCGCACGAGGTCGCGCGGCACGGCGATGACGCGGGGTTCGGCCGGTTCGTGCTCCCACCGCCACGACACGTACAGGTCGCCCGCGTCCACGAACTTGAGCTGCACGGTCACCACGACTCCACCGCCCGTTCCGACCGCACCGCGAACCCGTACCGCTGCTCGGCCACGTCGATCCAGGCGTCCAGGGCGGTCGGCGTCGTGGGGTCGAGCCGGACCCTCGGCGGCAGTTCGAAGCCGGTGGAGGGGAAGTCCGGGTCCGTGCCCGTGGCGAAGCCGGAGGCCGCGTAGGGCAGGTGCGTTGCGGCGGTCGGTGGTTCGGGCAACCCGATCAGGTCACCGCGTTCCACCGGTGGTGTGACGCCGTCCGCGTGCAGGGACACCGCACCCGCGACGTGGTCGATGTACTCCGCCGCCAACGTCGAGTTACCGAGCGCACGGATGGCCAGGAACGCCGACCGGGTGGCGGGTGCGGAGGCCAGCGCCACCCACCGCTCGCGCAGGGGGCCGTGCGGGAACCGTTGTCGGATCGCTTCGGAGGCCAGCGCGGCGGGCAGCGCCAGGTCCAGTGCCCGGCGGCCGAGCCGCTGCCGTTCGTCTCCGGTGGTGGAGGCGGCGCGGCGGATCAGGGCGTCCGCGCGCCACCACGCCATGCCCAGCGCGACGTGCCACAGGCCGGCCGCCTCGGACAACGCCGCCGCTTCGGCGTAGCAGGACTCGGCCTCGGCGAACTCCTGCGCCGCCTCGAACGCCGAGCCCCGCACTTGGTGCAGGGCCAACGACTCCAGCGGGGTCGCCGTGCCCAGGAGCGCGAGTGCCCGGTCGGACAGCGCGAGGGCTTCCCGGGGCTCACCGCGCAGGACCGCGACGGCGGCGCGACCGTGCAGGCAGGCGGCTCGTCGGCGGGGGTCGTCGGCGAGGAGGGCTTCCGCCTCGTCGTACAGCGCGTCCGCCCGGTCGGGGTCCGAGGCGAGGTAGGCCAGGCGGGCGGAGCTGATCAGGGCGGTGGCGACGCCGGCGACGTCGCCGGTGGCGGCGCTCAGGTCGCGGGCGAGGGCGAGGTGTTCGACGGCGCCGGGGAGGTCACCGGTGGCGCTCGTGATCTCGGCCAGCGTGGCGTGGACGGACGCGGCCATGGCGGGGGCGGCGGTGTAGGCGAGGTCCAGCGCGGTGCGCGCTTCGTCGGCGGCTTCGGCGAACCAGCCCCCGGTGGCGAGCACGCGGGCGCGGGTGGCGCGGACGGTGGCTTCGACGGGTTCGGCGTGGTCGGCTCGCGTCACCAGGTCGAGGGCTTCGTCCAGGTCGGTGAGGGCGTCGGGGAGGTGGGTCTGGTCGAGCCGTGCGACGGCTCGGGAGATCAAGGCGTTGACCAGGACGCCGGCGGAGCCGTAGGCGTCGCCGACGATCGTGAGCGCCGTTCGGGCTGCTTCGACGGCTTCGGTGCTCCAGCGGACGGCTTCTCGGGGGTGGTCGGCGACTCCGGCCAGGTTGCCCGCGACTCCGGCGCGGCAGACCAGGGCTTCGACGTCGTCCGCGCTGGTCGGGTCGGTGGTCGAGGCTGATCGCTTCGCAGAGGTCCCCGCCAAGGGGACCCCTGTTTTTATTGTCCCAGAAGGGTCTGACAATTCCGGGGCTTCGCCGTGCGCCGACCCGGGTGCTTCCCGGTGCGGGACTTCGAGCGCCTGCCGGTGCGGGACTTCGGTTGCCTCGCGGTGCGGGACCTCGAGCGCCTCCCGGTACGCGGCCTCGAAGGAGGCCCTGGCGGCGGCACGGTCGCCCGACGACAGCAGCACCGCGCCCTCCGCGTTCAGCTCCACGAACCGCCGCCACCGGGGACCGAGCGGCTTGCGGCCCGGGTTGTCCGCCAGCACCCGGTACATCGTCGCGCGCCCCTCGTCCCCCGCCTCGTCGGCGAGGAGCGCCAGGTTCGTGTAGAGGTGCTCCAGGTACTCGGGCGCGTGCGTCCCGGCCAGCTCGACCGCCTCGACGGCCTCCGCCTCGGCCTCCGCGAGGTGACCGGCCACCATCAGCAGCCCGACGCGCGTGGTCCGCAGCACCACCTGCTGCGACGGCTCGGCGTCGACCAGCGCCTCCTCGACGTCCCGCCACCCCTCGTCCCACCGGTCCAGCCAGGGCAGCAGGTCCGCGCGCGCCGCGATGGCCGTCAGCCTGACCGTCCCCTCCCCCACCGCGATCGCCTCGGTCAGCAGGTCCACGGCGCGCGAGCGCTCGCCGGCCATGTCCACCACGTGCGCCAGGTTCACCAGGACCTGCGCGCGGTCCTCCGCTGAGGACGCCGCGAGCGCGGCTTCGAGCGCGGACCGCGCGCCGGCCAGGTCACCGGCGCCGGCCAGTCGCACGCCTTCGTCGTTCAGGTCCGAGGGGTCGGTCACCGCGCCGTCCGCTCGGTCAGGGTCGCGGTCGGCGAGCCGATCCGGGACCGGGCGTAGGAGATGATCGCCGCACGGCGCGGCCCGGCGTCCGGATCAGGCGCGGTCGGCTCGGCGAAGTCCGGCGCGTAGACGGTCAGCGCGCGCCGGTCCGGCGGCAGCAGCAGCACGGCCGCCGACACCGGCGCGGACCCGGTGAACCACCCCGTCGCGTCGATCTCCAACGGCACCTCGACCTCGCCGAACCGCGCCGCCAACCGCGGCCCCGGCGTGGGTCCGGGCACCACGGACACCTCCAGCACCGTGCTGCCCTGCCGCCGCACGAGGGCCCACCGGGCGGGCGCGGCGGCGTCGACCACGCCTTGGGGCACCAACGCCCAGTCCACAGTGGATGATCCGGCCAGGGCCGTCACGGCGGAGCCCTCCACGCCTCCGGCGGCCAACGCGAACCCCGCCTTGCTCGGCACCTCCGCCGGCCACGGCTCGACCCCGTAGTCCTCGGCCAGCTCCGCGACGCGGTCGGCCAAGGCGGCCAACTCGGGATCGGACACGTCGAGGGCCACGACCGAGGCCAACGCCCGCTCGACCGCGTCCGGGTCGTCCAGCAGGTGCTCCACAGTGGACACGGCGACCGCGCGTTCGGCGTTCAGCACGGCGGGATCCAACGCGGGCACACCGGCCGTGACCGACGCGGGCCACCACGCACGAGCCCAGTTCAGCTGCGCCACCCGGCGGCAGGCGTCGCGGACGCGCCAATCACCGCCATCAGGCACGTCCACCTCCGCCGCACCACCGAGGATCGCCTCAGCCGCGTCGCCGTAGACCTCCCACAGCCACTCGGACGCGCGCTCCGGGTCGTGCACGCGTGCGGCGGGCACGGCGGCGTCGGCCAGGACGTCCCACGCGAGCGTTGCGCCCGAGCCTTCGAGCAGCGCCACGACCTCGGGCGACGTGGGCCAGTCGCCGACGACGAGATCGGACGCGCGCGTCACCTTCACGCCACCGCCTCCCGCTCCAGCGCGGACCGCAACCGGTCGCGCTGGTCGAGGATCACCGATCGCAGCACGCCGTCGAGCACGTCCCACACCTGGTCGAACGCCACGGTCTCGTGCCGCAGCTCCCGGCCGTGCACGCGCACCCACAACCGCCGCAGGTACGCCTCCCGCACACCGCGCACGTCCGCGCGCACCTCCGGCGGCGCGGCCGACGGCATCCGCAGCACGCGGTGCACGTACGCCTCGCGTTCCCACCTCGACCGCAACCTGGCCGCCGCCGAGCCCGGTCCACCCGCCGGCGGGCCCGCGAGGTCGGCGGACGCGTCCCGGCCCAGCACCACGACGAGCCTGCTCTCCTCCTCGGCGAGCTGCCACGGCCCGGCCGATCGGGTGATCTCCCGCCGCACCAGCGTCGGCACGTCCGCCAGCCCGGCCCGCTGGAACGCGTTGGTCAGCGGCACGAACAGGCGTTCCACGATCGACCGGTCGAACGGCCTCGGCAGGTTCGCCTTCGACGCGGTGCGCCCCAGCTCGGGTCGCACGGGCCGGTCACGCGAGGTCAGCCCGTGCGCCAGCGCCACGCCCGGCCGGTCGAGGTCCGCCGCGCCCGCGCTGCCCGCCGAGCCCGTGACCAGCGCCTCGAACAGGGTCCGGTCGGGCGTGACGGCGCAGGTGGCCAGGAACTCCGAGGTCGCCGGCGACACCGCGGCGGCGGGACGGGGAGCGGCCCACGCCTCGTCGAGCAGCCGGGTCAGCTCGGCCGCGTTGACCGGGTCGGTCACGAAGTCGCGCAGCGCGGCGACGGTCGGCCCGTCCTGCTCGTGGACCTCCTCCAGGACGGCCCCGGCGACGTCGGCGGCGTCCGGTCCCGGTTCGCCGTGCGCGGTGGCCAGCTCGAAGCAGCGCTGGAAGTAGAGGTCCTGCGGGTTGCCGTCGGTGATCCACCGGCGGCGGCGTTCCTTCTTCAGCACCGCGAACCAGCTCGCGGTCGCGGCCAGCACGGGGCCCGCGTCGGCGATGCGGGAGGTCAGGGCGTCGGCGTGCTCGGCGGCGATCGCGCCCGCCGCGAACTCCGGGTTGAGCACGGGCCGCAGCACGAGCGGGTCGAGGATGAGCTTCACCGTGCGGGTCAGCGGGCGGCCCGCCGCGTTGCTCAGCGGAGCGACCGCATCACCCAAGGCGGCCCACGCCCGGGCGACCAGCGCACCGCGCGGAAGCGTCGCGGCTCGGACGGTGCTCACCGGCCCGAGCCTAGTCGAACGCGATCACCGCTGGTGGCGGACTCGCGCACCCGGTTCCTGGGACCGGTAGGCGAGGTGCCCGGCCGAAGCTCACCCCGTCACGACCGAACGGGGGAACCGGTGTACCAGACGCCGCAGCAGTACTCGCCGATGATGCCCTACGACACCCCGTCGCCTCGGCGGCGACGCGTCCTCCCGCTGCTCCTGCTGCCGCCGGTGCTGTTCGCGCTGCTGTTCTTCGGCGGGTCCTACGCGGTCTCGCCGGAGCCGGACGTCGAGGTGCAGGCCGGTTTCGCGTTCGCCGAGATCGACGGGCGGGACGTGGTGCTGGCGCCGTACGCGCGGCACGGCGTGCGCGGCATGTTCCAGATGATGACGCAGGACCTGTTCCAGGTGCGGCTGGCGGCCACGGACCCGACCACCGGCGAGGTGCTGTGGGACACGCAGCTGTCCGACCGGCTGGTCTGGGAGGCGTCGGTGCTGGCCGCCGGGCAGCGCTACGCGTACCTGGCCACGGACTCCGGGCTGATCGTGGTCGCGCTGGCCGACGGGTCGGTGGTGGCCGAGGGCGCGGGCGTCCAAGGGCTCGGCGACGCGTTCGCCACGGCGCGGACCGCCTACGCGTACGACCGGGAGAACAGCCGCTTGATGGCCATGACCGCCACGGGAGGGGTGGTGGCGGTCAGGCTGGACGAGGTGGTGGCCGAGCCCGTCGACCCGGAGACGGCCGCGGCCTGGTCCGGTCGGCTGTCCGTGCAGCGCGGCCCTGGTGCGCCGACCGCGGCGACCGGCGCCGAAGCCGCCTTGGCCGGCGGTGAGCGGATCGCGCTGCGGCAGGCGCCGGGTGGTGTGCCGGGCAGCGTGCTGGTCCGCGTCACGGCCGACGGTCACGAGGTCCCGGTGGGTGCGACCGCGTTCCACGACGGCCGGCTGGTGGTCGACGGGGTGACCGCCGTGGCCGCCGCCACCGGGCACGTGCTGGTCGAGCACCAGCGCTCGGTGAACGACCCCGGCGTCGCGCTGAGCCTGGTCTCCCTGGCCACCGGGCAGGTCACGGCCACGCTGGCGGTGGACTCGCGGGTCGGTCGCGCGCTCGTCGGCCCCGACGGGGTCACGGCGCTGGCGGCGGGCGAGGTGATCGCCGCCGTCCGCGGTGACGGCCGGGTCGTGTCCCTCGACGTCGGCCTGGCCGACTTCTTCGGCGCCCACCGCTGACCCTCCTCTTGGAAAGGACGAGACCATGAAGGTGTTCACCTGGCTCGGGCTCACCGCCGGGCTCGCCCTCACCGCGGCCTGGGTCGCGGGCGGGCTGGCCGGCGACGACGTGTTCGCGTGGCTGAACGGCTGGCTGGTGGGCCCGATGATCCTGCTGTTCGTCGTGCCGACGCTGTTCTCGCTGGACAAGCTGCTCGACGGCGGCCTCGCGGGACTGACCGGCGGGGTGCCCAAGGCGTTCCGCGGCGCGCCGATCGGCGTGGGCACGGTCGTCGGCGTGGCGCGGACCGGTCTGAGCGTCAACGACCAGCCGCAGTTGGACATCCGGCTGGAGGTCGACACCGCGGACGGCCGCACGTTCCCCGCGACCGCGCGGCAAGTCGTCGACATCACCGAGCTGTCCCTTCTGCGACCGGGCGCGATCCTGCCGGTCCGCTACCTGCCCGACGGGCGCGCGGTGTTGGCCACCGACGCGCCGCAGCACGAGCTGCAGGCCGCCCTCGACCGCGTGCACTTGGCGAAGGGCCACGTGACGCCGCACCAGCTGCGCATCACCGAGCAGGGTGTGGACGCCCGTGCCGTCGTGCTGGACATGGTCCCGACCGGGCAGACGCCGGACGGCCGCACGGCACTGCGCCTGAGCCTGCGCGTGGCCCGGCCGGACGGCAGCACGTTCGACGTGACGCAGGACAAGAAGATGCTGCCGGTGTCGATCCCGCAGGTGCAGCGGGGCATGGTGGTCCGGGTGAAGTACCTGCCGAACGACGAGTCGGACGTCGCCGTGCTCACCACGTTGGCGTGACGGCTCAGGACACCCTCACCCCCGGTTGCTCCGGCCGGGCCGGCGGCTACCGACCGATCGGCGGCCGACCGGGTCGGGGTGCCCGAACGTGGACCGGCGGGCAGGGCACAATGGCTCGCTGTGACCACAGCCATTCACCAGAGGATCGCCGACGAGCTCGGGGTGCGGGCCGGGCAGGTCAGCGCCGCCGTCGACCTGCTCGACGGTGGTTCCACCGTTCCCTTCATCGCCCGCTACCGCAAGGAAGCGACCGGCGCGCTCGACGACACCCAGCTCCGCACGCTGGAGGAACGGCTTGGCTACCTGAGGGAGCTGGAGGACCGCCGGGCGGCGGTGCTCGAGTCCATCCGGTCGCAGGGCAAGCTGGACGAGGCGCTGGAGGCGTCGATCCTGGCCGCCGACTCCAAGGCCCGGCTGGAGGACCTCTACCTGCCGTTCAAGCCGAAGCGGCGGACCAAGGCGCAGATCGCGCGCGAGCAGGGCCTCGAACCGCTCGCCGACGGCCTGCTGGGCGACCCGACGCAGGACCCGCAGGAGGTGGCGAAGGCGTTCGTGACCGAGGAGGTCGCCGACGTCGCCGCCGCGCTGCTGGGCGCGCGGGCGATCCTGGTCGAGCGGTTCGGCGAGGACGGCGACCTCATCGGCGAGCTGCGCGAACGCATGTGGGCGCAGGGGCGGCTCGCGTCCAAGGTCCGGGAGGGCAAGGAGGAGGACGGCGCGAAGTTCGCCGACTACTTCGACTTCTCCGAGCCGTTCACGAAGCTGCCCTCGCACCGCATCCTCGCGCTGCTGCGCGGCGAGAAGGAAGAGGTGCTCGACCTCCAGTTCGACCCCGCCGACGAGGACGAACCCACCGGGTACGAGGCGCGCATCGCGTCCCGCTTCGGGGTGGACGACCAGGGCCGGCCCGCCGACCGCTGGTTGGGCGACACGGTCCGCTGGGCGTGGCGCACCCGGATCCTGGTGCACCTCGGCATCGACCTGCGGTCGCGGCTGCGGGCGTTCGCCGAGGACGAGGCCGTGAAGGTCTTCGCGTCGAACCTGCGCGACCTGCTGCTGGCCGCGCCCGCCGGCACCCGCGCCACGATGGGCCTGGACCCCGGTTTCCGCACGGGCGTGAAGGTGGCCGTGGTCGACGCGACCGGCAAGGTCGTCGACACGGACGTGATCTACCCGCACGTGCCCGCGAACCGGTGGGACGAGTCGATCGCCAAGCTGGCCGTGCTGGCGCGCAAGCACGACGTCGAGCTGATCTCCATCGGCAACGGCACCGCCTCGCGCGAGACCGACAAGCTGGCCGCCGACCTGCTCAAGCGGCACCCCGAGCTGAAGCTGACCAAGGCCGTGGTGTCGGAGGCGGGCGCGTCGGTGTACTCGGCGTCCGCGTTCGCGTCGGCCGAGCTGCCGGGCATGGACGTGTCGCTGCGCGGCGCGGTGTCCATCGCCCGCCGGCTGCAGGACCCGCTGGCCGAGCTGGTGAAGATCGACCCGAAGTCGATCGGCGTCGGCCAGTACCAGCACGACCTGTCCGAGACGAAGCTGTCGAAGTCGTTGGACGCGGTGGTCGAGGACTGCGTGAACGCGGTCGGCGTCGACCTGAACACCGCCTCCGCGCCGCTGCTGACCCGCGTCTCCGGCATCACCGCCGGGCTGGCCGAGAACATCGTGCAGCACCGCGACAGCAACGGCCCGTTCCGCTCGCGGCGCGCGTTGAAGGACGTGGCGCGGCTGGGCCCGAAGGCGTTCGAGCAGTGCGCGGGCTTCCTCCGCATCCCGAACGGCGACGACCCGCTGGACGCCTCCTCCGTGCACCCCGAGGCGTACCCGGTGGTGCGGCGGATGCAGGAGCGCGCGGGCGGTGAGCCGCTGATCGGCAACACGGCGGTGCTGAAGTCGCTGCGCCCGCAGGAGTTCGTGGACGACACGTTCGGCCTGCCGACCGTCACCGACATCCTGCGCGAGCTGGAGAAGCCGGGACGCGACCCGCGGCCCGCGTTCAAGACGGCGACGTTCGCCGAGGGTGTGGAGAAGATCTCCGACCTCAAGCCCGGCATGGTGCTGGAGGGCGTGGTGACGAACGTGGCCGCGTTCGGCGCGTTCGTGGACGTCGGCGTGCACCAGGACGGCCTCGTGCACATCTCGGCGCTGTCCAACACCTACGTCAAGGACCCGCGGGACGTCGTCAAGTCCGGCGACGTGGTGCGGGTGAAGGTGCTGGAGGTCGACATCCCGCGCAAGCGGATCGGGTTGACGCTGCGGCTGGAGGACGAGCCGGGCCGCAAGCCGCCCCGCGAGCAGCGCGAGCCGCGTGGCGGTCAGCGCGGCGGTGGGGCGCCCCGCGGTGGGAGCGGTGGAGGCAAGCCCCGTCAGCAGGAGCGCCCGCCGGCGAACGGTGCGATGGCCGAGGCGCTGCGGCGCGCGGGGCTTGGCGGCGCGAAGTAGGGGTACCCGGCGGCCATGAGGGTCGTCGTCACGGGTGCCAGCGGCAACGTGGGGACGGCCCTGCGCCGGGTGCTCGCGGAGGCGGGCGACCCGGTGGTCGGCATCGCGCGGCGGATACCCGTCGGTTCACCCGGGTGGGTGAGTTGCGACGTGGGCGCGCCGGCCGCCGAGGTGGTCTTGGGCAGGGCGTTCGAGGGTGCGGACGCGGTGGTGCACCTGGCGTGGGCGGTGCAGCCCACGCCGGGTGAGCCCGCCATGCGGCGCACCAACATCACCGGCACCGCGCACGTGCTGCGTGCGGCGGAACGCGCCGGTGTGCCGCACGTGGTGGTGTTGTCCTCGGTCGCGGCGTACACGCCCGCTCCCGCGCCGGTGGACGAGTCGTGGCCGTGCGGCGGGGTGCCCGGCAGCGCGTACAGCGCGCAGAAGGCCGAGCTGGAGCGGTTGGTCGCCGGTCGTCCCGGGGTGGCCGTGCTGCGGCCGTGCGCGATCGTGCAGCCGGACGCGGCCGGCGAGCTGGGTCGGTGGGTGTTGAGCCCGGTGGCGCCGGTCCGGGTGCTGGGGCGGCGGTGGCTGCCGGTGCCGTTGTGGCGGGGGTTGCGGGCGCAGGTCGTGCACGCGGAGGACGTGGCGCGGGCGATCCGGGTGGTCCTCGCGCGGCACGCCTTGGGTGCGTTCAACGTGGCCGCCGACCCGCCGTTGGGCGCGCGTGAGCTGGCCCCGTTGTTCGGCGGGTTCCTGGTGCCGGTGCCGTTGGCCCTGCTGCGGGCGGCGGCTTGGTCGACGTGGCGGCTGGGTCTGCAGCCCGTGCACCCCGGGTGGTTGCGACTGGCGGATCAGGTGTCCGTTGTGGACAGTTCACGGATGCGGGCGCTGGGGTGGGCTCCCGAGCACCCGCCGCGGGAGGCGTTGGCGGAGTTCGTGGTGGCGGTCGCCCAGGGGCGCGGCACGTGGGGTCCGCTCGCGCCGCGTGATGTGGGACGGTGGCACGGGCTGCGGTTCGGCCGGCCGGTGCAGCAGAGCCAGGGAGACGTGCGTTGAGCGAAGTCGTGGACGCGGTGGTCATCGGTTCCGGTCCGAACGGGCTGGTGGCGGCGAACCTGCTGGCCGACGCCGGCTGGGACGTGCTGGTGCTGGAGGCGGCCGACGAGCCCGGTGGGGCGGTGCGGACGGCCGAGTTGACCGAGCCGGGGTTCCGGCACGACCTGTTCAGCGCGTTCTACCCGCTGGGCGCGGCGTCGCCGGTGATCACCGGGTTGGACCTGGGTCGGCACGGGTTGCGGTGGCGGCGGGCGCCGGAGGTGCTGGCGCACGTGCTGTCGGACGACCGGGCCGTGGTGCTGTCGCAGGACGTGGACCGGACGGCGGCGTCGGTGGAGGCGTTCGGCGCGGGTGACGGTGACGTCTGGCGGGCGGAGTTCGCGTTGTGGCAGCGGGTCCGGGCGGAGCTGGTCGAGGTGTTGATGCGGCCGTTCCCGCCGGTGCGCGCGGGCGCCGGGTTGGTGGGCGCGTTGGGCGCGGGTGGGGCGTTGCGGCTCGCGCGGTCGTTCCTGCAGTCCGTGCGGGCGTTCGGGGACGAGCGGTTCTCGGGTGAGGGCGCGCCGTTGTTGTTGGCGGGCAACGCGATGCACACCGACCTGGGGCCGGACCAGGCGGGCAGTGCGGCGTTCGGGTGGTTGCTGTCGATGTTGGGGCAGGACGTGGGGTATCCGGTGCCGGAGGGCGGTGCGGGTGCGTTGACGCGGGCGTTGGTGCGGCGGCTCGGCGGGGTGGTGGAGTGCGGCCGGGCGGTGGAGCGGGTGGTGGTGGCCGGTGGGCGTGCGCTGGGGGTGCGTGACGCGGCGGGCGGGTACGTGCGGGCGCGGAAGGCGGTGCTGGCGGACGTGCCGGCGCCGGCGTTGTACCTCGGGTTGGTGGGGGCGGAGCACCTGCCGTCGCGGTTGGTGTCGGACCTGGCGGCGTTCGAGTGGGATGACGCGACGATCAAGGTGGACTGGGCGTTGGACGGGCCCGTGCCGTGGACGGCGGATGGGGTCGGGGGTGCGGGGACCGTCCATTTGGGAGGGGATTTCAACGCGTTGGCCCTGTTCAATGCGGAGATCGCGTGCGGGCGGGTGCCGGGGACGCCGTTCGTGATCATGGGGCAGATGACGACGACGGATCCGAGCCGTTCACCGGTCGGCACGGAGACCGCTTGGGCGTACACGCACGTGCCGCGGGGTGAGCAGTGGTCCGCCGACCGGGTGCGCCGCCGTGCCGACGGGGTGGAGCAGCTGATCGAGCGGCACGCGCCGGGGTTCCGCGACCTGATCCGCGCCCGCGTGGTCCACGGCCCGTCCGACCTGGAGACCCGCAACCGCAGCCTGGTCGGCGGTTCGATCAACGCGGGCACCGCCGCCATCCACCAGCAGCTGGTCTTCCGCCCGACCCCGGGCCTGGCGCGGGCCGACACCCCCATCGACCGCCTGTACCTGACCTCAGCCTCGGCCCACCCGGGCGGCGGCGTCCACGGCGCACCCGGCGCCAACGCCGCCCGTGCCGCCCTGACCCGCAACGCCCTGGCCGGCGACGCCTACCGCCTCCTCCTCCGCACCCTCCACCACCACCTCTACTAACCGGCGTGTCGAACCTTCAGGTCCCGCGTGTCGAACGCTCGCGTCCCGCGTGTCGAACGTTCAGGACCGTCAAGTTCTACGTTCGCGTCGTGCCGAGTGGTCCTGAGGGTGGAGTTCGGGGGTCCTGAGTGTTCGACACGCGGGACCTGAGTGTTCGACACGCGCGGGGGTCAGGTGGGTTTGCGGGTGGCGCGGGCGGAGAGGCGGGCCAGGGTTTCGCGGTTGCGGGGGGTCAGGAAGACGGATTGGGCCGGCTCGGGGAGGAGGGAGAGGGGGCCCTTGATCGCCTCTTCGAGCATGGTGACCTCGCAGCCGTCGGAGGTGGCCTTCAGGTCGAAGCGGATGCGGGCCGCGCCCAGGGGCCACAGGCGCGCCTCCAGCTCCAGCACCCGGGGCGGGTCGACGTCCAGCACCGTGGTCACGTCCTGCACCGCCAACGGCCACGCGCCGACGCTGTGGTGGATCCGCGTGCCGGTGCCCGGCCACCCCGCGTCCACCTCGCGGATGTGCGCGGCACCGACCACCCAGCCCGCGTAGGACCAGCCGTCGGCCAGCACCGCGAACACCCGCTCCACCGACGTTGGCACCGCCAAGCGCACCTCGATCATGCGCCTCGGATTCCCCGCGCGGACCGGCGGAAACTACCCGCCAGGGCTACTTGGCGCGCGTGCCCTTGAGCTTCACGAGGTCCGACTCGAACAGGTTGGCGACCACGGCCAGCCCGCCGGGTGTCGCCGGGTCGGGCCGCGCGATGTAGGACTGCGTCGCCGACGGCCGCCCCACCAGCGAGAACCGCAACTGCCCGGTCAGGCTCTTCGTGTCCACCTGGTTGGTGTCCTGGAACGCCCGCAGCACCCCGTCACGGGTCAGGTCACGGGCGCCGCACGCCTTCTCCAGGATCGCCGCGAACGCCACCCCGATCACGTAGCCGTGGTCCACCGACCCGGTCGGCTCCAGGTCCGGGAACTTGCGCGTGAACGCCTCCGCCACCGCGCGCGGCCCCGGCAGGTCGGTCGCGAACGGCGCGATCGGCGACACCACCTGCACCCGCTTCACCACGGCCGCCGCCGCGGGCGACTGGAGGATCAACGGGTCGTACCCCGCCGCGTTGACCAGGAACGGCACGTCCCAGCCGAGCCGCTCGGCGGTCGCGACGGCGGTCGCGGTCTGCTGCGGCGACGTGCTCAGGAACACCGCCTTCGCCCCCGCCGCACGCAGCTCGCCGACCTGCGCGGCCACGTCCGCGGTCTCCGGCACGGCCTTCGCCACCAGCTCCATGCCCCACTGCTCGGCTGCGAACGTGCTGCCTTCCAACGCGTTGAGGCCGTAGTCGCTCTCGACGTGGATGTGCCCGATGGTGTCACCGGCGCCGATCAGGCCCTCGCGCTTGACGTGGTCCAGCCCGTTGATCACGTCGAGGTCGTACGTCGTGCCGACGATGACCATGTGCGGGTTGCCGAGCAGGCTCGCCGACCACGACGCGGGCGCGGCGATGGCGCGGGTCTGCATCAGGTCCGGTTCGATGGCTTCGGTCATCGGCGCGCCGGTGACGTCGATGAACCCGAGCACCTCCGGCTCCAGCTCGAAGTACGCCTGCAACGCCCGGTCGACGTCGTAGCCGTGGTCGGCCTGCTTGAGCTCGACCTTGCGCCCGCAGATGCCGCCGCGCTCGTTCAGCTCGGCCAGGAACAGCTCGTAGCCCTTGATCCGGATGAGCGACGTGGCCGAGAACGGTCCCGTCATGTCGGTCAGCACGCCGAGCGAGATCGTGTCGTCGGTGACGCCGGGTCCGGTCTTGACCGGTGCGTCCTCCTCGGCGCCGCACCCGGTCGCGAGCAGGGCGAGCACGGCAGTTCCGACAACCAGGTTGCGCACCACGGGACTCCTCACGTTACCGACGAGTAAGGAGTATTGACAGAAGTCGCCCGCAGTGCCTAATCCTGTGACATACCGCACGGTCGGTAACCATTTCCCGACACGGTCTCGCCCAGCCGGTCCGGATTGCCACCCGGACAGCCCAATAAGCCGTCGCGCATCGCACATGACCGCCCCGGGACGTGGGGGGGGGGGGGGGGGGGGGGGGCCCCCCCCCCCCCGCCCCCCCCCCCGCCCCCCCCGGGGCGGCGGGGGGGGCGGGGGCCGCCCCCCCCCGCCCCCCACGACAGGACGCGCACTAGAGGTAGGAGCGCTGGCCCCACGGCATCGCCGCGGCGAGCTGCGCCCGCCTGCCGATGTCGAGCTTGCGGTAGATGCGGGTGATGTGGAGTTCGACGGCCCGGGTCGACACCGAGAAGTGCTCGGCGATCTGCCGGTTCGTCATCCCCTCCAACATCATCAGCGCGATCCGGTGCTCGTGCGGCGTCAACGGCTCGCGCGAGCGCGCCTCGGCGCTCTGCCCGTCACGCGGCCGGACTATGCCCGGCACGCGCTCACCTTCCGGCACACCCAGCAGCACGTGCCACTGGCGTATGCGCACCTCCGCGATCGACTGCGATCGCACGTACGGGTCACCGCGCACCAGGTCCCGGGCCGCGGCGTCGTCGGGCACCTGCACGATGAGCAGCACGCCGGAACCATCGGCCCACGGGCCGGTTCCGACGAGCACGCCCTGCTCGGCGAGCGGACGCCAATATTCCCGGTGTGCGAGATGAATGGATCTCCGCACCTGGCGCGCATCACGAAATGTCAACTCAACGGCGAAAGCCACTGGACTGATCCCCATTTCATTCCGCGGCCGACTTTCGCCACATACTCAACTGTGACGTTTATTCAGTGTCAAGTGAGACACATCACAACGGTGATATGGGAACCCAATGGCCCCTATAGCCGCTTTTCGAACCAGTGCTCCGCATAGCGGTCGTCGTTGAACGCGGGCACCTCACGGTAGCCGTGCCGCGCGTACAACGCCCGCGCTTCGACCAGGTCAGTACGGGTGTCGAGGCGAATGGCCGCAGCACCAAATGAGACAGCCGCGTCCTCGACCGCCGCGAGCAGCGCCGCTCCCCCGCCGGTGCCGCGAGCCGCCGGATCGACGAACATCCGCTTCATCTCCGCCATTTCGCGGTCAACCATGCGGAAGCCGACGCATCCTCGCACCGCCCCGTCGCGGCGCCCGACGAAGAACCGCGCCAGGTCGTCGGTCGGGTCATCGGCGATCGCCTGGTCGACCTCCGCGGGCACGGCCGGACGGCCGTAGTAGCGCGCGATGATGTCGGCCAAGTAGGTGCGGATCACCGCGACCGCGGTCGGGCTGTCAACCAGTTCGGGCTGAACGGTCCAGGAACTCATTGGCAGATTCTCACCCGCGTTGGGCCATTCGGACACGTGGTTTTCGGCATTCCGGACGCGTGTAAAGTCCCCGCCCGTGGCAGCGCAACAGGTCCGGCTGGAGCGGGACGCCGTGGGGCTCGCGGTGCTCACCGTGGACGCTCCCCCGCTGAACCTCTACACCGCCGGGTTGCACGACCTGCTGGAGGCGGCGGTCGAGGACCTGGAGGAGCGGCCCGCGCGGGCGCTGCTCATCCGCTTCGAGGGCAAGGTCGTCAGCGGCGGCGTCGACGTGGGGCTGTTCGCCGCGCAGGAGACGTCCGCGCAGGCCAAGGCCCAGCTCGACCAGATGCTGGAGCTGACCGAACGGGTGGCCGCGCTGCCGTTCCCGACCGTGTTCGCCGCGCACGGGCTGTGCCTGACGTGGGCGTTCGAGGTCGCGGTGGCGTGCGACCTCGTCCTGGCCGCGCGGCGGGCGACGTTCGGGTTGGTGGAGAAGGTCGTCGGGCTGACCCCGACCATGGGCGGCACGCAGCGGCTGGCCGCGCGGGCGGGCGTCGGTCGGGCCAAGGAGCTCGTGATGACCGGCGAGCGCTACGACGCGGCCACGCTGGAACGGTGGGGCGTGGTCAACCGCGTGCTGCCGGACGAGGGCTTCGACGACGCGGCGCTGGAGTTCACCGCGGCGCTGGCGACCGGGCCCACGGTGGCGCACGCGGCGACCAAGCGGGTGCTGGCGCACTTCGAGAGCGGCGGCGTGGCCGAGGCGAACGAGCACGTCACCGCGATCGCGGCCGCGCTGTTCGAGACCGAGGACCTGCGCGGCGCGGTGCGGTCGTTCCTGGCCGACGGTCCGGGCAAGGCGACGTTCAGCGGTCGCTGATCCGCCGGAACTCGACCCACCGGGTGCTCTGGCGGTCCCAGATCGCCTGGTACTCGGCGAACATCTCCGCGACCTTGGCGGGGTCGACCCGGTCGCTCGGCGTGGCCGCGAGGTAGTGGCTGACGTCGTCGTGCAGCCGGTGGAAGCGGGAGATGGACTCCTCCATCAGCACCCACAGGGGCCGCCACGCGAAGTACGGCTCCAGCACGGCGAACACCGTGGTCAACGCCACCAGCGAGAACGCGAGGCCCGTCCAGAAGTCCAGGTCCTGCCAGCCCAGGATGATCGTCGCGGTCGCGGACATGGACAACAGGCCGACCTTGAGCGCGGTCGCCCGGCGGCTGAACCTGGCCGCGCGCACCCGGCCGTAGTCGCGGGCGCGGTCGATGCGGCCCAGCAGGTCCAGCGCCAGCTCGTGCGGGCTCAGGCCCGACTTCACCGGCTGCTCCTCAGGCTCTTCCACGGCGGGCACCCTATCGGGGGTCGTAGGCGGCGGAGCCGTACCAGGCGAGGGCGGAGCGCAGCTCGACCACGTCCCGGTCGCGGCGCTTGCGGTAGCGCTCGTGCGAGATCGGGTAGACGCGCAGGCCGCCCTTGTGCTTGGTGAAGCTGCCGCGTCCCAGCGTCTCCGGTGTCTTGGCCGCGGCGACCAGCCAGACCACGAGCCACGGACGGGCGTGGTGCGCCTCCACCTTGACGCGGGCGATCGCGTACCACGGGAGGCGGCGCGACTCCTCGCCGTTGGACAGCGTGATGCCGTCGGGGCCGACGTCGAGGGTGAGCGGCGAGCGCGCGACGCCGATCAGGAGGCGGATGCCGGCCAGCGCGAACGCCAGGAACGCGAGGAAGGCCGCCGCTCGCACGGCGTCGGGCGCGCCGGAGGCGACGTCGGCGATGGAGCCCGTCACGACGGCCGCCAGCGCGTTCGCACCGGCCCAGCTCAGGCCGACGGCGCGGGAGGTCTTGAACCGGACGCCGGTGGGGCGGACCTCCTTGGGCGCGGGGTCGACGCGGACGGGGGTCCTGGGCTGCGCCGGCGCGGGGGCGACGAGGGTCGGCGGTTTGGGCGGTGGGTCGTCCACCAGCACGCGGGTCGGCGGCTTGGCGGGCAGCTTGCCCAGCTCGGTGTGCCGCTGCTCGACCATGGTGCGGACGCTCGCGGGGAGCCAGGACGGTTCGGCGGACGGCGGGCCGATGGCCTCCAGCAGCCGTGCGGGCGTCGGGCGGTTCGCCGGCTCGCGGACCAGGCAGGGCACGATCAGCGGCACCAGGCCCGGCGGCACGCGCGAGAGGTCCGGCTCCTGGTGGACCACGCGGTAGACCAGCGCGGACGTGGCGCCCTCGCCGAACGGCCCACCGCCCGTCGCGGCGTAGACCAGCACCGAACCCAGCGCGAACACGTCACTCTGGGTGGTGATCTTCTGGCCGACGACCTGCTCGGGTGACAGGTAGCCGGGGGTGCCGAACACGATGCCCGCTTCGGTGAGCGCGGAGTGCTCCAGGGCGCGGGCGATGCCGAAGTCGATCACGCGGGGGCCGTCGTCGGCCAGCAGCACGTTGGACGGCTTGAGGTCGCGGTGCACCAGGCCCGCGCCGTGGATCGCGACCAGCGCTTCGGCCAGGCCGCCGGCGAGGCGGCGCACGGCGCGTTCGGGCAGGGGGCCGTGGTCCTGGACGGCCTGCTGGAGGCTCGGGCCGGGGATGTACTCGGTGGCCATCCACGGCCGGTCGGCGTCGGGGTCGGCGTCCACCACGGTGGCGGTCCAGAAGCCGCCGACCGCGCGTGCCATCTCGACCTCGCGGCGGAAGCGCTCGCGGAACTCGGGGTTGTCGGCCAGCTCGGCGCGCGAGACCTTGACCGCGATCGGCCGCCCGCCGCGTGACCGCGCCAGGTAGACCGACCCCATCGCGCCGCGGCCGAGGGCGGCGAGCAGCGTGTAGTCGCCGATCCGCGACGGGGCGTTCGGGGGCAGTGGCTGCACGACACCCACACTAGATGCGCCGGCCACCCCGCTTGGGCAAGACGGCGAGGTTCGCGGTGCAGACCACAGCGACGCAACCTCGGGCGCGGATGTGGAGTCGAGGGTGGCTCAAGGACCGGTCAGCGACCGGTGAGCGGCCCGTCAGCGCGTCCTGAGCGTTGAATTCGGGGTACCTGAACGTAGGACACGGTGGTCCTGAACGTAGGACACGCGAGGGCTGGAGGTAGGACTCACGGGGTGGTGAGGGTCAGGAGGGTCAGGGTGCGGGCTTGCCAGGAGTGCGGTTCGACGGAGGCGCGGAGGGTGCGCGGCGGGAGGAGGGGGCCGCTGGCGAGGGTGGTGCGGAGGTGGTCGACGAAGTCGGCGTGGGTGCGGGCGGCGCGGACGCGGTCGGTGTAGCCGGCCAGCTCGGCGAAGTCGGTGCTGACCACCGGCAGGCCCAGGGCCAGGTACTCCTTCAGCTTGATCGGGTTGGACCGCTTGATCCAGTCGTTGTCCTGCCACGGCATGATCGCCACGTCGAACGCCGAGCCGTAGGCCGGGATGGTGGTGTAGGGGCGGAAGCCCAGCCAGTGCACGTTGGGGTACTTGTCGAAGCGCTCCATCGGGTGGGTGGCGTCGCCGATCAGCACCAGGGACGCGTGCGGCAGCTCGGCGGCGACGCGTTCCAGCAGGTCGAAGTCCACCACGAAGTCGTCCAGGGCGCCGAAGAAGCCGATGCGCGGGCCGGGGATCGCGCGGACGTCGTCCGGCCACTCGTGCTCCGGCCGCGCGGTGAAGTGGTCGACGTCCACGCCGTGGTCGAGGAAGTGGGCGCGGGAGCCGGTGCGCGGCAGCTCCTCGTCCATCAACGCGTGGCTGACGTAGACGACGTGGTCGGCGTTGGCCAGGAGCTGGTCCTCCAGCGCCTCGATGGACGCCCGGTCGGCCTCGGGGAAGTCCGAGTGCCGGTCCGAGCGGTTGAACACCAGGCTGTGCCGGCGCATCGGGGCTACCACGTCCCAGGCGGTGGGGATCGTCACCATGATCACCGGCGTGCGCAGGCCCAGCGCGAGGGCCACCAGCCGCACCTGGGCGCGGACCAGGACGGCGTTGACCTTGCGCAGGAACGGTGAGCCGTAGAACGGCAGCGGCAACGGCGACATCACGTAGAAGTCCGGCATCGGCCGGCGCACGAACTTGGCCACGCTCCGCAGCTTGCGCAGGATGCGCCGGGCGACGTGCGTGCTGTTGCCGCGGGTCGGCATCCGCATGCCGATGCTGTTGACCACGAGCACCCTGCGGTGCGCGGCCATCGACCGCATCAGCTGGAAGTCCGAGTGCGCCCGGTTGTGGTACCACCAGTCCTGCGCGGAGAAGCACACCCAGCCGGGTTCGGGGCCCGCGCCGGGGCGGGCCGGCCACCGTCGCCAGCGCAGCAGGTCGCCGACGGCCTTGCGGTGCTTGGCGCCGCGCGGCACGCGCAGCAGCTCGTTCAGCAGCACGGCGCACCACATCGCGAACGCGGCCATGCGGCCGTTGCGCTCGCGGACCGCCCGGACCCGGTTCGTGGTGGCCATCGACCACAGCACCGGCGACGTCGACTGCTCGCCGCCGAGGTGCACGGCACGTGCCCGCGGTTCGTAGCGGATGGCGTAACCGCGCTTGCCCGCGCGCACCATGTACTCGGTCTCCTCCGAGTACAGGAAGTACCGCTCCTCCAGCACGCCGGTCGCCTCGCGCGCCTCGCGGGAGATCAGCCACGCCGCACCGGTCGCCCAGTCCGCCGTGCCGGCCGTCTCGTACCGGAGGGGGTCGACCACCAGCTCGCCGAGCGCCTCGGACCGGCCGGCCCGCGTGCCGCCGAGGAGCGCTTCGCCCAAGGCGCGCAACGGGTTCGGTGCCCGGCGCAGCGATAGTTGAGGTGCCCCGTCCGGGCCCGCCAGCCGGGGCACCGCGATGCCGGTCCCGGGCAGCGCGAGCGCGGCGCTGAGCAGCGTGACGGCGTCGCGGTGGAGCCGGATGTCCGGGTTGAGCACCAGCACGTCGCAGTCCGGCGCGGCGGCGAACCCGGCGTTGACGCCCGCCGCGAAGCCGTCGTTGGACGTGCGGGCGACGACCTGGGCGCGCGGCGCGACCCGTGCGACGACCGCCAGGGTGTCGTCGGTGGAAGCGTTGTCCACCACGATGACCCGGCTGTCCGGAATGGACTCCAGCGCGACCGCGACGGACTTCAGGCAGTCTTCGACGACATCGGCGCTGTGGTAGGTCACGACGACGACGGCAAGCGGCACGTCTACTCCCCGGTCTGGGTGCCGACGCCGTCGGCGGTAGGGCGGCGGAACCGGGTGCGCAGCGCGCCCCCGAGCAGGCGGAACGCGAACGGCAGGTCGTCGCGCAGGTAGCGCTTGGCCAGGCGGCGCGGTTCGAGCGCGAGGCGGTGCAGCCACTCCGCGCCGAGCTTCTGCACCACGCCCGAGGCACGCCGGAACTCGCCCGCGGCCATGGGGATGCCCGCGCCGCAGCCGAGGAACCAGGACGCGGGCAGGTCGGCGCGCAGGAGTCGGATCAGGCGTTCCTGCTTGGGGAAGCCGAGGCCGACGAACACCAGGTCCGGCTTGGCCTCCACGACCTTGGCGACGGTCTCGGCGGTGGCGTCGGCGGAGGTCTCGAACCCGAACGCCGGCGAGTCCGTGCCCACGACGCGCAGCCCGGGGTACCTGGCGCACAACACGTCGGCGGCCTTCTCCGGCACGCCCGGCTCACCGCCGAGCAGGTAGAGCGAGCGGCCTTCGCGGGCGGCGGCTTCGGCGAGGGTGAACACCAGTGACGACCCGGTGACCCGTTCGGGCACCGGGACGCCCGCGAGCCTGCCGGCCCACACGACCGGCATCCCGTCGGCGACGACCAGTTCCGACTCGGCGATCAGCGCCGCGAGCTCGGGGCTGCGGGTGGCCGCGCGCACGATGTCCACGTTGGCCGTGACGATCGCGCCGCCCTCGGCCCGCCGCCAGGCTTCGGCGACGTGGTCGGCCACACCGGACTCGCGGACGGACCACACGTCGACGGCGCCCACGCGAACGCGGGCCTGCGCAATGTCCGGCATACCCGCGTCATCGGGTTCCGGGTGGTCCCCGTTACGGCGTGCCCGGACGGCGGTAACGGTTACCGCACGTGACCGATATCGGGTGCATGTACGTTGCGTCCGTCCGGCCCGGCGAGCGGGTGAGGGGCCGGGTTCCCGGCACGGTCGTCGCGCTGGGCGCGGTGAGCCTGCTGACCGACGTCTCGGCCGAGATGGTGACCGCGTTCATGCCGGTCTACCTGCTGTTCACGCTCAACATGAGCTATGCGCAGTTCGGCGTGCTCGACGGCCTGTACACCGGCGCGACGGCCGTGCTGAGGCTCGTCGGCGGGCACCTGTCGGACCGGACGCACCGGCACAAGGCGGTCGCCGCGGTCGGTTACGGGCTGTCGGCGGTGACGAAGCTCATCTTCCCGCTCGTGGGCGCGTCGGCGTTCGGGATCGGCGCGACCATGGCGGCGGACCGCGCGGGCAAGGGGCTGCGCACCGCGCCGCGTGACGCCCTGATCTCGTTGGCCACGCCGCCGGACCGGTTGGGCGCGGCGTTCGGGCTGCACCGGAGCATGGACACGGTGGGTGCGCTGCTCGGGCCGTTGGTGACGTTCCTGCTGCTGTACTGGGTCGGCACGGTGGCGGGTCCGGTGTTCGTGGTGAGCGCCTGCTTCGCGGTGGTGGGGCTGATCGTGCTGGTGGCGTTCGTGCGGGAGAACCCGCGGCCGGTGTCGACCGGGCCGCGTCCGTCACTGCGCGCGGGGTTCGCGTTGCTGCGGGAGGCGGGGTACCGGCGGCTGGCGGTCGGGGCGGCGGTGCTGGGGCTGGCGACGTTGTCGGACGCGTTCGTGTTCATCCTGGTGCAGAAGGCGACGAACGCGCCGCTGCACCTGTTGCCGTTGTTGCCCTTGGGGACGGCGCTGGTGTTCCTCGTGGCCGCCGCGCCGGTGGGGCGGTTGGCGGACCGGGTCGGGCGGTGGTGGGTGTTCCTCGGCGGGCACGTGCTGCTGCTGGGCGTGTACGTGCTGCTGGTGGCTCCCGGCACCGGTTACTTCGGGGTCAGTGCGGCGCTGTTGCTGCACGGGCTTTTCTACGCCGCGACGGATGGCGTGCTCTCGGCACGGGTGAGCGCGCTCGTGCCGGAGTCGTTGCGCGCGTCCGGGTTGGCGGTGGTGCAGACGGGGCAGGCGTTGGCGCGGCTGGTGTCGTCCGTGGCGTTCGGCCTGCTGTTGCAGTTCGCCGCCTTCGGCACGGCGGTGTACGCGGCCATCGGCTCACTTCTCGTCGCCGTGGCGGTGGCGTGGCGGCTCAACAAGCAGGCCGGCCCCCGTGAAGGGGCCGGCCTCACCTCCTAGAGCAGGCCGATCGAGCCGTGTGCCACCGAACGGCCATGGGTCAGGTCGCCCGGGTGGCTCGCCGTGTAGCCCTGGAGGAGGGTGGCCAGGCCCACGAGGAGGGGGACGTTGGCGTCGCACTGGGCCTTGCCGTAGGCGTTGGTGGTGGCGGTGCAGAGGGGGTGGCCCTTGGTGGTGCGGAAGGTGATTTGTTTGCCCGCCACCGGCTTGCCCGTGTGGGACTCGGTGAGGGTGGCGTCCAGGCCGCGTGCGGTGAACCCGAGGAGGCGCAGTTGGAGTTGGGCGTGGCCGGCGGTGAGTTCGGTGGGGGCTGGGGGGACGGCGTGGATCGCGATGCCCACCGGGCTCACGCCCACGGGGATCGAGGTGACGACGGACAGGGTGGTGGTGTCGACGATGGACACCGTGCCGCTGTTGAAGTTCGTCACGTAGGCCTTGGCGCCGTCCGGGGTCAGGGAGACGCTGATCGGCCTGCTGCCCACGGGGATCCGGGCGACCGGGGTGAGGGTGGTGATGTCCACGACGGACAGGCTGTGTCCCTCGCTGTTGGTGACGTAGGCGCGTGTGCCGTCGGGGGAGATCGCGACGCCGTGCGGGATGAAGCTGACCGGGACCGTGCCGATCACGGCGTTGGAGGTGGTGTCGACGACGGACACGTTGTTGGACAGCTTGTTGACCACGACGAGCTTCGCGCCGTCGGGGGTCACGGCGACAGCGGTCGGGGTGTTGCCGGTGGGGATGTCGGCGATCTTGGCGTTCGTGGTGGTGTCGACGACGGAGACGGTGCCGGGGCCTGCGACGTCGTGGGCGACGTAGAGCCGCTTGCCGTTCGGCGTGATCGCGATGCCGTCGGCGTTCGCGCCGACCGGGATGGTCTCGGTGGTCGTCGTGGTGGCCGCGTCCACCACGGACACCGTGCCCGCCAGGTAGTTCGAGACGTACACGTGCCCACCGGACGGGGACACGACGACGCCGG
Organism: Saccharothrix luteola; assembly: GCF_020859565.1. Taxonomy (GTDB): domain Bacteria; phylum Actinomycetota; class Actinomycetes; order Mycobacteriales; family Pseudonocardiaceae; genus Actinosynnema; species Actinosynnema luteola. The sequence goes on along the minus strand of NZ_JAJHUO010000025.1, from coordinate 38,537 downwards.
CGGGGCCGTCGCCGACCGGCACGGACGCGTCCACGGTGTTGGTCGGCGTGTCGATGATGGTGAGCGTGTCGTCGCGAACGTTCGTCACGTAGCCGCGCGTGCCGTCGAACGCGACGCCGACGCCGTAGGGCGAGTCGCCGTTGGAGTCGATGAGCGTCGAGGTGACGGCGTTCGTCGCGGTGTCCAGCACCGACACCCCGCCGCCGTTGTTGGCGACGTACCCGAGCACGCGCACGGGATCTGCGACGGCCGTCCCGGTCGGCGCGAGCAGCAGCGCCGCCCCCAAGGCGACCGCGCCGCACACCGCCGGCGTCTTGCGGATCTGTCTGAGCACGATCGGCCTCCGTGGGTTCGGGTCCCGCACTGCCCCCATCGCTGGCCGGCTCCGCGCCGTTAGCCCGTCAGAACCGGTACACGTGAACTTCGTACGGGCCGAAGTCGTCCACGATCCGGCCGTCCACGATCGGCACGGTCCGGTCCTCGTCCACCACCGTGGCCGTGCCCGACGACACCGGCACGGTGAGCGTGACGCGAGCGGCCAGGCTGCGGGGGTGGTCCTTGGTGCCGTCGGTCTGCGCCAGCACCCAGCGGGTGTCGCCGAGCTGCTTGTGCACGCCCGGATCCTTGTGGAGCACCGCGACCGGGATGCCGTTGTCGCTCGACGCGGTCACGCCCGGCGCGTTCGGCGCGTTGAGCACCGGCGCCAACGACTTCAGCCGCGCGTTCACGGCGGCGACGCGGGCGGTGATCTCCGGGCGGGTCAGGACGCTGGAGTACTCGCCCGTCCCGTCGGTGTAGAAGCTGTGCGCGAAGTAGTTGATGCCGGTGGCGCCGTGCAGGATCGTGTTCCACACCGCCGATTCGAGCTGGTCGGCGTCGATGATCTCGCCGCGGTCGTGCGGGTGACCCGTCTCGACGAACCCGTACAGCGGCTTGTCCGGGCCGCACCACTTGCGCATGGTGTCGATGACCTGCCCGTAGCTGTACGCGCCGACGGTGTGGTTGCGGTCCGGGTGGGTCCAGCCGTAGTAGTCGGCCGACGCGATGTCCGCGGCCGAGCAGTAGGTCCGCATGTCCTCTTCGTACGACTCCTCGATGTAGCCGTAGCCGATCTCGCCGGTCGGCGTGCCCATCCACGGGCTGAAGTTGAGGTACGTCGGCCGGGACGGGTCCTTGGCGCGCACCGCGTCGGCGGCCTTCACGATCGCCGACGGCTGCATGTCCGGGTGGAACACGTCGCCGTAGACCTTGGTCATGTCGGGCTCGTCGGCGATCAGGTAGCCGACGTAGTTGCGGGCGTGCGCGGTGTCGGCCAGGACCTCGTCGACGCGCGTGCCGTCCACGTACACGCGCCAGTCGGTCTCGTGGAGCCCTTCCTGGCGGAGGTACCACCACTCGTCCTCCCAGAGCCCGATGCCGAAGTCGACGCCGATCTCCGGGAACGCCCGGCCGAGCTTCTTCCCGTTCTCGACGCCGGACGGGTCCTGCATCCAGACGTTGATCGGGAACACGGCCGGGTCGCCGGTCGGGTTGGGCCCGTTGGCCCACCGCTCGTAGTAGTCGACGGACGGGCCGGCGGGGACGGGCGCGGGCGTCGGGTCGGCCGGCCGGCGGGCCTCGGCCGTGCACGCGGTCAGGACGAGGACGGCGGCCAGCACCGCGCGGGTCCCGATCACCTCGACGCCCGCGCGGCCAGCACTCGTTTCGCCTTCTCGAAGCCGTCCGGGCCGAGCAGCCGCATCGCCGCGGTCTTGGCCACGTACCGGGCGCCGTCACGGGCCGACCGCAGCGGGTGACCGATGAACCGGTCACGGGCCAGCACACCGCCGGCGGGCTCCGGCACGTCGTCCAGCGCCGCGCCGAACCGCGGCCGGTGCGGCGCGGGCGCGACCAGCCTGCCGCGGGTGCGATTGCTCACGTTCCCGCCGTGCACGACCTGGAGCCAGCCGGGCGGTCCGCCCAGCGACACCACCTCGGCGTGCCGGTGCAGCCGGGTGTGCCAGTCGGCCCAGCACGTCACCGGCGCGTCCCAGCTCTCCCGCATCGAGGCGAACGCGTTGTCGCGGTCGTGGTGCGCGAACAACCCGGTCGGGCTCTTGACCAGCCCGTTCGCCAGGTAGAGGGCGGTGCGGCGGCCGGTGGACCGCTGGGCCTGGAGCCGGGCGACGAAGTCCGCGGCGAGGCCGTCGTCGTTGTCCAGGTTGGTCGTGATCAGCTCGTCGCCCTTGACCGGGAAGAGCTTGGCGATGTCCTCGATCAGCTCGTCGCGGCTGACCTGCGTGCGGAACACCGGTGTGTACGCGTCGCCGTGCGCCTCGATGCGGTCCTTGAGCCACCGCGGGCTCTCGGGGTCGAAGTAGATCAGCCACCGGAAGTCCGAGGACGTCTGCGCCGCGACGGACGGCAGGCAGTACCGCTCGAACAGCGCGACGCGTTCGGTCAACCACCCCTCCCGCGCCCGCACGACGCTCTCCGCGCCGACGGACGGCAGGTTGAAGCGCGTCAGCACGACGTGGTCCATGGAACCCCTCCCCGTATCTCCTCCTACATCGGGATCGGGGCCGCGCCGTTAACGATCCGCGGTCGAACACGATGAGTAGAGCGTGACTGAGCCCCCGGCACGACCAACGGTCGACGTCGTCATCCCGTGTTACAACTACGCGCGATTCCTGCGCGCGTGCGTGCAGAGCGTGCTCGACCAACCCGGTGTCGACGTGCGGGTGCTGATCATCGACGACACGTCGAGCGACGAGACGCCCGAGGTCATGGCCGAGTTGACGCAGGACCCCCGGGTCGAGGGCCGCCGGCACGAGGTCAACCAGGGCCACATCGCGACCTACAACGAGGGTCTGCTGGAGTGGGCCAAGGCCGACTACACCGTGCTGCTGTCCGCCGACGACCTGCTCGCACCGGGCGCGCTGGCCCGTGCCGCCGAGGTCTTCGAGGCTCACCCGAACGTCGGCATGGTCTACGGACGTGTTGTTTATTACACCGACCACGACCAGCTGCCGTCCGTGGTCGCTCCGCCGGGCGGTCGCACGGTCTGGTCCGGTGTGGACTGGATCGAGGCGCGGTGCCGCACCGGGCAGAACGTGCTGTCCTCGCCCGAGGCCGTGGTGCGCACGTCGGTGCAGCAGGAGGTCGGCGGCTACCGGCCGGACCTGCCGCACGCGGGCGACCTGGAGATGTGGATGCGCATCGCCGCGGTGTCCGACATCGGCTACGTGCGCGGCAAGCCCGCCGCGTACTACCGCGTGCACCAGCAGAGCATGATGCGCACGCAGTTCTCGTCGCTGTTCGCCGACCTGGAGCAGCGGCAGGCGGTGTTCGAGCGGTTCTTCGCCGAGCACCCCGACCTGCCGGCACGGCTGCGGGTGCTGGCTGACCGGTCGATCGCCAAGGACGCGTTGTGGCGGGCGGTGCGCGCCTACGACCGGGACAAGCTGGACGAGATCCCGGTGGACGAGCTGGAGGCGTTCGCCCGGCGGGTGTTCCCCGACGCGGCGCGGCTGCCCGAGTACCGGGCGTTGCGGCGGCGGCGGGCGCTGGGGCCGAAGGTGTGCAGCCGCACGCAGCTGTTCGTCGGCAGCCACCTGGTCAAGCGGGGCGTCGGCGTCGTGGGCAAGCAGGTCTGGAAGTGGCGCGGCCAGTGACCGCCGAGGTGGAGCCGACCCCGACCGGGCGGCCGGAGCTGCGGCGCAAGGTCGGTTCGGCGATCCGGTGGAGCGTGGTCAACAGCCTGGTGCAGCGGTTGGGCCAGGTGGGTGTCGGCGTCCTGCTGGCCCGGCTCATCGCGCCCGAGCAGTTCGGCGTGTTCGCCGTCGCGCTGGTGGTGCTCAACATCGTGATGAGCGTCAGCGAGATGGGGGTGAGCGTCGCCCTGGTGCGCAGCGAACGGCCGGTCGAGGAGCTCGCGCCCACGGTGACGACGCTGTCCATCGCGTCCGGCGCGTTGTTGGCGCTGCTGTGCGTGCTCGGCGCGCCGTGGTTCGCCGAGGTGATGGACACGCCGCAGGCGACCGGCGTGATCCAGCTGATGTCGCTGTCGCTGGTGATCGCGGGCGCGTCGGCGGTGCCGGGCGCGGTGCTGCAACGCGAGTTCCGGCAGGACCACAAGTTCGTCGCGGACACGTCGGCGTTCGTCGTCGGCACGGCCGTGGTGGTCGTGCTGGCGATGCTGGGCTTCGGCGCGTGGAGCCTGGCGTGGTCGCGGATCGCCACCAACCTGGTCGCCGCCGTGGTGATGTTCGCCTACACGCCGACGCGCTACCGGCCGGGGTTCGACGCGGTCCGGGCACGGGAGGCGCTGGCGTTCGGGCTGCCGTTGGCGGGCGCGAGCCTGCTCGTGTTCGGGGTCCTCAACGTCGACTACATCATCGTCGGCAGCGTGCTCGGCACGGTGCCGCTGGGGTTCTACCTGCTCGCGTTCAACCTGGCGAACTGGCCGGTCGGCGCGTTCTCGCAGCCGGTGCGCAGTGTGTCGCTGGCGACGTTCTCGCAGGTCAGAGATGATCCAGAGCTGTTCGCTCGGACGTTCTCGCGCGCGTTGCGGCTGCTCGCGCTGGTGACGGTGCCCGCGTGCGTGCTGCTGGCGGCGCTGGCCGACCCCCTCGTGCGCACGGTGTACGGCGAGCGGTGGGCCCCGGCCGCGCAGGCGTTGGCGCTGCTGGTGCTGCTGGGAGCGCTGCGGGTGGCGTTGGAGCTCGGCTACGACTACCTGGCCGGCGCCGGGCGGTCGCGCGCGATCCTGGTGATCCACCTGGTGTGGCTGGCCGCGCTCGTGCCGCTGCTGGCGCTGGGCGCGCACCTGGACGGCATCCGGGGCGTGGCGCTGGCGCAGAGCGTGGTCGTGCTCGTGGTGATCGTGCCCGCGTACCTGATCGCGTTCCGGCCCTACGGGCTGCGGGCGCGGGAGTTGGGCGCGGCGGTCGCGCGGCCGGTGGCCGGCGGTGTGGTGATGGTCCTGGTGGCGTCGGGCGTCCAGTGGCTGGTCGACGGCGCCCTGTGGCGGCTGCTGGTGGGCGGCGCGCTGGCGTCGCTGGCGTACGCGGCCGTGGTGTTCCCCCTGCGCCACGAGGTGCTGGGCCTGTTGCGGAGGAGTGGCGCGTGAGGGTCGTCCAGCAGTTGCGACGACGGGCGCACCAGGTCACGCGCATCATGCGTGAACAGGGTGTGCGTCAGGTGGGCGCCCGTGCGCTCGGGCGTGCGGCACGGCGGTTCGGCGCGGACGCCGAGGTGTTCCCGGTGCGCTTGGAGGACGTGCGCGCGGCGGACATCGGCGTGCGGCGGCCGGTGGTCGTGCCGCCGGTGCCCGAGGACGGGCGGTTGACGGTCAACTGGGTCAGCACGCCGCCGTCACCCGGCTCCGGCGGGCACACCACGATGTTCCGGCTGATCGAGCACCTGGAGTCGGTGGGCCACACGTGCCGGCTGTACCTGTACGACGTGTACGGCAGCCGTGCGGCCGACCACGAGCGGGTGATCAGGTCGGCGTTCCCCGGTTTCCGCGGGTCGGTGCACGACGTGGCGGACGGGATGGCCGACGCGCACGCCGTGTTCGCCACCGCCTGGATGACGGCCTACCCGGCGTTCAACGACCCGTGCGCCGGCAAGCGGTTCTACCTGGTGCAGGACTACGAGCCGTGGTTCTTCCCCGTCGGCGGGCTGTCGGCGTTGGCGGAGAACACCTACCGGATGGGGTTCCACGGCTTCACCGCCGGCCGGTACCTGGCCGACAAGGTGCGGGCCGAGACGGGGATGGCGGCCGACTTCTTCGACTTCGGCTGCGACGCGGACCGCTACCGCCTGACCGAGGGCGTGCGGCGGGACGGCGTGGTGTTCTACGCGCGTCGGCTGGCGCCCCGGCGGGCGATCGAGATCGGGTTGCTGGCGTTGGAGATCTTCGCCGAGCGGCACCCGGACGTCGCGATCCACACGTACGGCGAGAAGATCGGGTCGCTGGGCCCCCGGCACGTCGACCACGGGCTGGTCACGCCCGACCGGCTCAACGAGATCTACAACCGGTGCTACGCGGGCCTCACGCTGTCGATGACGAACGTCTCGCTGGTGCCGCACGAGATGCTGGCCGCCGGGTGCCTGCCGGTCGTCAACGACGCCGTGCACAACCGGGTCGTGCTGGACAACGACCACGTCCGGTACGCGCCCGCGACGCCGCACGACCTGGCCCGCGCGCTGTCCGAGGTGGTCACGTCGCCCGATTTCGACGCGCTGGCGCGGGCCGCGTCCGCCAGCGTGACCGGCCGGTCGTGGGACGCGGCCGGGCACGAGCTGGAGAAGGTGCTCAGGCGGGAGCTGTCGGCCTGAGCAGGCGGCGCTGCGCCGGCCGTTCGACGAGCCGGTGCAGCAGCCACGCCAGCCCGAGCGAGACGCCCAGGAGGGCGACGGCGATCCCGATCGCCCCGGCCAGGTCGACGTCGTGCGGTCCGAACGCCTCCGCCGCCCGCATCACCACCTGGTGCACCAGGTAGAAGGCGAACGAGACCTCGCCGAGGAACACCGCCGTGCGGTTGCGCCACGGTGACCGCGCGCCGGTGACGTCGGCGACCGCGGCGGCCGGGATCAGCAGCGCCAGCGGGACAACTGTGCCCGCGACGTAGCCGAACGTGCCGGGCAGGTGGCCGGAGACGACGTACCCGGCGACCGCCAGCGCACCCGCCTGCCACAGCGGCAGCCGGATCCAACGGCCCGCGCGCACGATCCGGGCCAGCGCCATGCCCAGCACGAACTCCAGCGCGCGGGTCACCGGGAAGACGTAGACGAACCAGTACTCCAGGCCGTCCGGCAGGGGCAGGGCGACCGCGGGGACTGCGATGACGGCGGCCATGAGGCCGACCGCGAGCGCCCAGAGCCGCCGGTGCGGGACGCGGTCCACCAGCGCCAGCAGCCAGGCGAACGCCGCGTAGAACGCCGCCTCGCACGACAGCGACCAAGCCGGCGTGTTGACGCCGAAGTAGATCGACTGCACCGGGACCCAGGCTTGGAGCAGGAACAAGCCCACCACGCCCGCGAGGACGGACGCGCCGCCCAGCCAGGCGAGGCCCGCGAAGACGACCACCCAGACCACCACGTGGTTGGGCAGGACCCTGGCCGCCCGGCGCCGCCTGCCGACGTTCGCCGGCAGGCCTTCGCGCGCGGACCACGTGAGCACGAAACCGGACAGGAGGAAGAAGAACCCGACCCCGGTCGCACCCTGCCCGAACACCACCTCCAGGACGCCTTCCGCGCCGGTGCCGGTGAACAGGCCGCCGGCGTGCAGGTGGAAGCCGAAGACGACGAACGCGGCGAGGAAGCGGAGCCCGGTGAGCGAGGGCAGCCGGACCGGCGGCAGTGGCGGGATCGCCGGGGCGGACGACGGGAGCGGTGCCGGCGCGCTCGTCATCGGCGCTTGGCCCGACCGGCGGAACGGGCCGCGCCACCGTTGCCGCGTAATACGATTCTTGCGGTCGGGTATTCGATTCCGGCCAGGAATAACAACTTCCGCCTCCGATGCAGCAGGATTTCCTTCGACCACAAGGAAATCGCGGTGCCGCGAAGGGCGTTAGCCGAAGATCAGCGCGGGGACGGCGAGGTGGCTTCGGGGATCACGAGCACGGCGGCGGCCGAGCCGTCGGCGGGCACGACGTGGATCGACGCGAGCTTGGCGTCCTTCGGCACGGCGGCGAACGCGAGCCGCTCGTCGTCCAGCCAGGTGGCCTGGTCGTCGACCCCGGCGGTGCCCGGGAGCCTGCGCTCCTCGCCGGTCTCGAGGTCCAGCACGGCCAGCTCCCACGGCCCGAGCCGACCGATGCGCTTCTTGTAGGCGACCTTCGTGCCGTCCGGCGACAGCGACGGGCACTCCGCGTCACGCCGCAGCGACTCCAGGCGACGTTCGACCAGGTCGCCCTTCACCAGCCAGGTGTACCCGCCCGAGGCCAGGGTCGCGTAGAACGTCCGGTCGTCGGCGGCGACCGTCAGACCCCAGTAGTTCACGTCCTGCGCGGCGTGCGGCCGCCCCTCGACCACGGCGGCGAAACCCTCCAGCGACTCCACCGCCTCGCCGGACCGCAGGTCCAGGTACCCGGTCCGGGTGGAGAACCCGCCGGGCACCGAGTACGAGTCGCCGGTCACGAACGACGTCCACGTGACCACCTGCCCCGACGCCGACACCTTCGCCCGGCTCGGCACCCCGGGCAGCGGCACGGTCCGCGCCACGCCGCCGTCCCGCGTCACCTCGGCCGCGTACGTCGGGCCCGGCCCGGCCAGCCCCAGGCACACCGTCGTGCCGGCGGCCCGGTACACCCGCTGGCACGTCATCGGGGTCGCGCTGCGGGCGGCTGGATCGGCGAGGCGCACCTGCTCGACCCGGCCGCGCCCGTCGGCGAGGGCCACGAACATCAGGTCACCGTCGACCGCGGCCACCGGCACGGGTGAGGTGTCGCGCACGACCGACGTCACGTACGCCGCCGAGGCGCCGACGACCAGTACGATGGCCAGGACGGCGAACACCACGCGCCGGTGGGTCAAGTCCATCACCACCTGTAACGACTGGGCGCGAGTCGGCCGATTTCAGAGTAACAACACCCCGCGCGCACGCCCGCGGGTAGGACGTGGATCGGGGAGCGGATGGACTTCTGGGGCGCCGTGCGAACGCTGCGCAGGCGGTGGTACATCGCCCTGCCGGCGGCGATCACGGCTGTCGCCGTGGCCGCCGGCGTGTTCCTGTCCATCCCGACGCGCTACCAGTCCACCGGGGTCATGGTGCTCACGTCGCCGTCGGCCGGTGGCACGTTCTCGGAGAAGCTCTCCCCCGAGGACGCGGTGCAGGTCAACCCGCTGCTGGCGTTCGACGGCAGCCTGACGACCACCGCGCAGATCCTCGCGCAGATCCTGGCCGACCCGAAGACCCGCAAGGAGTCGCTCGGCCTCGACAAGGACTCGACGGAGAACTTCACCGCGGCCGGCGGGGGCATGAGCGGCCCGTTCCTGTTCGTGACCGCGGACGGCAGCACCCCCGAGGCGGCCGAGCGCCTGGTCACCACGGTGATGGAGTTCGCGACCAAGGAGCTGGACGAGCAGCAGACCGCGTTGAAGGCGCCGGCGTCGACGTTCATCACCTCGCAGGTGATCGTGAACCCGACCGAGGCGGAGGCGCAGATCGGCGGCAAGGTCCGGTACGCGGGCGCGGCGTTCGTGCTGCTGATGCTGTTGACGACGGCGGCCACGTTCGGCGGCGACAGCGTGCTGAACCACCTGCGGCGGCGCCGTGAGGCGCGTGAGGGTGGTGCAGCGGACGACGCCGCCGTGACGCCGCCCGCTTCCCCGCCGCCTGTTTCTCCGCCGCCCGCTGCTCCCCCGTCTGCTGCTCCCCCGCCGTCGCCCAATGGCGCGCCGCGCCGTCCGCCCGGCCCACCGGTCCGCCGACCGCAGCCGACGGCCAGCGAGCAGACGGTGAAGATCGCCGCGCCGGGCCCGCGCAACCCCGGCAACACCGGGGCTCCGGCGTGGCCGACCAGCGACGACAAACCCTGACCGTGACCGAGCGGTTCCTGCCGGAACGGCCCGTGCGGCGGCGGGCGGACGGCGCCACGGTGATGAGCGTGTTCCTGCTCGCGCTGCTGATCATCCCGGCCCGGCTGGTGCTGTCGTTCGTACCGATGACGCTGCCGCCCGCGCTGGTGGTGGCGTTGCTGCTGGGCGTGCTGTGGGTGTCCGGGCAGATGGTGGACGACGTCGGCATGGGCAAGGGGCGCAACGTCGTGCGCACGGCCGTGGCGCTGTACCTGGCGTCGCAGCTGGCGACCTACGGCGTGGCGACCCGGCGCTGGCTGCCGACCGACGAGCTGACCGTGGCCGACAGCAGCATCATCCGGATCACGTCGATGATCGCGGTCGCGGTGTTCGTGTGCGACGCCGTGCGCACGAAGGAGCGGCTGGACCGGGTGCTCAAGCTGCTGCTGGGCTGTGCGGCGGTGATCGCGTTCGTGGGGCTGGTGCAGTTCGGGCTCGGGGTGGACCTGGCCTCGTACGTGTCGCTGCCCGGGCTGCGGGTGCAGGACAACGGGTACTCGGCGATGGAGGCGCGGTCGATCTTCCGCCGGCCGACCGGCACCACGAACCACCCGATCGAGTTCGGCCTGGTGTGCGCGATGGCCGTGCCGCTGGGCGTGCACTACGTGTTCAAGGCGCGGGACGACGGCACGCCGCACGTGCGCTGGTTCGTGTGCCTGGCGCTGGTGGGGCTGGGCGCGTTGCTGTCGTTGTCGCGGACGGCGCTGCTGTGCATGGCGGTCGGCGCGGTGATCATGATCATCACGTTGCCGAGGCCGCGCAAGATCGCCACGGCGGTGGTGGGCGGCGGGTCGTTCCTCGGCGCGACGCTGGTGGTGCCGGGGCTGTTCGGGACGTTGCGCGGGATGTTCTCCAACATCGAGGACGACCCCAGCGTGAAGGCGCGCACGGCGGACTACGAGGCGGCGTGGGAGCAGATCGACCTGAACCCGTTGCTGGGGCGCGGGTTCGGCACGTACCTGCCGACGAAGTACACGATCCTGGACAACCAGTTCCTGCTGACGTTGATCGAGAACGGCTACCTGGGGCTGTTCGCGTTGATCGGGATGTTCCTGGCGGCGGCGTTCGCGGCGGTCCGGGTGCGGATGATCAGCGAGGACGAGCAGCTGCGGAGCCTGGCGAGCGCGCTGGTGGCGGCCGTGGTGTCGGGTGGGATCGCGTCGGTGACGTTCGACCTGCTCGGCTTCGGCGTGGCGACGGGGCTGGTGTTCACCATGATCGGCGCGACGGGGGCGTTGCTGCGGGTGGCCAAGGAGCAGCGGCGGCGTGCGGCGGAGGAGCCTGCGCCCACGGAGGCGTGAAGGCGCAGGTCAGAGGTCGGCGCGTTCGCCCATGACGCCGAGGAGCAACTCCTCCATGCCGCCGACGTGCGCGCTGAACCTCATCAGGAAGTCGGCGACGACGTAGAGGAACGGGTCGAGTTCGAACGGCTCCTCGGCGGAGGTGATCCCGGTCCGCCGATGTCGAACGCCAAGCCGCCGAACTCACCGAGGAACCGCTGGGCCGGCTCCGGGTACCGACCGGCTGCGCGCAGGGCTTGTTCGGCCTCCGTCGGCCGCAGGTCCACCGCTTCCCTCTCACGTACGGCCCTCGGCGACTCAGGAGGCGTGGAAACCGCAGGTCGCGCGTTCTGAGCGTTGAACTCGGGGGTCCTGAACGTAGGACACGCGGGACCTGAGCGTAGGACACGCGCGTGCTGAACGTAGGACACGCGGGACCTGAGTGTTCGACACGCGTGGGGGTCAGGGGGTTGGGGTCAGGCCGGTGTCCGTGGTGGTGTGGGTGGTGTGGCAGTCGGGGCAGGTGAGGGTGGGGTCCAGGCGTTGGCCGCACGCGCAGACCCAGCCCTTGTGGGTGGCCGGATTGCCCGCGACGAACGCGTGGGCCGGGACGTCCTTCGTGATCACGGAGCCGGCGGCGGCGAAGGCGTGCTCGCCGATCTCCACCCCGCAGACGACCACGGTGCCGGCGCCCAGGGTCGCGCCGCGACGGACCACTGTGGACAGCAGGGCGTCGCCGGTGCGCTTGATCGCCGCACGCGGCCGCAGGTCGTTGGTGAACAGCACGTTCGGGCCGAGGAACACCTCGTCCTCGCACACCACGCCGTCGAACACGAGGGTGCCGTTCTTCACCGTCACCCGGTCGCCCAGCACCGCGCGACCCTCCACGAACGCGCCGTCGCAGATGTTGCAGTCCTGGCCGACCCGCGCGCCCGGCAGCACGTGCGCGAACGCCCACACGCGCGTGCCGTCGCCCACGTCGGAGCTCTCGCACAGGCCGTTCGGGTGGACGTGGACGCTCATCGCACCGCCTCGGTCAGGGCCGCCACCACGCGCTCCTGCTGCGCCGCGGTGATCTCCGGGAACAGCGGCAGGGACACGATCTCCCCGGCCACCTCCTCGCTGACCGGGAAGTCACCCGGCACGTGGCCCAGGTGCGCGTACGCGCCCGTCAAGTGCACCGGCGTCGGGTAGTGGATGCCCGCGCCGATCCCGGCCTCGTGCAACGACGCCAGGACCCGGTCCCGGGACGCCACCCGCACGACGTACAGGTGCCACACCGGCACGTTGCCCGCCAGCACCACCGGCAGCGTCACGCCCGGCACGTCGGCCAGCAGCGCCGAGTAGCGGTCGGCCGCCGCGCGGCGCAGCTCGTTCCACCCCTCCAGCCGCCGCAGCTTCGCGGACAGCACCACGGCCTGGAGCGTGTCCAACCGGCTGTTGAAGCCGATCACCGAGTGCTCGTACTTGCGCGGCGACCCGTGCTCGCGCAGCAGCCGCACCGCCGAAGCCAGCTCGGCCGACGTGGTCAGCACCGCGCCGCCGTCGCCGTACGCGCCGAGGTTCTTGCCCGGGTAGAAGCTGGTCGCCGCGATGTCGCCGAGCCCGCCGACCGGCACGCCGTGCCGCCGCGCGCCCTGCGCCTGCGCCGCGTCCTCCACGATCGGCACGCCGAACGACTTCAGCTCCTCGACCGGCGCGGCCTGCCCGTACAGGTGCACCGGCAGCAACGCCTTGGTGCGCGGCGTCACCGCCTCCGCGACCTGCGCCACGTCGATCAGGCCGGTGTCGGCCACGCAGTCGACGAGCACCGGCGTGGCCCCCGTCCGCGCCACCGCGCCCGCGGTCGCGATGAACGTGTTGGCCGGCAGCACGCACTCGTCGCCCGGCCCGATGTCCAAGGCGCGCAACGCCAGCTCGATCGCGTCGGTGCCGTTGCCGACGCCGACGCAGTGCGGCACCTCCTGGTACGCGGCGAACTCCGCCTCGAACTCGGCGACCTGGCGGCCACCGACGAAGGAGGTGTTCTTGAGCACGTCGGCCCAACCGTCGGCTACCTCGTCGGCCACCTGGTCGTGCTGCGCGCGCAGGTCGACCAGCGGGATGTCGATCACGAACCGTTCCCCTCTCGCAGTCGCCGGGCGGGGTTGCCCGCCCAGACCTCACCCGCGGGCACGTCGGCGAGCACCACCGATCCCATGCCCACCACCGCCCCTGCGCCGATCGACACGCCCTCGCGGACCGCACTGCCCTGCCCGAGGTACGCGCCCTCCCCCACCCGCACCGACCCGCCCAGCGACGCGCGGCCGGCGAACGTGACGCCGTCGCCCACCTCGTCGTCGTGCGTGATCAGCACGTGCGGCATGGCCACGACGTGCGCCCCCAAGCGCAACGGCGCCGTCACCACCACACCGGCCAGCAGGACCGTGCCCGGCCCCACCTCCGCGCCGACGGCCACCGAGGCCGCCGGGTGCACCACGGTCGCCCACCGGTCCTCCGGCAGGCCGAGCCGCGCGACGACGTTCAGCCTGCCGAGCGGCCGGTGCGCGTTGGCCACGCACACCACCACCGCCGCGTCCGTCGAGCGCACGAGGTCCGTGCCGCCGAGGACGGGCAAGCCGTCGAGGTCCGCGCCGTGCCGGGCCGGGTCGTCGTCCAGCGCGCCCACGGGTCGCCACAGGGCCGGCAGGAGGCGGACGGCCGCGAGGACTTCGCGGGCCAGTCCGCCGCCACCCACCAGCAGCAGCGGTCGGGGTGCGTTCATCCGGGCGTCGCTCATCCGGTGGTGAACACGACGTCGACCCAGTAGTTGCTGCCCGCGTAGGACGACTCCGGGAACCCGGGGCCGGCCCGGTAGACGCCGTTGCGGACGCCCTCGGCCGTGGCCGGCGCGCTCAGCGGCGGGCTGGTCACGGCGTTGCCCATGAAGTACCCGGTGTCCACGGAGTACCGGCCGTTCGGCGCGGTGTAGGACGCCACGTAGGTGGTGCCGGCGATCACGGTCACCGGAGAGGAGAACGTGAGCGACTGCCAGCCGGTGGCCGTCTCGTTGGCGAACGTGCCGGTGACCAGCGGGTTGCCCGCCGCGTCCCACAGCGTGCCGGTGTGCGTGCCGGTGTTGCCCGCGCCCTTGTAGAACTTCACACCCGTGACCGACCCGCTCACCGACGGCACGAACCGGACGCCGAGCTCGTAGGAGCCGGTGTCGTCGGCCGCGGGCACGGTGGGCACGGTCGCCGCGCTGAACAGCGAGCACGGGCAGTTCCCGGCCGTGGTCGTGGTGAACGACCAGGTCGTGGGCGAGGTCATCAGGTTGCCGTAGACGTCGGCGATGCGCAGGCTCGCGGTGTAGGTCATGCCGCCGCCCAGCGGCGCGGCCGGCGTCCAGGTCACCTGCTGCTGGTTGGCCGACAGCGACAACGTGCCCGCGATCTTCGCGCCGCCGGAGTCGGCGAGCGCGAACTGGGCCGTGCTGAGGTCCACCGGCTCGTCGAACGCCGCGGTGAGCGGCGACGTGCGGGCCACCTCGCCCGCGCCGTCGAGCGGCGTGCGCCCGTTGACGACCGGCGGGGTGTTGTCGTCGTTGGGCAGGAAGACGACGTCGACCCAGTAGTTGCCGCCCGCGTACGAGTTCGTCGGGTGGCCCGCGCCGGCGCGGTAGACGCCGTTGCCGCCGTCCAGGCCCGACGGCGCGCTCAACGGCCCGCTGGACACCGAGTAGCCGTCGAAGTACCCGGCGTCGACGGCGTAGTGGCCGGTGGTCGTGGTGTACGAGGCGGTGTAGGTCTGGCCCGCGGACACGAACACCGGGGTGGCGAAGGTCAGCGTCTGCCAGCCGGAGGCGGTCTCCCCGGTGAACGTGCCCGTGGCCAGTTGTCGACCGCTCGGCGACCACAACGTGCCGGTGTGCGTGCCGGTGTTGGCCGCACCCTTGTAGAACTTCACGCCGGTGATCCGGCCGCCCGCGGTCGGGGTGAACCGCACGCCCAGCTCGTACGGGCCGCCGTCGTCGGCCGAGGTGACCGTGGGCACGGTCGCCGAGCTGAACAGCGTGCACGGGCAGATCACCACCATGGTGGTGGTGAACGACCACGTCACCGGGTCGGGCATCGGGTTGCCGTTGACGTCGGCGATCAGCACGCTCGCGGTGTACCGGGTGAACGGCATGAGCTTGCCCGACGGCGTCCACGTGACGGTCCGCTGGTCGCCGGACAGCGACACCGAGCCGGTCAGCTGCGCGCCGCGCCGGTCGGTCAGCCAGATCTGCGCGCTGGCCGGGTCGACCGGCTCGCTGAACGTCACCGTCACCGGGCTGCCGGCCACCACGTCCGTCGCGTCCGGGGCCGGCGTGCGGCCGGTGAGCGCCGGCGGTGTGGTGTCGCCGTTGAGGCCGTTGCGGTAGACGACGTCGACCCAGTAGTTGGTCGCGTTGTAGGTCGAGGTCGGCGCGAAGCCGCCGCTGCCGTAGCGGTACACGCCGTTCGGCCCGTCGACGCCGTCGGCGAGGGCGCGCAGTCCCGCGTAGCTCGCGCCCTTGCCCGCGAAGTCACCGGGGCTGACCGCGTAGCGCCCGTTGGGCGCGTGGTACGACACGATGTAGGTGGTGTTCGCCTGCACGACGACCGGTGAGGCGAACGTCAGCTTCTGCCAGCCGCTCGCGCTCTCGTTGGTGAACGTCCCGGTGGCCAGGAGCAGGCCGGTGGACGACCACAGCGAGCCGGTGTGCGTGCCGGTGTT
This sequence comes from Saccharothrix luteola, assembly GCF_020859565.1. Lineage (GTDB taxonomy): Bacteria > Actinomycetota > Actinomycetes > Mycobacteriales > Pseudonocardiaceae > Actinosynnema > Actinosynnema luteola. The sequence goes on along the minus strand of NZ_JAJHUO010000025.1, from coordinate 22,953 downwards.
GCCGGGGCCCTTGAAGAACCGGACGCCCAGCACCTCGCCCTTGCCGTTGAAGCGGACCTTGGTGCCGACCTCGATCGGCGCGGTGTCGCCCGCCGAGTACACGGCGGGCCGGGCGAAGTCGTCCCAGATCGTGCAGGGGCACGTCGCGGGCCGGGTCGCGCCGGTGGTGAAGGACCACGTCGACTGCGGCGTCTGGTTGCCCGCCGCGTCCGACACGCGCAGCGCCACCGTGTAGCCCGTGTTCGGGGCCAACGCCTGGCTCGGCGTGAACGTGACGGTCTTGTTCTCGTTCGACAGCGCCGTCGAACCGGACAGCGCGCCGTTCGGGCCGGTCAGGGTGAACTGGGCGGAACCGGGCGCCACGGCCTCGTCGTAGGTGGCGGAGATCGCGGGGGTGAGCGCGACCGTGCCCTCGCCACTGACCGGCGTGGTGGACGCGAGCAGCGGCGCGCGCTGGTCGGGGCCGGGGTCCGGCGCCCACACCACGTCCACCCAGTAGTTGCTGCCCCAGTGGGACTGGGTCGGGAAGCCGGGGCCGCCGAACCGGAACAGGCCGTTCGGGCCGTCCTCGCCGTTCTTCGGGCCGGTGAGCGGTTCGAGGTAGCGGGGCCGCTGGAAGAAGTACTCCAGGTCGTAGGAGTAGTGGCCGTTGGGCGCGAAGTACGACACGACGTAGGTGACACCCGCCGACACCGGCACGGGCATCGCGAAGGTCAGCGTCTGCCAGCCGCTCGCGGTCTCGTCGGTGAACGTGCCGGTGGCGATCGGGGTGCCGTTCTTGTCCCACAACGTGCCGGTGTGCGTGCCGGTGTTGCCCGGCCCCTTGTAGAACCGCACGCCGCGCACGTAGCCGTCGCTGTTCGCGCGCCACTTCACGCCGAGCTCCAACGGCGACGCGTCACCGCTGTCGGGCACGTCGGGCGCGTCGGCGTTGGTCCACAGGCCGCACGGGCAGGTGCGCGGGTTCACCCCCGGCGTGGACACCACCGGGGTGGACAGGTTCGCCGAGTCGTCCACGGCGCGCACGCGCAGGCTCGCCGGACCGGACTTGCTCGGGGTGTAGGTGTAGCTCCACGCCACCTGACCGGCCTGCCACACCGCCGGGTGCCAGCGGTCGCCGCCGTCGGTGGACACCTCGACGCCGCCGACCTGGCCGCCGATGTCGACCACGGTGCCGGAGAACGTGTACGCCGTGCCCACGTTCGAGATGGGTGGCACGCTGGTGAACGCGACCGTCGGAGCTTGGGTGTCAGTGCTCTTCGTGGCCGGCTCGAGACCAGGCTGCAACGTTGTCGGCTGCACGCCCATGTCGGCGAGGAAGTTGACCGTGGCCTGCTTCATCCGCACGTCGGAGGTCGGCGTGTTGGTGAGGAACGCGTGCTCGTCGTCCACGCCCCACGCCCACTGGACCGTGCCCGCGCCGAACACCAGCGACCCGCTCGAGTGCCGGTAGTAGGTGATGGCGTGGGTCTTGGTGTCCGGGGTGTAGAGGTCGCCGTGGTTCTGCAGCACGTACGGGCCGTCCGGCATGTTCACGGTGGTGCGGGACAGCTGGGCCACGCCCGGCGGCTGGAAGCCGTTGTCCTCCACCGAGTTCCACTCGTATCCCAGCGTGCCGGGCTGGAACGTGTACGTGGTGTCGGCGGCCATGCTCTGGAGGTCCGTGTGCCGCCACAGCCGCATCTTGCCGTAGGCGGCGGGTACCTGGAGCGAGTCCTCGCGGCGGCCGTTGACCGTGAAGATGTTGCCGAGCAGCGCGTTCTCCGGATTGCCACCGTCCTGATCGGGGTAGCGCGGGTCTCGCCAGGTGCCGGTCCAGTCGCTCAGGTGGTCGTTCTGGGTGCCCTTGGTCTCCTTGTAGCAGGCGATGGTCCGCCAGTCGGTCTGGGAGGAGTCGATGCTCTTCTCCCACCGGTGCTTCCAGAAGATCTCGTTGCCGGTGAGGAACGCCAGGTGCACGCCCGCGTCCCGGGCGGCCTCCACGTTGGCGCGCTGTTCCTCGGACCAGTACTCGTCGTGGCCGACGGCCATGAACACCTGGTGGTTCTTGATCAGGTGGCCACGCCGGGCGGAATCGGCGTCCGTGGTGTAGCTGACGTCGTACCCGTTGGCCTCCATGAAGCGCAGCATCGGGTACTCGGCGTTGAAGATGAAGTTGTCGTCGCCGTCACCGCCGGTGTACGGCCGGTTGTAGCTGACCTTGTACGCCTGCCCGCCCTGGCCGGGGCCGTCGCCGAAGTACAGGCTGTTGCCGCCGTAGCGGTTGTAGGCCACCCAGGTCGAGTCCGAGGTCTGGAACAGGACCTTGGAGGTGCTGGTGTCGTCGCGGACGACGAACACGATCTCGTTCTCCGCGCCGTTGTCGTTGCGGTGGGTACGCGCGTAGTAGAGGCCCGAGACCGCGGTGGGCGGCACGTTCCAGCTCAGCGACACCTGCCAGTTGCCGCAGTCGATCAACGCGCTGCCGTCCGTGCCCCGCATGCACGGGTCCTGGTTCTGCGCGCCGTTGCGGGTGATCCGCTCCTGGAACCGCGCGCCGACGCCGCCGTAGTAGCCGAGCCGGTAGATGTCGATGTAGTAGGAGGACGCGCTGGTGAGCATCTTGAAGTCGACCCGGCCGCCGGGGGTGGCGCTGATGTCGGTGGTGAAGCCGAGGATGCCGTCGTCCCGGTAGGACACCTGCCAGTCCGGCGTGCCCGGCTTGGTGTTCTCGCACGCCACCTTGTTGACCACGGGCGCGTCGCACGGAGCGGCGGTGGCCTCGGGGGCGCGCAGCAGACCGACGACCGCGATGGTGGACGCCACGAGGGCGGCCACCACCGCCAAGCGCAGCAGGGTCACCGCGAGAACGGGTCTGGCCCGCTTCCGGTCGGCGGTCATGGTTACACCTTTCGAACACAAGCTGTCGTGACGGGTGGTGATCGCGTGCGCACTGCTTCGACCAGCGGAGCCTCGTTGCTCCGATCGTCGCTGGAAGCCGGCTTCGCGTTACACCACAACGGAAGGATCCGTACCGCCGAACGCACGCTGTGTCGGGCGCACTCCCTAATGGGAGGCGAGCGGCAACCGCAGCGCCGCCCTGAGCTCCTCCGCCACGGTGTCCTGCTGCGCTTCCGTGAGGTCGTGGTAGAGCGGGAGGATCAACGACCTGGTGGTGAACGCCTCCGTCGCCGGGAGGTCGAGGTGCGGGTGCCCCGCGTACGCCGGTTCCAGGTGCGCGGCCATGATCCCGCGCCGCGCCGACACGCCCCGCTCCGCCAGGCGGGCAAGGACGTCGTTGCGCGACACCGCGACCTCGTCGGGCAGCACGACCCAGAACGACTGGTAGTTCGTCGTGCCGTGCTCGGGGTCGCGCACCGCGCGCAGCCCCGGCACGTCGGCGAGCAGCTCGTGGTAGCGCGCCGCCAGCGCGCGCCGGCGACGCACGATCGCGTCCAGTTTGGACAGCTGCACCAGGCCGACGGCGGCCTGGATGTCGGTCATCCGGTAGTTGAACGCGGTCTCCTGGTAGCTCTCCACGACCGCGCCGCCACCGCTGTGCCGCTCGGCGGCGCTCACGCTCATGCCGTGCTCGCGCAAGCGCTTGGCACGGGCCGCCCACTCGGGGTGGTTCGTGGTGAGCATCCCGCCCTCACCGGTGGTGATCAGCTTGCGCGGGTGGAACGACCACGCGGCCATCTCGGCGTCCGCGCCGACCGGCACACCCCGGTAGGTCGAGCCGGCGGCGCAGGCGGCGTCTTCCACCACCGTGACGCCGCGCGGTCCGCACAGCGCGCGGATCGCGTCGACGTCCGCGGGCACACCGGCCTGGTGGACCAGGATCACCGCGCGCGTGCGCTCGGTGAGCACCGCCTCCACCGTGGCCGCGGACAGGTTGCCGGTCTCCGGCTCCACGTCGGCGAACACCGGCGTGGCACCGCAGTAGCGGACCGCGTTGGCGGTGGCGATGAACGACAGCGACGGCACCACGACCTCGTCACCCGGCCGCACGTCGAGCAGGTGCAGCGCGACGTGCAACGCGGTCGTGCACGACGACACGGCGACGGCGTGCAGGGCGGCGACGCGGCGGGCGAAGGCGTCCTCGAACGCGGCGACCTTCGGACCCTGCGCGACCCAGCCGGACAGCACGGCGGCGGACGCGGCCTCGGCCTCCTCCGCGCCGAGCCACGGCTTCATCACCGGGATCACGGCGACACCTCGGCCATCGCCGACCGCCACCACGAGACCAGCCCGCGCAGGCCGTCCACGAGCTCGATGTCGGGCTTCCAGTCGAGGTCGCGCGCGGCGGCGGAGATGTCGGCGAGCCGGCGCGTGACGCCGTTGACCGCGCGCTCCGGGCCGTGCTCCAGCGGCAGGTCGGAGTCCATCGCGACGAGCAGGGCGTGGGCCAGGTCCTTGAGGCTGGTCTCCCGCGCGCTGGCGATGTTGTAGACCTCGTCGGTGACGGCGGCCTTCGCGGCCAGGACGTTCGCGCGGGCGATGTCGTGCACGTGCACGAAGTCCATGGTCTGCGCGCCGTCGCCGAAGATCAGCGGCGGCTTGCCGTCGGCGATGCGCTCCATCCAGCGGATCAGCACCTCGGTGTACTTGCCGTGCGCGTCCATCCGCGGCCCGTAGACGTTGAAGTAGCGCAGCGCGACGTAGTCCAGGCCGTGCATGGCGTGGAAGCTGCGCAGCATGCCCTCGTTGAACGCCTTGGCCGCGCCGTAGAACGTGTCGTTGTTGTACGGGTGGTGCCGCTCGGTGGTCGGGAACTCCTCGGCCAGCCCGTAGACCGACGCCGACGAGGAGGCGATGACCTTCTTCACGCCCGCCGCGGCGGCCGCCTCGATCACCGTGAAGGTGCCGTCGACCAGGCACTCCAGCGCGAGCCGCGGTTCCTCGGCGCACTGGGTGATCCGGATCGCGGCGAGGTGGAACACCAGGTCGGTGCCCGTGCTCAGCTCCGCCAGCAGCGCCCGGTCGTTGATGTCGCCCTCGACCACGGTGAGCCGGTCGCCCGCGAGCGCGGCGGCGTCGGCGAGGTTCTCCCGGCGGCCGCGGACGAAGTTGTCCAGCACGACCACCTCGGCGGCGCCGGCGGCGAGCAACTGGTCCACCACCGCGGAGCCGATGGTGCCCGCCCCTCCGGTGACGAGGGCCCGTTGGCCGGTGATCGGCTGAGCCGCGTCCGACATGGTGCTTGTTCCTTCCATCTGCTGGATCACGCGGTGACGAGCTGGAGCGCGGTCGGCTCGTCGACGCGCGCGACGGTGACGAACTCCCCGCCCGCGGCGAGGCTGGCGGAGGCGGCTTCGAGGGTGGCCAGCACGCGCAGGCCCGCCCAGCCGTCGGTGAGCGGCGGGCGCTTCTCGGTGATCGACGCGGCGAACTCCGCCATCATCCCGCGCAACGCCTCCTTCTCCGGCAGCGCGGGCGCCACGGTGTCGCCGCGCCGGTAGGAGATGATCGCCTGGCGGCGGTCCTCGTCGTCCTCGATCCGGTCGGCGCCGCGGTCGTGCACCGACAGGCGCTGCACGGCGTTCACGTCGTCCCACACGACCGTGCGGCGGGAGCCGCCGACGATCATGGTGCGGATCTTGCTGGGGGACAGCCAGTTCACGTGCACGTGCGCCATCACGCCGTCGGACAGCTCCAGCGTGAGGTGGCCGACGCACGCGCGGCCCGCGCCGATCGGGTCCGAGCCGTGCGCGGCGACCCGCGTCACCCGCACGCTGTCGGGCAGGATCGCGTCGAAGATCGACAGGTCGTGCGGCGCGAGGTCCCAGAACACGTCCACGTCCGGCTGCACCAGGCCCAGGTTGACCCGCACCGAGTCGAGGTACTGCACCGTGCCGATCTCCCCGCCGCGCACGAGCTGCCGCAGGTGCTGGACGGTCGGCGTGTAGACGAAGGTGTGGTCGAGCATCAGCGTGAGGCCCCGGGCCTCGGCCTCGCGGACGAGTTCGAGGCCGTCGGCGTAGGTCGCCGCCAGGGGCTTCTCCACCAGCACGTGCTTGCCCGCGCGCAACGCGGCCAGCGCGACCGGCAGGTGCGTGGCGGCCGGGGTGGCGATGGCGACCGCGTCGACCGCCGGGTCGGCGAGCACGTCGTCCAGCGAGCCGGACACCCGGACGGTGGAGTAGTCGCCCAGCACGCGCCGGGCCCGTTCCACGTCCAGGTCGCACAGGTAGCGCAGCTTCAGGCCGGGGGTGGCCTGTGCGTTGCGCACCAGGTTCGGCCCCCAGTAGCCGGCGCCGATGACGGCGATGCCGATCGGCTGGTCCATCTCGTCCCTCATCTCAGTAGGCCCCCTGGCCGCCGAACACGGCCCGGAAGGTCTTCCACAAGATCAACGCGTCCAGTGCGAGCGACCACTCCTCCACGTACCGGAGGTCGAGCCGCACGGACTCCTCCCACGACAGGTCGCTGCGCCCGGAGACCTGCCACAACCCGGTCAGGCCCGGCTTGACCAGCAGCCTGCGGCGCATGTCGGGGCCGTACTTCGCGCTCTCCTCCGGCAGCGGCGGCCGGGGGCCGACCAGCGACATGGCGCCGGTGAACACGTTGAACAGCTGCGGCAGCTCGTCGAGCGAGTAGCGCCGCAGGAACCGGCCGACGGCGGTCACGCGGGGGTCGCGGCGCATCTTGAACAGCACGCCCGCGCCCTCGTTCACCGCTTGGAGCTGGGCGCGCAGCGCGTCGGCGTTGGTGACCATGGTGCGGAACTTCAGGATGGTGAACGGCGCGCCGTCCTTGCCGACGCGGCGCTGCCGGTAGAGCACCGGTCCCCTGGTGTCGACCATGATCGCCACCGCGACCGCCAGCAGCACGGGGCTCAGCAGGGCGACCAGCAGCAGCGAGCCGACCTTGTCCACGGCCGTCTTGACCACGCGGCGGAAGCCGGTGAACGACGGCTCGCTCACCCTCAGCAGCGGCATCCCGAGCACGCCGGTGACGTGCAGCCGGGGTCCGGCGAAGTCCATCAGGGCGGGCGCGACGACCATCTCGGTGCCGGTGCCCTCCAGGTCCCAGGCGAGCCGCTGGAGCCGGCGCGGCGTCCAGTAGGCGTCGGCGGTGACCGCGACGATCCGGTAGCCGCCGCGGCGGACCTGCTCGCCGAGGTCGCCGAACCGGCCGACGACCGGCACGCCGTCCAGCTCGAGGCCGATCTCGGCGCGGCCGTCGACCGTGCACACGGCGTCCACGCGCCAACCCAGGTGGGGCGCGCGGCGGGTGCGGCCGATCAGGTCGGCGACGGTGTCGATGTTGCCCGCGGCGAGGACCGGCAGCAGGCAGCGGCCCTCGCCCCGGGCGCGGTGCAGCGGGCGGCGCAGCAGGTAGCGGACCGGGAAGGCGACCAGCGCGACGGCGGGTCCGACCACGAACACCCACAGGCGGGCGCCCGGCAGCCCGGCCGCGAGCGCGCCGAGGCCCAGCGCGACGACGGACCCGAACAGGCCGCGGCCGAGGCGGCGGAACTCCTCCGCGCCCTGGCCGAGCACCATCGGGTTCCAGACGCGGCTGAGGAACAGCGATCCCACGATCACCGCGACCGTGACCGCTTGCAGCCCTAACAGGGACAGCGGGCCGACCGAGGCGTGGCGGGCGGACAGGGCGAAGCCCGCGAGCACGACGACCAGGACGGTGCAGAGGACGTCGGCGGCGATGACGCCGTAGCGGTAGGCGGGTTCCCAACTGCCGACGGTGGGGCTGGTGGTGCGCTGAGCGGTGGGCTCGGCGCGCTGGTCGGTGCCGAGCCCCGCGACCGGCCTGCGTCGCGTTGGCTGGACCTGCTCGCTCATCGTGGTACTCCCCCCGGGTGGGCCGGTTCGGACGTTGCACGTTCGCAGGGCATCCCCGACGGACCCGCGTGGTGTACGGCAAATGTTCGGCCGGCGATTTTTCTCGCCTCGCCAAACCGTCATTCGTCGCACCGACGGCGCGCGTTACACACGGTGCGCGTCGACCGGACGGTCATTCCTCGGCGCGACAGTCGACGCACACCCAGAAGGGTCATCGAGTGACTTCGGGTCACCGACCCGTTCTGCGGAAAAGGCTTGCCCGACCACCGGGACACCTCGGTCCACAGTGGCCGGTGGCCGCTCCGCGCGCACGCGGGTCACGTCCATCGGATCTGGGACGGCTTCCGTTACAGCGAGTTTCCACGCGGGGTCCGAGCCGAGCCGGAATACGTCCGAATACGGACTTGAGACCCTGCCCCGGGACCGCACCGTGGCGGGCTGCGATCACCCATTCACAGTGCGGTAGCAGCTATTCGGCGCAACGGACCGGGCACTTCGGGCCAGGAACTGTTCGACATTTACCGAAGTCCGTCGTGCGAGAGTGACCACGGCCACTTTTCGGGTGACAATGCTCCGGTGGTCGTCGTGTGGGTGATCGGCGGGCTGCTGGGCGCGTTCCACTGCGCGTGGGCGTGGCGCACCCGGCTGTACCCGCGCGGTCCCCGCGGTGCCGGGCTCGCTGTGGTGGACGCCACGTGGAGCCTGCCGAACACGGTCGCGGGGGCGGCGTTCCTGGCGTACGCGCTGGCGCGCGGCAACCGGGTGGACGTGGCGTTCAGCAGGCACCGCGGCACGCTCGGCCTGCGCGACGGGGTGATCAAGGGCTTCGCCACCACGGTCGGCCCGGTGCAGGCCGGCATCGCGATGGGCGTGGACGACCACGAGGCCGTGCACGTGTTCCAGGCGCGCCTGTTCGGCCCGTTCTACCTGCCGCTGGTCGTGGTGAACTGGATCGTCGCCACCGTCCTGCCCTACTGGCTGCTCTACCACGACCGGGCGAGCGCGCCGATCGACGGCGTCGCCGCCTACTTCCGCCGGGGCGTCTACCCGCACTGCTGGCACGAGGAGTGGGCCTACCGCCGCCAGGGCTCCCCGCCGCTGTGATCAGCGATGGTCCTCGACCAGGACCTCGAGGTTGGCGCGGATCGTCCTGGTCGTCGGGTGGTCGGGCCCCAGCACCCGCTCGGCATCGGCGAGTGCCGCCTGTTGGAGCGAGATCGCCCGATCCCGGTCACCGGCGGACCAGGAGGCGTGCGCGAGGTTGTTCCGCGACCGCAAGGTGTCCGGGTGATCGCGACCCAGCACCCGGTACTGATCCGCCAGCGTCGACTCGTACAGCGGCAGCGCCCGGTCCAGGTCACCGGCCGACTCGTAGGCGTAGCCGAGGTTGTTCCGCGAGCTCAGCGTGTCCGGATGAGCGAAGCCCAACACGCGTTCCCGATCCGCCAACGTCGCCTCGTACAGCGGGATCGCCCGCTCCAGATCACCCATGGACTCGTAGGTGCAGGCCAGGTTGTTCCGCGATCGCAGGGTGTCCGGGTGATCCGGGCCCAGCAGCCGTTCCCGATCGGCCAACGTCGCCTCGTACAGCGCAACCGACCGCTCCAGGTCACCCAGTGAGTCGTAGGCACCGGCCAGGTTGTTCCGCGTGATCAGGGTTGCCGTGTGGTCGGGGCCGTGGACGTGCTCGCAGCCGTGCACGGCGCGGGTCAGCAGTGCGATGGCCGAGGTCGTGTCGCCTTGCCCCTTCAAGTACCAGCCGAGCTGGTTGGCGAGGAAGCACAGCGCGGGTGTGTCGAGGTCGGTGTGGTCGAGCAGTGCCTGCGCGTGGGACAGCACCATCCGGAAGGCGGGCCAGTCCGCGGGCAGGTCGGGTTCGGTTCCCCCCAGGGCTCCGGCGAAGACGTCGGCGGTGGCGTCGCGGGCGGCGGTGATGTCGTCGGGTCGGCGGTGGGGGTCGTCGGGGTCGGGCGTGCGGGTGACGGCCTGGACCAGCCGGTGGACGCTGATCGCGTCGGCGGTCAGCGTGATCATGCTGTAGGCGGCCAGCCTGCCCAGGGCATGCACCACGTCGGGGTCGTCGCCGAGCAGGTGGCGCGGGATGTCATCGGGGGCGTACCAGGCCAGGCGGCGCAGCAGGTCGCCCGCCGACGGGGTGTCCGCGAGGCGGTCGAGGGTGACGTGCCAGACGCGGGCCGCGGTGCGCTGGGCGTCGCCGCCCTCGGCGGTCGCGGTGAACATCCGGGCCGGGTAGCGGCGGAGCAGGTCCAGGAAGGCGGTCGGGGTGATGCGGGTCTGGGACAGGTAGGCGCCTGCCTGTTCGATGGCCAGGGGCAGCCGGCCGAGCTCTTCGCACAGCCGCGAGGCGTCGGCCAGGTCGGCGTCGGGCCACCGGTCCCGCACGAGCCGGGTCAGCAGTTGCGTCGCCTCGGCGGGCGGCAGGACGTCCACCGCCACCGTGGAGGCCGCGGTCCAGCCTCCCGCGTGGCGGGACGTGATCAACACCGTGCCGGTGCGCACGCGCTCCAGCAAGGCCGCGGCGTCCGCCGGACCCGTCACGTTGTCCAGGACGAGCAGCCAGCCGTCGTGCGAGGCCAGCCAGCGCACGGCCAGCTCGACCCGTTGCTCCAGGGTCAGCTCGGCGGTCCCGGGTGCGAGGGCGACGGCCAGGTCCGCCAGCCCGGTGTCCAGGGCGGCGGGTGAGTCGGCGGTGATCCACCAGACCGGGGCGAACCGCTCGGCGTGCGAGGCGAACCGGGCCGCCAGGGTGCTCTTGCCGACTCCGCCCAGCCCGTGCACGGCCACCACGACCGCCCGCCCACCCGGGGCGACCGCCGCGGCCAACCGGGCGAGCTCCCCCGTCCGGCCGACGAACGACCCGGGCACGAGGGGCACGCGCCGAACCCACGACCCGGCGACCAGGGACTCCATCACCGGCACGACCGGGGCGGCGCGCACGGTGACGTCGCGGCCGGCCTGGTAGAAGGTCGAACCGCCGTGCGCCTCACCGGTTTGGCTCATCGCGACTCCAAGCCCACGACTCCAGTCGGTCCGCACCCCGCGCACAACGCAGAACTGCGGACAACCGGCGGAACGCTAGCGATCGGTAACCAGGCGGGCCTTCTCCCCGCCCACGGCGATCACGTCGCCGTGGTGCAGCTGGGCGCCACGGCGGGTCTCCAGGCGGCCGTTCACCGTGACCTCCTCGGATTCGACCAGGTCACGGGCGTGCGCGCCGTTGTCCGCCAAGCCTGCCAGCTTGAGGAACTGTCCCAACCTGATCATGTCGTCGGAGATCTCGACCTCGCGGATGCGCATCGTCCCATCATCCTCCAGCGTGCACGGGCGTCCGCACGTGCCGCGGTTAACAAGGTTTGCACGGAGTCGAAACACGCCCGACATCATCCGAACGCGGTTCGGTCTACGGTTCCCGGAATGTGAGCACAGGCAGCTCTGACCCGGAGCCGACCGGCGGCGAGCGCAGACGCCGCCGGTCCCTGCGCGGGAACGTCGGCACGACCGGCGCCCGGTTCGGCTCCCCCGCGTTGCAGCGCAGTCTCGACGAAGAGCCTACGGAACAGCCCAAGCCGCCTCGCCGGCGGAGGTCGTTACGGGGCGAGGTCGGCGCCACGGGCGCGCGGTTCGGCTCGGCCGCGCTCCGGCGCAGCCTGGACGAGCAGCCGGACGACCCCCTCGAGCAGACCGCGCCGTTCGACGCCCCGTACGACTACGTCGAGCCGACCGCCCGGCCGCCCGAGCCCCGGCCCGACCACCAGCCCTGGCCCGACCACCAGCCCTGGCCCGACCGCGAGCCGGAACCCGCCGTCGAGGAGTTCTCCGGTCCCCTGGTCCGCCCCTACGCCTGGACGGGTGGCCGCACGGCGTCCGACTACGACCTCAGGCTGGAGACGCTGGTCTCGCTGGAGCGGGACGGCATCGCGATCGCCATGCGGGAGAGCACCGCGGAGCAGCGGTCGATCGTCGAGCTGTGCGCCAACTACCCCAGGTCGGTCGCCGAGGTCTCCGCGCTGCTGGCCGTGCCGCTCGGGGTGGCGCGGGTGCTGCTCGGCGACCTCATCTCGATGGGCGTGGTCGCCATGCACGACAACGCCGCCGCGGCCACCGGCGCCGACTTCACGCTGCTGGAACGGGTGCTAGTCGGCCTGCGCAACCTCTAGCCGCAACCGGCCGAAGACCTCGGCCAGCGCGGGCAGCTGGTAGTGCGCGTTGAGCCCGCTGGGGTTCGGCAGCACCCACAGCCGCGACGACGCGATCGTCTCCTCCTGCGGGCCGATCGCCGCCCCCTTGCGCCCGAACGCCGCCCGGTACGCCGTCACGCCGACGACCGCCACCACCTTCGGCCGGTGCCGCCGCGCCAACGACGTCAGCCGCACACCGCCCGCCCGCAGCTCCTCGGCCGTCAGCTCGTCGGCCCGCGCCGTCGGCCGGGCGACCAGGTTCGTGATGCCCAACCCGTACCGCGGCAGCTCGTCCTGCTCGGCGGGCGCCAGCAGGCGGGGCGTGAACCCGGACAGGTGCAGCGCGGGCCAGAACCGGTTGCCCGGCCGGGCGAAGTGCTGCCCCTTGGCCGCCGACAGCAGGCCGGGGTTGATGCCGCAGAACAGCACGTCCAACCCCGGCCCGACGATGTCCGGCAGGTGCGGTGGCACCGGTCGCCCCTCGCTCATCCGCCGCCGTCCGCGCGGCCGCGGCCACCCGGCGCGGTCACCCGACCACCACCGGCGTGCCGTCGACGACCAGCCGCCAGTCGACCCGGTGGAACGCGGCCGGGTCGATCTCGCCGCGCTCGCGCACCCAGTCGATGATCAGCTGCCGGATCTCCAGCTGCCGGTTGTGCAGCACCGGCGCGGTCGCGATGTGCGGGAAGTTGCCGCCGCCGGACTGCCGGTAGTTGTTCACCGCCACCGCGAACGCCTGCTCGGCCGTCACCGCGACGCCCGCGTAGGCCAGCCCGGTGATCCGCTGCCCGACCGGCCGCGCCAGGTCGATGTCGTAGGTCAGCGGCGCGTCGAGGCCGGCCGCCACGTCGTAGAGGTAGTCCGGCGTGCCGCCCGCGTTGGTCAGCGCGTCCGGCTGGTGCGGCCCGGGCGTGCCCACCGCCTTGAAGTAGCTCGCCGACCGCTCCAGGTAGTCCTTGAGCTGCGCGCCGGTGAGCCGCACGCCGAACAGCGTGTTGTCGAAGACGTAGAGCCCGGCCACGTCGCGCACCGACACGTCGCCGGCCGGGATCGCCGCCGCCTTGTTGAACGGCGAGGCCAGCGACAGCACCGGCAGCGCCTCGGTCAGCGACGCCTTCAACGCCACGCCCTGCACGAGGTTGACGAAGTCGAGCGCGGCGGTGTCCTCGTACCGCGCGGTCGCGGCGGACATCGCCGACCTCGACGTGCCGATCTTGGAGTTGACGTAGGCGACCACCTTGTCGTGGTCGTCGCGCAGCCGGCGCACGATCGCCGGGTCCTCGGGCACGGTGTTGGTGTTGAGCACCTGCGAGCGGGACGCCTCCGTCCGCCAGCCCCGCCCCGGCGACCACGCCAGGTCGAACTCCATCAGGCTCAACCGCTTGCCCCAGAACAGCGGCTCGGTCAGCAGCACCTGCTTCCCGGTGGCCTTGTTCGTGACGAACCGCTGCGCGATCTCGGTGTGAGCGTGGCCGACGAGGATCGCGTCGATGCCCGGCACCTCCTCCGCGACCAGGGCGGAGCAGTTCTCCGGGAAGGGCAGCAGGTCGCCGAGCGACGACGACAGGTCCGCGCCGGAGTGCGCGGCGACCACCACGAGGTCCGCGCCCGCCGCGCGCACCTTCGGCACCCACTCGCGGGCCTGCTCCAGCACGCCGGGGAAGGTCATCTTCCCGTCCACGTGCGCCTTGTCCCAGATCGCGATGCCGGGGTTGGTCAGGCCGAGGATGCCGACCCGCAGCGGCGCCGCGCCGGTCCGCCACACGGTCTTGACCACGTACGGGCGGAACGCGGGCTCGCCGGTGGCCGAGTCGATGGCGTTGGCGGCCAGCAGCGGGAAGTCGAGCTGCTTCTCGAACGCCCGCAGCAGGGGGATGCCGTAGTTGAACTCGTGGTTGCCGAGCGCGGCGGCGTCGTAGCCGAGCTCGTTCATCGCGGCGGCCATCGGGTGCACGCGGCGACGGCCGATGGGCTCGACCTTGGCGTAGTAGTAGGCCAGCGGCGTGCCCTGGATGGTGTCGCCCGCGTCGACCAGCAGGGTGCGGTGCGCGCCGCGTTCCTCCCGGACGGCCTTGACCAGCGTGGACAGCTTCGCCAGGCCCACGTCGTTGTGCCCGCTGTCGTCGAACTCGCGGTCGGCGAAGTAGTCCCAGTTGAAGACGTTGCCGTGCAGGTCCGTGGTGCCGAGGACGGTGAGGGTGAACCGTCGCCCGCCAGCCCGGTCGTCCGGTGCGGCGTGTGCCGCCGTGCGGAACCCGGCCGCGGCGAGCACGGCCGCGGCGCCGCCCGCGAGCAAGCCGCGGCGGTGCAGGGGAGATCCGGTCATGGGGCGACCGTAGCCATTGACCGTTGACTACTCGGCCGGCTTCCCGGCGTCGTCGCCCTTCGCCCGCCGGTTCAGGGCGACGCCGACCACGATGCCGACCACCGACAGCACCGCCGCGATCAGGATCCACACCCACAGCGGCACGCCGCCGCCGTCGTCGTCCGGGCCGGAGGTGGCGGCCGGGGTGGTCGACTGGGTGAGCGTGGCCACCGAGCCGGTGGCGGCGGCGGTCGACGAGGTGGTGGGAGCCTCGCCCGCCGACGTCACGGCGGGTGGCGCGGCGGGCGTCGTGGCGGCCGGCGGCTGCTGCGCCGCCGGCGGCGCGGTCACCGTGAAGGCGAACGTGCCGTCGACGAAGTCGCCGTCCAGCGACTCGACCCGCCACGACACCGTGTGCTGCCCGGCGGGCGACGAGGACTCCAGCAGGGGCACGGTCAGCTTCACGCCGTCGGCGGTGACCTGGCCCGTCGGCCAGGCGCTGCCGTCGGCGGCCAGGACGGTGACCTCGGCGCTCTCGGCGGGCACCGGCTCGGTGAACGTCAGCGTGAGCAGCGTGGGCCGCTGCGCCAGCGACGCGCCGCTCGCCGGGTCGCTCGAGACCAGCTCGGTGTGGGCGTGCGCGTGGGGCGACGCCCCGAACAGGACCAGGGTTGCCAGCAGTGCCGAGAGCGCCAGTCGGGTCATGCGGTAGTTCTACCGGGTCGGCGGGGTCCCCTGCTGGTCGGTCGGGCCGCCCTGCCTGGCGGGCGGCTGGCCGTTGCCCTGCTTCTGCTGCGGCCCGCCGCGCATCATGTTGCCCTCCATGATGCTGTCCGCGGTGGCCTTGCCGTCGGCGGACTCCGCGGACCCGCCCGCGATCACGGTCACGACGTCGCCCGCGGCGATGTCGTCGAGCGCGCCCTGACCGCCGTTGACCTGCGTGTCGTCGTCGACCAGGTAGGTCGCGCTGAACCCGTCGCCGCTCTTCACCGTGATGGACGAATCGCTGACCTCGGTGACCTCGCCGTTCTGGAACTCGCCGTGCTGGGTGTCGCCGAACGGGCCGCCCATCACCACCAGGCCGCCGTTGGCCCGGCCGTACCCGCCGGGCCCGCCCATGCCCTTGGCCGCGTCGGAGTTGCTCGCGGCGTAGATGACACCACCGCCGACGGCGGCGATGCCGAGGGCGATCGCGACGGCGGCGAGGCTCTTGCGGCCGTTCCAGCCGGTTCCCGCAGCGGCGGCCTGCGGCGGCGGCTCTTCACCCCAGGTCGGGTGCTGCTCGGTTTCGGTAGTCATGGCGACCACGGTCCCGGGCGAGCCTGTGAGCCGGCTGTGCGGCCGTTGGGCGCTGCCTGTGCGTGCGCCACGACCGGTCGGGTGGCTTCACAGGTGGTACACAGGATCGGCACAGGTCCGGCTCAACCGCCGGGTCCAGGATCGGAGCATGCGACCGGTGTCCGCTTCGGGGACGTCCCCTGAGCTCCGCCGCCCGGACGGGAGTCCGGTGCGGGTCCTTGTGGTGGACGACGAGTCCACGTTGGCCGAGCTGATGTCCATGGCGTTGCGGATGGAGCGCTGGGAGGTCCGCACCGCGCTGGACGGCACGTCCGCCGTGCGGATCGCGCGCGACTTCCGGCCCGACGTGGTGGTGCTGGACGTGATGCTGCCCGACTTCGACGGGCTGGAGGTGCTGCGCAGGCTGCGCGCGGACCTGCCCGGGCTGCCGGTGCTGTTCCTCACCGCCAAGGACGCGGTGGAGGACCGGATCGCCGGGCTCACCGCGGGCGGCGACGACTACGTGACCAAGCCGTTCAGCCTGGAGGAGGTCGTGCTGCGGCTGCGCGGCCTGCTGCGCCGCACCGGCGTCACCGAGGCCGGCGCGGGCACCGAGCTCGTGGTCGGCGACCTGGTGCTGGACGAGGAGACGCGCGAGGTGCGCCGCGGCGGCGTCGCGATCGACCTCACCGCCACCGAGTTCGAGCTGCTGCGGTACCTGATGCGCAACCCCAGGCGGGTGCTGTCGAAGGCGCAGATCCTGGACCGGGTGTGGAGCTACGACTTCGGCGGGCAGGCCAACATCGTCGAGCTGTACATCTCCTACCTGCGCAAGAAGATCGACGCGGGCAGGACGCCCATGATCCACACGATGCGGGGCGCGGGCTATGTCCTCAAGCCCTCGTCCTGAGCGCCCGTCGCGGACGGCGGGCTGGCCGCTGCGGACGAAGCTGGTGGCGGCCCAGGTGGTGCTGCTGGCGGTCGTGTGCGGGATCATCGGCGTGGCGACCGGGTTCGCGCTGCGGGACTCCCTGATCGCCCAGTTGGACGGCCAGTTGCGCGAGGCGGCGGCGAAGGCGCGGCCCGACGGTCCGCCGGTGCCCAGCGGCTTCCCCAACCCGCTGGACGGGCCCGGGTTCCCGCCCGGCACCCTGATGTTGATCAAGCACGACGACGGCGGCACCAACGCGGAGCGGCTGACCAGGGGCAGCGGTGACCGGGCCCGGCTGTCGGCCGAGGTCACCGAGCGGGCCGAGGCCGTCCCCGCGGACGGCAGGCCGCGCACGGTGTGGCTGGGCGACGAGCTCGGCGACCACCGGGTCATGGCGTTCACCACGCCGTTCGGGACCAAGGTGATCACCGGCCTGCCGATGGCCGACGTCGACAGCACGGTGTCGCGGATGGGGTGGATCGTCGGCGGGGTGGCGCTGGCCGGGCTGGTCGCGGTGAGCCTGGCCGGCGCGCTGATCGTGCGCCGCACGCTGCGCCCGCTGGAACGGGTGGCCGCGACCGCGAGCCGGGTGGCCGAGCTGCCGCTGCACGAGGGCGAGGTGGCGCTGGCCGAACGGGTGCCCGACGAGTACGCCGACCCGGGCACCGAGGTCGGCCAGGTCGGCCTGGCGCTCAACCGGATGCTCGGGCACGTCGGCAGCGCGTTGGAGGCCCGGCACGCCAACGAGACCAGGGTCCGGCAGTTCGTCGCGGACGCGAGCCACGAGCTGCGCACGCCCCTGGCCGCCATCCGCGGGTACGCCGAGCTGACCCGCCGCACGTCCGACGAGGTGCCCGAGCAGATCGCGCACGCGATGCGACGGGTGGAGTCCGAGGCGGTGCGGATGACGTCGCTGGTCGAGGACCTGCTCCTGCTGGCGCGGCTGGACGCCGGGCGTCCGCTGGCCCGCGATCCCGTGGACCTCTCCCGGTTGGTGGTCGACACGGTCAGCGACGCCCGCATCGCCGGGCCGGACCACGAGTGGCGGATGGAGCTGCCGCCCTACGCCGTCGAGGTGACCGGTGACGCGCACAAGCTGCACCAGGTGCTGGCGAACCTGCTGTCCAACGCCCGCACGCACACGCCGCCCGGCACCACGGTCACCACGACGCTGTCCACTGTGGAGGGCGGGGTGCGGGTGTCGGTGAGCGACGACGGCCCCGGCATCCCGGCCGGGTTGCAGGGCGAGGTGTTCGAGCGGTTCAGCCGGGGCGACACCTCGCGGTCGCGGGCGGCGGGCAGCACCGGGCTCGGCCTGTCGATCGTGGCCGCCGTGGTGGCCTCCCACAACGGGTCCGTGCGGCTGGCGAGCGCGCCCGGCCGGACCACGTTCACCGTGCACCTGCCGCGCTGACCGCAGGGTGATCCGCGGGGTGATCGCGCACAGCCCGCTCACAGCCGGGGCACAAGGACCGCCCAGGGTTCGCCGACAGGCTCGACCCCATGCGAGCGCGACTTCCCCTGTTGCTGTTGTTGGCCGGGACGGCGGTGCTGTACCTGTGGCGGTTGGGCGACTCGGGGTGGGCCAACGCCTACTACTCCGCCGCCGCCCAGGCCGGCGCCGAGAGCTGGCACGCGTGGTTCTTCGGCGCGACCGACCCGGCCGGCGCGATCACCGTCGACAAGACACCCGCGGCGACCTGGGTCATGGGTCTGTCGGCCCGGCTGTTCGGCGTCAACGCCTGGAGCATCCTGGTGCCGCAGGCGTTGATGGGCGTGGCGAGCGTGTGGCTGCTGCACGCCGCGGTGCGCCGCGCGGCCGGTGAGGCGGCCGGGCTCATCGCGGGCGCGGTGCTGGCGCTGACGCCGGTGGCGGTGCTGATGTTCCGGTTCAACAACCCCGACGCCTTGATGCTGCTGCTGCTCGTGGCGGGCGCTTACGCCACGGTCCGCGCCACCGAGAAGGCCTCCGTGCGCTGGCTGGTCCTGGCCGGCGTGGCGGTGGGGTTCGCGTTCCTGGCGAAGATGCTCCAGGCGTTCCTGGTGCTGCCCGCGTTCGGCCTGGTGTACCTGGCGTTCGCGCCGGCCCCGCTGCCGCGCAAGGTGCGGCACCTCGGCGCGGCGTTGGGCGCGGTGGTCGTCGCCGGTGGCTGGTGGGTGCTGGCCGTGGAGCTGACGCCCGCCGGGTCGCGGCCCTACATCGGCGGTTCGCAGGCGGACAGCGTGCTGGAGCTGGCACTGGGGTACAACGGTCTCGGCCGGTTGACCGGTGAGGAGATCGGCAGCGTCGGCGGCGGCGGTCGGGGCTCGGGCGGGTGGGCCAGGCTGCTCGGCGACGAGATGGGCGGTCAGATCGCCTGGCTGCTGCCGACCGCGCTGGTGCTGCTGGTCGCCGGGTGGTGGGCCGGCCGCGCGGCGGAGCGGGTCGGGCTCGCGCTGTGGGGCGGTTGGCTGGTGGTCACCGCCGTGGTGTTCAGCTTCATGAACGGCATCATCCACGCCTACTACACGGTCGCGCTGGCGCCCGCGATCGGCGCGCTGATCGGGATCGGCGCGGTCGCGTTGTGGCGCAAGAGGCAGGAGCCCGTCGCGGCGGCGGCGCTGTCCGGCGCGCTGGCCGTGACCGCGCTCCAGTGCTACCTGCTGCTGCTGGACTGGTCCGCCCCGCTGGCGGCCGTCGTGCTGGTCCTCGGCCTCATCGCGGCGGTCGGGCTGTTCCTCGCCGCCTCCGCGCCCGCCGCGGTGGTCGTGCCGGTCGCGGTCGTCGCCGCGCTGCTCGGGCCGGGGGCCTACTCCGTGGCCACGGCGGCGACACCGCACTCCGGCGCGATCCCCAGCGCCGGTCCGGCGCTGTCGAACCGCCCTGGCGGGCTCGTGCTCATGGGGCCCGGCGGCACTGTGAACAACGTCGGCGGCGCGCGGATGGGCGGTCTGCTCAGCGCGCCGGAACCGGGCGAGGAGCTGGTGGCGCTGCTGCGCGACAGCGAGGGCTTCACCTGGGCGGCGGCGGCCGTCGGCTCCAACAACGCGGCCGGCTACCAGCTCGACAGCGGCGCTCCGGTGATGGCCGTCGGCGGGTTCAACGGCACCGATCCCGCGCCGACCCTGGAGGAGTTCCAGGAGTTGGTCCGAAGTGGACAGGTCCACTACTTCCTCGGCGGGGCCCTGATGCCCGCGGAGACGGGCAGCGACGCGTCCCGGCGGATCGCCGAGTGGGTGGCGGAGACGTTCACCGCGACGACCGTCGACGACGTCGAGGTCTACGACCTCACAGCCGGCGCACAGCGATGACACACGAGCCGCCCAGCCAAGCGCCCGAGGGTGAGCTCATGACCACGCTCACGACGACCACCGTGCTCGACGTGGTGGTGCCCGTGCATAACGAACAGCGCGACCTCGCGCCCTGCGTGCGCAAGCTGCACGCCGACCTCACGCAGACGTTCCCCTATACGTTCCGGATCACCATCGCGAACAACGCGAGCACGGACGGCACGCGCGCCGTCGCCGACGAGCTGGCCCGCGAGCTGCCCGGCGTGGCCGCGGTCCACCTCGCCGAGAAGGGACGTGGCCGGGCGCTGAAAGCGGTCTGGACCGCGTCGGACGCCGCCGTGCTGGCGTACATGGACGTGGACCTGTCCACCGACCTGGCCGCCCTCGCGCCGCTGGTGGCGTCGTTGATCTCCGGGCACTCGGACCTGGCGATCGGCAGCCGGCTGGCCCGCGGCGCGCGGGTGGTGCGCGGGCCCAAGCGCGAGTTCATCTCCCGCTGCTACAACCTGATCCTGCGCGGCACGCTCGCCACCCGGTTCACCGACGCGCAGTGCGGGTTCAAGGCGATCCGGGCCGACGTCGCCCGGCGGCTGCTGCCGCACGTCGAGGACACCGGGTGGTTCTTCGACACCGAGCTGCTGGTGCTCGCCGAACGGGCCGGCGCGCGCATCCACGAGGTCCCGGTGGACTGGGTGGACGACCCGGACAGCCGGGTGGACATCGTGTCGACCGCCGTGGCCGACCTCAAAGGCGTCGTCCGGGTGGCCCGCGGCCTGGTGAGCGGGCGGATCCCGATCGGCGAACTCCGCGCGCAGCTGGGGAGGGAGCCGTTGGAACCTCGGACGCCGGGCGTGCCGGCCGGGTTGTTCCGGCAGCTGGTCCGCTTCGCCGCGGTCGGCGTGATCAGCACGCTGGCCTACCTGCTGCTGTTCGTGTCGCTGCGCGGCGGGCTCGGCGCGCAGGGCGCGAACCTGGTGGCGCTGCTGGTCACCGC
Source organism: Saccharothrix luteola (assembly GCF_020859565.1). Classification (GTDB taxonomy): domain Bacteria; phylum Actinomycetota; class Actinomycetes; order Mycobacteriales; family Pseudonocardiaceae; genus Actinosynnema; species Actinosynnema luteola. Next base: position 2,192 of record NZ_JAJHUO010000025.1, on the reverse strand, counting down.
CATCGCCAACACCGCGGCCAACCGCCGCTTCACCTTCGGCGTGCGCGGCCGGCGCGGCGCGGGCCGCCACCAGTTCGAAGGGCTGCTCGTGTTCGGCCTCGGCCTCGCGCTGACCAGCGGCTCGCTGGCCCTGCTGCACCTGTTCGCGGCGCCCGGCGGCCCGGCCGAGCTGGTCGCGGTCGTCGGGGCCAACCTCCTCGCCACCGTGCTGCGCTTCCTGTTGCTGCGCAACTGGGTCTTCCGGCCGCGCCGCGCCGTGACGACCGCTCCATGACCACACCGTCGACCCTAGGGAACCCTTCCATGACCACCGCAACCCTGACGGCGCCCGCACCCACCGCCAAGGCGCCGCCGCCGGGCCGGAACTGGACCACGCCCGCGCTGGTCGTGCTGCTGGCCGGCACGGCGGTGCTGTACCTGTGGAACATCACCGCGTCCGGTTGGGGCAACTCCTACTACGCCGCCGCGACCCAGGCCGGCGCGCAGAGCTGGACCGCGTGGCTGTTCGGCGGCCTGGACGCCGGTGGCGTGATCACGGTCGACAAACCGCCCGCCGCGCTGTGGGTGAGCGGGTTGTTCGCGCGCGCCTTCGGGTTCTCCAGCTGGACCGTGCTGGCGCCGCAGGCCATCGAGGGCGTGCTGGCCGTGTGGCTGTTGTACGCCACGGTCAAGCGCACGTCCGGCGCGGTGGCCGGGCTGATCGCGGGCGCGGCGCTCGCGGTGACGCCGGTGGCCGTGCTGATGTTCCGGTTCAACCTGCCCGACGCGCTGCTGGTGCTGCTGATGGTGGCCGCCGCGTACTGCACCGTGCGCGCGCTGGAGAAGGGTTCCGGCCGGTGGCTCGCGCTGGCGGGCGTCGCGGTCGGGTTCGCGTTCCTGGCCAAGATGGGGCAGGCGTTGCTGGTGCTGCCCGCGTTCACCGCCGCCTACCTGCTCGCCGCGCCGACCACGCTGCCCAAGCGGTTGCTGCACCTGCTCGGCGCGGGCCTCGCCGTGGTCGTGTCCGCCGGGTGGTTCATCGCGCTGGTCGAGCTGTGGCCGCGCGAGTCGCGCCCCTACATCGGCGGGTCGGACAACGACTCGCTGTGGGAGCTGGCCATGGGCTACAACGGCCTGGGCCGGATCTTCGGCGGACGCGGCGGCGGCGGTGTCATCGCGGGTGGCGGCAACGCCAACCTGGGCTTCGGCGGCGAGACCGGCATCGGCCGGCTGTTCGGCGCGAGCATGGGCGCGGAGATCTCGTGGCTGCTCCCGGCCGCGCTCGTCGGGATGCTCGCGGGGCTGTGGTTCACCCGCCGGCTGCCGCGCACCGACCGCACCCGCGCGGCACTCGTGCTGTGGGGCCTGTGGGTGCTGGGCAACGGGGTCGTGTTCAGCTTCATGAGCGGCATCACCCACCCGTACTACACCGTGGCCGTCGCGCCGGGCGTCGCCGCGCTCGTCGCCATCGCCGGCCGGGAGATGTGGCGTGGCCGCGAGCACCTGCCGGTGCGCGTCGCGCTGGCGACGATGGTCGCCGCCGCCGGGTTCTGGGGCTTCGCGCTGCTCCAGCGGTTCGGCGAGTGGCTGCCCGCGCTGCGCTGGGTCGTGGCGGCGCTGACCGTGCTGGTGGCCACGGCGGTCGTGATGGGCGTGCGCCGGGTCGCCGCGCTCGCGTTGGCCACCTCGGTGCTCTCCACCGCGGCCTTCGGCGTGGCCACCGCCGCCACACCGCACGGCGGCTCGATCCCGATGTCCGGTCCCCCGTCCTACGCGGGCGACGGCGGCATGGGCGGCGGACCGATGGGCGCGACGTCCGCCGAGCTGACCGACCTGCTGAAGGCCACCACCGGCACGTGGGCGGCGGCGACGATGAGCGCGCAGGGCGCGGCGAACCTGTCGCTGGACTCGGGCAAGGCCGTGATCGGCATCGGCGGTTGGAGCGGTGGCGACCCGGCGCCCACGCTGGAGGAGTTCCGGCAGTACGTGGCGGACGGCCGGATAGGCTACTTCGTCTCCGGCGGCGGCATGGGCGGCGGCCCGCGCGGCGACAGCGAGATCACCGAGTGGGTCGCGGCGAACTACGAGGCCACGACGATCGGCGGGGCGACGGTCTACAAGCTCGGCTGACGCCACCCGGGCGGGTCGACGACGTAGCGCGGCGGCTCCGGCAGCCCCGCCCAAGAGCGGTACATGATGGTGGCCGCGTACGG
>NZ_JAJHUO010000024.1:175861-177803 GCF_020859565.1 Saccharothrix luteola | reverse complement strand
TCGAGGCGAGTTCCACCTCCGTCAGCGGAATTCCCAACGTCCACCCGTGGGCCTCTTCGCGCCCGTAGGTCTGCACCACTTCGGCCAGCACCCTGGCCACCCGTTCGGCGGCCGGGTGGGACAGGAAGTCGCGCTGCGCCGAGTCCGGCCAGCGCAGCCTGTCCATGACCATCTCGCTGAATGCGGCGCCCGCGTCGTCGCGCCGGTCCAGGAAGCTCATCAGCTCACCGCTGGTGATCAGCTTCGCGACCACGTCACCGCACGTGACGACCGTCGCCGAGCGCGGCCCCCCGACCAGCACCGCCATCTCGCCGACCAGGTCACCCGCCGCCCTGACCGCGAGAAACGCCGTGCGCCCCGTCCCGAAGGTCCGCTGCACCTTGACCATGCCGTCCAGCAGGAGCAGCACGTGCGCCCCCTCCGAGCCCTGCTCGAGGACCTCCTGGTCTGGGCGGTAGCGCACGAGCGAGCCGATGGCCAGCAGTTCCCGTCGGGCCGGCTCCCGCAGCCGGCCGAGGAGGCTCTGCCCAGGCCAGTCGACTTCGAGGCGGTCCGGGGTCGGCGTCGCACCGTGCGGGACCGCACCCGGTGACGGGAGTGCCACCACCGGAGCCTGCCGGTGGACCCGGCTCATGATGTCCTCGACCGCCGCGCGGGGGGCGCGGTCGCGGAGGTCCCGCGCGTCCCGCGCACCGAACGAGGAATCCTCGACGAGGTGCTCAACGGCCGTCGATCGGCCGACATCCCCCTCAGGCATCGCCACCTCCCCTCGCCGTTCGACCGGTGTTGCGCCGATGTCTTTCCAGCGTCCCCTTGATCACGCCGTGCGTCGTGTGCAGCAGCTCCGCGATCTCCCCGACGGCGTAGCCGGCCTCCGACAGGACCAACGCCGACCTGGTGTACTCGCTCGGGATGCCGGCGAGCCCACGCTTGATCTCCAACCCGGTGACCACCACGTCACCCGGGTCGGGTGCGGGAGATGCGACGTTCGCCAGCTCGTCGGCGCCCGATAATCGGAACTCCTCCGCCGCGCGGTGGCTGCGCTCCTTGCTCCACTTCCGGTAGACGTTGGGGAACGCGAACACGCAGGTGGTCGCGAAGTAGGTCTTCAGGCTCGCCCCGCCCGCCGGGTCCCACCCGCCGTCCAGGAGCGCTTTCCGCCTGAAGTCACCGATCGCCTTGACCACGGTGTCGCCGGCCAGGCCGACCAGGTCATCGTGTTCCCAGCGCGGAGGGGCCGCACCGACCGGGCAGCCCTTCTCCCGGCAGAGCGTGAAGATCATCCCCGACCTCAGCCACCCCATCATCGAGGCGAAGCCGTACTCGCCGAGCACCCTGGTGAACCGCTGCCACTCCGGCCCCTCACACCTCTCGGCCACGAGCGCGTCACGGATCTTGACGTCTGTTCGGTGTCGGTCATCGCTGCCTGCCAATCGCGGACCTCCTCGGACGCGGTTCATCCGAACGACGGGTTCTATGTCGGCGTGGACCGCCGACGGCACGAGTCGGCTCCGAACGAGTCGCCCGTCACCCGGACGTGCCGGGTTCCACGTCGCGCCACATACAAGCTCCACGAGTCACCGAGCCACCGACTACTCCGGAGCAGCAAGTGAGCCAGATTTCGCGGCCCCCGCTACTGAGCACCCGCACCGCGCTGGTGCTGCTGCTGGGCCTCGTGTGCGGGACAGGAGCGGGCACGCTGACCTACCTCGCGGGGAACAACGCCGCGACCGCGATCCTGGCCGGGCTGACCGCGAGCGGGGTGTCCGTCGCCTTCTTCCACGCGCACGTGGGCTACGACCCGCCCGGCGGCGAAGACCGGCGCGAGGAGACCGGACCAGGTCCGCGGTGAGGCGACCGAACGACGAAGGGCGACGAGCCATCACGGCTCGTCGCCCTTCGAGGTGTAGCGCGGAAAAACACATTGTCCTCAACCAAACGG
>NZ_JAJHUO010000024.1:169757-175851 GCF_020859565.1 Saccharothrix luteola | reverse complement strand
GCGGCCCCCCCCCCCGCCGGGGGGCGGGGCGCCCCCCCCCCCCCCCCCGGGCCCCCCCCCCCCCCCCCCCCCCCCCCCTTCGAGGTCTCGCGAGAACTACGACTTGCTCGTCAGCGAACGGTCGAGGTCGGGTTCCAGGTAGATCAGCCTGGCCGCCGGGACCTTGGCCCGGACCCGCTGCTCCGCGGCGTCGATGGCCTCGGCCACCTCGGTGATCGACAGGCCCTGGTTCAGCGCGATCTTCGCCGCCACCAGCAGCTCGTCCGGCCCGATGTACTGGGTCTTGATGTGGATGACGCGCTGCACCTGGCCGGACGCCAGCTCGTCCGTGATCACGTCCAGCTCCGCCGGCGCGGCGCCCTCGCCGATCAGCAGCGACTTCATCTCCACGATCAGGATGACCGCGATCACACCCAGCAGCACACCGATGCAGATGGTGCCGATGGCGTCCCACACCGGGTCACCGGTCAGGGTCGACAGGCCGACGCCCATCAGCGCCAGGACCAAGCCGAACAGCGCGCCGGCGTCCTCCAGCAGCACGACCGGCAGCTCCGGCACCTTCGACTGCCGGATGAACTGCCACCACGTGGCGTTCCCCTTGATCGCCTTCGACTCCACGATCGCCGTGCGGAAGCTGTAGGTCTCCAACCCGATCGCGACGACCAGGATGATCACCGCGACGATCGGGCTGCTCAGCTCCTCGTGCGACTCCAGCTTGTGGATGCCCTCGTACAGGGCGAACACGGAGCCGAGGCTGAACAGCATCAACGCCACGATGAACGAGTAGAAGTACCGGTCCCGACCGAACCCGAACGGGTGGTTCAGGGTGGCCTTGCGCCGCGCGGTCTTCTGCCCGAGCAGCAACAGGCCCTGGTTGGACGTGTCCGCCACCGAGTGCACCGACTCGGCGAGCATCGATGACGACCCGGTGATCAGGAAGCCGACGAACTTGGCCACCGCGATCCCCGCATTGGCCACCAGTGCGGCGATGATCGCCTTGGTCCCGCCCCCTGCTGACACGGTTGCTCCCTTTGCGCCCAAGTCCGATTTGTCGGTGTGACCCTACTCAACACCGGGCGTCGCCCGGAAAAGCTGGGTGTCCACGTCCGCCGTGACCGAAACCGCCGGGTCACGCGCGGGCAGCCACACGGACTGGCCGCGCACCAGCTCCACGGTCTCGTCACCGCAGGTCAACCGCGCCCGACCGCGCGTGCAGAGCAGGATCTGCGGCCCGCTGTGATCCACCCGGACCTCGACCGACGGCCCGACCTCGATCCGCGACAGCTCGAACTCCGGGCACGGCGTCCGGTACGCCCACAGCCCCGGCGCCGTCTCCGCACCGGTCTGCACGGGCATGTCGCCGCACCCGAAGTCCAGCACCCGCATCAGCTCGGGCACGTCCACGTGCTTGGGCGTCAAACCGCAGCGCAGCACGTTGTCGGAGTTCGCCAGGATCTCCACGCCGGTGCCGTGCAGGTACGCGTGCAGGTTGCCGGCGGGCAGGTAGATCGCCTCGCCGGGCCGCAGCACGAGCCGGTTGAGCAGCAGCGCGGCCAGCACGCCCGCGTCACCGGGGTACGCCTCGCCCAGCTCCAGGATCGTGCGGCACTCCAGGTCGAACTCGCCGTGCTCCTTCACGTGCAGCACGCACGCGTCCAGCACCTGCGGCAGGAGCATGTCCAGCGCGGTCTGCGGCAGCGTGATGAGGGTGGTGAACATGGCGCGCAGGCCGTCGGCGTCCGGCTGGGCGGCCAGCAGCTCGGCGTACGGCGCGAAGTCCGGCGCGTCCAACGACCGCAGCAGCGCGACCGTGCGCGCCGGCTCGCGGAACCCCGCCAGCGCGTGGAACTCGGTCAACGCGCAGATCAGCTCGGGCTTCGCCGACGGGTCCTTGTAGTTGCGGATCGGCGAGTCCATCGGCACGCCCGCCGCGTCCTCGGCGGCGAAGCCGTTCGCCGCCTGCTCGGCCGACGGGTGCGCCTGAAGGCTCAGCGGCTCGTCCGCGGCCAGCACCTTGAGCAGGAACGGCAGCCTGCTGCCCCAGCGGTCGGCGTGGCGGGTGCCGAGCTGCCCGTCCGGGTCGTCGGCGAGCAGGTCGAGCAGCGACCGCGCCTCGCCGTCCGGTCCCACCACCCGCGACGGGTCCCCGGGGTGGGCGCCCATCCACAGCTCGGCCTCGGGGTGCGGCGTCGGCACCTCCCTCCCGAGCATCTCGGCGATGGCGGTGCGTGATCCCCACGCGTACGCGCGCACCGCGTTGTGCAGCAGATCCACAGTCATCCCCTCACACGGCCGGCGCGTACAGCCCGGGTCCGCCCAGCGTTCCCGCCGCCAGACCCAGGTACAGCGCGGCCAGCTCGAACCGCAGGGCGAGCAGCGCGGCGCACAGGGCCTCGCCGCCGCTCACCTCCTCGGCCGGTTCGAGCACGTCGGCTCCGGACAAGGTCTCCATCGCGACCCGCCGGGAGAAGTCGGCCTGCGGGCCCCGGCGCACGGCCACCAGCAGCACGCGGACCAGGCCGTCGTGCTCGTCGTCCGGATCGGCGAACAGGTCCGCCCCCGACGTGCCGCGCACCGCCCGGCGGTGCAGCACCGACCGGGTCAGGGCCTGAGGATAGCCGGCCACGTCGCTCACGACGCCCGCGTACGTCGCGAGCACGCCCGCGCCGTGCGCCGCCACCGCCGTGGCCAGGTCGTCCAGGCCCCACAGCAGCGGTGTGCGGTCGGCGATCCGCAGCGCGAGCGTCTTGGCCGGGTTGACGAACGACTCGTGCATCGGGTGGCACCGCTCGGCCTCGCGGTCCAGCTCGTCCGCGATGGCCTGCACGTCCACGTCGAGCAGCCCCAACGACTTCAGCGCCACCACCCAGGCGGCGAAACCCCGGGCGAAGCCGAAGCCCTGCGGCACCGGCACCCGGGGCGGGATCAGCAGCGCGTGCTGCGCGGCGGACGCGGCCACCGGGCCGTCCGGCTCGGCGGTCAGCAGCACCCGCGCGCCGCGCCGGGCCGCCCGGTCGATCGACTCGGCCATCCGCACGTCACCGGGGTCCTCGGTGTGCGCGAGGACCACGTCCAGCGCGCCGACCCACGTCGGCACGTCGTCGGCGACCACGACCGGCACGGGGCAGCGCGTGCCGAGCAGCGCGGCCACCACCCCGGCGATGGCCTGGCCGACGCCGGGGCGCGTGACCAGCACCAACGCCCGCGGGCGCTCCTGGAACGTCCGCTCGACGCCGAGCTCGTCGGCCGCCTCGGCGGTGGCGCGGACCTGCGCGCCCGCCCGTGCGGCGGCGCGCAGCAGACCTTCCCGGTCGGCGTCGGTGAGCCGGGACTGGTCGTCGAGGAGGCTGTCGTCAAGCACCCGAGCTCACCCGGCCGTCGGCTCGACAGCCTCGTCCAGCAGCAGCACCGGGATGCCGTCCCGGACCGGGAACGACCGGCCGCACGAGGTGCAGGTCAGGTAGTCCGCGAGCGGGTCGGACGCGGTGCCGGCCTTCAGCGGCGCGTGCTCCGGGCACGGGCAGGCCAGGATCTCCAGCAACTGCGGGTCCAATTGGACGGCCACGGCGCTCATCCCCTCACGATCGCCAGGACCTCGTCGCGCAACGCCGCGACGGAGGCCGCGTCGGCGGCTTCGACGTTGAGCCGGAGCAGCGGCTCGGTGTTGGACGCACGGAGGTTGAACCAGGAGCCACCCGGCAGGGTCACCGTGAGGCCGTCGAGCTCGTCGAGTTCGACGCCCTCGCGCCCGCCGAACTCGGCCTTGATCGCGGCCAGCCTGCCCTGCTGGTCGTCCACCGTCGAGTTGATCTCACCGGACGCCGAGTAACGCGCGTAGTCGCTGGTCAGGGCGGACAGCGGGCCGTCCTGCTCACCCAGCGCGGCCAGCACGTGCAGCGCGGCCAGCATGCCCGTGTCGGCACGCCAGAAGTCGCGGAAGTAGTAGTGGGCGGAGTGCTCGCCGCCGAAGATGGCGCCGGTCTTGGCCATCTCCTCCTTGATGAACGAGTGGCCCACGCGGGTGCGCACCGGCACGCCGCCGTGCTCGCGGACGATCTCCGGCACGCCGTGCGAGGTGATCAGGTTGTGGATGATCGTGCCGCCCGGGTCCTTGGCCAGCTCGCGCACCGCGACCAGGGCGGTGATGGCGGACGGCGACACCGGCTCGCCGCGCTCGTCGACCACGAAGCAGCGGTCCGCGTCGCCGTCGAACGCGACACCCGCGTCCGCGCCCTCTTCCCGGACGCGTTCCTGCAGGTCCACGATGTTCTTCGGGTCCAGCGGGTTGGCCTCGTGGTTCGGGAAGTCGCCGTCCAGCTCGAAGTACATCGGCACGATCTCGATCGGCAGGCCCTCGAACACCTTCGGCACCGTGTGGCCGCCCATGCCGTTGCCCGCGTCCACCACGACCTTCAACGGCCGGCTGCCGCTCAGGTCGACCAGTTCCCGCAGGTAGGCGGCGTAGTCGGCGAGCATGTCCTGCTCGGTGACGGCGCCCTTCGCGACGCCCTCGGCGTCCGGCACGCCCTCCTCGGCGTCCTGGCGGATCTGGCCGAGGCCGCTGTCCTGGCCGACCGGCGCGGCGCCCGCGCGGCACAGCTTGATGCCGTTGTACTTCGCCGGGTTGTGGCTGGCGGTGAACATGGCGCCGGGCAGGTCGAGCTTGCCGGAGGCGAAGTACAGCATGTCGGTGCTGGCCAGACCGATGTTGACCACGTCGACGCCCTGCGCGGTGACGCCCTCGGCGAACGCCGCGGCCAGGCCGGGCGAGGAGTCGCGCATGTCGTGCCCGATCACCACGGTCGGGCCACCGACCAGGCGGGCGAACGCAGCGCCGAAGTCGCGCACGACGTCGGCGTCGAGCTGCTCGCCGACGACACCGCGGATGTCGTAAGCCTTGACGATGCCGGACAGATCGCGCACGACCACACTCCCAAGTTGGCTCTTGACACTGCCTTGGGAAGCCTACCGGCGCGCGCGTGAGCGTCGTGTCCGGTCGATGAGTCTTCGTTCAGTCTTCGTTCGGATCAGGCAGAACGCGCAGGTGACCGCGCCGGATCGTGCCGGCGGGCAGTTCGGGCAGTTCGACCTGCGGTGTGGCCCGGCCCGCTTCCCGGACGGCCTCGGCCAACGCGGTCAGGTCGTCCACGGTGGGTTCGGGGGCGCGGAACTCGCCCTGGTGCCGGACGACCTCCCAGCCACGCGGCGCGGTGAGGCGCAGGGCGTGCTCTTCGCAGAGGTCGTAGGAGTGCGGTTCGGAGTACGTCGCCAGGGGGCCCACGACCGCGGTGGAGTCCGCATAGGCGTACGTGAGCGTGGCGACTGCCGGGTTCGCGCACCCGGTTCGCGAGCACCGTCTCACGCTCCGCACGGCGGGGACGATATCGCGTCCCGCGCGGCGTGTGTTGGATTACCTCCGGCGCGGCGTTGGCGGTGGTGCCGTGCCGCGGCAAGTTGCCTGGTCGCGGAGGTCCGGCTGTACGGGGTCCACGGGTGGACAACTACCCTCTACCTCGTGGTGATGGCTCGGGGTTCACGGCGGCAGGGCACTCCGCGGCGACGCAACCGCGACCGGCACGGTCGGGGGCTGCGAGGTCCGCTCTACCCGGCCACGTTGCCGGCGGCCCGCAGCCGGGCGGAGCGGTTCGACGCGCTGGTGCTGGAGGCGTTGGAGCCGATCGAGGCGCGGTGGCGGACGGAGCTCACGCAGCTGGACGTCGCGGTGGACGACGTGCCGGACATCCAGTCGGACGACAACGGCGACGTGGTCGAGGACGGCAACGTGCCGCTGGCCCGCCTCGTGCCCGCCGGGGCCGACCGCCGGGCCCGGATCGTGCTCTACCGGCGTCCGCTGGAGGCGCGCGCCAAGGACGGCGCCGACCTGTCCGACCTGGTGCACGACGTGCTGGTCGAGCAGGTGGCCAACTACCTGGGCCTGGACCCGGACGTCATCGACGGCGACTGACCCGAGCGTTGAATTCGGGGTACCTGAACGTAGGACACGGTGGTCCTGAGCGTTCGACACGCGCGTTCCGAACGTAGGACTGTCGCGCGGGTGGTACGCGCAGCGCCCGCGGGTGGGACGCGCGGGTAC
>NZ_JAJHUO010000024.1:0-169747 GCF_020859565.1 Saccharothrix luteola | reverse complement strand
GCTCCCGGGTGCCGGCCGGGTTGCCCCGGGCGCCCGCCCAACAACGCCAGGTCGGGCGTGTCGAACGCTCAGCGCCCGCGTGTCGAACGCAACGCTCAGCGCCCGCGTGTCGAACGCTCGGGTACCCCGAGTTCGACGTTCAGGGGCGGCGGCGCGAGGGGATGGCGGTCAGGACGGTGAAGAGGGCGGCGGCGGCCTGGAGCATCAGCAGGAGCTCGCGCAGGGTCGAGGACGCCTCCACGCGGACCTCCGAGCCCGTGGTCGGCACCGTCACGCCGACCAGGTGCCCCCACGCCCGCACGATCGTCACCTCACGCCCGTCCACCCACGCCCGCCAGCCCGGCTCCTCCTCCGCCGCCAGCACGAGCAGCCGCCCCTCCGGCCCCTCGGACACCTGAACGCCCACGTCGGGCGGTGCGGCCTCGACCGGGGCGATACCGGGCGCGCCCAGCTCCACCGGCGGGTTCCCGCCCGTCCGGGCCCGCCGCGCCAGCTCCGGCGACAGCAGCACGGCGTTGCCCGCCGCCAGCTGCACCCGCAGCACCGGCCGCCCGTCCGACATCGCCAGCGTCACGGCCACCAGGTCGCCGACGCCGTCACGCACCCGCTGCGCCGTGCCCAGGTCCGGCGCGACCACGAACGCCACCCCCGCCGCAGCGGCCTGCGCCAACGCCACCCGCGCCGCCGCCGGCGACCCGCCGGTCAGGTCACGTGACCACCGCTCCAGCCGCGCCACCGCCGTCGGCACGGGCACGAGGTCGTCATCGCCGAACGCGGGCAACCGCCCGGCCACCAGCCGCGTCGGCGTCCCCAGCACGAGCACCGACCGCCCGGTCCGCGGGAGCTCCTGCGCCAACGTCGACGGCAACCGCGCGCCGTCCGCCGTCAACGCACCCGACCGCAGCCCGACGAACCCCGCGCACGCCAGCCCCACCAACGACAGCACGCCGACCACCGACACGACCCGTCGCACCGGCACCGTGCCGACGTCCCGCCGGAACGCCGACAGCACCACCCACAGCAACCCCCACCCGACCAGCACCAACGGCCCGCCGGTCCACCCGTGCGAAGCGTCACCGCCGGGCAGCGGCGCCACCGGCACGGTCCGCAGCACGATCACCGCGAACCCGCCCAGCACCACCACCGCGAACCCCGCCAGCATCGACCGCGACGGCCGCAGCACCGCCGCCACCAGCGCGAACCCGACCACCAGCAACCCGACGAACGGCACCGCTCCCGTCCCGCCCGGCCGCAGTGACAGCAGGTCCACCAGCCCCACGGCGGGCGACTGCACGAACGCACCGACCCCGTGCAGCACGACGGTCGGGTTCTGCAACACCACCGCCGGCCACGGCAGCAGCAACGCCATCGGCAGCAGCACGACCATGAACAGCGATGCCACCCGCCGCCGACCGTCACCGTGCCGCCCGGGCACCACCACGAACCCGACCAGCGCCGCCAACGCCACCAGCGCGTGCACGAACGGCGAGAACGCGCCCACCGCCGCCAACGCCAGCGCCGTCCCCGACGCCACCGGCAGCCACGACGCGCCCGCCCCACCGCGCAGCACGGACGCCACACCGGCGAACACCACCGGCGCGAGCACGTGCACCACGACGACGTCCAGCCGCCCTTGGCTCACCGCCGCCGTCGCCGCCGGCAGCAACGCGTACGCCGCCGCCACCAGCGCGCGCACGGGCCGCCGCACGGGCATCCGCCGTGACGCCACGTACGCCAGCAGCCCGGCCAACGGCGCGTCGCCGATGAACAACAACGCCACCAGGGACGCGGGCGACCCCACCAGCACGCCGACCGTCCCGAGCACGGCCAACGCGGCCGGCGCGGGCGCGGTCGTCCCACCCGCCACCGGGTGCCACGCCGCCAGGTACGACGACCAGGTGCTCTCCAGGTCGCCGACCGGCAGCAGCCGACCGCCGCTCAGGTCGAGCCCGATCCGCGCCGCGTTCGCCAGGACACCGAACACCGCCAGCCCCACGACCAGCAACAACGGCGGTCCGAGCACCAACGACCACAGCACCCGCGCCCGGTCCACCTCCACGAACACCACACCCGGCGAACCCTGCCCGCGCGGCACGGGCGAAGGCCGCGGACGTGGCGAGGGCCGGGGGCCGGTCGACGCCTCCACCGGCACCGTCACCGCGGGCCGGCGCAGCCCACCGGTCGCCCGCACGGGACGCCGCCGTGACAGCACACCGGCCGGCAGCGCCGCCGGGCCGACCACCGGACGCTCCACTTCGGACGGAAGCGACCACGCGCCCGGCCGCGAGTCGTCCTCGGGCAACCGGCCCAACGCCAGGTCCGCCTCGACGCGCCGCCGGACCAGCGCGGCGGACGCGGCGCGGATCGCGTTGCGCGAGCGCGTGATCCGGCTGGTGAACAGCCCGCGCACCACCCCGTGCGCCGGTCGCTCGGCACGCCCGGCCAGCAGTCGCGCCCGTCCGCTCAGCAGGTACCGCAGCGCGCCCAGCTCCGCGCGCGCGTCGGAGAAGCGGCGCAGCAGCAAGAAGCCCAGGGCGCGCAGGAACGCGAGCACGGCGATCCGCGGCAGCCCCAGAACGAACGACACCGTGCCGCAGTTGACCAGGAACGTGCGCAGCCCGTGCGCCCGGTCCACGCCGCGCAACGCCGGTCCGGGCCGTCCCGCCGCCGCGTCCAACCGCCGCGCGCCACGTCCTGCCGCACGCGCGTGCCGCATCCGCGCCACCGGGACGGACAGCACGAGGTGCCCGGCGAGGTTGGCGCGCCAGCCGAAGTCGATGTCGTCGCGCAGCAACGGCATCGTGCGGTCGTAGCCGCCGAGCGCTTCCCACGCCGTGCGGCGGATCAGCGACCCGGCCGACGGCACCGCCAACGCCTCGGTGCTCTGCTGGAACGACCCGGCCAGCTCCACCCGGCCCATGCCGGTCTGCCGGTGGCCGGACGCGTCGGTCGACAGCCCCGCCTCCACCACCAGCCGCGGGTCGGCCCAGTCCAGGCCCAGCGGACCGAGCACGGCCGCCGACGGCGACACCTCGGCCGCGGTCAGCAACGCGGACAGGCAGTCCGGTTCCGGCGCGCAGTCGTCGTGCAGCAACCACAGCCACGCGCCCGGATCGCCCCACCGCTGCACGGCGTGCTCGACGGCGGCCCGCACGGCCTCGCCGAACCCGGTGCCGCGGGGCAGCGTCAGCACGCCGTCGATCACCCGATCGGGACCAACGGCGGCATCGGCGAGCAGCTTCGCGGTGCCGTCCAGGGAACCCGTGTCGACCGCGATCACGTGCCGCGGCCGCGGCTGCTGGCGGCGCAGCGACGACAGCGCCGTGCCCAGCCACCGGTCGCCGTCGTGGCACACCAGCACCGCCAGCACGGGCGCGGTGCGCAGCCGCGGAGTGGCCCCGCTCGTCAAGTGCCGCTCCTAGGTCGCTTCGACTACGCCGTGGGACGACCACGGTAAGCCAGAGCGAACCCGCAAGCGATCACCCGTGCGCCTCGATCACACCGCGCGCTTTTTGAGCTTCCTCCGCTCACGCTCGGACAGCCCGCCCCAAATGCCGAAGCGCTCGTCGTGCTGCAAGGCGTACTCCAGGCATTCGGAGCGCACCTCGCAACCGAGGCAGATCCGCTTGGCCTCCCTGGTCGAGCCGCCCTTCTCCGGGAAGAACGCCTCGGGGTCGGTCTGCGCGCACAGGGCGCGCTCCTGCCAGTCCTGCTCATCGGCCGCGTCGAACAGGTCGAGTACGACCGGCTCCGGTGCCGGGACGTCCCCGTCCACGATGCGACCCCCGTCGAATTCCTGCATAGTCCGCCTCCTCGCCTTCCGCTCTCCCCGGTTGGCGGACACCACTCGCCGTCCCCACAACGACGAATGACACCGATGTGATTACACCTGTGTCACAACACGCGGTCAAGCGGAGTCCACAGGACGGGGGATATTCCCGCAGATGGCGCGAAAAGCCTTGACTAGCAGCACAGACGGTGATTGAGGCGGTGCGCCCAGCGATAACGGCTGCGCGGATGGCCTACCGGACGGGCTGTGAGCCACCGGTCCGGAGAGGCCACACTGGAAGCGTGAAGCGATCAGCGGTGCGTCCGAGTCCACTGTTCCTCAGCCTGCTCGCGGTGACGGTGGCAGGCGCCGTGCTGACCCTGTTCGACGACTCCACGGCCGCGGTGACCGCGGGCACGGTGCTGTTCGTGCTGGGCGGCTGGGCGGTTTCGCTGTGCCTGCACGAGTTCGGCCACGCGATCGTGGCCTACCGCGGCGGCGACTACGCCGTGCAGGCCAAGGGCTACCTGACGCTCGACATCCGCCGCTACACCGATCCGGTTTTCAGCATCGTGCTGCCGCTGGTGCTGCTGGCGTTCGGCGGAATCCCGCTGCCCGGCGGCGCGGTGTGGATCAACCACCACGCGTTGCGCAACAAGCGCGTGGAGTCGATGGTGTCGTTGGCCGGACCGCTGAGCAACCTGGTCCTCGGGGTGCTGCTGTCGCTGTCGGTGATCCTTTTCACGCCGCCCGCGGGTTTGGCCGCCGCTTTGTCGTACCTGGCGGCCGTGCAGATCCTCGCGTTCGTGCTCAACATCCTGCCGATCCCGGGGCTGGACGGCTGGGGCGCGATCGAGCCGTACATGTCCTACTCGGCTCGGCAGTTCGGCGCGAAGGCGCGGATGTGGGCGCCGTTCGTGCTCTTCGCGGTGCTGATCGGGTTCCCGACCATCGGCCGGTTGTTCTTCGAGGCCGGGTACTCGGTGTTCGAGATGATCGGCGGTGACCGGTGGCTGGCCGCGCGCGGGCAGGGCACCTTCCTGTTCTGGCGGTGACGAGCGGTGGGAGGATGACGACTCGTGAAGGTCGTCGTACTGGTTGGCGGGGTTGGCGGGGCACGGTTCCTGGTCGGGCTGAAGAGCCTGCTGGCCGGTCCGGAGCACGAGATCACCGCCGTGGTGAACACGGGTGACGACGTGTGGATGCACGGGTTGCGGATCTGTCCCGACCTGGACACCTGCATGTACACCCTCGGTGACGGGATCGACAAGGAGCGCGGCTGGGGACGTGCGAACGAGACGTGGTCGGCCAAGGAGGAGTTGGCCGCCTACGGCGCCGACCCGACGTGGTTCGGCCTCGGTGACCGGGACATCGCGACGCACCTGGTGCGCACCCGGATGCTGCGGGCGGGCTACCCGCTGTCGGCCGTGACGGAGGCGCTGTGCCACCGCTGGCAGCCGGGCGTGCGGTTGCTGCCGATGTCGGACGACCGGGTCGAGACCCACGTCGTGGTGACCACGGACGAGAGCGAGCAGGCGATCCACTTCCAGGAGTGGTGGGTCAAGCACCGGGCCCAGCTGCCCGCGCGGTCGTTCGCGTCGGTAGGGGTGGAGACGGCGACGCCCGCCCCCGGCGTGCTGGACGCCGTGCGCGACGCCGACGCGGTGCTGATCGCGCCGTCCAACCCGGTGGTGAGCGTGAACACGATCCTCGGCGTGCCGGGGATGCGCGACGCGCTGCGCAAGACCGAGGCCGGCGTGGTGGGGCTGTCGCCGATCATCGGCGGCAAGCCGCTGCGCGGGATGGCGGACGCGTGCCTGTCGGCGATCGGGGTGGAGACCTCCGCCGAGGCCGTCGGCCGGTACTACGGGTCGCGCCGGACCACGGACAAGGGCGTGCTGGACGGGTGGCTCGTGCACACCGGCGACCGGTGCGACGTGCCGGGCGTGGCGGTGCGCGCGGTGCCGCTGTTGATGTCCGATGTGGACGCGACGGCGGCGATGGCGCGGGCGGCGCTGGAACTGGCCGGTGTCGACGTTGGCTGACCACGCGGCGTCCGCGCCGATCACGGTGTTGCCGGTGGCGGGGCTGCCGGAGTTCCGGCCCGGTGACGACCTGGCGTCCGCCATCGCGTCGGCCGCGCCTTGGTTGGCGGACGGCGACATCGTCGTCGTGACGTCCAAGGTTCTGTCCAAAGTGGAGGGTCGGCTGGTGTCCGTGCCGGCCGATCCCGAGGCGCGCGACGCCGTGCGGCGGGAGTGGGTCGAGGCCGAGTCGGTGCGCGTGCTGGCGCGGCGCGGGCGGACGTTGATCACCGAGAACAAGCTCGGGGTCGTGCAGGCGGCGTCCGGCGTGGACGCGTCGAACGTGAACGGCGACGAGATCGCGTTGCTGCCGGTCGACCCGGACGGGTCCGCGGCGGCGTTGCGGGGTGCGTTGGCGGCGCGGTTGGGCGTGTCGGTGGCGGTCGTGGTGACCGACACGATGGGCCGGGCGTGGCGGGTCGGCCAGACGGACGCGGCGATCGGGTCGTCCGGGCTGGCGGTGCTGCACCGGTACGGGGGTTCGGTCGACGGCTACGGGAACCCCCTCGTGGTGACCGAGGTCGCGGTGGCCGACGAGATCGCGGCGGCGGCCGACCTGGTGAAGGGCAAGCTCGGCGCGGTGCCGGTGGCGGTCGTGCGCGGGTTGCCGTTCACCGACGACGGGTCGACGGCGCGTGAGCTGACCCGGCCGGTGGCGGACGACATGTTCTGGCTGGGCACGGACGAGGCGGTGGCGCAGGGGCGTTCGGAGGCGGTGCTGCTGCGTCGTTCGGTGCGGTCGTTCTCGTCGGCTCCGGTGTCGGCGGACGCCGTGCGGCGGGCCGTGGCGGCGGCGTTGACCGCGCCCGCGCCGCACCACACGCAGCCCGTGCGATTCGTGCGGCTGACCGCTCGGCGGGACGTGCTGCTGGACGCGATGGCCGACCGGTGGCGGGCGGACCTCCGCGCCGACGGTTGGTCGGAGGAGCGGGTCGCGAAGCGGGTCGGGCGGGGTGACTTCCTGCGGAACGCGCCGGAGATCGTCGTGCCGTTCCTCGTGCGGTCGGGGGCGCACTCGTACCCGGACGAGCGGCGTGCGGCGGCGGAGCGGACGATGTTCACGATCGCGGGTGGCGCGGCGGTGCAGGGGCTGCTGGTGGCGTTGGCCGCCGAGGGGCTCGGGTCGTGCTGGGTGTCGTCCACGATCTTCTGCGCGGACGTGGTGCGGGACGTGTTGGGGCTGCCGGAGGACTGGGAGCCGTTGGGGGCGGTGGCGGTCGGGCACCCGGAGGCGGAGCTGACGCCGCGCGGGCTTCCCGACCTGGGCGAGAGGTACCTGGACCTGTGAGCTCCGCTCTGCACGGGGACGCGGTGGCGACGTTGGGCGCGTGGCGTCCCGCCGACCGGGCGCAGGAGTCGCTGCGGCAGGCGTACCTGGGGTTCCTGGCGGCTCGGGAGGACGCGTGCTCGCGCTCGTGCGAGCCGGGGCACATCACGGCGTCGGCCCTGGTGGTGTCGTCCGCCGGGGACGCGACGTTGCTCACCCTGCACCCGCGCGTGGGCCGTTGGCTGCAGTTGGGCGGGCACTGCGAGGCGTCGGACACGACGTTGGCCGGTGCGGCGCTGCGTGAGGCGACGGAGGAGTCGGGCATCACGGGCCTGCGCATCTCGCCGGTGCCGATCCACCTGGACGTGCACCCGATCACGTGCTCACTGGGCAAGCCGACCCGTCACTTCGACGTCCGATTCCTGGTCCGCGCCCCGGCGTCCGCCGAACCGACCCGCAGCTCGGAGTCGCTGGACCTGCGCTGGTGGCCGCTGGCCGCCCTGCCACCGGACGTGGACGACCTGCACCCCATGATCACCGCCGCCCACCCCCACCTCTAACCCCGCGCGTGTCGAACCTCCAGGTCCCGCGTGTCGAACGCTCAGGACCACCGTGTCGAACGTTCCGGTACCCCGAGTTCAACGCTCAGAACACGGCCGGCTGTCCCGAACGTTGAACTCGGGGTACGCGAACGTTCGACACGCGGGACCCGAGCGTTCGACACGCGGGACGCGAAGGTTCGACACGCCGGTCGGTCAGGTGTCGCCGTTCAGGCGTTGGGAGAGGCCTGGGGGGTGGTGCGGTTGGCCGCCCGAGAGGCGTTGGGACAGCGACGGGCGGGCGGTCGGGACCTGTTGGACGGTCGGGACCGGGCCCGGGGCGACGCGCTGCTCCGGTTCCGGCTCGGGTGCCGCCGGAGGTGGTGGCGGGGGCGGCGGGGCGGGCTGACCTGCGGCGACGTGCGCCGCCAGGACCATGGTCGAGTCCGGGTCGTCGCCACGCGGGTCGACCGCGTTGACCATGGCTCGCGGGATCTGCTGGGTCGCCGACGAGTCCATGGGAGACGTCATGTTGTCCGGCGTCACGACGTGGCGGCCACGTGCACGAGCACGGGCCAGCGCCGCGTCGGCCCGAGCGCGGGGGTCCATCCGGATCTCTCCTGCGTGTGCCTTGGGCCGGCTGGGGGAACGCCGGCGGTGCCGATCGGTGACGCTCGTCGACACGGACCACCGCCCGTGCCTCCGGAGTGCTCGTGCCAGAGTATTCGCAAACTACAGGTGGAAGTAAGCGGAGGAGGAAAAACGGCATGTCGGAGCTGCAAGGCGCCGAGGCAGTGGTTCTGGTCGGGGGCAAGGGAACCCGACTCCGACCACTGACCCTGTCCGCGCCCAAGCCCATGCTGCCGACCGCCGGGGTGCCGTTCCTCACCCACTTGCTGTCGCGGATCCGGGAAGCCGGCATGACGCACGTCGTGCTGGGCACGTCCTACAAGGCCGAGGTCTTCCAGGAGCACTTCGGTGACGGCACGGCGCTCGGCCTCGAGCTTGAGTACGTGGTCGAGGACGTGCCGCTGGACACGGCGGGCGCGATCCGCAACGTCGCCCACAAGCTGCGCGAACGCGACGTGGTGGTGTTCAACGGCGACATCCTGTCGGGCGTCGACCTGCGCGCCGTCGTCGACACGCACCGCAAGGCCGAGGCCGACGCCACGCTGCACCTGGTCCGGGTGGACGACCCGCGCCGGTTCGGCTGCGTCCCCACGGACGACGACGGCCGCGTCACGGCGTTCCTGGAGAAGACGGAGAACCCGCCGACGAACCAGATCAACGCGGGCTGCTACGTGTTCCGGCGCGAGGTGATCGAGGACATCCCCGCAGGTCGGCCGGTGTCGGTGGAGCGCGAGACGTTCCCGGGGCTCCTGGCGGCGGGCGCGCGCGTGCAGGGGTACGTGGACGCGTCGTACTGGCTGGACCTCGGCACGCCGGCCGCGTTCGTGCAGGGTTCGGCGGACCTGGTGCGCGGCATCGCGCCGACCGCCGCGCTGACGTTGCAGGGTGACGCGGTCATCCTCGACGGCGCGGTGGTCGACGGGAGCGCGGTGGTCACGGGCGGCGCGACGATCGGCGCGAACTGCACGGTCGCGGCCGGCGCGGTGGTGGACGGCTCGGTGCTGTTCGACGGCGCGGTGGTCGGCGAGGGCGCGCGCGTGGAGCGCAGCGTCCTGGGTGCGAACTCGCTGGTGCAGGCCGGTGCGGTCGTGTCGGACGCGGTGATCGGTGACGACGCGGTCGTCGGCGCGCGGTGCGAGCTGATCAACGGCGCCCGCGTGTGGCCGGGTGTCGTGCTGCCGGAGGGCGGCGTGCGGTTCTCCGCCGATGTGTAGCCGAGGTGTAATGGCCCGTGATGCCGAGTAGGACGTGGACGCCGACGTTCCCGCTGGACGTCGGCGCGCTGCTGATGCCGTTGCGGCGGGGCGCGGGCGACCCCACGTTCCGCGTCGGCGCCGACGGGGTGTGGCTGGCCGCCAACACCCCGACCGGGCCGGGCACCCTGCGCGTCCGCGTCACCGACGTGGTGGAGGCGGACGCGTGGGGCGAGGGCGCGGAGTGGCTGCTGGACGGCCTGCCGGCGTTGCTGGGAGCCGGTGACGACGACTCCGCGTTCGAGTGCCACCACCCGTTGGTCGCGGAGACGCGGCGGCGACGTCCGGGCATCAGGCTCGGCACGACGGGCCGCGTGTGGGACGCGCTGCTGCCCTCGATCCTGGAGCAGAAGGTCACGGGCATCGAGGCGTTCCGGTCGTACCGCGAGCTGGCCCGGCGATTCGGCACGCCCGCGCCCGGCACGACCGGCCTCCAGGTGCCGCCGACGCCACGGGCGATCCTGGGAATCACCGACTGGGAGTGGCACAAGGCGGGGGTCGACGGCGGACGTCGCCGTGCCCTGATCGCGGCGGCCCAGGTGGCGCACCGGCTGGAGCGCGCGTCCGAGCTGGGCGGCGAGGAAGGCCGCGACCTGCTCCGGAAGGTCCCCGGCATCGGCGTCTGGACGGCGGCGGAGGTCGCGCAACGGGCCTGGGGCGACCCGGACGCGGTCAGCTTCGGCGACTACCACCTGGCCGGGATCGTCGGCTGGGCGCTGGTCGGCGAGGCGGTGGACGACGACGGCATGGCCGAACTCCTCGCCCCGTACGCGCCTCAACGCCACCGCGCCGTCCGCTACATCCTCGCTTCCGGGGTCACCAAACCGCGCCGGGGCCCCCGCTTCTCACCCCGCGACTACCGCGCCATGTGACCGTCCGGACCGATCGACGCCAGCGCCCGCTCCAGCCGGACGGCCAGCTGCCGGTCCGACCGCGCGATCGCCTCGACCTCGGCCTCCTCGAACAGTCCCCGGACATCGTGGAACACGTTCAGCAACCGGGTGTCCAGGCTCATCTCCGTGAAGCAGACCAGCACTTCGGCGATCAGTCTCAGGTCGAGCACGTCGGAGCCGGAGAACACGTACGCGATCAGGTCGACCGCGCGGCGGCGAGCCGTCCCGGTCATCCGCATCAGCCGCAACGCGCAGGCGATCATCGCCGCCGGCTCCGCCCTGGTCCTCGCCCCGTACAGGGTCGCCAGGTCGAGCAACGGGACGGTGGCCGCCTCGTCCCTGGCCAGGGTGGTGAAGAGCAGCGTCCAGTAGCCCGGTTCGAGCGGGAACATCCGGTCGTCGAGCGACGACAAGGCGGTCGTGTAGGCGGCGACCCGCTCGGACGGGTGTTCGGAGGTGAGCACGGTGAGCAACAGGCGCGCGAAGGTGTGGAACTCGCCTTCGTGCGACACCAGCGAATTCAGCGCGCGCTCCATCGTGGCTATGAGTGGTTCGAGGTTGTGCAGCGCATGTCCACCGGACCAGGTCGGGCGGAAGTCCTCCCACCGCTGCAATTCGTCGAGCAAGGGCGGCAGGTGAGCGCCCCGCGCGTCGGCGTCGAGACCGGTCAACCACCCCATGTCGATTTGCGAGTCGAACCAGCCCTTCGACGGGCCCACCGCGATGGTCGGCTCGCCGTTCACGCGCAGGCGCTCGATCTGAAGCACCTCGATCAGCCTGGCCCACTCCTCCCCGTCGAGCTGCGACTGCCACAACAGCGCCAGCGCTTGCCACTCGTCCCGGTCGAAGTCCGCCAACCGCCCGCTGACGACGACGGCCAGGACGACGAGGTTCGCGGTGTACGCCGCGATGCGGCCGGCGATCGGCAGGACGCGCGGGACGTACTCGGGGTGGTCGACGCCCGGTGGCCGGTGCTGGGCCGTGCCGACCAGGTCGGTGAACAGCCCGTGCAGCGCCGCGCGGTCGGCTTCGGGGGTGCCGTCGAACAGCTCCCCCAAGAACGAGACCACGGGCGTGCGGGTGGTGAGCGGCGCGAAGGACAGCACGGGCTCGAGCCACCCCGTGCCGGGTTCCTGACGCCCGTAGCGCGACTTGGCCGCGCGCTCCCGGGCCAGCAGGTCCAGCGACACCCGGTGGACCAGGCGGGCCACCAGGTACTCGCCGAACGTCGCGTGCAGGAACTCGTAGGTCCGCGAGACCTGGCCGTCGTGCGAGGCACGGGCGGCGTGGACGAAGAAGAACCGGCCGACCGCCAGCTGGGCCGAGCTGAGCCGGAGCTTGTCCCGCACGCCTCGCGCCCCGGTGTGCAGCAGGGCGTTCAGGTCCTCGTCCAACTCGGTCTCGTCGACCCACTGCACGCCGCGGTTGAACATCGCGAAGGCGACCACCGACAGCCTGACCAGCTCCTCCTCCACGGCCTGGTCGACCTGGTCGTCCAACGCGCCGTGCAGGCTCTTGGCGACCTCACGGCGGGCGAACCTGGTCAACAACCGCTCGTACAGGCGGGCCTTGGCGAGTTCCGCCCCTTCGGTGTGCAGGGCGTTCCCGTCCGCGTTGTAGAGCGCCAGCATGAACAGCAGCAACGGCTGGCCGGCGAGGTCCGCGAACCGCAGCGCGACCTCCGGCGACAGCACGGCGCCGGGGTTGACGGTGTTCCACACGTCCAGCCAGCGGCGGACCTGGTCCTCGCCGAACGGCTCCAGCTTCAGCACCACGGTGGAGCCGGCGAACCGCGCGCGGTTCGCGACCGCGATCCGGCTCGTCACCACGACGATCACCGCACGTCCCTGGTCCGACTCACGGCGCTGGAAGTCGCGGACCCGCGCCAGGTAGTCCGACCTGCTCGTGCCGGTGGCCTGGAGCAGCTCGTCGAAGCCGTCCAGGAGCACCACCGGAACGGCGGGCGCCGCCGCGCGGGCCAGGTCGGGCCAGGTCAGCCGCTCGCCCGTGGCCCGCGTGATGGCGTCCTCGACCTGGTCCTGCAACGTCGCGTCGGCCGGCACGTCCCGCAGCACGACCCGGATCGGCAGGAAGTCCTCGGCGGGCAACTGCGCGGCGAGCACCTTGGTCAGCAGCGACTTGCCCGCGCCCGGCTGCCCCAGCACGACCAGCGGCGCGGCGGTCGCCTGCGACGAGGTGAAGTAGCCGGCCAGGTAGTCGTCCAGGTCGGTGCGGACCGGCTCGTCGGACCACCAGGCGTCCGCGCTGACGTCGTCGGCCGTGCCGGCTTCGGCGACTTTGAAGCGCGGCGACACGTACGCCTGGGCCAGCGTCGGCAGCACCAGCCCGGACGGGACCTCGCCGTCGACGATCGGCCGGTCCAGCTCGGCGCGGCAGCTCCGGGCCAGGCCGGTGCGGCGTTCGTCCGGCGGCTGGGCGCCCGCGAGCTGCGCCAACAGCCCCCGCATGTCCTCCAGCGCGTTTCGGACCTCGGCCCGGGTCGCCGCGTGCTCGATGCCGGAGGCCCACACCGCGAACTCGGGGCAGTCGACCGCCAG
This sequence comes from Saccharothrix luteola, assembly GCF_020859565.1. Taxonomy (GTDB): domain Bacteria; phylum Actinomycetota; class Actinomycetes; order Mycobacteriales; family Pseudonocardiaceae; genus Actinosynnema; species Actinosynnema luteola. The sequence goes on along the minus strand of NZ_JAJHUO010000024.1, from coordinate 156,754 downwards.
TTGCCGGTATCGCGCCTGGTAGAGGGCCACGGCCCGGCTCGACAACTCCTGCGTCTCCAGGACGAACTCGTCTCGTCTGAGCGCGGGGAGGTCACCCCAGGCCTCGAAGCCGGCGAGGAAGTCCACGAGCTTCGAGGCGGTGTTCCCGTAGAAGGCCGACAGCTCGTTGGTGACGACGTCGGGAGGCTGTTCGGCGCTCGGCAGGGGGATCGTCGTCTCCAGCAGCGCGCTGACGACGCGCGCCTTGCGCCCTGGCACGGGCCGGCCGCCGGCGAGGACCAGCTGCTCGTTCGTGGTGATAGTTATCTTGAACGGCAGCCTCAACCCGTCCAGGGCCTCGAAAAACGAGGTGACCACGAGGATGCTGTGCGCGGCTTCGAGTAATCGGGTCCGGTCGACGCGGTGCAGGCCGGCCACCCGCTCGCGCACCGAGGACAGCACCTGCTTGCCCACCCGCACGACCTCCGTGCGGGCGTCCAGCAGGTCTATCCCACCCGTGAGCAGCACGGCCGCCGCCGAGGCGAGGTCCAGGAACTTCACGAGACCGGTGTCGCCGCCGAGCAGCTTCACCGCGTCGCTGTAGGAGAGGGAGCGGCGCACCGGGACATCATCCACGGGAACGGCCCGCGGCAAGGTGCGATCAGCGGGTCATCAGGCGAAGCCGCAACGACAGGCCGGCGCGCACGGCCAGCATCAGCGGCGCCCACTGCGGGCCGCGGTGGCGGTCGGCCAGGTAGCGGTACGCGCTGGAGTGGTGGGCGGCGAGCATGCGCTTCGACGCGCGCTGGGTCGAGTGGCCGCCGATGTGCACGACCTCCGCCTCCGGCACGTACACGTTCAGCCAGCCCGCGCGGCCGAGGCGGTCGCCCAGGTCGACGTCCTCGAAGTACATGAAGTACCGGGGGTCGAAGCCGTCGACCGAGTCGAACGCCTCCCGCCGCAGCAGCAGGCACGAGCCGGACAGCCAGCCGGCCGTCCGCTCCTCCGGCGTCGCCGCCGCCTGCCGGTACTCCCGCGACCACGGGTTCGACGGCCACACGACCGCGAACAGCGCGTGCCCCAGCCCCCGCCCCAACGACGGCAGCAGCCGCGCCGACGGGTACACCGCGCCGGACGGCTCCCGGATCAGCGGGCCGAACGCGCCGCCGCGGGGCCACCGCTTGGCGGCTTCCAGCAGCGCGTCCAGGCTGCCGACGCCCCACGACAGGTCCGGGTTGGCGATCACCACCCACCCGACCGACGGCGGCAGCGACGCGACGCCCCGGTTCGCGCCCCCGCCGTAGCCGAGGTTGCCCCCGGTCGGCACGAGGGTCACGTGCGGGTGCTCGGCGGCGGCGCGTTCGGGCACACCGTCGGTGGAACCGTTGTCCGCCAGCACCACCGACACCGGTCGCGTGGTCGCCGTCGACAACGTGGACAGGAAGGTGTCCAGGGTCTCACCGGGCGAGTAGGTGACGGTCACCACCGCCAGCTCATCTCCGTAACGCGTCACGCCGGCCACCCTAGTGGTGGTGGGCGTGGTGCACGACGGCGTGCCCCTTGCCGCGCGAGATGAGCCACCGGTTCACCGGCACGGTCAGCACGAACGCCACCGCCAACGAGAACGCCAGCGCGCCCCAGAACAGCAGGCTGGAGACGCCGGCCTCCATCGCGCCCGGCACCACCAGCATGATCGCGTTGTCGACGACCTCCATCACCGCGATGGACACGGTGTCCGCGGCCAGCGCCACCTTCAGCGCCGCGGCGAAGCCGAGGCCGGTCTTCAGCACGCCGCGCAGGGTCAGCGCGTAGCCGAAGAAGAACGCCAACGCCACGGCCAGCACGACGGTGCCCCAGTTGGGCAAGCCGATCGCGGTGCCGATGACCATGCCGAGCACTTCGCCGATGGCACAGCCCGTGAGGCAGTGCAGTGTCGCCGATACCGCCATTGACCAGGATGCCTTCATGCCGGCAACTATACCCCTAGGGGGTATCCACGGCGCAAGTGGACGGACGGGATCGGGAGAACCGTGATCAGCGCTGCCGGTGCGAACGCGCCGCGCGCTCGTAGGCCAACCGGTGCCGGGCCGCCGACGTGGACCAGGAGAAGTCCTTCGCCCGCACGACCGCCGCCGCCGCCAGCTCGGCGCGCCGGGCCGGGTCGTCCAGCAGCTCGCCGAGGGCCGCCGCGATGTCACCCGCGCCGACCCCGCAGTACGCCACCGCGTCGCCGCCCACCTCGGGCAGGCTCAGCCGCCGCGTCGTCAGCACGGCCGCGCCGCAGGCCATCGCCTCCAGCACGGGCAGCCCGAACCCCTCGCCGAGCGACGGGTACGCCACCAGCTCCGCGCCGCCGAGGAAACCGGCCAGCGACGAGAACGGCAGGTAACCGGCCCGGATCACGCGGACCCGGTGCGGCACGGCGTCCAGCGCCCGTTCGACCTGGCTGTCCCAGCCGGGCTGGCCGGCGAGCACGAGCGCGGGCGGGTTCGGCCGGTCGCGGCACGCCTGCGCGAAACCGCGGATCAGCGCCGGGACGTTCTTCCGCGGCTCCAGGGCGCCCAGGAACGCCACGTAGGGCGCGTCACCCAGCGACAGCATCCGGCGGACCGCGGCCACCTGCTCGGGCGTCGGCGGGTGGAACCGCTCGTTCTCCACGCCGTGCTGGGCGATGTGCAGCAACCGCCGGTCCGCGCCAGCCACCCGGGCCAGCTCGTCGGCGGTCGCCCGCGACGGCACGACGCACAGCGCGGCCCGCCGCAGCGACGCCCTGGTCCAGGCCCGGAAGAAGCGGGCCTTGACCGACGAGTGCAGCACCGGGTCGGTGAAGAAGGTCGCGTCGTGCAGCGTCACCACGGACGCCGCCCGGTTCGCCAGCGGCACGGTGTAGTGCGGCGAGTGCACGACCGCCACGCCGAGCCGGTTCGCCAGCCTCGGCAGGGTCGTCTGCTCCCACGTGAGCCGCGCGGTCCGGGTCGCCACCGCGTCCGCCGCCGGGATGACCCGCGAGTCGGGCGCCAGGGACGTGTAGAGCGCCGCGTCACGGGGTTGGCACACCACGCTGAGCCGTGCGCCGTCCGCGTCCAGCGCGGCCACCAGGGAGTCCACGTACCGCCCGACGCCACCTCGGTCGGCTGGGACGGCGGTGGCGTCGATCAGCACGCTGGGTTCGACGGGTGACACGCGGTGAAGGGTACGGCGGACGGCCGACAGGTTGACCGGGAATGGCGCAAACGATTCAACGACGAAACATCCCGAGGTGGATCGCCCACACCGAGCGCGCGGCGTTTTCCCAGGTGAAAGCCTCGGCCCGGAGCAGACCCGCAGCGATCATGCGTTCGGCCGCACCAGGATCCGACAGCACCGCACGAAGTGCTGTGACGAGCGCCGCACCGTCGCCGCGCGGCGCGGCCACCCCGGCGCCGCCGGCCACCTCGACCAGCGCGGGCGCGTCCGAGTGCACCACCGGCACGCCGGCCGCCATCGCCTCCACCACCGGCAGCCCGAACCCCTCGGCCAGGCTCGGCGCGGCCAGCACCGCCGCCCGCCGCAGCACGAAAGCCAGTTGGGCGTCGGTCAACCGTCCCAGCAGGTGGACGTGCGGCGCACGCAGGTCCACCCCGCCCCACCCCTGCGGCCCGACCACGACCAGCGGCACGCCCAGCTCGGCGGTCGCTGCCACCAGCAGGTCGAAACCCTTGCGCGGCTCGATGGTGCCGATCGCCAGCACGTACCGGGGCGGCACGTCCACCGGCTCCTCCGGCGGGAACTCCGTCACGCCGTTGCCCACCACGTGGACGGGCGCCGGTCCGGGCGCGTACCTCCGCAGCTCCTGCGCGACGACCGACGTCGGCACCACGATCGCGCCCGCACGGGCCACCGCGCGGCTGATCACGCGCTGGTGCCACGCCACCCCGCGCGGCGTCAAGGTCGACGGGTGCGTCCACGGCACGGTGTCGTGCACGGTCACCACCACCCGCCCGCGCGGCGGCGCGAACGGCGTGAACGCGTGCACCGAGTCGCCGCCCGGCCAGTACGGCACACCCCGCTCCCACGCCGCGATCAGCGCCCGTCGGGGCAACGGCAGCACGCGCGGACCCAGCACACCGGGGATCACGGCGGCCGAGGTGTCCGCGTGCCTGCTCACCACCCCCGTCACGGTCCACCCGGCGGGCGCGGTGGCGGCCAGCGCGGCGGCCAGCTCGCGCGTGTACCGGCCGGTGCCGCCGGGCACCGGCGCCAGCAACTGCTCGGTCAGCACAACGAGGTCGGGCACGTCGCGTACCGTCTCACGCCGTGCCGATCCCCAGCACGACGGTGGTCGTGGTCACGTGGCGTGGCCGCGAGCACATCACCGCCTGCCTCGACGCCCTCGCCCGTCAACGTCCACACCGGACACTCGTCGTCGACAACGCCTCCGACGACGGCACCGCCGACCTCGTCGCCGCGCACCCGAGCCGCCCGGAGACCCTGCGCCTGCCGGTGAACCGGGGTTACGCGGGCGGTATCGCGGCGGCGTTGCCGAGGATCACCACCGAGTACGTGGCCTGGCTCAACGACGACGCGGCACCCGACGACGGCTGGCTCGCCGCGCTCGAAGACGCCCTGGACGCCACGCCCGACGCCGCCGCCGCGACACCGTCGATGCTGCTGGCCGACGGCTCGACCCAGTCGGTCGGCGTCCGGCTCACCGCCGACGGGCACGGCGCCGACCTGGTCCTGGCCGGTCGCGAGGTGTTCGGCTTCTGCGGCGGCGCGGCGCTGCTGCGGCGGGACGCGCTGGAGCGCGCGGGCGGCGTCCCGGCCGGGTTCTTCTGCTACTACGAGGACACCGACACGGCGTGGCGGCTCCGGCTGGCCGGGCACCGGGTGCTGTCCGTCGGCCCGGCCCGCGTGCGCCACCGGCACGGCGCGAGCACCGACCCCGGCTCCCGCCGGTTCCACCGCTGGAACGAGCGCAACCGGCTGCTGATGCTCCTGCGCTGCGCGCCCGCGGGCACGGCCCTGCGGGAACTGGCCAGGTTCGCGGCCATCACCGCCCTGCTGCCGGTCCGCCGCGACCGGCCCGACGCGGCCAACTTCCACGTGCCGCTGCGCCTGCGCGTGCTGCTGGAGGTGCTGGCGAGGCTGCCGATCACGGCGATCCAGCGGTGGAAGATCAGCCGACGTGCGACAGTGGACCGGCGCGTGGTGTGGCGGGAGTGGGCGGGTCGTTGAGGGAGCACCGGGGTGGTCGAGCGGGCGCTGGTCAGGGTGTTGCGCGACCACGAGCCGGTCGGGGTCGGCTTCCTCGTCTCCGCCGACCTGGTCCTGACCTGCGCGCACGTCGTCGGTGACGCCCCGGCGGTCGACCTGGACTTCCCGCTCCTCGGCGTGGGCGCGCGGGCCGAGGTGGTCCACCGCCCCGAGGGCGTCGACCTGGTCGGCCTCCGCCTCGACCGCACCCCGTCGGGCGCACGGGCCGTGCGCGTGGTCGCCGGGAACGATCTGCGCGACCACCGGGTGCGCACGTTCGGCGTGCCCGACCGCCGCCCGGACGGCGTGTGGTCGCAGGGCGTGGTGCGCGGCCCGATCGCGGGCGGGCGGATCCACATCGAGGACGACCGCGCGCACGGCCTGCCGATGCTGCGGGGCTTCAGCGGCAGCCCGGTCATCGACGACGACCTGGGCGCCGTGGTCGGCATGGTCGTGGACGTGGAGGCCCGCCGCGAGCACCGCGCCGGGTACGCCCTGTCCGGCGAGGTACTGCACGACGCGTGGCCGGAGCTGTCCGCGATCGCCAACCAGCCGAGCCCGTTCCGCGGCCTGGAGCCGTTCCAGCCCGAGGACGCCGAGCACTTCTTCGGCCGCGCCGAACGCGCCCGAGAGCTGACCGAGCGGCTGGACCGCGACGGCGTGCTGGTGGTCACCGGCCCGTCCGGCTGCGGCAAGTCGTCCCTGGTCCTGGCCGGTCTGGCGGCCCGGCTGCCGCACCCCGTGGTGATCCGCCCGGCCGGTTCGCCCTGGGCCGCGGCGGCGGTCGCGCTGGGCGTCGAGGAGCTCGACGCCGACCGCGCGGAGGACGTCGTCAACCGGCTCCTGGTGCGCGAGGACCTGCGCCGCCTCACCCTCGTGGTGGACCAGTTCGACGAGGCCCTGACCCGGTTCCCGGACGAGTCGGCCGACCTGCTCGACACCCTCCTCGACATCGCGGACTCCCACCACCGCACCCCGCGCGTGGACGTCGTCGTCACGACCACGGCCGAACCGCTCGACCGCCTCCTGGCCGATCCCCGGTTCGGCTCACGGCTGGCCGGCCGCACGGCCACCCTGGGCACGCCGAGCGTCGCCGAGCTGCGCGAAGCCGTCGAGGGCCCGCTCGCCGCGCCCGGCCTGCCCGTGCTCCAGCAGGGCCTCGCCGACGCCCTGCTCGACGACCTCGACGGCGAGCGCAACCCGTTGCCGCTGCTGGAGTTCACCCTGACCCTGCTGTGGGAGCGGCAGGAGCGCGGCGTGCTCACCCACCGGGCCTACCGGGACCTGGGCGGCGTCGCGGGCGCGGTGTCCACGTACGCCGAGCAGGTGTGGCGGCGGTTCGACCCGGACGAGGCGCGCCGCGTGCTCACCCAGCTGGTCAGCCCGCTCCCGGACGGCGGCTACCTGCGGCGGGCCGTGCCGCCGGACGAGCTCGGCCCGATCGCCCTGGAGCTGGCCCGCACCCGCCTGGTCACGCTCGGGCCGGACACCGTCGAGCTGGTGCACGAGGCCCTGGTGCGACACTGGGACCGGCTGCGAGGCTGGGTCGAGGAGGACCGCGAGTTCCGGCTGTGGCAGGACGAGGTGGACCGCCAGGCCACCCGCTGGCACGACCGCCGCGAGCGGGCGTTGTTGTTGCGCGGCAACGCCTTGCGGCAGGCGTGGGAGCTGGCGGCGCGACGCCGCGACGACCTGACCGGGCGGCAGCACGAGTTCGTGGCGGCGAGCGCGCGGGGCTACGCCGTCGCGGTCGCGGCCATGGCGCTGACCGCGGTCGTGGTGCTGGTCCTGACGTCCGGCGTCACCTACGCGGTGGTGCGGTTGATCAGCCAGCAGAACGCGGTGTCCGCGGACAACGCGGCGGGCGCGCTGCTCACCAGGGCCCGGGACAGCGACTTCGACCAGGAGGTCTTCGACGTCCTCCGGGCGCACCGCACGTCCGACACCCCGCACACCAGGCAGGCGCTGCGCTCGCTGTCGCGGTCCCTGCGCCACGCCGTGCTGCTGCTCGAACCGACCTCCGTGGTCAACGCCCGCGGCAGCCGGCTCGCCCGACAGCTGCCGGACGGCCGCGTCGAGCTCTGGGACCTCGCCACCACCACCGAGGTCACCGTCACGGGCCCGCCGACCGCAACCCTCACGTGGACCGGCGACGACGCGCTGGTCGTCACCGCCCCGGGCCGCCCGCTGGTCGTGCTGGACGCCCGCACCGGCGACGTGGTGGCCGAGGTCGACGCCGAGGCGGACCTGGTGGCCGGCGACCCGACCGGCCGTTACGTCGCCTACGCCGCCGAGGGCTCGACCGAGCTGCACGTGCTCGACCTGCGGGGCGAACCGACCACGCGTACCGCGCCGGGCCCGCTCGGCGCCGACCCGCACGACGTCCGGCTCGTCGGCGTGCTCGGCTCCGGCGAGGTGGTCGTGGACCACGGCCTGAAAGGGCTCGCGCTGTCCACCGCCGGCTCCCGCGAGCTGTCGACGCGCTACACCGAGAACCTGGCGCAACGCCCGGAGCCGACCAGGACCCGGTGCGACGGCCCCCGACTGGTGATGGAGGGCGCGTTCACCGGCGCGGTGCCGGCCGAGGTGCGGCCGGGCGAGCAGGACTGCGCGTCGGGCGCGTTCAGCCCGGACGGCCGCGCGTTCGCGATGGTCTACGAGAACCCGTACGTCAACCCGTCCATGCTCCAGTTCGGCGCGACCGACCCGACCGGACCGCGCTACGTCGCCCAAGTGCCCAACGACGCCGTGGTCACGCACGTCGAGGTCGAGCCGTCGGGCGCGCACCGGGTGCTGCTGGCCGTCGACCACGCGGCGCTGGTGCTGCGGATACCGCCACCGGACGACCTGGAACGGGCGCTGGACACCGCGGCCGACGCCCAGCTCACCCCCGATGGCAGGCACGTCGTGCTGACCGGGTCCGCCGTCGAGGTCTGGCACGTCGACAGCCGCACCCGGACCGGCCGGCTCGACCGACCGGCGGAGGGCGTCACGCTCGACTCGACGACGCTGGCCGTGTCCGGGCCGGGCGGCGCGATCACGCTCTGGAACCTGCCCGACCTCGCGCCGCTCGGCGAGATCGCCGGCCCACCGGACGACGCGTGGCTCCGGTTCCTGGACGCGAACCGGCTGGTGGTCGTGCGCGGGCAGCACGTGGGCGTGTGGTCGGCCCGGACCGGTGAGCCGGTCGGCGAGCCGTTCACCGCGGCCGGCACGACGCCGCTCACCGCCGTCGCGGTCGGCGACGACCAGTTGGCCGTGGTGAGCGCGGACAAGTGGGTGCGCCGGCACACGATCGCGGACGGCGCGGAGGTGCCCGGCTCCGCCTTCACGATCGGCGGCTCCCCGACCCGCTCCCCCGTCGTGCCGCTCGCCGCGGCGGACGACCTGCTGGCCCTGCCGGAGGCCGACGGCGTCGAGGTGTGGGACCTCGACCGAGGAGAACGGCTGGACCGGCACGACGTGCCCGCCGACTACACCGTGTCGGCGCTGCGGTTCGGCGACGACACCGACGAGGTCGAGGTCACCCTCGACGGCGTCGACGGCGGCGGCCAGGCCGACGGCGGGGTGCAGGTGGAGCTTTGGACCCGGGACGTCCTGTGGGGCCTGCCCTCGCTGCTGGGCCGCAGCGACGAGACCGTCGTGCGGCTGGACGTGCCGGCCGTGCCGGGCTACGCGAACGCGGGCGGCGAGTACGGCGGCCTGGAGTCCGGCGACCCGGGCGCCTGGCGCGCCGCGGTGTGCGCGGTGGTGACGCGCAGCGAGCTGTCCGAGGGTGACGGGGAACCGCCGGCCGGGTCGTTCGACGACCCGGTCTGCTGAGAGCCCGAATCGATGGGGAAGCCCGGTATGAAAGGGAGCACGGTGGCCGAGTACGTCGAGGTGCGCACGGAGGACGGCGAGCTGGTGCCGTTCGAGCTGGACGAGGAGTACGACGGCCCGGTGCGCGCGGGCCGCTGGAACGCGGTCGAGCGCGCCGAGGAGACGCTGGAGCACGGCATCGAGCGGGCCAGGAAGGTGGCCAGGTCGGTGGCCGCGAAGATCGGGAGCATGCCGTCGCCGCGACCGGACAAGGTGGCCGTGGAGATCGGCCTGAAGGTCAGCTCCAGCGCCGCGCTGGCCATCGCCAAGTCCTCCGCCGAGGCCCACATCAAGATCACCGTCGAGTGGCACCGCGACAACCTGCCCACCGAGGCCCCGCCCGAGGACAACGAGTCGAAACCCGACCGCGAGCCCGCCGAGCCCGACGCCAAGCCCGACGCCGGGTCGGACTCCGAGGCGTAGGACACCTTGACCGAACGCTGCGGAGCGTGATGAGGCAGAGTTAGCCCGTGGAGCACGGAACCCTGCCTGACGTGTCGGTGGTCGTCGTCAACTACCGCGGCGCGGACGACACCGTCACCTGCCTGCGCGCGCTGTTCGGCGACCTCGACTACCCGGCGGAGAAACTCCAGGTCATCGTGGTCGACAACGCCTCGGGCGACGGCAGCGCGGACCGCATCCGGGCCGCCTCGCCGAGCGCGGAGGTCATCGAGGCGCCGGACAACCTCGGCTTCGCGGGCGGCTGCAACCTCGGCGTGCGGGCCGCCCGCGGCTCGGTGGTCGCGTTCCTCAACAACGACGCCCGCCCCGACCCGCGCTGGCTGCGCGAGGCCGTGCGGGTGCTGCGCGCCGAGCCGACCGTCGGCGCGGTGGCCAGCAAGGTGCTCGACTGGGACGGCCGCGAGATCGACTTCGTTGACGGCGGCCTCACGTGGTTCGGCATGGGCTACAAGCGGCACGCGGGCCAACCCGACGACGGCTCCCACGACACGCCGCGCGACGTGCTCTTCGGCACCGGCTCGGCGCTCGTGGCGCGGACCGCCGTGTTCCGCGAGCTGGGCGGGTTCGACGAGCGGTTCTTCATGTTCTACGAGGACGTCGACCTCGGCTGGCGGATGAACCTGCGCGGCTGGCGCGTCCGCTACGTGCCCACGTCCCTGACCTACCACAAGCACCACGCCTCGATGTCCACCGTGGACACCAGTCGTGAGCTGTACCTGTTGGAGCGCAACGCCCTCGCCGCGCTCTACAAGAACTTCTCCGACGAGACGCTGGCCAAGGCGCTGCCCGCCGCGCTCGCCCTGGCGGTCCGCCGGGCCACCGCGCGCGGCGAGCTGGACGCCACCCAGCTGGAGATCACCCGCCGTCCCGAGAACCCCGCCAACGACCGCGCGCCGGTACCCGTGTCTCGGCAGGCGCTGGCCGGGTTCCTGGCGATCGACCAGTTCGTGGAGCTGCTGCCGTCGCTGGCCGAGTCGCGCAAGGTCGAGCAGGCCGCGCGCCGCGTCACGGACACCGACCTGCTGCCGCTGATGCGCAAGGCGATGGAGCCCGCCTACCCCCTGCCCCGCTACCTGGCCGCGCACGACGTGCTGGTCGAGGTGTTCGGGCTGGAGGAGGTGTTCGGCCGGCCGCGCCGGGTGCTGGTGGTCACCGGCGACGCGCTCTCCGACCGCATGGCGGGCCCCGCGATCCGCGCCTGGAACATGGCCGACGTGCTCTCCGCCGAGCACGAAGTCCGGCTGGTCACGATCAACGCGCTGTGCGACCCGCCCGAGTCGTCGTTCCCGGTGAGCCGCGCCGTGCCGCGCGAGCTGGTCGAGCACGCCAAGTGGGCCGACATCGTCGTGCTCCAGGGTCACGTGCTGGAGAACGTCGGCTTCCTCAAGGAGCCGGGCAACACGAAGATCGTGGTCTGCGACATCTACGACCCGATGCACCTGGAGCTGCTGGAGCAGGGCAAGGACTCGACCGACGAGCAGCGCTCGCTCGACCTGGTCGGCGTCACCCGGATCATCGACAACCAGCTGCGGCGCGGCGACTTCTTCCTGTGCGCCTCCGAGCGGCAGCGGCACTTCTGGCTCGGCCACCTGACCGCGATCGGCCGCATCACACCCGCGCTCTACGACAACGACCCCACCGTGCGCTCGCTGCTGGCCGAGGCGCCGTTCGGGCTGCCGGGCAAGCCGCCGCAGCGCACCGGGCCGGGGCTGCGCTCGACGTTGGGCATCGGCGAGTCGGACAAGGTCGTGCTGTGGGCGGGTGGCGTCTACAGCTGGTTCGACCCGCTGACCCTGCTGCACGCGATGGACCGGCTGCGGACGCGCCGGTCGGACGCGCGGCTGGTCTTCCTGGGCATGAAGCACCCCAACCCCGAGGTGCCGGACATGGACATCGCCGGGCAGACCCGCGCGTTGGCCGCGCGGCTGGACCTCGTGGGCTCGCACGTGTTCTTCAACGAGACCTGGGTGCCCTACCACGACCGGCAGAACTGGCTGCTCGACGCGAACGCCGGCGTGACCACGCACTACGAGCACGTGGAGACGACGTTCGCGTTCCGCACGCGGGTGCTGGACTACCTGTGGGCCGGGCTGCCGATCGTGACCACGGACGGCGACTCGTTCGCCGACCTGGTGCGTCGCGAGGACCTGGGCGTCGTGGTGTCGTCGGAGGACCCGGACGCGTTGGCCGACGCGCTGGAGAAGGTCATGTACGACACCGCTTTCGCCGCCGGGTGCGCGGAGCGGATCGCCGCCGTGCGCGAGCGGTACACCTGGGAGAACGTGCTCGCGCCGCTGACCGAGTTCTGCCGCAACCCGCGGCCCGCCGCCGACCGGCTGACCGGCTCGTCGTTCATGGTGCCCAACCGGGCGCTCGGGCGGCTGGAGAAGGTGCAGCGGGACGTCGCGCTGGTCAAGGAGTACATGACGGCCGGTGGGGCCGGCGAGGTGGCCCGTCGGGCGACCGGCCGGGTGCTGAAGAAGTTGCGCGGCCGTGGCTAGGCCGTTGCGGGTGCTGATCGACGGCACCCCTCTGCTCGGGCAGCGGACCGGGATCGGCCGGTACACCGCGGCGTTGGCCGAGGAGCTGGCGTCGATGCTGGACGAGGTCGACGTGCGCGCGGTCGCGTTCACGTTGCGCGGGTGGCGCGCGCTGCGGACCGTGCTGCCGCACGACGTGGTGGCACGCGGGCTGCCGGTGTCGGCGCGGCTGCTGCGGCAGTTCTGGCTGCGGATGCCGTTCCCGCCGGTGGAGTTCCTGGCCGGGCCGACGGACGTCATGCACGCGACGAACTTCGTCCTGCCGCCGGCGCTGCGGGCGGGTGGCGTGACGACCATCCACGACCTGGCGTTCCTGGACACGCCCGGCGACCTGCCGCCGTCCGATCGGCGGTTGCCCGAGCTGGTGCACAAGTCGGCCGCGCGGGCCGACGTGGTGTGCACGCCGACCCGTGCGGTGGCCGAGGTCGTGATGGAACGGCTCGGCGTGCCCGAGTCGAAGATCGTGGTGACGCCGCTGGGCGTCGACCCGGCGTGGTTCGCGGCCCGTCCGCCGTCGCCCGCGCTGCGCGCCCGGCTGGGGTTGCCGTCGGAGTACCTGCTGTTCGTGGGCGCCGGTGGGCCGCGCAAGGGACTGGGGACGTTGCTGACCGCGCACGCCGCCCGGCCGTCGTTGCCGCCCTTGGTGCTGGCCGGGCCGCACGTGGTCAGCTCCGACGACCGGGTGCTGCGGACCGGTTACCTCAACGATGTCGATCTGAGGAGTGTCGTGGCGGGTGCGGCGGCGTTGGTGCTGCCCTCGCGCGACGAGGGCTTCGGGCTGCCCGTGCTGGAGGCGTTGGCCTGCAACGTGCCCGTGGTGTGCACGGACGTCGCGGCGTTGCGCGAGGTCGCCGGTGGGCACGCGACGCACGTGCCGGTGGGTGACGTGGAGGCGTTGGCGACCGCCATGGTGGAGGCGGTCGAGGCCCCGCCCACGCCCGCCGACCAGGCCGCACGGCGGACGCACGCGGCGGAGTTCACGTGGCGGCGGACGGCCGAGAAGACGCTGACGGCTTATCGGCGTGCCGCGGGGCAGTGACACGAGCTGAGGCCCGCCGCCCCCCGCGCCATGGGCGTCCACTGCCGGCCCGTGTCGAGGCAGTCGTCGCACTCGTAGCCGGTCGGTTCGAGAACCTTCAGCTCGCGCCGGACGACGTTCAGCAGCCGGTCCGCGCCGTTCACAGGTGAGGCCGAGCGACGGAATTCGGTTCTACCGGGTTGCTCGCACGCTGCTCTCGAAGCTTCGTGGAACTGGAGACCGACGCGGTGGCGGTGTCCGACTTCGAGATCGACCTCATCCCGGGCCTGCTCCGAACCGAGGACTACGCCCGCGCGGTCATCCGCGCCGCCGATCCCGGCATCGGCGGCGGAGTCCTCGACCAGCGCGTGGAATTGCGCACCAAACGCCAGAACCGCGTGCTGGTCGTCGACTTGAATGGGAGCGTCGGAGCTCACCTTCGGGACGTGGCGCAAGGCGGGTTACAGCGGTGGCAACCCGAACTGCGTCGAGGTGGCGCACTCCGCTGATGTCGTCGGCATCAGGGACAGCAAGTCGCCGGGCACCGGAACCCCTCGCCGTCCCCGGTCCGCCTGGTTGGCGTTCCTCGCTACGAGTGCCCCGGTTGCCGGTCGGCCTGGGCGGGCTTGAGGACGCTCCACGAGATCTGCCGTGACCCGGTCACGGCACAGACGCGACGCAAGAACCGCTGCCGCTCGCCGTCAGGACGAGGCGCGGTCGCTTCAGGGGATCGCCCGAGCGCGGACATGGCGGAAAGGTTCTCGCACTGATTGAGCGCAAAACCAGTGCGATAAACCTACTCCACCCCAACGGCCCAACGGACCCCTCCGGTGGTCACTCAGCGCGTCCACTGCGATGATGCCGGCCATGAGCTTCACGGCTGTGTGGCCGATCGTGAAAGAGCAGGACGCCGACGCGGCCGACGAGATGACCGTCGGCACGCCGGAGGACGTCGACGCCCTCCTGACCCGCCTGGCGGAACCCGGCGCGGGCCCCGCCGTGATCGAGCACCAGGACCGCGAGCTCATCACGGACACCGAGGGCCTGCTCGGCGCGCCCGGCACCACCAAGATCCCGGACCACGACGTGGCCGCCGCCATCCACCAGGGCTACGGCTACCTCACCTACGCCGACCCGGAGCACGACTACTCGACCCTGGAAGGCGACCCGGCCTCCCCCGAGTACCGCTCCGAGTACGTCGACTACCCGGCCGGCGCGGGCGTCCCGGTGGAAGTCCTGGCGACCGCGCTGAAGGAGTTCCTGGCCACCGCCAACCGCCCCGGGAACGTCACCTGGCAGGCCGCCTAAGCGTCCCGGCGGCGGTCCCGGACTTCGGGGAGCGCCTGGAAGCCCGCGGATCGGTAGGTGGCGACCGCGCCGACGTTGGAGCTCGGGGTGCAGACGAGCACGCTCGACGAGCCCAGCTCGCGGAGCGCCGCCGCGGCGGCGACCGTGATCGCCTTGCCGTAGCCGTGACCGCGGTGGTCCGAGTGCACGCCCATCGGCTCGATCAACCCCGGCCTGCCGGCACCGGCGGACCACACCGTCACGGCCGCCACCGCGTCGTCCCGGTCGTCGTACGCGACCAGGCACCGGGCGTCGGCGTAAGGGGGTCCGGCGGCCATCGCGTGCCAGCGCTCGACGGTGAACGTGGAACCGCTGAACGACGCCCGCTGCACGGCGGCCCGCACGTGCGCCCGGTCCGGCCCGATCACCTCGACCCGCACGCCCGGGTCCTCCACCGGCTCCGCCAGGTCACGGCGCAGCGGCGTCCACGGGTCGTCGGTGTCCCAGCCGGCCTCGGCCAGCAAATCCTGCAGCAGCACGCCCTTCGGCGCTTCGACGTACACCTTGCCCGGGACCAGCACGCCGCGTGCCGGCTCGGTCAGGTCTTCGACCAACCGCCGGGCCAGCTCCTCGTCCTGGAGGGCGTCCGGCGCGATGGTCATCCGCAACAGGTCGGGCTCGTCCAGCAGCCCGACGGCGAGGATCCGCCCGTCCCGGCTCCAGGTCCGGACGGCCGCCGCCGTCGCCTCCGCGCCGTACCGCCAGAACCAGCCCAGGTCGCCGGGGTGCAGCTGCATCGGCGCGCCGTCGTGCTGCCACTCCCGCAGCGCGTCCACCGCCCCGGTCAGCCCGTCGGCCGCCGGCGTGCCCAACTCGATCGCCATGCCCCGAATCACACACCACCGCGCCGGGTGGCCGCACTCCGGTTTCAGGTCCGGTGGGACACCCAGATGTTCGGCTCGACGTACACGGCCACGTTCTGCGACGTCGACACGAGCACCGGTGCGAGCGCGCCGGGCACGACCACCGGCTCGTCCCGGTCGAACGGCAGCCCGGTCCACTCCCGCCACCGTGGAAGGGGCGCCTGCACGGTGGACGAGCACCAGGCGACGCCCTCGACCCGTCCGCCGGCCCGCACGTGGGTCCGCAGCCACCGGTCCTCCGGCAACCCGTCGGCACGGGTGCGGGCCGCGTACTCGTCCATCGGCACGTCGGGCGCGCTCGCCTTGTCCGGCGGTCGGAGGGGCACCAGGAGCTCACTCAGCCCGGCTTCCGAGACCGACTCGCGCATCGCCGCGAGCACGGAGGTGGACAGCCCGCGCCCCAGGTGGTCGGGGTGCACGGCGATCTCCAGCGCGCACGCGGTGTCGGCCTCGACGCCGTCCATCACGTCCTCGGCCGCCCACACGGCCACCTGGTCCCACCCGCCGTCGGGGAACCGGGGCCGCGAGTCCCGGTCGGCCCGGTAGCCGACCATGATCCCGCGGGCCACCGGGCGGTCGCCGTCCAGCAGTGCGATTACGAGGTGCGGCCACCGTTGGGCGACCCGACGTCCCCGCACGAGCAGGGATGCCAGGTTGCCCTGCATGAACCGGGGCGAGTCGGGTGGGTAGGGGATCCCGTAGACGGCGTCGGCCAGCGTGGGGTGTGAGGCCAGGGTGATCATGTTCAGGTCCGGGGTCGGGCCCAGGTGGGTGCGCTGCGGGTCCGTTGTGCGCGGGTTCAGGGCACGGCGTTCGACTTCACGGCCGCCGTCAGCGCTTCCTGCCAGTGGCGCAACGGGGTCAACCCAGCGTCCGCCCAGGCCTTGTTGGACAGCACGGAGTAAGCCGGGCGCGGGGCGGGGCGGGGGAAGTCGGCGGTTGTGCAGGGGCGCACGCGGTTCGGGTCGAGGCCCAGTTCGGCGAAGATGGCGCGGGCGAAACCGCACCACGTGGTCTCGCCGCCGCCGGTCGCGTGCAGGACCCGGGCCGGAGTGCCGCCGGACGTGACCGCGGCGGCCAGGTCCAGCAGGCCGTGCGCCAGGTCGAGCGACCACGTCGGCGAGCCGATCTGATCGTCCACAACGGACAGCGTGTCGTTCGTGGCTGCCAGGCGGGCCATGGTCTTCACGAAGTTGTTGCCGTGCTCGCCGTAGACCCACGCGGTGCGGACGATCCAGGAACGGTCCCAAGTGGACAGCACGTTCCGTTCGCCGTCGAGCTTCGTGCGGCCGTAGACCGACTTCGGGCCGGTCTCGTCGGTCGGCTCGTACGGTCGCGTGCCGTCGCCCGGGAACACGTAGTCCGTGGAGACGTGCAGCAGCGGCACGTTGTGCTCGCGGCAGCTCGTGGCCAGGTTCGCCGGCCCGACCGCGTTGACCTCCGTGGCCCGGTCGACGTCGGTCTCCGCCTGGTCCACGGCCGTGTAGGCCGCCGCGTTCACGACCACCGGGCGGAACCCCGCGTCGCGCGCGCTGGCGGCGAACACGGCCACCGCGTCCGCCACCGCCGAGGCGTCGGTCAGGTCCAGCTCGGCCGACGACGGCGCGTGCACGAGGCCGTCACCGGGAGCCGCCGTCGCCAGGTCCCGCCCGAGCTGGCCGCGGCCACCGGGCACCAGGAGTGCGAGCGCCATCAGCCGGCCAGCGCCGCGCGCTGCTTGAGCGGCTCCCACCACGACCGGTTGTCCCGGTACCACTGCACGGTCGAGGCCAGGCCCTCGGCGAAGTCGACCCGAGGCGCGTAGCCCAGCTCGGTGCTGATCTTGGTGATGTCCACCGAGTAGCGCCGGTCGTGGCCCTTGCGGTCGGTGACGGGCTCGACGAACGAGTCCCAGTCACGCCCCGTGGCCTCCAGGAGGCGCTCGGTCAGCTCCCGGTTCGTCAGCTCCGTGCCGCCGCCGATGTTGTAGATCTCACCGGCTCGCCCGCCCTCCAGCACGAGCTGGATGCCGTGGCAGTGGTCGTCCACGTGCAGCCAGTCGCGGACGTTGAGGCCGTCGCCGTAGAGCGGCACCTTCTTGCCGTCGACCAGGTTGGTGACGAACAGCGGGATGACCTTCTCGGGGAACTGGTACGGACCGTAGTTGTTCGAGCACCGCGTGATGCTGACCGGCAGCCCGTGGGTGCGGTGGAACGACCGCGCCAGCAGGTCCGACGACGCCTTGGACGCCGAGTAGGGCGAGTTCGGCTCCAGGATGTGGTCCTCGGTCCAGGAACCCTCTTCGATCGTGCCGTAGACCTCGTCGGTGGAGACGTGCACGAACTTCGCCACGCCGGCCTCCAGCGCGCCCTGCAGCAGCGTCTGGGTGCCGAGCACGTTCGTCAGCACGAAGTCGGCCGAGCCGGAGATCGAGCGGTCCACATGGGACTCGGCGGCGAAGTGCACCACCACGTCCGTTCGGCCCATCAGGTCGGCGACCAGCTCGCGGTCGCAGATGTCGCCCCGGACGAAGGTCAGCCTCGGGCTGTCCGCGACCGGCGCCAGGTTCGCCTCGTTGCCGGCGTAGGTGAGCTTGTCCAGCACCACCACCTCGGCATCGGCGTAGGCCGGGTACGCGCCGGCCACCATCTCCCGCACGTAGTGCGAACCGATGAACCCGGCCCCACCCGTTACCAGTACCCGCATGCTCAGTGTCCTCCTGAAGGCGGTTGCTCATCGCAGTCTGTCACGAGTGCCTTTCGTGCAACCCACCTGGTTGTTACAGCGTCTCCCGTATAAGAGGAATGTCCGGCGCGGTCCAGCTCCGCGCCACTAATGTCGACCAGGCACGCCTGAGCGCACGGGGGAGGCAGGCAGTGGACTCCAGTCCGCCAGGAACAGCCGGTGGATCGGCTGCGCTGCGTGCTCTGGCGATCACCGCGCGTTCGTTGTTGGCGTTGGTCTCGGCGGCTGTGCTCGTCGTCACGTGGTACGGCTGGTACTACCTCAGCGACATCGACGAGGACATCACGACGACCGACGTCATCGCGTCGTCGGTGACCGAGGACGCCGACGGCGTGCCCCGCAAGCCGCTCGACGGCGCGATCGACATCCTGCTGGTCGGGGTCGACAGCCGCACCGACGCGCAGGGCAACCCGCTGTCGGACGAGGTGTTGGCGCTGCTCAACGGCGGTGTGGCGGACGGCACGCAGAACACCGACACGATGATCCTGGTGCACATCCCCCAGGACGGCACGCGTGCGGTGGCCATCTCGTTCCCGCGTGACGCGTACGTGGAGATCGCGGACGGGTTCGGCAAGCACAAGCTGAACTCCGCGCTGGCCAGGCAGAAGAACGAGAAGGCGCAGGAGCTGCGCGACAAGGGCGTGACCGACGAGGCCCGCATCGAGCTGGAGTCGACGCTGGCCGGCCGCAAGACGCTCATCAAGACGATCGAAGGGCTGACGGGCGGCTCCGTCACCGTCGACCGGTACGCCGAGGTCAACCTGGCCAGCTTCTACGAGGTCACGAAGGCGCTCGGCGGCGTGGAGGTGTGCCTGAACGAGGCCACCAGCGACCGCGACTCGGGCGCGGACTTCCCGGCCGGGAGGCAGACCATCGAGGGTGCGAAGGCGCTGTCGTTCGTCCGCCAGCGCGGCGGGCTGCCCGGCGGCGACCTGGACCGGATCGTGCGGCAGCAGGTGTTCATCGGCGCGCTGGCCCGCAAGGTGCTCTCCACGGGCACGCTGACCGACTTCGACCAGCTCGACCGGCTCGTGACGGCGGTGAAGAAGTCCGTCGTGCTGAGCGAGGGGTGGAACATCACCGAGTTCGCCACCCAGATGCAGGGCCTCGTGGGCGGCAACATCCAGTTCCGCACGATCCCGGTGGGCGACCCGATGGACACGTGGAGCGACGGCAACGTGCTGCCGGTCGACCCGGCGCAGGTGCGGCAGTTCATCAAGGGCCTGGCGACCGACGACAACCCGTCGAAGGCGCCTGTGACGACCACGACGCCGTCCGGGCCGCCGCCCTCGGCGATCACCGTGCACGTCTACAACGCCGCCGGGGTGAACCGACTGGCCGCGAGCGTGCTGGACATGTTGGTGGAGAAGGGTTTCAAGCGCGGTCGGGCGGACTCCGGCGCGTACGCGGAGACGACGTCCGTGCGGTACGCGCCGGGTGAGCGGGCGAGCGCCGACAAGGTGATCTCCGCCCTGAGCGGTAACGTCGAGGCCATCGAGGACGACTCCGTGCCAAGGGGGCAGGTTCTCGTGTACGCCGGCGCCGACTACGCGCCGCCGGACCAGTCCGACCCGGCGTCGGTCGGCGTGCCCGGCACGGACAGCCCGCCCTCGACGAGCTCGACCCCGCCGATCACCGCCGACGGTGTGGTCTGCGTCAACTGACACACCACCTCCCGGTGAATCCGGACGTCCGACCGGCCGAGGGTGGTTAGCCTGATCGGACACCCATTCGTAGGAGGAGCGCCGGTGAGGGCTGCGGTGATCGCCGGACGCGTGCTCGTGGCGCTGCTGTCCGCGGCCGTGCTGGCGGCGTCCGGGTACGGCTGGTCGACGCTCCAGCGCGTGCAGGAGAGCGTGAACACGACGGACGTGCTGACCGTGCTGTCGGACGTGCCGAACGCTCCGCCCGCGGCCGACGGCGCGACCGACATCCTGCTGGTCGGCAGCGACAGCCGCACCGACGCCCAGGGCGTGCCGCTGCCGGACCACGTGCTGCGGAAGTTGCGCACGGAGGCGACGGACACCCTCAACACGGACACGATCATCGTGATGCGCGTGCCGCACGACGGCAGCAAGGCGCACGCCGTGTCCATCCCGCGGGACACCTACGTGCCGATCCCGGACATCGGCGAGGAGAAGATCAACTCGGCGTACGGGCTGACCAAGTTCTTCACCATGGAGCGGCTGGCGGCGTCGGGCATGTCCGACCTGACCGAGCGCTCCAAGGCGGGCGACCAGGCCGGGCGGCGGGCGTTGGTGCAGGTGGTGCAGGAGCTCACCGGCGTGCGGGTCGACCACTACGCGGAGATCAACCTCTACGGGTTCTACCTGCTCACCGAGGTGATCGGCGGCGTGGAGGTGTGCCTGAAGCAGGGCACGTCGGACCCGGACTCGGGCGCGAACTTCCGCGCGGGCGTGCAGACGATCGCCGGCGGGGACGCGCTGGCGTTCGTGCGGCAGCGCAAGGGCATCCCGAACGGCGACCTCGGGCGGATCACGCGGCAGCAGGTGTTCATGTCGGCGGCGATGTCGAAGCTGCTGTCGGCGGGGACGTTGGCGGACCCGGGGCGGCTGTCCGGGCTGCTGGACGCGGTGAACAAGTCGATCGTGGTGGACGAGAACCTGGACCTGGCGAAGTTCGCCGGTCAGGCGCGCGGGCTGGCGGGCGGGAACGTCGAGTTCGCGACCATCCCGGTGACCGGCGTCGGCGCGCGCAACGACCGCGGCCAGAGCATCGTGACCGTGGACCCGGCGCAGGTGAAGGCGTTCGTGGCGGAACTGCTGGGCGAGAAGACGCCCGCGCCGGCCCCGCCCCCGACGTCGGCCGCCGAGACTGCCGGCGCTTCGCCCACTCAGCGCTTCGCCGGCGACCGCCCGGTGAGCCTGGACGGCCCACGTCACCGCGTCGCCCAGGCCGGCCCGGTCTGCGTCGACTGACCGGTCCGCGTCGGTTGACGGCCGATTCGTTCAAGACGGGCCGTCCGCGCGGGTGCCAGCATCGTCGGCATGGACCACGCCCGCGCACACGCCTTCCTGGACACGCACGCCCGGCTGCTCGAACGACGGCTCGCCCTCCTGTGGTCCCGGCCCGACCCGGCCGCGGCGCTCGCGATCGTGGACGTCCTCGCGGGCTACCGCAACGCCGACGGCGGGTTGGGTCACGCGCTCGAACCGGACGTCCGCGCGCCGCACAGCCAGCCGCTGGCCGTCGACTTCGCGCTCGGGGTGCTCGGGCAGGTGCTGGACTCGCCCGCCGGGTCCGACGCCGCGGTGCGGCGGGAGGTCGCCGGGTTCGCCGAGAGCCTGGTGCCGTACCTCGAATCGGTGACGTCGCCCGACGGCGGGCTGCCGATCGTGCTGCCTGACATCGCCGACCACGCCCGTGCCGAGCACTGGGGTGACGGCCGGTTCCCGGTCGGCCTCAACCCGACGGCGGGCATCGTCGCGGGGCTGCGGAAGGCCGGTGTGTCCGCCGCCTGGCTCGACGTCGCCGACGAGTTCTGCCGCGTGCGGATCGAGGCCCTGTCCGGTGACGTCGACGCGCACACGGCGGTCAACGCGCTGCACTTCCTGGCGACCACCCCGGACCGCGAGTGGGCCGGTCGGCACGGGCTGTCGGTCGAGGACCTGAGCCTGTTCCACCTCTACCCCGGCGAGGGCTACGGCCTGACCCCGCTCGACTTCGCACCGCTGCCGACCGATCCGCTGCGCTCCCTCTTCCCGGCCGACGCGATCACCGCCCACCTGACCGCGCTCGCCGCCGCCCAGTGCGAGGACGGCGGCTGGCCGGTGTCCTGGCAACCACCGGGCCCGGCTGCCACCCTGGAGTGGCGCGGCATCGCCACCGCCGCCGCCCTCCGCATCCTCACCACCGACTAACCGGCGTGTCGAACCTCCAGGTCCCGCGTGTCGAACGTTCAGGACCCGCGTGTCGAACGTTCAGGACCGTCGAGTTCAACGTTCAGGACGGGCTCGCTGTGTTCTGAGCGTTCGACACGCGCGACCCGAGCGTTCGACACGCGCGACCCGAGCGTTCGACACGCGCGACCCGAGCGTTCGACACGCGGGACCTGAGCGTTCGACACGCGGGACCCGAGCGTTCGACACGCGGGATCGGGGCGATGGGCGCGGGCGTGGCGGGGCGTGGCAAGGTTGGCGCATGACCGTCACGGATGCCCTGTTCGCGCCCCTGTTCGCGGCGAATCCCGGCCGTCCCCTGATCACGCACTACGACGACGCGGCGGGCACACGGGTCGAGCTGTCGCGCGCCACCATCCGGAACTGGGCGGCCAAGACGGCGAACTGGCTCCGCGACGAGCACGACGTCGAGCCCGGCGACCCGGTGGCCGTGCTGCTGCCCGCGCACTGGCAGACGGCCGGCGTGCTGCTGGGCGCGTGGTGGTGCGGCGCGGCCGTGACGGACGACCCGACGGGCGCGAAGGTGGCCGTCGTGGCGCCCGGCGGCGAAGCGCCCGGAGCCCTGGTGACGGCCGTCGCGTCGTTGCACCCCATGGGCCTGGGCAGCGGCGCGCCCGTGGACTACAACGACGACGTCCGCGTGTTCGGCGACGACTTCGTGCCGTGGGAGCCGGTCCCCGGCACCACGCCCGCCCTGCTGAAGTCCACTGTGGACGAGGTGGTGGAGGAAGCGCACCAGCGGGCCGCGACCTTGGGCATCACCACGACCTCCCGCGTGCTGTCCACTGTGGAGTGGAGCCTGCCGGACGGCCTGCTGAACGGTTTCCTGGCCGTGCTGGCGGGCGGCGGTTCGCTGGTGCAGTGCAGCAACGCCGCACCGGACCTGCTGGCCGCGCGCCGCGCCAGTGAGCAGACGACCCTGGACCTGGTCGGCTGACGTCAGGCGGGTTGCCCGACCTTCCGCCCCTTGGCCAACCGCGCCACGGACAGCGACCCGCCGTTGAACCCGACCGCGATCGCGGCCACCCCGAGCACGAGGACGAGCTCGTAGCCGCCCTGGCCGAGCAGCCCGTTCGGCAGGTGCACGAGGATCAGCGCGCCGAGCATGTTCACCGCCAGCAGCACGCCGACCACGGGCATCGCCACGCCGAGGACCAGCAGCGCGCCGCCGACGAGTTCGACGATCGTGGCGAACCAGGCGGACAGCGTCGGCAGCGGCACGCCCATGCCCGCGAAGGCGGTGGCGGTGCCGTCCAGACCCCACTCGGCGACCTTCTGCCAGCCGTGGGCGATGAAGACCACTCCTACGCCGATGCGGCCGATGAGCGCTGCCACGTCCTTGAGCATTGCGTTTCCCCTTCACGTCGACTGCCGAACGCCTCGACGTTATATGAACTTTCAACCACTTCCAGGCCTGCAGCCGAGGTTGACAGCGACTCGACAGGGGCGTAGAAAACCAATCAGTTAGATAACCCAGTGGTTAGGTAGCCATGGCGGACGATCCCCTGAGCATCACCTTCGCGGCCCTGTCCGACCCGACGCGGCGGGCCATCCTGGCGCGGCTCGCGGACGGCGCGGCGACCGTGAAGGAACTGTCCGAGCCGTTCGCGATGAGCGGGCCGGCCGTGTCCAAGCACCTGCGCGTGCTCGAACGGGCGGGGCTCATCACGCGGGGCCGTGACGCGCAGTGGCGGCCGTGCGCCCTCGACGCGACGCCGTTGCGCGAGGTCAGCGAGTGGGCCGAGGGTTTCCGCCGGTTCTGGGACGACAGCTACCGCCGCCTGGACACCTACCTCGAACGCATGAAGGAGCAGGAAGATGACGACTGACGCCACCGTTTCGTGGTCCACGCCGTCCGCGGTGGAGGTAGCCATGACCAGGACGTTCGACGCGCCGCAGAAGCTGGTGTTCGAGGCGTTCACCAAGCCGGAGCACGTCGTGCACTGGATGCTCGGGCCCGAGGGCTGGACGATGCCCGTGTGCGAGATCGACCTGCGGCCGGGCGGGCGGTGGCACATGGTGTGGCGGCGGGCCGACGGCAGCGAGATGGCGATGACCGGGGAGTACCGGGAGGTCGCACCCTGGTCGAGGACGGTGCAGACCGAGTCGTGGGGTCCGGAGTGGCCTTCGACGGTGAACACCACCGAGTTCATCGCGGACGGTGAGCGCACGACGGTCGTGCAGACGATGAAGTACCCGTCGCAGGCGGACCGGGACCGGGCCCTGGAGACCGGGATGAAGGACGGCGCCGAGATCAGCTACGAGCGGCTGGCGACGTACCTGACGTCGGCGGGCTGACCCGGCACGTCCGTTCGGCGGCAACGTGCCCCGATCGGGTTTGGCGTTCACGCGATGGGGTTACTGAGCGGTTGACCTACGTCGTGGGAGCGGTGGACCGGATCGGTGGAGATGCTGAGTTCGTACCTGGAGTCGGTTCGGACGGGTTTCGCGGCGTTCGTCGGCGTCGGCGTGCTCGTCCTGCTGCCGTTGATCGCGTTGCACTACTACCGGTTCGGGCGGGTGGAGCCGCGTCGGGCGGTGGTGCTGTACGGACTGCTGGCGTACGGGCTGGTGGCGTTGGCGCTGATCTTCCTGCCGTTCCCGTCGGCGCTGGTGTGCGACGGCGAGCGGATGCTGTCCACCACGCCGTTCCAGTGGGTGACGGACATGCGCCACAACCTGGCGGCGAACGGGCGTTCGGGGCTCGGGGCCGTCGTCACGTCCACGGCGTTCGTGCAGCAGGCGTTCAACGTCGCGCTGTTCGTGCCACTGGGCGTGGTGCTGCGGAAGGCCTACGGGCGTGGCGCGTTCGCCGTGGTCGTGATCGGGCTGGGGATCTCGCTGGCCGTCGAGGTCGTGCAGTACACGGGGAACCTGGGCGCGTACCCGTGCCCGTACCGCATCGCGGACATCGACGACCTGATCTCGAACACCACCGGTGCGCTGCTCGGCTGGATGCTCGCCCCGGTCGCGCTGGTCGTCCCCGCCGTGCCGCACCCGGACGCGTCGACGGCCCCACCTCGCACGGTGACCGTGCCGCGTCGCCTGATGGCGCTGGCGGTGGACGTGGTGATCCTGATCGTCGTCACCCACCTGATCTTCGACGACAACCGCTGGTGGCTGCTGGCGCTGACGGTCGTGATCCGCGTCGTCCTGCCGTCGGCGACCGGCCGAACCCCGGGCGGGTGGCTGCTGCGGCATCAACTCCGGCGTGCCGACGGCCACCGCGCGAACCCGTTCCGGATCACCCTGCGCGAACTCCTGGGCGTCACGGGCCTGATCACCTACTTCACCCTGGCCCCGACCCCTTGGCCGTTCGTCGTGGACGCGACCGTGCTGGCGTTCTTCGTCCTGGGCACGTTCGTCATCCCGGTCCTGCGCCGGGACCAGCGGAGCGTGCCGGACCTGGCCGCCGGCACCCGTGCTGTTCCGACCGACCCAACCCCCGCAACCGCCCTGACCAGCCCTTAGCCTCACCCCATGGGGCCGCTGTCGGACGACGAGTACCGAACCTTCTTCACCCTCCTCCACCGCTACTGCGAGGAGGAACTGGACCAGGCGGAGCAGTTCTCGGTGCCGACCGGGTACGGCGACGTGTACGTGTCCTTCGGCCGCCACCCGCAGGGCCCGGAGGACACGTACACGCCGTTGGGGGACACGAAGTTCTGGAACCCGTGAGAGGGAACCCGATCAATTCACCGATCAGAAGCAGATGCCGGTGTAGGCGAGCGCCGAAGCGAGGATGTAACCATCACCGAAGTGGGTGTTGTACTGGTCGTAGAGGTTGCCGTAGTACCAATTGCCCGACGGGTTGGGCACGTTGAACTTGTCGCCGACGAACGCGTACGCCTTGACGGATCCGCCGGGCGAGTGACGAAGCGTCGCATTGCTGGTCAGCACGTACTGCCGGGTGCACTGGACACCGACGTCACCGGCCGTGACCTCGACCGGAGCGGCCGTCGCGACACCGCCGGACACGGTGAGACCGGCACCCAGCGCGAGTGCGGTGACCGCGGTCTTGATGCTCTTCATGAGGCCTGCTCCCCTTTTGGCATTACCTGCGGCTCGATTCGTCGAACCGGGACGCAACGCTAAGGGGAGGCCACACCGAACACACTCGACCATCAGAGTAATGCGACGCTACCAACGGTGATAATCCACCGAGGAGCGTGCGGATGTCCGTAGACAGAACAAAGGCGGCCTGATCGACGAAGATCAGGCCGCCGTCGAGCCGGCGTGCCGCGCGAACTAGCCGTTGAGCAGGGCGCGCGACATCACGACCCGCTGGATCTGGTTCGTGCCCTCGTAGATCTGGGTGATCTTCGCGTCACGCATCATCCGCTCCACCGGGAAGTCGCGCGTGTAGCCGGCGCCCCCGAACAGCTGCACGGCGTCCGTCGTGACCTCCATCGCCACATCCGACGCGAAGCACTTGGCCGCCGCCGTGATGAAGCCGATGTTCGGCTCACCCCGCTCGGCCTTCGCCGCGGCCACGTAGACCATGTGCCGGGCGGCTTCGATCTTCATCGCCATGTCGGCCAGCATGAACTGCACGCCCTGGAACTCGGAGATCGACTTGCCGAACTGCTTGCGGTCCTTGACGTAGGCGACCGCCGCTTCCAGGGCGCCCTGCGCGATGCCCACGGCCTGCGCGCCGATGGTCGGGCGCGTGTGGTCCAGCGTGCGCAGCGCCGTCTTCAGGCCGGTGCCCGGTTCGCCGATGATGCGGTCCGCGGGGATCGTGCAGTTCTCGAAGTGGATCTCACGGGTCGGCGAGCCCTTGATGCCGAGCTTCCGCTCCTTCGACCCCACGACGAAACCCGGGTCGTCCTTGTGCACGACGAACGCCGAGATGCCCTGCGACTTCTTCGGCGCGTTCGGGTCCGTCACGGCCATGACCGTGTACCACGTCGACTCACCGGCGTTCGTGATCCAGCACTTCGTGCCGTTCAACACCCAGTGGTCGCCGTCCAGCCTGGCCCGCGTGCGCATCGACGCCGTGTCCGAACCGGCCTCCCGCTCGGACAGCGCGTACGACGCCATCGCCTCGCCCGACGCGATGGACGGCAGCACCTGCCGCTTCAACCCCTCCGACGCCGACAGCAGGATCGGCATCGTGCCCAGCTTGTTCACCGCCGGGATCAGGGACGACGACGCGCACACGCGCGCCACCTCCTCGATCACGATGCACGTCGCCACCGAGTCCGCGCCCTGGCCGTCGTAGTCCTCGGGCACGTGCACGGCCGCGAAACCGGACTTGACCAGCGCGTTCAACGCCTCGACCGGGAAGCGCTCCTGCTCGTCCACGTCCGCCGCGTGCGGCGCGATCTCCTTGTCGGCCAGCGACCGGACCGCCTCGCGCAGCGCCTCGTGCTCTTCGGCGAGCTGGTAGGTACCGAAGCTCGGGTCCACGTTAAGTTACCTCCCGGTAGGGCGTCCTACCCGGATGTTAGCGCGCGTTCACTCAATTCGCCGCTGTGCCGTCCGCAACAGCCCGCAGCGCCGCGTCCTTCTCCAGCACCAACTCGGCGAGCGACGCCTGGAACGCCTCCATCCGCTTGCGCAGCTCCTCGTCCGCCGCCGCCAGGATCCGCACGGCCAGCAGCCCGGCGTTGCGCGCGCCGCCCACCGACACCGTGGCCACCGGCACGCCCGCCGGCATCTGCACGATCGACAGCAGCGAGTCCATCCCGTCCAGGTACTTCAACGGCACCGGCACGCCGATCACCGGCAGCGCGGTCGCCGACGCGACCATGCCCGGCAGGTGCGCGGCCCCGCCGGCACCGGCGATGATCACCCGCAACCCCCGGGACGCGGCCGTGGCGGCGTAGTCCAGCATCCGCTGCGGGGTGCGGTGGGCCGAGTACACGCCCACCTCGTAGGCGACGTCGAACTCCGCCAGCGCCTCGGCCGCGCCCTTCATCACCGGCCAGTCCGAGTCACTGCCCATGATCACGCCGACGTGCGTCACTGCTGTCCTCCGTGGATGTCGTACCCGTCCAGCCACACACCGTCGGACAGCCAGTGCGCCGCGAGCCTCGCCCGCTGCCGCACCTCGTCCATCCGCTCACCGAGCAGCGTCACGTGACCGATCTTGCGCCCCGGCCGCTCCGCCTTGCCGTACAGGTGCACGTGCGCGTCGGGGAACCGGGCGAACAGGTGGTGCAACCGCTCGTCCGGCCCCATCTCGGGCGCGTCCGCCGCACCCAGGACGTTCGCCATCACGACGGCGGGCGCGGCGAGGTCCGTCGCGCCGAGCGGGTAGTCCAGCACGGCACGCAGGTGCTGCTCGAACTGCGAGGTCCGGGCGCCCTCGATGGTCCAGTGGCCGGAGTTGTGCGGGCGCATGGCGAGCTCGTTGACGACCAGCCCGTCGGCGGTCTCGAACAGCTCCACGGCCAGCAACCCGACCACGCCCAGCTCGGCGGCGATCCGCAGCGCCAGCTCCTGCGCCTGCTCGGCGAGGGCGGGGTCCACGTCCGGGGCGGGCGCCAGCACCTCGACGCAGATGCCCTCCTGCTGCACGGTCTGCACGAGTGGCCACACCGCGCCCTGGCCGAACGGCGAGCGCGCCACCAGCGCGGCCAGCTCCCGGCGCATCGGCACGCACTGCTCGACCATCAACGGCGTGCCGGCGGCCAACAGCTCGGGCACGACCCGCTGCGCGCTCTGCGGCGTGTTCAGCATCCACACCCCACGGCCGTCGTAGCCGCCGCGCACCGCCTTCAACACGCACGGCCAGCCGTGCCGACCTCCGAACTTGAGCACGTCGGACGCGTCCTGCACGGCGGAGAACGGCGGCACGGGCGCGCCCATCGCCGACAGCCGCTCGCGCATGACCAGCTTGTCCTGCGCGTGCACGAGGGCGTCCGGCCCGGGGAAGACCTTCACGCCTTCGGCAACCAGCGCGTGCAGGTGCTCCTGCGGCACGTGCTCGTGGTCGAACGTGACGACGTCGCACGACTTGGCGAACGCGCGCAACGCGTCCAGGTCGGTGTGCTTGCCCAGCTCCACGTCGCGCGCGACGAGCGCGGCGGGGTCGGAGTCCGACTCGGCGAGCACCCGCAGCGACTGGCCGAGCGGGATCGCGGCCTGGTGCGTCATGCGGGCGAGCTGGCCGCCGCCGATCATGCCGACGACGGGGAGACGAGTTCGGGAGTCCACGGTTTCGTGATTCTACGTGCACAAACGGGGTGCTCCGGACCGGGTGCGGAAGCCCCGCGCGGTCGGTGACGCGCGCGGGACCCCCACGGCGGGGCCGCCGCCGTGCGAAGGCGGCGAGCCAGGTCCCCGGTCAGACGCGAGCGGCCCGGCGCACCCGCGCGAAGGCCAGCGCGAGCAGGCCCGCGGCGAGCACGAGGAAGATCGCGGACTCGAACAGCTGGAACGGCACGAGCCGGTCCGCCGGGTGGTACTCGGTGAAGAACAGCACGTTGTTGTCGCTCATGCACTTCGCGTAGGTCGCGCTGTCCTGGGCGTTCGAGCACGCCGAGGGGTACGCGACCTCGTTGCCCGCCGCGTCCGAGAACCCGGAATCCACCGTCCACGAACCGTCGCCCGGGCCGTCCCACGACCGCTGGTAGGCCTCGTACGGCTCCACCCTGAGCAACGGCTCCCGGAAGTTCGGCCGCCACAGACCCGCCACGACACCGCGCACCGCGATGAACGCGCAGAGGGCGAGGCCCATGGACATCACCGTGCGCCGGGTGACCGCGCCGAGCGCCAGTCCGAGCGCGAAGCCGAACGCCGCGAACCCGGCCTGGACCAGCGGCACCGCCTCGAACGCCGGCATCGCGAACGGCGTGAAGACCGGCCGGGAGGCCGTGGCGTTGATGCTGTCGATCAGCGTCCTCGACGCCAGGCCGACCACGACGGCCAGGGCCACGGCGGGCACGCCGAGCACCACCGCCTTGCCCGCCAGCCAGCGGGTCGGGGTCACGTCCTG
This sequence comes from Saccharothrix luteola, assembly GCF_020859565.1. Classification (GTDB taxonomy): domain Bacteria; phylum Actinomycetota; class Actinomycetes; order Mycobacteriales; family Pseudonocardiaceae; genus Actinosynnema; species Actinosynnema luteola. The sequence continues at coordinate 126,860 of NZ_JAJHUO010000024.1, read as the reverse complement.
GCTCCACACCACGAGGTGCGTGCGCTGCTCGTACTCGCGCGCCAGCACCGGCGCAGCCCAGAACACCGCGACGGCCAAGCCGGTCAGCATCGGCGCCAGCATCACCATGCTGCCCACGCTGATGAAGCGCCAGCGACCGAACAGCCCCTGCACGTCACCGGTGGCGTCGATCCGCCACGCGAGGAAGAGCGCCACCGCGACGACCGCGACGACGGCGGCGACCAAGCCGACGATCGCCCACCGGTGCTGCCGCCAGGTCAGCCACGCCAAGTCCGCCCACCCGACGCGGGCACGCTTGGTCACGGGCGCGGTGTCCGTCGTGGTGGTCATGCGCGGGCCCCCTTCCGGGTGGCTTCGAGCTGCGCGAGCACGTAGTCCTCCAACGTCGGCGGGCGCTCGACCCACGGGCCCGCCACCACCGGCCGCGGCTGCCCCTCGGGCAGCTCGACCAGGAACGTCGACTGGTTGCCGGTGTGCCGCGCCTCGACGATCCCGCCCAGCGCGGGCGGCACGTCCGAGCGCGGCCCGGTGTAGCTGACGTGCCTGCCGAGCAGCTCGTCCAGGTCACCGCCGGCCAGCAGGCGGCCGTGCGCGAGCAGCAGCAGGTAGTCGGCGACGCCGGACAGCTCGGCCACGACGTGCGTCGACAGCAGCACGGTCATGCCGGTCTCCTCGACCTCGGCCAGCAGCTCGGCGGTCACCTCGCGGCGGGCCAGCGGGTCGAGGTTGGCCAGCGGCTCGTCCAGCATGAGCACGTCCGGCCGCGAGCCGATGGCCAGCGCGAACGCCACCTGGGCCTGCTGGCCGCCGGACAGCTTGCCGCACGCCCGGTCCAGCGGGATCTCGAAGCGCGCCAGCCAGCGACGGGCGCGCGCCTCGTCCCAGACGACGTTGAGCCGCGCGCCGAGGCGCACCATGTCCGCCGCCGAGAAGTTCCGGTAGACCGGCTTCTCCTGCGACACGAACGCCACCCGGCCCGCCGCGCCCGCCGACCCCTCGTCGGCGTCGAGGAGTCCGGCCAGGACGGTCATCAACGTCGTCTTGCCGGCGCCGTTCGCGCCGACCAGGGCCGCCACGCGGCCCGCGGGCAGCTCGAACGTGCACTCGCGCAACGCCCACTTCGCACGGTAGCGCTTGCCCAGCGCCCGCGCCCGGACCGCGACCGCGCCCCCGTCGGCGGGCTCCACCGCGATGCTCACAGGACCGCCACCCCATCCCCTGCCGTTGCCTGGTCGCCGCCCTCGTCTGCGGCCGTCCGGTTGCCTCCTCCGTCGGCGGTGAGGACGGAACGCACCAGCGCGTCGATGTCCTCCACGTCCAACCCCGCCGCACGCGCCTCGCGGACCCACACGGCGAGCCGCGCTCTCAGCGCGTCCATCACCCGCGGGTCGGTCGAGCCGAGACCGGCTTTGACGAACGTGCCCGAGCCCTGGCGTGCCTCGACCAGGCCGGACAGTTCCAGTTCGCGATAGGCCTTGAGCACCGTGTTCGCGTTCACACCACTCCTCGCGACGACGTCGCGGACGGTCGGCAGCCGGTCCCCCGGCCCCAGCCAGCCCAGGCGCAGCGCTTCCCGGACCTGGCGCACGAGCTGGAGGTACGCGGGGAGGCCGCTGGACCGGTCGATGCGGAACTCCACCCAGCGCCTCCAGATTGTGTCACTCGACTAAGACACTGACACACCGTTCAGGAACGCCCTGAGGTTGTCAAGCGGGTCATCCCCTCGACCGACCGCGCCTCGCACTGTGGGGTGTCGCCACTTCCCGCGTCCGTGACCGGCGCGACGCGCACCCCTACCTGACGGGTCGTTTACCGCCACGATGGTTGTTCCCGCCGCTCGGGAATCCCCTCCGAGACCTTTACTGGACCGTGCACGAATCCCGACACCGGAAGGAAAGTGAATGAAGTTCGCACGGCTCCTCGTCACCTTTGTCGCCACCGTCTCGGCGTTGCTCGTCGCACCGCTCGCCAACGCCGCCCAGCCCGACACGCAGCAGACGTTCTACGAGATCCAGAGCGATACCGTGACCAACGACGTGTGGGACCAGACCAACTGGGCCTGGGACCCCGACTACCCGGTCATCGCCCACCCGCGCCACGGCGGGGACAACCAGCAGTGGTACTGGCCCGGTGACGGCACCGTCAGGAACAAGCAGTACGGATGGTGCGTGACCTCGATCGAGGGCACGTTGGCAGGCCGGGAGTGCGGCGCGTTCCCCAATCAGGAGTGGGATCTCCAGGACCGTGACAATTGGCGCGTCTGGCAGTTCAAGCTGAGGGGCACCAACCTTTGCGCCACGCACAACGGCACCTACAACGCGCTGATCCTCACGAGGTGCGAGTACGACCGGGTCGACCAGCAGTGGCACCTCATCGAGAAATAGCCACAGGCGGACCCGTCACCCGAATCGGACTGGCGCGTCCCCCCGAAGGGGCCTGAAAGCAGGAGCCCGGCGCACCGGGAAACCAGTGCGCCGGGCTCCTTCGGGGGGAGGGGGTCTTCAGTTGTCGGACGCCGGACAGGGGTTCGGCGCCCGGGTCCTCAGCGGCCGGGACCGGCGATCAACGCCAACGCGTCCTCACAGGTCGGGGGCAGTTCCTCCACCCGGACCTCGACCGGGCCGGTCGGCGCGACGTGGGGGTCGACGGCCAGCCGGTCCGCGGCGAGCACCCGCAGGTTGACCACGGCCCGAGGCAGGTGGCGGTCGCGGCGGAGCAGCACGCACGCCACCGAGGACCCGAGCGAGGCCACCGTCTCGCCACCGTCGAACACCTCCTTCAGCGCGTCGGCCAGCAAGGTCATCGCCACCACGCGCGACCACCCGGACGTGCGGGTCAGGTCGATCGACACGAACACCAGCACGTGGTCCTGGCGGCCGACGGCGCGCGCCTCCGCGTACACCTCGCGCAGCCTCGTGCGCAGGTACGCGGGCGTGGCCAGGCCGGTCAGCGGGTTGTCCGCGGCGCAGGCCGCCGCACGCCTGCTCATCACGTCACCCCAGCCCAGCGCGGTGGACCGCAGCATCCGCGGCGGGATCGCGTCCACGCTGGGCGACACGATGCCCGTCGAGCCCGGCGGCTCCGCCAGCACCGCGTGCAGCGCGGCCAGGTCGAGCAGCGTCTCCGCCAGCCCGGCGCCCGCCTCGGCGCGCGCGGCGCCCAGCCGGTGCAGCTCCGCGGCCGCGTCCCCCTCGCCCAGCACGGCCCGGCACACCTCGTCCACCTCTGCCAACGGCCAGTCCGCCGGGAACGCCCAGCCCGCGGCCATGGCGGCGGTGCGCCACCTCGACCTCAGTGCCCGCGACCCTTCAGCGCCAGAGCGCCGTGTGACCGCTTCCCGAACACCCACCCGGATGCCTCCTCGACGTCGGTTTCACCTACGAGACGTCGCCGCGACTCAGCCATGACGGCATTAAGTCCACCCAGTCGGGGGGTTCTGGGTGACGGTGTGCGACTCCGTACGTCACACTGGCGCCGCGCGAGGAGGGAAGAACACGTGGCGACCGTTCCTGCCGAAGTCCAGGGACCTAGCGATGCGGAGCTGATCGACTCCGTGCGCGCCGGGGACATCGAGGCCTACGGGCAGCTCTACGAACGCCACGTGTCCGCCGCCTACAACCTCGCCCGCCAGCTCGCCAGGTCCTCCGCCGAGTCCGACGACCTGGTCTCCGACGCCTTCGCGAAGGTCCTCGACACGCTGCGGGCGGGCCGCGGGCCCGACTCGGCGTTCCGCGCCTACCTGCTCACCGCGCTGCGCCACACCGCCTACGACAAGACGCGCCGGGACCGCAAGCTCGAACTGGCGGACGACGTGGCCGAGGTCGCGCCCGAGGCGACCAGCGTGCCGTTCAAGGACACCGCCGTGGCCGGGCTGGAGCGGTCGATGGCCGCCAGGGCGTTCGCCCGGCTGCCCGAGCGCTGGCAGACCGTGCTGTGGCACACCGAGATCGAGGGCCAGTCGCCCGCCGAGGTCGCGCCGCTGCTCGGCCTGACCGCCAACGGCGTGTCCGCGCTGGCCTACCGGGCCCGCGAGGGCCTCAAGCAGGCCTACTTGCAGGTCCACCTGGCCGAGACGGAGACCGAGCGCTGCCGGGCCACCGTGGAGCGGCTCGGCGCGTGGACGCGCGGTGGCCTGTCCAAGCGGGAGACCACCCAGGTCGAGGCTCACCTGGACGAGTGCACGGGCTCCTGCCGGGCGCTGGCCGCCGAGCTGGCCGACGTCAACGGCGCGCTGCGCGGGATCATCGCGCCGCTGGTGCTCGGCCTCGGCGCGTCCGGCTACCTCGCCGCGGCCGGCGCGGGCACCGCCAAGGCGGTCACGGTCGCCGCCGCCGCGGGCACGGGCGGTGCGGCCGGAGCGGTCGCGTCCGCGCCGCGCCAGTTCCTCGTCGCCGGCGTCTCGGCCGCCGCCCTGGTGGTCGCGGTGGCGATCGGCCTGGCCTCCGGCGGCGAGCAGGAGGTGCCCGCGGCGCAGGCCGCGCCGGTGGTCACCACGCAGCCGACCGAACCGGCCCAGCCGACACCGCCCCCTCCGCCGCCGCCCGCCGCCGTGCCGTCGCCGGAGCCCTCACCGACGACCGAACCACCACCCGCGCCCGCCCCGACCACGCCGCCCACGACGCCACCGCCCACCACCACACCGCCCACCGAACCCGAACCCGAGCCGGAACCCCGGCCGACGCCGCCGAACCTGGTGCCGGTGGTGCCGAGCGGGTTCGTGCTGACGCCCGGTGAGGAGCCGGTCGACCTGCCGATCACCGTGCGCAACTCCGGTGAGTCGGCGTCGGAGCCGGCCAGCGCCGCGGTCGTCCTGCCGCCCGGCGTCCGGTCCACAGGCCCCGCCGCGTCGTTCGCGGGCGGGGGCCTCGTCCGGCTCGACGGCGCGGCCGACCAGACCGTGGCCTGCCCGGCGGGCACGGGCGCGGTGACGTGCAGCACCACGCAGGGCATCGCGCCCGGCGGCTCGGCGACGTTCGTGTTCCGGGTGCTGGCCGACCCGGAGGCGGCGACCGGCCGGATCACCGGCACGGTCACCGCGGGCACGTCGGTGAGCGTGGCGATCGCGGTCGACGTCGAGGTGCGCCCGGTGCACGACGACCTGGAACTGCTGGTCCACAAGTGGCAGCACGGGTTCTGGGACCCGAGGCTGGACGTCAAGGCGACCAACACCGGCGGCCGGGCGGGCGACCTGCGCCTGGTCGTGGAGTCCGACGGGCACATCACGCTGGTCGCGCTGTGGCCCGGCTGCGAGCGGTCCCGCAACCGGGTGGTGTGCGAGGTGCCGCTGGCGCGCGGCGCGTCGTTCCGGCTGGCCGTCTGGGCGATCGGGTCGCCGCACCGCGACGGCGTGGTGCGGGTCTCGGCGACCCTCGGCACGGCCGCCGAGCAGGTCGAGGTGCCGATCTCCCTGCGACCGGGCGAACCGCACGAGCCGGGGCCACCGGCCGGCACGCCGACGAAGACGACCGCACCGACCACCACCCGCACGACGCCGCCCACGACGACGACCACCACCACCAGGTCGACCACGCCGACGACCACGAACCCGACGACGACCGTCCCGTCGACACCGACCACCCAACCGCCCGCGTCGACCACGACCACCACCGAGCCGACCACCCCTCCGACGACGACCACGACCACGCCGCCGCCCACCCGCGGTGAACCGTGTCGGCCGAGGCCACCGTGGTTGCCGCCGGGCTGGGACGACCCGTTCCCCGGCCACTGCCGTACCCCTTCGTGATCGTTCGATCACGGAGGTCGGTAGCCTGCCCCGGTGCTGCCACTCGTGCGCAGGGTCTTGGGTCTCCTGCCGGAACCGGTCCGCTTCCTGATCAACAAGCACCGCGAGCTGATCCGTTTCGCCGTCGTCGGCGGCACGACCTTCGTGATCGACAACGGTGTCTGGTACGCGTTGAAGCTCACCGTGCTGCAGGACAAGGTCGTCACCGCCAAGGCCATCGCGGTGCTGGTGGCGGTCATCTCGTCGTACGTGCTGAGCCGCGAGTGGTCGTTCCACACCCGCGGCGGACGTGAGCGAAGCCACGAGGCCGCGCTGTTCTTCCTGGTCAGCGGCATCGGCATCGGCGTCAACCTGCTACCGCTGTACGTCTCGCGGCACGTGTTCGACCTGCACTCGGAGGTCGCCGACTTCGCCGCCGGCTCGGTGATCGGCATGCTCCTGGCCACGGGTTTCAAGTTCTGGGCGATGCGGAAGTTCGTGTTCCCCCAGGCGGACGCGCGGCCGTCGGTCCAGCCGCTGCACGTCGTGACCGAATCCCGCGAAGTCGCCTGAACAGGCCTTTCACCCGGCTTTCCGTAGACTGCCGGGGTGTCCGTAGTCGAAAGCGTCGTCCTCCGCCTGCCCGAACCGCTGCGCTCCCTGGCCCTCAAGCACAGAGAGCTGCTGAAGTTCGCGGTGGTCGGCGGCACCTGCTTCGTGATCGACACGGTCATCTTCTTCGGCCTCAAGACGATCGTGCTGAGCGAGAACCCGGTCACCGCGAAGATCGTGGCGACGCTGGTGGCCACCATCGTGTCGTACGTGCTCAACCGCGAGTGGTCGTTCAAGACCAGGGGCGGGCGTGAGCGCAGCCACGAGGCCGCGCTGTTCTTCCTCGTCAACGGCATCGGCATCGCGCTCAACTCGATGCCGCTGTGGGTGTCGCGGTACCTGCTGCACCTGCAGGAGCCGCACGTGAGCAGGCTCGGCGAGGAGGTCGCCGACTTCCTGAGCGCGCAGGTCATCGGCACCCTGATCGCCATGGTGTTCCGCTGGTGGGGCTACAAGAAGTGGGTCTTCCCCGAGGCGGACTTCCGGCCGCGCCGCGTGACGCGCGCCTACGACCGCCCGGAGGACGACGAGCGACCGCTCGGCCACTCCTGACCGGCGTTCAGCGGCCCTCGGCCAGCACCTTCAGCGCCGCGTCGTGCAGGTGCCCGTTGCTGGTCAGCACGGTGCCGCCGTCGAACCGCGCCACGCCGCCGAGGTCGGTGAACCGGCCGCCGGCCTCCGTGACCAGCACCTGGAACGGCGCCACGTCCCACGGGTTCACGATCGGCTCCGCGGCCACGTCGATCGCGCCCTCCGCGACCAGGCAGTGCTGCCAGAAGTCGCCGAACGCCCGGTTCTCCCAGCACGCGTCGACCAGCGCCAGGTAGGCCTCGCGCGAGTGGTGCTCGACCCACGTGCCCAGGTGCGTGGTGGACAGGTAGGCGTCGGACAGGTCGCGCACCGCCGACACGGAGATCGCCCGCACACCCGACGCGTCCGACGTGTGCGCGCCGCCGCCCGTCGCGGCCCACCACCGACGGCCCAACGCGGGCGCGCTCACCACGCCGACCACGGGCACACCGTCCACGACCAGCGCGATCAGGGTCGCCCACACGGGCACGCCGCGCAGGAAGTTCTTGGTGCCGTCGATCGGGTCGACCACCCAGGCCCGGCCGTCTCCCGCCGTGCCGCCGCGTTCCTCGCCCGCGACCTGGTCGTCCGGCGCCTCCGCCGCGAGCACCGCGCGGATCGCGTCCTCGACCGCCACGTCGGCGTCCGTCACCGGCGTGCGGTCGGGCTTGCTCCGCACCACGAGGTCGCGGGAGCGGAACCGGGCGGTGGTGATCTTGTCGGCCTCGTCCGCCAGGCGGAGGGCCAGGGACAGATCTGTGCGGTGGTCGGACACGCACCGGATCGTGCCACGCCTACTCTGGGTGTCGTGAGCGTGGTCTTGTTGGCCGAGGACGACCCGGCGATCGCCGAACCGCTGTCCCGCGCGTTACAGCGGGAGGGCTACCAGGTGCAGGTGGTCACCGACGGCCTGGGCGCGCTGGAGGCCGCCACGCACAGCGGCATCGACCTGCTGGTGCTCGACCTCGGCCTGCCCGGGATGGACGGGCTGGAGGTGTGCCGCCGGCTGCGCGCGGGCGGTCGCGGCCTGCCCGTGCTGATGCTCACCGCGCGGTCCGACGAGGTCGACTTCGTCGTGGGCCTGGACGCGGGCGCGGACGACTACGTGGCCAAGCCGTTCCGGTTGGCCGAGCTGATGGCCCGCATCCGCGCGCTGCTCCGCCGGCGCGCGCCCGGCACGTTGGAGGTCAACGGCGTGCGCATGGACCTCGCCGCGCGACGCGTCACCGTGGACGGGCTGGAGGTGCAGCTGGCGAACAAGGAGTTCGAGCTGCTGCGCGTGCTGATCCAGCGCGCGGGCCAGGTGGTGCACCGCGACGAGATCCTGTCCGAGGTCTGGAACGACCCGGAGCTCAAGAGCAGCAAGACCCTCGACATGCACATGTCGTGGCTGCGCCGCAAGCTCGGCGACGTGCGCTCGGTGGAGCGCCGCATCGCCACCGTGCGCGGTGTGGGCTTCCGCTTCAACACCGCCGACTGATGCGCAGCCGGATCCTGCGGGCCATCCTGCTCGCCGTCGCGGTCACCGGGTTCGCCCTCGGCCTGCCCCTGGGCTACACGGCGCTGCGGCTGGTGGAGGACGGCGCCCGCACCGACCTGGCCGCGCGGGCGCAGCGGATCGCGGCGTCGATCGACGACCAGATCGCGAGCGGCCGGGAGATCGACCTCGGGCCGGTGGAGGTCGGCGTGCCGGAGGGCGGCCACCTCGTGGTGACGTCGGCCTCCGGGTTGCGCGAGTTCGGCCACCGCCCCGGCCCGGACCCGTTGTCGGTGGAGGTGCCGATCGCGCAGCAGGGCACCGTGCGGCTGGAGGTGTCGTCCGCGCCGATGCACACCGCGCGGTACCAGGTGGCGGCGCTGGTGGTGCTGCTGGTCGTCCTGTCGGTGAGCACCGGCACCGTGGTGGCCACGGTGACCGCCCGCAAGCTCGCCATGCCGTTGCGGCACGTGGCGGCGCGCGCGGCCCGGTTGGGCGCGGGCGACTTCCGGCGTGACGACCGGCGGCACGGCGTGCCGGAGCTGGACCTGGTGGCCGATGCGCTCGACCGGTCGGCGGGCGCGCTGGCGCAGCTCGTGCAGCGGGAACGCGAGCTGGTCGGCGACGTCTCGCACCAGCTGCGCAGCCGGCTGACCGCGTTGCAGCTGCGGCTGGAGGCGTTGGCGCTGCACCCGGAGCCGGACATGGCGGCCGAGGCGCGGGCCGCGTTGGAGCAGGCCGAACGGCTGGCCGAGGTGCTCAACGAGATGCTGGCCGCGGCGCGGGCCGCCCGTGCGGTCGGCGCGGAACCGCTCGACCTCGGCGCGGAGCTGACGGCCATCGCCGAGGAGTGGCGCGAGCCGCTGCGGCGGGCCGGGCGCGCGCTGCGGGTGAGGGTGCCGGAGGGTCTGCTGGCGCGTGCGACGCCCGCGCGGCTGCGTGAGGCGATCGGCGTGCTGCTGGACAACGCGCTGCGGCACGGTGAGGGCCAGGTCGTCGTCTCCGCGCGCCGTGACGACGGCACGGTGGTCGTGGAGGTCGCCGACGGCGGCGCGGGCGTGCCGGACGAGTTGGCGCACCACATCTTCGAGCGCGGTGTGTCCGGTGGCGGGTCCACCGGCGTGGGGCTGGCGCTGGCGCGCGCCCTGGTGGACGCCGACGGCGGGCGGCTGGAGCTGTCGACCGCCCGGCCGGCGACGTTCGCGCTGTTCCTGCCCGTGCCGAAGGCCGAGGACGTGGTCGGCGTGACCTGGCGGACCGACCTCACGCCCCGCTAGGCGCGGCTTCCGGCTCGGCGGGTTCGGCTGCTCCGGGCTTGGCGTCCTCGGGCTTGGCCTCCTGGGGCAGCACGCCGACCACGCCGCGCACGACCTGTGCCCACACCAGGCGGCCGAACAGGTAGTGGCAGGCGACGTCCTCGCTGGTGAACGCGGCCCAGTCGTACCGGTTGCCCTGCTCGCGCCAGAAGACCTCGACGCCCTCCTCGGTCGGCAGCAGGCACCACGTGTTGTCGGCCTCCGCGCCGATCGACACGACCTCGGCGGGCACGCCGACCGCCAGCAGCCAGCCCTGGATCGACTCCGCGTTCATGCCATCTCCTCCAGGTAGCCCAGCGCGACCAGGTCGGCGACCGGGTAGGTGGCGCGGAAGCGGGCGCCGCCGCCGGGCTGGCCGAACCACTCGGCGGACAGGGTGAACCACACCGGCAGCACCTTGGCCACCCGGTAGCGGTGGTAGCCCGCGTCCACCAGCGCGGGCGGCAGCGAGCGCTCGGCGTAGGGCGTGCCCAGCTGGGACAGCACCCGGCCCTCCGGCCCGCCGAACCGGTCCAGCTCGACGCCGACCGCGAGCACGCCGGGCTGGCCCGCCTCGTAGCCGCCCTCGGGGAACAGCTCGCCGGGCGGCCAGGCGTACTCGGGCGGGTCGGCGCGGACCAGGAACCGGCGCTCCCAGTCGCGTTCGTGCATGCCCGCCAACGGGTCGTAGCCGTCCAGCAGCACGGGATCGGGCGCGACGCCGGGCGTGAGGACCAGGCGCGGCCGGTTGCCCGCGGGCACCGGGTCCGTCGACACCGGACCGGCCGGCTCCACGCCCGAGAGCCGTGACCGCAGCGCGTCCTGGCTCACGGCGCGCAGGTCCAGGCCGAACTGGGCGGAGGCGTCGACCAGGTGGCCGTCGGGGTGGCCCTGCGGCTCGAAGCGCAGGCCCGCCGCGAACGTCTCGTCCTCCGACGGCGGCGGCAGCTGGCGCGCGGGCTTCGCGCTGGGCGGCGGGAGCGTGCCACCGGGGAACATGTGCAGCAGGAACAACGCCGCCGCTTCGGTGGTCGGCTGCGCGGTCAGCGCGGCCTTGACCGGTGGCGCGGGCGGGGCGTCGTCCGGCGCGGTCGGCAGGACCGCGGACGTGGCCCCGGCGGCGAGCGGCGGCGCGATGGTGTCGCGACCGCCAAGCGGGACGGGGACGATCGCGAACGCGAGGTCGCCGTCCTTCACCTGCTGGCCGACGGCGGCCAGGGCGTCCTTGAGGTCGTGGCGGACGTCCCGGAGCTCGGTCTTGGCCGCGCTGTCGCCCTTGGCCTGGCCCTCGCCCTTCGGCTGGACCTCCGCCTTGGCCTGGCCCTCGGCCTTCGGGGCGGCTTCGGCCTTGGCCTGAGCGCCCTGGCCCTGGTTCTGGCCCTGGCCTGCGGGGGCCTGACCGGTGCCGGACTGGCTCTGCCCCGGTCCCTGACCTGCCGGGGTCTGGCCTGCCGGGGTCTGACCGGGTTGGGGTTGGGCGGCTTGAGCGGCACGCGCCTCGGCCTTCGCCGCCGCCTGCTGGGCCGCCTGCTGACCTGCCTGCTGGCCCGGGGCCTGGGTGTTCGCGGCGGCACTCGCGGCCGGGCTCTGCGCGGCGGCTGCCGCGGCCGCCGCCGGAGCCGCCGCGGGTGCGCCACCGACGGACGGTCCGCTGAACGACGGTCCCTGCGGTCCGGCCTGGTTCGCGGCCGGGGCCGCCGGCTGAGCCGTCGCGTGCGGCGCTTCGGCGTGCGGGAGCAGCGGACGGTCCAGGACCGCCGCCGACGACTGGTTGACCGTGCCCTCCGGGCGCGTCACGGCGTCCACGACCGGTCCCGCGGCGCCGACGACGGGGTTCACCACGTTGCCGAGCAGGTTGCCGACCGCGTTGCCCTGACCGGGCCCGTTGCCGGGTCCGCCGGGCCCGTTGCCCGGTCCGCTGCCGTGGCCGGGTCCGCTGCCGTGGCCGGGCGCGTGGTCGGGTCGGCCGGGCGCGTTGTCGTGGCCGGGGGTCACGGTCCCGGCCACGCTCTGGACCGTCTCCGCCGCGCCCTGGACGGTGCGGCCCACCGTGTCGTCCACCGCGCCGCCGACGTCCTGGACGACCTCGCCCGCCGTGTCCAGCACCGGTTCCACCACGGCGGCCAGCGGCGGCGCGACGGTCTCCACGACGTCGACGACCGGCTCGGTCACCGCGTTCACCGTGTCGGTCACCGCGCCGACCAGGCCGCCGACCAGACCGGGCGCCTGGCCGGTGCCCGGAGCCGCGCCGGAGCCGGTGGGCAGCAGGGTCTCGACCAACCCGGGCGGCTGGGCGCCCGGAGCGGCGGCGCCACCGTTGCCGGGGGCCTCAGAGCCGCCGGGCACCAAGGCGTCGAGCAGCCCGCCCGGCAGGCCACCGCCGAGCAGACCGCCCTGGGGCTGACCGGAACCAGGTCCCTGACCGGATCCGGGTCCCTGACCGGGGCCCGCGTCGGGCGCGTGCACGCCGGGGTTGGCGGCGACCGGTGGCTGGTGGCCGCCGATCTGCACGCCGCTGTCCAACCGGACCGCGCTGGTCAACGTGTCGGTCAGGTGGGCGACGTTCGCCGCCGCGCCGCGCACCGCCGTCTCCAGTCCCAGCAACGCCGTCGGGTGCCCGGCGTTCGCGGCCTGCTGCGCGGCGTCGTTGTTCTTCGCCAGGTTCACCAGCTCGCGGACCAGCTCGACCTTGGCCGCGCCGACCTGCTCGGCCGCGTGGTCCAACCGGTCGGCCGCCGCGTGGCAGCCGCGCAGCACGGAGTTCAGCGTGCCGTCCGGCGCGGTGAACTTGTTCCAGTGGCCGCGCGCCGCGTCACCGGTCGACCCGGTCATCGCGGCCAGCGCCTTGCCCGCCGAACCGTCGGACTCGCCCGCCAACGAGGAGAGCTTCGCGCCCGCCTCGCGCCACGCGGTGGCGGACGCGCGCAGCTTGTCCTCGTCGGCCTGGGGCCACGACACCCCCGCCTTGGCGGCGACCTCGGCCAACTCGGCCGGCAGCTCGATCCCCATCACGGCCCCCTGAGTCAGATCGCGCCGAGCGCGTTGCGGTTGCCCTCTTCGACTTCGCGGTACGTCCGGGCCGTCTCGGCGAAGCGCTCCCCGACACCGCCGAACCCGGCGCTCAACCCGGTCAACCCGCCCAGCACCTCGCCGGAGGGCTGGACGTGGCTCGCCGCGAAGCTCTGCCCGATCGCGTCACCGCCCCAGCAGTCGCCGATCGAGCCGAGCACGCCGCCCAGTTCGCCCGCGATCTTCCCGGCGCGCTCGGCGAAGGCGGCGAAGTCGTCGGCGCCCTCGGCGAGGCGGGCGAGGTCGGTCTGGAAGCCGGTCATCTCGTTCTCCTCGAAGCCTTGGCGTCGACGTCGGTCATCCACTCGCGCTGCTCGAAGTCCTCGTCGTCGACGGCGACGGGACGCCTCCGGGTCGGCTGCGGCTGGATCTCTTCGGCACCGATCTCTCCTGGCCGAAGGTCGGCCGTGCCGCGCAACAACGCCTCGGGATCGGTGCCGGCGGGCAGCACCGGGGTCAGCGTCCGGTAGGCGTCCTCGGTGGCCTTGGCGACGGCTTCCCGCGTGGTGCCCACGATCAACCGGGCGAGCTGCGCCGGTCGCAACCGGTAGGCGTCGTCACGCAGCTCCAGGTCGGTGAGCGTGCCCTTGGCGTCGACCACGGCGGTCACCGAGCCGTCGGGACTGGTGGCCGACCCGGAGATCCGGGCCAGGTCGCGCTGCACGGACGCCAACTGGTCGCGGCTGCGCCGGTAGTCGGCCAGCAACTCGTCCACCTGGGCGCGGTGATCGGTCGTCACGGCCACCTCCGGTCTTTCAGCCGTCGCCGGGCATGGTCGTCGGTCGCGCGTTGGACGTTACGACCCCTACCCCGGTTCCCGCCCGTTCCAGCGAAATCCCGGTGTGTACGGCGCGGTGGACCGTTCGGGCCAACGCCGAGCCGATCACCGACCGCGGCCCGCCGTAGGGCTCGGCCGGGCCGTCCGCCGGGCACAGCAGCACGACCGCGTCGGTGACCGTCCCGGTGCCCGGCACGCCCGCCTCCCCCAACGCCTGCGCCTTGGCCTCGGCGACCGTGGCGACCGCGTTGACCAGGGCCGCGTCCGCCAACCGCACCGGCAGCACGCACACCGCGTTGATCGTGCCGACGCTCGGCAGGCCGTCGGCGGGCGGTCCGGCGGCCCACGTCGGGTGCGCGCCGATCCCGGTCGTCACCCACGACCGCACCCCACCGTCGGCCTCCGGCACCACGTCCCGCACGTCGACGGCGGTGAGCAGCCCGGTGCCGGGCCCGGTCAACCCGAGGTCGGCCGCGATCTCGGCGACGTGCACGTCCGGGTCGAGGCGCGCGTAGTCCTTGGGCACGGTCGCGTTCAGCGCCCAGTGCCGCACGCCGAGCCCGCCGCCGTGGGGGCCGGACGAGATCGCCAGCAGCGGCTTCGGCAGCCGCCAGACCAGGACGCCCGGGTGTCGTTCGATCACGTCGCGAGCCGCACGAGCGCCCGGTTCGCGCCCCGGCGGTCCACCAGCTCGAACCCCGCGTCGGTGAACATGCCGAGCGTGCCGTGGTAGAGGTCGCCGGAGCCCTTCTTCGCACCGGCGGTGTCCACGGGATAACCCTCGACGGACCGCGCGCCGCGCTCCCGCGCGTACCCGACGGCGTGCTCCAGCAACACCGAGCCCAAGCCGCGTCGGCGGGCCGTGCGGTGGATGAAGAAGCACGTCACCGACCACACGTCGGTCAGGTCGTCGTCCACCGGGGCCGCCACCCTGGTGCGCGCCAACCGGGCGTAGCCGAGCCGGGGCGCGACCGCGACCCACCCGACCGGCCGGTCGTCGTCGTCGTCGAACGCCAGCAACCCGACCGGCACGCCGGACCCGACGCGGGAGCGCAGCAGCTCCTTGTTGCCCGCCGAACCGTTGGCCCGCATCTCGGCGTTGGTCTGGAGGAACCACGTGCACCAGCACCCGGACTGCGCGCCGTTGGGCCCGAACAGCTCCTCCAGCGACGGCCAGGTCCGCGGTGTCAGCTCGACCACCCGCACCGCTACCCCCGCAGCGCCCGGACCACCCGCGACGGGCTCGGCCGGCCCAGCCGTTCGGCCATCCACGCGCTGGTGTCGGCGAGCTTGTCCAGGTCGACGCCGTGCGACACGCCCAGCCCGTCCAGCATCCACACCAGGTCCTCGGTGGCGAGGTTGCCGGTCGCGGACTCGGCGTACGGGCAGCCGCCCAGCCCGCCCGCCGACGAGTCGATCGTGCGCACGCCCGCCTGCATCGCGGCCAGCGTGTTCGCCAACGCCTGCCCGTAGGTGTCGTGGAAGTGCACGGCGAGCCGGTCGACGTCGTCGAAACCGGCCAGCAGCGCGGTCACCTGGCCCGGCGTGGCCACGCCGATCGTGTCGCCCAGCGAGAGCTGGTCGCAGCCCATGTCCAGCAGCCGCTTGCCGACGCCGACGACCTGCTCGCGCGGCACGGCGCCCTCCCACGGGTCGCCGAAGCACATCGACACGTACCCGCGCACCGCCAGGCCTTCGGCCTTGGCGCGGGACACGACCGGGTCGAACATGGCGAACTGCTCGTCCAGCGACCGGTTCAGGTTGCGCCGGGCGAAGGTCTCGGTGGCGCTGGCGAAGATCGCGACGTGGTCCACGCCCGCCCGCAGCGCCCGCTCCAGCCCGCGTTCGTTGGGCACCAGCACCGGGTAGCTCACGCCGGGGCGCTTGACCAGGCCGGCCAGCAGCTCCTCGGCGTCGGCCAGCTGCGGCACCCACTTGGGGTGCACGAAGCTCGTGGCCTCCAGCACCGTGCCGCCCGCGTCGGCCAGCCGGTCCAGGAACTCCAGCTTGGTGTCGACCGGCACGACCTCGGACTCGTTCTGCAGCCCGTCCCGCGGCCCGACCTCCCAGATCGTCACGCGGTCGGGCAGGCCGCCCGCGCCGACCGTGTCCGGCAGACCGACTTCACGCGCGCCCATCTGTGACCCTGTCCTCCGTCCGGTGGTCGTCGATCGTGCTGTCATCGGCGGGGTTGTCGTTGATCTCCCGGTAGAGCAGCGAGTGCACCTTCTCCACCCGGGGGATGTCGTCGAACTCCAACGGCTCGTCCGAGGCCGACCCGATGATCAGCGTGCCGCAGCCGAGCAGCCGGTCCACCAGGGTGTGCTCGAAGCGGACGCTGTTGACGCGGCCGAGCGGGATGTCCAGGCCGGTGCGCTTGAACACGCCGATCCGGTACATCACGCGCTCGCTGGTGATGATGAAGTGCGTGGTGCGCCAGCGGATGACCGGCGCCAGGGTCAGCCAGGCCACCAGGACCGCGACGATCGCCGCGAGCGCGATCCAGGCGATCGAGGCCCAGCCGAAGTCGGACACCTGCACCGCGAGGTAGGCGCCGACACCGACCGCGACGAGGAGCACGAGCACCGGGACGACCAGCGTCTTCCAGTGCGGGTGCCGGTGGATCACGACGTGCTCGCCGGTGCTGAGCAGGTCGTCCGGGTAGGCCACGACGGTCCCTTTCGGTGGCTCGGCTCGCCTCGGGTGCGGCTCGCCTCACCGTACCCGGAGGTGCACCACGTCCCCGGCGGAAACGGAGTGGTCGGCGCCCGCGTGGTCGCGCACCACCAGAGTGCCGTCGGTCTCCAGGTACCGGGCCGTGCCGACCAGCGACTCGCCCCTGGCCAGCTCCACCCGCACCTGGCTGCCGAGCGTGGTGCAGTGCCGCCGGTACTCGTCGCGCAACGACGGCTCGTCGCCGTCCGCCCGCCGCCACTGGTCTTCCAGCGCGGCCAGCTCGCGCAGCAGTGTGATCGCCAGCTCGGTGCGGTCCAGCGGTCCGGCGTGGTCCTCGAGGCTGGTCGGCCGCAGACCGCCCGCACCCGGTTCGACGTCCTCGGGCAGCTTCGCCACGTTGAGCCCGATGCCGACGACCGCCGCCTGCGCCACGCCCGCGCTGGTCTCGGCCAGCACGCCCGCCGCCTTGGCGTCGCCGATGAGCAGGTCGTTCGGCCACTTCAGGGACGCCTCGACGCCGACGCTCCGCGCCGTGCGGACCAGCGCCACGCCCGCGAGCAGCGTCACCCACGGCAACCTCGCCGGCGGCACGTTGGTCGGGCGGAACAGCACGCTCACGTAAAGGCCGCCGGCGGGCGACGTCCAGCCGCGGCCGCGCCGACCCTGGCCCGCGGTCTGCCGTTCGGCGATCAGGGCGGTGCGGTCGTGCGCGCCCCGGTTCGCCGCGTCACGCAGGTCGTGGTTCGTGGAACCGGTCTCGGCGACGACGTCGACCGTCGCGTAGGGGCCGATGAGAGCGGAGCGGAGGGCGGTGGCATCCAAGGTCACGGCTCGCACCTTAGGAGTGACGCGGCCGGCCCGCAGGGTCCGCGGGTCCGCGTCGGGAGTCGCGACCCGCCCCACGCGCTTGTCGGAGCGGTGTGGATCGTGGGGCGGGCCGCGGGGACAAGCCTGCAACCTCCACCGCGCTGGAGGTCAACTTCGGCGTCCAGTGACCTGGGCTACTACGCCACGCGCGGACGTTACCGGCTGGTTAAGCTGCGGCGCTATGAGCAGCGCGACCACCCCCGATGGCGAGGAGCCGGACGTCCGCACCACGGCCGGGAAGCTCGCCGACCTCTACCGGCGCAACGAGGAGGCCGTGCACGCCGGTTCGGCGCGCATGGTCGAGAAGCAGCACGCCAAGGGCAAGAAGACCGCCCGCGAGCGCATCGAGCTGCTGCTTGACCCGGGCTCGTTCGTCGAGCTGGACGAGCTGGCGCGGCACCGCTCGACCAACTTCGGGCAGGAGCGCAACCGGCCCTACGGCGACGGCGTGGTGACCGGCTACGGCACCGTCGACGGCCGCCCGGTGTGCGTGTTCAGCCAGGACGTCACGATCTTCGGCGGCTCGCTCGGCGAGGTGTACGGCGAGAAGATCGTCAAGGTCATGGACCTGGCGATCAAGACCGGCCGGCCGATCGTCGGCATCAACGAGGGCGGCGGCGCGCGCATCCAGGAGGGTGTCGTCTCGCTCGGCCTCTACGGCGAGATCTTCCGCCGCAACGTGGCCGCGTCCGGCGTCGTGCCGCAGATCTCGCTGATCATGGGCGCGAACGCGGGCGGCCACGTCTACTCGCCCGCGTTGACCGACTTCGTGGTCATGGTCGACCAGACCTCGCACATGTTCATCACCGGCCCGGACGTGATCAAGACCGTCACCGGCGAGGACGTCGGCTTCGAGGAGCTCGGCGGCGGGCGCACGCACAACACCAAGTCCGGCAACGCGCACTACCTCGGCGACAACGAAGAGGACGCCATCTCCTACGTCAAGGAGCTGCTGTCCTACCTGCCCGCCAACAACATGTCCGAGCCGCCCGTCTTCGACGCGCCGGACGACCTGGTGCACGGCTCGGTCGAGGACTCGATCACCGACTCCGACCGCGAGCTCGACACCCTCATCCCCGACTCGGCGAACCAGCCGTACGACATGCACGAGGTCGTCACCCGGGTGCTGGACGAGGGCGAGTTCCTGGAGGTCCAGCCGCTGTTCGCGCCGAACATCCTGGTCGGCTTCGGCCGGGTGGACGGCCACTCGGTCGGCATCGTGGCCAACCAGCCGACCCAGTTCGCGGGCTGCCTGGACATCGACGCCTCGGAGAAGGCGGCGCGGTTCGTCCGGACCTGCGACGCGTTCAACATCCCGGTGCTGACGTTCGTGGACGTGCCCGGCTTCCTGCCCGGCACCGACCAGGAGTGGAACGGCATCATCCGGCGCGGCGCGAAGCTGATCTACGCCTACGCCGAGGCGACCGTGCCGCTGGTCACCGTGATCACCCGGAAGGCCTACGGCGGCGCGTACGACGTGATGGGGTCCAAGCACCTGGGCGCGGACATCAACCTGGCGTGGCCGACGGCGCAGATCGCGGTCATGGGCGCGCAGGGCGCGGCGAACATCGTGCACCGCAAGGCGTTGACGGCGGCCGCGGCTTCGGGGGAGGACGTGGACGCGCTTCGGGCCCGTTTGCAGCAAGAATACGAAGACACCCTCTGCAACCCTTACGTGGCGGCCGAACGCGGCTATGTTGACAGTGTGATCCCTCCCTCTTTCACGCGTTCGTACGTCGCCAGGGCGCTGGCGGTGCTGCGCGACAAGCGCGAGGCACTGCCGCCCAAGAAGCACGGGAACATCCCGCTGTGAGCGCGGCGCCGCACCTCCGGGTGGTGCGAGGCAACCCGGACGACGTCGAGCTGGCCGCCGTGACGGCGGTCGTGGTCGGCCTGGCAACGGCCGGCGGTCCCGTCGAGGACGAGCCGCGCCGCTCGGCGTGGTCGGACAAGTCCAGGCAAGTCAGGCGACCACTGCCGCACGGCCCGGGCGCATGGCGGTCTTCCGCACTGCCGGGTTGAACCGCCACACCGCACTCAACAACTCACGCGGCGTGAGTTGACCTGGGCGCCGTCGCCGAGCACGGACACCTCGCGGCAGCGCGACCCGTCCGGCACGTGCACGCGCACGCGCATCCACACCGCGCCCACGCCGACCCGCGCCTCCAGCACCTCGACGCCCTCGGCGGCCACCGCCGAGGGCACCTCGTCGAGCCGCCGCAACGCCCGCGCGATCGACGTCACCTGGTCCATCACCTGGTACTCGACGCGGTCGCTGCCGTTCGCGAACGGCCAGAACGGCACGCCGTACCCCACCGGGTCCGTCGACACCACCCGGGCCGACAGGACCAGGATCAGGACGGCCGGCACCACCACGAGCCACCGGTACCGGCCACGACCCCGGTCGGTCCGGCGGACCACCAGAGCCAAACGCTGCACAACCCCGAGGGTGCCGAACGTCGTCACAGCGCGCATCGGTAGTTCTACGCACCGGCGTTCCGACGAGGCCTTTAGGCTGCACGTCGTGCGCTTCGTCCTCGCCTCCCAGTCCCCCGCCCGCCTGGCCGTGCTGCGTGCCGCCGGTGTCGAGCCCGTCGTGCGCGTGTCCGGCGTCGACGAGGACGCACTCGCCGCCTCCCTCGCCGACCCCACACCCGAAGAGCTGGTCACGGCCCTGGCGACGGCGAAGGCCGAGGCGATCGCCCGGGACGAGGACGACGACGCGGTCATCGTCGGCTGCGACTCGATGCTGCGCACCGCCGACGGCGAGGTGCACGGCAAGCCCGGCACGGTCGAGGTCGCGCGCGAGCGGTGGAAGAAGATGGCCGGCACCACCGGCGCCCTGCTGACCGGGCACGCCGTGCTGCGGCTGAGCGGCGGGCGGGTCGTGGCGCGCGCCGTCGGGCACGAGACGACCCTGGTCAGGTTCGGCCGCCCGACCGACGACGAGCTGGAGGCCTACCTCGCGACCGGGGAGCCGCTGGCGGTCGCGGGCGCGTTCACGCTCGACGGCCTGGGCGGCTGGTTCGTGGACCGCATCGACGGCGACCCGTCCAGCGTCATCGGGATCAGCCTGCCGCTCACGCGCAAGCTGCTGCGTCAAGTCGACGTCAAGGTGTCCGACATCTGGTAGCCGTTGTCACATTTTCCCTGATCCGGGAAGCTCTTCGAAGGGCTTTCGCGTTGGGGGAGCTGTGGGTGAACTGCTGACGCGCCGCCGTCACATCGACTTCGGGCGCAGGACCAACACGGGCTGTCGCGGCTGACGCCGCCCCCGTCGTCCACCCCTGCGCAGCCAACCCGGAGCAGTCGTGTCGTTCGTCCGCAGTTATACGAAGCCGAAGGTGTTCGGCTTCACCGTCCTCGCCGCGCTCGTCCTCGGCGCCCTGGCGGGGTACGTCGCCAAGAGCACGGACCAGGCGTGGCTCACCACCACCCTCGGTTCCATCGGCGACGTCTTCACCAGCCTCCTGCAGTTCACCGTCATCCCCCTCGTGTTCACCGCGATCGTGGTGGGCATCACGAGCCTGCGCAGGCTCGGCAGCTCGCGCGCCGCGCGGCTGGGCGGGAAGACGCTGCTGTGGTTCGCCATCACGTCCCTGATCGCCGTGCTGATCGGCCTGGCCATCGCGTTGATCTTCAAGCCGGGCGCGGGCGTGCAGGTCGAACCGTCCGCGGCGGCGGTGGAGAAGCTCGCCGCGCGTGACCCGGGCTCGTGGAGCACGTTGCTGGAGACCCTGATCCCGTCCAACCTGTTCAGCGCCTTCACCGAGGGCGAGGTGCTCCAGGTCGTGTTCATCGCGGTGCTGGTCGGCTTCGCCGCGTACGCGCTGGGCGAGAAGGCCACGCCGTTCGTCACGCTGACCCGGTCGGCGTTCGACCTGATCCAGAAGATCGTCGGCTGGATCGTGCTGCTCGCGCCGATCGGCGTGTTCGGCCTGATCGGCACGGCGTTCGCGACGTACGGCAACTCGTTCGTCCAGCCGCTGTTCTCGCTGATCGCGTCGGTGTACGGCGGGTCGCTGCTGGTGCTGTTCGTGGTGTACCCGCTGCTGCTGCGGTTCGTCGGCCGGGTGTCGCCGGTGACGTTCTTCGCCAAGGCGTGGACCGCGATCCAGTTCGCCTTCGTGTCCCGCTCGTCGGGCGCGACGCTGCCGTTGAGCAGGCAGACCGCCGCCAACCTCGGCGTGGACGACGACTACGCGTCGTTCGCCGTGCCGCTGGGCACGACCACGAAGATGGACGGTTGCGCCGCCGTGTACCCGGCCATCGCCACGGTGTTCATCGCGAACCTGTTCGGCGTGCAGCTGGGCGTGTGGCAGTACGTGGCGATCGTCGCGGTCGCCGTGTTCGGCGCGCTGGCCACGGCGGGCACCACCGGCTGGTTCACCATGCTGACGCTGACCCTGGGCGCGGTGAACATGCCGCCGGAGGTCATCGCCACCGGTGTCGCCGTCGTCTACGCGATCGACCCGATCCTGGACATGGTCCGCACGGCCACCAACGTGACCGGCCAGATCACCGTCCCGGTCCTGGTCGCCCGCTCCGAGGGCCTGCTGGACGACGAGGTCCTCAACACCCCGAGCGACCCGCCCCTGCTGACGGGCCCCCGCCCGACCCCGGTCCCCGCCTGACGGTAGAACTCGGGGGTCCTGAACGTGGGACACGCGGGACCTGAGTGTTCGACACGCGCGTGTGTCGAACACTCAGGGCCCGCGTGTCGAACACTCGGAACACCCGAGTTCAACGTTCAGGACGGTCACGCGCCGCAGTGGCGCAGGTCGGACGGGTCAGGCGTCACGGTCGGCCAGCCCGGCAACGACTCCGCCGCCCGCACGACCGGCGTGCACCCCAGCTCACCGCCGCCACCCGCGAGCGAGAACACCTGCGCGAACCACCGCGCGCAGTCCACGCCCGCCTGGCACCCCCGCTGCACGGCCACCACATCGGCGACCGCGTCGTGGTCCACGTCGTGCAGCGCCAAGTACGCCCCGCTGGCCACGTACGGCACCTGCGCCCGCGACCAGGCGCCCGACCGGCGCACCAGCACCTCCCCGAGCACCTCGCCGCCGACCTCGCCCCGCACCAGGCACACCGCCACCTCCGCGTCCACGCACTGCAGCGACGACGCGTCGATCCGGGCACCCGAAGTCGCGATGGTCAGCTCGAAGATGTTCGGCCCGGACGCGCCGCTGGTCCGGATCCGGCCCGCGCCCTCGCCGACGACCAATTCCACTGAATCGACACCGACCTCCTGTTTCACCACCGAACGGCACGCCGTCGTCCCGCACCGCAATTCGTCCTGCGGTGTCACGGCGCCCGGGTCGGTGGCCGCGGTGGGCCGCAGTGACCAGGCCATGACCAGTCCCGCAACGGTGATGAGCACAGCTGCGCAAGCTGTCAGAAGCGCGGCGGCGGGCGGGCGTGTCACGATTTCCGATTGTTCCACCCAAGCGTGACTTGTCTCTCGGTCTCCGAGTACTGGCGGGTCACTAAACTCCACGACCATTGCCGCTCCCAGTCCCAGCGTTGCCAGGAGGTAGGACGTCGTGTCGCTGCGCAAGGTCCTCGTCGCCAACCGCGGTGAGATCGCCGTCCGGGTCATCCGTGCCTGCCGAGACGCCGGCCTGACCAGCGTCGCCGTGTACGCCGACCCGGACCGGGACGCCCCGTTCGTCCGGTTGGCGGACGAGGCGTTCGCCCTGGGCGGCAGCACGCCCGGGGACAGCTACCTCTCCATCGACAAGATCCTCGACGTGGCCAAGCGCGCGGGCGCGGACTCGGTCCACCCCGGCTACGGCTTCCTGTCCGAGAACGCGGACTTCGCCCAGGCGGTGCTGGACGCGGGCCTGATCTGGGTCGGGCCGACCCCGCAGGCCATCCGCGACCTCGGCGACAAGGTCACCGCGCGGCACATCGCGATGCGCGCGGGCGCGCCGCTGGTCCCCGGCACCAAGGACCCGGTCTCCGGCCCGGACGAGATCATCGCGTTCGCCGAGGAGCACGGCCTGCCGGTCGCGATCAAGGCGGCGTTCGGCGGCGGCGGTCGTGGTCTCAAGGTGGCGCGCACGCTGGAGGAGATCCCCGAGCTGTTCGACAGCGCGGTGCGCGAGGCCGTCACGGCGTTCGGCCGCGGCGAGTGCTTCGTCGAGCGCTACCTGGACAAGCCGCGGCACGTCGAGGCGCAGGTCCTGGCCGACCAGCACGGCAACGTCATCGTCGTCGGCACGCGTGACTGCTCGTTGCAGCGCCGCCACCAGAAGCTGGTCGAGGAGGCGCCCGCGCCGTTCCTGACCGACGAGCAGCGGGCCGAGATCCACCGGTCGGCGCGCGCCATCTGCAAGGAGGCCGGCTACCACGGCGCCGGCACGGTCGAGTACCTGGTCGCGGTGGACGGCACGATCTCGTTCCTCGAGGTCAACACCCGTCTTCAGGTCGAACACCCGGTCAGCGAGGAGACCGCGGGCCTCGACCTGGTGCGCGAGCAGTTCCGGATCGCCGCCGGCGAGGTGCTGCGGTTCACCGAGGACCCCACCCCGCGCGGCCACTCGATCGAGTTCCGGATCAACGGCGAGGACGCGGGCCGCAACTTCCTGCCCGCGCCCGGCACGGTCACCACGTTCACCTCGCCGTCCGGTCCCGGTGTCCGGGTGGACGCGGGCGTGGAGAGCGGCACGGTCATCGGCGGCCAGTTCGACTCGTTGCTGGCCAAGCTGATCGTCACCGGCGAGGACCGGGCGCAGGCCCTGGAGCGGGCCCGGCGCGCGCTGGACGAGATGGTGGTGGAGGGCATGGCGACCGTGCTGCCGTTCCACCGCGCGATCGTGCGCGACCCGGCGTTCGTCGGCTCCGAGGACGGCTTCACCGTGCACACGCGGTGGATCGAGACCGAGTTCGACAACACCATCGCGCCGTTCACCGACGGCGCGGAGGCCGAGGAGGACGAGCCGCGGCAGACCCTGGTGGTCGAGGTCGGCGGACGTCGGCTGGAGGTCTCGCTGCCCGGTGACCTGGCGTTCGTCGGCGGTGGCGGCGGGGGCGGTGGCGCGGCCAAGGCGGGCGTGAAGGCCAAGCCGCGCAAGCGGGGCGGCGGCAAGGGCGGCGCGGCGGTCTCCGGCGACGCGGTGGCCGCGCCCATGCAGGGCACGATCGTCAAGGTCGCGGTCGAGGACGGCCAGCAGGTCGAGGCGGGTGAGCTGATCGTCGTGCTGGAGGCCATGAAGATGGAGAACCCGGTCACCGCGCACAAGTCCGGCGTGGTCACCGGGCTGGCCGCCGAGCCGGGCGCGGCGGTGACCCAGGGCACGGTCATCTGCGAGATCAAGGAATAGGCTCACCCGTGTGAGCGAGCGGGACATCCGGATCGGCGACGCGGAGCGTGAGCACGCGCTCGAACTGCTCGGCACGCACCTCGGCGAGGG
Organism: Saccharothrix luteola; assembly: GCF_020859565.1. Lineage (GTDB taxonomy): Bacteria > Actinomycetota > Actinomycetes > Mycobacteriales > Pseudonocardiaceae > Actinosynnema > Actinosynnema luteola. The sequence goes on along the minus strand of NZ_JAJHUO010000024.1, from coordinate 102,373 downwards.
GCGGCTGAGCATGGACGAGTACGGCGACCGCTCCGCCCGCATCGCCACCGCGAAGACCCGCGGCGACCTGTACGCGCTGTTCAGCGACCTGCCCGCGCCACGGCCGCGGTTCACGCAGGTCGAGCCGCCGCCGTCGGGTTCGGCGGTGTCCGCGCGCCGGGGGTTCCCGCTCGAGTTCCGGGTGAGCAGCGCGGCCGTCACGGCGGTCGCGATCATCAGCGTGGCGTTGTTCTTCCTGGCCAAGACGCCGTTGGTGTTCCTGCTGATCCCCGCGGCGATGCTGCTGATCGGCCGGATGGGCAGGCGTTGAGCGCGCCGTCGCTGCTGCTGCTCGACCTGGACGGCGTGCTGCGGCGGTTCCCGCCGGACGGGCCGATCGAGGACGGTTTCGGCCTGCCGCGCGGCACGTTGGCGCGGGTGTCGTTCGCCCTGGCCGGTCCCGCGACCGCCGGCCGTGCCACGGACGAGGAGTGGCGCGCGGCCGTGCGGGAGCAGCTGGTCGTCGAAGGGCTCCCGCCGGCACGCGCGGCGGACGCGGTGGCGGCGTGGACCCGGACCGGCGAGGTGATCGGCGAGGCGTTGGACCTCGTGCGGCGGGTCCGCAAGCGGTGCCGGGTGGCGTTGCTGTCCAACGCGACCGACCGGCTGCCGCGCGACCTGGCGGCGTTGGGGCTGGACCGCGAGGTCGACGCGGTCGTGTCGTCCGCGCGGCTCGGGGTGGCCAAGCCGTCGCCCGAGGCGTTCCGACGCGCGTTGCGGGTGCTGCAACACTCGCCGTCGGGGACGTTGTTCTGCGATGACAACGCGGTGAACGCGGAGGCGGCGCGGACGATCGGCATCGACGCCGTGCACACGCCGGACTTCCCCGCGTTGCACGAGGCGCTGGCGTCGCGCGGCTTGTTGGACGACGGCGTCGGCACGGGTTCGCCCGGGACCGCGGGTCCGTTGTTGCTGGTCCTGCACGACCGCGACGACGCGGAGGAAGCCGCGCGGGAACTGGCCGAGGCCGGCTGGTCGCCGTGCGCGGTGCACAAGGACGTGCTGGCCGGCGAGGACGACCTGGAAGACGCCGACTGGGTCGTGGAGTTGACCACCGGTCCCGACGACCGGCCCGCGTCCGCCCACCGCGGCCTGCTCGAAGAACTGGCCGGGCGCTACGACGGGTTCGTCACGGACTAGTCTCCCGACTTCCGGGCGACCTTGCCCGTCCGAGCGGAGCGAGGACATTCGGCATGGAGGCCGTCGAGATCAACGCGGGTGAGTTCTACCTGCGCCAACTCCGCGCGGACGACCGCGTCGACGACCGGCCGGCGTTGGTGGGCGGTGGCCTCTACCCCGATCTCGACGCGGCCGGCGCGCACATCGCCGAACGCGCGGACCAGTGGCGCGCCGACGAATCCTGTTCCTGGGCCGTGTGCGACCAGCTCACCGGGACGGCCGTCGGCGAGACCTCCCTGTCCAGCACCGGCGAGCTGCACTGCTGGATCACGCCTGACCTGCGCGGCAAGGGCATCGCGACACACGTGATCGCCGCCGTGCTGCGGTTCGGTTTCGGGTTCCTCGACCTACCGCTGATCACCGCCAGACCCCCGGACGACGCGGCCCGTCACGTGGCCGCGAAGTGCGGCTTCACAGCCGAGGGTCCACTTGGCGTGTGGACCCGGCTACGGTAGGTGTCCATGAGGGCTGCTCGGTTGCTCACCGCCACGCTCTGCGCGTTGGCGATGGCCTCCTGCACGCCCGTTCCGGACAAGAAGGCCGACGGCCGGGTCGACGAACCGCTGCCCGCCACGACGACCACCGCGCCGTCGTTGCCACCGAGGCCGCAGGAGGTGCGGCTGGACGACGTGGACCCGTGCGCGGTGCTCTCACCCGAACAGCGCATCGCGCTGAGCCTGGACAACCCGCCGAGCGCGTACGTGGAAGCGAGCTTCGGCAACGCGAAGGCGTGCACCATGCGCAGCAACATCAGCGGGAACGTCGTGCGGCTGGCGCTCGTCACAGTGGAGGGCGTGGGCGTTTGGCTCAGCGAGAACGCCCAGGTGCACGCCGAGCAGACCACGGTGGCCGGATTCCCCGGCCTGACCGTGCGGACGCCCGGCATGGACAACGTGTGCAACGTCGAGGTGGACGTCGCGGAGGGGCAGTTCCTCGACGTGATGTTCCGCGACGGCGGTAACGAAAGAGCGGCGAAGCAAGACACTCTGTGCCAAGGGGCGCAACGGGCGGCAGAAGCGGCGGTAGCCGGTTTGCTGCAACGGCGCTGATCCAGGCGGGGGATGTGCGCTCCACCCACTCCCCGCTGTCGGACCGGGTGGCTAGAGTGACCTTGCGCGAGAACGGAATGGCGCGACGGGAACGAGGAAGGCGGGAGGTTGTCCATGCCGTCGGAAGACCACGGCCACGGCGCTGACACGGGCTCACCACCGCCCCTGTCGCACACGTTGAACGTCGAACCCAGCGCGATCCCCAGTCTCCGCAACGCGTTCGCGGGCGCGTTGTCGAAGCTGGACGAGCAGATCGAGCAGGCCATCACCGAGGTCAGGGTGCGCCCGTGGGCGGGTGACCCGGTGAGCCAGGACGCCGCGGAGCGGTTCAACGAGCGGTCGCTCGAATCGGGCGACTCGGCGCTGATCGCGTTGGAGAACTACCAGCGGCAGCTCAAGTCGGCCATGGACGCGCTCACCCTGGTCGAGCAGCAGTACCAGTCCATCGAAGAAGACAACACCGGGTTGATGGGACAGCAGGGCAGCCGCTGAGCGCCCGGCGCAGGCAAGGGGAGCGTTCATGCCCGATGGACACCGCTGGAGCGGGTACAGCCACGAAGAGCTGTACGAGCAGATCAACTCGGGGCCGGGGCCCAAGGCCTCGCACGCCTCGATGGAGCGGTGGCAGGGCGTCTCCGCCGCGTTGACCGAGATCAACGCCGAGCTGCACCGGGGCGTGCTGAGGTCCGGCGCGTCCTGGGAGGGTTCGGCCGCGGACAAGGCGCGGACGGGCATCAACCCGCTGGCCGCGTGGGCGGACGACGCCCGTGCCGGCGCGGAGGTGATGCGCATCTCGGCCGAGCTGCAGGCGGACTACATCGCCAAGGCGCGCGCGGACATGCCGCCGCCGGTGAAGGTGACCGCGGAGGAGCCGAACCTGCTCGTCAGCGCGTTGACCAACCTGGTCGGCGGGCAGACGGACTACGAGCAGCAGGAGAAGGCGCGCAACGCGGCCGAGCAGCGGGCGCGCGAGGTCATGACGACCTACGCCTCCAGCACGGTGTCGAACACCAGCACGTTGGGGCAGTTCCACCAGCCGCCGCAGTTGGTGATCAGCACGCCCGAGGTGGTGCGCAACGACTCGGCGGGCGTGTCCGCGCCCGGTTGGGGTTACGGCGGTCCGCGCGGTGGACGTGGCGGTGGCCGTGGCGGCGGTCGGGGCGGGTGGCGTGGCGGTCGCGGCGGTGGTCGTGGCGGCTACTCGGGTCAGCGTCCGGCGGCGCAGCCCACGTTCGGCGGGTCGACGGGCACGTCTTCGGCCGGGACGGCCGGTTCCACCAGGACTTCGTCGGCCGCGTTACCCCCGTCGACGTCGGGTTCGGGCGTGTTCGGGCCCGGCGGCGTGGTCGGTGGTGGCGGTGCGGGTGGTCAGCAGGACAAGGACCGGCGCAAGGCGTCGTCGTCGTCCTCTTCCTCCTCCGACACGACGAACGGGCAGCACGCCGCGGGCGCCAACCAGCAGTTGCTGCCCGGTGCGGGCGGTGGGCCGTTGCTGCCCAGCGGCACGACGTCGGTGAGCTCGGTGGAGATCGGGGCGTTCGCGGCCAGCACGCAGCACGCGGCGACGGCGGGGCCAGGCGGGTCGACGGGCTCGATGCTCGGCGCCGGCGGCCAGGTCGGCGGCAACGACACCGTGCACAAGCGCACCGTCGCGGCGCCGCCGCAGCCCGCGTTCGACCCGTTCGGCGGTCTGGGTGCGGCTCGTGGCGCGGAGGAGGAAGAAGATGCCACGCACGACGCCGCCGACTACCTTCGGGAGACGGACGACATCTACGGCATTGGCGGGATCATCTCGCCTCCGGTGATCGGGGAGAGCACCACCCACTGATGACGACGTTCGGCTTGGACTTGGGCAGCAACGACCTGCGCGAACCGGTGACGATCTCGGCGCTGGAGTTCGACGTGCTCTGGGAGCACCTGCGGCTGGAGACCATGCCGCTGGTGCTCAAGGTGCCGTCACCGGGCAAGACGCACGCGGAGCGTGCCGAGCTGGAGCAGCGGGCGTGGGCAGACCTGGACCGCCGCGGCCTGGGTCGGCCCGTGTCGCTGGACCCGGTGCTGGAAGACCTGCTGCACCTGCTGAACCGGCCGCAGCAGGAGGTGGACGGGCGGTTGTGGCTCGGCCACAGCGTGCGCGTGCTGGCCGCGGCCAAGGGGCAGTCCGGCGTCCTGGCGGTCCTCGCGCACGACCAGCTGACCCTGCGCCCGGCGTCGGCCGAGGGCCTCCCGCGCGAAGCGCTCTCCGTCCTCCCGCCGCTGGCCGCGGGTCCGGGCCACTCCGTGACCCTGCCCAGCGCCGACCTCGACGCCGCCGCGGCTCATGCCAACACCCCGGACGACCTGTACCAGGCCCTGCTGGGGCGCGGCATCCGCCAGGAGGACGCCCGCACCCTCGCCGACATGTTCCGCGACGTGGGCAACCGGGGCCAGTTCGGCGGCGCGAGCCGTGACAAGTGGGGCAAGCGCGTCCGCCACGAGCACGTCGTGTCGTTCTTCGACAACCCCCACGGCCGCTACGTCCAACTCCGCCGGGCCACCCCGGGCCAACAACCGTGGAGCACCGTCTCCCCCGTCGACACCCGCCGCCTGATCCACCACCTGGAATCCCTGACCACCCCCTAACCGGCGTGTCGAACACTCAGGTCCCGCGTGTCGAACCTCCAGAACGCGCGTGTCGAACCTCCAGGTCCCGCGTGTCGAACACTCAGGACCCCTGAGTTCAACACTCAGGTCGAGCGGCGTCCCACGGTCGGGTGAACCGTGTACGGATCGACAGTCCCGCCCCTCGGTTATGCATGATCGACCTACCTCCAGGCCTCCACGGGGCCTACTCGCGCACCCGTCTGCACAACCACCTCGGCGCCAAGTCGCTGCGCAACGCCATCGCGGACGGCCGGCTGGTCAGCTACTGCCGCACGGTCGTCATCCAGCGGGAACGGATGACGAGCCTGCACACCCGGGCCGCCGCGGCACTGCTCATGGCTGGGCAAGGCGCCGCGCTGGCGAGCCACACGGCGGTGTGGCTGCACGGCTGCACGGCGGCGGACACGAATCGCGTCCACCTGATGATGGGCTACGAGCGCAAACTCCGACCACGCCCTGACGTCGCGGTCCACTACGACAGCTACGACCCTGCGGACGTGGTCGAGATCGACGGTCTGCGCACCATGGTGCTCGACTACGCCCTCGCCGACCTGCTGTGCCGGGGACGCCACCGTTCCACGGCCCTGGCCTGCGCGGATCAAGCACTCGGCGCCCTGCCGCCGCAGCAACGAGCCGCGTTCAAGGCCGACCTCACCGTCCGCATCGCGGCACGCCGTGATTACCGCGGCCGACGCCAAGGCGTGTTCCTCTTGGACCTGGCCACGGGCCTGCCCGAGTCCCCGCCGGAGAGCACGCTCCTGCTGATGATCGCCGAAGCGGGCTTCCCGCTGCCCGAGCCGCAGTACTCGGTCCGCGATCTGGGCGACCGGGAGATCTGGCGGCTGGATTTCGCCTGGCCCGACCACCGCGTGGCCGTGGAGTACGACGGCTACGCGGCACACGTCGGCAAAGCCGAAGCCGACCAAGCCCGTGACGAGGACTTGCGGCGGCGCGGCTGGAAAGTGCTCCGGGCCGACGTTTCGGACCTGAGGAACCCCGTTCGCCTGTTCCGGCAGCTGAGTGTCGAGCTCGGCAGCCCTGAACGCAGGGCTCGCGCGTTCCGAACGTAGAACTCACAGGACCTGAGCGTTCGACACTCGGGACCTGAGCGTTCGACACGCCGGTCCCGAGTGTTCGACACGCGGGACCTGAAGGTTCGACACGCCGGGGGTCAGGGGCCGATGCCTTGGCAGGGGCGGGTGCGGAGGTCGGAGACGTAGTCGTCAGGGGCGCCCGCGGCTTCGGCGGCGTCGGCCACGACGCCGATGTAGCGGGCCGAGGGCAGGCCGCCCTCGTAGGCGTCCAGGACGTAGAGCCAGGCGGTCACCGAACCTTCCAGGGTCTGGACGCGCAGGCGGATCTTCTTGTAGAGCCCGAGGGCGCCTTCCCAGCGGTCGAGGCGGGACTCGTCACGCGGGCTCACGTCGTAGAGCACGCAGAACACCTGCGAGTCGGGGTCCTCGACGATGGTGGCGAGCGCGCCCTCCCAGCCCAGGTCCTCGCCACCGAACGTCAGACGCCATCCGGCGAGCCACCCGGTCCCCGCCATCGGGGAGTAGGGGGCTCGCTCCATCATCTGGTTCGGGTCCATGTTGGACCCGTACGCGGCATAGAGCGGCACGACGACAGCCTAGCGACCTCGCGATCACCGCGAGGTACCAGAAGACCGGACGACACACCCCGACACCCGACCGCGTACGGTTACCAGCGGCTGCAACCGGCGCAAACAGCGCCGAAGACCACGAGGAGGACGTGTCGTGACCCGCATCGTCATCATGGGCGGTGGCCCCGCAGGTTACGAGGCGGCACTGGTCGCGGCCCAGCACGGGGCCGACGTGACCATCGTGGAACGCGAGGGCCTCGGCGGCGCCTGCGTGCTCTACGACTGCGTGCCGTCGAAGACGTTCATCGCCTCCGCGGGTGGCCGAAGCGCCTTCCGCAACGCCGGTGAGCTGGGCATTCGCACCGACAACGCGGAAGCGGCGGTCGAACTGCCGGTCGTCCACGGACGGGTGAAGGGCCTTGCGCTCGCCCAGTCCGCCGACGTCCGGGCCCGCCTCCAGCGCGAGGGCGTGCGGATCGTCAACGGCGTCGGCAAGTTCTGCGACAACGCGCCCGGCCTCGCCCAGCACGAGGTCGTGGCCATCGCCGAGGACGGCACGAAGGAAGTCCTCCCGGCCGACGTGGTGCTCATCGCGACCGGTGCGACCCCGCGCGTGTTGCCCGGCGCCGAGCCCGACGGCAAGCGGATCCTGACCTGGCGGCAGATCTACGACCTCCCCGAGTTGCCGGAGCACCTGGCCGTCATCGGATCGGGTGTCACCGGTGTGGAGTTCGCCTCCGCGTACACCGAACTCGGCGTGAAGGTGACCATGGTCTCCAGCCGCGATCGGGTGCTCCCCCACGAGGACGCCGACGCGGCCGTGGTGCTGGAGGACGTGTTCGCCGAACGCGGCACGGCGGTCGTCAAGCACGCCCGCGCGGACCGGGTCGAGAACGTCGGCGACGGCGTCCTGATTCACCTGGAAGACGGTCGCACGATCAAGGCGAGCCACGCCCTGATGACGGTCGGCTCCGTCCCGAACACCGCCGACCTCGGCCTGGACAAGATCGGCATCGAACTCGGCCGCGGCGGCTACATCCCGGTCGACCGCGTGTCGCGGACGAACATCGCAGGCGTCTACGCGGCCGGCGACTGCACGGGCCTGCTGCTGCTCGCGTCCGTCGCCGCCATGCAGGGCCGCATCGCCATGTGGCACGCGCTGGGCCAGGGCGTGAGCCCGATCAGGCTCAAGACGGTCGCGGCGAACGTGTTCACCAACCCCGAGATCGCATCCGTCGGCATCAGCCAGCAGGCGATCGACTCCGGCGAGGTGCCCGCGCGCACGATCATGCTGCCGCTGGCCACCAACCCGCGGGCCAAGATGGAGGGCCTGCGGCGCGGCTTCGTGAAGCTGTTCTGCCGCCCGGCGACGGGTGTCGTCATCGGCGGCGTCGTGGTCGCGCCGAACGCCAGCGAGCTGATCCTGTCGATCACGCTCGCCGTGCAGAACCAGCTCACGGTGGACGACCTGGCGACCACGTTCTCGGTCTACCCGTCGCTGACCGGCTCGATCACCGAGGCCGGTCGCCAGCTCATGCGCCACGACGACCTCGACTGAGCCGGGAGCGGGGGGCGTCGCCCGGGGGTGACGCCCCTCCGCTCACCTAGTCGACCCAGTCGAAGGTCCTGGTCACGGCCTTCTTCCACTGCGCGTAGGTCCGGGCCCGGGTGTCGTCGTCCATGGCCGGGTCCCACTGCTTGTCCTGCGCCCAGTTCTGCCGGATGTCGTCCTCCGACTCCCAGAACCCGACCGCCAGCCCCGCCGCGTAGGCGGCGCCGAGCGCGGTCGTCTCGTTGACCACCGGCCTGATCACCGGCACGCCCAGGATGTCCGCCTGGAACTGCATCAGCAGCTCGTTCACGACCATGCCGCCGTCGACCTTCAACGCCTTCAGCGGCACGCCCGAGTCGGCGTTCATCGCGTCGATCACCTCACGGGTCTGGAACGCCGTCGCCTCCAGCACCGCGCGGGCCAGGTGGCCCTTGTTCACGAACCGGGTCAGGCCGACGATCGCGCCACGCGCGTCCGAACGCCAGTACGGCGCGAACAGGCCGGAGAACGCGGGCACGAAGTACGCGCCGCCGTTGTCCTCCACCGTGCGGGCGTGCTCCTCGATCTCGGCGGCCGTCGTGATCATCCCGAGGTTGTCGCGCAGCCACTGCACCAACGAGCCCGTCACCGCGATGGAACCTTCGAGCGCGTACACCGGCGCCTGCGAGCCGATCTTGTAGCAGACGGTGGTGAGCAGGCCGTTATCGCTCATCACCTTGTCCGTGCCCGTGTTGAGCAGCACGAAGTTGCCGGTGCCGTAGGTGTTCTTGGCCTCGCCCGGCGACAGGCACGCCTGCCCGAACGTCGCCGCCTGCTGGTCGCCGAGGATGCCCGCGATCGGCACGCCGGCCAGCGCGCCGCGGGCCCGCACCTTGCCGTACTCCTCGGACGAAGACCGGATCTCCGGCAGTATCGACAGCGGCACGCCCAGGTCGGCCGCGATGCCCTCGTCCCAGCTCAGCGTGTCGAGGTCCATCAGCAGCGTGCGGGACGCGTTGGTGGGGTCGGTGACGTGCACGCCGCCGTCCACACCGCCGGTCATGTTCCACAGCACCCACGTGTCCATGTTGCCGAACAGCAGGTCACCGGCCTCGGCACGCTCGCGCGCGCCCTCCACGTTGTCCAGGATCCAGCGGATCTTGGGACCGGAGAAGTACGTCGCCAGCGGCAGGCCGGTCTTGTCCCGGTACCGCTCCTGACCGCCGCCGAGCGCCGCCAGGTCCTGGCAGATCTTGTCGGTGCGGGTGTCCTGCCAGACGATCGCGTTGTAGACCGGCTGCCCGGTGGTCCTGTCCCAGACGAGCGCGGTCTCGCGCTGGTTGGTGATGCCGACGGCGGCGATGTCGGCGGTGTGCAGGTCGGCCTTGGCCAACGCGCCCGCGGCCACCTGCCGGGTGTTGGCCCAGATCTCGTTCGCGTCGTGCTCGACCCACCCGGCCTTGGGGAAGATCTGCTCGTGCTCCATCTGGTCGACGGAGACCACGCGGCCCGAGTGGTCGAAGATCATGCACCGGGTCGAGGTCGTGCCCTGGTCGATCGCGGCCACGTACTTCGTCATGCGCTGGAGTCCTTTCAGACCGGGAGAACCAGGTACAGGAGACCGGCGAGCAGGCCGCCGACCAGCGGTCCGACCACCGGCACCCAGGCGTAGCCCCACTCGGCGCTGCCCTTGTCTCGGATGGGCAGGATCGCGTAGGCGATGCGCGGCCCGAGGTCGCGGGCCGGGTTGATGGCGTAGCCGGTCGGCCCGCCGAGCGAGGCGCCGATGCCGATGACGACGAACGCGACGCCGGCGTAGCCGAGGGCGGAGTTGCCCAGCTGCGGCACGCCGTCCGCCGCTCCCTTCGCGGCCGGGCTCAGCAGGACCCACGCGACCAGCACGAACGTGCCGATCACCTCGGTGACGACGTTCCAGCCGGCCTTGGGGATGGTCGGGCCGGTGCAGAAGATGCCGCGCGTGCCCGCCGGGTCGTCGTGCGCGTCGAACTGCGCCTTGTAGGCCAGCCACGCGAGCACGGCGCCGATGAACGCGCCGATCATCTGACCGGCGAAGTAGACCGGCACCTGGTCCCACGGCGTCTTGTCCGCGACGGCCAGGCCGAGGGTCACCGCGGGGTTGAGGTGCGCGCCGCTCGGCGCGGCGATGCTGGCGCCCGCGAAGACCGCGAAACCCCAGCCGATGTTGATCAGGAGCCAGCCGCCGGCGTTGCCCAGCGTGTCCTTCAGGACCACGTTGGCGACGACACCCGCACCCAGCAGGATCAGGATCGCGGTGCCCAGCACTTCCCACACGAAGATCGAGCCACTGCTCACTCGCCGACCTCCTCGCCTTGGCAGGAGGCAGCGCGGTCCGGGTCCGGCGGCGCTGCCCACCCCACAACGGTGGTTGACGCTAGTTCCGGCCGGATCGGTTGTCCACGGGTGGCGTACCAGCGGGTAACGTGGTCGAGTCAGTCCTGGTCCGCCCGGTCGGTTCGAGCATCAGGGAGGCGTCAGTGGCCACGCGCGAGCAGTACCCCTCCACCGCGGGCCGGCTGGGGCCGCTCGAACGCTCGCGGTCCTGGGACCGGCTCGGCGCGGAGACGTTCGACCTGGTGATCATCGGTGGTGGCGTGGTCGGCGTGGGCGCCGCGCTGGACGCCGCGACGCGCGGCCTGCGGGTGGCGCTGGTCGAGGCGCGCGACCTGGCCTCGGGCACGTCGAGCCGGTCGTCCAAGCTGTTCCACGGCGGGCTGCGGTACCTGGAGCAGCTGGAGTTCGGGCTCGTGCGCGAGGCGCTGCGGGAACGCGAACTCATGCTCACCCGCCTGGCCCCGCACCTGGTCAAGCCGGTGCCGTTCCTGTACCCGCTGACGCACCGCGGGTGGGAGCGGCCGTACACCGCGGCCGGGCTGCTGATGTACGACACGATGGGCGGCGCGCGGTCCGTGCCCGGGCAGAAGCACCTGTCCAGGGCCGGCGCGCTGCGGCTCGTGCCCGCGTTGAAGCCGTCGGCGCTGATCGGCGGGATCCGGTACTACGACGCGCAGGCGGACGACGCGCGGCACACCATGATGGTCGGCCGCACGGCGGCGCACTACGGGGCGGTCGTGCGGACGTCCACGCAGGTGGTGGGCTTCCTGCGGGAGGCGGACCGGGTGTCGGGCGTGCGGGTGCGCGACGTGGAGGACGGGCGGGAGACGTCCGTGCGGGCGCACGCGGTGATCAACGCGACCGGGGTGTGGACCGACGAGCTGCAGCGGCTGTCCGGCAGTCGCGGCCGGTTCCGGGTGCGCGCGTCGAAGGGCGTGCACATCGTCGTGCCGCGGGACCGGATCGTCTCCGAGTCGGGGTTGATCCTGCGCACGGAGAAGTCGGTGCTGTTCGTGATCCCGTGGCGGAATCACTGGATCGTGGGAACGACCGACACCGATTGGAACCTGGACCTGGCGCACCCGGCGGCGACCCGGTCGGACATCGACTACATCCTGGAGCACGTCAACTCGGTGCTGGCGACGCCGTTGACGCACGACGACATCGAGGGCGTGTACGCCGGGCTGCGGCCGTTGCTGGCGGGTGAGAGCGAGTCGACGTCGAAGCTGTCGCGCGAGCACGCGGTGGCCCGGGTGGCGCCCGGGTTGGTCGCGATCGCGGGCGGGAAGTACACGACGTACCGGGTGATGGGCGCCGACGCGGTGGACGCGGCGTCGGTCGACCTGCCGGGGCGGATCCAGCCGTCGATCACGGACAAGGTGCCGCTGATCGGGGCGGACGGCTACCACGCGCTGGTGAACCAGGCGGACCAGTTGGCGACCCGGTACGGCCTGCACCCGTACCGGGTGAGGCACTTGCTGGACCGCTACGGGTCGTTGGTGCACGAGGTGCTGGGGTCGGCGGACGCGGAGCTGCTCAAGCCAGTGCCGGGTGCGCCGGACTACCTGCAGGTGGAGGTGGTCTACGCGGCGTCGCACGAGGGCGCGTTGCACCTGGAGGACGTGCTGACCCGGCGGACCAGGATCTCGATCGAGTACCCGCACCGGGGCGTGGAGTGCGCGTTGCCGGTGGCCCGCCTGATCGCCGGTGTGCACGGCTGGGACGACGCCATGGTGGCGCACGAGGTGTCGGTCTACACGGCCCGGGTCGACGCCGAGCGGGCGTCCCAGGCGGAGCCGGACGACCAGGCCGCCGACGCCGTCCGCTCGTCCGCGCCGGAGGCCCGGCCGGAGATCGTGGAGCCGGTGAGCTGACCGACGCGGCGCCCGGACGGAGCCGGGCGCCGCCGTGCGGTCAGGCCAAGGCCGCCAGGGCCGCGTGCACCATCACGCGCACGCCCACGAGCAGGGCGCGTTCGTCCAGGTCGAAGCCCGGCTGGTGGAGGTCCTTCTGCTTGCCGACGCCGTCCCAGACGCCCAGGCGCGCGAACGAGCCCGGCACGTGCTCCAGGTACCAGCCGAAGTCCTCGCCACCCGACGACTGCTCCGTGCCGGCCAGCGCGTCCTCGCCCAAGGCCGCCTCGACGCCCGCGCGCAGCAGCATCGTGCTCTCCCGGTCGTTCACGACCGGTGGGACGCCGCGCCGGTGGTGCAGGTCGAAGCCGACGCCGGTCGGCGCCAGCAGCGCGCCCACCAGTTCCTTGATCAACGGCTCCAGCTCGGCCCAGATGTCGCGGTCGCCGGTGCGCAGCGTGCCGCGCAGCACGCCGTCCTGCGGCACGGCGTTCGGGGCCTCCCCCGCGTGCACCGCGCCCCACACCAGGACAGTGCCCGAACGGGGGTCCACGCGGCGCGACAGCAGGCCCGGCAGGCCCGTGATCACGGTGCCCAGCGCGTGCACCAGGTCCGCCGTCAAGTGCGGCCGGGACGTGTGGCCGCCGGGCGAGGTCAGGCGCAGCTCCAGCATGTCGCTGGCCGAGGTGATCGCACCGATCCGGGTGCCGACGCGGCCGACCTCCAGCCGCGGGTCGCAGTGCAGGCCGAAGATGCGCTCCACGCCGTCGAGACCGCCCGCCGCCAGCACGTCCAGCGCACCGCCCGGCATGACCTCCTCGGCGGGCTGGAACACCAGGCGGACCCGTCCGGGCAGCTCGGTGGCCGAGGCCAGCGCCAGCGCCGCGCCCAGCAGCACGGTGGTGTGCGCGTCGTGCCCGCACGCGTGCGCCACGCCGTCCACAGTGGACGAGTACGGGGCGCCGGTGCTCTCCGGCAGCGGCAGCGCGTCGATGTCCGCGCGCAGCGCCACGCAGCGCGGCCCGGAGCCGACGTCGCAGACCAGGCCGGTGCCGCCGGGCAGGATGCGCGGCTTGAGGCCGGCCGAGCGCAGCACGTCGGCGATCAGCTCGGTGGTGGCGAACTCGTGCCGGGAGAGCTCCGGGTGCGCGTGGAGGTGCCGGCGCCAGGCGACGACCTCGGAGGCGTTGGCCGCCAGCCAGTCGTCGAGCCACGAGGGTCCGCGACCCTCACCGGGATCATCCACAGGGGCAATGCTGACCCCACGATCGGTCAACAGCACCTCGGCACCCTCCTCCGGCAGACGCGAGTCCAGGACCGTCATGCCACACCCGCCAGCAGTCGAGAGCGCTGCGCACCGTCGGTGGCAGCGGAAATTGTGGTCCAGGCGAGTGCGAGCGCCCCGTCGAGGACGGCTCGGTCGGCCGAGGCCGACGCACAGGCGGTCGCGAACTCGATTTGGTGGTTCACCGCGTCTCCGCAGTCGATGGCGATGGTCGGGTGGATGGCCGGCAGCGCACGGGTGATGTTGCCCATGTCGGTGCTGCCGATCTTCTCCTTGAGCTCCTCCTCGGGGCTCAACGGATGCCTGCCCAGCTCGATCGCGGCACGCCGGTAGGCGTCCGCGAGCCAGGGGTCCGGGCTCAGCTCGGCGTACACCGGCGAGACCTTCACGACCTCGTGGGTGCAGCCGGTGGCGACGGCGCCCGCTTCGAAGCAGCGGTTCATCCGCTCCTCCAGCCGGCGCAGCGATTCGAGGTCGTCGGCACGCAGGTCGAACATCGCCGACGTGCGCGCCGGCACGACGTTGGGCACGGTGCCGCCGCGCGTGACGATGCCGCTGACCATCTGGCCCGGCTCCAGGTGCTGGCGGGCGAGCCCGATGGCGACCTGGGCGACCGTGATCGCGTCGGCGGCGTTCACACCCAGGTGGGGCGCGGCGGCGGCGTGCGACGGCTTGCCCGTGTAGTGGACCTCGACGTCGGTGATGGCGAGCGATCGCGCGGCCACGGCCTCGTACGGGGCCGGGTGCACCATCATCGAGAACGCCACGTCGTCGAATACCCCGCGTTCGAGCATCAGCACCTTGCCGCCGCCGACCTCCTCCGCCGGGGTGCCGATCACCCGGACGGTGAGGCCGAGCTCGTCGGCCAGGTCACGCAGGGCGAGGGCCGCTCCGGCCGAGGCGGCGGCGATGACGTTGTGCCCGCACGCGTGGCCGACCTCGGGCAGCGCGTCGTACTCCGCGCACAGCCCCAGCACCAGCTCGCCGGAGCCGAACGACGCGGTGAACGCCGTCTCCAGGTCCGCGACGCCGCGCTCGACCTCGAAGCCCTCGGCGGCCAGCAGGTCGGCGACCTTGGCCGCGCTGCGGTGCTCGGCGAACGCCTGCTCGGGCTCCGCGTGGATGCTGCGGGAGAGGTCCACCAGCGCATTCGAGTACCGCTCGACGGCGGAGCGTGTGCTCATCTTGAAGTCGGTACCCATTTGCGTCCATCCTGCATCACGGTCCGGCGGGCACGTCGCACCCCTGGTTGATCAACCGGCAACCGGTCGCGGCGATGCGCCGAGCGGTGCCCGATGTTCGGTCAGACCGATCAGACGATCACGCCCGCGCGTCGTGCGCGTTCGCGCAGGCCATGCTAGACGGCGACCACATGTCGCCCCCGTTTTCCCAGCCAGTGGGAATCACCCGGACTTGCGGCCGGCCTTCCACTTCGACCAGCGCTTCTTGTTGCGCCAGTAGACGAGGGCGAACAGCAGCACCGCGATACCGCCGAGCCACAGCTTCCGGCGCGTCTCCCCGCTGGAGGCGGGCTGCTCCTCCTGGGGCGCGTTGATGTCCGGGCCGGGCGGCACGGTGCCCTCGGGCTGGATGGTGCCGCCGGGCGCCAGGGTCTCCGTGGGCTGGGCCGCGAGGTGCGGCGCCGGCGTCACGGCGGCGCCTGTGCCCGACGCGGTGAAGACACCGGCCAGCACGAACAGGCACACCGCGAGCACAGATCGCCACATGGTCGCCAAGCCTAGCCACCGCCTTTCGTGGTTACCACTGTCGGTGGTCATCCAAACCGGCTTTCGTTCACGTGCTGTGAGCGAACGGGGCCGGAACGTGCCCGCTACCTGCCCTGTTCGGCGTCGGCGCGGAACGCGGCCAGGATGCGTTCGGCGGCCAGCGTGGCGGTCACCTCGCCGGCGCGCACCTGCCGTTCCACCTCGGGCACCACCGAGCGCACGCCCGGCGCCGCGCGCAGGCTCGTGAGCAGCTGGTCGTTCACCATGGCCCAGGTCCAGTCGACCTGCTGCCGACGTCGCCGCTCGGCCAGGTCACCGGCCGCCTCCAGCGTCTCCCGGTGCTTGACGACCTGCTGCCACACGGTGTCGAGCCCGGAGCCGTCCAGCCCGCTGCACGTCAGCACAGGCGGGTGCCACCGGGCGTCCGGCGGGCGCAGCAGCCGCAGCGCCCCGGCCAGCTCGCGGGCGGCCTTGCGGGCGTCCAGTTCGTGCGGGCCGTCGGCCTTGTTGACCGCGATCACGTCGGCCAGCTCGAGCACGCCCTTCTTGATGCCCTGGAGCTGGTCGCCGGTGCGGGCGAGGGTGAGCAGCAGCGAGCAGTCCGTCATGTTGGCCACCGCGACCTCGGACTGGCCGACGCCGACCGTCTCGACCAGCACCACGTCGTAACCCGCGGCCTCGACCAGCACGATCGACTCGCGGGTCGCCCTGGCCACGCCGCCGAGCGTGCCGGAGGTCGGCGACGGTCGGATGAACGCCGCCTCGTCGACCGCGAGCCGGGCCATCCGGGTCTTGTCGCCCAGGATCGAGCCGCCGGTGCGGGTGGACGACGGGTCGACCGCCAGCACCGCCACCCGGTGGCCCTGCGCGGTCAGCATCGAGCCGAACGCGTCGATGAACGTCGACTTGCCGACACCGGGCACGCCGGTGATGCCCACGCGGTGCGCGTTGCCCGAGTGCGGCAGCAGCTCGACCAGCAGCTCCTGCGCCGACGCGCGGTGGTCCGGGCGCGTGGACTCGACCAGCGTGATGGCGCGCGCCAGCGTGCCCCGGTTGCCGGCGAGCACGCCCTTGGCGTACTCGCCGACGTCGACGGGCTTAGCCATCTCGTCCCGGCAGGTCGTCGTGGCCGAGCTGCTCGGCGAGCCCGCGCAGCAGGTCGCCCGCCGCGTCGGCGATGACCGTGCCGGGCGGGAAGATCGCCGCCGCGCCCGCCTCGCGCAACGCGTCGAAGTCCTGGGGCGGGATCACGCCGCCGACCACGATCATGATGTCCTCGCGGCCCATTCCCGCCAACGCCGAGCGCAGCGCGGGCACCAGCGTGAGGTGGCCGGCGGCCAGCGACGACACGCCGACGATGTGCACGTCGGCCTCGACGGCCTGGCGCGCGACCTCCTCCGGCGTCTGGAACAGCGGGCCGACGTCCACGTCGAAGCCGAGGTCGGCGAACGCGGTCGCGATCACCTTCTGGCCGCGGTCGTGCCCGTCCTGGCCCATCTTGGCGACCAGGATGCGCGGCCGACGCCCTTCGGCCTCGGCGAACGCCTCCACCACCTCGCGGGTGGCCACGACGTTGGACACGGACCCCGCCTCCTCCCGGTAGACGCCGGTGATGGTGCGGATCTGCGCGGAGTGCCTGCCCCACACCTTGCCCAGCGCCTCGCTGATCTCCCCGACGGTGGCCTTGGCGCGGGCCGCGGCGATCGCCAGCTCCAGCAGGTTGCCGTCGGAGCCCGCGGCGTCGGTCAGCGCGGTCAGCGCGGAGTCCACATCGAACTGGTCGCGTTCTTCGCGCAACCGGGCCAGCTTCGCCAGCTGCTGCGCGCGCACCCCGGCGTTGTCGACCTTGAGCACGTCGATCTTCTCGTCGAACTCGACCTGGTACTTGTTCACGCCGATCACGGGCTGCCGACCGGAGTCGATGCGCGCCTGGGTGCGCGCGGCGGCCTCCTCGATGCGCAGCTTCGGGATGCCCGCCTCGATGGCCTGCGCCATCCCGCCCGCGGCCTCGACCTCGGTGATGTGGGACCACGCGCGGTGCGCCAGGTCGTGCGTGAGGCGCTCGACGAACGCGCTGCCGCCCCACGGGTCGATCACCCGCGTGGTGCCGGACTCCTGCTGGAGCAGCAGCTGGGTGTTGCGGGCGATGCGCGCGGAGAAGTCCGTCGGCAGCGCCAACGCCTCGTCCAGCGCGTTGGTGTGCAACGACTGCGTGTGCCCCTGCGTGGCGGCCATCGCCTCGACGCACGTGCGCGCGACGTTGTTGAACACGTCCTGCGCGGTCAGCGACCAGCCGGAGGTCTGGCAGTGCGTGCGCAGGGACAGCGACTTCGGCGACTTCGGGTCGAACGTCTTGACCAGCTTCGCCCACAGCAGCCGGGCGGCCCGCATCTTGGCGACTTCCATGAAGAAGTTCATGCCGACCGCCCAGAAGAACGACAGCCGCGGCGCGAACGCGTCGACGTCCAGTCCCGCGTCACGGCCCGCCCTCAGGTACTCCACGCCGTCCGCGAGCGTGTAGGCCAGCTCCAGGTCGGCCGTCGCGCCGGCTTCCTGCATGTGGTAGCCGGAGATGGAGATCGAGTTGAACTTCGGCATCCGCCGCGAGGTGAACGCGAAGATGTCCGAGATGATCCGCATGGACGGCTTCGGCGGGTAGATGTAGGTGTTGCGGACCATGAACTCCTTGAGGATGTCGTTCTGGATGGTCCCGGCGAGCTGCTCGGGCGCCACCCCCTGCTCCTCGGCCGCGACGACGTACAGCGCCAGGATCGGCAGGACCGCGCCGTTCATGGTCATCGACACGCTCATCCTGTCGAGCGGGATGCCGTCGAACAGCCGGCGCATGTCGTAGATCGAGTCGATGGCCACGCCCGCCATGCCGACGTCACCGGCCACGCGGGGGTGGTCGGAGTCGTAGCCGCGGTGGGTGGCCAGGTCGAAGGCGACGGAGAGGCCCTTCTGGCCGGCCGCGAGGTTGCGGCGGTAGAAGGCGTTGGACTCCTCGGCGGTGGAGAACCCGGCGTACTGCCGGATCGTCCACGGCTGGTTGACGTACATCGTCGGGTACGGGCCGCGCAGGAACGGCGCGATGCCCGGGTAGGTCGCGAGGAAGTCGAGGCCCTCGGTGTCGGCGGCGGTGTAGACGGGTTTGACGCCGATGCCCTCGGGCGTCTCCCACGTCAACGCGTCCGCGCCCTTGCCGGTCGCCTCCTGGAGCGCGGCGTGCCACTGCGCGGCGTCGCCGGCGGTGGTGGGTTCGCCCAGGTCGATGTCGGCGAAGTTCGGGATCATCGCTGGACTCCAAGGGATTCGAACGTGCGCTCCAGCACTTCCAGGGCCGGGCAGCCGGTGAAGACGTGCTCGTCGACGTCGACGGCGGGGTGCTTGCCGGCCAGCAGGATCCGCTCCGCGCCCGCTTCGCGCAGCGCTCGCGCCACGGGTGCGGCCAGTTCGGCGTAGCCTGCGTCGCTGCCGCACAGGCAGGCGATCCGGGCGCCGCTCTCGCGGAACTTCGCGACCACGTCGTCCACCGTGCTGGTGGGACCGGCGTCCGGCGTCTCGATGCCGCCCGCCTGGAACAGGTTCGCCGCGAACGAGGCCCGCGCGGTGTGCGCGGCGACCGGGCCCAGGGTGGCCAGGAAGACCTTCGGGCGTTCGGGGCTCGCGTCGGCCGCGTCCCGCAGCGCCTCGAAGTCCTGGGCGTAGCGGATGCGCGGGAGGGGCCGGGTTCGGCGCCCCGGGATTGTCGGACCCTTCTGGGAGAATGAAGACCGGGGATCCCCCGAGGGGGACTCCTGCGGAGCGTGGCCGTTGCCGGGTCCTGCGGGGGCGGACGCGCCTTCGGGTGCGGGCGGGTCTTCGGGTGCGGGCGGGTCTTCGGGTGCGGGCGGGTCTTCGGAGGCCGGCGGCACGCCGGGCGCGGGTCGGTCTTCGGGTGCGGGCGGGCGGGTCACGGGTTGTTCGCCGAGGTTCGGGAACTCGCTGACGCCGGTCAGCGCGTCGGTCCGGTCGGCCAGGTTCGCCCGGCGCCGTTCCCAGGTGGCCGCGATCCGGTCGCCGACCAGGTCGAACGCCGCGGGCAGCCCGCCGGCGGCCTCGATCTCGCGGAACCACGCCCAGGCGGCCCGCGCGAGGTCGTCGGTGAGCCGTTCCACGTACCAGGAGCCGCCCGCCGGGTCGATCACGGCGGCCAGCTTCGACTCCTCCAGCAGCAGCGACTGCGTGTTGCGGGCGATGCGCCGGGCGAAGTCGTCGGACAGGCCGATCGCGTGGTCGAACGGCAGCACGGTCACCGCGTCCGCGCCGCCGAGGCCGGCGCCGAAGCACGCCACGGTGGTGCGCAGCATGTTCACCCACGGGTCGCGGCGGGTCATCATCGCGGGCGACGTGACCGCGTGCTGCAGTTGCGGGCTCGGCGCGCCGGCGACCTCGGTGACCCGCGCCCACAGCCGCCTGGCGGCCCGGAACTTGGCGATGGTGAGGAACTGGTCGGCGGTCGCCGCGTACCGGAACTCCAGCAGCCGCACGGCTTCCGCGACGTCCAGCCCGGCCTCGGTCAGGTGCCGCAGGTACGCCACGCCGGCCGCGAGGGACGCGCCCAGCTCCTCCGCGTCCGAGCCGCCGGCCTCGTGGAACGGCAGGCCGTCCACGACGACCAGGCGCAGCCCGGGGAACTCACGCGCCTTGCCGAGCAGGTCGGTCAGGGCGGCGAGGTCGGCGGGCTGCCCCGTGCGCGCCTGCACGCCCAACGGGTCCGCGCCGACGTTGCCCCGCACCTCACTGGCGAGCACGGGTCGCTGGTCCCAGACCCGCAGCATGGCCCGCCCGGCTTCGAGGAAGTCCGCGCCCGCGTCCACGACCACCGGCGCGAGGTCCAGGTAGACGTCGGCCAGCACGTCGTCGTAGGCAGCCGGGTCGAGCCCCTTGAGCCACAGCGACGTGACGCCGTTCTCCAGGTCTGCCATCACCGCCTCGCGGTCGGCGGCCCGGTGCTGCTGGCGGACGTCCCAGCCCTCGACCGCGCCCTGCGGCCGACCGCCCCTGGTGAACGGGGCCAGGCCGGGGAAACCGGCGTCCGGCGCCCCGTCGGCGGCGGTGTAGAGCGGCTGCACGGCGATGCCGTCGTAGGTGGTGGTGATCAGCGACCCGAAGTCCGCGCCCGACTTGCGCAGCACGCCTCGGACCAGGTCCAGCCACTGGTCGCGGTCAGGGGTGGTGAATTCGGCGGCCAACGCCAACTCGCCTGACGGCTCCATCATGCTCCGCAGTGTTACTCACCGGTAGTTCGGCGGCTATGTGAGGTTCACCGCCGTGAACGATGCAGATGCCAGTCTTCCACGCTGGTGGATGATGACCCAGTGTGGATGATGGCGCAGTGGAATCCGAGCGACTGATCGCCGGCCGCTACCGCCTGCGGCACGTCCTGGGGCGTGGCTCGATGGGCACCGTCTGGGCGGCGCACGACGAGGTGTTGCGGCGGGACGTCGCGGTGAAGGAGATCCTGCGCCCGGCGGGCGGGCCGGACGACGAGGGCGAGGTGCTCCGGGAGCGCACGCTCCGGGAGGCGCGCTCGGCCGCGGCGCTCGCGCACCCGAACCTGGTCACGTTGTACGACGTGGTGCAGGTCGACGGCGACCCGTACGTGGTGATGGAGCTGGTGCCGTCGTCGTCGTTGGCGGAGGTCGTGCGGCAGCGCGGTCCGTTGACCGACGTGCAGGGCGCGGTGGTGGCGGACGCGGTGGCCGCCGCGCTGGAGGCCGCGCACCGGGCCGGGATCACGCACCGGGACGTGAAGCCGGGCAACGTGCTGGTGGCCGACGACGGCCGGGTGAAGCTGACCGACTTCGGCATCGCGCGCAACGTCGCCGAGGCCACCCTGACCAGCCGCGGGATCACGTTGGGGACGCCCGCGTTCATCGCGCCCGAGGTGGCGGCGGGCGGAGCGGTGTCGTTCGCGGCGGACCAGTGGTCGTTGGGCGCGACGCTGTTCGCCGCGATGACCGGGCAGCAGCCGTACGAGGGCGCGAACGTGCTGCAGACGATCAACCAGGTGGTGCACGGCGACGTGCCGTCGGCGTCGGCCTGCGGTGCGCTGGAGGCGGTGGTCGCGGGGCTGATGGTGAAGGCGCCGGACGAGCGGATCACGTTGGCCGAGGTGCGGCGGCTGGTCCGGCCGTTGCTGCCGGAGCCGGGCGTCGACGTGTTCCCGGCGTCGTCGGCCACCCGGCCGGTGGTGGAGGTCGTCCGGCCGGCGCCGGTCAAGCCGCCGATACCGCCGGAGACGCCGCTGGCCGCCGATCCCGGGCCGCTGCCGTTCATGGTGGCGGAGGCGCCGACGCGCGAGCTGACCCGGCGGCCGGGGCTGACGGTGCTGGTGGCGTTGTCGGCGGTGGTGCTGTTCGCGATCGGCAGCGTGTCGGGCTTCGCCCTGACCAGGACGGTCGCCGGCGCGTCCCTCCTGCCGCCGCCGACCCAGGAGGCGCCGTCACCGCCCGCGATCACCGAGACGCCGCCGCTGCTGCCGACCACCGCGTCGGCCGCGGCGGCGAACGGCGAGCAGGGCGCGGAGTTCACCATCGAGGTCGGGCCGGACTGGACCAGCTTCCTGGAGCAGCGGGCGAACAACGGGCTCGGCCCGAGCACGGTGGTGCACCTGGTCGCGCCGAACGGGTGGTACGAGGTGACCGTGCAGCGGTTCCCGGACTACTACGAGCGCAACACGATCGAGGACTACCTGCGGCTGGTGCGGTCGCGGTGGGCGGAGGACCAGTACTTCGGCGAGGCCCTGGAAGCGACCGACGTCCTGCCGCCGGGCGGCAAGGAGCCGGGCGTCCAGTACAGCTACCGGACCGTGGAACGGGCCACCCCGCTGACCCGCGGCACCGTCTCCCCCGGCCCTGACCTGCGCCGAAGCCGGTACTCGCGGGTGCTGCCCCGCGGCAACGACCTGTGGGTGGTCGAGGTCGTCGTGCCGACCGAGCAGGAGGAGACGGGGCGCAGTCGGCTGTTCGACACGATCGCGCCGACGTTCCGGGTGACCGACTAGGTGAATGCGGCGACATCCGCCGCCGAATACCGGTCGCTCCATCACGGAACCGAACGCGCGGTCGCGCCCTGGCGCGCGAGAGCGGTGATCGTGGCCGCTATTCCGATGACGGCGGTCGTGATCGCGGCGGTGATCGGCCAGCCGAACCATTCGACGGCGGTCGCGCCGAAAGCGGTGCCGAGGCTTCCGCCCACGAAGTACACCAGCATGTACGCGCTGTTGAAACGCGCGGGCGCCGCCGGGTCGATGGACAGAACGGTGCTCTGATTCGCGACCTGGGCGGCGAAGAGACCGGCGTCGAACAGGGCCAGGCACACAAGGGTCACGACGGTGTTCGCGAGCGTGAAGCCGAGGACGACCGCGGCGGTCCCGGCCACGGCCAAGCCCGCCAGGACGACGCGCCGCGCGCCCACTCGATCGGTCCAGGCGCCGGCGACCTGTGTCGCGAGGACACCGGTGAGGCCGGCCAGCGCGTACAGGCCGATCCGATCGGCCGGGTACGAGTGCGGCGGCGCGGAGAGGGCTACCGCGAGCCCGGACCACACGGCGCAGAACCCGAAGAACCACAGCGCGCCGCGAATTGCCGCGAGCCGGAGCGGCGCGTGCCGGGCGAACAACCCCGGAACCGAGCGCAGGGTGGCGAGGTAGCCGTGACCGACGCCGCCCCGCGCGGCCGGGAGCACCGCCAGTGAGCACAGCGCGACCAGCGCGCAGGCGGCAGCGAACACGAGGAGCGTCCCGCGCCAGCCGATCTCGTCGGCGAGCCGACCGCCCACGATCCTGCCGGCGAGGATCCCGGCCGAGATCCCGGCGGTGACGATTCCCAGGACAGTCGCGCGTCGACGTTCGGCGGCGAGCCGGCCCGCCAGCGAACTGAGGCCCGCGCCCACCGCCGAACAGGCTCCGATCACGCCGATCACCAGTCCCAACACCACTGCGCTGCCCACCGCGGCACCCGCCGCCAACGCGACTGCCAGGACCCCGAACTGGGCCGCGAGCACCCGTCTCGGGGAGAAGCGGTCCACCAGCGGAACGAGCAGGCCGAGTCCGACCAGATAGCCGACCGGGCCGCACGCGAGCGCGATTCCGACCGAGGCGATGGAAGAGCCCAGGGAATCCGCGACATCCGCGATCGCGGGCTGCAGCGGGTAGATGGTGGACGTCCCGAGCGCGGCCGCGAGCGACATGAACCACACCGCGGATCCGCGCGGTCGGGTGGCGATCGGATTCTTGGCGGCAGGGAGAACATTCACAGGAATCGACCGTACGGACGCACCAGTCCGGATGCCGGCGGATTCTCGACCATTCGCTCGGCGAACGGCGTGGTCTTTCGGGTCTTCGAATTCCGCAGCGCACACGTGACCGCGGTCGAGCCGCACAGGTCGTGCAAGGCACGGCGGATCGCCGATCGGTCGGATGCCACGTCCCACCGCTCCACCCGTCAACCGCTCCGCCCGTCGCGGTGCCAGTGGGACCGCGGCACTGCGGGCACCGGCGCGAGGCGGCTATTAGGCTCGCGCCCGTGACCGGTATCGATGAGAACACCACCCCTGAGGCCCTGGCCACCGACGCGGCCAAGGCGTTGGCCGAGCGGACCGGGGTGGGCAGGCACGACATCGCCGTCGTCCTCGGGTCGGGGTGGCGCCCCGCCGCCGACCTCATCGGCGAGCCCGACGCCGAGGTGCCCATGGGCGAGCTGCCCGGGTTCGAGGCGCCCACCGCCGTCGGCCACGGCGGCACGGTGCGGTCGGTGAGCGTCGGCGACAAGCACGTGCTGGTCATGCTCGGCCGGACGCACGGGTACGAGGGCAAGGGCGTGGCCAAGGTCGTGCACGGCGTGCGCACGGCCGCCGCGGCGGGTGTCGGCACGGTCGTGCTGACCAACGCGGCGGGCGGGCTGCGGCAGGGCATGACGGTCGGCCAGCCGGTGCTGATCAGCGACCACCTGAACCTGACCGCGTCGTCGCCGCTGGTCGGGGCCCGGTTCGTGGACCTCACCGACCTCTACTCGCCACGCCTGCGCGACCTCGCCCGGGAGATCGACCCGTCGCTGGAGGACGGCGTCTACGCGGGCCTGCCCGGGCCGCACTTCGAGACGCCCGCCGAGATCCGGATGCTGCGCACGATGGGCGCGGACCTGGTCGGGATGTCCACCGTGCTGGAGGCCATCGCGGCACGCGCGGAGGGTGTGGAGGTGTTCGGCCTGTCCCTGGTGACGAACCTGGCCGCAGGCATCACCGGCGAGCCGCTCAACCACGAAGAGGTGCTGGAGGCGGGCCAGGCGGCGGCGAGCCGGATGGGCGCGCTGCTGCGCGAGCTGGTGACGCGGGCATGACCCTCGCCCCGGCCCTGCGCGACGCCGCGTTCCGCTGGATCGCCGACGACCCCGACCCGGCGACGCGCCTGGAGCTGCAGACCGTCGTGGCGCGGGCGATGGGCGGTGACGCCGCCGCGGCCGACGAGGTGGCCGACCGGATGGCGGGCCCGCTGGCGTTCGGCACGGCGGGGCTGCGCGGTCCCGTGCGGGCCGGGCCGAACGGGATGAACCGGGCCGTGGTCATCCGCACCACGGCCGGCCTCGCCGCGTGGCTCAAGGCGCACGGGCACGTCGGCACGGTGTTCGTGGGCCGGGACGCGCGGCACGGGTCGGAGGACTTCGCGGCGGCGGCGGCCGGTGTGCTGGCGGGCGCGGGGTTCACCGTGCGGGTGCTGCCGGGGCCGTTGCCGACGCCGGTGCTGGCGTTCCTGGTCAAGCGGCACGCCGCGGTGGCGGGCGTGCAGATCACCGCGTCGCACAACCCGCCCGCGGACAACGGCTACAAGCTGTACCTGGCCGGTGGCGGGCAGATCGTGCCGCCGGAGGACCGCGAGATCGAGGCGGCGATCCGGGGCGTGCCCGCGGCCGTGTCGGTGCCGTTGTCAGAGGACTACCTGCCGGTGTCGGACGCCGAGGTGGACGAGTACCTGGAACGGGTCGCGTCGCTGCCGCGCGGCGCCCACCGCGACCTGCGCGTGGTGTTGACGCCGATGCACGGGGTCGGCGGCGCGACGGCGGTGGAGGCGTTGCGGCGGGCCGGGTTCACCGACGTGCGGGTCGTGCGCGAGCAGGCCGTGCCGGACCCGGGGTTCCCGACCGTGGCGTTCCCGAACCCGGAGGAGCCGGGCGCGGCGGACCGGTTGCTGGCGCTGGCGGCGGCGGAGGACGCCGACCTGGCCATCGCCCTGGACCCCGACGCCGACCGGTGCGCGCTGGGCGTGCGCGAGCGGGACGGGTCGTGGCGGATGTTGCGCGGCGACGAGACCGGCGTGCTCCTCGGCTCCCTGGTGCTGTCCACTGTGGAGAGCGCGGACCCGTTGGTGGCCACCACGATCGTGTCGTCCTCGTTGCTGAAGTCGATCGCGCGGGCGCACGGCGCGCGTTACGCGGAGACGTTGACCGGGTTCAAGTGGCTGGTGCGCGCGGGCGACGGCCTGGTGTTCGCCTACGAGGAGGCACTGGGCAACTGCGTCGACCCCGCGTACGTCAACGACAAGGACGGCATCTCGGCGGCCGTGGTGGCGTGCGACCTGGCGGCCGGGTTGAAGGCGTCCGGCCGCACCCTGCTGGACGCGCTGGACCAGCTCGCCGTCGACCACGGCCTGCACGTGACCGACCAGGTTTCGCTGCGGTTCACCGACCTGAGCAGGATCGGCGCGTTGATGGCCCGGCTGCGCGGCCGGCCGCCGGAGGGGTTCGCGTTCGAGGACCTGCTGCCGGAGGCCGACGTGGTCAGGCTGACCCGTGAAGGCGTGCGGGTGGTCGTGCGGCCGTCCGGCACCGAGCCGAAGCTCAAGGCGTACCTGGAGGTCGTGGAACCGGTGTCCGACGACCTGCCGGCCGCCCGGGCGCGCGCTCGGGACCGGTTGGCCGGACTGCGGGCTCAGGTGTCCGAGCTGCTCGCGGACTGAGCGGTCACGAGGCCAGGGCGAGCAGCAGGCACAGCACGGCGACGACGAGCGCACCGCCCGCCACCAGGTAAGGCCGCCTGGTCGGCGGGCTCACCGGCCGCGACCGGTGCTGCGTGACGGCGGCGACCGAGATGCGGCCGGAGATGTAGCTGACGGTGCACAGCGCGACGCCGGTCGCGAGGATCATCGTGTTCACGTCCCACGGGCTGTGGTCGACACCCGGCCACAGGGCGATGAACACCAGCGGCAGGCCGATCAACCCGACCCCGATCCCGACCCCCGCGCCCCAGGTGATCCGCCGGTTCCGCTTCATCGTGGCGATGCTGCGAGTTTCCATGACTCCCTCCCGTGTCACTACCCATAAGGACGCGCGACGACCCAGCGGGTTCCGTCACTGGGATTGGCGCCATGCTACCGAGCGGTTGCCGCGCCGTGCCGATCCCGGCAACCTGGGCCGCGTGCCACGCCTGCTGATCGTCCACCACACGCCGTCGCCCGCCATGCAGGAGCTGTTCGAGGCGGTGGTCGAGGGCGCGAACGACCCGGAGCTCGACGGTGTCGAGGTGGTGCGGCGGCCGGCGCTGGGCACGACGGTGACGGACGTGCTGGAGGCCGACGGGTTCATCCTGGGCACGCCCGCCAACATCGGCTACATCAGCGGCGCGTTGAAGCACTTCTTCGACACGATCTACTACCCCTGCCTGGACGCCACGCGCGGCCGGCCGTTCGGGGCCTACGTGCACGGCAACCTGGGCACGGAGGGCGCGGTGAAGGCGGTGCGGGACATCACGACCGGGTTGAAGTGGCGGCCGGTGGTCGAGACGGTGTGCCTCACCGGCGCGCCGGACGGCGACGCCCGGGAGCGGTGCCGGGAGTTGGGCGCCACGGTCGCGGCCACGTTGCTGTGATCGGGTGATCCATCACGCTCCGATGTGATCGGTAACGCTCCGCCTCCCTCGTCCGACAGACTGCCGCGACGACATGTGGAGGAAGTCGATGACCCAACCGGTCGGTCCCCCGCCGATGTGCGGTTCCTGCGGCGCGTACCTGCAGCCGCCGAGCGTCAACTGCGCCGTCTGCGGTGCGACGCAGTGGCCGTCGACGCAGGCCCCGCCGCCGCACCCGCCCGCGCACCCCGTGCCCTACGGGATGCCGGTGCGCGGCGTGGTGACCGCCAAGAACCCCGGCGTCGCGGTGCTGCTGTCGTTGCTGTGGCTCGGGGCCGGCAACCTCTACGCGGGGCAGACGGTGCTCGGCGTGATCCTCCTGCTGGCGAACTTCCCGTTGATCCTCCTGGCCATGACGGTGCTCGGGCTGATCATCGCGTTCCCCGTGTGGGTGGTGCTGGTGATCGTGTCGATCGTGCTGGCCATGCAGGGCGCGAAGGACTTCAACCGGCGCAACGGCATCGTGGTCCGGTAGCGCCTAGCGGCCGAGCGAGGGCAGCACCTCGGTCGGGTACCGGGTGCCCGCGACCGCGTCGGGCGGCACGGCCGCGGCGATGCGGGCCAGCTGCGCCTCGGTCAGCCGGAGGTCCGCGGCGGCGGCGTTCTCCTCCACGTACTTCACCCGCTTGGTGCCGGGGATCGGCACCGCGCCCTGGTGGTGGACCCACGCCAACGCGATCTGCGCCGCCGTCACGTCGTGCTCCCGTGCAACCTCGCGCAGCGACTCCACCAGCGCGAGGTTGCGGTCGAAGTTCCCGTCCGCGAACCGCGGTTGGCCGACCAGGCGGAAGTCACCGGCCGCGAAGTCGTCCTTCGACGTGTAGCGGCCGGTGAGGAAGCCGCGGCCGAGCGGCGAGTACGCGACGATGCCGATGCCCAGCTCGCGGCACGTGGGCACGACCTCGTCCTCGATGTCGCGCGACCACAGCGACCACTCGGTCTGCACTGCCGCGACCGGGTGCACGGCGTGCGCGCGCCGGATCGTCTCCGCGCCCGCCTCCGACAGGCCGATGTGGCGGACCTTGCCCTGCTCGACGAGCTCGGCCATCGCGCCGACGGTGTCCTCGATCGGCACCTTCGGGTCGACCCGGTGCTGGTAGTACAGGTCGATGTGGTTCGTGCCCAGGCGGCGCAACGACGCGTCGGCGGCCTGCCTGACGTACTCCGGGTCGCCGCGCAGACTCCACTGGGACCGCGGCAGCCCCGGGTCGCGGACGATGGCGAACTTCGTCGCCAGCACGACCTCGTCACGGCGGTCCCTGATCGCCCGGCCGACCAGCTCCTCGTTGGTGAACGGCCCGTACATGTCGGCCGTGTCGAGGAACGTGACGCCCAGGTCGAGGGCGCGGTGGATGGTGGCGGTCGACTCGGACTCGTCACCGGGGCCGTAGAAGTCGCTCATGCCCATGCAGCCCAGACCCTGCGCGCTCACCTCCAGCGCGCCCAACCGGCGGTTCTCCACGGTCGCCTCCCCTCTCACTTGTTCGACAGCCGGAGGAACTCCGGCGGGTACCGGTCGCCGGCGACGGCGGGTGCGGCGGCCTCGATCGCGCGCAGCTCGTCCGCGTCCAGCTCCAGCTCGGCGGCGGCGACGTTCTCCTCCAGGTACTTCACCCGCTTGGTGCCCGGGATCGGGACGACGTGCTCGCCCTGGTGGTGCACCCAGGCCAGCGCCAGCTGACCGGCCGTGACGCCGCGTTCGGCGGCCAGCGCGCGCAGCGCGTCCACGATGGCCGTGTTGCGGGCGAAGTTCTCCTCGGCGAACCGGGGCAGGCCGCGCCGCATGTCGTCCTCGGCCAGGTCGGCGACGGACGTGACGCGGCCGGTGAGGAAACCCCGGCCGAGCGGCGAGAACGGCACGATGCCGATGCCCAGCTCGCGGCACGTGGGCGCGACCTCGGCCTCGATGTCGCGCGTCCACAGCGACCACTCGCTCTGCAGGGCGCTGATCGGGTGCACGGCGTGCGCGCGGCGGATCGTCGCGGCGCTCGCCTCGGACAGGCCGAGGTGGCGGACCTTGCCCTCGGCGACCAGCTCGGCCATCGCGCCGACGGTCTCCTCGATCGGCACGTCCGGGTCGACCCGGTGCTGGTAGTAGAGGTCGATGTGGTCGACGCCCAAGCGGCCCAGCGACGCGTCGGCGGCCTGCTTGACGTAGGCGGCGTCACCGCGCGGCCTGCGGTCCGGGTCGCCGAGCCCGAACTTGGTCGCGAGCACGACCTCGTCGCGGCGGCCCTTGATCGCCCGCCCCACCAGCTCCTCGTTCGCGCCGGCGCCGTAGACGTCGGCGGTGTCGAGGAGCGTGACGC
Source organism: Saccharothrix luteola (assembly GCF_020859565.1). Lineage (GTDB taxonomy): Bacteria > Actinomycetota > Actinomycetes > Mycobacteriales > Pseudonocardiaceae > Actinosynnema > Actinosynnema luteola. The sequence goes on along the minus strand of NZ_JAJHUO010000024.1, from coordinate 72,839 downwards.
CGAGGTCGAGCGCGCGGTGGATGGTGGCGACGGACGCGACCTCGTCCCCCGTGCCGTAGGACTGGCTCATGCCCATGCAGCCCAGGCCCTGGTTGCCGACCCGGAGTTCGCCCAACGACCTCACGCGGTGATCCCCTCGACGAAGGTGTGCTCGATCTGCTCGTAGTGCGTGATCTTGTACTCCAGCACTTCCAGGCACGACTGCAGCTCCGCGATGCGCTCGCGGACGGCGGCGCGGTGCTCGAACAGCATCTGCTTGCGGCGGCCGGCGGTGGCCGCGCCGCGGTGCCTGAGCTGCGCGTACTCGCGCATCATGCGAATGGGCATGCCGGTGGTGCGCAGCCGGGTCAGGAACGCCAGCCAGCCGAGGTCGTCGTCGCTGTAGCTGCGCCGCCCGCCGGAGTCCCGGGCGGGCGGGTCGACCAGGCCGATCCGTTCGTAGTAGCGCAGGGTGTCGATCGACAACCCACTGCGCTCGGCCGCTTGAGCGATCGAGTAAGTCACGGTGTCGACCGTAGGAGCTGGAGTGCACTCCAGGTCAACCCGATTCGCGGTGTCGGCGCCGCCGCCCGTCGTCGGGGCCGTCGTTCAGTCGTCCTTGGGCATGCCCCACGCCTCCAGGTGGGCCGCCATGCCGCCCACGTCGATCTGCTCCCGGCCGAGCGCGCGCACCAGGTCGAGGGCTTCGTCCTCCTCGGCGTCGATCCACCAGCCGTTGATGTCGCACAACGTCACGGCGGCGACCCAGCCCAGCCGCCAGTTGCCCTCGGCCAACGGGCGCGTGCGGACGATGGAGTCGAGCAACGCGGAAGCTTTGAGCCAGAGCGTGTCGTACGCCTCGACCCCCAGCACTGTGGCCCTGGGGCGGTGGGCTGCGGAGTCGAGGAGACCTAAGTCGCGCACGACCAGATCCCCGCCGGTGACGGCGGTCGCCAGCACGAGCAAGTCGCCGGCGTCGAGGTAGTTGACCACTGCTTGACGCGCTCCCTGTCCTGAGGGGCGGGGACTCCGGCGCGGCCACGCCGCATCCGGGACGTCTCCGGCGCCACCACCCACCCCCTCAGGTCCGTATCGCCTCCCCGCCCTGGAGGCGGCGAGGATGTTGTCGGCCGCGTTGTGCACCGAAGCGCAACCTGGACGCAGCCCGATCTTCAACGGCGCACCATACCGGTGCGCTTCGGACCGCCGTGGACGTTCACACATGTATATGGGTGAACGGCCTATGCCGCACCGGTTGAGCTGCATGGATTGATCGTATCGAACATATGTTCGAACAGCGAGGGCGCCAGGGTGCGATCACCCGAAGGTGTGTCGTCGTGGTCGCTGAGTAATCGGTCGGGCGCCCTGAGTACGGGAACCCGCAAACGGGGTCGGCCCCGATCAGGCGGAGCCGAGGCGGTCGAGCAGGCCCCGGTACTTGGGGAGCACGCGTCCGAGGACCTCGGAAAGCTGCTCTTCCTTCTGCAATCTGGCCCACCGCTCGGCCAAGGCCAAGCGCACGACCTCCTGCTTCGAACGGCCCTCGGCTGCGGCGAGCTCGTCGAGCCGCCGGTTCTCCTCGTCGCTCAGACGCAGAGTCATCGCCATGGAGAATGACGGTACCAACTTGATACCACGATGGCCAGGCCGCGAATTATAACACTGTTGCGATACGATGCCCCGGTGCCACGACCGAAGACACACGACGATGCGCTCCGCGGCCGGCTGCTCGAGCGGGCGGGCGAACTGCTGTCCACCGAAGGCCCGGGCGCTTTGAGCTTGCGCAGGCTCGCGGCGGATGTCAACACCTCGACCACGGCCGTGTACTCGTTGTTCGGCGGCAAGCCGGCGCTGTTGAACGCCGTGTACGAGGAGGCGTTCCGCCGATTCGGTGAACGGATCGCGACCGTGCCGCAGACCGACGACCCGGTGGAGGACCTGGTCCAGATCGGCCTGGCGTACCGGGAGAGCGCGCTGGCCGACCCGCAGTTCTACCTGGTGATGTTCAGCAAGGTCGTGCCGAACTTCGAGCCGTCCGACGAGACGAAGGAGGCGGCCGTGCAGACGTTCCTGCCGGTCGTGCGGGACGTCGGCCGCGCGGTGGAGTCCGGCGTGTTCACGCGGGAACCGCCGCCCGAGCAGATCGCGTTGGCCATGTGGGGCACGGTGCACGGCCTGGTGAGCCTGGAGCTCAACGGCAACCTGCCGCCCGGGGTCGAGATCGCCCCCGTCTACGAGCGCGCCCTGCGTGCGCAGGCGGACGGGTGGCGCGTCGCGTGAAGGCCGGGGGTGGGGCCCGGGGAGGTGGCCGCCGCGAAACCTCCCCGGACCCCGTGGACCGTCCAGCTCAGGACAGTCCGCTCGTGAGCGCCTTGATCAGCTCGCCGTCGGCGGTGTCGCCGTCGAGCGACCAGATCATCGCGCCGCCAAGGCGCCGTTCGGCCACGTAGCGACCCTTGCGCTTCATCTCGACCGGGTCGTCCCAGGTCCAGAACGTGGTGCCGTCGAACAACCACGCGTGACCGGCCTTGGCATCCCGGTGCACGGTGAACTTCGCCAGCTGCGCCTTGAGGATCCGGTAGTCCTCGTACCCGGCCTCGTAGGTCGCGGGCGCGGGACCCGTGGCGGGCTGGAACAGGCCGTTGCCCTCGTCGCGCACGCCCGTCCAGCCCCGGCTGTAGAACGGCACGCCCATCACGACCTTGCTCTTCGGCGCGCCGTTGCGCAGGTAGTGGTCGATCGCGACTTGCGAGCTGAACGGCGGCGCGGTCGGGTCGGCGGCGGGCGTGCGGAGCGCGGACTGCTGGTTGGTCAGCGGCTCCCACGCGCCGTGGTAGTCGTAGCCCTGGATGGTGCCGAACGTCAGCAGCTCGAAGACCTTCTTCACCTCGAAGCCGCGGTCGACCTGGGCGGGGTTGGCGGGCAGGAACGCGGTGAGGTCGTAGCGCTTGCCGGTGCGCCAGGTCAGCTTGCCCAGCTGCTTGCGGTACTCGACGAGCAGCGCGGTGAAGTTCTGCTTGTCCTCGGGCCGCACGACGTTGCCGGGCGCGGCCTCGGACGACGGCCACTCCCAGTCGAGGTCGACGCCGTCGAACACGCCGGCCGCCGCACCGGGCGCGGCGCCGGGCAGGTTGCCCTTGAGCCACAGGTCCAGGCACGAGGCGACGTGCGCGGCGCGCGACTCGGGGGTGAGGGCGGCGTTGGAGAAGTACTTCGAGCCGGTCCAGCCGCCGAGCGAGATGTTGATCCGCAGCTCGGGGTGCTCGGCCTTGAGCTGCTTGAGCTGGTTGAGGTTGCCGGACAGGGGCTGGCCGGCGACGTCCGCCGTGCCGTCGACGCTCTGCTCGGCGGTGAAGGGCCGCTGGTAGTCCGCCCACGGGTCGGCGCTGACGCACTTGCCGGACTCGTCGAGGAAGCCGAAGGCGTAGTTGAGGTGGGTGAGCCGCGGTGCGGTGCCGTTGGCCACGAGGTCGCGCACCAGGAAGTTGCGGTCGTAGCCGCTCCACTGGGTGTAGTAGCCGACGACGCGCTCGGCCTTCCCGTGCCCGCCGTGGCCGCCTTGCCCGCCGTGTCCTCCGTGGGCGGCGGCGTGCGGCGCGAGCGACACGGTCATCGCGGTGGCCAGGAGGGCCGGGAGCACCCATCTCCTGCTCGACATGCTTCTCCTCGCGGGCTCCGGGTGTGGTCTGGACCACGGTAGTGATGAGGTCTAGACCACCTCTACGGCCGTTCGGCCGAATCCGGTAATGCGAATTGTCCTCACGTGCGTTGCAAACTTTTGCATGTGCGCGGTGGGTGGTGATCGCGCTAGCTTCGGCGCTGTTCAAGTTTGAGTAACCGTCTGGGGAGGGCTTGTGACGATCCTGGTCACCGGGGCGACCGGAACGATCGGCGGCGCGGTCGTGCGGCAGTTGGCGGAGGCGGGTGTGCCGGTGCGCGCGTTGACGCGGAACCCGGCTCGGGCCGTGGTGCCCGCGGGCGTGGAGGTGGTGGGAGGTGATCTGACGCGGCCGGCCGAGCTGCCGTTGGCTGGGGTGACGGCGGTGTTCCTGCTGGCGGCGATCGAGTCGGACGACGCGGCGGAGCACGCCCAGGCGTTGCTGGAGCTCGCGCCGGACCTGCGGCGGGTGGTGTTCCTGTCGAGCAGCGCGGTGACCGTGGAGCGGCCGGGGAGCTACGAGCTGCACCGCGACGTGGAGCGGGTGATCGAGGCGTCAGGGGTGGCGTGGACGCACGTGCGGCCGGGCGAGTTCATGGCGAACAAGCTGATCTGGGCGCGGACGATCAAGGAGGAGGGGGTGGTGCGGGCGCCGTTCCCGGAGTCGGTCGGGGCGCCGGTGCACGAGGACGACGTGGCCGAGGTGGCGGTGCACGCGTTGCTGCGTGACGGGCACGCGGGCAAGGCGTACACGTTGAGCGGGCCGGAGGCCCTGACGCACGTCGAGCAGGTCGCGGCCATCAGCCGGGGCCTGGGCCGCCCGATCCGCTTCGAACGCCTGACCTACGGCCAGGCCCGTGCCACCTTGATCTGCGACGAGGGCCTGCCCTACGACGTCGCCGAGTACCTGCTCGGCTACATGGCCCAGCACAACGAGGAACCGGCCACCGTGACCGCCGACTTCACCACTGTCACGGGCCGCCAGGGCCGCACCCTCTCCACCTGGGCCACCGACCACTCCACCACCCTGACCTAACCGCGAGAGTCCTACGTTCGCGGCGCGAGAGTCCTACGTTCACGCACCCTGAGTTCAACGCTCAGCCAGACCACTCGGTCGGTCGAGTGTTGAACTCAGGGCCTCTGGACGTAGGACTCTCGGCCGCTGAACGTAGGACTCTCGCGGCGTCAGTGGACGGCGCCGTATTGGCGGTCGCCGGCGTCGCCCAGGCCCGGGACGATGAAGCCCGAGTCGTTCAGGCGTTCGTCGATGCTGGCGGTGACCAGGCGGATCGCGTTGGCGGACTCTTCGAGGTGCTTGATGCCCTCGGGGGCGGCCAGGGCGCAGATCGCGGTCACGTCGGTGGCGCCGCGGTCGGTCAGCAGGCGGATCGTGTACGCCATCGAGCCGCCCGTGGCCAGCATCGGGTCCAGCACGAAGACGGGACGGCCGGCCAGGGAGTCGGGCAGCGACTCCATGTACGGGGTCGGCTGGAGGGTTTCCTCGTCACGCGCGAGGCCCACGAAGCCCATCTGCGCGTCCGGGATCAGCTTGTGCGCCTGGTCCGCCATGCCGAGGCCGGCCCGCAGCACGGGCACCAGCAGCGGCGGGTTCGCCAGGCGGTAGCCGGTGGTCCGGGCGACGGGCGTGTGGACCCGCTCCTCGGCCACGGGCAGGTCGCGCGTGGCCTCGTACACGAGCATCACGGTCAGCTCGTGCAGCGCGGCGCGGAACGCCGCGTTGTCCGTGCGGGCGTCGCGCATGGTGGTCAGCCGCGCCCGGGCCAGTGGGTGATCGACAACGAGGACGTCCATGGTCGAACAGTATGTGGTACCTCTAACCGATGCCCGACGGCTCGTTACCCAGCTCCGTCGTCCGCTTCACCGACGCGGCGGGCCGGACCGTCGGGGCGGGGGTCGTGCTGGGCCGTCACGTCGTCACGTGCGCCCACGTCGTCAACCTCGCGCTGGGCCTGGACCCGCGCTCGGCGGCCCGACCGGCGGAGACCGTCGAGGTCGACTTCCCCGCGCTGAACGGCGAAACGGCCACGGCACGCGTGCGCACCTGGACACCACCGCCGCCGCGGGAAGGCAGCCCGGGCGACGACATCGCCACGCTCGACCTCGACCTGCCCGGCGGCGTCACGCCCGCGCGGCTGGCCACCACGCCCCTGCTCGCCGGTAGCACGGTCGACGTGTTCGGCTACCCGGCGAACCGGCCGGACGGCGCGTGGACGCGTGCCGTGGTCCGCGGCCGGGTCGGCGGACGGCTCGTGCAGCTGGACAGCGAGTCCGCCCTGGCCGTCCAACGCGGGTACAGCGGCAGCCCCGTGTGGGACCACCGCACGGGCCGGGTGGTCGGCATCGTCGCGACGGCCGCCTCCCAGGACAGCTACGCCATCGCCGCCGACCGCCTGCGCGAGGAACTGCCCGGCGGGCCGGATGAGCTGACCGTGCTGCACCTGGCCGGCACGCGCTTCGGCTCCGGGCAGGCCACCTGGTCTCCGACCGACTTCGCCGAGGCACGCCCCGACCTGGTGGTGTTCACCGGCGACCTGACCGAGCACGGCAGGCCGGACGAGTTCGAGCGCGGTTTCCGGTTCCTGGCCGAACTCGCCGACGCGGTGAAGCTGCCACGCGAACGGGTGGTCGTCGTGCCCGGGTCGCGGGACGTGAACCGGTTGGCGTGCGAGGCGTACTTCCGGCAGGAGGAGGCGTGGGGCCGGATCCCGAAGCCGCCGTACTGGCCGAAGTGGGGACCGTTCGCCGCGGCGTTCGAGGAGTTCCACGGCGCGCGGTTCAGCTTCACGCCGGACGAGCCGTGGACCCTGTTCGACTACCCCGAGCTGGACCTCGTGGTCGCGGGCCTCAACTCGACCGTCGACATCACCCACCGAGGCGACGGCCTCGGCCTGGGCCAGCGGCAGGTCGAGCGGTTCGGCGAGCTCCTGCGGGATCTCCGGCACGGGGCCGTCAAGCGGCTGAGCGCGGTCCAGGGACCGCTCGGGGTGCAGGTCCCGGTGGACGTCGACCTCCCGCTCACGAGCCTCCGCGACGAGCCCGCCACCTGGTCGCTCGTCGCGGTGCCCGCCCACGGCGTCGCCCAGTGGACCGCGTCGCCTGTCCGGTCGGCCAGGAGCGTGGACACCTTCTTCGACCGCGTGCTGGAAGCCACCCGCGTGGCACACCCGACGGCGACCGTCACACCGCGCGCCGAAGCGCACTACATCCGGGTGTCGAAGCCCCGGGCGGGCGGCGGTTTCGAGCAGTGGCCGGTCGGCGTGGCCACGAAGGCGGACATCGCGGCGGTGGACGCGTTCGCCGACCACGTGCACGCCTCCTTCGCCGCGGCGGACCCCGCCGTGCCGTCCGAGCTGGTCTACAGCGGACCACCCGCCGCGCCCGAGCTGGTGGCCGCGGCACGACGGCGCGGTGTGCGGCTGCGCAGCTTCGTGGAGTACCAGGGACTGCTGGACCTGCGGTCGTTGGCGGAGCGGCAGACCCGGCGGCTGGCCGGTGACGGGGTCTACCCGGCCGACCTGTACGTGCCGCAGCGGTTCGGCTTGGCGGGATCCCAGGAAAAGGGCGACGACCTGCTGCGACGGGTGCTCGCCTGGCTCGGCGAGGACGTCGCCCGGTTCGTGGTGGTGCTCGGCGACTTCGGGCGCGGCAAGTCGTTCCTGCTGCGGCAGTTGACCCGGGCCCTGCCCGCCGAGCACCCGGGCCTGCTGCCCGTGCTGGTGGAGCTGCGCAGCCTGGAGAAGGGGCCGTCGCTGGACGAGCTCTTGGCGCAGCACCTCGTGGGCGAGGGCGTGGACGCGGTCGAGGTGGCCAAGCTGCGGTACATGATCCGCAGCGGTCGGCTGGCGCTGCTGTTCGACGGGTTCGACGAGCTCGAGCTGCGCGTCGGCTACGACAACGCGGCCGACTACCTGTCCACGCTGCTGCAGGCCGTGACCGATCGGGCGAAGGTCGTGCTGACGAGCCGCAGCCAGCACTTCCAGTCGACGGACCAGGTGCTGAACGCGCTCGGCCGGCGGGTGTCGGCGTTGACCGCCAGCCGGGTCGCGGTGCTGGAGGACTTCACCGACGACCAGATCCGCGACTTCCTGACCAGGCACTACGGCGGTGACGCGGCCCGTGCGGCGGCGCGGTTCGAGCTGCTGGGCGCGATCAACGACCTGCTGGGCCTGTCCCGGAACCCGAGGATGCTGTCGTTCATCGCCGACCTGGACGACGAGCGGTTGCACGAGGTGCGCCGGCAGCACGGCCGGATCAGCGCGGCGGAGCTGTACCGGGAGCTGGTGGACTTCTGGCTGGTGCAGGAGGTGGACCGGCAACGGCACCGGCACGGGACGCCGTCATTCGACGGGGCAGAGCGGCTGTCGGCGTGCACGGCGTTGGCGTTGCGGCTGTGGCAGACCACGGCGACGACCATCGACAAGGCCGACCTGGAGGACACCGTGGTGCGGACGTTGACCCGGTTGACCGAGCGCGGGTACTCGATCGACCAGGCCGCGCACGCCGTCGGGTCGGGGTCGCTGCTGGTGCGGACCGAGGCGGGCGGGTTCGCGTTCGTCCACCAGTCGGTGATGGAGTGGCTGGTGGCGAAGGTGGCGGCGGACGAGCTGCCCGGCACGGAGATCGTCAACCGGAAGATGTCCCGGCTCATGGTCGACTTCCTGTGCGACCTGGCCGGTCACGAGGCCGCGTTGAGCTGGGCGCGCGGGGTGTTGGCCGATGTCGACGCGCCGGATGCGGCCAAGCACAACGCGACCGAGGTGGCGAGGCGGCTGGAGGCGCGGGTCCACCTGTCGTTGGCCGGCACGGACCTGCGAGGGTTCGACTTCGGCCACCTGGACCTGCGTGGCGCCGACCTGAGCGAGGCCGATCTGTCGGGACAGCGGTTGCACGGCAAGGACTTCGCCGGGACGAACCTGTCCGGCGCGAACCTGACCGGCGTACGGCTGGTCGGCGGCGACCTGACCGGTGCCGTGCTGACGGGCAGCCGGTGGCGCCGGGCCGCCCTGCTGGGCGTCGCCGGACCGACGCCGGAGGAGGCGGCGGTGAGCGGGCGTGACCCGGCGACGCCGACCCTCGCGCCGCTCGGTGCGGACGTGGCGGCGGTCGCGTTCTCACCGGACGGCGACCTGGCCGCGGTGGCGCACCGGCACGTGGTGGAGCTGCGACACCTGGGCGCCAACCAGCCGGTGCGGGTCTGGCGCCGACGCGCGCACCCGATCGTCGACGTCGCCTACGCCCAGAACGGCCGCCTGATCGCCACGCTGGAAGCGGACGGCGGGGCGTACATGTGGGATGCGGAGACCGGTGAGCTGGTCACCCGACTGCCGCAGGCCCAGGTCGGGCACGGCTACTTCGTGGCGGGGGGCAATCGTTTCGTCACCAAGGGCCCGCAGGGTGCGATCCGGTTGTGGGACGCGAGGTCCGGGGAGGTCGTGCGCGAGCTGCCGGGGTTCCACCACGACCTCGTCGCCTCGGCCGACGGGCGCGTGATCGTCACGAGAGCGGGCCGCGAGGTGGAGGTTCGACGCACGGACAACCTGAAGTTGGTCGCGGCGTTCGCACCGGTGGCCGGCGCCAGGTTGGCCGTCTCGCGCAGCGGCGCGACGGTCGCCCACGGCGCGACGACCAACCTGACCGTCGTGGACGCGCGTTCCGGCGACGAGCTGGCCGTCATTCCCAGTTACCTGAGCCGCGTCGACGGGATGGTCTTCCTGGACGAGCGTCGGCTCGCTCTCACTCAGGGCGACCAGTACTCCATCGTCACCACCAACGGAGCCCTCGTGGCCAGCTCGTCGCGTACGAGTCGAGTAACCCACATCAGGCCGACCGGTGATGGCATGCGTTTCGCGGTGACCGCCGACGACGGGCTGGCCGTCATCCGCACCCCGGACGACAGGCGGTCGCAGTGGTTGAACGACGACCCGCACCTGGTCGGCTCCGCGTCGTACTCGCCCGACGGCCGGTCGCTGATCACTACGTCCGTGGACGGGATGGTCCGCGTGTGGGACCTGCGGACGGGCGCGGTTCGGAGCGAGTTCGACGGCGAGATGGGGTTCAGGCGACTCGCGGCGTTCTCGTCGGCGGGCACGACGATGGCGTTCGCCGTCCCGTCCGGCATCAAGGTCATCGGATCCGGCGAGGAGCTGATCCCCGTCGACGGGGTGGTCCACTCGCTTGCCCTGTCCACCGGCGGCCACCGGTTGGTCGCCTCCTCTGCCGACGTGGTGACGTGCTGGAATCTGCCCGAGCAGGTTCCCCTCACCCGGTTCGAGCACGACGGCGCGGCGATCAACGCCGTGGCGATGCACCCGGCCGGCGGCCGTTTCGCGACCGCGCACCGCGACGGCCTCACGTACGTCTGGGACATCAGGATGACCGGCAGGGTGGAGTTGGCGCGTCACACCGGCGACGTGTGGGGCGTGGCGTTCTCGCCCGACGGCCACCGCGTCGCCACCGCGTCCGCCGACGGCACCGCGCGCGTCTGGCGCCTCGACGGGCGCGAGACGGCGAGGCTGGAAGGGCACGACGGCATGGTCCTGGACGTGGTGTTCTCCCGCGACAGCCGGCGGATCGCCACGGCGTCCTCGGACGGGACGGCGCGGATCTGGAGCGAGACCGGTGAGCACCTGGTGACGTTGACCGGCCACACCGGTGACGTGCGCAGCGTGGCGTTCTCGCCGGACGGTTCGCGGATCGCGACTACGGCCGACGACGGCACGGCGCGGATCTGGGACGCCGGGACCGGTGCGGAGCTGGCGGTGCTGGTGCACGGCGTCGGCGGGACGGCGGTGGTGCTGCCCGACGGGTCGTACAAGGTCTCCGGCGACGTCGGTGACCGGTTGTGGTGGGCGGTGAAGCAGGTGCGGTTCGAGGTCGGGGAGTTGGATCCGTACTACCCGGACATCAGGCGGCTCGGGGTTGACGACGTGCTCCCGGGGGTAACGTCCTGACATGGCCGACCACGTGCGGATCGGGGTTTTGGGGGCGGCGCGGATCGTGCCGGCGGCGTTGGTGAGACCGGGGCGGTCGGTGGCGTCGGTCGAGGTGGCGGCGGTGGCGGCGCGCGACGTCGGGCGGGCGCAGCACTTCGCCGACCGGCACGGGATCCCTCGCGTGCACGGGAGCTACGAGGAGTTGTTGGACGACCCGAACGTGGACGCCGTCTACGTCCCGCTGCCCAACGGGTTGCACGGGAAGTGGACGACGGCGGCGTTGGCGGCCGGCAAGCACGTGTTGTGCGAGAAGCCCTTCGCGGCCAACGCGGACGAGGCGGCCGAGGTCGCGGCGGCGGCGAAGAGCAGCGGGCTGGTGGTGATGGAGGCGTTCCACTACCGGTATCACCCCTTGGCGCCGCGGTTGGCGGAAGTGGTCGCGGAGCTGGGCGAACTGCGGCACGTGGAGGCGCGCATGTGCTTCCCGCTGCCGAGGTTCGGCGACATCCGGTACTCGCTGGAGTTGGCCGGTGGGGCGTTGATGGACGCCGGGTGCTACCCGGTGAACGCCGTGCGCTACCTGGGCGGAGCCGAGCCGGAGGTGAAGTCGGCGCGGGCGCTGCTGAAGGGCGACGGCGTCGACCGGGCGATGCGGGCGGAGTTGAAGTTCCCCGCCGGGCACACCGGGACGGTGGTCACGTCGATGTGGTCGCGATCGCTGCTGAGGCTGTCGGCGAAGGTCTTGGGGGCCAACGGCGAGCTGCGCGTGTTCAACCCGTTCGCGCCGCAGTTCGGCCACCGGCTCGTCGTGAGGGTGAACGGGCACCGCCGGGTCGAGCGGTTCGACCGTCGGCCGTCGTACGAGTACCAGTTGGAGGCGTTCGCGGACGCCGTGCTGCACGGCAAGCCGTTCCCGACGACGGCGGACGACGCGGTGGCCACGATGCGGGTCGTGGACGACATCTACCGCGCCGCCGGGTTGCCGGTCCGTCAGCCCAGCTGATCCAGTCGCCAGTGCGCGTCGCTCAGGTCGACCAGCGTGCGGAAGTGCTCGACCAGCCCGTCGAAATCCGGCTCGGCCCTCTCGGGCGGCGGCGGTAGGTCGGTGTCCTCGGGGTCGAGGACCACGGTCATCTTCCAGGTGCCGGTCACGCCCGTGATCTCCCAGGTCTTCTCCACACCGGAACGGTCGCGCCTTGCCGCGCGGTCCCGCAACGCTCCCCTTCGGGTGACACGACTTCCGTGCCCACGTGGCAAGGCGGAACAGTCGCGCCATGACACGCAAGGGGGCATCCGTCCGACAACGGCGGGTATCGACGGAACTGCGCGCGATGCGCTTGGCCAGGGGTCTGAGCTGCGCCGACGTGGCAAGCGCGATCGGCTGCTCGGAGAGCAAGATCAGCCGGATGGAGACGGGGACGCGGGGGCTCCGCGCCGACGAGGTGGCCGCGATCCTCGGCTACCTGCGCGCGCCGGCCGCCTTGCGGCAAGAACTGGTCGACCTGGTCCGCGCCGGAGAGCACCGGAACTGGCACGCCATCCACGGCAAGCTCCCCAGCAACTGGAAGGACCTCATCGGTTTCGAAGCGGAGGCGACGGCCCTCTACAACTACGAACCGCTCCTCGTGCCAGGTCTCGCCCAGACCCCCGACTACGCCCGCGCCATCATCCGAGGCACTCACGACGGGTTGTCGGAAGCCGAGGTCAACACCCTGGTGGCCACGCGCATGGGCAGGCAGGTCGTGCTGGGGCGCGCACAGGTGCACCTGCTGATCGACGAAGGCGCACTCCGCCGCCACTTCGGCGATCCCACCATGATGCGGGCCCAGCTGAGCCACCTCACCGCGCTGACCGGGCGGGCGAACATCTTGATCCAGGTAGTGCCGTTCGAGGCGGCGGCGCACCCCGGCTTGGAAGGCCCGTTCGTTCGCCTGGAGTTCGCCGACCAGCCCGGGCTCGTCTACGTGGAGAGCCGGAGCACCAGCACTTTTCTCGAGGAGGAGCGCTACCTGAACGACGCTACGCTTGCCTGGCAGAAGCTGCGTGACTTGACGTTGTCCCCCGAGGAGTCGGTCGGGCTGATGGCCGAGCTCGCCGACAAGTTGACGTGATGCGAGGAGCGCACCCGATGGACCTCACCAACGCGCACTGGCGCAAGAGCAACCGCAGCAGTGGCCAGGCCAACTGCGTCGAGGTCGCCCGCGTCGCCGACCGCACCGCCGTCCGCGACTCCAAGAACCCCGACGGCCCGGTCCTGTTCTTCGGCAAGGTCGACTGGTCGGCGTTCGCGAGGTGAAGTGGCTCGTGGCGCTCGTCGCGGCGGTGGCGCTGGTCGGGTGCCAGGCGCGGGCCGAGCCCGCGGTGAAGGCCGGGACCGGCCAGTTGCGGACCGACCTCGACCCGCTGCTCTCCCGCTTCCCCGTGCTGGGCGCGCCGACCGGGGCGCGGTGGATGTCCGGCACGTTCGGGCGCGCCGACGTGCCCGGGCCGTCCACCTACTGGATCGACGCGGTGGTCGCGCTCGACCCGGCCGCGGCGGAGCAGCTGATGACCGCCCACGCGCCGACGGCCGAGGGCGGGACGCCCGACGTGGTCGAGGGCATGCGCGCGGAGTTGCCGGACGGGCCGTTCCTGACCGGGGACGCGCTGGACGCGGCGTTCGACCACGAGCGGTGGCACGTGTCGGCCTACCTGGACGCGGATTCCGGCGAGCTGGTCCTCGTCGCGACGGGAAACTGACCAAACCGACGACCGCCCTCCTAGACTCACCCGTGTGAGCGACGAGTTGGTGCCGGATCCCCGTCAGATGCGTGCCTCGGACGCCGACCGCGAGACGGTCGCCCGAGTGCTCCAGCAGGCGCACGGCGAGGGTCGGCTGGACCTGCACGAGCTGGACGAACGCCTGGCGGCCGTGTACTCGGCCAAGACCTACGGCGACCTGGTGCCGCTGACCGCCGACCTCGGCGTGCCCGCGCCGTCCGTGATGCCCGTGCCGGTGCAGCACAACGCCCCGGCGTCCCGAATCGGCGGCACGCCCGGCACCGCGGTCTCGGTCGCCTTCTGGTCCGGCGTGGAACGTCGCGGCGAGTGGGTCGTGCCGCCGACGCACACCGCGGTGGCGGTCATGGGCGGTGTCGAGCTGGACCTGACCCGGGCCCGCTTCGCGCAGGGCGAGACGACGATCAACGCCTACGCGCTCATGGGCGCGGTGGAGATCATCGTGCCGGAGGACGTCACCGTCCACGTGACCGGCATCGGCTTCATGGGCGCGTTCGAGGACTCCACGCACAAGGGCGCGCCGACGATCCCCGGCGGACCGGTCGTGAAGATCACCGGGTTCGCGATGATGGGCGCGGTCGAGGTGCGACGCCCGAAGAACCCGAAGAAGAAGAAACTCAAGGGTCGCAACCACGGCGAACTGGAGGGCTAGTCGCGGGCACCGGGGCCCACCGGAGGAACGCGCTCGTGAGCCGAGCCCTTCACCGCGGAACCTCACTGCCGACGATTCACCCCGGCCATTCTCACTCCCCTCCGTCGCATCGACCCGGCGGAATTACCCGCCCGATGGAATGGGCATTCCGATCCATTCGAGGTATTCGACTCCACCACCCACCGGACGAGTCGGTCCGCGCCTCCCGAATCGACGCCGAGTCGCTCGTTTAGGACGGCCGTCCCAGTCCGCCTAGACTCGGGGACATGGCTGCTCCATCGACATCGCCGTCGCTGCCCCCGGCGCTCGCGGACGCCGTCCGCGACGACGCGTCGCTGCGCCGGTTCCTGCACGGACTGCCCGGTGTGGACCAGGTCGGCGTCGAACAGCGCGCGGCCGGTCTGGGCACCCGCAGCATCAAGAAGGCCGCCAAGATGTGGGCCATCGACACCGCCATCAGCATGGTCGACCTGACCACGCTGGAAGGCGCGGACACCCACGGCAAGGTCCGGTCGCTCGCGGCGAAGGCCCGGCGGCCCGACCCGGACAGCCCGGACGTGCCGAAGGTCGCCGCCGTCTGCGTGTACCCGGACATGGTGGGGACGGCCGTCGAGGAGCTCCGGGGCACGGGGATCGACGTCGCCAGCGTCGCGACCGCGTTCCCGTCCGGCCGGTCGAGCCTGAAGGTCAAGCTGGAGGACACCGCCTACGCCGTCGACGCGGGCGCCACCGAGATCGACATGGTGATCGACCGGGGCGCGTTCCTGTCCGGCCGGTACGGGCAGGTGTTCGACGAGATCGTGCAGGTCAAGCACGCCTGCGGGGACGCGCACCTCAAGGTGATCCTGGAGACCGGCGAGCTCGGGACCTACGACAACGTGCGCCGCGCGTCGTGGCTCGGCCTGCTCGCGGGCGGCGACTTCATCAAGACGTCCACCGGCAAGGTGTCCCCCGCCGCGACGCTGCCGGTCACGCACGTGATGCTGCAGGCCGTCCGCGACTGGCACGCCCGGACGGGCGAGCTCAGGGGCGTGAAGCCCGCCGGCGGCATCCGCACGACCAAGGACGCGATCAAGTACCTGGTCGCGGTGCACGAGGTCGCGGGACCGGAGTGGCTGACCCCGACCCTGTTCCGCTTCGGTGCCTCCACGCTGCTCAACGACCTGCTGATGCAGCGGCGCACCCAGTTGGCCGGCCACTACAGCGGCCCCGATTACGTGACGGTGGACTGACATGTGGGAATACGCGCCCGCGCCCGAATCACGGGACATCGCGAACCTCAAGCCGACCTACCGGATGTTCGTCGACGGCCAGTTCGTCGAGGGCTCCGGTGAGCCGCTGAAGACCGTCAACCCCGGCACGGAGGAGGTGCTGGCCGAGGTCTCCACGGCCGCGCCCGCCGACGTCGACAAGGCCGTGAAGGCCGCGCGCCGCGCCTACGACCGGGTCTGGGGCAAGATGCCCGGCTCCGAGCGCGCCAAGTACATCTTCCGCATCGCCCGCCTGATCCAGGAGCGGTCGCGGGAGCTGGCGGTGCTGGAGTCGTTGGACAACGGCAAGCCCATCAAGGAATCGCGTGACGTGGACGTGCCGACGGCCGCCGCGCACTTCTTCTACCACGCGGGCTGGGCGGACAAGCTCGGCTACGCGGGCCTCGGCCCCGACCCGCGTCCGCTCGGCGTGGCCGGCCAGGTCATCCCGTGGAACTTCCCGTTGCTGATGGCGGCGTGGAAGATCGCGCCCGCGCTGGCGACCGGCAACACGGTGGTGATCAAGCCCGCCGAGACGACGCCGCTGAGCGCGCTCGTGCTGGCGGAGATCATCCAGCAGGCCGACCTGCCGCCCGGTGTGGTGAACATCCTCGCCGGCGCCGGTGACGTCGGCGCGGCGCTCGTGTCGCACCCGGACGTGGACAAGGTCGCGTTCACCGGGTCGACCGAGGTCGGCAAGATCATCCAGCGGCAGCTGGCCGGCACCGGCCGCAGGCTCAGCCTGGAGCTGGGCGGCAAGGCGGCGAACATCGTGTTCGACGACGCGCCGCTGGACCAGGCCGTCGAGGGCATCGTCAACGGCATCTTCTTCAACCAGGGTCACGTGTGCTGCGCGGGTTCGCGGCTGCTGGTGCAGGAGTCCGTGGCCGACGAGCTGCTGGAGAAGCTGCACGCCCGCGTGTCCACGCTGCGCGTCGGCGACCCGTTGGACAAGAACACGGACGTCGGCGCGATCAACTCGCGCGAGCAGCTGACGAAGATCCAGGAGCTGGTCGAGACGGGTGACGCCGAGGGCGCGCAGCGGTGGACGTCCGCGTGCCCGTTGCCGGACAAGGGTTTCTACTTCGCGCCGACGGTGTTCTCGAACGTGTCGCAGGCAATGCGGATCGCGCGCGAGGAGATCTTCGGCCCGGTGCTGTCGGTGCTGACGTTCCGCACGCCGGACGAGGCCGTGGCCAAGGCGAACAACACGCCGTACGGGCTGTCGGCCGGCATCTGGACCGAGAAGGGGTCGCGCATCCTGTGGGCGGCGCAGAAGATGCGCGCCGGCGTGGTGTGGGCCAACACGTTCAACCGCTTCGACCCCACCGCCCCGTTCGGCGGCTACCAGGAGTCGGGCTTCGGCCGCGAGGGCGGTCGCACCGGGCTGGAGGCGTACCTCGATGTCTGAGAACCGGATTTCCCTCGGCAAGGCCGAGAACCGGATCGCCGTCGCGAAGACCTACAAGCTCTACATCGGCGGCGCGTTCCCCCGGTCGGAGTCCGGCCGGTCCTACCCCGTGGTCGACGCCAAGGGCGCGTTCCTGGCCAACGCGGCGCAGGGTTCGCGCAAGGACGCCCGGGACGCGGTCGCGGCGGCGCGCAAGGCGTTCCCCGGCTGGTCGGGCGCGACGGCGTACAACCGCGGGCAGGTGCTGTTCCGGGTGGCCGAGGTGCTGGAGGGCAGGCGGGAGCAGTTCGCCGCCGAGGTCGCCGCGTGCGAGGGCGTCGCGGTGAAGAAGGCGCAGTCGCTGGTGGACGCGGCCATCGACCGGTGGGTCTGGTACGCGGGGTGGACCGACAAGGTCGCCACGGTGCTGGGCGCGTCGAACCCGGTGGCCGGGCCGTACTTCTCGTTCTCGGTGCCGGAGCCGACGGGTGTGGTGGCGGTGCTCGCGCCGCAGCAGTCGTCGCTGCTGGGGTTGATCAGCGTGGTGGCGCCGGTGATCGCGACCGGCAACGCGGCGGTGGTCGTGACGTCGCAGGACCGGCCGTTGCCCGCGGTGACGTTGGCGGAGGTGCTGGCGACGTCCGACCTGCCCGGCGGTGTGGTGAACGTGCTGACCGGGCGCACGGCGGAGATCGCGCCCTGGCTGGCGTCGCACGCGGACGTGAACGCCCTGGACCTGACCGGTGCGCCGGAGTCGACGCGGGCGGACCTGGAGCGCGCGGCGGCGGGGACGGTGAAGCGCGTGCTGCGGGCGCGTCCGTCGGAGGACTTCACCCGCGAGCCGGACCTGGCCCGGCTGCGGGCGTTCCTGGAGATGAAGACGGTCTGGCACCCGGTGGGCGTCTAGCGGCGGCAGCCGAACCAGCTGTAGGCGAGCAGGCCGGTGCAGCCGAGCACGACCGCGGTGACGGTGGCCGAGGTGGTGCCGGTCGGTTGCACCGGCCACGTCAGCAGGCGGCTGAGCCAGTGCTCGTCGCCGGGCGGGACGACGAGCGTGGCGCCGGTCCAGCCGACCGGCAGCGCCCAGGCGGCACGTGGGCCGAACAGCAGCGCGCCCAGTGCCACCAGGCCGCCGAGGCCGACCACGTCGCGGAGCAGGAACGCGTCGGTGGCGATCGGGTCGGCGACGCGGCCGGCCGCTAGCAGCAGCGCGGCGACGAACGTGCCGCCGAGCAGGAGGTGCGCGGCCCGGCGGGGCGGCCAGCCGAACGCGGCCGTGCGGTCGAGCGCCGGGTCGTGCGCCCCGAGGCCGGTCGCGACGGCGGCGACCCCGATGGCCGCGCCGAACGCGGCCAGCTGCGGGCTGCCGTGCGGCGGGGCGAGCGCGGCGAGCCCGGCCACCCCGACCACCACGGCCGCCGCCGACGCCGGCACCAGCCGGGACTTGGCGTGCAGGACGAGCCACCGCGTCACAGGGCACCGCCCGTGAGGGTGGTCAGCGGGTCGCCGGAGCAGGCCGCCTGCACCTCGCGCGCCGCCTGGACCCGGGCTGCCTGCTCGGGCTCGGGCAGGGTGCGCAGCTGCTCCCAGGCGTCGGCGACCAGCCCGTCGGTCTCCTCGCCCAGCCAGAGCCGGTACACGGGCAGCGGTTCCAGGCGGCCGGTCAGCCACGCCGTCATCACCGTGCGGGCCGCGACCTCGCGCGTCACCGTCCTCGGGATGTGATCGCCGTAGCAGGTGCGCGTACCGGCCCCCGCCAACCAGTACGTCGCCACCTGGTCCGGCGTGAGCGGTGTGCGGCGGAAGTAGGTGAACTCGTCCAGGTCGACCCACACGGCGTCGATCGTCTCCGGCAGGCGCATGTCCTGCTCCCCGCGCTCCACCAGCGCGACCTCCCGCACCGACGTGGGCGGTGACGGCAGCTTCGCCATCAACCGCAGCACCTCCCGCGCTGGCCCCGTCAGCGCGGCCCGCTCGTGCTCGTGCGCCCGCGTCAGGCACAGCTGATCCGCGCACACCAGCTCCGCGGCCACCGGATCGGCCGTCACGGCCTCCTCCGCCGTCGCGGGCAGCAACGGCACCGCGACGGCCGCCGCGACCAGCACCGGCAGCACTCCCAACCACCGCCGGCGCAGCGCCACCAGCAGGAACCCGGTCGCCGCGATCCCCGCGAACCACACCGCCTGCACCGCGCTCACCGAACCGCCCACCGCCGTGAACACCGACCTCGGGAACGGCAGCGTCGGCAGCAACGCGGTCCACGGCAGGCCGTCCCCCGGCCGACCGACCCCCAGCGACGTCACCGCCAACCCGGCGACCGCCAGCACCGGCGGCGTCAACGGCGAAGGCACGAGCCGGCCGAGCCCCATGCCCAGCCACGCCACGCCGACCAGCGCCAACGCGCCGACCAGGGCGGCCGGCAGCCAGCCCCAGTGGAAGTAGTCCGTCGCCGACACCACTTGCACCGCGCCGACCGCGAACACCAGCGCGTACCCCGCCACGAGCCCGACCGCCAACGCGCCGAGCGTCCACCCGACCCGTTGGGCACGCGGCCTCGGCGTGGAGCCGAACAGCTCCTCCACCCCCGACCGCCGGTCGCGCAAGCCCTGCAACGCGCCCGCGCCGAGCGCCAACGGCCAGGAGAACGCCATGATGAACCGGACCCACTCGGCCAACGTCGTCCACTGCCGGCTCCACGCCGTGCTGTTCTTGGTCGACGGCGACCAGGACAGCATGCCGACCATGACCACCGCGACCAGCACGCCGAGCACCAGCGCCGTGGTGCGCTTCACCTCGATCCCGAGGATCCTCACCACGCACCGCCCAGCAGCGCCGAGTAGCCGCGCTCGATCGGGCTGTCACCGACGTCGTCCGGCCCGCCGGCCGCCGCCAGTTCGGCGGGCGTGCCCTGGAAGACGAGCTTGCCCGCGGCGACCAGCACCACGTCCGTGCACGCCGCCGCGACGTCCTCGACCAGGTGCGTCGACACGACCACGCACGAGTCGGAACCCAACTCCTGCAACAGCTCCCGGAACCGGACCCGTTGGCCGGGGTCCAGCCCGGCGGTCGGCTCGTCGAGCAGCAGCACCTCGGGGTCGTTCACGATCGCCTGCGCGATGCCCGCCCGCCGCACCATGCCGCCGGACAGCGTCTTCAGCCGGTCGTCCGCGCGGTCGGCCAGCCCGACCCGTTCGACGGCCCGCTGCACCGCGCCGGGCACGTCCCGCTTCGGCATCTCCTTGAGCCACGCCATGTACTCGACGAACTCGCGCACCGTGAACCGCTTGTAGTAGCCGAAGTCCTGCGGCAGGTAGCCGAGCGCGCGGCGCACCCGGCGCAGGTCCAGCCGCCCGGACACCGGCGTGCCCAGCACCTCCAACGTCCCCGACACGGGCCGCAGCACGGTCGCCAGCGACCGGATCAGCGTGGTCTTGCCCGCGCCGTTCGGCCCGAGCAGCCCGTGCACGCCGCGGCCGAGCCGCAGGTCCAGCCCGTCCACCGCCATCGTCCGGCCCGCGCGCACGCGCAGCCCCCTCGCCTCGACCTGCCAGGCGTACCCCGTCGGCGCGACTTCCGCCGCGCTCACCACACGTGCCATCAGCCCTCCCTCCATCACAGCCGCGCGTAGGCCGCGGACCTGAAGAACACGGCGGCGGCGCCCCCGACGAGCACCGCCGCCCACACCGGCGCCGCACCCGGCGCGAGCACGCCGGGCACACCGCCGACGACCGCCGCCGGACCGACCACCAGCACCGACCACGCGAACGCGGCGGCGACGGCGGCCCGGCGCACCCCGATCACGCCGCCGAGCGCGAGCGTCACCGCGGTGACGCCGAGGCACGGCAGCAGCCAGTACGCGGGCGACGCGCCGGCCAGCCAACCGCCGAGGAGCAACGCCGGCAGCACGGCCACGAGCACCGCGAACGTGCGGCGCAACACCAGTTGCAGCCCGGCCCGGGGCGTGGACACGACCAGTTCGTAGGCCGGGTCCATCCCCCGCGACCACGCCGCCGCCACGCCGAGCACGGGCACGATCGGCGCGATCAGCAGGACCCCGGACGACGCCGTGTGACCGGGCAGCCCGTCCAGCGACAGCGCCGCCAGCACCACGAACGCCGTCATGGCCAGCCACGGCAGCAACGACGGCGTGGCCCAGCGGGCGAGCCGGTGCCGTCGGCGGGCGGGCGTCCCGGCGGGCTCCAGCCCCGCCCACACGGTCGCGGTCAGCGCCGTGACCCGCGGCGGAGCCACGTCGGCCAGGCGCAGCCGGCACGTCTCGCACGTCTCCAGGTGCGCCTCGACCGCCCACAGCACGTCGGCGGGCAGCTCGTCGCCGCCCGCGTAACGGGCGATCGAGTCGGCGCTCGGGTGCTCGCTCATGACAGTGCCTCCCGCATCGCGATCCGGGCCCGCCGGGCGCGGGTCTTCACGGTGCCCTCGGGCACCCCGAGCAGCACCGCGGTCTCGCGCACGGTCAGCCCGTCGAGCACCATCGCCTGCAACACCTGCCGCAGCTCCGGCGCCAGGTCGCGCAGCGCGCCGCCGACGTCGTCGCCCAGCGCGCCCGCCAGCACCTCGTCCTCGGCGGCGGGCGCGGCGGCGGTCTCGGCCACCGGCAGCGGCCGGGCCTGGTGCGCACGCCGGCGGAACGCGTCGACCAGCCGCCGTGCCGCGATCGTCCACAGCCAGCCGACCGCCGTGCCGTCGACCGCCGCACCCGCGAACGACCCTGCCGCCCGCCACACCGCCAGGTACGTCTCCTGCATGACCTCGGCCACGACCTGCTCGTCGGCGCACCGGCGGCGCAGGCGCACGGCCAGCCACGGCGACGTGCGGCGGTAGAGCTCCTCGAAGGCCGCGCGGTCGCCACGGGCCACCGCGCGCACCAACTGCTCCTCGTTCACACCCGGCAAGACGCCCCGCTCGCGGAAAAGGTTCTCGGCCCGATGTGAGCCGAGTCACATCACGCGACGCTCAGGACGGTGTCGAACAGGTCGCGCAACGAGTCGTTCGAACTCGTCAGACTCTGCTCGCACGCGTCGGTGAACGCGACCCGGTCCAGCGTGTGCACCGCGACCCGCCAGCCCGCCTCCCGCGCCAACTGGCGGAAGAACGCCCGCTGCGCGCGCCCGTTGCCCTCGCGGAACGGGTGCACGGCGTTGACCTCGGCGAAGTAGTGCGTGAACCGGTCCAGGAACGCCTCCCGCGGCAGGCCGCGCAGGTAGCGCTCCTTCTTCAGGTCGTCGAACACGCCGATCGCGTACGGCTCGATCTGCCGCCAGGCGGCGAACAACGCGGACTTGCCGATGTTGACCCGCCGGATCTCACCGGCCCACGGGTAGAAGTCGCCGAAGATGCGGCGGTGGAAGGCGCGCAGGTGGGCGAGGTCGTACAGGCCGGGCAGGGGCGCCAGCGCGAGCTGCTCGACGCGCATCGTGCTCAGGCGCGTCTCGGCGAAATCGCACTCGATCGGGTCGGTCAGGCCCAGGTTGTTTCGCAGCACCCCGGACACGGGGTCCAGGTAGGGGTCCTCGTCCACTACCGGCGCAGCGCCTCGATCTCCCTGGCGATCGCCTCGTCCGCGGTCAACTCGCCGGCCGCGACGGCACGCATCGTGGCCACCACGTCGTCCGGCACGTCCAGGCCCTCCAGCCGGGCGCTGCCGACGGCCTCGGCGATCGCTTCCTCGCCGCCGCTGGTCAGCCGGCGGAAGTAGCGGGCCATCACCTCGTGCGAGAGGGGCGCGCTGCTCGGCTCGGACTCGGCCAGCTCGCCGCGCGCGGCGCGCCACGGCTCCTCGTCGTGCGCCATGTCGCTCAACTCGTGCCTGCTGAAGTGCGCGTACCGCTCGACCACCGAGCCGACGACCGCGCGTTCACGGTCGGTGAGCCGGTGCGGATCGCCCTCTTCCCACGCGCAGATTTCGGACTGGCCCTGGTGGCGGTAGTAGACGTCGGGCACCACGGGACCTCGCCGCCACGCCTCGATCCGGGCGTCGAACAGGGGTTCGCCGTGCTCGGCCAGGTACCACGCCTGGGCGTAGTAGAGGAGCTTCTGCAGCTTCATCGGCGACTCGGGCCCGGTGCCGTCGAGCACGGCCGCGGCTACGTCGTGGACGTCCGCCATGCCACCTCCAGCGAGTGCTCTGAGCTGCGACTACTCATTCTACCGGAGATCGCGGTCGTGGTGGGCGGGCTTCGGCGGGGCAGCCGGCTGGTCGGATGGTCCGCGTGCTAGCCGCGGCGGTCGCGCAGCCTGGTCAGGGCCAGCGCGGTCGCGCCGGAGAGCAGGAGCAGGCCGCCGAGCACCAGCAGGCCGCGGACCGGGGTGCCGCTCGCGGCCAGTTCGCCACCGTCCGGGCGAACGGCCGCCGGGTGGCTCGTGGTCCCGATGGTGGAGCCCGCGGTCGTGGTCGGTTCGGTGGTGAACGGAGTCGTGGTCGTGGTGGTTGTGGTTGTGGGGATTGCGCACTCCACGAGGACGTCGGCGAAGGGCGCATAGTGGATCTCGCCGCCGCTGCCGCTCGTCGCGCGGCCCTCCACGAGGGACTTCGCTACCACCGCGCCCTCGATGTTGGCCGCGCTGTCGTCGACCAGGGTGGCGTTCGGCGCGTAGACGGTGCCCCACACCGTGGGCGAGTCCGGCGGCAGCGTGATCGTGCCCGAGGTGGTGAAGTTCCACAGCACGTGCCGTGACGGCTCGTTGCCCTGCCAGCTCACCTGCGGCACGTCCCAGGTGTAGTCGCCGGTCACGTCGACGTTGACGATCAGCCACGCCTCGGCGCCCGGCTGCGGGTAGCCGTTGCGCGGGTTGACGCTGTCCAGCGCGCTCATCCGACCGGCGGTCAGGCTCAGCACGTTCTGCCCCGGCTCCAGGCCGATGGTCGCGACCGGGTCGGTGCCGTTCCACGGGCCCTGCCCGTTCTGGTCGGTCAGCGTCACCGTCGCCGGGCACGCGGACATCTCCGCGTTGAGCCCCCGGTAGGTCGCGAACAACGACGCGAAGTCGAACCCGTGCGGGCCGCCGACCGACTCGGCGGACTGCGGGCTCTGGATCGAGATACCCGGCGGGGTGGCGGGGGCGGCCCCGGCGGGCACGACCCACGTCACGCCGCCGGACGGGTGCACGTCCGAGCCGCTCAGGTCGCCGATCTTGGCGTAGGAATCGTTGAGCACGCTGAGCGTGCCCGTGCTGTGCGCGAAGTCGGGCGCGCCACCGATGACGAGGCTGGTCGGCCGCGTGTCACCGGGGAGGACGTACGTGCCGGGGTGGTTGGGGCCCGCGTTGTACTGCCGGAACCGGACGTCGCCGCCGATCGCCACCGGCCCCTCGGTCTCGTTCTCGTACAGCGCGGCGTCGCCTTCGACCAGCACGAGGAACCCGTGGCTCGGGTCGGCGTACACGTCGTCCGGCGCGACCGGCCGCAAGGGGTTCACCGCCGCCGCGAGCCTCGGCTGAGGGCCCGGCGCCCACCCGGTCGAGAGGACGGCGACGACGACCGCCAGACAGGCGGCTCCGATGCGGCTGCTCTGCATGTCCGGCTCCCGTGGAGGTCGACACCCTCCCCGCAGCCAACGTCACCTCGCCGACCTCGGCACGCCGGCACCCCGAGCTTTCACCCACCAGTGTGATCACCACGCGTGTCCTACGTTCAGCACGCGCGTGTCGAACGTCCAGGACCCCCGAGTTCAACGCTCACGACGAACGGTTCACTAGTTCGTGAACCAGCCCAGCCGGCCGTCCGTCGTCACCAACGGCTCGCAGTGACCGAGCCGGCCGCGGTGCTCCAGGGCCGTGGCGACCTGGTCCAGCATCTCGTCCAGGCTCGTCCACTCGGGTTTGAGCATCTCGCCCGCCTCGCGGTCCCACTCGACCACGCACCCCGACAGCACGCCCGGCCGCAGGTCGACCGCCAACGCGTCACCGCACCCGTCGAACGCGATCGGCAGCCACATCGGGTGGAACCCGGTCGTCGGCGTGCCCGCCTCGGTGCCGAGGTCCGCGGGCCAGAACCGCTCCTTCAACCGCCACGAGCGCAACGCGTTGGACGGGCCGAGCGGCGTGTAGAACGGCGGCAGCACCTCCGCGAACGCCAAGTCGGCGGTGCCGCCGCACACCGCCCACCACGCGCGCAGGTCGGCGGGCGGCTCGAGGCCGCTCGCAGCCGCCAGCGCCTCGACCGCGGCGCTGTCCTCAGGGGGCACGAACGCCGATCCGGTCAAGGGGGCGTGGTGGTCGAGCCACGCCACAATCCGTTCCCAATGGCGCAAAACACCCACGTACACATGATCAGGTGACGACACCGCCGGCGGTACCGCTCATCGGGGCAGGATCTCGCCGAACGCCGCACAACCCGCCGGCGGATGGGGCAGGATCGCGTTCGCACGGCACCAAAAGGGGGACGAGGGTGGAACGGGGTTTCGGCGTCGACACCGCGGCGCTGTCGGCGTACGGCAGCACGGCGGCAGGTCTGGCGGGCGAGGTCGGCGCGGTGGGCACGTCCACGTTGGCGGGCACGACGTCGTTGGCCGCGGGCAGCTTCGGCAGGATCGGCGACGAGGTCGGGCTCGGCGCGGCGTTCCAGCGAGCGGCACAGGCCCAAGTGGACGGTGTGGCCGCCGCCTCGGCCGGGTTGTCGGCGTTCGCCGCGGAGGTCGCGAAGACCGGCCGGGCCTACACCGAGCAGGAGGCGCGCACCAGCGCCGACCTCGACCGGGCGGCACAGGTCTGACGTGGACGTCGGAGGCTTCCTGGCGGCTCTGGTCCAGCCGATGAAGGACCACCTGGCCAGGCTGGAGGGCGACACCGGCGGCGCGACGGGCGCGGCCGAGGCGTTCGGACGGGCGTCCTCGGCGTTGGCCGAGCTCGACGGCAGGCACACGGGCGCGGCGAACGCCGCCATGAGCGAGTGGTACGGGGAGAAGGCGAACGCGTTCCAGACCCGCGTCGCCGCGTTCTCCGGTGGCGTCGGCACGTTGGCGCGCAACGCGACGGCGACCCAGCAGGCCGCCACCACGGCGGTGGACGCGGTGAACGCCGGCAAGACCGCGATCCAGGGCCTGATCGACGAGTTCACCGGCTGGGCGTGGCCCCGGCTGGCGGCGGCGGTCGCGGCGGGCGCGTTCGGCGGCATCGGCGCGGTGCTCGCGGTGGCGGCGGAGGTGACCGCGAAGGCCCGTGAGTACGAGGGCAAGACCGGTCAGGAGCTGGAGAAGGTCCGCGCCGAGCTGACGGCCGTGGTCGCGCGGTTGCAGGGTTTGGCGCAGCCGGACTTCGCCGGGATCGGCGACCCGTTGGGCGTGGAGAGCGGTGGCACCACTTCGACGTCGTCGGCGGGCGACGCGGGTGGGTCGTCTTCCTCGTCCGGTGGTGGATCCGGCGGTGGGTCTGGTGGCGGTGGCGGGTCCGGTGGAGGTGGCGGTGGCGGTGGTGGAGGTGGTGGCGGTGAGCCCACCGGGCCGCGCCTGCCCGTGGCCATCCCGCCGCAGCCCGGCACCGGCGTCGGCGTGAACCTGCCCGACGGCAGCTCCGCCGAAGCGCCCAACGAGACCGCCGCACGCGCCGTGCGCAACGCGTTGTCCGCTCTGGGCACCCCGTACGTGTGGGGCGGCGCGAACCCGCCCCAGGGCACGGACTGCAGCGGCCTGACCCAGTGGGCGTACGGCGGGGCCGGGTTCGACATCCCGCGGCCCGCGTCGTCACAGGCGATGGGCGCGTCCGTGCCGCCGGACCAGCTGCTGCCCGGCGACCTGGTGGTGTGGGACGGGCACGTGGCCATGGTGATCGGCAACGGGCAGATGGTGGAGGCGGGCGATCCGGTGCAGGTCAACCCGATCCGCACGAGCAACAGCGGCATGGGCTTCATGGGCTTCTACCGACCGACCGGCTGAGACGGGCTGAGACGTGGACGAGACGCAGCGGGCGGCCCGGCGGGTCGCCGACACCGAGCGGCAAGTGGTCGAGCACGTGGCCCGCACCGGCCCGGTGCTCGGCCGGGCGTCGTCACCCGACGGCGCGGTCACGGTCGTCGCCGCGCCCGGCGGACCGCCGCAGGAGGTGCGGGTTTCGCCGTCGGCGTTGAACATGGGACCGCGGGCGTTGGCGGACGAGATCCTGCGCGTGTCGGCGCGGGCGTCCCGGGACGCGGCGTCGCGCCTGCACCGGACGTTGGCGCGGGTGGCCGACCCGGCGGCGGTGCGGGCGTTGGCCGAGATCGGGTTCGAGCCCGGCCCGGACGACCGCGGTCCGGACGACGACGAGTTCCACGGCACGTACCTGAGGGAGTCGCGGTGACGCAGGAACAACGGCTCGCGGCGGCCGAGGGCCTGACCGAGGTGCTGGCCCGCACCACCGGCAGCGCCGAGCACCCGACCCGCCTGGCCCGCGCCACGGCGACCGCGTCGGGTGAGCTGAAGGCGCTCGACCTGCACCCGAACGCGTTGGCGCAGGGACCGGACGCGGTCGGCAGGCTGGTCGTGGAGACGGCGCGGCTGGCCACGGACGCGGCGGTGCAGAAGAGCTACAACGAGCTGGCCAAGTCGTTGGGCGACGGCATGGCGATGGCGGTGGAGGCGTTCGCCGGGCCGCCGCCCTTGAAGACGGCGCCGGCCCTTCCCCCGCTGGTCACGCCGCCGACGACGGCGCCGGCGAGGACGGCCGGAGCCACCGCGCCGCCGTGGGCCGGACAGGTGAGGGGCCGCGCCGCGCCGCGTCCCCGACCCGAGGAAACGGACGACGACGACTACTTCGCGGACCCTTTCCGTGGTCAACGGCAGTAGCACCTGATCGACCCCGTACTCTTGCCCCCGCATCGCAAAGGGGCATGGCGTGACCGGGAGGTCGGATGGCACAGGACATCGTCCCGATCGAGCTGGGGCTCACCCAGGGTGATGTCGTCACCCTGTGGGCCCCGCGCTGGCGGGAAGAGGGCGAGGAGTGGGAAGCCTTCCTCGGCCACGAGGAGGACCTGTACGCGTTCCCCGATGCCGCGCACTTGGCGGCGTTCGTGCGCAAGGCCGAAGAGCACGACCTGACCGACCACCCCGCGTGGCACGTCGTGCCCGCGCTGTCGGTCGGTGAGCTGTCGCCGGACGACAACCACCAGTTCGACCTGGTCGGCGTGCCCGAACTGGTCTCCGAGGAGCCCGACACGTGGGTCATCGGCGAACTCGCCGACGTGATCTCCATCGTGCGGTCGCTCGCGGACGTCTGCGAGCTGGAGAAGGTGCACGAGATCCTCGACTCGGCGGAGGGCTTCGCGCTGCTCCCGCAGGGCACGCTGCCGTTCACCGGCCGCGAGGGTCAGGCGTTGTGGACCGAGATCTCCCAGGTCGTCGCCGAGAAGTGGGACGAGGTGCTGGACGCGATCGACGAGGTCGTGGCCACGCCGGAGGTCGACGAGACCGCGCTCAAGGCCGCGCAGGACGAACTGGCCGAGTTCGAGGAGGCCAACGCCGCCGCGGCGGCCTCCGCGGAGGAGGACGAAGAGGACGGCGACGAGCCGGTCGGCTTCTGGGGCGAGGTCGGCATCGACCCGATCAAGATCATCAGCGGTGCGGGCGAGTACTACACGCTGCGCTGCTACCTGGACGACCAGCCGGTCTTCCTCGGCCGCAAGGGCAGGATCGACGTGTTCGGCTCGCCGCGCGCGCTGGCCCGGTTCATCGTCGAGGCCGACGACAACGACCTGGCCGAGGTGTCGACCTGGGGCGAGCTGGTCACCAAGGCGACCGGCGGTGACCTGGAGGTCGAGGTCGACCCGGACAACGTCTACGTGCTCACGGGTCTGGACGAGGACATCGCCGACGGCCCGGACGCGGTCGACCCCACGCAGCTCGACCTCGTGGTCGAACTGCTGGAGGACGCGGGCGAGTGGGCGAACGACGACACCGTGAAGGTCGCGCTGAACCAGTCCGAGCGGCTGGGGTGGCTGGTGTCGTACGTGCTCAAGCCGGACCCGACGCGGCTGGCGCCCAGCGCGCCGTTCGACGACGAGCAGGTGGCGTGGCGGACGCTCGTGGCGGCGTTCGAGGACCGGCTCAAGGTCCACTGAGCAGTTGTTCGCCGGCAGAGGTCGCGGGTCACGAGGGCCCGCGACCTCTGCTTTGCGTTACGGCTGCGCCAGAGCGGTGTAAGCCGGCTCGATCACGTCCTGGATCAGCACCCGGCGCTCCTCGTGCGAGATGAACGCGGCCTTGGCGGCGTTGACGGTGAACTTGCGCAGGTCGTCCCAGCCGAACCCGAAGTGCTCGACCGCGGTGGCGAACTCGCCGGTCAGCGACACCATGCTCATCAGCCGGTTGTCGGTGTTCACGGTGACCCGGAAGCCGAGGTCGTGCATCCGCTTGATCGGGTGCTCGGCCAGCGACGCCACCGCACCGGTGTGCACGTTCGACGTCGGGCACATCTCCAGCGCGATGCGCCGGTCGCGCACGTACGCGGCCAGCGGGCCGACCTCGTCGCCCTTGATGTCCTCGGCCAGCCGCACGCCGTGGCCCAGCCGCTCCGCGCCCGCGAGCTGCACGGCCTCCCACGCCGACTCCGCACCCGCGGCCTCGGCGGCGTGGATGGTGAAGTGCGCGTTCTGCTGCCGCAGGTACTCGAACGCGGACAGCTCCTTGCTCGGCGGGAACCCGGCCTCCGGGCCCGCGATGTCGAAGCCGACCACGCCCGAGTCCCGGTAGCGGACCACGAGGTCGGCGATGCGCTGCCAACCGTCGTTCTGGCGCATGGCGCACAGCAGCGTGCCGACCCTGATGCGGCCGCCCGACGCGGCCTCGCCCTGGCGGAAGCCCTCCTGCACCGCCTCGACGGCCTGCTCCATGCTCAGGCCCTTGTCGGTGAACAGCTCCGGCGCGTACCGGATCTCGGCGTACACGACACCGTCGGCAGCGAGGTCCTGCACGGCCTCGGAGGCGACGCGCACCAGCGCGGACTCGTCCTGCATGACGCCGCACGTGTGCGCGAAGCCCTCCAGGTAGCGGACCAGCGAGCCGGAGTTGGCGTTGTCGCGGAACCACGCGCCCAGCGCGACCGGGTCCGTGGTGGGCAAGCCCTGGTGGCCGCATGCGTCGGCGAGTTCGATCACCGTCTGCGGGCGGAGGCCACCGTCGAGGTGGTCGTGCAGGAGCACCTTCGGCGCGCGGCGAAGGGCTTCCTGGGTCAGCGGGGTCGGCATGGGCGTCACCGTATACCGGTGACACGCCGTGTCGTTCGGAGCTGGGATGATCAAGAACCGGTATGATCACCCCCACGTCACCCGGTGTGTTCAGAACCACTCGATCAGGTGCCGCTTTCGCTGTCGTGCACCCGTTGTGCAGTCGTGATGCAGAACTTTCCGCTACTGGTGACCGGGCTTTAGTCACTCACTCGGCGGATGCTCACACGGAGCAGTCACAGGCGCGCTGCCGGTTACGTTGGGGTAAGGTCGGCGACTGTCACTCCAACGGAGTACACGCAAGGTCGATCCAGGCGGTCCCGATCGGGGGGCGCTACTGCCCGCCGCCCCAACCTGGTTAGGCTCCCGGAGGTCTCCCCTCCCCTGGACGAAGGCACCCGAGCCGTGAACGAGAACAACAACTCCACGATGTCCTTCGATCGGATGCGCAACATGCTCACGCGCGCCGCGGAGATCCGTGAGAGCGAACAGCAGCAGATCTTCGACGCACTGGACGAGATCCACGCGCGGATGTCCCCGCTCGAGTCGCTGGGTTCCGTTCGCAAGCGCCTGTCCGAGCTGCCCGACCGGACCGAGGTCAGCGTGCTGGCCGAGCGGCTGGACGAGGCGCTGGCCAAGCTGGAGGCGCAGGACTCCGCGGTGCAGAGCATCGGTCGGGCCGTCGAGGGCCTGGTCGACAAGCTCGCCAAGCCGTTCGCGCAGCTCGACGGTCGGCTCGACGGGGTGACGGGTCGGTTCGAGGGCGTTGCCGGGCGGATGGACGGCCTGGAGGACAAGCTCTCCCACATCCACAAGCGGCTCGACGACCTCGACGGCCACCTGGACAAGCAGGACGGCAAGGTCGAGCAGGTGCCGGGTGCGGTGACCGGGCCGTTGCGGGAGCGGATCGAGGCGTTGGAGGCCGCGCTGCGCGGCCGTTTGGACGAGGTCGACGAGGGCGTGCACGAGCACCTCGACGGCACGCGCGAGGCGTTGCAGCGGTCGGTCACGGAGTCCGCGAACGGCTTGACCGGCAAGCTGGACGAGACCCGCGACAACCTCAACAGCACGCGGGACGGGCTGCACGCGACGTTGACCGAGACGCGCGAGTCGCTCGTGGCGTCGTTGGCCGACACGCGCAGCACGATGACGGGCAAGCTGGACGAGGCCCGCGAGGCGCTGCACGCGGCGTTGGACGAGACGCGCGACCAGGTCGACGCGACGGACCGGTTGGAGGCGCTGGCGCAGCGCTTGGAGCAGGTGACGTCGCGGCTCGACACCATGGCGACCCGGCTCGACTCGGTGGAGGACGACTTCGCGTCGCGGCTCGGCGAGCTGTCCGGCGTGGTGGAGCAGGGCATCGCCAAGGTCGAGGGGACGCTGGCGACCCGGCCGGACGCCGACTCGCTGGCCGGCTTGGTGCGCAAGAGCAACCAGGAGTCGGAGCTGCGCATCGGCGGGCAGTTGGACGAGGCGATGGCGACGTTCGCCGAGCTGATCCTGGGTGGGGGTTCGCCCACGCCGCCCCCGCCGCCCACCGCGTTGCCGCGGCCCCAGCGGCGGACCCGGAAGAACGGGCCCAAGCCCGGGGAGAACCGGAACGTGGACGACGACGACCTGACGGCTGAGGGTGCCTGATCGTTTCTGATCACGTCTGATTGCGGTGTGGTGCCGCTGATCGCGTGTGAGCAGTGAAGTCGAGAGACCCGGTCCGCGGTGTGCGGGCCGGGTCCTTTTCGTGGGTTGGAAGATCAAAAGATTTGAAGAGTCCTCGCCGGGGTAGGGACGCACAGCCCCTTGACACGCGCGGTAGGGCGGAGCCAGGTCGGCGGGATGACACGAAGCCCTTCCTTTGGGGAAGGGCTTCAAGGGCTTTCCGTCAGTGGGCGGTCAGCCCCGGATGGTGTCGATGATCAGCGGGGTGGCCGGGGGTGGGGTGTCGCCGATTTCGTAGCCGTTGGAGAGGGGTTGCAGGGCGGCGGGAAGGGCGTCCGGGGTGTCGGTGTGCAGTTCCAGGAGCGGTTGGTCCTTCGAGACCCGGTCGCCTGGTTTGGCCAGGCACAGGATGCCCGCGCCGGCTTGGACCGGGTCTTCCTTGCGGGCGCGGCCGGCGCCCAGGCGCCAGGCGGCGACGCCGACCGAGTAGGCGTCGAGGGTGGTCAGGTAGCCGTCGGACGGAGCGGTGACGACGTGCTTGTGCCGGCCGACGGGTAGTGGGGCGTCCGGGTCGCCGCCTTGGGCCCTGATCATCCGCGCCCACGTCTCGTAGGCCTCGCCGGAGGCGAGGACGTCGCGTGGTGAGGCGGAGACGCCGGCGCGGGACAGCATCTCCTCGGCCAGGGCGACGGTCAAGTCGACGACGTCCGAGGGGCCGTTGCCCTGGAGGACTTCGACCGACTCCGCCACTTCGACGGCGTTGCCGACGGCACGGCCCAGCGGCACGGACATGTCGGTGAGGAGCGCGGAGATGCGCAGGCCGTGGTCGACGCCGATCGAGACCAGGGCCTCGGCCAAGGCGCGGGCCTGGTCGAGGGACTTCATGAACGCGCCCGAGCCGACCTTGACGTCCAGGACCAGCGCTTCCGCGCCCTCGGCGATCTTCTTCGACATGATGGACGAGGCGATCAGCGGGATCGCCTCGACGGTTCCGGTCACGTCGCGCAGGGCGTAGAGCTTCTTGTCGGCCGGGGCGAGGCCGCTCGTGGCGGCGCAGATGACGGCGCCCACGGAGCGGAGTTGGGAGACGACCTCGTCCACGGAGAGTTGCGCGCGCCAGCCCGGGATGGATTCGAGCTTGTCCAACGTGCCGCCGGTGTGGCCGAGGCCGCGGCCGGAGAGTTGCGGCACGGCGGCGCCGCAGGCGGCGACCAGAGGGGCCAGGGGCAGGGTGATCTTGTCGCCGACGCCGCCGGTGGAGTGCTTGTCGACGGTGGGGCGGCCGACGTCGAGGGTCAGCCGGTCGCCGGAGTCGATCATGGCGTGGGTCCAGCGGGCGGTTTCGGCCGGGTCCATGCCGTTCAGGAAGATCGCCATGGCCAAGGCCGACATCTGCTCGTCGGCCACGACGCCGTTGGTGTAGGCGTCGACGACCCAGTCGATCTGGTCGTCGGTCAAGCGGTGGCCGTCGCGCTTGGCCCGGATCACGTCCACGGCGGTGTGGGTCATGGCAGGTCCTCCGGGCCGAACGCGTCGGGCAGCACCTTGCTCATCGGCAGGATGCCGGACGGGGTGTCGATCAGGCACGGCGCGCCGCCCAGCTCGTAGATCACCTGACGGCACCGGCCGCACGGCATCAGCAGGTCACCGGCGCCGCTGCGGCAGGCGAGGGCGACCAGCCTGCCGCCGCCGGTGAGCGTGAACTGGCCGGCCAGCGTGCACTCGGCGCACAGGCCGACGCCGTAGGCGGCGTTCTCGACGTTGCAGCCGACGACGATCCGGCCGTCGTCGCAGAGGGCCGCGGCGCCCACCTGGAGCCCGGAGTACGGGCAGTAGGCGGACTGCGCGGCCTCGACGGCGCGGCTCCGCAGGACGTCCCAGTCGATGTCAACCACGGCGGTACACCACGCCGTCCGCCGCGGGCATCCGCAATCGTTGGGAGGCGACCGCGAGGACGATCAGGGTCACCAGGTGCGGCGCGTAGGTGGTCAGCTCGCTCGGCACCTCGTCCACCGAGTAGTACACGGCGTAGAGCAGGCCGGCGGCCAGGATGCCGAACGCGGCGGCGAACCAGCGGCGGCGGACCAGTTGCCAGATCACGATGACGACCAGCAGCAGGACCGCGCCGTAGACCAGGGCGAGGAACGTCTTGCCGCCCGAGCGCAGTTGCAGGCCGTCGGCGTAGCCGAAGAGCGCCGCGCCGCCCAGGAGGCCGCCGGGTCGCCAGTTGCCGAAGATCATCGCGGCGAGGCCGATGAACCCGCGGCCGTTGGTCTGGCCTTCGAGGTAACCGGGCTGGCCGGGGTTGAGCACGAGGGCCGCGCCGCCGATGCCGGCCAGCGCGCCGGAGCCGATCACGGCCACGTACTTGTACCAGTAGACGTTGACGCCGAGGGACTCCGCGGCGACGGGGTTCTCGCCGCACGACCGCAGGCGCAGGCCGAACCGGGTCCGCCAGAGCACCAGGTAGCTGCCGATCACCAGCAGGATCGCGAGCATGGTGAGCGGGGAGACGCCGGTGACGAGGCCGCGCAGGATGCCGGCGACGTCGGACAGGCCCACGCGTTGCTGCGCTTCGAGTTCGCCGAGCCAGTCGGAGAGCCCGGAGGCGGAGTAGGTGTCGAACTTCGGGACGGCGGGCGATTCCCGCGGGTTGTTCGACAGGGGGAAGAAGATCAGCGTGGAGAGGTACTTGGTCAACCCCGCGCCGAGCAGGTTGATCGCCACGCCGGAGACGATGTGGTTCACGCCGAACGTCACGGTGGCGATGGCGTGCAGGAGGCCGCCGAGCGCGCCGAACACCGCTGCCGCGACGAGCGCCGCCCACGGGCCCCACTGGTAGCCGGCCCAGGCCGCGCCCCACGTGCCCATGATCATCATGCCTTCGAGGCCGATGTTCACCACGCCCGCGCGTTCCGCCCAGAGGCCGCCGAGCGCGGCCAGGAGGATCGGCAACGCCAACCGGACCGCGGTCTGGATGGTGCCGGTGGACGTCAGCTGCGGCACATCGGTCAGGTACGACGTGGTGGACAGCAGCACGACCGCACCCGCCACGCCCAGCGCGCCCACGGCCCAGCCGGGGATCCGCCGCGACTTGCGCGGCGGGGGGACGGCCATGGGGGCTTCGGCCGGGTTCATCAGTGAGGTACTCATGCCGCATCCACCGTTCCGAGCTGCCGGCCGACCTGCCGCTGCTGCGCGGCCAGTTCGAACCGGCGGACCACCTCGTACGCGACGACGACCGACAGCACGATCGCCCCCTGCATGATCGTCACGATTTCGCGGGGCACGCCCACGTTGTCCAGCGCCAGGCCCGACTTGTCCAGGAACGCCCACAGCAGCGCGCCGAACGCGATGCCGCCGGGGTGGTTGCGCCCGAGCAGCGCGATCGCGATGCCGGAGAAGCCGATCCCGGCCGGGAAGTTCAGGTTGTAGGTGTGGTCGCGGCCCAGGATCTCCGGCATGGAGACGAGGCCCGCGATGCCGCCCGAGAGCAGCATGGCGATGAGCACCATCTTCTTGGCGTTCACGCCACCCGCGGCGGCGGCCGTGGACGACTCGCCGGAGGCCCGCAGCTCGAAGCCGAACCGGGTGCGGTTCATCATCACCCAGTAGCCGATGCCCAGCAGCGCGGCCAGGAACACCAGGCCGAACACCGTGCCGGACGAGCCGAGCGGGATGCCGGGCACCCAGCCGCTCTCCGGGATCTCCGGCGTGCGGATGTTGTTGCCGCGCAGCTCGCCGAACACGTCCGCGCCGATCAGGTACGCGGCCAGGCCGAGCGCCAGGCCGTTCATCATGATCGTGGAGATGACCTCGTTGACGCCGCGCGTCACCTTGAGGATCGCCGGGATCGCGGCCCACAGCGCGCCCGCGACGGCGGCGGTCAGGATGATCACCAGGGCGTGGATGCCGGGCGGCAGGGCGATCGAGCCGCCGACCACGGCCGCGACGACCGCCGCGACCCGGTACTGGCCCTCGACGCCGATGTTGAACAGGTTCATCTGGAACCCGATCGCCACCGCCAGCGCCGCGATGTAGTAGGTGCCGGTGCTGTTGACGATGTCGACGGCGGTGGTGCCCTCGCCGACCTGCGCGAACATCACCCCGAACGCCTGCAGGGGGTTCGCGCCGGACACCACCAGCGCGATACCGCACAGCAGGGCGGAGAACAGGATCGCCAGCACGGGCGGCAGCAGTTTGCCGCGCAAGATTCCCATCACGCGCCTTCCGATTCCGACGCCGGTGAGGCGCCAGTGGCGTGCTCGGCGCTCGTGGCGCCGGTCATCGCACTGCCGAGGTCTTCCGGGGTGACCGTGGCCGGGTCGGCGTCCGCGACCAGCCGACCGCGCAGCATCACCCGGATGGTGTCGGACAAGCCGATCAGCTCGTCCAGGTCCGCCGAGATCAGCAGCACGGCCAGGCCGCGGGCGCGGGCGCTGCGGATCTCGTCCCAGATCAACGCCTGCGCGCCGACGTCGACGCCGCGCGTCGGGTGCGAGGCGATGAGCAGCACCGGGTCGCCGGACAGCTCACGGCCGACCACGAGCTTCTGCTGGTTGCCGCCCGACAGCGCGACGGCGGCCACGTCGATGCCCGGCGTGCGCACGTCGAAGTCCTCGACGATGCGCTCGGTGTCCTTCTTCGCGCCCGCGAGGTCGAGCCACTGGCCCTTCGACACGGGGCGGCGGGTCTGGTGGCCGAGGATGCGGTTGGCCCACAGCGGCTGGGTGAGCAGCAGGCCCTGGCGGTGCCGGTCCTCGGGGATGTAGCCGATGCCCGCTTCACGCCGGGCCAGCGTGCCGAGCTTGGTGAGGTCGCGGTCGCCGAGCAGCACGCGGCCGTGGTGGGCCCTGCGCATGCCCATGATCGTCTCGACCAGCTCGGTCTGCCCGTTGCCCTCGACGCCCGCGATGCCCACGATCTCGCCCGCGCGCACGACCAGGTCGATGTTGTCGAGCACCGGCCGGGTGCCCTCCGCCGCGACCAGGCCCAGGTTCTCCACCTGGAGCACGACGCGGTCGGTGACGGTGGACTCGCGGGTCTCCGGGCTGGGCAGCTCGCTGCCGACCATCATCTCGGCCAGCTGGCGCGAGCTGACGGCCTTCGGGTCGGCGGTGCCGACCGTGGTGCCGCGGCGGATGATCGTGACCGAGTCGGCGATCGCCCGGACCTCGTCCAGCTTGTGCGAGATGAACAGGAACGTGAAGCCCTGCTGCTGCATGCCGCGCAGGGTGGCGAACAGCTCGTCCACCTCCTGCGGCACGAGCACGGCGGTCGGCTCGTCCAGGATGATCACCTTGGCGCCCCGGTAGAGCACCTTGAGGATCTCGACCCGCTGCCGGTCGGCCACGCCGAGGCGTTCGACGAGCACGCCGGGGTCGACGGTCAGGCCGGTGGCGTCGGCCAGCTCCAGGATGCGCTTGCGCGCCTTGCCGCCGATGCCGTGCAGGGACTCGGCGCCCAGGACGACGTTCTCCTGCACGGTCAGGTTGTCGGCGAGCATGAAGTGCTGGTGCACCATGCCGATGCCGACCTTGATCGCGTCGGCCGGCGTGCGGAACCGGACCTGCTCGCCCGCCACCTCGATGGTGCCCTCGTCGGGTTGCTGCATCCCGTAGAGGATCTTCATCAGGGTGGACTTGCCGGCGCCGTTCTCACCGCACAGCGCGTGCACCTCGCCGACCTGCACGCTGAGGTGGACGTCGCTGTTGGCGACGACACCCGGGAAGCGCTTGGTGATGCCCGACAGGACGACGGCAGGGGTGGCAGTACTCATGGAAGCTCCGTCTGATCTCCGGCTGCGCCGGGGCTAACCACGCACTGGGCCCCGCGAGGGTGCTCGCAGGGCCCAGTGCGCCGGAGGCCGGATGGGGTTACGGCGTGGACTCGACCTTGATCTTGCCCGCGATGATCTGGGCCTTGTAGCCCTCGAGCACCGCCTTCAGGTTGTCGTCGGTCTTGCCGCCGGAGGTGGAGTAGCCGACGCCGTCCACCGACAGGTCGAACACCTTCGGCAGGCTCGCCAGGTCGTTCTTGGCGACCGCCTTGACGAAGTCGTACACCGCGACGTCGACCCGCTTGAGCATCGACGAGACGATGACGTCCTTCGACTCCTCGACCGTCTTCTGGTTGTACTGGTCGGAGTCGACGCCGATGGCGAGCGCGTTGCCCGTCTTCGCGGCCGAGAACACGCCCTTCCCGGACGCGCCGGCGGCGTGGTAGAGCACGTCGGCGCCGGCCTCGATCTGGCCGGTCGCGGCCTCCTGGCCCTTGGTCGGGTCCTGGAAACCGGTGAAGTCGCCCGCCGGGGTCAGGTACTTCGTCTCGATCTTGATGTCCGGCGCGGCGGTCTTGGCGCCCTGGGCGTAGCCCGCGTCGAACTTCTGGATCAGCGGGATCTCCACACCGCCGACGAAGCCGATGTGGCACGCCTTGGACTTGTAGGCGGCGATGACGCCGGCCAGGAAGGAGCCCTGCTCCTCGGCGAACAGCAGCGGCGTGACGTTCGCCGCGCCCTCGACCGCGCCGTCGACGATCGCGAACTTGACGTTCGGGAACTCCGGCGCGACGACCTTCAGGGACTCGGCGTAGGCGAAGCCGACACCGATGATCGGGTTGAAGCCCTCGCTCGCGAGCTGGCGCAGCCGGGTCTGCTTGGCGTCCTCCGGCTCGTTCGGCGCGGCGGTCAGCTCCTTGACCTCGGCGATGCCGAAGTCGGCCTTGGCCTTGTCCAGGCCCGCCGCGGCGGAGTCGTTGAACGACGCGTCGCCCCGACCGCCGATGTCGTAGGCCAGACCCACCTTCAGCGCGCTGCCGTCGACCTTCTCGCCCGACGCGGCGCTGCTGGAAGTCGCGGTGGCGGCCGGCGGCTTGTCAGCCAGCTTGCAGCCACCGGCGGTGTTGGTCGACCCGGACCCGGTGTTGTTCCCACCGGTGTCCTTGGCGCAGGCGGCCATCGTGAGAACGCTGGTCAGCGCGATCGCGGCCACCGCGAGGCCACGCATTCGACGACGCACGGCTCGTCTCCCTCCCTGCTCGTCTAGGAGCAGACAAATCCCGACGGCCAGGCCGTCGGGGCTTCCGAGTGGCGAACCGTACCCCGTAGTAATGACACCCGCGCACGTACCGGTCCGCACGTGACCTAATCGTTGGTGCCATCAGGCGACTCCGCCACTCGTAGTGATAGCGCGACTTCCCCGCGTCGTAGCCGATTACTCCCTGTCAATACGCGGAGCGGGTGACGTGGCCGTCCGGTGACCGTGGGCCGATCAAGGTTCGGAGGCCCGCAGGGTTAACCCGTTGGTGAGGCGTTGGGGCGGCGTTGGCGGGGTCCGGTGCACTCCACGCTGCACCGATATCCCCCCTAGGAGGTTGTGTTGGACCCCCAGCAGTGGCTCGACAACTTCGAGGCGAAGCTGGCCGATCTGCAGCGGAAGTCGGCCGACCTCCAGGAGAACTTCGAGAACTCGCAGGCCACGGCGTCGAGCCCGGACGGCGCGGTGACCATCACCGTCGGCCCGAACGGCGGACTGCTGAACATCCAACTCGGCCACCGGGCGACCGAGCTCGGCTCCGCCCGCCTCACCGCCCTGATCATGCAGACGGCCAAGGTCGCGCAGAAGCAGGCCGCGCAGCAGGTGATGGCGGCGTTCGAGCCGCTCGGCGAGGGCACCGAGGCCATGCGGATGGTCAGCGACGCCATCCCGGACGACGAGGTCGAGGACGGCGACGAGCCCGACTACGCCGAGCCGGAGCCCGAGTACGTGCCGCCGGCCCCGGCCCCGGCCGCGACCCACGCCCCGGCCCCGTCCCCGTACAGCGGTCAGACGCAGCCGCCGTCGCGACCGGCGCGCCCCTCGCGCCCCGGTGACGACGAGGACGACGACAACCAGCCCTGGTGACGAGGAGACCCTGAGCGATGACCGCCCCCGACACCCCGATCGCCTCGCCGCCGGGCATGGAGATCACCGAGAAGAACAAGTTCAAGGGCTCGCTGTTCATCTCGGCCTGGGACGAGATGATCACGACGATCGGCAAGGACGCGGAGACCGAGACCGAGAAGGCGCTGGACATCACGTTCGCCGCGATCGGCACGGCGTCGTCCATGGCCATGCTGGCGGTCGACCCGTTCGGCACGATCCTCGGCGCGGGCATCGGCTGGTTGATCGAGCACGTGTCGTTCCTGAAGGAACCGCTCGACCAGCTCATGGGCGACCCCGACGAGATCGAGGCCAACGTCGAGGCGACCAAGAAGCAGGCCGCCGAGCTGCGCGTGCTGGCCGAGGACCACCGGCGCGAGCTGGCCACGTTCGACGGGTGGACCGGCGCGTCGTCCGAGGCGTTCCAGAAGAACATGGAGTCGATGGGCCAGGAGCTGGACGCGCTGGCCAACGCCGTCGAGCAGAAGGCCAAGATCGTCGCGATCTGCGGCGTGCTGGTGTCCGTGCTGCGCGACATCGTGCGCGACCTGATCGCCCAGCTGCTCGGGTCGCTGCTGGCGGGCGCGCTGATCGCCGCCGCCACCGCGGTCATCACGTTCGGCGCGTCGATCGCGGCCTACATCGGCTTCGCGGTCGGCAAGGCCGTCGCGCTCGGCGTGAACATCGCGTCGCGGATCGCCCGGCTGACCGCCGCGCTGGCCAGGCAGATGGGCCGGATCAAGAACCTCGACGAGATCACCGAGAACGTCGGCAAGGGCTGGAACCGGTTCGAGAACATCGCCGACGTGGCCGAGGTCGGCTACGAGTCGTGGAAGGCGCAGAAGGGCGTCGACCGCGAGATCGACAAGGCGCTGGCCAAGGACGTGCAGGACGACAAGGTCACCGACGCCAACAAGAAGGCGGAGGAGGCCAACGAGCGGTACAGCAAGGCCAAGGAGGAAGAGGCCGCCGCCGCCGAGGAGGCCAAGAAGGCCAACGAGGACGTGAACACGGCGGCCACGAAGGCGAGCGAGGCCAACGCCAAGGCCAACGCGTTCGTCGAGGAGGCCAACGCCGCCGCCGCGCGCGGTGACCAGGCGGGCCGGGACGCGGCCATGGCCAAGTACGAGGCGGCCAAGGTCGAGGCGGACGCGGCGCGCGCCGACGCGGCGCAGGCGGCGGAGAAGGCGGCGAAGGAAGCCCGCGACGTCGCCGACGCGGCCAAGGCGAGCAACGCAGCGTTGGCCGACGCGAAGCCCGCCGACGAGGCCGCGAAGGCCGCGTACGAGGAGTACAAGCGCAACAACCCGGGCACGGACGACCCGGCGCGCACCTCAGCCGAGAACGACATGACGGCCAAGAACGACGCGGCGAAGGCGGCGAACGCCACCTACGAGCAGGCCAACGCGGACTTCGCGGCGGCCAACGCGGCGGCGGCCGAGGCCAACGCCAAGGCGTTCGCGTCCGGCAGCGAGGCCGACATCAAGGCGGCCGAGGAGGCGTCGCGCAAGGCCGAGCAGGCGGGCACGAGCGTCGAACAGGCGGCGGATGACGCGAAGGCGGCGGGCGAGGCGGCGAAGTCGAGCTACGACTCGTTCCAGTCGCAGTACTCGCAGCCCGCTTCGGGCGGCACGTCCACCAGTTCCGTCTCGGTCTAGTAGAACCACGGAGAACCAGCCATGGCACGCGGTGGCGGAGGCGTCGACTCGAACACCCCGGGTTCCTCGGGCAACCCGTCGTCACCGCCACCGCCGCCGCCACCGCCGTCACCGGGCGGGTCGACCGGCAACTCCGGCTTCGGCATGAACGAGTCGACCATGTCCGACCTGGACAAGCGGGCAGGCAGCCTGCGGGACCGGCTCACCGCGATCTCCAACGGCTTGCAGGGGCTCAAGCTCGCGCCCAACGCGCTCGGCCCGATCGGCATCGTCGCCGTGCCCGCGTTGAACAGCTCGAACGACGCTTCGGTGAAGCAGGCGAACAACGCGTCGAGCGCGATGGGCAACGTCCAGTCGGGCTTGAAGGCCACGCTCCAGACGCACGTGCAGAACGACCAGTTCAGCCGCGACCAGTTCACCAAGATCGACCCGAACTCGAACGCCCAGCGGCCACCCGGCTCACCCGGCAACGGACCGCTCGGCGTGAAGGGGCCCGGCGGGCCGGCGGTGACGCCGGTGAACACCGTGCCGGGCGCGTCCGGGCCGAACGGGACGGGTGGGCCGAAGGGTCCGGGCGGGCCGTCCGTCACGCCGGTGAAGAACGTGCCCGGTGCGACCGGGCCCAATGCGACGGGTGGGCCCAAGGGTCCGGGCGGGCCGGCGGTCGGGCCGGTGAAGAACCTGCCGGGTGCGACCGGGCCGAACGGGACGGGCGGGGCGAAGGGTCCGGGTGGGCCGGCGGTCGGGCCGGTCAAGAACTTGCCGGGTGCGCCGGGCGTGACGCCGCCCGGTGGTCCGCGCGGCACCGGTGGGCCCGCGGTGGGGCCGATCAAGGACCTGCCCGGTGCGCCGGGCGTGACGCCGCCCGGTGGGCCCCGTGGCACCGGTGGGCCCGCGGTGGGGCCGATCACGAACGTGCCCGGCGCGTCCGGGCCGAATCAGGGTGGGTCGTCCAAGTCGCCCGGCGGGCCGGCCGTCGGGCCGGTCAAGAACCTGCCGGGTGCGCCGGGCGTGACGCCGCCCGGTGGGCCGCGCGGCACCGGTGGACCGGCGGTGGGGCCGATCTCCGGCGTTCCGGGTGCTCCCGGTTCGCCGGGTGGCCCGCGCGGCGGCGGTGGTGTGCCCGGCGGTGGTGTGCCGGGGGTGACGCCACCCGGTTCGTCGACGTCCGGTGGTCCGGCGGCCAAGGGCGGTCCGACGCCGGGTGCCGGCCCGGTGACCGGCGTCACCGCGCCTGGCGGCAGCACGGCGGCCCGCAGCATCGGCAGCGCGCTGTCCGGTGCGCCCGGCGTGACACCGCCTCCGATGGGCGGTGCGCCGATGGCTCCGGGCGCTGCACCTGGTGCTGCGGGTGGGTCGGACCGTTCGAGCAAGTTCACGGGTGGGCCCGGCAAGGGCGTCTTCGACGTGCCCAAGCCACCCACCGGCGACGGCAACATCAACAAGGCCCCGGCGTCCTCGGCCTCCACACCGCCACCGGCCCCGAAGCCGACCATCGGCACGCCTGGCGGCATGCCGGCCACGCCCACCGCGAGCGCACCTCCGATCACCGCACCCACGACCAGTGCGCCTGCGACCAGTGCGCCCGGCAGCGGCACTCAGAGCACAGCGACGGCTCCGCCGGCGACCGGTCCGAAGCCGACCGCGGGCGCAGTGCCCTCGGTGGGCGCTCCGGCCGTGCCTCCGATGGGTGGTGCGCCGATGGCTCCCGGCGCTGCTCCCGGTGCTGCCGGTGGGTCGGACCGTTCGAGCAAGTTCACCGGCGGGCCCGGCAAGGACGTCTTCGACGCACCCAAGCCACCCACCGGCGACGGCAACATCAACAAGGCCCCGGCCTCCTCGCCCTCCACACCGCCACCGGCCCCGAAGCCGACCATCACCACGCCGCCGGTGAGCACCCCTGCGGTCAGCACGCCTGCGGTCAGCACGCCGCCGGTCAGCACGCCCAGCGCCCCGCCCAGCGGCACCCCGGCCACCAGCGCACCGGCCACCACCACGGCTCCACCGTCGACCAGCCCGAAGCCGACCCACGCCGTCACACCCCCGGTGAGCGCACCGGCAGCGCCACCGGTGGCCGCGCCACCGGCCGCGAGCGCTCCGGCCGCGAGCCCGTCAACGGACCGTTCGAGCAGGTTCACCGGCGGTCCGGACAAGGGTGTGTTCGACGCACCCAAGCCCCCGACCGGCGACGGCAACGTCGACAAGGCCCCGGCCAGTTCGCCCTCGACGCCACCACCCGCACCCAAACCCACCATCAGCGCGCCGCCGTCGCCGAGCCCGATCAGCACGCCTCCCGTCACGCCTGCCGCAACGCCCCCGGCAGCACCGGCCATCACCCCGCCGCCCGCCGCACCAGCCGCCACCACCCCTCCCGCACCGGCCTCCACGCCCTCACCTGCCCCGACGAACACCACCCAGCCCTCACCGACCACCCGACCGGCACCACCCACGATCACCCCGCCACCGGTCACCACTCCGCCGGTCACCACTCCGCCGGTCAGCTCCACGCCACCAGTCACCGCACCGCCCGCCGCCCCACCGATCAGCACCCCGCCGCCTGCCGCACCACCGGCCGGCACCGCACCGGTCACGGCACCGCCGGCCAACACCGCGCCGCCAACCGCGCCGCCGGTCTCCCCGACCCCACCGACCACCACCCAACCGACCACCCCGCCGACCGCCGCACCCACCAACACGGCACCGGCCCAACCCTCACCTGCCCCGGCGACCAGGCCCGCCCCGCCGATCGCCGACCCCGCGCCACCCAGCAACACCACCCCGCCACCCGCCACCCAGCCGCCTGCCACCCGGCCCGCACCGCCCACCACCCCGCCGGTCGCCCCGCCGCTGCCCGGCCAGCAGACCAACACACCCGCCGCCCCACCACCCGCACCTCCGCTGCCGGGGTTCGGCAACCAAGCCCCA
This sequence comes from Saccharothrix luteola, assembly GCF_020859565.1. Lineage (GTDB taxonomy): Bacteria > Actinomycetota > Actinomycetes > Mycobacteriales > Pseudonocardiaceae > Actinosynnema > Actinosynnema luteola. The sequence continues at coordinate 28,862 of NZ_JAJHUO010000024.1, read as the reverse complement.
CCACCACCTCCGCCCCCACCCCTGCCCGGATCCGGCAACCAGACCGCACCCCCACCAGCCCCACCGCTGCCGGGCTTCGGCAACCAGGCCCCACCGCCGCCCCCACCCCCACCGATGCCCGGGTTCGGGAACCAGACCGCCCCGCCACCCCCGCCACCGCTGCCGGGCTTCGGCAACCAAGCCCCACCGCCGCCCCCACCCCCGCCGGGATCCGGGAACCAGGCCGCCCCGCCACCCCCGCCGCTGCCGGGATCCGACGCCCAGGTGACGCCGGCCCTGGTGGTCGGCGTTCCGGTGGCACCGCAGTCCGACGCACCGGCAACACAGACCAGCACGCCCGCCACCCCGCCGCAGCCGCCGTACTCGACCCAACGGGACACCGCCCTCAAGGACGGCATCCGGAACAAGCTGGCGGGGACCACCATCACCCCGGACGTGCTGGACATCGCGGGCGTACCGGTCGACATCGGGCAGATCAAGGCCGGTTTCGACGCGCTGTTCGACACCCTCCACGACACCCACGGCGTCACCAAGACCCCGACCGTGACGCCCGACCTGGTCGTGCAGCTCAACGAGCAGACCTTCGCCAAGCACTTCGCCGTGCAACAGGAACTCGACGCGGCGCTCAACACCGTCAACCGCACCGAGTTCGACATCACGCCCGCGCAGCTCGGACGTCAGGGCATCACCGACCCCCGGGCGGTCCTCGACGAGATCCTTAACCCCGACTTCCTGCACGACCTCGCCCGGCACGACGCCGATCCCACCAGCGACCCCACGGCCACCGACCGCCTCGACGCCATCCTCGAGCAGGTGGTCACCGCCAAGGTCGACCCCAAGCCCAACGCCGTGCCCGCCCGGATCGCCGCCATGGTCGACACCCAGCGGGCCGAGGTCATCCAGAACACGCTCGACAACCCGGCGCGGTCCATCAACGGCCACGTCCTGGTCAACACCGGCCACCTCGACGGCCTGGCCGTCGACCCCGCCCGCAAGGGCGACGCCGTCCAGCACCTGCTGACCCACGAGTTCATGCACGTCAACTCGGTCGGCAGCGAGCAGACCTTCGCGCACCGGGCCGACGAGGGCGGCGTCTACCGCCAGGACATCAACCCCGACGAGGCGATGACGGAGCTGCTGGCCCGCCAGATCACCGACGTCCTCGCCGAACGCGCCGGGCAGCCCAGCCAGTACATCCAGTACCCGGAAACCGGCGGCAACCGCTACCAGGGCAACGTCGACGGTCTCAACAACGAGCTCGACCAACCCCGGGTCGAGGGGCAGCCCAGCGCGCAGCACACCTTCGAGACGATGCTCGGCGACTACTTCGGCGTCGACGAGCACAGCAGCGCACCGGGGACGCGCCCCGCCCCGGCCGACACCGACGCGCCCACGACCCCCGACACCGCTCCCCCGCCGCCCAGGGGCAAGGACGTCATCACCGACGAGTCCTGGCGGCACGACACCACGAGCACCGCGGACTGGTTCGCGCCGAAGGACCCGCAGCCGTCGACGCTGTGGGATCCGGTGCGGGACAAGGCTCCCGTGCGCACGGTCGACACCGAGGTGGCCGACGTCCAGCGGTCGAGCACCTCGAACAACCTCAACTCGTTGACCGGCATCATCCGGCACGACGTGCGCCGGATGGAGGTGGCGCCGGGGAGCTGGGTGAAGGAGTACACCGTCAAGGTGCACCTCAAGCCCGGCGAGGGCGTACCGCAGTCCGATGTGGACGCGGTGGCGAAGAAGACCACCGACGGCGTCAACCGGTTGCTGAACCAGGGTTACCGGCTGCCCTCCGGTGACCAGTTCCACGCCAGGGTCGAGTTCGTCACCGACCCCGCCGACGCGCACACCACGGTCGACGTGACCGACTCCACCGCCGCGGACCAGCTCAACTGGGGCACCCAGACCTCGGAGAACGTGCTCGCCCACGAGGTCGCGCACTACTTCGGCCTGCCCGACGAGTACAAGGACGCGGCCGGGCCGGACGCCCGCATCTTCAACAGCGACGGCAAGCTGCCACCGGGGAAGACGCCGTCGAACCTGGTGGTGAACGACGACGGGCTGATGGGCGTCGCGGTGCACGGCGACCCCTCGATCAAGCCGCGGCACCTGTGGCTGATCGAGCGCACCACCAACAGCCAGGTGATGGTGCCCGACGCCGACCACGCCACGCTGCACGACCCGGACTCGCCGCGCCAGACGCCGCCGTCACGAGGGCCCGATCACGGCACCCAGCCCGACACCGACCCCCGACCCGCCGTCCTCGCCGTCACCTACGGTGGAGTCACCGTCGAAGTCGAAGTCGACAGCGACGCTGAAGTCGAGGTCGATGTCGACTTCAACAGCGACGCCGAGCACGACAACGACAGCGAAGCCACCACCGAGGCCGACCTCCAGCCCGCCGGCCCACCCGCGCCACCGCCTCCGCCGCCCCCACCGGCCACCACCGCCACGCAACAAGCGGCAGCCCCGCCGCCCCCGCCACCACCACCGGCGCCGGCCTTCGGGACACAGGCGCCGCCACCACCACCCGGCGCAGTGCCACCGGCCCCGGGAACGCAGGCTCCCCCGCCACCACCCGGCGCGCCCTCCACGTCGACGACCACCACCCCGGCCGGCCCGTACTCGAACGTCCGGGACGCGGACCTGAAGAACGGCATCCTGACCCGGCTGCCCGCCCGGATCACCCCGGTGCCGCTGCAGATCGCGGGCGTCCAGGTCGACATCGGGCAGGTGCAGGCCGGTTTCGACGCGCTGTCCGGCAAGCTGGGCGAGTTCGGCATCACCACCACGCCGAACGTGAACCCCGATCTGGTCGTGCAGCTCGACCAGCAGACGTTCGCCAAGCACTTCGCCGTCCAGCAGGAGCTGGACACCGCGTTGAAGACCACCGACCGGGGCGATTCCGACGTCACCACCGGTCAGCTCAACGGGCAGGGCATCGACCCGGCGCAGGTCCGCGCCGAGATCCTGTCCGCCGACTTCCTGCGGCAGCTCAACGACGGCGACCCCGCCGCGGTCGCACGCCTGGACACCCTGCTGGATCAGGTCGCCCGAGCCAAGGTCGGCCCCGACGGCGACGTCGCCGGCATGCGTGCCGGGCTGATCGAGAGCACCCTCACCAACCCTGCACGCGCGATCAACGGGCACGTGCTGCTCAACACCGACCACCTCGACGGCCTCACCACCGACCCCGCGCGCAAGGCCGACGCCATCCGGCACCTGCTGACCCACGAGTTCATGCACGTGCACTCCGTCGGCAGCGACGTCACCTTCGCGCACCGCGACGGCCAGGGCGGCGTCTACAACAAGAACCTGAACCCCGACGAAGCCGTCACCGAACTGCTGGCCCGCACCATCACCGACGCGCTCTCCGAACGCCTCGGACAACCCAGCCAGTACAACCAGTTCCCCGACGGCAGCGCGCGCTACCAGACCAACATCGACCTGCTGAACCGGGAATTCGACCGGCCGCGGTCCAAGTGGGACAGCTTCAAACCCGGCCCCACGTTCCGGACCATGCTCGGCGACTACTTCGTCGGCGCGACCCCACCCGACTCCACGCCCGGGACGCGCCCGGCGCCGTCGACCACCACGCGGGGCGTCGACCACGACGTCCAACCGCCGATCCCGCTGGTCGACCTGGCGCCCGCCAACACCGACACCACCACGCCCGCTCCCGCAGCACCGGCGCCCGCAGCACCCGCCCCAGCGCCGAACCCCGCACCGAACCCCCTGCTCGGGTCGCGGAACCTGCCGGACTTCTTCCAGCAGGGCAAGGCACTGGGCACGATCGCGCCCACCGACGTGCGGGGCGCCGAGCACGTCACCGGCACGATGACCGGCATCACCCCGGCCGACGCCGCCGTCATCGAGAGCGCGGTGAAGAACAACTTCGAGTCGTTCCTCGGCCAGGGCCGCGACTTCCAGGTCAAGATCGACGGCACCTGGTACGAGGCCAACGTCCGGGCCACGATGCTCCCGCCGGCCGACGTCGCCGCGGTCACCAGCACGCCGTCCACCACCACCAAGGTGGACATGGCCGCCCAGTCCGCCGCCAACACGGGCACCGCCACCAACCTCACCACCGCGAACGACGTCGGCCTCGCCGCGGCGGCGAGCGCGGGCGTCGGCCCGTACGGCTCCCTGGCCGGCAAGGCGCAGCTCGCCACCCCCGCCACCACGCTCAACACCTCCTCCGGCACGGTGGACCAGCGGTTCATCCGCGGCGGCGAGAGCTCGACGAACGTCGACGTCCCGGTCTCCTTCCAGGTCACGCTGACCGCCGCCAACGGCAGCGTGCGCCCGCCCCAAGCGGTCAACGGCGGCGTCACCCTCGCCGTGCCGAACGACCTGGAGACGATCGCCGACTCCGGCAACGCCCAACCGGCCGCAGCCCTGCCGCCGGGCTGGGGCGCGAAGCTGGAGCACCCGACGCCCGAAGCCGTGACGGACTTCGACGCGAAGCAGGCGTTCACGGACGTCGCCGCGAAGATGCACCCGTCGATCACCAAGATCGGCGCGCCGGGCCGCACCGCGTTGCAGGACTTCCTCAACCCCACCACCGTCCGCGACAACCTCGGCGCGATGCTCGGCGGCTGGGTCACCTCCCCGGACCTGGTCAGCCCGCACGGCAGCAAGGCCAACGCCGTGCAGATGAAGGCCACCCTGCTGACCGCCGAACTGGTCGGCACGACCGACGCCGCCCAGCTGCGGCTGCACGAGTCCCAGGCCACCGGCAGCTCCCTGTCCGCCACCAGCAAGACCGGCTTCGACGTCGCGGCCGGCGTCGGCGGCGGTGTGGGCGTGCCCGGCGTGATCGGTGGCACGGGCGGCGCCACGGCCGGCTACTCGGCCCGGACCTCGGACACCTCGAACTCGGGCACGACCAGCAGCACCCGCACCGGCATCCAGCTCAAGGGCGACACCGGCCTCTACAAGGTGACCGCGAACGTCCACATCCGCACGCCCAACGGCGCGGACGTCGTCATGCCGGTCACCAGCTACATGCGGGTCGGCCTGCCCGAGGCCGCCTCCCTGACCCTGCCGGTGCCGCCGGGCACCCAGGCCGGGCTGACCAAGCCGGGCACGGCGGGCACCAAGTACCTCCCGCCCTACCTGGCCGCGGACCTGGCGGCGGGCAACGTCAAGGTCGGCGAGTTCGGCCCCGGCGCGCAGGTGCAGGCGCAGGTCCAGGCCACGTTGCGCGACGTACCCGGCTTCGGCAAGTTCCTGCCGGGCTGGAACGACCCGGCCACCGGCTCGCGCAAGGGCCAGGGCCTGGCCGACGTCGCGGAGGCCATGGCGAACCAGCGCAAGCTCGACGCGGAGCTGTCGCCGACCGCCCTGAAGACCAAGATGGACAGCCTGCTCGGCCCCGGTGTGCAGGTGCAGCTCAAGAAGCGCGGCCTGAGCACCAACGAGTACGTCAACATCACCGTCCGCGCCCGGCCGGTGGGCACCCGGCACCTCGGCCAGGTCGACGCGCGCAACGTGCGCGGCTCGGCGAACACCGCGCCGAAGCTGGACAGCACCACCGCCACGCAGAAGTCGGTCAGCGTCGGCGTCGAGGGCAAGGCGGTGTTCCCGGTCAAGACCGGTGCCGCGTCGCTCACCCCGACGCCGCAGGTCGGCGCGAAGTACACCTACGGGTGGGGCGCCAAGAACACCGGCGGACCGACCGTCACCAGCACGGGGCTCAACGTCGGCAGCCCGGACGCCCAGGTGTTCTCGCAGGACCTGGAGTTCGACGTCGAGATCACCACGTTCAGCCGCAACCGGGCGTGGGTCAAGCGGGTCACGCCCGGCTCGCCGATCCTCCAGGTGCCCGACCCCAAGCCGGTCGCCAAGACCGGCGGCCCCAACCCGCCCGGCGTGGTGAGCCTGCCGCAGATCTCCGGCCCGGTGCACCTGTGGGTGTCGGACAGCTCGTCGATGGACCACGACCCGTCCGGCTTCGAGCCCGGCAAGCCGGTGGCCACCAAGCTCGACCGGCCGCCGTCGATCAAGGACCTGCTCAACCCGCCGGTGCCGCGGCCGCCCGCGCCGGACTTCCTGCACGTCGAGGCCGTCGTCAACACCGAGGTGGTGCGCGACCGGGCCATCGAGGCGCTCAACCTGGCCGCGAAGGGCGACTCGTCGCTCACCGTGGCGGGCACGGAGGCGCGCAACCAGATCGACAAGCTGTTCAGCCCGGAGAGCATCAAGGCCAACCTGCGCAAGCTGACCGAGACCGGCATGCAGGAGAACGGCCTGAAGTACGGCCGCCGGGTCACCGACCGCACCGGCGCCATCGGCATGGCGATCGAGCTGGGCAACCCGAAGCTGGTGTCGATCTCCGACAACACCGGCACCGAGAACGCGACCACCGGCGGCTACAAGGCCGGTGACGCGAAGACCAGCAGCCACACCGTCGACCTCACCGCGGGCGTCAACCTGCCCGTCAAGCCGAACGCGGCGCCGGCGCCCGCGGGCGAGCCGAAGCCCGCGTCGGGCTCGGGCGGTGTCGCCGTGGCGGGCAAGATCACGCCGTACTCGTCGTCGAAGACCAGTGCGACCGAGGTCAGCGGCAGCGTCGACCGCAACTTCGTCACCCCGCCCGCCGCGCGGACCGTGCTGATCCAGCTCGACGCGGACGTCACCGTGGTCGGCGAGAGCCGGTCGGGCAACGTCGTCTACGGCGGCACCCCGCGCGTCGAAGGCGCCAAGGTCACCCTGCCCGGCGGCGTGTTCGTGCGGGTCAGCGAGGACGTGGCGCGCGAGCTGGGCGTGCTGCCGAAGGTGCAGCCGTCGACGCCGCCGCCCGCGTTCGGCACGATGGCGCCGCCCGCCTCGGTGACGCCGGACCGGCCCAGCTCGCTCGGCCTGAGCACGCTGGACACCGCGCCGGACCTGTCGGGCATGGTCTCCGGCCTGATCACCGACCTCAACGAGCGGACCAGCGGTCCGTTCAAGAGCGACCTGGTACCGGACTCGGTCCTCAAGGACTCGATGAACAACTTCCAGCGGCTGGTCGACTTCACCTCGCCGACGAGCGTCAAGGCGATGATCGACAGCGCGCTGGACGGCGGCGTGCCGCTGCTGCTGCACCAGCCGGGCACGTTCGGCAAGGACACCTACCAGGTCACGCTCAAGGCGCGGGTCACGGACGCGCCGAGCTTCTCCGGCGTCGTCAACGACGGCGTCGACATGGAGCACACCATCGCGGGCGCCCGGAAGGCGACCGACGGCCTCGGCCGGTCGACCGGGTGGGGCGTCGGCCTCAAGTCGCCCGGCCTCGCCCAGCCCGGCAGCGCGAACCCGAACGTGTCCGGCGGCGTCGGCGTGATCGCCGCGGCCAACGTCGGTCAGCAGCACAGCAGCAACGTCACGAAGGCCACCACCGAGCAGTTCGGCCACCTGCGCGCCGGGGGCGGCCCGGCCGTGAAGTACACCGTGCCCGTCGAGTTCGAGCTGGTGGTGGAGAAGGGCGACCAGGTCGTCACCAGGGCCACCGCCCAGCCGCAGGACGTCGTGGTGCGGCTGCACGGGGACAACCAGAAGGTGTTCACCCCGGCCGCCACGCCACCGGCCGGCTACACGTCGACCACGACCCCGCGGCCGGCCGCGCAGGGCACGCCGCAGGCCGCGACGGCCTGGCAGCAGAACGGCTCACCGGCCACGTTGCCGGCCAAGGCGTCGGTGGAGAACCTGCGCGGGGCCCAGGACCTGCGTGCCGCGGCGATCCAGGCGCTGACCGCGGCGGGCGCGAACCAGGGCATCACCGGCAAGGGCACCGGCCCGCTGAACACCCTGCTGGCGACGCTCGGCTCGGAGAACCTCCAGCCGAGCCTGCCGGGGATGCTCGACGGCCCGCTGGACGTGCCGGGGCTGCACGAGGCCGCGTTGACGTTCGGGCAGCACGCCGACGTGAAGGTCTACGCGAAGCTGGTCAACCCGAGGCTGGGCGGCCTGAGCGACGGCGTGAACCTGGAGAACCCGAAGTCGTCGGTCACCACGACCTCCGGCGAGGCCAAGCACAGCGAGACCGGCGACGTGTCGGCGGGCTGGGCCACCGGCAGCGCCGCGGTCGCGCCGAGCCAGGACCCGAAGGACACCGCGAACTTCGCCACCGGCGGCGTGGAGACCCGGCACGCCGCCGAGGACGCCGAGGCGGTGTCGGGTGGCTCGGCGACCAACAAGACCAACAACCTCAAGCCGCAGGGCCGCACCGGTCTGGTCGACTTCGACGTGGAGTACCGCGTGGTCGCCACGGTCGGCGGCCGGACCAGCGTGGTCGACCTGAGCGTGCCGGGCTCGGCGTCGGTGCGGATGCCGTCGACCGAAGCCGAGACCGTGCTCGGGCGGGAGTTCGACGCCGGGTTGAGCGACGCGCAGACCGCGGTCAAGGACACCGCCAAGGCGTGGCGCGAGGCGGAGCTGGCGGTCGACAAGGCGCGGCACGACGCGCAGGCCGTGATCAACCGGGTGGCCGCCGACGTCGCGCGGCTCCAGAGCGACCTGACGACCTCGCAGGTCGACCACAACCACGCGATCGGCGACCAACTGACCGAAGCCGGCCGCGTGCCCGCCCTGGAGCAGGCGGTCCAGGACGCGCAGACCCGGCGTGACGCCGCGAACGACGTGGTCGCGGACCTGCGCGACCGGATCCCCGGCCTCGACGCGGCCCACCGCGACGCGCGGGCCGCGCTGGGCGACGCCGACGCGGACGTGCGCACCACCGGGCGTGACCTGGCGGACGCGAACGCGGAGCTGGACGCCGCACGGGTCAGGCTCGACGACGCGCAGGCGGCGTTGGACGTCGCCCAGGGCGACCTCGACGCGCACCTCGACAACCGGCCCGAGGACGCCCCGCCGATCGCCGACGACAAGGTCGCCAAGGACCTGGTCGGCAAGGTGGACGACGCCCGCGCCACGCGCGACACCCGTGCCACCGAGGTCGGGACGGCGGTCGAGGTCGCCGCCGCGGCACAGGCCGCGAACACCGGCGCGATCGACGCCCGTGCCGCCGCGCAGATCGAGGTCGACCAGGCCCGGACCGCCGCCGAGCAGGCGCGGATCGACCTCGACCGGGCCAACGGCGCCCTGGAGACCGCTCAGGGCGAGCTCGACAACGCCGAAACAGGCCTGGAGACCGGCCGTGACGCCGCTCAGCGCACGGCGGACGCGCAGCAGTCCGCGGCGCTGGCCCACCACCAGGTCGAGAGCGCCATCGCGGAACTGGAAGCGGAGATCACCGCGGCCGAGGTGGAGCTGGACCAGCGCCGCGCCGAGGCCGACGCCCGCCAGCGCGACTGGTGGAACGCCCGCATCGACGTGGACCAGCGGATCGCCGACTTCAACCGCCCGACCCCGCCGGCCGGCACCCCACCGGCCGACACGTCGAGCACGACGAACAGCACCCAGCCGGCCGGCACCTCGTCCGACACCACCACCCCACCGGCACCGCCGACCACCCGCCCGGCACCGCCCCCGCCGGCCGACACCCGGTCCACCACCGACTCCCCGGCGAAGCCGAGCACCCGCCCCGCACCAGCGGCCCCGGCCCAACCACAAGCACAGCCGACCACCCGGCCGGCACCGCCGATCCCGAACCAGCCCGGCACCGACGCGCTGATCGACGACGAGAGCTGGCGGCACAGCGGCAAGGACCACGGCGACCCCGGCACCTCCTGGACCCGGCACCCGAACCCGGTCAGCCCGGCCGAGGTCGACGCCGTGCGCGCCGACGTCCCGCCCGTCCGGCACTTCGCCGACGTCGGCGGCCTGACGAACGACAGCAGGATCACCTCCGGTCCGGACGGCCGGCCGAGGTTCGAGCTCTCCACCTGGGGCAACCAGATCGGCTACGAAGCGCGCCGCATCGAGTTCCCGGGCGTCGACGGCAAGCCGGACACCGTCGTCCAAGACCGCACGTTCAAGCTCTACGTGACCAACGCCGACGCCTACACCCCCGACCAGCTCCGGGACTTCGAGGCCAACGCCAAGAAGGGCGCCGACCGGTTCTGGAACCAGGGCTTCGGTCTGCCGCGCGGTGACCAGCTCAACGTCAACATCGAGTTCACCACGAACCGCGACGACGCCACCGGCGCCATCACCATCACCCCTCCGGGCAGCCGGCCCAACCAGCTCGAACTGCCGATCAACGCCACACCGGCGCACTTCGCCCACGAGATCGGCGGGCACTCCGGCGGCCTCGACGACACCTACGCCGAGGGGCCCGACCAGAACCCGAGCGTCTTCCAGCACTCGCCGGGCAAGACGATCACCCACCTCGACGGCACCACCGAGGTCGTCGGCAAGGGCCGCGTCGTCGACGACCTCGGCATCATGGGCCCCCACGCCGACCAGCCGGGCGCCCACGTCATGCCGCGCGACCTCTGGCTGACCGACAAGCGCGGACCGAGCCCGGAATTCCTCGCGCCGTCCCGCGTCGACCCGGACACCGGCCAGGTCACCAACCCGGTCAACCCCACGATCAGCGCCCCCGACAGCAGGGCCGACGACCCGGACCCGGACCGCAAGACGCCGAACATGCCCGCGGTGCTGCCGGGCGTGCCGCTGCCGTCGTTCTTCCAGGGCAACCAGGCGCTCGGCTCGGTCGCCGTCAACGACGTGCGGGGCGCGGACCAGGTCGTGACCGCCGTGAACGGCCTCCTGCCCGCGGTGCGCGGCGTGGCACCGCAGGGCCTCGACCGCATCGGCAAGGCGCTGGGCGACGATTTCGAGTCCTTCCTCGGCAACGGCCGCACGTTCCAGGTCCAGGTCGGCAAGAACTTCTACGACGCCAAGGTCACCGCGGTCCTCGACCCCGCGACGGGCCCCGGCACTGCGTCGCCCGCCAAGGTCGACAGCCGGGTGGACAGCGGCGCGACCAGCACGACGACCACGAGCCTGACGACCGGCAACGACGTCTCGCTCAACGCCACCGCGAGCCAGGGCATGGGCGCGTACGGCACGGTCGGCGTGAAGACCACGCTCTCCACCCCCGTCACCAGCAGCACCGCCACGACGACCGCGTCGGACGACCGCGAGATCCGCGGCGGCGACAGCTCGACCAGGCACGACGTGCCGGTCACCTACCGGGTCACGCTGACCGACGCGCAGGGCGGCGTCGTCGGCAGCACGGACGTCCACACCGACGGGACCAGCGTCGCCCTCCAGGTCCCGGACGACCTGCGGAACCTGGCGAACACCGACAACGCCCAGGGCAGGGTGCGGCCCGCGGACCCGGCCTGGGGCGCGAAGGTCGAGCACCTCGTGCCGGAGGCGGTCACGGACATCGACGTGGACCAGGCGTTCGAGGACGTGGCGGCGAACCTGCACCCGTCGGTCACGAAGCCCGGCGCGGACGGCCGCACGGTGCTCCGGGACTTCCTCGCCGCCACGAACATCCGCGACAACCTGCACGTGATGCTGAACGGCTGGGTCACCTCGCCGAACCTGACCAGCCCGCACTCGGCGTACGGCTCGGCCGTGCAGATGAAGGCGACGCTGGTGGACGCCGAGCTCGTCGGCACGCACGGCGGCACGCAGTTCCGGATGCACGACGCCGCGACCACCAACACGGGCGTCACGGCCACCGTCGGCTCGGGCGTCGAGGTGAACGCGGCCGTCGGCGGCGGTGTCGGCACGCCGGGCTTGCCCATCGGCACGGCGGGCATCACGGGTTCGGCGTCCGCCAAGACCTCAGAGACCTCGTCGGCGGGCGTCACGTCGGTCAACCGCGCCGGCATGCAGGTCGGCGGGCAGACCGGCCTGTACAAGGTGACCGTCGACATCGACGTGCGCACGCCCAACGGCGACACCGTGACCATCCCGGCGACCGCGCACGTGCGGCTCGGGCTGCCGGAGGCCGGCGCGCACGGCCTGCCCGTGCCGGCCGGTACCCGGACCACGATCACCAAGCCGAACACGGAGAACACCCGGTTCGAACCGCCCTACCTGGCCGAGGGCCTCGCGGGGGGCAACATCCGCGTCGGCGAGTTCACCGCGGCGAACCAGGTGCAGGCGCAGGTCGAGAGCGCCCTCAAGGGCCTGCCCGGCTTCGACGGCTTCCTGCCCGACTGGAACCGGGACACCGACCCGCGCGCGGACGGCAAGAACTTCGCCGACGTCGTGGAGATGCTGAACAACCAGCGCAAGCTCGACGCGGAGCTGTCCCCGACCGCGCTGAAGGCGAAGATGGACAGCCTGCTCGGTCCCGGCGTGCAGGTGCAGCTCAAGCGGCAGGGCTTCGCCACCAACGAGTTCGTCAACGTCACCGTCAAGGCCAGGCTGAGCGGGGCGAAGCACCTCGGGGAGGCGGACGCCCGCCAGGTGCGCGGCCTGTCGTCCTCCGCGCCGAAGCTGGACAGCGCGACCACCACGACGAAGGGCTGGAGCGCGGGCGTCGAGGGCCGCGGCGGCGCGAACGTCAAGCCGGGCACCGCGGCGCTCGCGCCCACCGGCAACGCGGCCGTGAAGTACAGCAGCACGACGGCCGACAAGACCGTCGCCGGTCCGGTGGTGAACGACGTGGCGCTCAACGTCGGCGACGCCAAGTCCCAGGTGTTCGCGCACGACGTCGAGTTCGACGTCGAGATCACCACGTTCCGCCGCAACCAGTCGTGGGTCAAGCGGATGACGCCGGGCTCGCCGCTGTTGCAGGTGCCGAAGGAGAAGACCGTCGTCCGGACGGTCGACTCGAAGAAGCCGCTGGACCCGAACGCCCGCGACAACCCGACGATCCTGCCGCAGATCAGCGGGAAGGTGCAGCTCTGGGTGCCGGACGGCTCCGCGCTCAAGACCCCGTCGACGGAGTTCAAGCCCGGCGAGCCGGTGGACGGCGCGCTCCCGCCGAACACCACCATCGCCGGCCTGCTCAAGCCGGGCACGACCCGCCCGCCACGGCACGAGTGGCTGCACGTCGAGGCCGTGACGAACGCGGAGGCGTTGCGGGACGCCGCGATCGGGTTGGTGAACACCTCGGCGGGCGCGGACGGGTCGCTGACCGTGCCCGGCACGCAGGCGCGCAACCAGATCGACAGGATGTTCAGCCCGGAGAACCTCAAGGCGAACCTGCGCAAGATGGCCGAGACGGGCCTGGTCGACGACAGCCTGCGGTTCGACCGCCGCGTCACCGACCGGACGGGCGCGATCGGCCTGACCGTCAAGCTCGGCCGGCCCAAGTTGGTGTCCATTTCGGACACCACACCGGTCGAGACGTGGACCACCGGTGGTTTCAAGGCCGGTGACAGCGTCGCGCACGGCCAGTCGGTGGAGGGCTCGGCGGGCGTCGGGCTCGGCGGCAAGCCGAACGACACGACGCCCCAGGGCGGCGGGACGTTCACGGCGGGCGCGAAGTGGACGCCGTGGTCGAAGACGGAGACGACGGCCCGCGAGGTCGGTGGCAACGTCGACCGCAAGCTGGTCCGCCCGTCCGGGGAGCGGACCGTGCTGGTGCAGCTGGACGCGGAGTTCGCCATGGTCGGCGAGAGCCGGTCCGGCAACGCGCTCTACAAGGGCACGCCGCACGCCAACGGCAAGACGGTGACCCTGCCGGGCGGCGTGTTCGTGCGGGTCAGCGAGCAGGTCGCGCGGGACATGGGCCTGCTGGAGGACGTGCCGCCGCACGACTCGCCGGACCACGGCGCGATGCGCCCGCCCAAGCGGCTCAACCCCGGCGAGCCCGGCGCGCTGGGCCTCAGCGTGGTGGACGACGTGCCGGACCTGTCCCCCGTGGTCGCGCAGCTCGCGACGGCCGTCAACCGGAACACCAAGGGCGGGCTCATCCCCGACTCGGTGCTGGACGACTCGATGCGCAACCTCCAGCGGCTGGTCGACCTGACGTCGCCGACGAGCGTCAAGGGCCTGATCGACTCCGCGGTGGACGGCGGCGTGCCGCTGCTGCTGCACAAGCCGGGCACGCTGATCGGCAAGGACACCTACCAGGTCACGCTGAAGGCCAAGGTCGGGCAACCGAAGTTCCTGGAAGCGGTCAACGACGGCCGCGACATGGAGCACATCCTGGCCGGCTCGAACAAGAACTCCGACGCCCTCACCAAGGGCTCCTCCTGGGGCGTCAACGCCAGGGCCGGCGGTCAGCACCTGCCGGACGTGCGGAACGGCCAGTCGCCCGCCGTCGGCGGCGCGGTCGGCGCGAGCCTCACCTTCGCGCAGAGCAAGACCACCGCGGACACCACGACCGAGCTGTTCGGCCACAAGCACACCGCCACCGGCCCGGCCGTGCGCTACGAGGTGCCGGTCGAGTTCGAGCTGGTGGTGCACAAGGGCGACCAGGAGGTCGGCCGGGTCAAGGCCGACGAGGCGCCGATCACCGTCCGGCTGCACGCCGACAACGTCCGCGCGGACTCGCCGGACGTGCCGGACGACCGACGCCCGTACGGCGCGGAGGCGACCAGCCGACCACCGGCCGAGGCGACGCAGGCCAAGATCGACGAGTGGCTGCGGGACGGCCTCGACGTGCCCGACGGCGCGTCGGTAGAGGGGATGCGCGGCATCCAGGACATCCGGCTGGCGGCCATCGCGGCGCTCGAACGCGCGGGCGCGGGCAAGGGCATCACCGGCAAGGGCACCGGCTCGCTCAACTCGCTGCTGTCCACGCTCAGCTCCGAGACGCTCCAGTCGATGCTGCCCGGCATGACGACGAGCCCGCTGGAGGTGCCCGGCCTGCACGAGGCGACGCTGGGCAAGGCGCAGCACGCGACCCTGAAGGTCTACGCGAAGGTGGTCGACACCCGGCTCGACTCGCTCAGCGACGGGGTCAAGCTGGAGAACCCGACCTCCACCACGCACACCACCACGTCCGAGGCGAAGCACACCCAGAGCGGGGACGTCGTCGTCGCGCCGACGGGCGGTGTGAACAAGAAGGCGGACGACGCGCAGGGCAACCCGGACCTGGTCGACTCGGCCAACTCCGCGTTCGCCTTCCCGGAGTTCAAGCACACGGGCGACGACTCGACCGCCGACTCGGGCGGCCCGGTCAGCGGCACGCAGCAGAACCTGAAGCCGTCCGGGCGCACGGGCCTGACCGAGTCCACGGTGGTGTACCGGTTCGTCGCCGACCTCGGCGGCGGCAAGGTCGGCGTCTACGACCTGACCGTGCCCGGCTCGGTGGACGTGCGGATGCCGGTGGCGTCCGTGGAGGCGGCGCTGGGCCGCACCATCCCGCCGGAGCTGGCGACCGCTCAGGACGGCGTGCGGAACGCCGCGCAGACGTGGCGCGCCTCCGAGGCCGCCGTGGAGACCGCGCGCCACCAGGCGCAGGACCTGCTCGCCCAGCGCACCGGCGCGGACATCGAGGTGACCAACCGCCAGACCGTGCTGGGCGTTCGGGCGCAGGAAGCGGAGACGGCGTTCGACGCTCTGGGAGCCCACGACACCGCGATCGACAACGCCCGCACCACCCGTGACGCGGCGGACACCGCGCTGGAGGACGCCGAGGCCCTCGCGGTCGACCTCGACCAAGCCTCCCGGCGGGCCGACAAGGCGCTGAGCGACGCGGCGGAGGACGTCCGGACGACGCAGGAGGGCGTCGAGCTGGCCGAGATCCACGCGCGGGCCGTCGACGACGCCCGGGCCCGGGCGGACCAGGCCCTGCGCGACGCCGAGGCCGCCCTCACCCGGCACGACCAGGCCAACCCGCCGAGCACCGACCCGGCCGCCGCACCCGACGAGGTGCGGCCGGGCCTGGTGAAGGACGTCCAGGACGCGACCGAGGTCCGCGACAACCGGCAGGCCCAGCAGGAGAAGGCCGCGACGGCCCTGGAGAAGGCCCGGCAGGAGCACCGGACCGCCCTCGACCGGCAGCAGGCGGCGGCCGACGCGGCCAGGGACGCCAGGACGGCGGCGGACCGGGCCACGGCCGACCTGGAGGCGGCCGAGCGCACCGCCGCCGACGCGCGGCGCGACTTCGACGCGGCCAACGACCGGCTCCGCGAGGCCCGTGCCAAGGCCCGCCAGGCCGAGGAGAACAGGCAGGCGGCCGAGCGCGAGCACCAGGAGGCTGTGCGGGACCGCGCCGACCTGGAGACGCGGATCACCACCACCCTCGCCGACCTGGCGGGGAAGCAGGACGCGGCCGACGTCGAGCAGGCGAACTGGTGGCAGGCCAAGACCGCGGCCGACCGCCGGCTGGCGGCGTTCAACACCCCGCCGAGCAACACCACCCCGTCCACCAATGGCACACCTCCGCCCCCGCCCGGCAGCGCCAACGCCGGCTCGAGCTCCGCGGCGCCGCCCGTCGGGCAGACCTCCGGCGCGCCCACCGCCCTGGCCTCGCGCCACCAGTCCGAGCGGACCGCGGAGAGCAACGCCGTCGCGGCCCGCCAGGCAGCCGAGAAGCAGGCCGCGGCACTGGTGCTCAAGGCGGACCAGCAGGCCGAGCACGAGGCCGAGAGCGCCGCCACCGACGCGAAGTTCCACGCCGAGCGCGTCAAGTCCGAGGCCGACCTGCTCGCCACGCAGCGGCAGGACTACACCGCCGAGAGCAACGCGGTCGCCGCCCGGCTCCTGGCCGAGCAGCACCGCGTCGCCGCCGAGCTGACGACCGACCAGCAGGCGCACCGGCAGCGGGTCGCCGCCCAGGTCCTGGCGAACCAGGCGCTGGAGCGAAACCAGGTGGAGGCGCGGATCCAGCAGCAGCTCGCCGCCGCGCCCGGCTCGTTCGACCCGGACCAGGTCCGGCAGCAGGTCCTGAACAACCAGGCCGCCGTCCTGCGCAACGTCGAGCAGCAGCTCGACAACGAGCAGGCCGCCGAGCGGCTGCGCGTCGAGCACGACCTGCGCGTCCGCCAGGACGACGAACGCAGGGCCGCCGAGCACCAGCTCACCCAGCGGCAGCTCGCCGAGCGGCAGCAGGCCGCGCAGCAGCTCAAGGTCAAGCAGGACGCCGAGCGCCTCAAGGCGGAGCAGGACCTCAAGGCCAGGCACCTGGTGGAGCTGCGGCAGGCCGAGGCGGCGCTCGACACCCGCCAAGCCGAGGAGCGCAAGGACGCGGAGGACCGGCTGACCGCACGGCAGGACGCCGAGCACGCGGCCGAGGTGGCCGAGTGGCTGCCGTCGGGCACGAAGCACTTCGCGGCGTTCGCCGACGAGAATGCCGCGGGCACCTGGGCGAACACGGCTTACCCCGGCCTCTCGAACGTCAACCGGACGAACTCCGAGAGGAAGGGCGCCGGTCACGACGTCACCGCACCGACCGCGTGAACGCCACCGCCGAGACGCCGCACGGTCGCCCCGGTCGCGGCGCCGCCGACGACCGGCTCCGTCCCGTAGCGTCGTCGGACGACCGACCAGAGCAGATGGAGACCTTCGACGCCGAGAGGTGCGCGTGACGCAAGCACGGGACACTGCCGACCAGTGGCTCGACCGGGTCTACGCCGGCGCGGTGAAGTCCAGCAGGCACCCACTCCTGGAGACGACGCGGGTCGCGGTCTTCGGCTGCCGGTTCCGCGAGAGCCACGACCCGATGCTGGCCGCCGCGATCGCCGTGCCGACGACCGGCGAGGCCCCGTACCCGCTGCCCAACGACCGCCCGTTCGACGACCTGGGCCTCGACGAGGACGGGACGGGCCGGCCCGCGCCGGTAGAGGCCGAGTGGACCAGGCGCGTCAACGCGCGCAACGGCGTCATCGCCCTGGACGCGACCGTCGACCACGCCCCGGCGTCCGCGCTGCCGTGGCGTCCCACCGACGAACAGCCGGGGTGGTGGGACCGGCTCCGCGCCGGGCACTTCCCGACGGCGGAGGTCGCGACCTGCGCGACGTGGCCCGAGGTGGTCGAGGCGGTGCGCGCCGGCGGACCGGACACCAGGGGCGTCATCTGGGTGCGGCGGGAACTGGTGGGCGTGGAGGTGACCGGCCACCTGCTCTACGCGCACAACGACAACGGCGAGGTGGCCGTGCTGGACGCCGTGCGGGGCTCCCTCGCCGACCTGGAGACGGCCACCGTCGGCAGCCTCGTCCTGGCCCGCTTCCACCGGCCGCGGCCGGCCGTGTCCGAACCGGACTTCCCCGCCGCCGTCCGCGCGGCCGAGCGGCGCCTCGCGGGGGCCTACGGCGACGAGGTGGTCCCGGTGGACCCGTCCCCGGAGAACGAACCGGCCAACGGCTGACGGTTCGCCCGCACGACCGTGCCGCGCAGTCCTCGGGTGACCACCGGGACCAGATGCCCGACGCGGCCCTCGTCGTGCCGAAGAACCCGGGCCGCGCCCCTTCGGGCTGCCCAACGCCGGCCCGTGGGAGTGGCTGTCCCGCTGGGACGCGGGCGAGGCGGACCAGCCGGCGCCCCCGCCGCCTGGTTCGCGGCCGCCGTCGCCCGCGTGGGCGACGTGACGGACACCACCACCCACACCCGGTGGAGTGATGTCCCGGCCGACTTCGCCACCCGCCCGGTCGCGCACGGCCGCCGTGCTCCGGGTCCCGCCGCCACGACCGCCGCGGCCGCGAGTCCGTGGGCCACCCGGTCAACGGGCGGAGGCCTCCGGCCGGCCGGAGGCGCCGCCGCGCTGACCAGCGGACGAGGTCCGCAGTGGACGGTGTCGGTCACCCTTCGGGGTGATCGGCGCCGCACAGCCGGACGCCCCGGCGTGTGAGGGGAACCGTCCGGTGACCACCCGGTGTCTCGTCGCTCACAGACGGGTCGGGCTGTTGGGTCGGGTGGCTCGAGCGGGTCTAGCATCCGGGGGTCAAGGTCCGAGTACGCACGTACCGGAGACCAGTCCACCACTGACGCTGGAGGCCGTTGCGCATGGCCGGCACCACCGCACCCGAGCGGGCGGGCACCTCTAAAGGGGGCGGAACGCTCTACCGCGGCGACCTGGGGATGTGGTCCTGGGTCGCCCACCGCATCACCGGTGTGTTGACGTTCTTCTTCCTGTTCGCGCACGTCCTGGACACCGCGCTGGTGCGGGTGTCACCGGACGCGTACGACAAGGTCATCGAGACCTACAAGAACCCGATCGTCAACCTGTTCGAGGTCGGCCTCGTCGGCGCGGTCCTCTACCACGCGCTCAACGGCATCCGCGTGATGCTCGTCGACTTCTGGGAGAAGGGCGCGCGCTACCAGAAGCAGATGCTGTGGGTGGTGCTCGGCATCTGGGTGCTGGTGATGATCCCCGGCACCTACTACATGATGGTCCGCACGGTCACCGACCTGCTCGGTGGGGGTCACTGATCATGAGCGAATCGACCCTGGCCAAGCCGCGCGCACCGCGCCGCCCCGCCGCCCGCCGCAGCAACTTCGAGCTGTACAGCTGGCTGTTCATGCGCATCTCGGGTGTCGCGCTGGTGGTGCTGGTGCTCGGGCACCTGTTCATCATGAACATCCTCGACGGGGGCGTGCACCGCATCAACTTCGGCTTCGTCGCCGGCCGCTGGGCCTCGCCGTTCTGGCAGATGTGGGACCTGGCCATGCTGTGGCTGGCCCAGATCCACGGCGGCAACGGCCTGCGCACCGTGATCAACGACTACGCCCGCAAGGACGCGACCCGGTTCTGGCTCAAGGTGCTGCTCTACGTCTCGATGGTGCTGATCATCGCCCTCGGCACGTACGTGATCTTCACCTTCGACCCGAACATCACCGACTGACCCGCTGCGGGGAGTGCTCAGAGCCATGCAGTTCCACAAGTACGACGTCGTCATCATCGGCGCGGGTGGCGCCGGGATGCGCGCGGCGATCGAGTCCGGCCAGCGCGCCCGCACGGCCGTGCTCACCAAGCTCTACCCCACGCGTTCCCACACGGGCGCCGCTCAGGGCGGCATGTGCGCCGCGCTGGCGAACGTCGAGGAGGACAACTGGGAGTGGCACACCTTCGACACGATCAAGGGCGGTGACTACCTGGTCGACCAGGACGCCGCCGAGATCATGGCGAAGGAGGCCATCGACGCGGTCCTCGACCTGGAGAAGATGGGCCTGCCGTTCAACCGCACGCCCGAGGGCAAGATCGACCAGCGGCGGTTCGGCGGCCACACCCGCAACCACGGCGAGGCGGCCGTGCGCCGGGCGTGCTACGCGGCCGACCGCACCGGCCACATGATCCTGCAGACGCTGTACCAGAACTGCGTCAAGCACGGCATCGAGTTCTTCAACGAGTTCTACGTGCTCGACATCTGCATGACCGAGACCGCCGACGGCCCGGTGTGCACCGGCGCGGTGGCCTACGAGCTCGCGACCGGCGAGATCCACGTGTTCCAGGCCAAGTCCGTGGTGTTCGCCACCGGCGGCTTCGGCAAGGTCTTCAAGACCACGTCCAACGCGCACACGCTGACCGGCGACGGCATGGGCATCGTGTTCCGCAAGGGCCTGCCGCTGGAGGACATGGAGTTCTACCAGTTCCACCCGACCGGTCTCGCGGGTCTCGGCATCCTGCTGACGGAGGGCGCCCGCGGTGAGGGCGCGATCCTCCGCAACGCGTCCGGCGAGCGGTTCATGGAGCGCTACGCCCCCACCATCAAGGACCTCGCGCCGCGCGACATCGTCGCCCGCTCGATGGCGCTGGAGGTGCTGGAGGGCCGCGGCGCGGGCCCGAACAAGGACTACGTCCTGCTCGACTGCACCCACCTGGGCGCGGAGGTGCTGGAGACCAAGCTCCCCGACATCACCGAGTTCGCCCGCACGTACCTCGCGGTCGACCCGGTGACGGAGCCGGTGCCGGTCTACCCGACCGCGCACTACGCGATGGGTGGCATCCCGACCAACGTGCACGGCGAGGTGTTGCGGGACAACGACAACGTCGTGCCCGGCCTCTACGCCGCCGGTGAGTGCGCGTGCGTGTCCGTCCACGGCGCGAACCGGCTCGGCACGAACTCGTTGCTGGACATCAACGTGTTCGGCCGCCGCGCGGGCATCGCCGCCGCCGAGTACGCGTTGGCGCACGACCACGTCGAGCTGCCCGCGGAGCCGGCCGCCGCCGTCGAGGCGCAGGTGGCGCTGGTGCTGTCCGAGCACGGCGAGGAGCGCGTGGCGGACATCCGCACCGAGCTGCAGGCCACCATGGACGCCAACGCGTCGGTGTACCGCACCGAGGACACGCTCAAGACGGCGCTGCACGACGTGCAGGCGTTGAAGGAGCGGTACCAGCGGATCACCGTGCAGGACAAGGGGAAGCGGTTCAACACCGACCTCCTGGAAGCCGTCGAGCTGGGCTTCCTCCTGGAGCTGGCCGAGGTTCTCGTCGTGGGCGCGCTGGCGCGCAAGGAGTCCCGCGGCGGTCACGCGCGCGAGGACTACCCGAACCGCGACGACACGAACTTCATGCGCCACAGCATGTACTACAAGCAGGGCGACGGCTTGGCGGCCGACATCCGGCTCGACTACAAGCCCGTGACGTTCACCCGGTACCAGCCGATGGAGCGCAAGTACTGATGACCGCTACCGCTGAAGTGTCCACCGGCTCGCGCGGGAACCAGCCCCCCGTGCCGGACGGCGCGATCACCGTCACCCTGAAGGTGCGCCGGTTCAACCCGGAGTTCGACGACGAGCCGCGCTGGGACTCGTTCGCGATCCCGGCCCTGCCGTCGGACCGCGTGCTGAACCTGCTGCACTACGTGAAGTGGTACCTCGACGGGACGCTGACGTTCCGCCGGTCGTGCGCGCACGGCATCTGCGGCTCGGACGCGATGCGCATCAACGGCGTGAACCGGCTGGCGTGCAAGGTGCTGCTGAAGGACCTGCTGGCGGGCGGCGGCAAGCCGACCACGATCACCATCGAGCCCATCAAGGGCCTGCCGGTGCACAAGGACCTGCTGGTCGACATGGAGCCGTTCTTCGAGGCGTTCAAGGCGGTCAAGCCGTACCTCATCACGTACGGCAACGAGCCGACGCGCGAGCGGGTCCAGTCCATCGCCGACCGCGAGCGGTTCGACGACACCACCAAGTGCATCCTGTGCGCGGCGTGCACCACGTCGTGCCCCGTGTACTGGACCGAGGGCTCCTACTTCGGCCCGGCCGCGATCGTGAACGCGCACCGGTTCATCTTCGACAGCCGTGACGAGGGCGCCGAGGAGCGCCTGGACATCCTGAACGACGTCGACGGCGTCTGGCGCTGCCGCACCACCTTCAACTGCACCGACGCGTGCCCCCGCGGCATCCAGGTCACCAAGGCCATCCAGGAAGTCAAGCGCGCCCTCCTCTTCAAGCGCACCTGACCAACCCCCTCCACCCCGGGCCCCCGAGCACCCTCGGGGGCCCTTTCACATCCCCGCGTGTCGAACCCTCAGGTCCCGCGTGTCGAACGCTCAACGCCCGCGTGTCGAACCTTCAGGACCCCCGAATTCAACGCTCAGGACAGGCGGGCCGGCACGGACTTCGGCCTGGTGCTGTCCTGAGCGTTGAACTCAGCGGTCCTGAGCGTTCGACACGGTGGTCCTGAGCGTTCGACACGCGGGACCTGGAGGTTCGACACGCGCGGGGATTAGGGGTGTTGTCGGGTGGCGGTGCGGGCGGCGCGGGCGGCTTTGGCGCGGCGGTTGCGCAGGTACATCAGCAGGCCCAGGAGCAGGCCCAGGCCGGCGACGGCGGTGATCGGGCCGCCCACGTTGCCGAACGCCGTCTGCATGGCGGAGGGCTGGGTGCCGTCCGGCGTGGAGTTGGCGACCTCGCCGACACCGGCGCTGGTCGGCGTCGGCCGGGGCTCGGTGGTCTTCTTCTTCGCCTGCGGCGCGCCCTCGACCAGCCTGCCGACCGGGTTGCCCGCCGCGGCGGGTTCCAGGGCGAAGCCGTAGTCGAGCAGGCGGGCGGCCTGGTCGGTCATCCGGACCGGCTGCTGCTGACCCCGCAGCAGCACGACCACGAGCCGCTTGCCGTTGCGCTCGGCCGCACCCACGTAGGTGTGCTGCGCGTCGTCGGTGAACCCTGACTTGCCGCCCAACGCACCCTGGTACGTGGTCAGCAGCCGGTTGTCGTTGACGATCGGCACGGTCCCGTTGCCGTTGGCCGCCGGGAAGTCGATCCGCTGCGTCATCACGGCCTTGACGAAGTCCGGGTACTTCATCGCCTCGCGGTAGATCAGCGCCACGTCGTAGGCCGACGTCGACGTGCCCGGCGCGTCCAGCCCGGACGGCGTCACGGCCCGCGTGTCCAACGCGCCCAGCTCGGCCGCCAGGGCGTTCATCTTCCGGATCGCCGACGGCACCCCGCCCAGCCGACGGGCCAGCGCGTGCGCCACGTCGTTGCCCGACGCCATGACCAGCGCCTGGAGCATCTGCTCGACGCTGTACTCGGCGCCGTTGCGCAGCCCGATGCAGGTGCACTCCTGAGCGAGGTCCTCCGGCGTCGCCGCCACCGTGGCGTCGGGCGCCAGCTCCTTGGCCACCACCATGGCCAGCAGCACCTTGATCACCGACGCGGGCCGCTGCCGGCCGTGCGGGTCGAGGGCCGCCAGCACGGCGCCGCTGTTCATGTCGGCGAGCAGCCAGCTCTTGGCCGTGATGCCGTCCGGGGGCACGGGCGCGTTCGGTGGCAGCACGAGGCCGCACTCACCGAGGCGCTGTCCCCCGATCGGGCTCTCCGGTACCTCGATCGGTGGTGGAGGCTTCTCGCCTGGCGCCACCTGTTCGGAGGTGTCGACCGGAGGGGGCGGTGACACCTTGTTCTCGCAGGCCGGCTGTGCGGCCGCGACCGGTGCGGCCACGAACGACGCGCCGGCCATCAGCGCACAAGCAGCCAGGACCAGGGCAACGGGCCGTCGGAACGCGGAGGAACGCACCCGCCCAGGCTATCCACCCCGGATGAGTGACCTGCACCCGCCACGTCCGATACTGCTCAGGTGAAGCTCTCCCGCGGCATGTCCGTCTTCCTGCTTGCCTTCGGGGTGTGGTCCTGGGTGATCTGGCCGACCTTCCTGCGCAACATCTGGAAGGACCCCCGTTCGTGGGACGGCGGCCCGACCACGTTCTTCACCGTCCACCTGCTGCTCGTTGTCGCGTCGCTCACATTCGGCACGGTCATCGGCGTGCTGGGCGTGCGCGGGCTGCGTGCGGCCGGAAGCGCCAAGAGCGAGTAAACCCACCACACCTGGAGGCTCCGCCGTGGAGTTCGTGCGCCTACTGCTGGTGTTCCTGCACCTGCTCGGCATGGGCATGCTGATCGCGATGTTCTTCGTCCAGCGCCGGTCCGGGGCCGACGCCCCGCTGAACAACGGCTGGCTGCACGGCAGCGCGTTGCAGCTGCTCACCGGCCTGGCGCTGATGGGCCTGGCCCCGGCCACCGACCAGGACTACAACGACATCAAGATCGGCGTGAAGCTGCTGGTCCTGGTCGTCATCGCGGCGCTGGTCGCGGTCAACCTGAAGAAGAAGCCCGCCGCCTGGCTCACGCCCGTGCTGGCCGGCCTGGTCGTGGTGAACGTCGGCATCGCCGTCTTCTGGACGTAGGCGGGACCTCAGCGCCGCCGGAACAACGCGCCCAGCAGCAGCCCCGCGCCGACCAGCCCGACGGCGGCGCGGGGGCTGGGCCCGGACCGCACCTCCACCACGGGCCGGATCACGGCGGGTGGCGGAGCCGCTGGCGGCTCCTTGACCGCGTTCTCCCGCGCCGTGGCCGTCCACGCGGTGATGAACAGCAGGAACTGGGCCACCAGGTTCGCGAACACCAGCACACCGATGACCGGCCCGAACGCCGCACCGGCCGGCGAGCTCGTGACGCTGCTCAGGTAGATCGTCGCGACCTGCTTGAGCGTCTCGAACCCGATCGCCGCCGCCGCCGCGCCCTTGACCGCGCTGCGCCAGCCGACGGGCTCGCGCGGCAGCTTGGCCAGCACCCAGAGGAACACGAGCCAGTTCGCGACCAGCGCCAGCGCGATCGTGCCGATCTTCAGCATCGCCTCGGCCCACCCGACGCCGTCCAGGCCGACCCACCGCAGCACCAGCTCGGCGAACCCGCTGCCCGCGGCCGTCAGGCCGAACGACACCACCAGCGCCAGCCCGAGGCTGATCAGCGCCAGGAAGTCCTTCGCGATCGTCTTCAGGAACGGCCGGTCGGCCTTCGCGTGGCCCCACTGCGCGGTCAGCGCGTCACGCAGGTTGCTCATCCAGCCGAGGCCGGAGTAGGCGGCGGCCAGCAGGCCGAGCACGCCGACCGTGCCCTTGGACTCGATGGCCTGCTCGACCACCTCGTTGATGGTGTTGCCGAGCGTGCCCGGCACCGCCTCCGCGATGGAGGCCTTCAGCTCGTCCAGCAGGCCCGGCTCCGAGGCGAGCGCGAAACCGGCCACGGCGAAGCCGATCATCAGCATGGGCACGAGCGACAGCACGCTGAAGTACGTCACCGCCGCCGCGTAGTGCGCCCCGTACTGCTCGCTGTACCGCTCGGCGGCCCGGAACAGGTGGTCGAGCCACGGCCGCTGACGGCGTACCCGGTCGAGCTTCGACTCGGCCCCAGCCTTTTCCGCCACACGGAAAAGCTAGTGCGTCAGGTGATCACACGCCACTCGACAGGAAGCCGATCCGGTCGTAGGCCCGCGCCAACGTCTTCGCGGCCACGCCGCGCGCCCGTTCCGCGCCGCGCGCGAGCACCTTGTCCAGCTCGGCGGTGTCGTCCAGGTACTCGGCCACCCGCGCCCGCACCGGCGTGACGAACTCGGTGAACACCTCGCCGAGGTCCTTCTTCAGGTCCCCGTAGCCCTTGCCGTCGTAGTCCGCGACCAGGGACTCGATCGAACGCCCGGTCAACGCGGAGTAGATCACCAGCAGGTTGCTCACGCCGGCCTTGTGCTCCGGGTCGTACACGATCTCGCGGCCGGTGTCCGTGACCGCCGACCTGATCTTCTTGGCCGACCGCTTCGGGTCCTCCAGCAGCTCCACCACGCCCGCCGGCACGGACTTCGACATCTTCGACGTCGGGTCCTGGAGGTCGTAGATCTTGGCCGTGTCCTTGACGATGTAGGGCTCGGGCAGCCGGAACGTCTTCCCATAGCGGGTGTTGAACCGCTGCGCCAGGTCGCGGGTCAGCTCCAGGTGCTGCCGCTGGTCCTCGCCGACCGGCACGTGGTGCGCCTGGTAGAGGAGGATGTCCGCGGCCTGGAGGATCGGGTACGTGAACAGGCCGACGCCGATGGCCGACTCCTGCCGCGCGGACTTGTCCTTGAACTGGGTCATCCGGCTGGCCTCGCCGAAACCGGTCAGGCACTGCAACACCCAGGCGAGCTGGGCGTGCTCGGGCACGTGCGACTGCACGAACAGCGCCGAGCGGTCCGGGTCGATGCCGAGCGCGAGCAGCTGCGCGGCCGACACGCGGGTGTTCTGGCGCAGCACCTTGGGGTCCTGCTCGACGGTGATCGCGTGCAGGTCGACGACGCAGTAGAACGCGTCGTGCGTCTCCTGCAGCGCCACCCACTGGCGGAGCGCGCCGAGGTAGTTGCCGAGGTGGAAGGAGCCCGCGGTCGGCTGGATGCCGGACAGCACGCGGGGGCGGCTCACCGGAGCCGGGTTCTCGACAGGCTGGCCCACGGCCTCGCCTGCGGCGTTCTCCGTAGAGTTTTCGACGGCCACGGGAGGATTCTCCCAGGCCGATCAGACCCCCGTGGTGGCGGGCCGCACCTCGGCCGGGTCGCCGCCGTCGACCACCGGGGTGGTGACGACGGGCTGGTTCGCCGCCGTGCGCACCACCGCGGTCCGGCGACGCCGGACCAGACCGGCCACCAGGCCGATCGCGCCGAACGCCACCGCGGCGATGCCGACCGGTGCATCGAGGGAGACGGGAGCCGCCACCGCGCCGTCGGCCGCCACCGCGACACCTTCGACGACCAGGGAAGACGCCGCGCCCAGGACCAGACCCAGGACCGCACCGCGACCTCGCACCGCCCAGCCTCCTCACCAACACCGTGCCACTCCACCGAGGAGTGAACCTTGTTGACGGACGGCCGCGAACCTACCGAAGCTGTGGGGCTGCGGTGTTCGGTTCAGGTAAACGCGACCGGCGGCAGACTAACCACAACCGCTCCCACCCCTCCCCGCAGGGGTTACCTCACGACGTCGACTCGGCCATATGTCGTAGTGCGCTGTCGGGCTGGGCGTCCGGCGAGTGCTGCGGTGGTGTGGAGTTGGGTGGCGGTGCGGGCGGAGCCGTGTTCGGAGCCGGCCATGCGGCTGATGGTTTCTTCCATGAGGGTGCCGCCGAGGTCGTTGGCGCCGCCTTGGAGGACTTCGGCGGTGCCCTCGTCGCCGAGTTTGACCCAGGAGCACTGGACGTTGTCGATGCGGCCGTGCAGGGCCAGGCGGGCGAAGGCGTGCACCGCCCGGTTGTCGCGTCGGGTGGGGCCGGGGCGGGCGACGCCGGCGAGGTAGATGGGGGCGTTGCGGTGCACGAACGGCAACCCCACGAACTCCGTCAGGCCGCCCGTGCGGTCCTGCAGGGCGGCGAGTGCCCGGAAGTGGCCGAGCCAGTGGCCGGGGTGGTCGACGTGGCCGTACATCATGGTGGAGGAGGACCGGAGGCCGACCTCGTGCGCGGTGGCGACGACGTCGAGCCAGGTGGCGGCGGGGAGTTTGCCCTTGGTCAGCACCCAGCGGACGTCGTCGTCGAGGATTTCGGCGGCGGTGCCGGGGATGGTGTCCAGGCCGGCGTCGCGCAGTTCGGTGAGCCATTCGCGGACGCTGACGCCGGCTTTGGCGGCGGCGGCGACGATCTCCATGGGGCTGAAGGCGTGCACGTGCATGCCGGGGACGCGGGTCTTGATCGCGCGGACGACGTCGGCGTAGTAGGTGACGGGCAGTTTCGGGTCGATCCCGCCCTGCATGCACACCTCCGTCGCGCCCGCGTCCCACGCCTCCTGCGCCCGATCCGCCACCTCGATGGTGGAGAGCCGGAAGGCGTCGGCGTCGCGCTCGCGTTGCGCGAAGGCGCAGAACCGGCACCCGACGTAACAGACGTTGGAGAAGTTGATGTTGCGGTTCACGACGTAGGTCACGTCGTCGCCCACGACCTCCGCCCGCAGTTCGTCGGCGAGGCGGGTCATGGTCTCCAACGCCGCGCCGTCGGCGGTGAGCAGTGCCATGGCGGCGTCGGTGTCGTCGAGGATCCCGGCCGGATTGTCCGCCGCCAGGCGCAGGGCGCGGGCGGTGTCCTCCGGTAGCCGCTCGATCGCCTTGGGCACGGTGAGCGAGGCCCAGTCGCCATACACGCTGTCGAAATCACTCCGGCGGTCCTCGGTGCGGCCCTCGGTGTCGATGGCGGTGTTGAGGTCCGCGCGGCCGTAGGTGTCCACGCCGCCGTCGGGTTCCTGCCACTCCCGACCCACCACCGGGGCATCGGGGTCGGCCAGGCCGTCCTCGCGGGACAGGGCGGAGACGTGGGCGGTGAGTCGGGTGTCGATCCACTGCCCCGCCGTCGCCGTGACGTAGCGGGGATAGACCGCGAGGCGTTCCTGGAGCTCGAACCCGGCCGCACGGGTGTGTTCGGCCAGGGTGTCGACGTGGGGCCAGGGGCGTTCGGGGTTCACGTGGTCCGGGGTCACCGGTGACACCCCACCCCAGTCGTCGATGCCCGCCCGCAGCATCAACGCGAACTCGTCGCCCACCAGATTCGGCGGGGCCTGCACGCTGGTGGAGGAGGGCATGACCAGGCGGGCCACGGCGATCGTGGCGGCCAGTTCGTGCAGGTCGGCGTCGGGCATGCCGCGCATCGCCGTGTCCGGCTTGGCCCGGAAGTTCTGGATGATCACTTCCTGGATGTGCCCGTACTGCCGCGCGATCCCCCGCATGGCCAGTAGGGATTCGGCGCGTTCGGTGACGGTCTCGCCGATGCCGATCAGGATGCCGGTGGTGAACGGCACGTTCACCCGACCCGCGTCCGTGAGCACGCGCAGCCGGACGGCGGGTTCCTTGTCGGGGCTGCCGTAGTGCGGGCCGCCCTTCACG
>NZ_JAJHUO010000023.1:132599-188875 GCF_020859565.1 Saccharothrix luteola | reverse complement strand
CGGTCGATCCGCCGCCCGCACCACCCGATCCGCTCGTCCGTGCCGCCACCGGTGCCCGGTCCTGCGATTGACCCCGACGATCCGACACGCCTCGGTCGTGCCCACACCCGACGCCACAAGGTCAAGATAGGCCCGACGCTCCGCGTCCAGCTTCCTACGCCCCTGAGGCGACCGATCCCCACGGATCCCGAACACCACAACCCCCGAACAACCCAGGTGTTGCGACGACTACTGGAACCCGCCACATGGGGCCCTTGCGGGCACTCCAGGCAGGCCAAAGCACCCGAACCCATGTCAAATCGGGCCTCTGCGGGGTGTGGCGGGTCCGTTGTGGTTCGTTTGGATTGGGTTGAGAGTTAGGCGGCTGTGGTGGTGGTGATGTTGTTCGGGGTGTTGGTGTTGGTGTTGGTGTTGGTGGCGGGTTCGAGGGCGAGGGTTAGGGCTTCGCGGACGTCGGCGACCAGGTGGACGGTCAGTTCGGCGAGCACCGAGTCCGGGACGTCGTCGAGGTCGGGTTCGTTGCGCTTCGGCAGGAGGACCGTGGTGATGCCTGCGCGGTGGGCGGCCAGCAGTTTTTGCTTCACACCGCCGATTGGCAGGACTCGGCCCGTGAGGGAGACCTCGCCGGTCATCGCGACGTCCGAGCGGACCGGGCGGCCGGAGAGCAGGGATGCGAGAGCCGTGGTCATGGTGACGCCGGCTGACGGGCCGTCCTTCGGCACTGCGCCGGCTGGGACGTGGATGTGGACGCCGCGGTCCGCCAGCACGTCGGCGCGATCGTCGTTGGAGCGCAGGTAGGAGAGGGCGATCTGGGCGGACTCCTTCATCACGTCGCCCAGTTGGCCGGTCAGGGTGACACCGGATGCGCCGGTCTCCGCGGAGGCCAGGGAGGCCTCGACGAAGAGCACGTCGCCGCCGGCTCCGGTGACGGCCAGGCCCGTGGCGACGCCGGGGACGGCAGTCCTTTCCGCGGACTCCGGGGTGTGCTTGGGCGAGCCCAGGTATGTGCGGAGGCCCGGGATGTCGACGGTGACCGGCAGGGTGGATTGGTCCAGGGCGACGCGTGCGGTCACCTTGCGGAGGACGCGTGCCAGGGAGCGTTCCAGTTGGCGCACGCCGGCCTCGCGGGTGTACTCGCCGGCCAGTTTGCGCAGTGCCGGCTCGGTGATGGTGACGTCGTCGGGGGTGAGGCCGGCGCGTTCGACCTGGCGCGGCAGGAGGTGGTCGCGGGCGATGGTGACCTTCTCGTCCTCCGTGTAGCCGTCGAGCTGGACCAGTTCCATGCGGTCCAGGAGGGGACCCGGGATGGATTCCAGGACGTTGGCGGTGGCGAGGAAGACGACGTCGGAGAGGTCGAGTTCGACTTCCAGGTAGTGGTCGCGGAACGTGTGGTTCTGGGCCGGGTCGAGGACTTCCAGCAGGGCCGCCGTGGGGTCGCCGCGGTAGTCGGCGCCCACCTTGTCGATCTCGTCCAGGAGCACGACGGGGTTCATCGAGCCCGCTTCGGAGATGGCGCGGACGATCCGGCCGGGCAGTGCGCCGACGTAGGTGCGGCGGTGGCCGCGGATCTCGGCCTCGTCGCGGACGCCGCCCAGGGCCACCCGGACGAACTTGCGGCCCATGGCGCGGGCGACGGATTCGCCGAGTGAGGTCTTGCCCACGCCGGGAGGGCCGACCAGGGCCAGGACCGCGCCGGAACGGCGTCCGCCCACGACGCCGAGACCGCGATCGGCGCGGCGGCGGCGGACGGCCAGGTACTCGGTGATGCGCTCCTTGACGTCGTCCAGCCCCGCGTGGTCGGCGTCGAGGACGGCGCGTGCACCCGCGATGTCGTAGGCGTCCTCGGTGCGTTCGTTCCAGGGCATGTCGAGGACGGTGTCGAGCCAGGTGCGGATCCAGCCGACCTCGGGTGACTGCTCGGAGGTCCGTTCGAGCTTGTCGACCTCGGACAGGGCGGCCTTGCGGACGTTCTCGGGCAGCTCGGCGCCTTCGACGCGGGCCCGGTAGTCCTGCTCGTCGGTGGCGGGCTTGCCGTCGAGCTCGGCCAGTTCCTTGCGGATCGCGGCCAGTTGTTGGCGCAGCAGGAACTCCCGCTGCTGCTTCTCGACGCCTTCCTTGACGTCCTTGCGGATGGTCTCGGCGACGTCGAGCTCGGTCAGGTGCTCGCGGCCCCACTCCAGCAGCTTCTCGAGCCGCTCGGTGACGTCGCTGGTCTCCAGCAGCCAGACCTTCTGCTCGTCACTGAGGTACGAGGCGTAGCCGGCGAGGTCGGCGAGGGCGGACGGGTCGTCCACCTGCTGGACCGAGTCGACCACCTGCCACGCGCCGCGCTGCTGGAGGATCGTGGTGACCAGCCCCCGGTACTCGCGGGCCAGTTCGCGGGTGCGGTCGTCGACCGGTGATTCGTCCGCGATGGTCGCCTCGACCCACAGCGCCGCGCCGGGGCCGGTCGTGCCGGTGCCGATGCGGACCCGCTCGGTGCCGCGCACGACGGCCGCGCGCTCGCCGCCGGAGAGCCTGCCGACCTGCTCGATCAGGGCCAGCGTGCCCACCTTGGCGTACTTGCCGTCCAGCCGGGGCACCAGCAGGACCTTCGACTGACCGCCCGTCGCCGTCGCGGCCTCGATCGCGGCGCGCGCCTCGGCGGTGGCGTCCGAGCCGCTGAGGCGGATCGGCACGACCATGCCCGGCAGCACGACGACGTCGTCCAGCGGCAGCACCGGCAGCGCCACAGTCTCGCCCATGATCCCTCCAAAGTTGAGTCTGACTGGCTCAACCAAGATGAGCGGGGGTTTGTTTCCGGTAGGTGTTCGCCCAGAGCGAGCGTCCATTCGGGGGTTGTGCCCGGTGGGCGACGTCGCGACGATCACGCGGTCGGCTGACGAGGAGATGTGCGCATGGAGCAGGCAAGCTGGGTTCCGTCATCGGTGGACCTGGACCGGCCGAGCGCGGCCCGCATGTACGACTACTTCCTGGGTGGGTCGCACAACTTCGCGGTGGACCGCGAGGCGGCGAAGTCGGTCGAGCAGATCTTCCCCGGAATGTCCGGCGCGGCCCGGGCCAACCGGTCGTTCCTGCGCCGTGCGGTGCGGTACCTGCTGTCTCAGGGCATCGACCAGTTCCTCGACCTGGGGTCGGGCATCCCGACCGTCGGCAACGTGCACGAGATCGCCCAGCAGACCAACCCGGCGGCACGGGTGGTGTACGCGGACGTCGAGCCGGTGGCCGTGGCGCACAGCACGGCGTTGCTGGCGGACAACCCGCTGGCCAGCGCGATCCAGGCGGACCTGCGCGACCCGGACTCGGTGCTGGGGAACGAGGAGGTCCGGGCGGTGCTCGACTTCGACCGGCCGATCGGGCTGCTGATGGTCGCGGTGCTGCACTTCGTGCCGGACGAGGACGAGCCGGCCGCGGCCATCGCCCGGTACCGGGAGGCGCTGGCGCCGGGCAGCTTCGTGGCCATCTCGCACGCGAGCTGGGACGGCGTGTCGCAGGAGGGTCGGGAGAGCGGCGAGCAGGTCAACGCGATCTACCGCCGCACGGACAGCCCGTTGGTGCTGAGGACCGGCGCCGAGGTCGCCGCCTTCTTCACCGGGCTGGAGGTCGTGGAGCCGGGCGTGGCGCCGTTGAGCGAGTGGCGGCCGGATTCGGACGACGCCTACATCAGCGCGTACGCGGGGGTCGGGAAGAAGGTCTGACGGCGTCGGTCACTCGGGCGGGGTGAGGCGGAGGTCCGGGTCGATCGGCGGCTCGCCGTCGAACGGGCCCTCGGGCACGGCGCCCAGCGCGTCGAGGGTGAGGCCGATCTCGCGGGCGTTCGGGTCGGTGTCGGGTGGCGTGGCGAACCAGGCGTGCAGGTCCTCGGGGATCCGGTAGCGGGCGGTGAGGTCGCGGTAGAGGGCGGCGCGGTCGCCGGACTGCTCGGCCAGCTGCTGGTACTCGCGCATGGCCAGCCGCATCCGGATCCAGCGGTAGCGGTCGGTCTTGGTGGCGTCGTCCTCGGTGAACCGGGTGCGCAGCAGTCGTCCGGCCTCCGCGCCGCGTTCGGCCAGGGCGCGGATGGTCTCCGGGCGCATGAAGAGGTTCGTGCCGCCCTCCAGGGCTCCCACGCGGACGTGCGCGATCCGTCCCCGGTAGCCCGGCAGGGCGGACTGCATGGTGTCGCGCCAGTCGAGCATGGTGTTGAGGATGGCCGACGCGAAGTGCTGCACGAGCCCGATGCCGCGCCACGGCGTGCCGCCGGTGGACGCGTCCTGCTCGGGCAGCCAGACGTCCCGGTCGTCGCCCGGCGGGTAGGACTGGAGGCTCAGGCCGAACGTCGGCCAGCGCGGCAGCAGGTTGTCGAAGAAGTGGATCGGGAAGTTGCTGGTGATGCCGCCGTCGGAGAACCAGTGCACGCGCGGCTCCGGCTCGGCGCGCACCAGCGGCACCGCGGCGATCAGGCCGGGCAGCGGCATGCTCATCCGGACGGCCAGCGCGACGGGCAGGTTCTTCGGCAGCGCGTGGAGGGTCTCGGCGGGGTGCAGCGGGCAGTGGTGCGGTGTGGCGTCGTGGCCGAGCTTGTCGACGGTCCGCGGCGGCAGCACGGTTCCCAGGCACGTGGGGCAGAACAGCCACGCGGCCGGCGGTTCGGTGAACGGCAGGCGGTAGGGGCGGCCCTCGGACAGGTCCGTGGTCATCAGGACCAGGTTGGTGGTCAGGTCGTCGAACGTCAGGTCCGTCGTCCCCGAGAGGTCGTCCAGCACGTCGGCGATCCAGTCGCTCAACGGCGGCACGCCGGTCGACGCGGGCACGCCGCACCGGCGGTCCCAGAAGTTCGGCCGGAACGCGCCGGTGCCCGGGATGAGTCCGAAGTGGACGGTGGTGGCCATCCGGTCGAGGAACCGCTTGGCGCTCAAGCCGTAGGTGACCGCGACCGCGCTGACGAACGCGAACCCGAGCACCAGCCACCACACGGCGGCGGTGGCGGCGCTCGCCAGGCTCGGGGCCGTCCAGCGCGTGCCCAGGGCGACCGGGATCAGCGGGACGACCAGGAGCAGCCCGGTGCCGATGCGGCGCAGCCACGCGTCCCGGCCGTTCGGCAGGACTCTCAGCACGATGCCGGGCACGGCGACGAGGGCCGCGACGGTGAGGCTGATCAGCGCCCACGTCGGCGTGGAGCCCCAGTCGATCGAGTGAAACCACAGCGTCGGACCGATGAGCCACAGCCCCAGTGCCACGGCGAGGAACACCCGTGCCCGCCAGCCGATCGCGCTGATCAGGGCGAGCAGGAGGCAGGTGAGCGGGCTGCGCCCGGTGGAGTCGCGGCGCTGCATGGAGGCCGCCACGATCCGGTACAGCTTGCGGGTGTGCTCGCTGGGCTGGAAGAGCTGCGCCAGCCGCCAGCCGGGCGCGGCGAACCAGTCGACGACCTCCGCGAGCTTGCGGAAGCCGTCCCGGTCCCGGCCCTTCTCCGCGGCGGCGGTGAACGCGGCCCCGATCGCACCGGCCGACGCGCCGCCCAACGACCGGAACCGGTAGTGCCCGGCCAACTCCACGACCGCCAACGGGTAGACGACGCCGCTCGCCGCCCCGCCCCGCATGGTCAGGTCGCAGTACCGGTTGAAGTCCTCGGCCATGGCGAACCTCCCGGCA
Organism: Saccharothrix luteola; assembly: GCF_020859565.1. Lineage (GTDB taxonomy): Bacteria > Actinomycetota > Actinomycetes > Mycobacteriales > Pseudonocardiaceae > Actinosynnema > Actinosynnema luteola. Next base: position 183,241 of record NZ_JAJHUO010000023.1, on the reverse strand, counting down.
ACCATGATCTCCCGCCGCCGGCGCGCGTGGCGCTAGACCAATCGGTTGTCGCACCCGCGTGTCGAACGCCCACGGCCCGCGTGTCGAACGCTCAGGACCCCCGAATTCCACGTTCAGGTACCGCGCACAGGGACCTGAACGTAGAACTCGGGGGTCCTGACGGTTCGACACGCGGGACCTGAGCGTTCGACACGCGCGTTTACAACTGGGTCAGCGCGATGTGCTCGATCTCGGCGGGTGTGCCGGACATGATCGTGCGGACGTGTTCGGTCACCAGCTCGATCGGCCAGTCCCACCACTTGGCGCGCAGCAGCCGGGCCACGTCCTCGTCGGCGTAGCGCTGCTTCACGGGCTTCGCCGGGTTGCCGCCCACCACCGCGTACGGCGGCACGTCCGACGTCACCACCGCGCCGGTCGCGATGATCGCGCCGTCGCCGATCGTCACGCCCGGCATCACGAGCGCGTTGTAGCCGAACCAGACGTCGTTGCCGACCACCGTGTCGCCACGCGTCTCCATGCCGGTCATCAGGTCCATCGTCTTCTCGGCCCACGTGCCGCCGAAGATCGTGAACGGGAACGTCGACACGCCGATGTTGAGGTGGTTCGCGCCGGCCATGATGAACCTGGTGCCGGTGGCCAGCGCGCAGAACCTGCCGATGACCAGCTTCTCGGCGCCGTACCCGTAGAGCACGTTGCGGGTCTCGAACTCCAGCGCGTGCTCCGGGTCGTCGTAGTACGTGTACTCACCGACCTCGATCGTCGGCGACGTCACCAACGGCTTGAGCTGGACGACGCGGTCCGCGTGCGGCAGCGGGTGCAGGACGGTGGGGTCTGGGATCAAAGCAGAGGGCTCCTAACGCGACTGGTGTTGCGTTAGAGTGGCACACCTCGCCCACTAACGCAACTGGAGTTGCAGTTGACCTCACGACCGGGTGGACGCTCGGCCCGCGTCCGCGAAGCCGTCCTCGAAGCCGTGCACGCCGAGCTGACCATGCGCGGCTACGCCGGCCTGACGGTCGAGAACGTCGCCGAACGCGCGGGCGTGCACAAGACCACCGTGTACCGCCGTTGGGGAACGGTCGACGTGCTCATCGCCGACGCCCTCGACCACACCCGCGAGTCCGAGTGGCCGGTGCCCGACACCGGCACGCTGGAGGGCGACCTGATCGCCATCGCCACCGAGGTCGCGGACACCTTCGCCGACCCGGTGCACCGCCTCGTGCCGATCGCGATCGTCATCGCGGCACAGCAGTCCGCCCGTGCCCAGGACGCGAAGCGCCGGTTCTACGCCGCCCGGCAGGCCGAAGCGGCCAAGGTCGTCACCCGCGCCGTCGACCGCGGCGAACTCCCACCGCAGGCCGACCCGGTCGAACTCATCCGCCTCACCTGCGCCCCGCTGTACCACCGGATCTTCATCACCGGCGAGCCGGTCGACCGCGCCACCGCCGAACGCTCCGCCCGAGCCGCCCTGGCCGCCGCCCGCGCCGGCCTGCTCTGAACCGGATCAAGCGTCGGACAGCCGGAGATCACCTTCCCGACACCGGCACCGCACGCGGCCCGACGGGAACACGAGGTCGAGAGCTATCCGCCCGGTGCGCGGTTCGTACTCCTGGGCGACCGCGAGCACCTCTTCCCCGAGGTGACGGGCGAACGGCGTCTCACCGCCGATCGGCCCGACCTCGACCCGCCCGTACTCCTGCATGTCGTAGCCCTCGTGGGGCGGTGACCCCTCCACGATCAGGCACCAGTCCGAACCGGTCGTGACGTGCGTGCACCCCTCCTGGTCGTCCACCAGCCACACGTCCAGCGGATCGGTCGGCACCTCCGAGCCGTAGTGGTGCCAAGCCGCGATCACCCGCTCCAGCCGTCGACCGACCAGCCGCCGGGGATCGGTGCCGGCACCGTGCAGTCCACAACGAGCGTCCACGGGCGAACCGTACGCCGCTACAGCTCGTACCAGCGCAGGATTTCCGGGTCCAGCACGCGGGCCGCGAGGCCGATCCGCCGCGCCGTCTCCGCCAACTCCGCCGCCGCCGCGGGATTGCCGCGCGGCGGCAGGGCGGGGTCGTCCAACTGGGTCACCATGTCGTCGTGGTGGCTCGGGATCAGCACCTTGGGCCGGGTCGCCCGCAACGCCCGCGCGGTGTAGTCGTGCACGTTCGCGTGGCCGCTCATGCCCAGCACGAGGACGTCCGGCCGCAGTCCCGCGACCTCCCGCTCGACGTAGTTCGCCGTCCCCGACAGGAACAGCACCGAGAACCCGCCCACGGTGATCATGTACGCCAGCGAGCCGCCCTCCACGAGGTCGCTGATCGTCGCCGGCGCCTTCGGCGGCGCGGTCAGGCTGCCCGGCGCGAAGTACCCGTACGAGCCGAACTGGCTGTGCAGGCTCCGGAACACCTGGACGGTGAAGCCGTGGAAGTCCAGGTACTCCCCACCGGACGCCACGACCACGTTGTCCCCCGGCACGCCCTGCGCCACCAACAAGTGCCGGTGCGTCTCGGTCCCGATCACCCGGGAACCGTGCTTCTCCACCACGTACGGGATCTCCGACAAGTGGTCGTAGTGCCCGTGCGTCGCCAGCACCAGCTCCGGCCGCTCCCCGAGGTGCCGGTCGACCAACTCCCTCCGCACCGCCAGCGGGTGGTCGGCGATGAACTCCCCGTCCTCGCCGAACACCGGCAACCGGCTCAAGTACGGGTCGATCAGCACCCGCCGACCGCCGAACAGCACCTCCCACCCGGCGACACCCAGCCACCGCAGGCTCACCCCGCTGCGCCCCGCCGCGAACGCCACCCCCGGCAGCCCCGCACCCGCCACCGCGACCGCCGCCGACCCGATCAACACCTGTCGCCTGTTCACGCACATGCCACCAACAAGACCAGTGCCCGGCCGCACGTGTCCAAGTCCGATATCAGCACGTCTGCCATATGCGAACGGCTATCATCCCAGCTCGTGGACCTCCTGCGGCACCTGCGGTACTTCCTGGCCGTGGCCGAGGAACTGCACTTCGGCCGTGCGGCGGCCCGCCTCCACATGTCCCAGCCACCGCTGTCGCAGAGCATCCAACGCCTGGAACGCGAACTCGGCGTCCGCCTCTTCGACCGCGACGCCCGGCACGTCGCCCTCACCGACGCGGGCCGCCAGATCCTCACCGAAGCCCGCGGCCTGCTCGCCCGCGAAGACCGGCTCCGCGCCCTCGCCGGACGGTTCCGCCACGGCGAGGCCGGATCACTGCGCGCGGGCGTCCCACCGGACCTGGGCGGACGAGCGGTGGCCGCCCTCCTCCCGGCGTTCCGCCACCGCAGCCCCGTCGAGCTCAAGCTCCGGGAGATCGGCACCGCCGAACAACTGCGCGCCCTGGCCGACCGCAGCCTGGACGTCGGCGTCCTGCGCTTCCCGTTCGACGTCTCCTGGCTGAGCCTCGGCCCGGTCCTGACCAGCCCGCTGGGCGTCCTCCTGCCCCGCGACCACCCCCTCACCACCGCCCCGGACGTCCGCCTGGCCGACCTGAACGGCCTGGCCCTCGTCCTCTTCCCCCGCACCACCGCACCCGCGCTGCACGACGAGGTGCTGACCACGTGCGCCCGACACGGCTACACACCCACCGACGTCCACCAAGCCGGCAACCCGGAATTCGCGCTGGGACTCGTCCTCGCCGGCGGCGCGGTCGCCCTGCACGACGGCGTCACCCCACCACCGGACGCCGCCTGGCGACCACTGCGCGGCAACCCCATCCTGTGGCGGACCTCGGCCGCCTGGCCACGTGGCCGCCAAACCCCTGCCGTCACCGCCTTCGCCGACGCCGTCACCGAAGTCCTGACCGCACAAGGAATGCGCCACGCCGAGGGCACGCTGCCCCGCTACCCCCGCCCGGCCGCGGAGTACCTGTCATGACCGCCGCCCGCGTGCGCGCCGCCTTCGCCGACGCCGGCGTCACCGGCACGCTGCACGCCATCGACCTCGACCACCCCGACCGCGAGCTCTCCGTCGGCGCCGACGACCCCGTCGTCCTCGCCAGCGTCTTCAAAGTCCCCCTGCTCGTCGCCCTGCACCACAGCGCCCACGACCTGACCGACCGGATCACCCTCGACCACCACCGCAGCACCGGCCCCACGGGCATCGGCGGCATGCTCGACCCCGTCACCATCTCCCTGCGAGACCTGGCCTACCTGGCCATCACCGTCTCCGACAACGCCGCCGCCGACGCCCTGGTCGACCTCATCGGCCTCGACACCATCAACCGGACAACCGACCAACTGGGCCTGACCCGAACCCGAATCGTCCACCGGGCAAGGGACTTCATGCGCACCATGGCCGAAGACGCCGCCCCCGCCGAACCACCGGCCGCCCTCACCGACCCGGTCGTCCTGTCCCGACTGCGCGCCCTGGACCCCGACCAGACCAACCGCAGCACCGCACGCGACCTGACCACCCTGCTGCACCACATCTGGCACCACGAAGAATGCGCCCCGATCCGCCGCCTCATGGCCCTTCAAGTCTGGCCACACCGCCTGGCCTCCGGCTTCCCCTTCGACGACGTCCGCGTAGCCGGCAAAACCGGCACCCTCCCGACCATCCGCAACGAGATCGGCGTCGTCGAATACCCAGACGGCGGCCGTTACGCCGTAGCCATCTTCACCCGCAGCGCGAGCACCGCCTTCACCCTTCCACCAGCAGACGCCGTCATCGGCCAAGCCGCCAGACTGGCCATCGAACACCTCCGCTAGACCTCCCAAAGGAAGGGCTTCGTGTCATCCCGCCGACCTGGCTCCGCCCTACCGCGCGTGTCAAGGGGGCGCGGGTTCACCTCTGCCCGCGGCGTGCACTGATGTCGCGCGCCCCCTTGATACGTGTGGTAGCCCGTAGGGAGGTCGGTGGGATGACACGGACCCCGACCAACAACGGACCCGCAGCCTGACCGCAAAACCCCGTCATCCTGCTGATCTGCCCGTCCGGCGAGGACGCTTCTAATCTTTCAAGCCCTTGCCTCCACTCCACCCACTTCACCCTCATCAAATCCCATCCAAGAACTCGTCCACCTCGGCCAACGCCCTCAACCGCACCGGCTCCGCGGACAGGAACAGATCGTGCATACCGCCCTCCACCTGCACCACCCGCACGTGCCGACCGATCTTCGGCCCCCACACCCGCATGTGCTCCACGTCCAGCACGGTGTCCGCCGTCATCGCCTCGGGCGTCCACCGCTTCGCGTGGAGATGGCTGCGCCCCGACCGCAACAACAGCACCGGCGCCTCCACCTCCAACCCCCGGTGCAGCCGGGCATGACCACGACGGATCGCGCGCAACCACCCCGCGTGCACCGGGAACGCCTCGATCGGCTTCCACGTCGTGTCGAAGTCCCACTCCCCGTGGTGGTCGCGGTGGATGCTCTCGCCGTACACCGGCCCCAACCCGGGCTTGAGCACCAGCTTCGGCGCCACCCGCCCGACACCCCGGATCAACGCCGTCCCGACCGTCCGCACCAGCCACGGCTCGGCCAGGTCCAACCAGGGGCTGTTGAGCACCAACGCGTCCAGCACGTCGTCCGAACGCCGCTCGTGCGCCCACAGACTCGTGATGAGCCCACCGGTCGAATGTCCCATCACCACCAGGTGCCGGTGGCCGTCCTCCTCGCGGATCACCCGCGCCGCGGCGTCGATCTCCTCGAAGTGCTCGGCCAGGTCGGTCACGTAGTTCGCCACCTGCCCCGGCCGCAACGACCGCCCGTACGCGCGCAGGTCGATGGCGTAGAAGTCGAAGCCGCGCGCGGTGAAGTGCTCGGCCACGTGCCGCTGGAAGAAGTAGTCCGCGAACCCGTGCACGTACAGCACCGCGCCGCGGATCGCCGGCTGCGCGCGGCGGCGGACCAGGGTCGCGGTCGTGTCACCGCCGCCCAGGGGCAGCGCGCGGGTCTCGTAGTCGGTGCCGAGCACGTCTGCGTTCACCAGGTCAGTGTGCACGCCGATTCGTCCGATCGGGGAGATGTGGGGCGCGGGTCGTGGCACTGTGGGAACCATGAGCAGCGAGGAGATCGAACGGTCGAGCGCGCGGGTCCGGTTCCCCGGCATCAGCCCGCGTGCGTACGAACACCCGGTCGACCGGGGGGCGTTGGCGGTCTTGCGCGCGGTGCCGGGCATCGGCCCGGTGTTGCAGGCGGTGGCGGGCGCGTTCACGGAACGCGGTGAGAGGTTGGGCTACCTGGCGTCGAGCATCCGGGTGGGCCCCAGGCAGTACGCGGAGCTGGACCGGCTCCGGCTCGAGGTGGCGGCGACGCTGGACGTCGACCCGGTGCCGGAGCTGTTCGTGAAGCGCGACCCGGTGCCCAACGCCATGACGCTCGGCATCGACAAGCCGTTCATCGTGCTCACCACGGGCCTGATCGAGCTGCTGGACACCGAGGGCCTGCGGTTCGCCATCGGGCACGAGATGGGGCACGTCCTGTCGGGCCACGCGCTGTACCAGACGATCCTGCAGCGGCTGATGCAGTTGCAGCACGGTCTCGGCTGGATGCCGGGCGGCTACTGGGCGATCACCGCGATCATCGCCGCGCTGCGCGAGTGGTACCGCAAGACGGAGCTGTCGTGCGACCGCGCCGGCCTGCTGTGCGGGCAGGACCCGGCCGCCGCGCTGCGCGTGCACGTGGCCATGGCGGGCGGCATGGACCTCAGCCAGGTCGACACGGCCGAGTTCCTCAAGCAGGCCAAGGAGTACGAGCAGGTCGAGGACGTGCGCGACAGCGTGCTCAAGCTGATCCGCACGTGGCCGCTGACCCACCCGATGGCCGTGGTCCGCGCCGCGGAGCTGCAGAAGTGGGCGGCGGGCGAGGAGTACCGCGCCATCCTGACCGGCACGTACCAGCGGCGCGAGGACGACCGGCCGACGAGCTCGTTCACCGAGGACATCAAGTCCGCGGCCCGGTCGTACAAGGAATCGGCGGCCGAGTCCGAGGACCCGCTGATGAAGGTGTTCAACGAAGTCGGCGACGTGCTCGCGGGGGCGGCGGGCCGGGTGCGCAGCAAGTTCACCGGAGCGGACTAGTCCACTTGGCCCAGCGGAACCGGCCATTCTGGCTAACCTCCTCCTGACGCCTTTGATCAGGAGGAGGGGCCGATGCGGCTTGGCGCGTTGTTGATGACGTTGTTGATGGCTTTCGCGGGCACCGCCACAGCGGACGCGGACGTGAACGTGAACACGGACGTGGGCGAGCGCGTAGTGGGCGGTGAACGGGTGTCGATCGCGGACCACCCGTGGGTGGTGTACGTGGCCGACGCCGCCGGCAACCAGTTCTGCGGCGGCACTCTGGTCTCGCCGACCAAGGTGGTCACCGCCGCCCACTGCGCGACCACCCGGACGCCCCGCAACACGCGGGTCGTGCTGGGCCGTGAGGACCGCAAGGGTGACGATGGCGTGGTCGCCCGGCTCTCCGCGATCTGGGTCCACCCCGAGTACGTGGCCGCGGACCAGGGTGCGGACGTCGCCGTGCTGACCTTGCGCTCACCGGTGGACTACACGCCTCTCCCGCTGGCGCAGCCGTCCGACGGGGTGCTGTACGAGCCGGGCACGAGCGGTCGGGTCTTCGGCTGGGGTCGGACCAGTGAGCAGGGCTCGACCTCGCGCTACCTGCTCGGCGCGACCGTGCCGGTGACGGACCACGAGTACTGCCGCACCGCCTACCCCCAGTTCGACCCGGCCGAGATGACGTGCGCCGGTTACCCGGAGGGCGGCGTCGACACGTGCCAGGGCGACTCGGGCGGCCCGTTCGTGGCCGGCGGGAAGCTGATCGGCGTCACCTCTTGGGGTGAAGGTTGCGCCCGGGAGGGCAAGCCGGGCGTCTACAGCAACGTCGCCGCCTACTCCCAGGCGATCGAGGAGCAACTGGCGGCCTGACCAACCGGCGTGCGGGCCCTCCGGGGTCCGCACGCCGCCTGGTAACCCGACCCCGAGGAACCCGACCAATTCGGGAACTCGACCTACAGCACGAGCCCGATCGACATCGTGGCGAACACCGCCGCGCACACCGCGTCCAACGCCGTGGTCACCCCGGGCCGCCGCAACGAGCCCGCCACCCGCGCCGCCGCCACCACGATCGTCAGCTCCCACAACGCCGCGAGCCCCAGGAACACCGCCGCGAGCATCCCGAGCTGCCACGTCGGGTCGCCCGTGCCGATGAACTGCGGCAGGAACGCCAGCGAGAACAGCAGCATCTTCGGGTTGGTGATGTTGGTCAGGAACCCCTGCCGGAACGGCCGGGGCGGCGCGACCGCCACCACCTCCCCGCCCGAACGCCGCAGCAGCCCGCGGGTGATCGTCACGGCCAGGTAGAGCAGGTACGCCGCGCCGACCCAGCGCAGCCCGGTCAGCACGGCCGGGTAGCGGGCGATCACCACGCCCAGACCCGAGATCACCAACGCCACCTGCACGAAGGCCGCGGTGTGGATGCCCGCCAACGCCAGCAGTCCGGCCCGCGTGCCGGACCTCATCGAGGTCCGCAGCAGGAGGAAGGCGTCCACGCCGGGCGTCAGCACGACCACCGCGCAGGCGATCAGGAACGCCGGCAGCCGGGTGAAGTCCAAGTGCATGGAAACCTCCCTCATGTTCCGGACAGATCGCCGTGATCTGCCTCACTGACCGTCAAATCTTCGGTCCTGCAGCACTCTAACAACAGATTTTCCGGACCTCATACCCGAATCCCGCGCGCCCCGACCTTCCGCTACGGTCGGTGCCCGTTCGGCCACTTGACGTAGAGAGGTGCTCCATGCGCATCAGCGCGCCGGTCTTCGCCGTTCTCGTTCTGGTCCTGTCGGCGCTGCCCGCGGACGCGATCGTCGGCGGCCGGGACGCGCCCGCGACGCCGTGGGCGGTGGCGTTGTTCGACGGGGGCACCTTCTTCTGCGGCGGCGCGCTGATCGCACCGGACAAGGTGGTCACCGCCGCGCACTGCACGGTCGCCCGCACCGCGCTCGGCGTCCGCGACCGGGTGCCCGCCGACGTGACCGTCGTCGCCGGCCGAGCCGACCTCGACACCACCGAGGGCCGGGCCGTGGGTGTCACCGCGCTCTGGCGCCACCCCGCGTTCACCGAGGTGTCCGCGGGTGACGACGTGGCCACCCTCACCCTCGCCACCCCGCTGCCGTACCAGCCGGTCCGGATCTCGGACGCCGCGTCGGGCCAGGCCACCGTCTACGGCTGGGGCCGCACGGCCGAGCTGAGCCCGCCGAGCCGCCGTCTGCGCGAGGTCGACGTGCCGATCCGCGCGGACGCCGAGTGCGCCGCCGAGGTGCCCGACTACCGGCCGGGCGGGATGCTGTGCGCGGGCTACCCGGAGGGCGGCAAGGACGCCTGCGAGGGTGATTCCGGCGGACCGCTCACCGTGGCGGGGGAGCTGGTCGGCCTCGTGTCCTACGGCCGCGGCTGCGCCCGACCGGGCCAACCCGGCGTCTACACGCGCCTGAGCTCCTACAAGACCCAGCTCTAGAGACCGACCCGACCCGACCCGACCCGACCCCGAGCCCGAGCCCGAGCCGAGACCGACCTCGAGGCCGACCCGGCACCGTGTGGTACCACGGTGGGGTGCGTTCACACCCGTACCCGGCGACGCTGCGCCGGCAGTGGTCGGCCGACCTGACCCCCGACCAGCTCTACGCCGTGCTCAAGCTGCGCTCCGACGTCTTCGTCGTGGAGCAGAACTGCGTCTACCCGGAACTGGACGGGCGTGACCTCGAACCGGGCACCCGCCACTTCTGGCTGGAAGCCGACGACCGGCCCGGACCGCAGGCCTACCTGCGGCTGCTGGAGGAACCCGGCGGCACGTTCCGCGTCGGCCGGGTCTGCACGGCCCGCGCCGCCCGCGGTCGCGGCTACAGCCGTCGGCTGATGGAGGCGGTGCTGGCCGAGATCGGCCAGGTGGAGTGCGTGCTGGACGCGCAGACCTACGTGGCCGACTTCTACGCGTCGTTCGGCTTCGAGCCGCAGGGCGCGGAGTTCATCGAGGACGGGATACCGCACCTGCGGATGCGCCGGTCTCCGTGATCACCCGCACGGCGCGCTCGATGTCGCCCTCGGACAGGTCGGCGCGGGCGGTGAGGCGGAGCCGGGAGATCCGGTCGGGCACCGACGGCGGCCGGAAGCAGCCGACGACCACGCCCTGCGCGCGGCACGCCTCGGCCCAGTCGAACGCGGCCTCCGGCGACGGCGCCTGCACGGACACGACGGCCGCGGTCGGCGTGCTGACCCGCAACCCCGCCTCCTTCAGCCGGAACGCCAGGTCCTGAGCCACTTCCAGGGCCCGCGCGGGCCGCTCCGGCTCGTCCCGCAACACCTTCACCGCGGCCAACGCCGCCGCCGCGCTGGCCGGCGCGAGCCCGGTGTCGAAGATGAACGTGCGCGCGGTGTCGACGAGGTGCTTGATCACCCGGCTCGGGCCGAGCACCGCGCCGCCCTGCGCGCCGAGCGACTTGGACAGCGTCACCGTGGTGACCACGTCGGGCGCCTTGGCCAGACCCGCCGCGTGCACCGCGCCACGCCCGCCGTCGCCGACGACGCCGAGGCCGTGCGCGTCGTCCACGACCAGCGCCGCGTCGTGCTCGCGGCAGGCGGCGGCCAGCTGCGCCAGCGGCGCGAGGTCGCCGTCGACGGAGAACACCGAGTCCGTCACCACCAGCGCCCGCCGCTTGCCGCGCGTGGCCAGGGCGTGCGTGACCTGCTCGACGTCGCAGTGCCCGGCGACCACGACGTCCGCTTTGGACAGTCGGGTGCCGTCGATCAGGGAGGCGTGGATGTGCTGGTCGGCGACGATCGCGGTGCCGGGACCGGACAACGCGGTCAGCGCGCCCAGGTTCGCCGCGTAGCCCGAGGAGAACACCAGCGCGGACTGCGCGCCGCAGAAGTTCGCGAGCTCGTACTCCAGCTCGGTGTGCAGCTCGATCGAGCCGGTGACCAGCCGCGACCCGGTCGAGCCCGCGCCCCAGCGCAACGAGGCCGCGGCGGCGGCACCCGTGACCCGCTTGTCGCGGGCCAGGCCGAGGTAGTCGTTCGAGGCCAGGTCGAGGTTCGTCGAGTCCGCCGGTCGTGGCCGGACCCGGCGGGCGAGACCGGCTTTCGCGCGCGCCTCGGCACGCGTGTCGATCCAGTCGAACACCGAGTCACCTGTGCGCACACTCACGCCGGCAGTGTCGCATCCGACGGCTACGGTGCCGGCGTGGACCTCTTCCAGCCGGAGCCTGCCGATCTGCGCTCGTTGCGGGAGAACGCGCCGGTCCACCGCGACGAGCGCACCGGGATGTGGCTGGTCAGCCGCTACGACGACGTGCGCGCGGTGCTGGCCGACCCGCGGCGCTTCCACCCGGACAACGCGTTGACCGCGGTGACCCCGATCCCGGGGCCGGTGCTGCGGGTGCTGGCCCGGGCCGGGTTCTCGCTGCCGCCGACGTTGGCCAACAACGGCACCGGGACGCACGCCGACCTGCGCCGACTGGTCTCCCGGTTCCTCACCCCGGCCCGCGTCGCGGCGATGGGGCCGCGGATCGCCGAGCTGACCGCGGAGCGCCTGGACCGGCTCGACCTCGGCCGACGTGCCGACCTGCACCCGGCGCTGGCCCGCGACCTGCCCGCGATCGTGCTGCTGGAGGTCATGGGGATCCGGGACGTCGACGTCGAGGCGCTCAAGGCCTGGAGCACGGCGTCGTTGGAGCTGTTCTGGGGTGACGTCACGCCCGAGCGGCAGCACGAGCTGGCCCGTCCCGCCGCCGCGTTCCACCAGTGGCTGACGTCGCGGATCAAGGCCGCCGACCCGGAGGGCGACGACCTGTTCGGCGCGTTGCGGGCGCAGGGCGTGCCGATCCGGGACGCGGCCGGGCTCTGCTACTTCCTGCTGATCGCGGGCCAGGAGACGACGACCCAGCTGCTGTGCGCGGCGTTCCACGCGGTCCTGCGGCAGGACGGCCTGTGGCCGCGGCTGGACGAGCCCGGCGTGGCTGGCGCGTGCGTGGAAGAGGTGCTGCGCCGTGACCCGCCGGTGAGCACGTGGCGGCGGATCACGGCGGAGCCGGTCACCCTCTCCGAGGTCGCGATCCCGGCGGGCGAGCCGCTGCTGCTCATGCTCGCGGGCAGCGGCTCGGACCCGGACGTCTTCGGCGAGCCCGAGCGCTTCTGCCCGGCCAGGCCGAACGCCCGCAAGCACCTGGCGTTCGGCTTCGGCAGGCACTTCTGCCTCGGTGCCGGCCTGGCGAGGCTGGAGGCGGAGGTGGTGCTGCGGGAGACCGCGCGGCGGTTCCCGGACCTGCGCCTGGCCTCGGCCGGGCCGCCGCCGATGCTGGGCCTGCTGTCGTTCCGCGCGCCGTTGAGCGTGGAGGTCGAGCTAGGGGACCAGCACCACCTTGCCGGTCGACGCCCGGGTCTCCAGCAGTTCGTGAGCGCGGGCCGCGTCGGCCAGCGGTAGCGCTTCGCCCAGCACCGGGCGCAGCCCCGAGGTGAACGCCCGCCGCACCGCGTCGGGGGTGACGGGGTTGCCGAACCCGAGCACCGCGACGCCCTTGCGGAACACGTCGGACGCGGTCACGTCCAGCGGCTCGCCGCTCGCGAAGCCGAACACGGCCAGCCGGCCGACCCCGTCGCGCAACAGCTCGAACGACTGCCGCGCCACGGCGCCGCCGACCGAGGAGAACACCACGTCGACCGGCTCGACCCAGGTCGGCCAGTCCGGCTCGCCGTAGTCCACGACCTCGTGCGCGCCCAGCTCACGGGCCAGCGCCAGCTTCCGCTCGCCCCGCGCGGCGGCCACGACCGTCGCGCCCGCCCGTGCCGCGACCTGCACGAGCAGGCTGCCGACACCTCCCGCCGCCGCCTCGACCAGCACCCGTTCGCCCGCGGCGAGCCGGACCGCGTCCGCGGCGGCCACCGCCGTCGCGCCCTGGAGGTACAGGGCCAGCGCCTCGTGGTCGGACAGGTCGTCGGGCACCTCGGTCGCGTCCTCGGGCAGCAGGGCCAGTTCGGCGTAGCCCTCGCCGAGCGCGAAGCCGATCAGCCGCCTGCCGTCGGGGCCCACGCCGACCACCTCGCCGCCGAGCGCGCCGGGTGCGAGGTCGTACCAGGGCACCACCCGCGCGCCCGTGCCCGACCGGATGATCGTCTCGCCGTAGTTCACGCCGATCGCCGTGACGCGGACCAGGACCTGGCCCGGCCCGGCGACCGGGTCGGGCACCTCCTCCACGCCGAGCACGTCCGCCGGACCGAACTCGTGGAACCGCACCGCTCGCACAACGCCTCCCGACCTTCAAACGGACTGACGGTCCGTTTCTTGTCCGCTACCATACGGACTACCGGTCCGCTTTTGTCAAGCAAGTCGATCGAGCCGAGGGGTCGAGGGAGGTCCACGATGCGGAAGGACGCCGAGCGCAACCGCGCCGCGGTCCTGGCCACCGCCGCGCGCCTGATCGCCGAACGCGGGCCGGACGGGTTCTCGATGGACGACGTCGCCGCCGCCGCGGGCGTCGGCAAGGGCACGGTGTTCCGCCGCTTCGGCGACCGCGACGGCCTCGTGCAGGCGGTGGTCGACGAGACCTCCGAGTCGTGGCGGGCGGAGGCGGAGGCGTTGCTGGAAGCCGGCGACGTCCCGCCGGGGGAGCGGGTGATCACGTTCGTGGCGACCCTGTTCGACCACGTGATCGCCGCCCTGCCCCTGGTGAGCGCCTTCGAGCGGGTGTCCACGCGCAGCATCGCGTGCGACGCGGACGCCAAGCTCACGCACCAGCGCCTCGTCGCGTTGATCTCGCAGGTCAAGCCCGGCGCGGACGCCGAGTACCTGGCGCACGCCCTGATCGCCCAGGTGCGTGCCGACACGCTGCGCCACATGGTCGACCGGTGCGGTCTGGACGTGGCCCGGGTGCGTGCCGGTGTGATCTCGCTCGCTCGCGGCGTGCTGGCGGGCGACCTGGTGCCCGCCGGGCCGTCAGTGGAATGACACCCACGTCACGACGAGCACGTCGACGCGGTCCTGGCTGGTCGGCAGGAGGTGGGTGATCAAACCTCGCCCACCGCCGAAGTCGAGCTGGAACAGCCCGCCCGCGGGGTTGTCGGGGTTGAGCGGGCGGCCTCGCTCCGGCTCGAGCGTCAGCACCTCGAACGCCTCGACGAGCGCCGTGACGGGGTTCGGCGTGTCGCGGTCAGTGCGGCGTCGAACGCGGCGTCGAACTCGTCGGTCTGCTCGGGCAGCAAGGCGGCGCGGATGGCCTCCGGCGACCCGAACCGGGCGGCGGCCTCCGCATCGCCCACCCACTCCGGTGCGGGCTCCAGGCCGTCGACGTCCGGAGTGGGCGGGCTCAGGAGAACGCGGGGCCGGTGAGCTCGTGGCCGCATCCCAGCGCCGCGTACGGGCCCCGGCCCCGGTCCGATGCGACCCGGTGTGATCGTCCTCGCCCGCCCGGGACTTGGAGCCCGCCGGCGGAAGTGCGACGATGCCCAGGCTTGAGGGGGTGCGCGAGGAAGCCGGTGTGAATCCGGCACGGTCCCGCCACTGTGACCGGACCGAGGAGCCCGGGAGTCAGGAACTCGACCCCCGACTCATCGACCGGACACGGGCGTGGACACCCGAGGAAGGACACCGCCGCATGGGCGCGCGTTTCCCCTTTTCCGCTGTCGTCGGCCACGACGACCTCCGCACGGCTCTGCTGCTCAACGCCGTGCACCCCGGTATCGGCGGGGTGCTCGTCCGAGGCGAGAAGGGGACCGCGAAGTCGACCGTGGTCCGCGCCCTCGCCGCACTGCTCCCCGAGCTGGACGTGGTGCCGGGCTGCCGGTTCGGCTGCGACCCGGCGACACCGACCGACTGCCCCGACGGGCCGCACGGCCACGGCGCGGAACGGCGGCCGGCACGGCTGGTCGAGCTGCCGGTCGGCGCGACCGAGGACCGGCTGATCGGCTCGCTCGACCTGGAACGCGCGTTGACCGAGGGCGTCCGCGCCTACCAGCCCGGTCTGCTGGCCGCCGCGCACCGGGGCGTGCTGTACGTGGACGAGGTGAACCTCCTGCACGACCACCTCGTCGACCTGCTGCTCGACGCCGCCGCCATGGGCCGCGCGCACGTCGAGCGCGAAGGCGTGTCCGTCTCGCACGCCGCGTCGTTCCTCCTGGTCGGCACCATGAACCCGGAGGAGGGCGAACTGCGCCCGCAGCTGCTCGACCGCTTCGGCCTCACGGTCGCGGTCCGCGCCTCGCGGGACGTGCCGACGCGGACCGAGGTCGTGCGGCGGCGGTTGGCGTACGAGGCCGACCCCGACGGCTTCGCCGCCCGCTGGGCCGAGGCCGACCAGGAGCTGGCCCGGCGGATCGTCGCCGCCCGCGACCGGCTCGCGGACGTGGTGCTGCCGGACGCGGAACTGCGCCGCATCTCCGGCATCTGCGCCGCGTTCGAGGTCGACGGCATGCGCGCGGACCTCGTCGTGGCCCGCACCGCGACCGCCCACGCCGCCTGGCGGGGCGCCGACGAGGTGGCCGAGGAGGACGTGGAGGCGGCCGTGCGGCTGGCGTTGCCGCACCGCAAGCGCCGGGACCCGTTCGACGAGCCGGGGCTGGAGGAAGAGCAGCTCAACGACGCCCTACAGCAGGGCGCGGAAGCCGCCCAAGAGCCCGAAGACGGCCCGGACGACGACCCCGAAGGCCCGGACGACGACGGTGGCGGCTCGGAGCTGCCCGGCGAGCCGCCGGAGTCCACTTCGGACGGCAAGGACAAGGGGAAGGGCGAGGGCAACGGTTCGGCCGACCGGTCGCACGCCCCGGCCCCGGCGTTCCGCGCCCGGCTGTTGCAGGTGCCGGGGGTGGGTGAGGGCGCACCGGGCAAGCGGTCGCGCGCCCGTGCCCGCACCGGCCGCGTCGTCCGTTCGTCCACAGTGGATGGAGCGGGCCTGCACCTGGTCGGCACGCTCGGCGCCGCCGCCCCGCACCAGGCCGCCCGGGGCCGCAGCGGTCCCGGCCTGGAACTGCGCGGCGCGGACCTGCGGCTGTCCGTGTGCGAGGGCAAGGAGGGCAACCTCGTGCTGTTCGTCGTCGACGCCTCCGGCTCGATGGCGGCCCGGCAGCGGATGTCGGCCGTCACCGGCGCGGTGATCTCCCTGCTCCGCGACGCCTACCAGCGGCGGGACAAGGTCGGCGTGGTGACCTTCCGCGGCCGGGAGGCCCAGGTCGCCCTGCCGCCCACGAACTCGGTCGACGCGGCGGCGGCCCGGCTGCGCGCCCTGCGCACCGGCGGCCGGACCCCGTTGGCGGACGGCCTGCTGCGCGCCCGCCGCGTGCTGGACACCGAACGCGTCCGCGACCCGCGCCGCCGACCGCTGCTCGTGCTGCTCACCGACGGCCGCGCGACGGCGACCGGCACGGGCGGCGACCCGATGCGCGACGCCCTGCGCGCGGCCGGCCTGCTGGCGGCCGACCGGGTGGCGTCCGTCGTCGTGGACTGCGAGCACGGCCCGGTCAGGCTCGGCCTGGCCACCCGGGTGGCGGGCGCGCTGGAAGCGGCGTGCGTGCGCTTGGAGGAACTGTCCGCAGACCAGGTGGCGGGCGTCGTCCGCGCCGCCCGAGCCGCTTAGGAGCGTCGAAATGCCTCAAGGTCAACCGTCCGTCGTTCCCGACGACGGCCTCAGCACCCGTCAGCGCCGCAACCGGCCGTTGGTCGTGCTGCACACCGGCGAGATGAAGGGCAAGTCGACCGCCGCCTTCGGACTGGCGCTGCGCGGGTGGAACCAGGGCTGGTCCATCGGCGTCTTCCAGTTCGTGAAGTCAGCGAAGTGGAAGGTCGGCGAGGAGTCGGCGTTCCGCGCGCTCGGCCGCCTGCACGAGCAGACCGGCGAGGGCGGCCCCGTCGAGTGGCACAAGATGGGCGAAGGCTGGTCCTGGACCCGCAAGCAGGGCACCGAGGACGACCACGCCGCCGCCGCGCGCGAGGGCTGGCGGGAGATCGCCCGCCGGCTGGCCGCCGGGCAGCACGGCCTCTACGTGCTGGACGAGTTCACCTACCCCATGCACTGGGGCTGGATCGACGTGGACGAGGTGGTCGACACCCTGGCCGACCGGCCCGGCCACCAGCACGTCGTCATCACCGGCCGGCACGCGCCCGACAAGCTGGTCGAGGCCGCCGACCTGGTGGTGGAGATGACCAAGGTCAAGCACCCGATGGACGCGGGCCAGAAGGGTCAGAAGGGGATCGAGTGGTGAACCGGCTGGTGGTCGCCGCGCCCGCGTCGGGCAGCGGCAAGACCACCGTGGCCACCGGCCTGATGGCGGCGCTGCGCCGCGCGGGCGACAAGGTCGCGCCGTTCAAGGTCGGCCCGGACTACATCGACCCCGGCTACCACTCGGTGGCCACCGGCAGGCCGGGCCGCAACCTCGACCCCGTCATGGTCGGCGAGCACCGGGTGGCGTCGCTGTTCGCGCACGGCGCGCGCGGCTGCGACGTGGCCGTGGTGGAGGGCGTGATGGGCCTGTTCGACGGGCGGGTGGACACCGAGGGCATCGGGTCCACCGCGCACGTCGCCAAGCTCCTGTCCGCGCCGGTGCTGTTCGTGGTCGACGCGCGGGGCCAGAGCCGCAGCCTCGCCGCCCTGCTGCACGGCTTCCGGGGCTACGACCCGACCGTGCGGCTCGGCGGCGTGGTGCTCAACCAGGTCGGCTCGGCCAGGCACGAGCACGTGCTGCGCGGCGCGTGCGCCGAGGTCGGCCTGGAGGTGCTCGGCGTGCTGCCGCGCGACCCCCGGTTCGCGCTGCCGTCACGCCACCTCGGCCTGGTCACGGCCGCCGAGCACGGACCGGCCGCCACCGCCGCCGTGGACGCGATCGCCGCCGCCGTCGCGCGGCACGTCGACCTGGACGCCGTGCGCCGGCTCGCCGCCGAGGTGCCCGCGATGGCCGTGCCGACGTGGGACCCGCACGCCGAGGTCGAGCACGTCGACCGCGCGCCGACGGTCGCGGTCGCGGGCGGCGCGGCGTTCACGTTCGGCTACGCCGAGCAGGTCGAGCTGCTCACCGCGGCCGGCGCGGACGTCGTCGTGGTCGACCCGCTGCGCGACGAATCGCTGCCCGAGGGCACGTCCGGCCTGGTGCTGCCCGGCGGGTTCCCCGAGCAGCACGCGGCCGAGCTGTCGGCCAACGAGAAGCTGCGCGCCGCCGTCGGCGCCCTGGCCCGCGGCGGCGCGCCCGTGCACGCCGAGTGCGGCGGCCTGCTGTACCTGGCGAACTCGTTGGACGGCGCGCCGATGTGCGGCGTGATCGACGCGGACGGCTCGATGACGTCCCGGCTCACCCTCGGCTACCGCGACGCCGTCGCGCCGCAGGACTCCGTGCTGGCCCGCGCGGGCTCCCGGATCACCGGGCACGAGTTCCACCGCACCGCGCTGAGCGTCCCGCACGGCGCGAAGCCCGCCTGGCAGTGGCGCGGCCACGACCTGCGCCCGGTGGCCGAGGGATTCGTCCTCGGCCGGGTGCACGCGTCGTACCTGCACACCCACCCGGCGTCCGCGCCGGAGGCCGTGACCCGCTTCGTCCGGGCCTGCGCGAACGAGTCCGCGCGCTCCGAGGCCACTCGTTAGTGGATCGCGCTCGCGCGGTACGGTCCTTGCCCACCAAGCCGAACACGTCGTGGGGAGCAGTTGTGATGACTGGTCGGGTCTCCTTCGTGGGCGCCGGTCCCGGCGCCGCCGATCTCATCACCGTGCGCGGCGCGAAGCGGATAGCCGAGGCCGACGTCGTGCTGTGGTCCCCCGGCGTGGTCGAGGTGGAGTGCGTGCGCGAGCACGCCCGCGCCGACGCCGAGCTGGTCGACTTCTCCCGCGTCACCGAGGCCGAGGTGGTCGAGGTGTACCGGCGCGCGTCGGCGGGCAGGCTCAAGGTGGTGCGGCTGCACGCGGGCGACCCGTCGCTGTGGGGCGGCTTGCGCGACCAGCAGGACGCGTGCCGGCGGCTCGGCTTGGAGACCGACGTCGTGCCGGGCGTGTCCCAGGTGTCCGCCGCGGCGGCGGCCGTCGGCCGCGAGCTGACCACTTCGGACGTCGCGCAGTCGTTGCTGCTGGTCGGGCCCGACACCGCCGAGCACGTCGCGGAGTTCGCCGCGCACGGCACCACGATGGCGATCTCCGCGTCCGGCTCCCGGGCCGGCCTGCTGGTCGAGCAGTTGCGCGCGGGCGGGTGCGCCGACGACACGCCGGTCGTGGTGGCGTACAAGGTTTCCCTGCCCGACGAAACGGTCGCGCAGACGACGGTGGGCGAGCTGGAGGCGTGCGTCAAGGAGCACAAGCTCTACCGCACCACGCTGTTCCTGGTCGGCAAGGTGCTCGCGCAGCCCTCGTCGCGCCGGCGTTCCCCGGTGGTCGAGGGCGACGAGCCGGTGCGCAGGCCGCGGGCGTCGAAGTGGGCCGCGCGCGCGAACCGCCCGGTGGTGAAGTCGGCCGGTGACTCGCCGTCGGCGGCGGCGGCGTGGTCGGCGGTGCACGACTGGCAGGAGACCGCGCGCACCAAGCGTTCCGCGCCCGCGAAGCCGAAGGCCGTGCCGGTCGGCGAGCCGCTGCTGGAGCTGGTCGTCGACGCGCCGCAGCACATGCCGGAGAACGTGACGG
Source organism: Saccharothrix luteola (assembly GCF_020859565.1). Lineage (GTDB taxonomy): Bacteria > Actinomycetota > Actinomycetes > Mycobacteriales > Pseudonocardiaceae > Actinosynnema > Actinosynnema luteola. The sequence goes on along the minus strand of NZ_JAJHUO010000023.1, from coordinate 163,643 downwards.
AGAACGCGCCGGTGGAGCACGACGCCAAGCCGAAGCCCAAGCCCGTGGTCGCCGCCGCCGCGAAGCGCAAGCCCACCACCGTGCAGGCGAGCACGACCCCGCGCAAGCCGTCCGGGTCGCGGGCCAAGAAGAACAAGCGCGTGAACTGACATGGACGTCGTCGCGCTGCACCGCTTCGTCACGGCCGCCGGCCGTTCGTGGGACGACGTGACCGTCGTGGACGCAGGCTTCGTCGGCCTGCGGCACGCGCTGAACGTGTGCCGGGCCAAACCCGCCGTCGTCGTGTCCGGCGCCGACCCGGCGGAACTGGCCCGGGGGCTGGCCGGCTGGCGGCGCGCGCTGGTGGTCGAGTCGGCCGCCGGTCTGTCCATTGTGGACCCGGCGGACGCGGTCGCCCGCCAGTGGTCCGAGCCCGGCGCGATCCTGTGCCTGGCCGAGCAGGGCTTCGCGCCCGCCGGCGAGGGCTGGGCGCTGCCGGACGGCGACTTCGCGCAACGCGACGGCATGATCGCCGTCGCCGAGGTGCGGGCGCTGGTGCTGGCCCGGCTCGCGCCACGCCCCGGCGTGCTGGTGTGGGACGTCGGCGCGGGCCCCGGCGCGATCGGCGTCGAGTGCGCCCGGCTCGGCGCGGCCGTCGTCGCGGTGGAGCGCGACCCCGTGCAGTGCGTGCGGATCATCGCCAACGCCTCCGCGCACGGCGTGGACGTGCGCGTGGTCGAGGCCGAGCTGGGCGACGCGGGTGAGCTGCCCCGGCCGGACGCGGTGTTCGTCGGCGGCGGTGGCGCGGACGTGGTGCGGCGGTGCGTGCGGTCGGGCGCCCGGCGGGTCGTGGTGGCGACCCCGGACCTGGACCGCGTGCTGCCCGCGCGCGACGCGTTGCTGGAGGCCGGGTACGCCGTCGAGGGCAGCCAGGTGGCCGCCGCACGGCTCACCGGCGGCACGTTGCTGGCCACCAACCCGGTGACCGTGTTGTGGGGAGTGAAGAAGGCGTGATCGGTGTGTTCGCCGCCGGCGAGCGCGGGCGGCGGGCCGCGGTCGAGCTGGCCGGGTTCCTCGGGCCCGACGCGGTGGTGCCGGACGGTCCGATCGGGCCCGCGCTGCGCGCGTTGTGGCCTCGGCTGGGTTCGGCGGTGTTCTTCCTCGGCACGGAGGCGACCGTGCGGCTGGTGGCGCCGTTGCTGCGCGACGAGCGGGCCGACCCGGGCGTGGTGTGCGTGGACGGCGGGTTCGCCGTGTCGCTGCTCGGCGGCGCGGACGCCGTGGCCGAACGGGTCGCCGACGTGCTCGGCGCGCAGGCCGTGACCACGGCGGCGTCGGCGGGTTCGCCGCTGGACGAGCTGGTCGAGCTGCTGGACGCCACCGTCGAGGGCGACCTGGCCGCGTGCGGCGAGGCGGTCCGGTCGGGCGAGCCGGTGCTGCTGGCGAACCCGCTCGGCTTCCCGTTGCCCGCCCTGCCGGACAACGTCGTTCCCCACGGCCACGGCACGGGGTGGAGCGTGCTGGTGGACGACCGCGTGCCCAAGGGCCCCGCCGACGACCGCGTGGTGCGGGTGGTGCCGCGCACGCTCGTCGTGGGCGTCGGGTCGAGCACGGGCGTGTCGGCGGCGGCGGTGTCGGCCGCGCTGGCGGCGTTGGAGGAGGAGCGCGGGCTGGACCTGCGCGCCGTCCGGGCGTTCGCCACGCTGGACCGCAAGGTCGCCGAGCAGGGCATCGCGGACGCGTTGGAGGACTGGGGTTTCTGGCACGACTCGACCACCGCTCCGCTGCTGTCCTACCCGGGCGAGGAGCTGGCGGTGATCCCGGTGCCGAACCCGGCGGAGCTGGCCATCGGCATCCCGAGCGTGGCCGAGGCGGCGGCGCTGCGCGGCGCGATGGAGTTGTCCGCGGGCGGCCGGGTGGAGATCGCGGCCGAGAAGGTGAAGGGCGTGGGTGTGACGGTGGCCGCCGCACGGGTGCTGCCACGCGGCCGGTTGGCGCTGGTGGGGCTGGGTCCTGGTGACGCGGACGAGCGCACGCCGCGCGCCGAGGCCGAGCTGCGGCGGGCGTCGGTCGTGGTGGGCAGCGCCGAGTGCGTGGCGCAGGTGCGGCACCTGCTGCGGCCGGGCACCAGGGTGGTGGCCGACGGCGCGGTGCGGCTGGCCGAGGACGGCGCGGCGGTGGCGTTCGTCGAGGCGGGCGCCGGGCCGGATGTTGCCGGGCCGGTTCGCGCCGATGTCGTCCGCGTGACAGGGGTCACTCGTCAACTGTGAAGTGCCGACGAGCCGTCGAAAGGCGGTTGTCGGCTCCGTCGTCTTGGTCCTAGCTGGAGGTGCGCCCGCACAGGCGTCCCTGCACCGGAAGGATCGACATGGCGAAAACCCTGCGTCGCCTGCTCACCGTCCTGGCCGCGACGGTGGCCGCGATCGGTCTGATGACCACCGCGCCCGCCTCGGCCGAGACCTCCTCCGACACCGGCGTGTCGCCGTTCATCGTCGGCGGCACCCGCGTGTCCACCAGCACCTACCCGTGGGTCGTCTACCTGGCCACGAGCTCCGGCGGCCAGTTCTGCGGCGGCACGCTCGTCAAGGCCAACAAGGTCGTCACGGCCGCGCACTGCGTCAGCGGCCGGAGCGCGTCGAGCACCCGCGTGGTGCACGGCCGCGACGACAAGCAGAGCACGGCGGGCACCGTGGCCACGGTGAGCCGGATCTGGGTGCACCCCAGCTACCGGACCGCGAGCTCGGGCTACGACGTCGCGGTGCTGACCCTGGGCACCAACATCAGCTCCACCTACCTGCCGCTGGCCACCCCGTCCGACACCGCGCTGTACGCGGCGGGCACGAGCGCCCGGATCTACGGCTGGGGCACCACGTCCTCCGGCGGCTCGGCCTCGCGGTACCTGCTCGGCGCGACCGTGCCGGTGACGTCCGACGCGACCTGCCGCACGGCCTACTCCAACTACAGCCCGACCTCCATGGTGTGCGCCGGCTACCCGAACGGTGGCACTGACACCTGCCAGGGTGACTCGGGCGGCCCGCTGGTCGCGGGTGGCAAGCTGATCGGCGCCACCTCGTTCGGCCGCGGCTGCGCGCTCGCCGGCTACCCCGGCGTGTACGCGCGGATCGCCTCGTACTACTCCACGATCACCGCGCAGCTGTAATCGCCCGCGACGGGCCCACGACCGGGTGGTTTGCCGGTCGTGGGCCCGTTCGGCGTGTTCGATGCGTGACATGCGCCGACTACTGCTCGTGATGCTGGTCGTGTGGTCCGCCGTGCCGGGTGTGGCGTCCGCGGCGGAGGGTCTGCACTCGTGCTCCACGTCGATCGACGGCAAGGCCGCCTCGGGGCGGTGCGAGGGCCGCGGGTCGTTCCGCCTGGTCGTCTCGTGCGAGGACGGCTCGACCGCCACCAGCTCGTGGCTCACCGTCTTCAACGGCTCCGCCAGGACCAGGGTGCACTGCCGGTCGAACGCCGTGGACGCCTCGATCGAACAGCGCGAGCCGAGGTTCCCATGATGTGAAGCACCCGGGTTGGACAGGACATGTCCGGTGTGGATGCTTCTACCCATGCACGGTGAACAGCACTACCTCGTGGGCCTGGACCTGACCGGTCGGCGGGTCGTCGTCGTCGGCGGTGGCACGGTCGCGCAGCGCAGGCTGCCCAGGCTGGTCGCGGCGGGCGCCAGGGTGGAGGTGATCTCGCCCGAGGTGACCCCGGCGGTCCAGGGCCTCGTCGACGGCGGCGAGGCGGTCTGGCACGCCCGCGAGTACGCCGACGGCGACCTCGACGGCGCCTGGTACGTGCTGGCCTGCACGTCCTCGCCCGAGGTGAACGCGCGGATCACGGCGGACGCCGAGGAGCGCCGCGTGTTCTGCGTGCGCGCCGACGTCGCCGTGAAGGGCACCGCCGTGACGCCGGCGGTCGGCGAGCACGACGGCCTGCTGGTCGGCGTCCTCGCGGGCGGGCAGCACCGCCGTTCCGCCGGGGTCCGCGACGGCCTGCTCTCGGCGTTGCGCGACGGTTCCATCGCCGACCACCACGACCAGCCGGCGGGCGTGGCGCTGGTCGGCGGCGGCCCCGGCGACCCGGACCTGATCACCGTGCGCGGGCGCAGGCTGCTGGCCAGGGCGGACGTCGTGGTGGCCGACCGGCTCGCGCCGCGCGAGCTGCTGGACGAGCTGCCGCCGCACGTCGAGGTGGTGGACGCGGCGAAGATCCCGTACGGCCGCGCGGCGACGCAGGAGTTCATCAACACCACGCTGGTCGAGCACGCCAAGGCCGGCCGGTTCGTGGTCCGCCTCAAGGGCGGTGACCCGTACGTGTTCGGCCGGGGCTTCGAGGAGCTGATCGCCTGCGCCGAGGCGGGCGTCCCGGTCACCGTCGTGCCCGGCGTGACCAGCGCGTTCGGCGTGCCCGCGCTGGCGGACGTGCCGGTGACGCACCGGGGCGTGGCGCACGAGGTGGTGGTCGTGTCCGGGCACGTGGCGCCGGACGACGAGCGGTCGCTGGTCGACTGGTCGGCGTTGGCGCGGCTGAGCGGCACGGTCGTGATCCTCATGGGGGTGGAGCGGGCGGCGGCGTTCGCGGACGCCCTCATGGCGGGTCGTCCGGGCGACACCCCGGTGTCGGTGATCCAGGAGGGCGGCACCCGCACGCAGAAGGTGGTGCGGTCGACGCTGGCGTCCCTGGCCGCGGACATCGCCGAGCACGGCATCCGCCCGCCCGCGATCATCGTTGCGGGACCGGTTGCCGCGCTGGCGGACGAGCTGCCGTTCCGCTCCTGAGCGCCAACCCCGCCCCGGCGGCCACGACCACCACCAGCCCGCCCAGGGCTGCCCACGTCGTGGCGCCGGGGTGGACCAGCGGCTCGCCGCGCAACGCCTGCCAGACGAGCACCGCGAACAACCCGGCGTACCCGAGCGCGGCCACCGCGACCAACCGGGTGCGGACGCGTTCGGCCACCCCGAACGCCGCCAGGGCCAGCACCAGCAGGATCATCACCTGCAACCCGTGCATCCCGACGAAGTGCGGCACGCGCAGGTCCCCGCCGGTCGTGCTCCAGCCCGTGATCGGCATGCCTGCCCCGCCGTCGAGCACGCCGACGCTGTGCCCGCCCACCAGTTCGACTTCGCGCCCACCCGCGTCGACCGCCGTGACGGGCTTGCGCGGACCCACCATCAGGTAGCCCGACGCCATGCCGAGGATGGCCAGGTAGAGCCCGCCCCGCACGGCCCACCGCACGTCCGGCCGCCCGAAGCGCTGGAACGACAGCACGAGCGCCAGCACCACGTTGGCCAGGAACATCGCCGGGATCAACGTCGCGAAGGTCTGCTGCACGAACCGGTTCAGCGGGTCGTCGGAGCCGTTGTAGTGGGTGAACATGCCCCGACCCGCCTGGACGACGATCAAGCCGACCTCCAGGAGCATGATCCCCGCGATCACCGTCGCCGTCCCGGACGTCCACCTCCGACCCCGGTGGGGCAGGGAGAGCATCCACGACAGCGTCGCCGAGTAGACCGCCAACGACAACGTGAACTTGAACGGCTTGGCCCACAACGGCACGTCCTGCAGCAACCGCCCGTCGACCACCATCGCCACCGCGCACCCCAGCGCGCCCACCGCCATCACCACGGCCAACCACAGGGTGGGCCGGTGCCACGTCTTCGTCATGCCGACCAGCCTCGGCCGTCGACCCACCAAGATCACTGGTGCGGGCCGGCCACCGCGCGGTAGGGCTGGCCATGCCCTCGGTGGGACAATGGCGGCGAGTGGAAACGGGGACGTCGTGGCGGTGTGGGTGCGGCTCGCCGGGGTGGGGCTGGCCAGGGTGAGGTTCGCCTACTCCCCGGTGTTCGAGACCGTGATGGCGGTCGACGGCCTGCGGACACCGGGCGCGCACGCCGTGCACCTGCCGTGGGTGCGGTGGGCGCGGGAGCGGGTCGAGGGGATCGCGGGCCTGGACGCGTTGCTGGCCAGGCTGGAGGGTCCGACGAAACCGGCCGACCTGATGCCCGTGCCGGACGTGCGGATGCCCGACCTGGACGCCGAACTGCGCCAGGTGCCCCGACCGGAGGCCGACGTGATCCGGCGCTGCCACGACCTCCTCATCGCGCCGCACTGGAAGCGCATCACGGCCGTCCTCGAAGCGGACATCGCGGCACGTGCGGCGACCCTGGCCGACCAGGGCGTGGAGGCGGTGTTCCACGACCTGCACCCGGAGGTGACGTGGGCCGACGGCGAACTGGTCCTGCACCGCAAGCCCGAGCACCGCGTCGACCTGGCCGAGCGCGGTCTGGTCCTGTGCCCGAGCGTGTTCTGCTGGCCCAAGGCGTGGATCGCGATCGACCCCGTGGGTCAAGGGGTGCTGCGCTACCCGGCCAGGGGCATCGGCACGCTGTGGGAGGACCGGGAGGCGCCGCACGACCTGGCCGCCCTGATCGGCCGGACCCGCGCCCACCTCCTCACGCTGCTGGAAGCGCCGAGGAGCACGACGGACCTGGCGGCGGCACTCGGCGTCACGGCGGGCGCGGTGTCGCAGCACATCGGCGTCCTGCGAGCCGCCCGCCTGGTCACCACGCGCCGCGAGGGCCGGCACGTGCTGCACATGCGCACCGCTCGGGCCGACGCGCTCATGAGCTGATCACGACCCGGGCCAGGGCGTGGCCGACCCGAGCCGAAGGCCGAGCTCCCGCGCGGGCTCCACCACGTGCCCGTGCTCGCACACCGGCACGAGCGACACCTTCCCGCCGCACCCGACGTGCTCCGGCTCGACCGGCGGCGGACCGTCGGCCAGGTGCCGGTCACCCCAGGCCATCAACGCCATCAGCACCGGCCACAGCTCCCGCCCCGACGGCGTCAACGCGTACTCGAACCGCTGCCGCGAGCCGAACTCCTGGTACGGCACGCGTTCCAGCAACCCGGCCTCCACCAGCGAGGACAGCCGGTTGCTCAACACGTTCCTGGCGACGCCGAGGTGGTCGCGCAGCTCCTCGAACCGCCGGACGCCGTTGGAGATGTCCCGCACGATCTGCAACGACCACCGCTCACCGAGCAGCACCAGCGCCCGGGCGATCGAACACCGGTCGTTGTCGATGACGACTCCCATGCCCCCGACCCTACAGCAGGGTTGCCGATCGAAACTCAGCCAGGCTAAGTTGCGCTGCAAGACTCAGCTTGGAGGGACAGCCATGCGACTCGAAGACCACCCGACCGTGCGCCAGGTCCGGGACAACCCGCCGCCACGACCACCGTCGACCGTGAGCACGGCGTGGTTGCGGGAGATGGCCGCGGCGGCGGGGGCGGACGACGTCGGTTTCGTGTCCGTGGACTCGCCGGACGTCGAGGTGGACCGGGAGCACGCGCGGACGGCGTTGCCGGGCGCCCGGACCTATGTCGCGTTCTGCGTGCGGATGAACCGGGACAACGTGCGCAGCCCGCTGCGCAGCATCGCCAACACCGAGTTCCACCAGGCCCTGGACGACGCGGACGCGGTGGGGCACCGGCTGACCAGGGCCCTCCAGCAGGCCGGGCACCGCGCGGTCCACCCTGCCGCCGCGTTCCCGCAGGAGATGGACGACTTCCCGGGGCGCGGGTGGGTCGTCTCGCACAAGCTGGTGGCGCAGGCGGCGGGCCTCGGCCGCATCGGCATCCACCGCAACGTGATCCACCCGAGGTTCGGCAACTTCATCCTGCTCGGCACGGTCGTGGCCGACTTCGACGTGGACGAGCACTCGCGACCGACCGACTTCAACCCGTGCCTGGAGTGCAAGCTGTGCGTGGCGGCGTGCCCGGTCGGCGCGATCTCGAAGGACGGCGCGTTCAACTTCCGGGACTGCTACACCCACAACTACCGGGAGTTCATGAGCGGCTTCACCGACTGGGTGGAGAACGTCGCCGACAGCGCGGACCGCGACGACTACCGCCGCCGCGTGACGCCGGCGGAATCGGCGTCGATGTGGCAGAGCCTGGCGTTCCGCCCGAACTACAAGGCGGCGTACTGCATGGCCGCGTGCCCGGCGGGGGAGGACGTCATCGGTCCGTTCCTGGACGACCGCAGGGCCTTCCTCACCTCGGTGGTGAAACCCCTGCAGGACAAGGAAGAGCCGGTCTACGTGGTGCCGGGCTCTCCGGCCGGGGCCCACGTCCGCAAGCGCTTCCCCCACAAGACCGTCCGCGAGGTGTCGAACGGCCTGTGACCCGCGCACGACAACGGCACCCCGCCCGGTGGACGAGGTGCCGTTGTCGAAGATCGCCGGACTAGTGCTGGGCCACCCGGCGCGGGCGACCCGAGCTGCCGCCGCGCTCGCGCTCGGAACGGCCGCCGCGGAAGCCGCCGAAGCCGCCACCGCCGCCGCTGCGCCGAGGTCCACCGCCGCCACCGCCACCGCGACGGGCGCGGACCGGGACCTCGGGCTCGACCACGGGGATGCCGCTCGGCACGCGGGCGCCCGTGATGCGGACCAGCTCCTCGTCACCGGGACGGACCTTGGTCGAGGTCGGGCGGACGCCCGCCCGCGCGGTCAGGCCCTGCACGGTGCGCCGCTGGTCGTGCGTGACCAGGGTGACGACCGTGCCGGACTGGCCCGCGCGCGCCGTGCGACCGGCGCGGTGCAGGTAGTCCTTCGGGTCGGCCGGCGGGTCGACGTGGACCACGAGGCTCACGTCGTCCACGTGGATGCCGCGCGCCGCCACGTCGGTGGCGATCAGCACCGGCATGCTGCCCTCGCGGAACTGGGTGAGGACGCGCGTGCGCGCGCTCTGCGCCTTGCCGCCGTGCAACGCGCCGGCGTGCACGCCCATGGACCGCAGCTTCTTGGCCAACCGGTCGACGTGGTGCTTGGTGCGCACGAACATGATCGTGCGGCCCTCGCGCGCGGCGACTTCGGTGACCACGTTCTGCTTGTCCTCGGCGGACACGAACAGCAGGTGGTGGTCCATCGTGGTGACGCTGCCGGTGGGCGGCGAGACCGAGTGGACCACGGGGTCGTGCAGGTACTGGCGGACCAGCTTGTCCACGTCGCCGTCGAGCGTCGCGGAGAACAGCAGCCGCTGGCCGTCCTGCGGGGTCAGGTCGAGGATCGCCCGGACCTGCGGCATGAAGCCCATGTCCGCCATCTGGTCGGCCTCGTCCAACGCGGTGAACATGACCTCGGACAGGTCCGCCGTGCCCTGCCGCACGTGGTCGGACAACCGGCCGGGGGTGGCGATCAGCAGGTCGACGCCACGGCGCAGCGCGTCGACCTGACGCGGGAACGACGTGCCGCCGACGACCGTGCGGCACCACAGGCCCAGCGAACGGGCGAACGGGTTGAGGGCTTCCTCGACCTGCATCGCCAGCTCACGGGTGGGCACGAGCACGAGCGCGCGCGGCTTGAGCGGCTTGGCCCGGCCGCCGGTCAGGCGGGACAGCAGGGCGAGGCCGAACGCCAGCGTCTTGCCGGAGCCGGTCTGGCCGCGACCGAGGAGGTCACGACCCGCCATGGCGTCCGGCAGCGTGGCGGCCTGGATCGGGAACGGCTCGGTGATGCCCGCCTGCTCGAGCGCGCGCAGCAGCTCGTCGGACAGGCCCAACTCCGCGAACGAGGGCAGCGGGCCCTCGGGCATGGTGCTCTCGACGTGGTCGGGAATGGTGGTCGCCAGCTCCGCGGCGGGAGCGGGACGACGGTTGCCCTGGCCTGGGCGCCTGTTACTGCGGGGCTTGCGGAACTGCGGGCGCTCGGAACGGCCTTGGGACATTGTCGGCAAAACAAACCTCCGGGACACGGCACGTCTCGAGGATTGCTCTGCTTGAGCAGGCGCGATCGCGGGGACGGGCCCGGCGCGCGGATCGCGCCGATAGTGGTTGGGAAGCACCACCGGCCACTCTGGCGGCCTGGGGCGCTCAGTGGCGCCACCGGGCGGTGCACCACTCAGTCTAGCCGATCACGCGGCGGAGTTCGTCACCCCGGCGGTGTTCTCGCGCACACGGGTGGCGAGCCGGGCGATCAGGTGGGCTCCGCCGACGATCACCGGGAACCACAAAAGGCCACGTGGCGACGGGTTCACCTCGATACCCGCGCGCCGGAGCCGACGCAGCGCCCACCAGCTGAACGGAGCAACGACGGTCGGCGCGGTGAGCACCCCGGGCGTGTAACCGCGCCACACCGCGCTGCTCGCCACGTGCACGACGGCGTGCAGCCCGAAACCGGTGAGCGCCGACTGGAAGAACTTCGACCTCCCGAAGGTGCGGGCACCGTCGGCCGCCGCCGCGGCGATCACGACCCCGACCACGCCGATGGCGATCGCCGCCTCCGCCGTCGTGGTCGTAGGCACGTGTTCGCGCCCGCGCGTCCAGCGGGCCGTGGTCGCCAACTCTTCGAGGTCGTGCACGACCCACGCGGCGAGCAACCCCCGGGTGACCCTCTTGCCGACCGCACCGCTCTTGCCGACCACGGCAATTACGTTACATGATGTAACGCATGGCAGGACGCCCCCGCAACGCCGAGATCGACCGCGCGCTCACCCGAGCCACCCTCGACCTGCTCCAGGAGGTCGGCTTCGAGGCGTTGACGCTCGACGCCGTCGCCGCCCGGGCCGGGGTGAGCCGACCGGCCCTGTACCGGAGGTGGCCGACCAAGCTGCACCTCGTCGCGCACGTCCTGCTGGCCGACGTCGTGCCGATGGCCGACCCGGACACCGGCAGCGCGCGCGAGGACCTGCTCCGGCTGGCGACCGCGCTGGTCGACGGCCTGTCGTGGGTGGTGCTCGCGGCGCACGCCGAGGCCCGGCGCGTGCCCGGCCTGGTCGACGGCTTCCTGGCCGACCGGCACGCGCTGGTCGACGAGGTCGTGCGGCGCGGGGTGGCGCGCGGCGAGCTCCGGGCCGGTGTCGACCCGGAGCTCGTGCGCGACCTGCTGTTCGGCCCGCTCGTCTACCACTGGCTGGCGACGGACGGGCGCCGTTCGCCGGACGTGGTCTTCGACCTCGTCTGGCCCCTGTTCACCGCAGCCCGGCCAGGTCCAGCAGCATCTCGGTGACGCCGCGCGGCTCGGCCAGCTCCGGCGACAGGCCGTGCGAGGTGAACCAGCCGGCCACGTTGCGCACGTCCCGTTCCAGGAACTCGGGCCCGCGCGGGTTCGCCACCAGGTCCACCACCTGCGGCAGGTCGATCACGATCAGCCGCCCGTCGTGCACCATCAGGTTGAACGCGGACAGGTCGCCGTGCCCGAGCCCGGCGGACGCCATCACGCCCAGCGCGTCCACCAGCTGCCGCCACAGGTCGAGCAACTCGTCCGGCTCCGGCCGCAGCTGCGCCAACCTCGGCGCCGCCGCGCCGTCCGAGCCGACGAACTCCAGCAGCAGTTCGGTGCCGTCGCGCTGCACCGGGTAGGGCACCGGCGCGCCCAACTGCCAGAGGGTGGTCAGCGCGGCGAACTCGGCCACCGCCCACCGCTCGGCGATGAGGTTGCGGCCGAACGCGCTGCGGTTCGCCATCGCGCGCATCTCGCGCGACCGGCGCATGCGCCTGCCTTCGAGGTAGCCCGCGTCCCGGTGGAACAGCCGGTGGTCGTTGCTGCGGTACCGCTTCGCGGCCAGCAGGCACGACCGGTCGGTGCCGGGCATCGCGCGTTCCAGCAGGAAGACGTCCGCCTCCTTGCCGGTCTTCACGATCCCCAGCTCGCGGTCCACCGCGGACAGGTCGGTGACCAGCCACTCCGGGTGCGGCTTCGGGCCCTGGTCGGCGTCGCCCCAGGTGGACCAGCGGTCGCCGTCGGCCGGGGTGTCCGCCGCGACGGCGTCCTCCCGCATCTGGGCGAGGCGGTCCTTGGCCTCCTCGGTGAGCCGGCCGCGACGGCCCGGCTCGACCTCGCCCTCACGGCGCGAGGTGGCCTTCTTCGCTTTCTTGGCACGCCACTTGAGGTCGTCGGCGTGGTCGAACTCGGATTCGAACTCGGTGTACTGATCGTGCTCGCGCACTGGATGTGCTCCAGGTGAAGTGGGAGTGAACGCCCCCACCCGGCGCGGTGTGGTCTTTCGCGCGGGTTCGCGTCAGGCGAGCGGGGCGAGCGGACGGGTCGGTGCCACGTCCCGGACAGCTGTCGCCATCTGGCACCTCCTCGACTCCGCCGTGGTCTGCCACCACCGGCGCTCTGCGCGTACGGGCACAGGGTGCCCGGCCCCGCGGCACGGCCGCAACCGAATTACCGCGAGCTCGTCCCGCCGCCCTGGCGCGACTCCGCGCGGTAGCTGCCGCGCTGGCCCATCCAGGCCGCGGCCAGCTGGGCGATCACCAGCGAGTCGTGCCGCAGCACGCGTTCGTCGTGCCACTGGGGCGCCCTCGGCGCGACGGCCAGCATCCGCTGCCGGGCCGTGCCGCTGAACTCCACCAGCGCGGCCACCGCCTCGTCGACCTCGTCCGGCGCGAGCGGCCGGGGCGTCGCGGTGTCGGGCAGCGAGAGGGTGGTGTCGGTGAACGTCGCCGAGGTGCCGAGGTCGCGGGCGAGCTGGTGCTCCACCGACTCCGCGTTGATCTGCCGCTGCTGCCACGTGGCATCGGCCAGGGCGAGCCGCAGGCCGAGCAGCCGGGCCAGGCACACACCGGACCACACCCGCTCCAGCGCTTCCGGCGCGCCGAGCGCGTCGGTCCGCAGGTCCTCGGTGATGCCCCGCAACTGGGCCGGGGTGACCGGGTCCGAGAACGTGGTGCTCGCCGTGTCGCCGGGTGTGTCGGGGGTCACCTGGTCATTCTGTCACCACCCTCGCGAGTGGTGACAATACGTGGGGTTCGGTCACGCAGATGGCCGTCAGCGGTGCGAGAACGACCGGCGGTAATCCTTCGGCGCGACTCCCACCACGGACGTGAAGTGGTGGCGCAGCAGCGCGGCCGTGCCGAAGCCCGAGCGGTGGGCCACGTCCTCCACGGTCAGTCGCGTCTCCTCCAGCAGTTGGCGGGCGCGCAGCACGCGCTGCGTGGTGAGCCAGCGGTGCGGTGTCGTGCCGGTCTCGGCGGCGAAGCGGCGGGCGAAGGTGCGTTCGGACATGTTCGCCCGTTCGGCCAGGCTCGTGACGGTGTGCTCCTGGTCGAGCTGGTCCTGGAGCCAGGCGAGGAGCGGCTGGAGGCTGTCGGCCTGGTGCGGCGTCGGCAGTTCGACGAACTGGCGCTGACCGCCGTCTCGCTGCGGCGCGACGACCATGCGGCGCGCGATGACCGCCGTGGCGGCTGCGCCGAACTCGCGGCGGACCACGTGCAGGCTCGCGTCGATGCCCGCGGCCGTGCCCGCGCTGGAGACGATGTCGCCGTCGTCCACGAACAGCACGTCCGGGTCGACCTCGGCGCGGGGGAAGCGCTCGGCCAGCGCGGCGGCGTGGCGCCAGTGGGTGGTGCAGCGGCGGCCGTCCAGCAGTCCCGCCGCGCCGAGGACGAACGCGCCGCTGCACACCGACAGCAGCGTGGCGCCGCGCCGGTGGGCGTCGCGGATGGCTTCGAGGAGGTGCGGCGGGTACTCGTCGCGGACCTTCGCGGCGGCCACGGCGACCAGGTCGGCGTCGGCCAGCGCGTCGAGGCCGTGGTCGGCGATCAGGGACGCGCCGACGACCTCCGTGCGGATCGGCTCGCCGGGGCGTTCGCCGCAGACCCGGAAGTCGATCGGCGGGACGCCGTCGTCGGTGCGGTCCACCCCGAAGACCTCGCAGAGCACGCCGAACTCGAACGGGGTGACGCCGTCGATCAGGACGGCCGCAACGGTGCGCAGCATGCCGTCACAGTACTTGGCAGGATTTTGACGCACAACGGCAAGACTGCCAGTTGTGGCAGGTTCTTGCGCATCGCACAGTTAGTGCCATGACTGAGATCCTCTTCGCCCTGGCCGTCGTCGCACTCGTCGTCTACGGCCTGGAGCGCAACCACCGGCGTCAACTCCGCCTCGGTTCCCGCCTGGCGGGCAGCACGGACACCGAAGACCGCGACCTGTCGCGCGTGACGGCCGACCTGCACGCCGTCGTCGCGCACACGACCGCGGACCGTCCCGCCGCGCACCGGCGTCAGGTCACGCCCGTGCGCTCGATCCGCCCGGCCTGACGGTCAGACGATCAGGTCGGCGGTGCGGGTGCCGGTCGGCTCCACCCGCAGCCCGGCCCGGCCCGCGAGCTTGACCAGGCCCTTGAGGTCGGTCGGCTCGGACCGCGACTTGACGATCGCCTGCGCTAGCCGGCCCTTGTGCGCCTTGTTGAAGTGGCTGACCGCGTTGCGCCGCCCGTTGCCGTCCTCGGTGACCACGCGGATCACGGCGGCGGCGGGGATGCGGGCCAGCGAGGTGTACGGACTCGAACGCAGGTCGACGACGAACTCGTCGACGGCGGCCAGCACCGGTTCGAGCGCGGGCCGCCAGAACCCGCCGAGCGGGCCGACGGACGGCGGCACGCTGCCACCGGACAACCGGTAGGCGGGGATGGGATCACCGCCGCCGACCACGCCGAACAGCGCCGAGGCCACCGAGAGTCGCGCGAACGCCCGTGACCTCTCCGTCTTCGTCAACGCGTCGAGGCCGAGCGCGTCGTACAGCACCCCGGTGTACCTGGCCAGCGCGGGCAGGGTGGGTGAGCGGCGCAGGGCGGCGTTGCGCTCCACCTCGCCGGCCTGGCGTTCGGAGATCCCGAGCACGGCGAGGCTCGCGGGGACGTCGTCGGCGAGCTCGACGAGCGCGTCGACGAGCTTCCCGCGCACCGGCGTGAGCTCCGGGTGGGACAGCAGGTCGAGGTCGAGCGGCGCGCCGGACCCACCAGGGGCTTTGGTCTCCGACGGGGGGAGCAGTACCAACACGAGGGCGCAGCCTATGCGCCCCCACCAGCCACTCCCGCCCTGCTCCCTCCCACCGCCCGCCGCCTCTGCCCCCGCCTCAGGCTTCCGCCCGCCCCTACCCGCGCCTCCGGCCTCCCGCCCGCCTCCGGCCTCCCGCCCCCGCCTCGGCCTCCAGCCGCCGCTGCTCTCGCCTCCGGCTTCCTCCCGTGCCTGCTCCGCCACCCTCCGCCCTCGCGCCCGGCCCGCTCGCAGTCCCCGCCCGCGCTTCCTCCCGCCCTGCTCCCTCCCGCCGTGCCCCCGGCTCGCCGCCTCCGGCTTACCGCCGGCCGCCGCACGTACTCCCGCCGGGTAATCGATGCCTGTCCCGCCCTATGCGCCCGGCCGCGCGCTCTTGCATTGCCCCTCGCCGGTCCCGACCGGCGCTCCCTCCCGCCCAGGGCCCCTCCCATGCGCCGGAGCGCACAGCGCACTCGCCCGCCGATCGGATGCCCGATGCCGGCCGCCACACCCCGCCCGGCGCTCCCTCCCGCCGACCGGCCCAGTCCTGCGCGCCGGCTGCTCCACCCCGCTCCGGACCCCCTCCGGCCGGCCACCTCCCGGGCTGCCGGCCGCCCCCCGATGACCCCCCGTGACCGCCCCCCCGGCGGCCACTTGCCGCGGGTCAGCTGGTCTGACCGACGCAGAACTGGTTGCCGTCCGGATCGGCCAGGACGGTCCAGGTCAGGCCCGGCACGGTGTGCTCGCTGATCTCCGTCGCGCCCAGCCCGACCAGCCGGGCCACCTCGCCCACGCGGTCCTCGACGTGGGCGTCGAGGTGCACCCGGTTCTTGCCCGGCGTCGGGTCGTCGACCCGTTGCAGCCCCAGCAGCGGTCCGCCCTCGCCGCCCACCGCCGCCAGCACCAGGAACTCGCCCCAGTCGTGCTGGATCGAGGTGCCGAGCGCCTTCGTCCAGAAGTCCGCCAGCCGCTGCGGGTCCGTCGTGTCGATCGTGATCATGCCGATGGTGAGCGTCATGGCCCGGCACGCTAGCGACGACCACCGACAATTCCCGCCGCGAACCCCCGGCCCCCCGCGCCCACCGGCCTAACCCGTTGGAACTGATCAGAGCAAGTTCACTACCCTTTCCCGGACAACCCGCCCACGAGGAGCACCCACCGTGATCACGAGGATGTCGTCGCTGTTCCTGCGCACCCTGCGCGAGGACCCGGCCGACGCCGAAGTACCCAGCCACAAGCTGCTGGTCCGCGCCGGCTACGTGCGCCGCGTCGCGCCGGGCGGTTACTCGTGGCTGCCGCTGGGGCTGCGGGTGCTGCGGAACATCGAGCAGGTCGTGCGCGAGGAGATGGACGCCTTCGGCGCGCAGGAGATCCAGTTCCCCGCGCTGCTGCCGAAGGAGCCCTACGAGGCGACGAACCGGTGGACCGAGTACGGGCCCAACCTCTTCCGCCTCAAGGACCGCAAGGGCGCCGACTACCTGCTCGGCCCCACCCACGAGGAGCTGTTCGCGCTCACCGTGAAGGGCGAGTACTCCTCGTACAAGGACTACCCGGTCACGCTCTACCAGATCCAGACCAAGTACCGGGACGAGGCGCGTCCCCGCGCGGGCATCCTGCGCGGTCGCGAGTTCCTGATGAAGGACTCCTACTCCTTCGACCTCGCCGACGAAGGGCTGGCGCAGTCCTACCAGCGGCACCGCGAGGCCTACATCCGCATCTTCGACCGGCTCGGCCTGGAGTACGTGATCGTCTCCGCCACGTCGGGCGCGATGGGCGGCTCGGCGTCGGAGGAGTTCCTGGCGGTCGCGCCGACCGGCGAGGACACCTTCGTCCGCAGCACGGAGTCGGACTACGCGGCGAACGTGGAAGCCGTCGTCACGCCCGCGCCCCCCGAGCAGGACCCGGCGGCGCACCCCGCGGCGCAGGTGCACCACACGCCGAACACGCCGACCATCAAGACGCTGGTCGACTTCCTCAACGCCGACACCGACCGCACCTTCACCGCCGCGGACACCCTGAAGAACGTCCTGGTGAAGACGCGCGCGCCCGGCGAGAAGGACTGGTCGCTGCTGGCCATCGGCCTGCCCGGCGACCGCGAGGTCGACGTCAAGCGCCTGGAGGCGGCGATCGAGCCCGCCGAGGTGGCGATGCTGGAGGAGGCGGACTTCGCCCGCAACTCCTTCCTGGTCAAGGGCTACATCGGCCCGGCGGCGATCCAGGACAACGGCGTGAAGTACCTGGTCGACCCGCGCGTGGTGCGCGGCACGGCCTGGGTCACCGGCGCGGACAAGGTCGACCACCACGTGGTCGACCTGGTCGTCGGCCGCGACTTCACCCCCGACGGCACGATCGACGTGGCCGAGGTCCGCGAGGGCGACGCGTCGCCCGACGGCAAGGGCCTGCTGGTCGCCGCGCGCGGCATCGAGATCGGGCACATCTTCCAGCTCGGCCGCAAGTACGCGGACGCGTTCGCGCTGGACGCGCTCGGTCCGGACAGCAAGCCCATCCGGATCACCATGGGCTCGTACGGCATCGGCGTGTCCCGCCTGGTCGCGGTGATCGCCGAGCAGAGCCACGACGACCGCGGCCTGATCTGGCCGCGCAACGTCGCGCCCGCCGACGTGCACGTGGTCGTCGCCGGCAAGGACGAGACGCTGCTCGCGGGCGGCGAGAAGCTGGCGGGCGAGCTGTCCGCGGCGGGCCTGCGGGTGCTGCTGGACGACCGCAAGGCGAGCCCGGGCGTGAAGTTCGCCGACGCCGAGCTGATCGGCGTGCCGACGATCCTGGTGGTGGGCCGCGGCCTGGCGAACGGCCTGGTCGAGGTCAAGGACCGCCGCACGGGCGAGCGCGTGGAGGTGCCGGTCGACACTGCGGTCGAGCACCTGCTGAACGTGATCAAGGGCTGATCTCCCCGCGAGGTCGCGTCGGTCGTTCGCGTCCTCATTTCCCGGCGATCACGCTCTTCGATCGTCGGGAAATCAGGGCGTGAACGACCGACTTTCAGGCGACCGAGCCGCCGTCTGCGGAGCAGCGGCCGTTCAACACCGCCGCCAGCACGGCCGCCGTGTCGGACAGGTCGTCCAGCACGACGTGCGCGCCGGCCTCACGCAGTTCCGCGACGCTGCTGCGGCCCGTCGCCACGCCGATGGCGACGGCGCCGTGGTGCAGCGCGGCGTCCACGTCGTGCGGCGTGTCGCCGATGACCACGGACCGGAACTCGCGGGCGTGCTTGGCCGTGGCCAGTCGCACCGCCTCCAGCACCAGCGCGGGCCGGTGCTCGGACACCGAGCCGTAGCCGCCGATCTCGAAGTCCAGGTGCTCGTCGAGCCCGAACGCGGCCAGCTTGTGCCGGGCGATCTCCACGAGGTTCCCGGTGACCAGCGACTGCACGACGTCCTCCCGCGCCGCCAACGCCTTCAACGCGGCCAAGGCGCCCGGGAGCGCGTGCCCCCGGGCCGGCAGCAGGTCGCGCTCCCGCGTGGCCACGTCGATCAGCTCGGCGTGCAGCCGGGCCACCAGTTCCTCGGTCGGCTCCAGGTCGTGCGCCGTCAGCAGCTCACGCGTGATGGCGCGCTCGGTGCGGCCGGGGAAGCTGGGCACGTGCACGAGGTCGATGCCCGACGTCGCGCGGAACGCGGTGCGGTACCACTCGTGCCCGAGGCCCCTGGCGTCGATCAACGTCAGGTCGATGTCCCACAGCACCAACGTGTTCACGGCAGCCGCACGCTCTCCAGGATGCGCTTCACGTCGTCGTCCGAGGGTCCTTCGGCCACGTGCGGCCCGCCCTCGGCGACGTTGAGCGCGAACACCGCCACCTCGGACCCGTTGCGCATGGCCACCGCGCTGACCGTGGCCTTGGGCGCGTAGCACGCGCTGGCGGACTGGGGCGTCACCTCGACGCTGAGCCGGACCACCCCGTCGTCACCGGACTCGACGCGCGGCTCGCCGATCTCGGGCGGCGCGTCGTTCACCGTGTACCCGCCCGCGGCGATCCGGTTCACCAGCTCGGTGGCGACCTGCTCCGGGTCGTCGTGGACGACCGAACCGGCCATCGCCTGCGCCTGGATCATGCTGCGGCCCTGGCACTGGAACGGCCGCGACACGTACGTCGTGCTCAGCTTGACCCGCCCGGACGAGCCGGCGCCGCTCGACTCCCACGACGGCGGCAGCTCGTAGGACAGGCCGGCCTTCTCGTCGTCCACCGCCTGCCAGTCCGGCTCGGCGGAGGTCGACGTGGTCGACGTCGAGGTGGGTCGCGCCGCCTGGCCGTCGCCGGAGTTGAGCACCACGATCGCCGTGACGCCGCCGCCGACGACGAGCAGCGCGACCACGCCCAGCGCGATCCACAGCGGCGCGCGGCTCGGCCGCTTCGGCGGTTGCTGCTGGTAGACGCCCAGTCCGGAGTAGCTCACCGGCTCAGCGGCTTCACGGAGTCGACCATTCCCTGCAGGTCGGCCTCGGCCAGCGGCTTCGGCTCGGCCGGGCCGCCTTCGAGGTCGCCGTTCGCCATGAACACGTGGAAGCCCTTGTCCCCCTTGAGGACCAGGACCTTGACCATGCCCTTGGTGGCCAGGCACTCGTCGCCGGACGTGGTGGCGGTCGCGTCGACCTGCACGCCCTCGATGTCGCCCAGCGGGCTCGGCAGCTTCACCGGCTTCGGCTCGCCCAGCTTGACCTCGGACTTCGGCGCGGACTTGTAGTACTGCGTGGCGAGCTTCTGGGCGAAGTCCTTGGCCACGGCGGTGAGGTCCGTCTGCGGCACCACGACACCGCCCGCGCCGCCGCGGGTGAAGCCCTTGCCGCCGCAGTCGTACGCGCCGTTGACGGTGAGGCCCGTCAGCTTCACGTCCGGCATGGCCTCGACCGGCGCGCTGCCCGGCGAGGGCGACCAGCCCTTGGGCACGTCGTAGCTGTAGGACAGGGCGGTCACCGGCAGGCAGTTCCAGCCCTGCTTGACGGGCTCGCAGGTGGAGTTCGGCGGGGTCGACGGCGTGGTCTTCGCCGTGGTGGTCGTGGTCGTCGACGTGCTGCTCGTCGTGGTGTCCTGCGCGACCGGCGTCGTGCCGTCCGGCCTCGTCAGCACGAACGCGGTCACGCCGCCGCCGACCAGCACGACGACGACCGCGCCGATCACGAGCCACAGCTTGGCCTTGCTCTTCTTCTCGGGCGGGGGCTCCTCACCGCCGGAGAAGACGCCGAGACCGCCGTACGAGCCGCCGTAGTTCTGCGGGAAGACCTGCTGCGGGTAGCCCTGGTCCTGCCGGCCCCAATCGCCCTGGTTGGGCTGGCCGCCCCAGCCGGACTGCCCGTCACCTGGGTAAGTCACGGCCCAAACCGTACCCGGTGCCGCTCGCGGCCCGGACCGCTCCGATCAATTCAGCGCACGTTGACTTCTGCGGGCGGCCGGTCGTAGGCTCTAATTCAACACTTGATGAACTACCTGGGAGGGCACCATGGCCGCACTGCACGACCGGCCGCCGTCGGTCATCGCGGTGGCCACCGCCGTCGCGGGCGCGTTGATCGCGCTCGTGCTGGGCCTGCTGACGTTCGGGGTCCAGGCGACGGTCCACCCCGACGCCGTGCCGCTCGCGGTCGCCGTCGGCGCCGACGCGCCACCGCCGCTGCGCGGTGTCGCCGACAAGGTGGCCGGCAGCGACGTGGCGGAAGTCTCGTGGCGGGTGACCACGCCGGAGGACGCGCGGGGGCTGCTGTCCCGCCAAGAGGTCTACGGGGTGCTCGAACTCGCGCCCGACGGCGCGACCGTGCTGCTGTCCGGCGCGGTGAACCCGTCCGGCACGCAGGTCGCCCAGCAGGTGCTCGGCGGCGTCGTCCAAGGGGCCGGGATGGAGGCGAAGGTCGTCACGCTCGACCCGTCGTCCGCCGCCGGTCGCACGGCGCCGTTGGCCGCGAGCGCGCTGCTGTGGATCACCGGTCTGATCGCCGCCGCGGCGTTCACGGTGCTCGCCCGCAAACCGACCGTGATCGGCCGGCTCGCGGGCATCGCCACCACGACCGTTCTGGGCGTGGCAGTCGTCGCGGGCCTCTTCGCCCTGTGGGACTCGTCCCTGCCCCTCACCACGACCGTGCTCGGCTACCTCGCCCTGGTCGGCGCGGCGTTCGCGCTGGTCCAAGGCGCGCTGCTGAGGCTGCTCGGCATCCGCGCGATGGCCCTGCTCGGCCCGCTGTACCTGATCGCGCCCGCCGTCGCCGGCCAGGTGCCGGAGCTGATCGACCCCGTCTACCGGGCCCTGCTGTGGTCCTGGACCCCGTTCCGCTTCTCCACCGAGGGCGTGCGCGCCCTGCTGCACGGCGGGGCGCCGACCACCGCCCAGGTCTGGGTGTTCGTGGGACTGGCCGCCGCGGGACTGCTCGTCCTGCTGCTACCCGGCCAGGAAGCTCAGCCGGACCTTGCGGACGGGGTTGTCGACGTTGGTGTCGACGAGGCAGACCGACTGCCAGGTGCCGAGCGCCAGCACACCGCCTAGCACCGGGATCGTCGCGTAGGGCGGCACGAGCGCGGGGAGCACGTGGTCACGGCCGTGACCGGGCGTCCCGTGCCGGTGCCGCCACCTCCCGTCGGCGGGCAGCAGCTCGCGCAACGCGGCCAGCAGGTCGTCGTCGCTGCCCGCGCCGGTCTCCAGCACCGCCAGGCCCGCGGTCGCGTGCGGCACCCAGACGTGCAGCAGGCCGTCGCCGTCCACGTCGGCCAGGAAGTCCTCGCAGGCGCGGGTCAGATCGTGGACGACCTCGGCCGAGCCGGTGCGGATCTCGATCTCTTCGCTGCGCATGCCTCCAGAGCTTAAATCGCGGTGCGCCCCCGCCGCCCGGTCAGGCACGATGCCCCACGTGATCCACACCGCGATCGTCACCGGGGCCAACCAGGGCATCGGGGCGGCGACCGCCAAGGCGCTCGCCGCCCGAGGCGTCAACGTCCTCATCTCGTTCCTGCGCTTCGCGCCCGCGCCGGACCCGAGCCTGCCGCGCGAGTACTTCACCGCCCGCGAGTCGGACGCGGCGGACGTGGTCGCCGCCATCACCGAGGCCGGCGGCAAGGCGCACGCGCTGGAGGTCGACCTCACCGACCCGCTGGCGCCCGGCACGCTCTTCGACACCGCGGAGAGGGTCTTCGGACCGGTCGACATCCTGGTCAACAACGCCTCCAGCTGGGTGCAGGACACGTTCCTGGCCGTCGAGACCGACCAGTTCGGCCGCGTCCTCCAGGCCGTCACACCCCAGACGTTCGACGCGCAGTTCGCCGTGGACGCCCGCGCCGGCGCGCTCCTGATCGCCGAGTTCGCCCGACGGCACATCGCCCGCGGCGGCAACTGGGGCCGCATCGTCGGCCTGACCTCCGGCGGCCCGCTCGGCTTCCCCAGCGAGGTGTCCTACGGCGCGGCGAAGGCGGCGCTGGACAACTACGCCATGTCCGCGGCGGCCGAGCTCTGGCCGCACGGCATCACGTCCAACGTCGTCAAACCGGGCGTCACCGACACCGGCTGGGTCAACGACGCGGTGCGCGCCGAGCACGACGTCTCCCAACCCGAGGACGTCGCCGAGGTGGTGGCGTTCCTCTGCTCGGACGCCGCGGCGAAGGTGACGAAGAACGTCATCACCCTGCACTGATTCCACCCGGCGGGCTATTACTCGCTGGTAACATAGTCGCCGTGAAGGCATCCCGACTGCGCCGCGGCATGAACCTGTGGCCACCGTTCCTGTTCGCCGGCATCCGCGTGGTCGAGCTGTCCGACGACTACCGCCACGCCAAGGTCCGGATGCGGATGCACTGGTGGAACCGCAACTACGTGGGCACGCACTTCGGCGGCTCGCTGTTCGCGATGACCGACCCGTTCTGGATGCTGCTCGTGCTCCACCACCTCGGCCGCGAGCACCTGGTGTGGGACCGGGCGGGCGAGATCGAGTTCGTCAAGCCGGGCCGCGGCACCGTCCACGCCGAGTTCCACCTGACCGACGAGCACCTCGACGAGCTGCGCACCCGTGCCGCCGCCGACAACAAGGCCCTGCTGTGGTTCTCCACCGACGTCGTGGACTCCGCCGGCGAGGTGGTCGCCCGCACCCGCAAGCAGGTCTACGCCCGCCGCAAGAACCGCAAATCGGTGGACGACGGGGTGGCCGAGAACGTGTGATCACCCCATGCGCTCAGCCTTCGGCACGACCTTCGACGTCCCCCTCGGCTACCTGAACACCGCCAGCATCGGCGTCCCGCCCGTCCCCGCCGCCAAGGCCGTCGCGGACGCCGTGCGCCGGTGGTCGGCCGGCGCGGACGGCCCGGGCGCGGTCGACGAGCACGTGACGACGGCGCGCGGGGCGTTCGGCCACCTCGTCGGCGTGCCGTCCGAGCGCGTCGCGATGGGCGCGTCGGGCTCCCAACTCGTCTCCCTCGTCGCCGCCGGACTGCCGGCCGACACCTCGGTCCTCGTCGCGCGCGGCGAGTTCACCAGCCTGACCTTCCCCTTCGCCGCCCGCGGCCTGCGGGTCACCGAAGTCGATCTCGACGAGATCGTCGCCCACGCGGGTGCGCACGACCTGGTCGCGGTCAGCGTCGTCCAGTCCGCCGACGGTCGCATCGTCGACCTGGACGGCCTGCGCGCGACCGGCGTGCCGGTCCTGCTGGACGCCTCCCAGGCGGTCGGCTGGCTACCGCTCGACCTGGGGTGGGCCGACTGGGTCGTGGCCGTCGGCTACAAGTTCCTGATGGCGCCACGCGGCTGCGCCTGGCTGGCGTGCTCTCCCGCGGCCCTGGAGCGCACGGTGCCCGTGGCGGCCAACTGGTACGCCGGCGACGACCCCTGGAGCACCGTCTACGGCCTTCCGCTCCGCCTCGCCCCCGACGCCCGCGGGCTCGACCTCTCCCCGGTCCTGCTGTCCCAGTTCGGCGCCGCCGTCTCCCTGCCCCTCGTCGCCTCGCTGGACCTGGGCGCGGTCCGCGACCACAACGTGGCCCTGGCCGACGCCCTGCTCGCCGGCCTCGACCTGCCGCCACGGGGAACGGCGATCGTCTCCCTCGACCTCCCCGACGCCGCCGACCGACTCGCGGCGGCCGGCGTCCGGTCCAGCATCCGGGCCGGCCGCGTCCGCCTGGCCTTCCACCTCTACAACACCGTCGAGGATGTCGATCAGGTGCTCACAGCGCTCGCCTGACCCTCTTCCGTTACCGTGGGTCTTTGTGTCGGTTCCTCCCGAATCACCCGAAGAGGTGACGCAGCGGATCCCGCCCATCCGACCGTCGGACACCGCCCCGCTGTGGCGGTCGGAGATCGGGCAGTTGGACTCGCTGCTGAGCTCACCTCCGCCCCCGCCACGCCGCGCGCCCGCCGCCCCCACGGCGCACCCGCGTCGCGGGATGGTGCTCAAGGGCCTGGGCCTGCTCGGCGTGGCGGTGGTGTCCGGCCTGGTCTGGCTGGTCGTGATGCCGAAGAACACCCCGACCGGCACCCCCACCACCACGTCCGCGCCGTCGGGCGAATTCTCCTTCGCCGCGTCCTCCGACGTCCCCGAGCCGCTGAAGGACAGCGACTGCGCGGCGCACGCCTACGGGCAGACCAAGACGTTCCTGACCAACACGCCGTGCCAACAACTCACCCGCGGCCTGTACACGACGACCACCCCTGACGGGGTGAAGGTCTACACGTCCGTGTCAATCGTGCGGATGAAGACGACCGAGGACGCCGCCAAGCTGAAGGACCTGACCACCCGCGACGGCACCGGCAACGTCAACGACCTGGTCAAGGACGGCGCCGTCCGCGTCCCGAACCTGACCACCCTGGCCAACGGCGGCTTCGCCGCCCGCCTGCAAGACCGCGACGTGATCATCATCGAATCGGACTCGGTCAAGCACGGCCCCGACGAGAACGCGCACAACCAGCTGATGAAGCGGATCAGCAACGACGCCTTCCGCCTCGCCGCCGACCTCAACGCCTAACTGACGGCTGATCTGCCCGTCCGGCCGAGGACGCTCTTGATCTTCAACGCTCTTGCCCCCGCCGCCCTCACCCAACCCCGGCCCCAGGAAACGCGATCGACGTGGGCGTCACCCCCGCCACCTTCCTCCACCGGGTCGCCCGCACCGCCGACACCGTCAACGCGTCCAACGCCGACGTCCGCAACGCCGCGTCATCGGTCCGCTCCAACACCCCGCGCCAAGCCACGCACGCATCCGTCTCCACCGTGATCAACGCCGCGATCGCCGACGCCGCGCTGTCCACCGGCTGAGGCGGCAGGTACGCCGCCGCCGGAGGCCTCGGCGTCGCGCCCGCATCGCGCAACCAGCGCTCCGTCACATCTCGCCGCGCCCGGTGCGCGTTCGCCCCGTCCGCCACCGCCGCCGACTGCTGGGGCACCGAGATGAACGCGCTGACCAGCCCATACGTCCACACCGCCGCGTGCTCCGCCGCCAACGCGTCCTGCACCGCATCGACACTCACGACAGCGCCTCCACCAAGCTGGCGCACCCCGCCGCCACCGAGGCGACCAACCCCACCCGGTGCGACTCCACCTTCACCACCAGCTCACCCGCCTGCTTCTGCGCCGCCTGCAACGCCGGCGCCAACGCCTCCCGCGTCGCCCCCGCCTGGGGTGCCACCGAGGCCAACGTCGTCGGCGCCACCGACGACCCCGGCACCCGCGGCGTCGCCCGGTCGACCTCCGCCTGCAACCGCGTCGCGTGCTCGGTCCGCGCCGCAGCCGTCTCGGGGGCTCCGACCGCCGCGGCGAGCGCGGCGTCCGACAGCGCCGCCTTCACCAACTCCGCCAGCGGGTCCGGTGGCGGCGGAGGGGGAGGGGGTGTGGTGCACGCGACTGCCAACGGCGCCGTCGCCGTCGCCAGCAGCACCGCGCGCCTGCTGAACGCCGTTCTTCCGATCACGTGTTCCGATCCTGCCAGAGCCGCACCCACCCACCACCTCACCCACCACCACCTTCACCCGCCCCACCCGCCACCCCACCCACCACCGCCTTCGCCCGCGGCACGTGGGAGGCCGCCGAACGAGATAGTCTGGGCGACCACGGCCGGCGAAGTGCAGCGTCGGCCGGGGTTGCCGTGCCCTCTGCACTCGAACAGAACCTGGAGTCACCACATGTCCAGCCCGCCGCGCGGAGAACTCGCCGCGCAGCTAACACCCGTCGTGCGGGAGGCGGTCGAAGCGATCGGCTTCGACCTCGAACTGCTCGACGTGAACCAGGCTGGGCGTCGCAGGCTGGTCAAGGTGGTCGTGGACGGCGACGACGGGATCGGGTTGGACGAGGTGGCGCAGGCCAGCCGCGCCGTCTCCGCCGCCCTCGACGCCAACGAGCACCTGATCGCCGGGCCGTACACGCTCGAGGTCACCTCGCCCGGCGCGGACCGCCCGCTCACCAAGCCTCGCCACTGGAAGCGCAACCGGCTGCGCCTGGTGAAGGTCAAGCCGCAGGCCCCTGCCAAGGAGCCGGAGCCGGTCGAGTTCTTCGGCCGGGTCGGCGATGCCGACGACACCGGCGTCGTGCTGCTGGTCAAGGGCGAGCTGCGCCGCGTCGAGTACCGGACGATCGAGCGCGCCGTCGTCGAAGTCGAGTTCAAGCAGCCGCCGGTCGACGAGCTCGCGCTCCTCGAAGGCAAGCACCTGAAGGAGGAGTCGGAGTGAACGTCGACATCGCCGCTCTCAGGGCGATCGAACGGGACAAGGACATCCCCTTCGACACCGTTCTCGAAGCCATCGAGACGGCCCTGCTGACCGCCTACAAGCACACCGAGGGCCACCACGCCCACTCCCGCGTCGAGATCGACCGCAAGAGCGGCGCGGTGCGCGTGCTCGCGCAGGAGCTGAACCCGGACGGCACCGTGGCCGAGGAGTGGGACGACACCCCCGAGGGGTTCGGCCGCATCGCCGCCACCACCGCCCGCCAGGTCATCCTCCAGCGCCTGCGCGACGCCGAGCACGAGCGCACGTTCGGCGAGTTCTCCGCCAAGGAGGGCGAGATCATCGCCGGCGTGGTGCAACGCGACGCCCGCGCCAACGCCCGCGGCATGGTCGTCGTCCAGGTCGGCGACACCGAGGGCGTGCTGCCGCCCGCCGAGCAGGTGCCCGGCGAGTCCTACGAGCACGGCTCGCGGCTCAAGTGCTACGTCGTGGGCGTGTCCCGCGGCTCACGGGGCCCGCAGATCACCCTTTCGCGCACGCACCCGAACCTGGTGCGCAGGCTGTTCGCGCTCGAGGTGCCCGAGATCGCCGACGGCACCGTGGAGATCCCCGCGGTGGCACGTGAGGCAGGTCACCGTTCGAAGATCGCGGTCCGCACCACCGTCCCCGGCGTGAACGCCAAGGGCGCGTGCATCGGGCCGATGGGCGCCCGGGTGCGCAACGTCATGAGCGAGCTGGCCGGTGAGAAGATCGACATCATCGACCACTCGGACGACCCGGCCACGTTCGTCGGGAATGCCTTGTCACCGGCGAAGGTTGTGTCCGTCAGGGTGCTCGACGAGCGCGCCAAGACGGCACGGGTCGTGGTCCCGGACTTCCAGCTCTCCCTCGCCATCGGCAAGGAGGGGCAGAACGCCCGGCTGGCCGCTCGGCTCACCGGCTGGCGCATCGACATCCGCAGTGATGCGGAGGCCGGCGGGTCCGCTCCGGCGGGCGCATCGGCATCCGGTTCGGCTGAATAGGCAACAGGGGATAGACTTCTCAGTGGTTCAACGTCGGGGATCGGATCTCACGCACATCGGCCCGGTTCGTACGTGCATCGGATGCCGCGCTCGGACGTTGCCCTCCGAGCTGCTGCGCGTGGTGGTCGTGGACGGGGCTGTGGTCCCGGACACACGTCGACGGTTGCCCGGTAGGGGAGCATGGCTGCACCCCGATCCGGACTGCCTCCGCAACGCCGAGAAGCGACGGGCGTTCTCCAGGGCCTTCCGGGTCCAGGGGCCGCTCGACGTGGAACGCGTGCGCGGTCATCTCGAGCAGTGTGGGCTCCAGGTCGCGGGATCGCCCCGTGACCAGCAGGAAGCAAGGAAGCAGGTCGACCCGTCATGAGTCAGCCGTGAAGCTGAAGACATGAACGCGCGACGTTAAGACGAGGTCGACGGGACTTGCCCGCCGGCCTCCCTCACAGAGGAGTGCAGTGGCAGGTAAGGCCCGCGTGCACGAGCTCGCCAAAGAGCTCGGAGTCACGAGTAAAGAACTACTCACCAAGCTCGCCGACCAGGGCGAGTACGTGAAGTCCGCGTCCAGCACCGTCGAGGCCCCCGTGGCCCGACGGCTCCGTGACGCCTACGCCAAGGGCGAGTCCAAGCCCAAGCCCGCAGGCGCCCGCCCGGCGCCGCCGAAGCCCGCGCCGACGAGCGCGGCCTCGGGCGAGACCAAGAGCGAGACGACCCCGCGTCCGCCGGCGCCCGCCGGCAAGCCGGGTCCGCGCCCGGTGCCCGGTCCCAAGCCGATGGCGCCCAAGCCGGTGGCCAAGCCCGCCGCTCCGGCGCCCGCGGCTCCGGCCCCCGCCGCGCAGCCCGAGGCCCCGGCGGCGGCAGCAGCGGCTCCGGCGCCCGTCCAGCCGCCCAAGCAGCAGCCGGCCGCCGCACCCGCGGCGCAGCCGCAGCAGCCCCAGCGGCCTCAGCAGGCGCCCCAGCAGGCGCCGCGGACCAGTGGCCCCGGCCCTCGTCCCGGCCCTCGCGCACCGCAGCAGCAGCCCGCCGCGGCGCAGAACACCCCGTCCGTGGTCCCGCCGCGCCCGCAGGCCCCCAAGCCCGCCGGCCCGCGGCCCCCGCGTCCGGGCAACAACCCGTTCGGCGTGGGCGGAGGCGCTCCGGCGCCGCGCCCGCAGGCGCCGCGCCCGGCCGCGCCGGGTGGCGGCGAGCGGCCGTCCGGCCCCAAGCCCGGTGACTCGCGCCCGGCCGGCCCTCGTCCGGGTGGCTCCGGTGGCGGTCCCGGCGGTCCCCGGCCCAACCCCGGCAACATGCCGCCTCGGCCGAACCCGGGCATGATGCCCGGTCGTCCCGCGCCCCGTCCCGGTGGCGGCGGTGGCGGCGGCGGTCGTGGCCCCGGCGGTCCCGGTGGCGGCGGCGGTGGCCGCGGTCCTGGTGGCGGCGGCGGTCGTCCCGGTGGCGGCGGCGGTGCCGGTGGCGGCTTCCGCCCTGGTGGCGGCGGTGGTGGCGCCGGTGGCGGCTTCCGTCCCGGTGGCGGCGGTGGCGGCGGCGGTGGCTTCCGCCCCGGCGGCGGTGGCGGCGGTGGCGGTGGCGCACCGGCCGGTGGTGGCGGCGGTTTCCGCGGTCGTCCCGGTGGTGGCGGTCCCGGTGGTCGCGGCGGTGCCGCGGGTGCCTTCGGCCGTCCCGGTGGTCCGGCGCGTCGTGGCCGCAAGTCGAAGCGGCAGAAGCGCCAGGAGTACATGGACAACATGCAGGCGCCTTCGGTCGGTGGCGTCCGCCTGCCCAAGGGCAGCGGCGAGACGATCCGCCTGCCGCGTGGCGCCTCGCTGACCGACTTCGCCGACAAGATCAACGCCAACCCGGCTTCGCTGGTGCAGGTGCTGTTCCACCTCGGCGAGATGGTCACCGCGACGCAGTCCGTCTCCGACGAGATCCTGGAGCTGCTCGGCTCCGAGATGAACTACAACGTGCAGGTCGTGTCCCCCGAGGAGGAGGACCGCGAGCTGCTGGAGACGTTCGACATCACCTACGGCGACGACGCCGGCGGCGAGGAGGACCTCCAGATCCGTCCGCCGGTCGTGACCGTCATGGGTCACGTCGACCACGGCAAGACGCGCCTGTTGGACACCATCCGCACGGCGAAGGTGGCCGAGGGCGAGGCGGGTGGCATCACCCAGCACATCGGCGCCTACCAGGTGAACACGGAGCTCGAGGGCAACGAGCGCCTGATCACGTTCATCGACACCCCGGGTCACGAGGCGTTCACCGCCATGCGTGCTCGTGGTGCGAACTCGACCGACATCGCGGTCATCGTGGTGGCGGCCGACGACGGCGTGATGCCGCAGACGGTGGAAGCGATCAACCACGCCCAGGCGGCCAACGCGCCGATCGTGGTCGCGGTGAACAAGATCGACAAGGAGGGGGCCAACCCCGCCAAGATCCGCCAGCAGCTCACCGAGTACGGGCTGGTCGCCGAGGAGTACGGCGGCGAGACCATGTTCGTCGACATCTCGGCGAAGCAGGGCATCAACATCGACGGCCTGCTGGAAGCGATCCTGCTGACCGCCGACGCGTCGCTCGACCTGCGGGCCAACCCGGAGATGGAGGCGCAGGGCGTCGCCATCGAGGCGCACCTGGACCGCGGTCGCGGTCCGGTGGCCACGGTGCTGGTCCAGCGCGGTTCGCTCCGCGTGGGTGACTCGATCGTGGCGGGCGCCGCCTACGGTCGCGTGCGCCGCATGGTCGACGAGCACGGCGCGGACGTCACGGTGGCGACGCCGTCGCGTCCGGTGCAGGTCATCGGCCTCACCTCGGTGCCCGGCGCGGGCGACACGTTCCTCGTGGTCGAGGAGGACCGGGTGGCCCGGCAGATCGCCGAGCGCCGCCAGGCCCGCAACCGCAACGCGATGAACGCCGCGAAGCGCAAGCGCGTCAGCCTGGAGGACCTGGACGCCGCGCTGAAGGAGACGAGCGCCCTCACCTTGATCATCAAGGGCGACAACTCGGGTACCGTCGAGGCCCTCGAGGACGCGCTGATGAAGATCGAGGTCGGCGACGACGTCGAGCTGCGGGTCATCCACCGCGGCGTCGGTGGCATCACCGAAGGCGACATCAACCTCGCCGTCGCGGGTAACGCCATCGTCCTGGGCTTCAACGTCCGGGCCGAGGGCAAGGCCACCGAGCTCGCCAACCGCGAGGGCGTGGACGTCCGCTACTACACGGTGATCTACCAGGCGATCGACGAGATCGAGCAGGCCCTGAAGGGCATGCTCAAGCCGGAGTACGAAGAGGTCCAGCTGGGCCGCGCGGAGGTCCGCGAGGTCTTCAAGTCCTCCAAGGTCGGCACGATCGCGGGTTGCCTCGTGATGTCGGGCGAGATCCGGCGCAACGCCCGGGCCCGCCTGCTGCGCGACAACAACGTCGTGCAGGAGAACCTGCCGATCAGCTCGCTGCGCCGGTTCAAGGACGACGCGACCGAGGTCCGCGAGGGCTTCGAGTGTGGTCTGACGCTCGGCAACTACAGCGACCTGAAGGTCGGCGACATCATCGAGACGTTCGAGATGCGCGAGAAGCCGCGCGCCTGATCGTCTTCAGCCAGGTGCGGGGGCGGCGTAACCCGCGGCCCCCCACCACTGGACACCCCATGGGGTTAATCAGGGGTAGT
>NZ_JAJHUO010000023.1:0-132589 GCF_020859565.1 Saccharothrix luteola | reverse complement strand
GGGCGCCGCCCGGGCCCCCCCCCCCCCCCACCCCCCCCCCCCGCGGGGGGGGGGCCCCCCCCCCCCCCCCCCCCCCCACCTCTGGACACCCCTTGGTGATCATCTGTGTTCGTCGGTGCCCTTGAGTTGGACGTGCTGCTCGGCGACGTGCACTCGTTGAAGCAGAAGCGGTCCGTGGTGAAGCCCGTCGTGGCCGAGCTGCGCCGCAGGTTCGAGGTGTCGGTCGCCGAGGCCGGCCACTTGGACCTGCACCGCCGAGCCCTGATCGGAGTGGCGGCCGTCGCCGCCGACGCCGAGCATGTGAGGGACGTGATGGCCGCCTGCGAGCGGCTGGTGGCCGGACGGCCCGAACTGGAACTTCTCTCCGCCCGCCACAGGTTGGTCGGGCCGGAGGACGACTAGCAAGCGTCGCCGGGCAGGCGACGAATCGCAACGACAGGAGGGGAGCGCCGTGGCCGACCAGGCACGGGCTCGCAAGCTGGCCAAGCGGATCTCGCAGATCGTGGCTTCCGCGTTGGAGCACGAGGTGAAGGACCCGCGGCTGGCTCGCGTCACCATCACGGACACGAGGGTGACCGGCGACCTGCACGACGCGACGATCTACTACACGGTGCTCGGCGAGAAGCTGGACTCCGAGCCGGACCTCGCGGGCGCCGCTGCGGCGCTGGAGAAGGCCAAGGGCGTGCTGCGCACCATGGTCGGCCAGCAGACCGGTGTCCGGTTCACGCCGACCCTGTCGTTCGTCACCGACAACGTGCCCGCCGAGGCGCGTCGGATGGACGAACTGCTGGCCAAGGCGCGGGAGCTGGATGCCGAGGTGGCGCGCATCGCGCACGGCGCGGAGCCGGCGGGCGAGCCCGACCCGTACAAGCCGCCGCGCGAGGCCGAGGACGCCGACTAGCGTTCTCGCCGTGCACAACGATCCGAGCTTGAACGACCCGAGCGCGCCTCACGACCCGAGCGCGTCCGATGGTGTCCGCGTGTCCGACGGCCTCCGCGTGTCCGGCGACTTGAGCGCGGACCTCGCGGAGGCCGCTCGCATCCTGTCCACCGCCACCGACGTGACGCTGCTGGCGCACGTGAACCCCGACGCGGACGCGTTGGGCAGCGCGCTGGCGCTGGGGTTGGTCCTGCACCGCCGGGGCGCGGTGGTCCGGGTGTCGTTCGGCGCGCCGGCCGAGGTGCCGGAGACGTTGCGGGACCTGGACGTGGCAGGGCTGCTGGTGCCCGCGTCCGCGGTGCCCGCCGCGCCGCCGGTGCTGGTCGCGTTGGACACGGGCAGTGTCGGGCGGCTCGGTCCGTTGGCCGATCGGGTGTCCACCGCCGGTGTGGTGGTGGTGTTGGACCACCACGTGTCGAACCCGGGGTTCGGGCACGTGAACGTGGTGGACGACCGGGCCGAGGCGACCGCGCTCGTGGTGCTGCGGTTGCTGGACGTGCTGGGCGTCGAGCTGGACGAGCCGGTGGCCCGGTGCGTGTACGCGGGATTGGTGACGGACACGCGGTCGTTCCGGCACGCGTCGGCGACGACGCACGAGGTGGCCGCGCGGCTGCTCGCGGCCGGTGTGGACGCCGAGGCCGTGGCCCGGCCGTTGATGGACTCTCACCCGTTCGGGTACCTGGGCATGTTGGCGAAGGTGCTGGGTCGGGCGCGCCTGGAGCGTGACGCGGCGGGTGGGCTGGGGTTCGTGCACGCCGTCGTGACGTTGGAGGACGCCGCCGGGCTGCGGCCCGAGGAGGTCGAGAGCGTGGTCGACCTGGTGCGGACCACGGCCGAGGCCGAGGTGGCGGCGGTGCTCAAGGAGCTGCGGCCGTCGTCGTGGTCGGTGTCGTTGCGCGCGGTGAGCGCGGTGGACGTGCGCGAGGTGGCGCAGCTGCTCGGCGGCGGTGGCCACCGGCTGGCCGCGGGCTTCACCGCCTCCGGCGAGGCCGACGAGGTGCTGGCGAGCCTGCGTGCCGCCCTGGAGACCGTGACCGCGCCGTCCGAGCGTTGAACTCGGGTGTTCCCGACGTAGGACTCACGCGTTCTGAACGTAGGACTCACGCGTGCTGGACGTAGGACTCACGCGAGAGTCCTACGTTCGGGGCGCGTGTGTCGGGCATCGAGGGGATCTTGTGGAGGAGCGGGTTCCGGCGCGGAGGGTGGTCGGGTTGGCCGCGCCCGCGCTGGTGGTGCTGGCGGCCGAGCCGCTGTACGTGCTGGTGGACACGGCGGTCGTCGGGCACCTCGGCGCGCTGCCGCTGGCGGGCCTCGCGGTGGGCGGCGTGCTGTTCACGCAGGTCGCCACCCAGTTGACGTTCCTCTCCTACGGCACGACGGCGCGCACGGCACGGCTGTTCGGCGCGGGCCGGCGGCGTGAGGCGGTCGAGGAGGGCGTG
Source organism: Saccharothrix luteola (assembly GCF_020859565.1). Classification (GTDB taxonomy): domain Bacteria; phylum Actinomycetota; class Actinomycetes; order Mycobacteriales; family Pseudonocardiaceae; genus Actinosynnema; species Actinosynnema luteola. Next base: position 130,210 of record NZ_JAJHUO010000023.1, on the reverse strand, counting down.
CAGGCGACGTGGCTGGCGCTGGCCGTCGGCGCGCTGGTGATCGTGCTCGGGCAGCTGCTGGCCGGTCCCGCCGCACGGCTGCTCGGCGGTGGCGGCGAGGTGGCCGACAACGCCGTCGCGTGGCTGCGGATCGCGTTGTTCGGCGCCCCGTTCGTGCTGGTCACGATGGCCGGCAACGGCTGGATGCGCGGCGTGCAGGACACCCGCCGCCCGCTGCGGTACGTGCTCGTCGGCAACGCCATCTCAGCGGTGTTGTGCCCGGTCCTGGTGCACGGCGCGCACTGGGGTTTGGAGGGCTCGGCGGTCGCGAACGTGATCGCCCAGGTGCTCTCGGCCGGGCTGTTCCTCAAGGCGTTGCGCTCGGAACGGGTGAGCCTGCGGCCCGACCGCCACCGCATGCGGGCCCAGCTGGGCCTCGGCCGGGACCTCGTCCTGCGCAGCCTCGCCTTCCAGGCGTGCTTCCTGTCCGCCGCGTCGGTCGCCGCGCGCACGTCGGTCGGCGCGGTCGGGGCGCACCAGGTCGTGCTGCAGCTGTGGACGTTCCTCGCGCTCGTGCTGGACTCGTTGGCGATCGCCGCCCAGTCGATCATCGGCGCGGCGCTCGGCGCGGCACGCCGTGAACAGGCACGTCGGTTCGCCTGGCAGGTGACGGGGTACGGGCTGTGGTTCGGCGTGCTGCTCGGCGTCGCGTTCGCGGCGCTGTCCGGCCCGCTGCCGACGGTGTTCACCAGTGACCGGGCCGTGCTGGACGAGATACCGCACGCCTGGTGGTTCTTCGTGGGCCTGCAGCCGATCGCGGGCGTGGTGTTCGCGCTGGACGGCGTGCTGCTCGGCGCGGGCGACGCGGCGTTCCTGCGCACCGCGACGCTGGCCTCGGCGGCGCTCGGCTTCCTGCCGCTGGTGTGGGCGTCCTACGCGTTCGGCTGGGGGCTGGTCGGGATCTGGAGCGGCCTGTCGGCGTTCATGGTGCTGCGGCTCGTGCTGGTGCTGTGGCGGACCCGATCGGGGGAGTGGGCTCGCGTAGGCGTGGTGTGACCAGGCGTGATGTGGTGCTCGGCACTCTCCGGAATCGTTAACAACAGGCAACTGTTTCTCGATACTGGGAGTGCTGCCGCAGGAAGCCTAGGAGATCCACCTTGCCGGTCGATCGTGCCACGAAACAAGCGTGGCTGATCTGGTCAACCGCCGTCCTCGTCTACATCGCCGCCCTGTTCCACCGGACCTCGCTCGGCGTGGCCGGCCTGGAGGCGAGCGACCGCTTCTCCGTCGGACCCGCCGCGCTCGGCACGTTCACCGTGCTGCAGATCGGCCTCTACGCGCTGATGCAGATCCCCACCGGCCTGCTGGTGGACCGCTTCGGCCCGCGCCGCGTGCTCACCGCCGCCGCCCTGCTCATGGGCGTCGGCCAGACCCTGTTCGCGCTCGCCGAGTCCTACCCGCTCGGCCTGGCCGCACGCGCGGTGCTCGGCGTCGGCGACGCCATGACGTGGGTCAGCGTGCTGCGCCTGGCCGCCGCGCACTTCCCGCCCCGCCGGTTCACCGTGGTCATGACGCTGTCCGCCGCGCTGGGCGGCGCGGGCAACCTGGTCGCGACCGTGCCGCTGACGTTGCTGCTGGACAACGCGGGCTGGACGGTGACGTTCCTGGTCGCGGGCCTCGCCACGGCGGCGTACGCGGCGGTGGTCGCGTGGCGCGTGCGCGAGGTGCCCGACGGCGTGCCGCAGCCCGTGGTCGAGCCGGTGCCGCTGCGTGCGGTGGGTGCGAAGGTGAAGGACGCGTGGCGCGAGCCGAGTACCCGCCTGGGGTTCTGGGTGCACTTCACGTCGATGTCCGCGCCCGCCGTGCTCGGCCTGCTGTGGGGCTTCCCGTACCTGGTCGAGGCGCAGGGCCTGTCGCGGCCGTCGGCGTCGGCGGTGCTGAGCACGCTGGTGCTGGTGGCGATCGTGACCGGGCCGGTGATGGGCACGGTGATCGGCAACCGGCCGGAGTGGCGGATGCCGATCGTCGGCGCCTACCTGGCCGCGGCCGTGCTGTCCTGGGCGGTGCTGCTCGGCTGGCCGGGCGGTGTGCTGCCGACGCCCGCGCTGTACGTGGTGTTCGCGGTGCTGGCGCTGGGCAGCCCGGCCTCCGGCGTGGCGTTCGCGCTGGTGCGCGACTACAACCCGCTGCACCGGGTGAGCACGGCGACCGGCGTGGCCAACGTCGGCGGGTTCGCCGCGATCACGTTCACCGCCCTGGCCGTCGGCGTGCTGCTGGACGTGACCGAGCCGGTGCTCCCGGCGCCGCAGGCGTACCGGATCGCGTTCCTGTCCGTGGTGGCGGTGTTGCTGACGGGCCTGTGGCGCACGGTGGTGTGGTGGCGTCGGGCGCGCGCCGCGGTGTTCGCCGCCGAGGACCGGGGCGAGTCGGTGCCCGTGCAGTTGCGCCGCCGCCGGTGGGACGTGATCGCGGGCGCGGTCGACAAGCGCGCTCTGGTCGAGGCCTAGGATCGTCGTCCGTGTCCGCATCTTCTCGTGTTCGTCCCTCTGGGCCACCCGTCCCGCCCGGCCTCGTCGTGATCGACAAGCCCGACGGCATGACCTCACACGACGTGGTGGCCAAGGTCCGCCGCATCCTCGGCACCCGCAAGGTCGGGCACGCGGGCACGCTCGACCCGATGGCGACCGGCGTGCTCGTGCTCGGCATCGAGCGGGCCACCAAGCTGCTCGGCCACCTCGCGCTGGACAGCAAGGCGTACCTGTCGACGATCCGCCTCGGCTCGTCCACCACGACCGACGACGCCGAGGGCGAGGTGCTGTCCACGGCCGACGCGTCCGAAGTGGACGAGGACGCGATCCGGGCCGGTGTGGCGAAGTTGACCGGCGCGATCGAGCAGGTGCCCAGCGCGGTGAGCGCGGTGAAGATCGACGGCAAGCGCGCCTACGCGCGGGTCCGGGCCGGCGAGGTGGTGGAGATCCCGGCGCGCCCGGTGACGGTGCACCGCTTCGACGTGCTGTCGGTCCGCCGCGAGGGCGAGGGCGTCACCGAGCTCGACGTGATGGTGGAGTGCTCGTCCGGGACCTACGTGCGCGCGCTGGCCCGCGACCTCGGCGCGGACCTGGGCGTCGGCGGCCACCTCGCGGCCCTGCGCCGCACCCGCGTCGGCCCGTTCGACCTGCGCGTGGCCAAGACGCTGGAGCAGCTCGAGAGCGCGCCGGGCCTGTCCCTGGACCTGGACGCGGCCGTGTCCACCGCGTTCCCCCGCCGCGAGATCGCGCCACGCGAGGCGGTCGCCCTCTCGCACGGCCAACGGCTGGCCGCGGGCGGGCTGGACGGCACGTACGGCGTATTCGGACCGGACGGCCACGTCGTGGCGCTGGCGAAGGACGAGGGTCCGATCGCCAAGCCGTTGGTGGTACTCACCCCGAGCGGATAGGGCCTACCGTGGACGCCATGTCGAGATGGGTGTGGCCGGCCGCGGCCGGTGTGGTGACGTCGGCCACGGGGGTGGCGATCAACCTCGCCACCGACGGCCGCGCGAACCCGTGGGCGTGGGTGACGGTCGTGCTGCTCACCGCGTTGGGCGTGGTCATCGCCCTGCGCGTGCAAGCTCCGGCCCCACCGCCGACCGAACCGGCCGAGCGGTCCGAACCGACCGGACCGGCCGCCGCCGAGCCGCAGCCACCGCCGCAGCCGCCCACCGCGAACGTGCACAACAGCATCAGCGGCACCGTGCACGGCGCCGTGGTGCAGGGCGGCAACCTCGGTCCGGTCACCGTCAACTCGCCGACCACGATCAACCAGACCGCGGTCGCGCGCGACGGCGGCACCGTCCACCAGGCCGGTCGCGACATCCGTCACGACTAGGGCCTGTTTCACAAGTCCGTGTTCGCGATAGTCGGGCCTGAGGCGGCCCCCGGGGGCACGGCCGGACGGGACACATACAACAGCGGTATGCGGCCCGTCCGGCCGCACCGCCAGGAACCACCTCAGGCGCGACTCTCATCGAACGAGACTTGTGAAACAGGCCCTAGCTTGAGTTTTAACCTTCGAGCGGTGGTCGCCTACCCCTGTTGATCATGGGTGCAGCCCTTGGTCGATCATTCCTTCTTGCGACAGTTGGAAGATCGACCAGAGGGCTGCGGTGATCAGTGTGCCTCACGCCGATGGCAGGCGTGCCGACGGGGAGCTGTCCGGGTTCCGGCGGGCGTTCTACGACTCTCTGACCCGCCGGGCTGATGCGTTGTTCGAGCTGGGCGACGCGGTGTTGTGCACTGATGGGCCGGTGCGGTCGATCGCGGAGTTGTCGCTGGTGGGTGAGCATCGCCGTGGTCATGGCAGCGGGTATGCCGCGCTCGCGTGCGGCGGGATCGACATCGCGCGGTTGCGGACCGCGTTGAGCGCGGTGTCGATCCCGCGTGCGGCGGACGGGCGGCTGGTGTTGGCGGTGGACGTCACCAGTTGGCTGCGTCCGGAGGCGCACACCGGTCGGCAGCGGATCCTGTGCCACACCTACGGCAGGGGCAAGGACCAGCACATGATGGTGCCGGGCTGGCCCTACTCGGTGGTCGTGGCGTTGGAGTCCGGGCGTGGTTCGTGGACCGTGCCGTTGGACGCGGTGCGGCTCGCGCCCGGCGACGACGCCGCGACCGTGACCGCGGCCCAGGTCCGTGGTGTGGTGGACCGCCTGGTCGTCGCCGGGCACTGGCGGTCCGGGGATCCGGACATCATGCTGGTCGCGGACGCTGGCTACGACGGACCGCGCCTGGCCCACGTCCTTGCCGACCTGCCGATCACCGTGCTGGTGCGCATGCGCTCGGACCGGGTCCTGCGCCGACCGGCGCCGCCGCATGCGCCCGGCACCCGGGGGCGGCCCCGCCGCCACGGCGGCGAGTTCGCCTTCGGCGACCCGGCCACCTGGGGCGAACCGGATGTCGACACCCGGACGCAGACCAGGCTCTACGGTCCGGCCCATGCACGGGCGTGGGATCGCCTGCACCCGAGACTGACCCACCGCATCGCCTGGGCCGGCCACGCCGGGAACCTGCCGATCCTGGAAGGCACCGTGATCCGTCTGCAGGTCGACCACCTGCCGTCCGGGGCGGTCCCGAAACCGGTGTGGTTGTGGCATTCCCGCACCGGTCTCGACCCGGTGGCGGTCGACCTGTCGTGGCAGGCGTTCCTGCGCCGGTTCGACATCGAGCACACCTTCCGCATGCTCAAACAGACCTTGGGCTGGACCACCCCGAAACTCCGCTCGCCCGAGCAGGCCGACCGGTGGACCTGGCTGCTGCTCGCCACCTACACCCAACTGCGCCTCGCCCGCGGCCTGGCAGCCGATCTGCGTCGTCCCTGGGAGCGAACTGTTTCACCCGAACGGATGTCCCCTGCCCGGCTCCGACGGGGATTTCGGCACCTACGCCCGCACCTCGCCTGCCCGGCACGTGTCCCGAAACCCTCCCGACCAGGACCCGGACGCCCCGCCGGAGTTCCCAACACCGAACCCGCACCACGCCACGACGTCCACACCGCCACCAGCACGAACGGACAGAAACCGAAGCAGCGCAAGAAGACGAAGTCGACCACTCCGCGACCCCGCCGAACAGGTTAAAACTCAAGCTAGCCGACCTCGGACGGCACGCCGGGGCCGACCGCCTAGGCTTGCCCGCGTGCAACGCTGGAGAGGGCTCGACCACCTGCCCGGCGGCTGGGGCCGCTGCGTGGTGACCATCGGCGTTTTCGACGGGGTCCACCGAGGGCACCAGGCGCTGATCGGTCGCGCGGTCGGGTTGGCCGAGGAGAAGGGCGTGCCGAGCGTCCTCATCACCTTCGACCCGCACCCGTCCGAAGTGGTCCGGCCGGGCACCCACCCGGCGCAGCTCACCAGCCTGCGCCGGCGCGCGGAGCTGGTCGAGGGCCTCGGCGTCGACGTGTTCTGCGTGATCCCGTTCACCGCGGAGCTCTCGCGCACGCCCGCCGACGAGTTCGCGCACGAGGTGCTGGTGGACCGGCTGCACGTGGCGGCCGTGGTGGTGGGGGAGAACTTCACGTTCGGCCACAAGGCGGCGGGCAACGTGACCCTGCTGCGCGAGCTGGGCAAGAGATTCGGTTTCGTGACCGAGGGGGCGGACCTGGTGACCGACGACAGCGTGACCTACTCGTCGACCTACATCCGGGCGTGCATCGACGCCGGCGACGTGGCCGCCGCGGCGCAGGCGCTCGGCCGGCCGCACCGGCTGGAGGGCATCGTGGTGCGCGGCGACGGCCGCGGCAAGGAACTGGGCTTCCCCACGGCCAACCTGTCGACCGCGCGGTTCGCCGCCGTGCCCGCGGACGGCGTGTACGCGTGCTGGTTCGTGCACGGCTCGGGCCGCCGCCTCAAGGCCGCGGTGAGCGTGGGCACCAACCCGACGTTCTCCGGCCGGGAACGGCGGGTCGAGGCGTTCGTGCTCGACGTCGACGAGGACTTCTACGGCCAGCGGGTGGCGCTCGACTTCGTGGACCGGCTGCGGGACATGGTGAAGTTCGACAGCGTCGAGTCGCTGCTGGAGCAGATGCACCGCGACGTGGACACGGCGCGTGACCTCCTGCTGGATCCGGGTGACGCCTGACCGGTTGAACCAGGTGGGTGGAACCGACCGTGCGACACGGCACGACCTGGCAAGATGCCTGGCACGTCCATCGGTCAGGGGAGAGGCGAAGGTGGAGGACCACAAGATCGTCCAGCGCAATCTCGCGTTGCAGCGGGAGTGGTACGGGGAACCCTTGGGCGACCGGGTGCGCCGGCTCGTGGTCGCGTTCAGCGTCTCCCAGGCCCAGCTCGCGGACGTGCTCGGCATCAGCGCGCCGATGCTGAGCCAGGTCATGAGCGGACGGCGGGCCAAGATCGGCAACCCGTCCGTGCTGGCCCGGATGATCATGCTGGAGCGCAAGGTCCTCACCCCCGACGTCGCGTCCGGCTCGCCCGACGCGTTGCAGCGCGCGCTGGAGGACGTCCGCCAGTCGAAGCCGACCGTGAGCCGCGACTCGCTGCCGGTGAACGGCAGCGCGGACGACGAGGCCGTGGTGTTCCCGTTCCTGCGCCGCCTGGCCGACGGCCGCGAGCTGTCGCAGGCCGCCGACGTGCTCGGCGAGGACTTCCCGGCCCTGGCCGAGCTGCTGCGCCGCGCGGGCAAGGTCCGCGACGCCTGACCCGCCCCGCCCGTGAGCCTCTTCTCCGCCATCTTCCCGCCCGCCGACGTCGTCGACGAGCTGCACGACGCCCTCCGCCCGTTCCGCGCCGCGCACCCCCGGCTGCGCTGGCAGCACCCGGCCCGCTGGCACGTCACCGTCCGGTTCTTCGGCGAGGCCGAGCCCGCCGGTCAGCTCGACGGCCTCGACCGCGTGACCGCGCCCGTGCTGAGGCTGCGCGGCAGCGGCACGTTCCGCCAGGTGCTGTGGATCGGGGTGGACGGCGAGCTGGCCGAGCTGGGTGAGGCGGCCCGCGTGCCGCCGGACTGGCGACCGCACGTCACCGTGGCCCGCGGCGCCGTGCTGCCGCACGTGGAGTTCACCGGTCGTGAGTGGACGGTCACTGAGGTCGCCCTGGTCCGCAGCCACCCGGCCGAGGGCTACTCGGTGCTCGACCGAGTGCCGTTGAGCACGGCAAACGGGTAACGCGTCACCACTGCTGGTAACCTCGACATTTGGGTCTGGCTGCGGTCCGTGGCGGCCAGTACCGACTACCCCGCTCACGTGGGGCCGCACGGCACTTAACCAGCACAAGGAGCAATGAGCACGTGGCACTGACCACCGAGCAGAAGAAGACCATCCTCACCGAGTACGGCGTCCACGACACGGACACCGGTTCGGCCGAGGCCCAGGTCGCGCTGCTGAGCAAGCGCATCGCCGACCTGACGGAGCACCTGAAGCAGCACAAGCACGACCACCACTCGCGTCGGGGCCTGCTGTTGCTGGTCGGCCGTCGCCGCCGGCTGCTCAACTACCTCCAGAAGGTGGACATCCAGCGCTACCGCGCCCTCATCGGGCGGCTCGGCCTGCGCAGGTGATCCTCGCCGAGGGGGAGTGACCACCAAGGTCACTCCCCCTCGGCGTTAATCGAAAACAAGACGAGGGAAGCACGCGCGGCGCCCGGGACGACAGTTCGCCGGTCCTCGGTAGTGGCCCCCTGGTAGAGGAAACCCCAGGGGACTTCGATCGAAGACCGGCCTCGTCCGAACCGCGATCCCGCGCCATGAGCGCGCTGTGACCCGCATGACGAGGAGTACCCATATGACGGACATCGAGGTCCACGAGACTTCCGCCACGATCGACAACGGTCGGTTCGGCACGCGCACCATCCGCTTCGAGACCGGTCGCCTGGCCCGCCAGGCGGCGGGCTCGGTCGTCGCCTACCTGGACGACGAGACGATGCTGCTGTCGGCGACGACGGCGTCGAAGCACCCCAAGGAGCACTTCGACTTCTTCCCCCTCACGGTGGACGTCGAGGAGCGCATGTACGCCGCGGGCCGCATCCCCGGCTCGTTCTTCCGCCGCGAGGGTCGCCCGTCGACCGACGCGATCCTGACCTGTCGCCTCATCGACCGGCCGCTGCGCCCGTCCTTCGTGGACGGTCTGCGCAACGAGATCCAGGTCGTCATCACGGTGATGAGCCTGAACCCGGCCGACCTGTACGACGTCGTGGCGATCAACGCCGCGTCGGCGTCCACGCAGCTGGCGGGCCTGCCGTTCTCGGGCCCCATCGGCGGCGTCCGGGTGGCGCTCATCGAGGGCCAGTGGGTGGCGTTCCCGACCCACGAGCAGCTGGAGAAGGCCGTGTTCGACATGGTCGTCGCCGGCCGCGTCGTCGGTGACGACGTCGCGATCATGATGGTCGAGGCCGAGGCCACCGACAACGTCATCGACCTGATCGGCGAGGGCGCGCAGGCGCCGACCGAAGAGGTCGTCGCCGCCGGTCTGGAGGCGTCGAAGCCGTTCATCAAGGCGCTGTGCGACGCGCAGGCCCAGCTGGCGCAGGTCGCGGCGAAGGCCACCGGCGAGTTCCCGACCTACCCGGCCTACCAGCCCGACGCCTTCGAGGCCGTCGAGCAGGCCGCGGCCGGCGAGCTGGGTCAGGCGATGACCATCGGTGGCAAGCAGGAGCGCGAGTCCCGCATCGACGAGATCAAGGCGTCGGTGCTGGAGAAGCTGGCCGAGCAGTTCGAGGGTCGCGAGAAGGAGGTCGGCGCGGCGTTCCGCTCGCTGACCAAGAAGCTGGTCCGCCAGCGCATCCTGCGCGACAAGGTCCGCATCGACGGCCGCGGCCTCACCGAGATCCGGTCGCTGTCGGCCGAGGTCGAGCTGATCCCGCGGGCGCACGGCTCGGCGCTGTTCGAGCGCGGCGAGACCCAGATCCTGGGTGTCACCACGCTGAACATGCTGCGCATGGAGCAGCAGATCGACTCGCTGGCCCCGGAGACGCACAAGCGCTACCTGCACCACTACAACTTCCCGCCGTTCTCCACCGGTGAGACCGGCCGCGTGGGCTCGCCCAAGCGCCGCGAGATCGGCCACGGCGCGCTGGCCGAGCGGGCGCTGATGCCCGTGCTGCCCAAGCGCGAGGAGTTCCCCTACGCGATCCGCCAGGTCTCCGAGGCGCTGAGCTCCAACGGCTCGACGTCCATGGGCTCGGTCTGCGCGTCCACGATGTCGCTGCTCAACGCCGGCGTGCCGCTGAAGGCGCCGGTCTCGGGCATCGCCATGGGCCTGGTGTCCGACGAGGTCGACGGCAAGACGGAGTACGTCGCGCTGACCGACATCCTCGGCGCCGAGGACGCGTTCGGCGACATGGACTTCAAGGTCGCCGGCACCAAGGAGTTCGTCACCGCGCTCCAGTTGGACACCAAGCTGGACGGCATCCCGTCCGAGGTGCTCGGCGCGGCCCTGGGCCAGGCCCGCGACGCGCGCCTGACCATCCTGGAGGTCATGGCCGAGGCCATCGACAGCCCGGACGAGATGAGCCCGTTCGCGCCGCGCGTGACGTCGGTCAAGATCCCGACCGACAAGATCGGCGAGGTCATCGGCCCGAAGGGCAAGATGATCAACTCGATCACCGAGCAGACCGGCGCCGACATCTCCATCGAGGACGACGGCACGATCTACGTCGGCGCGGCGGACGGCCCGTCGGCCGAGGCCGCGATCGGCCTGATCAACGCGATCGCGAACCCGCAGCTGCCGAAGGTGGGCGAGCGCTTCCTGGGCACCGTGGTGAAGACCGCGGCGTTCGGCGCGTTCGTGTCCCTGCTCCCGGGCAAGGACGGCCTGATCCACATCTCGAAGCTGGGCAACGGCAAGCGCATCAACAAGGTGGAGGACGTCGTCAAGGTCGGCGACAAGCTCCAGGTCGAGATCGCCGACATCGACCAGCGCGGCAAGATCAGCCTGGTCCTGGTCAGCGACGACGCGGAGCAGGCCCCGGCCGGCGACGCGCCCGTGCAGGACACCGCACCTGCCGAGGCCAACGCGCAGTGACGACGAGCGTCAACAGGACGGCCGCGGGTGCTTCGGGCACCCGCGGCCGTCCGCTTACGCGCAGGCTCGGGCACCTGCAGAAGCCGGGCAGCACGATGTCGCTGGAACGCGGTGACGCGGGCGTCGCCGTGCGCCGCAGCGTGCTGCCCTCCGGCCTGCGGGTCATCACCGAGCGCATCCCCGGCGTCCGGTCGGCGTCGGTCGGCCTGTGGGTGCAGGTCGGGTCGCGCGACGAGCGGGTCGAGGTCGCGGGCGCCGCGCACTACCTGGAACACCTGCTGTTCAAGGGCACGGCGAACCGCACGGCGGCGGAGATCGCCGAGGAGATCGACGCGGTCGGCGGCGAGCTGAACGCGTTCACCGCCAAGGAGCACACCTGCTACTACGCGCACGTCCTGGACGAGGACCTGCCGCTGGCGGTGGACCTGGTGTGCGACGTGGTGTTCGACGCGCTGTGCGAGCCGCGCGACTTCGAGACCGAGCGCGGCGTCGTGCTCGAAGAGATCGCCATGCGCGACGACGACCCGGAAGACCTGCTGCACGACGCGTTCCTGGACGCCCTGCTGGGCGAGCACGCGCTGGGCCGCCCGGTGCTGGGCACCGAGCAGTCCATCGGGGACATGGACCGCGACGCGCTGTTCGGCTTCTACAAGAAGCGCTACACGCTGCCGCGGATGGTGCTCGCGGTGGCGGGCAACATCGACCACGCGCACGTGATGCGCCTGGTGCGCAAGCAGATCGGCGACCGGCTCGACCGCGAGGGCACGCCCGTCGCGCCGCGGGCCGGCCGGGCGCGCATCCCGGGTTCGCGCAAGCTGGTGCTGCACTCCGACGACACCGAGCAGGCGCACCTGATGCTGGGCGTGCGCGGGCTCGACCGGCACGACGAGCGCCGGTTCGCGTTGAACGTGCTCAACGCCGCGCTGGGCGGCGGGATGAGCTCGCGGCTGTTCCAGGAGGTCCGGGAACGGCGCGGCCTGGCGTACCAGGTGTACTCGTCGGTCGGCCTCTACGCGGACGCGGGCACGTTGTCGGTCTACGCGGGCTGCCAGCCGGACCGGCTCGGCGACGTCGCCGGCGTGGTGCGCGACGTGCTGTCCACCGTGGCCCGTGACGGGCTGAGCGACGCGGAGGTGGCCCGCGGCAAGGGCCAGCTGCGCGGCGGGCTCGTGCTCGGCCTGGAGGACACCAGCTCGCGGATGTCGCGCATCGGCAAGGGCGAGCTGAACTACGGCGACTACCTGTCCGTCGAGCAGACGTTGGCGCGCGTCGACGAGGTCACCGCGGCCGACGTCGCCACGTTGGCGAAGGACTTGCTGCGACGTCCCGTCGCCGCCGCCGTGGTCGGCCCTTACGCTCACGCCGACGATCTGCCGTCCCAGGTGCACGAGGTGATCTCTTGAGTTCCGCAGAACCACTCCGCGTAGGCGTCATCGGGGCCAGGGGCCGCATGGGCGCCGAGGTGTGCCGCGCGGTCGAGGCGGCCGGCGACATGGACGTCGTGGCCATGGTCGACGCGGGTGACTGGCTGTTCAACCTGGCCGACGCCGGCGCCCAGGTCGCGGTCGACTTCACCAGCCCCGAGGTGGTGATGGACAACATCCGGTTCTGCGTTGACAACGACATCCACGCCGTCGTCGGCACCTCCGGGTTCGACGCGCAGCGGCTGGGCACGGTCTCCGAGTGGCTCGACGCGAAGCCGGGGCTGGGCGTGCTGATCGCGCCGAACTTCGCCATCGGCGCCGTGCTGTCCATGCGGTTCGCGGAGCTGGCCGCCCCGTACTACGAGTCGGCCGAGGTCATCGAGCTGCACCACCCGCGCAAGGTGGACGCGCCCTCCGGTACCGCCGCGCACACGGCCCGGCTGATCTCGCAGGCGCGCGAGGCGGCGGGGATCGGCCCGATGCCGGACGCGACCACGCAGGAGGCCCCCGGCGCGCGGGGCACGCTCGTGAACGACGTGCGGGTGCACTCGCTGCGCGTGGCCGGGCTGATCGCGCACCAGGAGGTCGTGTTCGGCACGGAGGGCGAGACGCTGACGCTGCGGCACGACTCGCTGGACCGCAAGTCGTTCATGCCGGGCGTGCTGCTGGCCGTGCGGTCGATCGCGCAGCACCCCGGGCTCTCCGTGGGGCTCGACAAGTACATGGACCTCTGACCCGACCCGGGCAGCCGACACCGTGAAGCCGACACCGTGAAGACCCGCACCGTCGCGTTCGTGATCACCGCCGCGCTGGCGGTGTACTTCGTGCTGCTCGGCGGCCGGGCCGTGGTGCTGCTCGGCACCGGCGACCCGGTCGGCGTCGGTCTCGGCGTCGGCGTGCTCGTGCTGCCGCTGATCGGCGCGTGGATCGCGTGGACGAACCTCAGGTTCGGCTTCACCACCGAGCGGATGGCGCGGCAGCTCGACGCCGAGGGCGGTCTCCTCGACACGTCCGGGCTGCCGCGCCGCCCGTCCGGCCGGGTGGAGCGGGAGGCGGCCGACGCCTGGTTCGAGGAGCGCCGGGTCGACGTCGAGTCGCGCCCGGAGGACTGGCGGGCGTGGTTCCTGCTGGCACAGGCCTACGACCTGGCGGGTGACCGCGGCCGGGCCCGCGAGACCATGCGGAAAGCGATCGACCTGTTCACCCTGCCGATGAATCGTGCGTGAGTCGCGCTGCTGAGACGCGATTCATTCGGTCTTCACGCTCCGTTGCCTTGGATCTTCCTGTGGGCGTCGTTACCCTGAGTGTGTGGTGAAGACCTGCGAGAACCTGCGGCTGACCGTTGCGTGCCTGGTCGTCGTCGTCGCGCTGGGCATCGCGCTCATGATCGGCTGACCACGCCGGCTTCCTGGGGAAGAATCAGGCGAACCGCCGCCCGTCCCAGGAGTGCCCATGCCCTTCGCTCGGATCGTCCGGGCGGCCCTCGCCGTCGCCGCGGCCCTGGTCGCGACCGGTCTCGTCACCCCGATGGCCACGGCGCGGGCCGCGGTCGGCTGCGACGTCGACTACGACGTCACCGACCAGTGGCGCAGCGGGTTCGGCGCGCGCGTCACCGTGACGAACCTCGGCGACCCGCTCTCGGGCTGGACCCTGGAGTGGACGTTCACCGCCGGGCAGCGGATCACCTCCGAGACGTGGAACGGCGTGTTCACCCAGAGCGGCAGCACCGTGCGGGTGACGAACGCCTCCCACAACGGCTCGGTGGCCACGGGCAGGTCGGTGTCGGTCGGCTTCAACGGCACCTGGTCGGGCAGCAACCCCGCGCCGACGTCGTTCACCGTGGACGGCGTGCCGTGCACGGGTTCGCCCGTGACCGTGGGCACCACGAGCGGCGCCCCGGCGCCGTCGTCCACGCCGTCGCTCACGACCGAGCCGTCCGCCACGACCACCACGACGACGACCACCACGACCTCGGCGTCCACGACCTCGTCGTCGGCCACGACCGGGCCGTCGGAGTCGTCGGCGGCGGCGGCCTCCGACACGTTCACCTGGCCGACCGCGTCGCCGAAGCCCGCGGTCGTGCTGTCCGCGGACGTGAGCCCCGACAGCGGGGTGGACGCGCTGCGCCTCGGCCTGGTCATCAGCCTGCTCGTGGCGGCCGTGGGCATCGCCGTCCTGCTCGTCGTGCGCCGCCACCTCGGGCGGGTGGGTGACCGCCCTGACGAACGGCCCTGAGGAGGGTCACACGACCGGGTGGTTCGCCGTGCGCTCGGCCGAGTGGTGGGGTAACCGAAGAGGCATGGATCGCACAGCGGTGGACCGCCTCTACGACTGCGACGTGCTGGATCGGCACGGCCGGCCCATCGGACCGGTCGCGGGGGTGTGGCTGGCCGGTGACCGGCCGTTGTGGGCCTCGGTGCGCAGCGACGGCGGCACGACGCTCGTCCCGATCCGCGGCGCCCAGGTGCGCGACCGCAGGCTCGTGGTGCCGGTCGAGAAGCGCGAGGTGGAGGACGCGCCGAAGGTCGGCGACCGCGACCTCTCGGAGGCCGAGCAGGCCGAGCTGCACGACCACTACGGGCTGGTGCTGCCCGAGCAGCGCCTGGTGCGCCACCAGCGCGCCGTCAGTGCACCCACCAGCCAGCCACCGCGGCAGGCGAGGCGGCGAGCACGCTGAACCGGGCGAACCGGCCGGCCACGCTGGTCGAGATGAACAGCCAGGACGACATGCCGGCCAGGCCCGCCAGCACGGTGGTGAACATGAACGGCGGCAGGCCGACCACGGAGCTCACCGCGTGCGTGCCGAACATCCAGTGCGGGTGGCGGTGGCACCGCACGCGCACCCACTCCAACCTGGCCTTCCACTTGAGCCGCCACGGCGATAACGCCTTGGCCGGCTTCACCTTCCGCCTCATGAACGCGGGCAGGTGCAGCGAGCCGCGGGCGGCCAGGAAGTAGAACATCTTGCCCAGCACTTGGCCGACGGCGACCGCGATACCGATCCACCACCACGAGATGCCCGGTTGCTGGGTGACCAGTCCGATGACGAAGATCTCGATGCTGATGAGGGGTACCAGCGCGGAGCCGAAGGCGACGCTGAACGTGAGGCACAACCACCCGAGCACTTGGCGAGGCTACCCGTGCGGTCACGGTTCGAGCAGTAGGGTCAACCCCCCGGCAACCCTTATTTCGCGCAACGGCCGCCCGCCGGCGTCCAGGGTGCGGACCGTGCCGTCGGCCTCCCAGCCCGCCTTGCCGTAGAAGCCGATCGACGCCTTGTCCGCCTCGGGCACCCACGCGACACCCCTCGTGGCGCCGGCTTCGCGCAGGTGGGAGGCGGCCGTGGCGAGGAGCCTGCCGCCGTGCCCGCGCCGTGCCCAGCGCGGTTCCACGAGCACGCTCACCAGTGCCGTCGTCGCCGCGTCCTCGGGCAGCGAGCCGTCGGCGTGCGCCACTTCTTCCTCGGGCGCCATCCCGGCGACGCAGAAACCGACCGTCCACGTGCCTTCGGCGGCGACGAACACCTGACCGTGACCGACCGCCTCGGCCCACGCTGGCGCGGTCTCGTCGACGTCGACGGCTTGCAGCACCTCGGCGGGGACGATGTCCCGGTAGGCGGTGCGCCAGGTGTCTCGGTGGATGCGGGCGATCTCCGCCACGTCGTCGGGCTGTGCGGTGCGCACGGTGGCGTCGGCCATGGCGGCACCCTATCCGGCCGGCGTGGCGCGGCCGGCGCGTGGAGCCGGGGGAGTCCGATGTCACGGCGCCATGGCGGAAATCCGCGTGATTCCACCCGCGCCGGCGTGAAAGCGTCGGTGACGTGCGTTGGGCAGCGTTGGGCGTCGTGTACGTGGTCTGGGGTTCGACCTACCTGGGGATCAAGTTCACCATCGAGTCGATGCCACCGCTGTTGTCGGGCGGCACGCGCTTCCTGGTCGCGGGCTTGGTGCTGGCGGCGGTGGTGGCGTGGCGCGGCGGGCTGCGGATGACGTGGCGGCAGTTCGGCTCGGCGGTGCTGCTGGGACTCCTGCTGCCCGCCTGGGGCAACGGCCTCGTGGTGCTGGCCGAGCAGTCCGTGGCGTCGGGGTTGGCGGCGCTGCTGGTGGCGTCCGTGCCGCTGTACGTGGTGCTGATGCGGCGGATCGCCGGTGAACGGCCGCACGGCGTGACGTACGCGGGCGTGGCCATCGGTCTGGTGGGGCTGGCCGTGCTGTTGTCGGACGACATGGGCGATTCGTCGTGGTGGGGACCGTGGGTGGTGCTGCTGGCGGCGTTCGGGTGGGCGCTGGGGTCGTTCCTGAGCAGTCGGCTGGAGACGCCGGCGAACCCGTTCGCGCTGTCCGCGGTGGAGATGCTGGCCGGTGGGACGGCGTTGACGGTGGCGGGGCTGGTGGCCGGGGAACGGGTGTCGTTCGGCGCGATCACCACGTCGTCGTGGGTGGCGTGGGGCTACCTGGTGGTGTTCGGGTCGTTGCTGGCGTTCAGCTCGTACGTGTACGTGCTGGGGCAGCTGCCGGTGTCGACCGTGGCGACCTACGCGTACGTGAACCCGGTGATCGCGGTGGTGCTCGGGGTGTGGCTGGCCGACGAGCGGTTCGGGGTGGTGCAGCTGCTCGGCGGTCTGCTGGTGGTCCTGGCGGTGGTGCTGGTGGTCCGGGCCGAGCGGAAACGTCGTACCCCGGTGGGAGTATCCAGCCGTGCAGAAGATGAACGCTGACGTCGCTCGTCGCATCGCCTTGGGCGCACAGGGCTTCGCCGACCCCCGGCCCGCCTCGGCGCCCAACCGGCGGCACTTGCAGAAGGTGCTGTCCCGGATCCGGTTGTTGCAGCTGGACTCGGTGAACGTCGCCGTCCGCGCGCACTACATGCCGTTGTTCAGCAGGCTCGGGGCCTACGCGCCGTCCTTGGTGGACGACGCGGCGTGGTCGCACGGCGTGCGCAAGCCGCGACTGCTGGTGGAGTACTGGGCGCACGAGGCGAGCCTGGTGCCGGTGGAGGACTGGCCGTTGCTGCACTCCGGGGCCAAGCGCCCCGGCTGGTGGAAGAACTACACGACGGTCGCCGAGCGCTCGCCGCAGCTCGTGGACGACATCCTGGCGGTGGTGAAGGAGCTGGGGCCGCTCGGCGCGGGCGCGATCGAGAAGGCGTTGGCCGGTGGCGGGCCGCGGGCCAAGGACCACTGGGGCTGGAACTGGTCCGAGGTCAAGAAGGTGTGCGAGTACCTGTTCGGCGAGGGCGTGCTGACGACCGGGACGCGGCGCGGTTTCGAGCGGCTGTACGACCTGAGCGAACGCGTGCTGCCGCCGGAGGTGCTGGCGCGGCGGCTGTCGGTATCGGCGGAGGAGGGCGCGCGGGAGCTGGTGACGCGTGCGGCGACGGCGATGGGCGTGGCGACGGAGCCCGACCTGCGTGACTACTACCGGTTGCAGCCCGCGCGCAGTCGCCAGGCCGTGGCGGAGCTGGTGGAGGTGGGGGTGCTGGAGCCCGTCGAGGTGCGGGGGTGGGGCGTGCCCGCGTACCGGCACGTCGAGGCGCGCGTGCCGCGGCGGATCACCGGGCGGGCGTTGCTGTGCCCGTTCGACCCGCTGATCTGGGAGCGGGCCCGGACCGAGCGCATCTTCGACTTCTTCTACCGGATCGAGATCTACGTGCCCGCGCCGAAGCGGGTGCACGGCTACTACGTGTTCCCGTTCCTGCTGGACGGCGAGCTGGTGGGGCGGGTCGACCTGAAGGCGGACCGGGCGGCGGGCGTGCTGCGGGTGCAGGCGGCGTACGCCGAGCCGGGCGCGGACGTGGGCCGGGTCGCGGTCGAGCTGGCCGCCGAGCTGCGGCACATGGCGGACTGGCTGGAGTTGGACGACGTCGAGGTGGTCCTCAAGGGCGACCTCGCACCCGTCCTCAGAGCGGTGGCGCGGTGAGGCCCGCCACTCGATGGACTGACAGAAGTTGAAATCTGTCAGTCCAAGTCGCATAGTGGAGCCATGACGAACTCCACCCACCGCGTGACCCGGCGTCGGGTCCTGGGCACGACCGGTCCCGAGGTGTCCGCGCTCGGCCTCGGCTGCATGGGCATGTCGGACCTGTACGGCCCGGCCGACGAGGCGGAGAGCGTGGCCACCATCCACGCCGCCGTCGACGCGGGCGTGACGCTGCTCGACACGGGCGACTTCTACGGCATGGGCCACAACGAGCTGCTGATCCGCCAGGCCCTGCGCGACCGCAACCGCGACGACGTGGCGATCAGCGTCAAGTTCGGCGCGCTGCGCGACGCGGACGGCGGCTGGCACGGCAACGACGGCAGGCCCGAGGCCGTGCGCAACTTCCTCGCCTACACGTTGCGCCGGCTCGGCACGGACCACGTCGACGTCTACCGCCCGGCCCGCCTCGACCCGGCCGTCCCGATCGAGGAGACCGTGGGCGCGATCAAGGAGGAGGTCGAGAAGGGCCACGTCCGCCACATCGGCCTGTCCGAGGTCGGCGCGGACACGCTGCGCCGGGCCGACGCCGTCCACCCGATCGTCGACCTCCAGATCGAGTACTCGCTGATCTCGCGGGGCATCGAGGCGGAGATCCTGCCCACCGCCCGCGAGCTGGGCATCGGCGTCACGGCGTACGGAGTGCTGTCGCGCGGCCTGATCTCGGGCCACTGGACGGCGTCCCGGCAGGCCGAGGACTTCCGCGCGGTCTCGCCGCGGTTCCAGGGCGACAACCTCGACCACAACCTGTCGCTGGTGGAGGCCCTGCGCGCGGTGGCCGCCGAGAAGGGCACGACGGTCGCGCAGCTGGCCATCGCCTGGGTCCTGGCCCAGAGCGAGGACATCGTCCCGCTGGTGGGCGCGCGCCGCCGCGACCGGCTGACCGAGGCGCTCGGCGCGCTGGACGTCACGCTCACCGAGTCGGACCTGACCCGGATCGAGGCGGCGGTCCCGGCCGACGCCGCGGCGGGCGAGCGCTACGCGCCTGCCCTCATGGCGCACCTGGACAGCGAGCGCTGACCGCGGCCGGGGCGGTCGGCCGGTGCGCGCACAATTGACCGGACCAGCCGGCGACACCAGGGAGCACCACGTGGCGGAAGGCGCACTGACCGCGGAGGACATCCTCAGCACCACGGAGGACGTCCTCCGCCGCTTCGGCCCGGCCAAGGCGACCGTGGTGGACGTGGCCCGCGCCCTCGGCGTGAGCCACGGCAGCGTCTACCGGCACTTCCCGACCAAGACGGCGCTGCGGGAGGCCGTCACCCAGCGCTGGCTCGACCGCGCGCACGCGGGCCTGGCGGAGCTGGCCGCCGCCGACACCCCCGCGTCGCAGCGCCTGCGCGACTGGCTGGCGGCGCTCTTCGAGTCCAAGCGCAAGAAGGCCCTCGGCGACCCGGAGCTGTTCGCCACGTACTCGGTGCTGGTGAACGAGAACAGCTCCGTCGTCGCCTCGCACATCGCGGCGATGGTCGAGGACCTGACCAGGATCGTCGCCGACGGCGTGGCCTCCGGCGACTTCACCACGGCGGACCCGGCCGTCAGCGCCAAAGCCGTCTTCGACGCCACCGCGCGCTTCCACGACCCGGCCCACGCCGGCGACTGGTCCGCCCCGGACGTCGACGCGGCGTTCGACGCGGTGGTTTCCCTTCTGGTGGCGGGACTACAGTCCGGACGGTGACCGAAGGGCAGCGGGCCGAGGCGAGCGACGGCAGCCGGGTCTACCAAGCCGGTCGCGACGTCATCGTCAACCAGCCCGCCCCCGCGCCGCCCGCTCCGCCCGTCTGGAACCTCCCGCCGCGCAACCCGAACTTCACCGGCCGTGAGGACGTGCTGGCCCGCATCCACGAGGGCTTGTCGACCAGCGTCGTCTCCGTGCACTCGCTGCACGGCTTGGGCGGGGTGGGCAAGTCCCAGACCGCGATCGAGTACGCCTACCGCCACCGGGCCGAGTACCAGTGGGCGTACTGGATCCCCGCCGAGCAGCCGGAGCTCATCCCGGACCACTTCGAGCGGCTCAAGGCGGCGCTCGGCCTGCCCGCGACGGCCGACCTGCGCTCGGTGCTGAGCGCCGAACCGGGGTGGTTGCTCATCTTCGACAACGCCGAGCGCCCTGGTGACGTCCACGAGCACCTCCCGGTCGGCGGCCATGTGCTGGTCACCACCCGCAACACCGGTTTCGGCGGCCTCGGCCGCACGGTCGAGCTCGACGCGTTGTCCCGCCCGGAGTCCGTGGACTTCCTGCGCGGACGAGTGCCCGCGACGACCGCTGAGCAGGCTGACCGGTTGGCGGACGTGCTGGGCGACCTCCCGCTCGGGCTGGCCCAAGCCGCCGCGTACCTGGAGGAGACGGCGCTGCCGGTCGAGGAGTACCTGACCCTGCTCGACACCCACGAGTCCGCCTTGCTGGCGGAGGGCGATGTGCCCGGCTATCCCCACACCGTCGCCACGGTGTGGGGGCTGTCGCTCCAGCGGGTGGCGCGACAGGAGCCCGTCGCCGTGGCGGGGGCCTTGATCAGCGCTTACCTCGCCCCGGACGACATACCGCTCGAACCGTTGAGGCAGGCCATCCGCCAGGACGACCCGCGGTTCGCCGACGCGACGGCCGATCCGGTCCGGTGGATGCGCGCCATCGGCCTGTTGGTCAAGTACGGACTGGTCCGGCGGACCGGTGACACGATCTCGATGCACCGCCTCCTGCAAGCCGCGCTCCGCAGCCTGCCCGAACGGATGGGCCGAGACCGACACGCGTTCGCCAAGTCGGCTCTGCTCGTGTCGTTCTACAACCTGACCGACACCACGTTGCCACCGATGTCGCACCTGCTGGCGGCGCTCTCGTACACCAGGTTTGCCGGTGGCCAAGCCGTCGAGGTGTACCGCAAGAGCGCGGAACACGCCGCCAAGCTGTACGGGCCCGACCACGCCCTCACGAGGCGGCTCCGGCGGTTGACCGAGTGAAGCCGCGGCGCGCGCATCGGGGGTGCGCACGCCGCGGCGTCGGCTCGGTGACCGGTGGTCAGGCCGTAGTCGCCGTGGTCACCAGGGCGGTGCCGCTGCCGGTCCGGCCGGTGATGAACAGGGACGGCTCGTCGGCCGGCGGCGTGTCGGAGACGTCCAGGTCGCTGCGCGCCGAGCCCGAGGTGGACGCCAGGTCGACCTGCGCGGCCACGCCGGGCCGCACGCCGACGCGGACGTCGCCCGAGCCGGTGCCCAGCTGGACCTTGCCGGACGCGGCGTCGGCGATGGTGACGTCACCGCCGCCCGTCCGCACCTGCACGTCGCTCTGCACGGCGCCCAGCCAGACGTCGCCGGTGCCCGTGTAGATCACGGTGTTCCCGCCGATCGACGACACCTCGACGTCGCCGCTGCCGGTCTTCGCCCGCAGCCCGCCGAGCATCGGCCCGAGCCTCAGCTTGCCCGAACCCGAGTTGACCTGCGACGACGCGTCCGCGCGATCCGCGGTCACGTCACCGGTGCCGGTCTGGACCTCCAGCCGACCCGCCGCGCCGGTCACGGTCACCTCCGCCGAACCGGCCTTGGTGATCACGTGGGAGCCGGCCGGCGCGCGCACCGTCACGCTCAGCGGCACGGCGCGCAGCGGCAGCGCCTTGGACGAGTGCACCGTCACCCGCCCGCCGGACAGCTCGAGCCGGGCGTCGCGCACCGCCTCCGCCGGTCCCGCCGGCTGCCCGCCGCGGCCGTTGCCGAACTGGTCGTTCACCCAGCTCAGCAGCCCGGACAGGCCCGCGGCCCACGACTCGCCCGGCGACGGGTCGTGCTTGACCTCGACGTGCACGCCCGGCTCGTCGACCAGGTGCACCCGCACCCGGCCGGCGAGCAGCGCCACGTCGACCTCCACGGCCCCGTCGACCTCGAAGCTCTGCTGCCGAACGACGACATCCGATTCCATGATCCCCCCTCAGCCCTGCACCCAGCCGCGCACGCGGGAGGACGACGACGATTCGCCGCCCGACTGGTCCTTCGGCGGCCCCCAGTGCTTGTGGCCACCACGCCGCCCGCCGACCGCGCCCTGCACGGCCTGCGCGACGAACGTGTTCAGCGACATCCCCTGGGCCGCGGCGGCTTGCTCGGCCTTCGACTTCAGCTCGTCCAGCAGCCGCAGGGTGACGCGCGTGGCGTCACCGGCGGAGGGCCGGGGAACTTCCTGCGGCTCGGGTTCGTGTTCCTCCCGAGCGGCCGTGCCGGTGACGACCACCTGCACGTCCCGTCCGTCCAACCGCACGTCGACGACAGGGCCGTCGAGGGCCGCGGTGACCTCCGCGGCCAGGTCGGACAGCGCGTTCATGAGCGCGAGCCGCGCGGCGGGCTCCAAAGCTGCGGACAGCAGGGCCGCGGTGCGCCGGGTGTTGTCGTCCCCGGCGGACGCGGCCGTCGCGAGGTCCTCGCGCAGTGCTGCGATGTACGGCGACAGATCCATGACACCACCATGACGTCAAACCTGACATCAGTCAAGGAAGTCGGTGATGTCGTTCATGACGTCACGGTGCGCGTCGCGAACGGACGCCGCGCCGTGGGCCGAACGGCGGCGGCCGAGCACCGGTGTCGGGCAACGGCGCGGACGGCTTCGGTTAGGGTTCGAGCCATGGAGACGGTGGCGCCGAAGGTGCAGTTGATCGCGAAGACGGAGTTCTTCCCCCCGGACGGCGTCCCGTGGTCCACCGACGCCGACGGCGGCGAGGCGCTGGCGGAGTTCGCCGGCCGCGCCTGCTACCAGTCGTGGACCAAGCCGAACCCGGCCACCGCCACGAACGCCGGCTACATCAAGCACATCATCGAGGTCGGCCACCTGTCCGTGCTGGAGCACGGCTCGGTCAGCTTCTACCTGACCGGCATCTCCCGCTCGCTCACGCACGAGCTGATCCGGCACCGCCACTTCTCGTACTCGCAGCTGTCCCAGCGGTACGTCCCCGAGCGCAACGCCGCCATGGTCGAGCCGGACGTCATCGCGAACGACCCGGAGCTGCACGAGAAGTTCCTCGCCGCCGCGCAGGCGAGCGTCGACGCCTACAACGAGCTGCTCAAGGGCTTGGAGGAGAAGTTCTCCGACGTGCCCAGCGCCACCTTGCGCCGCAAGCAGGCGCGCCAGGCCGCCAGGGCGATCCTGCCCAACGCCACCGAGACCCGCATCGTGGTGACCGGGAACTACCGCGCGTGGCGGCACTTCATCGCCATGCGCGCCACCGAGCACGCCGACGTGGAGATCCGCGCCCTGGCCGTGGAGTGCCTGCGCGAGCTGCAGAAGGCGGCGGCCAACGTGTTCGCCGACTTCACCATCTCCACCCTGGCCGACGGCACCGAGGTCGCCTCCAGCCCGCTGGTCACCGAAGGCTGACGGCCGGTGAAGCGGCTGATCGTCGACGTCCAGCCGGGCGAGTACACCGTCGCGCGGCTGCCCGCCGACGCGCCCGTCCCGGCCGGGCTGCTCGACGCGACCGGCCTGGTCTCGGTGACCAGGACACCAGACGAGCTGTCGATTGTGTGCCCGGCCGAGCACGCGCCGGAGGCTGGCACCGCGCAGCCCGGCTGGCGGTTGCTGACCGTGCGCGGTCCGCTGGAGTTCACCCTCACCGGCATCATGGCCGCCCTGTCGGGTGAACTGGCCGCGGCGGGCGTGAGCCTGTTCGCGCTGTCCACCTACGACACCGACCACCTGCTGGTGAAGTCGGGCGACCTGGCCCGCGCCGTGCAGGCGCTGCGGTCGTCCGGGCACGAAGTCACGAAACCGTGAAACCGGATCGGGTGAAGCGCGGTCTGAAGTAGCGTTCCGCCCGGTCCGCGGGTTTCGAGGAGTGACGGTGACTGGTCCGACGCAAGGTGTGAGCGCTCGACCCCGCGTGATCGCGGGCAGGTACACCCTGCTCGCCGAGCTGGGGCGCGGCGGCATGGGCGTCGTCTGGCGCGCCCAGGACAACGTGATCGGCCGCCAGGTCGCCATCAAGGAGCTGCACCTGCCCGACGGCATCGCGCTGGAAGAGCGCCGGGTGCTGGAGGAGCGGGTGATGCGCGAGGCGCGCACCGCGGGCCGGCTGAACGACCCCGGCGTGGTCACCGTGTACGACGTGGTCGCCGAGCACGGCATGAACTACATCGTGATGGAGCTGGTCGAGGCCGCCACGCTGTCCACTTTGATCAGCGCGCACGGCCCGATGCCGCAGGAGCGGGTCATCTCGATGGCCATCCAGGCGCTGTCCGCCCTGGACTCCGCGCACCAGGCCGGGATCGTGCACCGCGACGTCAAGCCCGGCAACCTCATGGTCACGCCCAACGGGCGGGTGAAGCTCACCGACTTCGGCATCGCCCAGGCCGTGGACGACCCGCGGCTGACCACCAGCGGCAGCCTCATCGGCTCGCCCGCCTACATGTCGCCGGAACGCATCCACGGCAACGAGGCCTCGCCCGCCTCCGACCTGTGGGCGCTCGGCGCGACGCTCTGCTACGCCGTCGAGGGCGCAAACCCCTACGACCGGCCGACCACCGCGTCCACCCTGCACGCGATCATGAACGAGATGCCCCGCCTGACCAGGGCGCACGGCGTGCTCGGCGCGGTGATCACCGGCCTGATGATGCCCGACCCGAACGCCCGGCTGACCGGCCCGCAGGCGCGCGCCATGCTGGAACGCGCGGCGGCCCAGCCGACGCCGCCGACCGGGTTCGGCGCGCCGAACCCGACCATGCACTACACCCCGCCCACCGCCGTGCGGAAGCCGTGGCTCAAGGGCCTGCTGATCACCGGCACGGCGTTGGCGGCGGTGGCGCTGCTGGTCGGCGGCGTGTTCCTCGGCCGGTGGCTGTTCACCGAGCAGCCGCCCGCCGCGATGGCCGAGACGGTCACCTACGGGCCGGGCGGCACGATCGAGCCCGCCCAGTTCAAGGCGGGCGCCGGGCAGTGCGGCGACAACCTGGTCGACCCCAACACCACGGTCAACTACACCGACTGCGACGAGCCGCACCGGGTCGAGGTGTACGCGGCGGCGGAGCCGTTCGGGTCGGACAAGATGCCCTACCCGGGCGACGAGTGGCTGCGCGGGTACGCGGAGAACTACTGCACGCTGCACTTCATGTCCGAGCGGGTGCCCGTGGAGGACAAGGAGTCCAAGCTCCGCTACGTCGCCGTCGTGCCCACCTCGGGCGTGTGGGCGGAGGACCCGTCCAACTCCTCGTCCTCGGACAAACGCTACCGCGACGTGGCCTGCGTGCTGTGGAACAAGGACGGCACCGCGCTGAAGGACCAGCTGTACGCCAAGTAACGTGGGTCCATGGGCGTCGCGCAGGACGAACGCAGGCTGCTGACCGAGCTGTTCGCCGAGGTGGGGCCGGACGCGCCCACGTTGTGCGACCCGTGGCGCACCCGGGACCTCGCCGCGCACCTCGTGCTGCGGGAACGCCGACCGGACGCGGCGGCGGGCATCCTGGTCAAGCCGCTGGCCGCGCACACGCAGCGCGTCCAGGACGCGTACGCGGCCAGGCCGTGGGACGAGCTGGTCGAGCTGGTCCGCGTCGGACCGCCCGCCTTCTCGCCCTACGCGCTCGTCGACGAGCTGGTGAACTCCGTCGAGTACTTCGTGCACCACGAGGACGTGCGCCGGGCGCGGGACGACTGGGAACCGCGTTCACCCGATCCGGTACGAGACGCGGTGCTGTGGCAGCGGCTCGCGCCGGCCGCCCGGCTGATGTACCGCAAGAGCCCGGTCGGGGTGGTGCTGCGCCGCCCGGACGGCGAGGCGGTCGTGGCCAAGCGCGGGGCGAACCCCGTGGTGCTGACCGGGCAGGTCTCGGAACTGCTGGTGCACGTGTTCGGCCGGGCCGCCGCACGCGTCGAGTACGACGGCGCGGACGACGCCGTGCGGCTGGTGCGCGCCCTCGACCGGAGCATGTAGTCGCAGCTTGCCGAGGGTGACGCGGTAGATTTCCGCATATGACCGGATGTCCTACCGCCTCGCCCGGCCGCCCGTTCGGCCGCGTGCTCACCGCCATGGTCACCCCGTTCGACGCGGAGGGGGCGGTGGACCTGGACCGGGCGCAGCGGCTCGCCGAGCACCTGGTCGAGCTGGGCAACGACGGTCTCGTGGTCAACGGCACCACCGGTGAGAGCCCGACCACCACCGACGCGGAGAAGGCGGACCTGGTCCGCGCCGTGGTCGAGGCGGTCGGCGACCGCGCCACCGTGGTCGCCGGCGCGGGCACGTACGACACCGCGCACAGCGTGCACCTCGCCAAGCAGGCGGAGGCGGCGGGCGCGCACGGCCTGCTGCTGGTCACCCCGTACTACTCGCGGCCCACCCAGGAGGGTGTGTTCGCGCACTTCACCACCGTGGCCGACCAGGTCGGCGTGCCCGTGATGCTGTACGACATCCCGCCGCGCACCGTGATCCCCATCGAGGTGCCGACCCTGCTGCGGCTAGCCGAGCACCCGCGGATCGTCGCGGTGAAGGATGCCAAGGGCGACCTGCACGCGGGCAGCAAGGTCATCGCGGCCACCGACCTGGCCTACTACTCCGGTGACGACCCGCTGAACCTGCCGTGGCTGTCGGTCGGCGCGGTCGGCTACGTCAGCGTGATCGCGCACTTCGCCGCGGACCGGCTGCGCGACCTGCTCGACGCGTTCGAGTCCGGTGACGTCGCCGGCGCGACCGCGATCCACCAGTCGCTGCTGCCGCTGCTGCGTCCCTTCGGCAAGATGCCCGGCGTCACCTACGCCAAGACCGCCCTGCGCCTGCGCGGCCTCGACGTCGGCGACCCGAGGCTGCCGCTGGTACCCGCTTCAACCGAGGACATCGAGGCCGTCGAGGCCGAATTGGGAGTCAACGCGTGATCAACCCGAACTCACCCCCGCCCGCACTGCCCGACGGAGGTCTGCGCGTCGTCGCACTGGGTGGAATTGGCGAGATCGGCCGCAACATGACGGTGTTCGAGCACGCCGGCCGGCTGCTCGTCGTGGACTGCGGCGTGCTCTTCCCCGAGGACGACCAGCCTGGCGTCGACCTGATCCTCCCGGACTTCCGGGCCATCGAGGACCGGTTGGACGACATCGACGCGCTGGTGCTCACCCACGGGCACGAGGACCACATCGGCGCGGTGCCGTTCCTGCTGAAGCTGCGCCCCGACCTGCCGGTGGTCGGCTCGCGGTTCACCCTGGCGCTGCTCGCGGCCAAGTGCAAGGAGCACCGCCAGACGCCGAGGCTGATCGAGATCACCGACGGCGACCGACGCGCGTTCGGGCCGTACGAGCTGGAGTTCTTCGCGGTCAACCACTCCATCCCGGACGCGGTCGCGGTCGCCGTCCGCACGTCCGCCGGGCTGGTGCTGCACACCGGTGACATCAAGCTCGACCAGCTGCCGCTCGACGGCAGGCTCACCGACCTGGCCGGGTTCTCCCGGCTCGGCGACGAGGGCGTCGACCTGTTCCTGGTCGACTCGACCAACGCGGAGGTGCCGGGGTTCGTCGCGCCGGAGCGCGAGATCGGGCCGGTGCTGGAGAACGTGGTCCGCAAGGCCAACCAGCGGGTGATCGTGGCGTGCTTCGCCTCCCACGTGCACCGGGTGCAGCAGGTGCTGGACGTGGCCGTGCAGTACGAGCGGCGGGTCGCGCTGGTCGGCCGGTCGATGGTGCGCAACATGGGCATCGCGGCCGAGCTCGGCTACCTCAACGTGCCGGACGGGTTGTTCGTCGACCTCAACGAGGCGATGGAGCTGCCCGAGGACGAGGTGATGTTCGTGTCGACCGGCTCGCAGGGCGAGCCGCTGTCGGCGTTGTCGCGGATGGCGCGCGGCGAGCACCGGCAGATCTCGATCCGGGCGGGTGACACGATCGTGCTGGCGTCGTCGTTGATCCCGGGCAACGAGAACGCGGTGTTCGGCGTGGTCAACGGCCTGGCGCGGCTCGGCGCGACGGTCGTGCACCAGGGCAACGCCAAGGTGCACGTGTCCGGGCACTCGCCGGCGGGGGAGCTGCTGTTCCTCTACAACGCCGTGCGGCCGTCGAACGTCATGCCGGTGCACGGCGAGTGGCGGCACCTGCGGGCGAACGCGGCGCTGGCCGTGGCGACGGGGGTGGACGCGGAGCGGGTCGTCATCGCCGAGGACGGCGTGGTGGTCGACCTGGTCGACGGCAAGGCGGCGATCAGCGGCAAGGTCGAGGTGGGCCACGTCTACGTGGACGGCCTGTCGGTCGGCGACGTCGGCGAGTCGACCCTGTCCGACCGGCTCGTGCTCGGCGAGGGCGGGTTCATCGCGATCACCGTGGCCGTGGACTCCAGCACCGGTCGCGCGGTCGCGCCGCCGACCGTGTCCGGCCGGGGTTTCTCCGACGACCCGAAGGCGTTGGACCAGGCGGTGTCCCTGGTGGAGATGGAACTGTCCCGCACGGAGGCCGAGGGCATCACCGACTCGCACCGCATCGCGCAGGCCGTGCGCCGCGTGGTGGGCCGCTGGGTCGCCGAGACCTACCGCCGTCGACCGATGATCGTGCCGACCATCATCCCGGTGAACTGACCGCCTGCGCGCGGGGAGGACTTGTCGTGGCTGAAGTGCTGCTGTTCCACCACGCGCACGGGTTGACGCCCGGTGTCGCGGCCTTCGCCGAGCAGTTGGCGGAGGCCGGGCACACCGTCCACTTGCCGGACCTGTTCGAGGGACGGGTCTTCGTCGACAACGGTGACGGCATGGACTACGTGCAGGCGGTCGGGTTCGGCACGATCGCCGAACGCGGCCGGGCCGCCGCCGAGGGCCTGCCCGCCGACGTCGTCTACCTGGGGTTCTCGCTCGGGGTGCTGCCGGCGCAGCTGCTGGCCCAGACCAAGCCGGGCGCCGCGGGCGCGCTGCTGGTCAGCGCCTGCGTGCCGGTGACGGAGTTCGGCGAAGCGTGGCCCGCGAGCGTGCCGGTGCAGGTCCACGCGATGGCTGCCGACCAGGTGTTCGTGGAGGACGGCGACCTCGACGCGGCGCGTGCCCTCGTGGCGGGCGCGGCGGACGGGGAGCTGTTCCTGTACCCCGGCGACAAGCACCTGTTCGCCGACCGGAGCCTGTCGTCGTACGACGAGGTGGCCGCCGTGCTGCTGACGGAGCGCGTGCTCGCGTTCCTGAACTGACCGCCACCCCGTGACGCCTCCGTCACGACCGTGCGGCCGGCAGCTACCGGACAGCGGTCCGGCACCACGCCGGGCCGTCGGCGTGGCTGGTCGGCTGGTACGTCGTGCCCGAGGCGTTGGCCGCCCCGTACGCCGATCGGCTCGGCACCGGACCGGCGGTGGTGGGCGTGCTCATGGCGGCCGACCCGCTCGGCAGCGTGCTGGGCGCCTGGCTGTTCATCCGGTACGTGCCCGCGCACCACCGTGCCCGGCTCGTCGGCGTGCTCGCGGTCGGCGCGGGGATTCCCTTGGTGCTGTGCGCTTTCCAGCTCGGCCTCGTGGTCACCTTCGCGTTGTGGAGCCTGTCCGGCGCGGCGTCCACGGCGTACCTGTTGCAGGCGCAGACCGGTTTCGTCCGGGCGACGCCCGACGCCGAACGGGGCCGTGCCATCGGGGTGGCGGCGTCCGGGATCGTCGCCGCGCAGGGCCTCGCGGTCTTCATCGGCGGCTGGTGGGCCGACCACTGGGATACCCGTGGCTCGCGGGCGCGGTCATGGCCGTGTTCGGCGTCCACGCCATCGTGTGGGGCTCGGTGTCGACCACCGTGCGGCAGCGCAGCACCCCGGTCGAACTGCTCGGCCGGGTCGGCGGCGTGTACCAGCTCGCCTCGATCGGCGGCGCCGCGCTGGGCGCGCTGCTCGGCGGCGTGCTGGCGCGGTGGACCGGGCTGCTGACGCCGTTCTGGGTGGCCGGCGGCGCGGTCGCGTTGACGACCGCGCCGGCCTGGCGTCGGCTGAGCGAGGTGACGCGGGTCGGGTGAGCCGCGGGCCCGTGGGCGCTCAGTCCCGTTCCGGGCGCCACGGGCTCTTGCCCGTCGTCGGCCGCGTGGGGTCGTGGAACTTCGGCAGGTCCGGCTCGTCGGGCCGCAACGGCACCAGGCCCGCGGTGATCGCGCGCATGATCCGCTCGTGCGCCCGCCGCGCGTCGCCCGGCTTGCCGTCCTCCAACCCGGACAGGTCCACCGGCTTGCCGAAGTGCACCTTGAACGTCGGCCGCTTCCGCAGGCCGCGCAAGTAGGACGTGAGGTAGGGCTTGGCATCGGCCCACCCGCCGACGTGCGTGTTGCCCCAGTAGACGGCCTCGTGCGCGCCCCACTGGCTCACCGGCACGACCGGGATCCCACCGCTGAGCGCCAACCTCGCCGCACCCGTCTTGCCCCGTTCCGGCCACAGCCCCGGGTCGAGGCTGATCCGGCCCTCCGGGTACATCGCGATCGGGTCGCCGCCGCGCCGCAGCACCTCGACCGTGCGGTGGTAGGCGTCGCCGACGTCCGCGGCCGAGCGGTCGACCCGCACGTGGCCGGACGCCTTCAGCAGGGGCCCGAGGACCGGTGCGTCGAGCAACCCTCCCGCGAGCAGGAACCGCGGCGCGACACCGATCCGGCGGCACGCCGCGATGAGCACGAAGGGGTCGAGGTTGCCGATGTGGTTGGACGCGAGCAGCAGGGGACGGCCCCTGAGGTCCGCCGGGACGTCGCCGGTGACTTCGAGTCGTCCGCTGAGACCGACGACCCCTTGGTCGACGGCGGTCAGCACGCGCCACAGCAGTGGTGTGGACACGACGGGCAGGCTACGGCGTGTCGAGGTGTCGGCGCACCGGGTTCCGGGCAACCATGGGCGGTGTCGGTGGCCGCTGCTCCGCAGACGGCGGCTCGGTCGCCCGGAAATGAGTCGCGGACGACCGACGCGACCTCGCGGCGAGGCGGGCCGACAACTGAGGCTCTTGGGGCTTGAGGGACTACGGTGTACGCCATGGCCGGCCGACCTGGAACCTCGCGCAAGGGCACGACCCGCAGCACCGGCTCCGGGTCGAAAGCCCGCGCGAGCGCGTCCCGTTCCGGCGGGTCCCGACCGGCCTCGAAGCGGTCACCCGCCAAGCGCGCGCCCGCGAAGAAGTCGTCGGGCTCCGTCGGCAGGGTCTGGGGACTGCTCGGCCGCGGCGTCGGCTCGGTGGTCCGCGCGGTCGGCCGCGGCAAGGAACTCGATCCCGCCCACCGCCGGGATGGCTTGGCGCTGGTGCTGATCGCGGTGGCCGTGATCACCGCCGCGGGCGTGTGGTGGCAGGCGGGCGGACCGGTCGGCCAGTGGGTCGACGTCGCCGTGCGCAGCTCCGTCGGCGGCCCGGCCGTGATCTTCCCCGTGGTGCTGCTGGTGATCGGCGTGACGCTCATGCGCACCGACCCGAACCCCGAGGCGCGGCCACGCCTGGTGATCGGCTCGATCCTGGTGGCGGTCGGGTTCCTCGGCATGTTCCACCTCGCCGGCGGCCTGCCGATGGACCCGGTCGCCCGTCGCGACGCCGGTGGCGCGTTGGGCTACCTCTCCGGCGGTTTCCTCGCGCAGGGCCTCACGTCGTGGGTCGCCGGACCGCTGCTCGTGCTGATCTTCGCCTACGGCGTGCTGCTGCTCGCGCACCTGCCGATCCGCGACGTGCCCGGGAAGCTCGGCGGCCTCCTGCACCGCAAGTCCGACCAGCTCGACGGTTTCGGCGCCGAGGAGGCGGAGGTCGAACCCGAGCCGGAGGAGAAGCCGGCCAAGCTGCGCCGCCCGTCCCGCAGCCGCCGCCAGGCCGTCGCCGCCACCGTCACCGACGAGCAGCCCGAGCTGCCGCTGGACGAGGAAACGCCGCCACCACCGCCGGCGGCCAAGCCGACGCCCAAGCCGAAGGCGACCCCGGAGACCCCGAAACCCGCCGCGATCGCCGTGCGCGCGGTCGAGGGCGACTACCGGCTGCCGCCGCCGACCATCCTCAAGGACGGCGACGCGCCGAAGGCCCGCAGCAAGGCCAACGACGTGATGATCGAGGCCATCTCCGGCGTGCTCGACCAGTTCTCCATCGACGCGCAGGTCACCGGCTTCACCCGCGGCCCGACGGTCACCCGGTACGAGGTGGAGCTCGGTCCGGGCGTGAAGGTCGAGAAGATCACCGCGCTGACCAAGAACATCGCCTACGCGGTCGCCACGGACAACGTGCGGCTGCTGGCGCCGATCCCCGGCAAGTCCGCGGTCGGCATCGAGGTGCCCAACAGCGACCGCGAGATGGTGCGGCTGGGCGACGTGCTGCGCTCGCCGTCCACGGTCAAGGACAACCACCCGATGGTCATCGGGCTGGGCAAGGACATCGAGGGCCACTTCGTCACCGCGAACCTGACCAAGATGCCGCACCTGCTGGTCGCGGGCTCGACGGGTTCGGGCAAGTCGAGCTTCGTGAACTCGATGCTGGTGTCCCTGCTGGCGCGCGCCACCCCGGACGAGGTCCGGATGATCCTCATCGACCCGAAGATGGTCGAGCTGACGCCGTACGAGGGCATCCCGCACCTGATCACGCCCATCATCACCCAGCCGAAGAAGGCCGCCGCCGCGCTGGCCTGGCTGGTCGAGGAGATGGAGCAGCGCTACCAGGACATGCAGGTCAACCGGGTGCGGCACATCGACGACTTCAACCGGAAGGTCAAGTCGGGCGAGATCACCGCGCCGCCGGGCAGCGAACGCGTCTACCGGCCGTACCCGTACATCATGGCGATCGTGGACGAGCTGGCCGACCTGATGATGACCGCGCCGCGCGACGTCGAGGACGCGATCGTCCGGATCACGCAGAAGGCGCGTGCGGCGGGCATCCACCTGGTGCTGGCGACGCAGCGGCCGTCGGTGGACGTGGTGACCGGCCTGATCAAGACGAACGTGCCGTCGCGGCTCGCGTTCGCCACGTCGTCCTTGACCGACTCGCGGGTCATCCTGGACCAGCCGGGCGCGGAGAAGCTGATCGGCATGGGCGACGGCCTGTACCTGCCGATGGGCGCCTCGAAGCCGGTGCGGATCCAGGGCGCGTACGTCGGGGACGACGAGATCTCCGAGATCGTCAACTTCGCCAAGGACCAGGCGCAGCCCGAGTACACCGACGGCGTCACGGCGGCGAAGGCGGGCGAGAAGAAGGAGATCGACGACGACATCGGCGACGACCTGGAGGTGCTGATCCAGGCGGCCGAGCTGATCGTCACGTCGCAGTTCGGCTCGACGTCGATGCTCCAGCGCAAGCTGCGGGTCGGCTTCGCCAAGGCCGGTCGGCTCATGGACCTGCTGGAGACGCGCGGCGTCGTCGGGCCGTCGGAGGGTTCGAAGGCCCGTGAGGTGCTGATCAAGCCGGACGAGTTGGACTCGGTCGTCCACCTGATCCGCGGTGGTTCCGGCGCGGGCGACGACGGGGACGATTGACCTCTCATTCCGCGCATTGCGCCGGATCATCACGTCCTGGCGCGTCTTGGCAGGTCGTCGAATTCGGTCGAACGAGTGGGTCGAACCAGTCGAATGCGCCGGAATCGTCCTGCGCGCGTGCACCCCGGCGTTGACCCGAGGACCATTGGGGTGCAATAGTTCGTCCACTCCGCCGCCTCGCCAGGTATTCCGCGCCTCTTGAATCGAAGCGATTCGACAGGCGACGAGTGGGCAATGGTGCCCGGGAAGAAGCGTCATGAACAGGATGCGCTCGGCCGCGGTCGCGGTCGCTTTGGTGGGGTCCCTGCTCGGTGCGAGCGGCGTCGCGCACGCCGCGACCTGGTCGTCCAGCGACAAGTGGGGCACGTGGTCGAACGGCGGCTATACCGTCCGCAACAACATCTGGGGCTCCGGCGCCGGGTTCCAGTCGATCTGGGCGAACTCCTACAGCAACTGGGGTGTGTGGGCGAACCACCCGAACACCGGCGGCGTCAAGTCCTACCCCCACTCGGCGAAGATGATCAACCAGCGGCTCAGCTCCCTGAGCAGGCTTTCCAGTTCCTTCAACGTGTCCCGGCCGAGCGCGGGCGCCTACGCGACGACCTACGACATCTGGGCCGACAACCACGCCTACGAGATCATGATCTGGATGAACAAGCAGGGCGCGGTCGGGCCGATCGGGTCGAGGCAGACCACGGCCACCGTCGGCGGCCACACCTGGGACGTGTACCGGGGTTCCAACGGCTCCAACGCGGTGTTCTCGTTCATCCGCACGAGCAACACCAACTCCGGCACGGTCGACGTGCTCGCGGTGCTGAAGTGGATCCAGGCGCGCGGCTGGTACGGCGACGTCACGGTCGGCGACGCGCAGTTCGGTTTCGAGATCACGTCGTCGTCGGGCGGGATGAACTTCGCCTCGAACAGCTTCTCGATCACCACCTGACCCCGGCCCGTCCGAAATTGTCAGGCTCTGCCTGCAGAATGAACGCAGGGTCCCTGGGCGCGCCGCTCCCCGGAAGGTGGACTGGGAATCCGGTTCCGGCTCTCCGGGGGAGTGGTGTGCCGGGCTGATGCGTTGTCCGAGCGAGTCCGTGGCCGCTACGGGCGTCGGCGGGTGCACGCGATGCCGGCCGTGGTGGCCTCTTCGCGCGGTCCGTCCCCGACGCGGGAGTTGACGAATTCCTCATCGTGCGAGGCCATCACCACCTGACCCCGGCCCGGCCGCCCGAAATTGTCGGACCGTGCCGGCAGAATGAAAGCAGGGGTCCCCTGGGCGGGGACCCCTGCGCAGCATCACGGCGATCGGAACGTCAGCTCGCGCCGAACTCGCGCACGGCCTTGTAGTACAGGTCCGCCGTGCGGTTGCAGGACCAGTTGCCCGCGCACTGGTGGTACAGGTCGGTCTTGAAGTTGTTGTCGATCCTCAGCCGGGTCGTCTCGTTGAACCGCCCCTGCCGCTTGTAGTTGCGGTAGCCGAAGTCGTGCCGGTGGCAGGCCGGCAGGAACTTGAACCCGAACGGGTTGTCCGGCGACCACGAACAACCGTCCGACGACCAGTCGAGCTGGTCGCTGTACGGCCGCTGCGCGCGCAGGGAGCTGAACTGCGACAAGGACTTGCTGAAGAGGTAGTCGTCGGTCACGGCGGGCGCGTTGATGGCCGCCTGGCCGACACCGGTGCCGACGCCGACCAGCAGGGCGAGCGAGGCGAGCACGACGGTGAAAGCATTGCGCAGGGATTTCGCGAGCACGGTTTCTTCCCCTCGGTTTTCGGGCTTGAGGGGTTCTTACCGGCAGAGATCAACGCGCAACAGCCCCGATCGGCTCATACCGCGTCAACGTCGGGTGAACGTTCGCCCGCACGTGATCACCGGGTCAACAGGCCGCTGGGCCGTCCGGGGGCAGACCTGTTGGGCCGTCACGCCCTTTCGCGCGAGCCGAACCGCCTACCGCGCTGCCGGTACCCGGCCGATGCCGGTTGGTCCACTGGTACGGGCGCGATCACGTCGCACGCCTGCGGTAGTACTCCGACACCCAAGGCCCGGCCAGCCCCGCCGCCATGACGTACCCGAACGCCACCAACCACACCACCGGACCCACCGCGGCGGCCACCGGCGGCACCACGAGGCACTCGGCGACGAACACCAGCACCCAGAACACCAACCGCTTCACCCCCGACCGCAACGGGTGCCTGCCGATCGAGCGGTCGTACCGGTATCCCGCGCGCAGGCCCACCAACGCGCCGATCAGTGCGATCACGCCACCCTCCGTGTGCAGAAGCCGGTCGGCGACGCGACCGCGGCCGAGGCAAGCGCTTGCGGCCGCCCGGCAACGTCACCGTCCGTTCGCGGGACATGTCCGCCGCGCCCGGCGGGCTCCGCACCGACGACGCGCACGCCCACGTGCGGCGGCGCGTCGGGCACGGGCGGGCCCGCCGGGCGGGGCGCGCCCAGCGACCTCGGGTGCGCCCGGACCGGCACGGGTGGCCGGTCCGGGCCGAGTGGGCGAGCCGAACCCCTCCGCACCGGCTCGACCAGCACCCGTGCTCCATCGCTGGGCACGTAAGGGAGTTCGCACCGCGCTCGCCTCAGCGCGGTCATCTGCCCGGCTCGTCGTGGTCGTCGCCCCGGTCGAGGAACCGCTGGATCGTCGGCTCGTCGGGGAACTCGTCGTCCTCATCGGTCTGGATGAGACGTTCCGCGATGGGCACCGGTTCCTCGACCCACGCGGGCTGGAAGTCGTCGCTCGGCAGCAGTTGGTGGCGGCGGGCGAACTGCTCGGCGGCCTCGCGGATGGACTCGCGCAGCGTGCCGACGACCACCGTCTCGGCGGTGTAGGTCAGCTCGACGAGCAGCGCGCGCATCCGGTCGAGCTGGTCGTCCTGGTCCGCGTTCTCCGCCAGCTGCGGCCACAGCCGGCGCTCGAAGACCTCCACGAAGTCGGCCGCCATGCCGTCGGTGGCCGTGCGCAGGTTCGCGAACTTGTCCAGCACGTCCTCGCTCGGGACGGTCAGCGCGGCGAGCCGGTTGCCCGCCTCCAGCGCCCAGCGGCGGACGTGCGGCCACCCGTGGCGCCAGCGGACCAGGCCGAGCTGCACGGCGCGGCGCAGGATGCGCGGCCGGACGTCGCCGAGCGGGACCAGGCGGCTGATGTCGCGGACCTTGATCCGGACCCAGTCGTCCGGGCCCTCCGCCTCGCCGACGCCCAGCACCGCCGCGACGCTCGCGCCCTTCTCCCGCGCCTTCACCAGTTCGGCGATGGCGGGCAGGGAGAAGCCGCGGGACTGGAGGCGTTGGACGAGGGTGAGGCGTTCCAGGTGGGAGGCGTCGTAGTAGGCGACGCGGCCCTGCCTGCGGGGTGGGTGCAGCACGCCCTTGGTCTGGTACATCCGGATCGTGCTGCCCGGCAGGCCGACCCGGACCGCCAGCTCGTCGACCGTCAACTGCTCCACGTCGCCGATCTTGGAGGACCGCATCCGTGGAGTCAAGACTGTTCGAGTGAACACTCGAATAGTTACAGGTGCAGCAGCATGCGCGAGTTGCCCAGGGTGTTCGGCTTCACGTACGAGAGGTCGAGGAACTCCGCCACGCCCTCGTCGGCCGACCGCATGATCTCCTCGTACACCTCGGGGGAGACGGGCGTGCCGTCGATCTCCACGAAGCCGTGCCTGCCGAAGAACCCGGTCTCGAACGTCAGCACGAACAACCGCTGCAACTGCAGCTCGCGGGCGGTCTCGATCAACCGGTGCACGATCCGGTGGCCGATCCCGCGACCCAACGCGTGCGGCGACACCGCGACCGTGCGGATCTCGGCCAGGTCCTCCCACAGCACGTGCAGCGCGCCACACCCGAGGACCACGCCGTCCTCCTCGGCGACCCAGAACTCCTGGATGTCCTCGAACAGCGTGACGAGCGGTTTGGACAGCAGCACCTTGCCGGCGTACGCGTCGATGAGGGCCTTCATCGCCCGAACGTCGCCGGTGCGGGCGCGACGCACGTTGATCGAGTCGTTCACGCGCTCAACGTAACCCTCCGTCGTGACCGTGTCTTATCCGGCAGGCGACCCGCTGAAACCTGCCCGCGTGGGACGCCAGAGCCACTTCTGTGCGGTTCACTGGCACGGAACGGGTCGAAACTTCGCTGCCGGAGGTGTCAGATGCTCCGGAGCTTCAGGATGGGCAACCACCGGTCGTTCCGCGACGAGCAGGAGTTGCTGCTCATGCCGGTCTACGCCAAGGACCGCGAGGTGCTGCCCGTCGCGGCCGTCTACGGCGCCGACGCCTCCGGCAAGTCGAACCTGCTCGACGGCCTGAAGTTCATGGCCGACGCGGTGCGCGAGTCGTTCGCCCAGTGGCGTCCGGGCGGCGGCGTCCCCCGCCGACCGTTCAAGCTCGACCCGGCGGCGCGGGAGCGGCCCTCGGTCTTCGTGGCGGAGTTCGTCGAGGCCGGGGTCCGCTACACCTACGGCTTCGAGGTGGATGACGAACGAGTGCTCTCCGAGTGGCTCTACAGCTATCCGGAGAAGCGCAAACGCGTCCTGTTCGACCGGTCGGGCGGTGACGTCGCGTTCGGCAAGACGGTCGCCGAGGCGGGTGCCAAGGGGGAGGTGCTGAGGGAACTCCTCCGGCCGAACGCGTTGTTCTTGAGCCTTGCCGCGCAGTCCAACGTGACGGCCCTTCTGTCGCCCTGCCGGTGGTTCACCGAGAGGTTGTGCTTCCGCTCGGGCGACGCAACCTCCGATCAAACGACGAAGGTTGCCGAGTTCCTCCATGAGAACCCCGATATGCACGAACGGCTGGTGGAACTCGTCCAGGCGGCGGACTTCGGCATCGTGGACATCACGGTCAACCGACCGCCTGGTCTCGATATGACACCGGCTCAATTCCTCGCCATCGCCGAAAAGATGGAAGAGTTGCCTCGATCGGGCAAGGCCGAGTTGCGGTCGGATCCGACGGCGCTCGCCGATCTGATGAGTCGGGTCGAGGCGTCCCTGACGCGCCTGGCCCGGCATCGGATCCGGTTGGAGCACGGAGCGGGTGAGCTCTTCGAGTTGGACGAGGAGTCGGCCGGGACCCGGTCGTGGCTCGGGCTGTTGCCGGACGTGCTCAGGATCCTGAGGGACGGGGGCGTCCTGACCGTCGACGAGATCGACGAGAGCCTGCACTCCCTCCTCACCGCTCGACTGATCGCCCTCTTCAACGACCCGCAAGCCAATTCAGGTAATGGCCAGCTCCTCTTCACC
The DNA here is from genome assembly GCF_020859565.1 of Saccharothrix luteola. Classification (GTDB taxonomy): domain Bacteria; phylum Actinomycetota; class Actinomycetes; order Mycobacteriales; family Pseudonocardiaceae; genus Actinosynnema; species Actinosynnema luteola. The sequence goes on along the minus strand of NZ_JAJHUO010000023.1, from coordinate 91,730 downwards.
ACGCACGACGCGACCTTGCTGCACCCGCCGCTGGCCGATGAGGTGTTGGACCGCGACGAAGTGTGGTTCGTGGAGAAGGGCGAGACCGGCGCGAGCACCCTCTACCCGCTGTCCGACTTCAAGCCACGTCGGGAGGACAACCTGGAGCGGCGTTACCTGGCCGGGCAGTACGGTGCTGTTCCGCGCCTGTACGAAGAGCACTTCGTGAATGCCGTGCGGGATGGCGTAGCCGATGATCAGGCGTGAGAATTCGCAGCGCAGATCCAGGCAAGCGGTCCCCCCGCGGCGGAACAACGTGTTGGTGGTCAGCGGCGGCCAGAAGACCGAAAGCCAGTACTTCTCCGGATTGCGGCCGGCCCGGCGGGCGCCGATAACGGTGAAGTGCAAAGTCGACTCCCCGCTCAACCTGGTCGAGTACGCCGCCGAGCTGCGCGACCAGTACCGCGAGGAGTTCCAGGCGGTGTGGTGCGTGGTCGACGTGGACAACTTCGACATCGCCGCCGCCGTCAAGGAAGCAGGCACAGCCGAAGTGGACCTCGCGGTGTCCAACCCGTGCTTCGAACTGTGGCTCCTCCTGCACTTCGCGGACCACCGGGCGCACATCGCCGACTACCGGGCCGCCCGCGACCTGCTCGCCCGCCACGTCCCCGGCTACGACTAGAAGCTCGACTACGCCTCGTTCGACCCGGGCGTCGAACGAGCCGTGGCCCGTGCGGCCCGACTCGGACCGGACAACCCGGCCACCGACGTCGGTCGCCTCGTCCAGGCGGTGCTGCGCACCTGACCTGGACCGCACACCCCACGGGCGGACGGGGAGGGGGCGAGCGCCGGTTACGCTGAGCACCGTGTCTTCCCCCACCACGTCCAAGCGCGTCGCCATGCTGACCCTCGGGTGCGCCCGCAACGAAGTCGACTCCGAAGAGCTGGCCGGCCGCCTCACCGCCGGCGGCTGGGAGTTGGTCGACGACGAAGCCGACGTGGTCGTGGTCAACACGTGCGGCTTCGTGGAGTCCGCCAAGAAGGACTCCGTGGACACCCTCCTCGCCGCCGCCGACAGCGGCGCGAAGGTGGTCGCGGTCGGGTGCATGGCCGAGCGCTACGGCGCCGAGCTGGCCGACAGCCTGCCCGAGGCGAACGCCGTGCTCGGGTTCGACCACTACACCGACCTCGCCGACCGGCTGGACGACGTCCTGGCCGGTCAGGCCATCGAGTCCCACAAGCCGGTCGACCGCCGCACGCTCCTGCCGCTCACGCCCGTGCAGCGCCCGAAGGCCGCCGAAGAAGTGCAGGTCCCGGGGCACGGCTGGGGCCCGCGCGTCCTTCGCACCCGCCTCACCGACACGCCCGTGGCGCCGCTGAAGATCGCCTCCGGCTGCGACCGCCGCTGCTCGTTCTGCGCGATCCCGTCCTTCCGCGGCGCGTTCGTCTCCCGCCACCCGGACGAGGTGGTGGCCGAGGCGATGTGGCTGGCCGAGCAGGGCGTCCGCGAGGTGTTCCTGGTCTCCGAGAACTCCACCTCCTACGCCAAGGACCTGCCCCGCGAGCTGGGCGGCCTGGAACTGCTTCTCCAGCGGCTGGCCAAGGTGCCCGGCATCGACCGCGTCCGCGTGTCCTACCTGCAGCCCGCCGAGACCAAGCCCACGCTGGTCAAGGCCATCGCCACGACCGACGGCGTGGCCGACTACTTCGACATGTCCTTCCAGCACTCCAGCGAGCCCGTGCTCCGCCGGATGCGCCGGTTCGGCTCCACCGAGTCGTTCCTCGGCCTGGTCGAGCAGATCCGCTCCCTCGCGCCGCGTGCGGGCATCCGCAGCAACGTCATCGTCGGCTTCCCCGGTGAGACCGAGGAGGACGTGGCCGAGCTGGAGCGCTTCCTCACCGCCGCCCGGCTGGACGCGGTCGGCGTGTTCGGCTACTCCGACGAGGACGGCACCGAGGCCGAGAACCTGCCGGACAAGCTGGACGCCGACACGATCGCCGAGCGCGTCGCCCGCATCTCCAACCTGGTCGAGGAGCTCACGTCCCAGCGCGCCGAGGACCGCGTCGGCGAGGAGGTCGTCGTCCTGGTCGAGACCGAGGAGGACGACGACAACGACTGCGTCGGCCGCGCCGCCCACCAGGCGCCCGAGGTCGACGGCGAGTGCGTCATCACCAACGCCGACGGCCTCAACGTCGGCGACCTGGTGCGCTGCCGCGTCGATTCCTCCGAGGGCGTCGACCTGGTCGTGACAGCGATCGAGGTGCTGCCGAGGTGACCGAACCCGCGCGCGTGCCGGTGCTGAACATCGCCAACGTGCTGACGATGTCCCGGCTGGTGCTCGTGCCGGTGTTCCTCTACTTCCTGTTCGCCGAGGACGGCCACCAGCCGTGGTGGCGACTGGCCGCGTTCGGGGTGTTCGCCGTGGCGTCGGTCACCGACCACGTGGACGGCAACCTGGCCCGCAAGCACGGCCTGATCACCGACTTCGGCAAGATCGCCGACCCGATCGCGGACAAGGCGCTGACCGGCGCCGCGCTGGTGGGCCTGAGCCTGCTCGGCGAGCTGCCGTGGTGGGTGACGGTGGTCATCGCGGTCCGCGAGCTCGGCGTGACGCTGCTGCGCTTCTGGGTCATCCGGCACGGCGTGATCCCGGCCAGCCGCGGCGGCAAGGCCAAGACGCTCGTGCAGATCGTCGCCATCGGCCTCTACGTGCTGCCGCTGCCGTCCTGGTTGGACGCTGTCTCCGTGACCACGATGGGCGCGGCCGTGGTGCTGACCGTCGTCACGGGCGTCGACTACGTCATCCGCGCGTTCCGCCTGCGGGCCAGGGGCAAGCGGGCGGTGGCCGGGGCGTGAGCGCCGCCGACGTCGTCCGGATCCTCAAGGCGCGCGGTGAGACGGTCGCCACCGCCGAGTCGCTGACCGCGGGCCTGGTGACCGCCGAGCTCGCCTCCGTGCCCGGCGCCAGCGCCGTGGTGCGCGGCGGGCTCGTGGTCTACGCGACGGACCTCAAGCACACGCTCGCGGGCGTGGACGCGGCGTTGCTGGCCGAGCACGGCGCCGTGCACGCCGAGGTGGCCCGGCAGCTCGCCGAGGGCGCACGGGAGCGCTGCGGCGCGACGTGGGGCCTCGGGCTGACCGGCGTGGCCGGTCCCGACCCGCAGGACGGTGTCGGGCCGGGCACCGTCCACATCGGTTTGTCCGGTCCGTCCGGAACGCTCGTCCGAACGCTCACTCTGGGTGGTGGTCGTCACGAAGTCCGCAAGAGTTCGACAACGGCGGCGCTGAACCTCCTGCTCGACCACCTCAAGATCCCCGTCGAGTGACGTGAGCAGCGCGTTCCCCGTCACACCGGGACACCCACGCGGGAACTTACCGACGAGTTCACTCGTTCGCCCTTGGCGGACGTGTCGGGAAGTCACTGCCCGTCGACGGGACGGGTCGGTAACGTGGTGGCACGGCCGGCCGGAAGGAGGCGCGCGATGACCGTGCTGCTACGCGAGGCGATCGGTGATCGGCTCCGCCATGCCCGCACCACCCAACGCCGCACGCTGCGCGAGGTCTCCAGGACCGCCCGCGTCAGCCTGGGGTACCTCTCCGAGGTGGAGCGTGGCCGCAAGGAGGCGTCCAGCGAGCTGTTGGCCGCGATCTGCGAAGCGTTGGACCTGCCCCTGTGGGAGCTGCTGCACCTGGTCGCCTCGGACATCGGCGCCGTCCAGCGCCCCGTGCCGACGCCCGCCGAGCTCACCGAACGGGCGCCCGCGTCCGCGTCGTCGGGTCTGGAGGGCGGCACGATGGTGCCCGCGGTGATCGGCAACGACCTGTCCGACCTGCGGTTGCAGCCCGTGCTGACGCATCGGCTGTCCACGTCCATCAGCAAGCCGCGCAACGCGGTGGTGGCGGCGTAACACCAGTTGACACCTGCCTGAGCCGAGCCGGTCCGACCGGCTCGGCTTTCGGCGCTTGCAACGAGTTGGCAACCCCGCACGGGGTCGCCGCGTCGCCCGCGAGGCGGACGGGCAGGATGACCATGCCGACGAAAGTCGGGGGGTGACTCAGGGTGATCCCGGATATCTCCCCAGGTCGGTGGAAGCAGCGCGGGACACCTGACACGATGGAACCAACACCGGCACCGGGTCGTTGCCAATCACGAGCGCGAGCCAGGGAAGTGCGGAGAAGGCAGGCGTAGGAGATGGCCAACCCTTTCGTGAAGGCATGGAAGTACTTCATGGCGGCTTTTTCGTCCAAGATCGACGAGCACGCCGACCCGAAGGTGCAGATCCAGCAGGCCATCGAGGAGGCGCAGCGGCAGCACCAGGCGCTCTCCCAGCAGGCCGCCGCGGTGATCGGCAACCAGCGCCAGCTCGAGATGAAGCTCAACCGCCAGCTCGGCGAAGTGGAGAAGCTCCAGGCATCCGCACGCCAGGCGCTCGTGCTCGCCGACGAGGCGAGGGCGAAGGGTGACGAGACGCGCGCGACGCAGTTCGAGACCGCGGCGCAGGGCTTCGCCACCCAGCTGGTGACCGCGGAGCAGAGCATCGAGGACCTGAAGACGCTGCACGACCAGGCGTTGCAGGCGGCCACGCAGGCGAAGCAGGCGGTCGAGCGCAACGCGATGGTCCTGCAGACCAAGCTCGCCGAGCGCACCAAGCTGCTCAGCCAGCTGGAGCAGGCGAAGATGCAGGAGCAGGTCTCGCACTCGCTGCGCCAGATGACCGAGCTGGCGGCGCCGGGCAACACGCCGTCGCTGGAAGAGGTCCGCGACAAGATCGAGAAGCGGTACACCACCGCGCTCGGTTCCGCGGAGTTGGCGCAGAACTCGGTGCAGGGCCGGATGCTGGAGGTCCAGCAGTCGACCACCGAGATGGCGGGCCACTCGCGGCTGGAGCAGATCCGCGCGTCGATGGCGGGCGGCAAGGTCGCCGGCGAGGTGACGAGCGGTCAGCCCGCGAGCGCGAGCGCGAGCATCCAGCAGGAGATCCAGCAGCGGGTCCAGCAGACGCAGGCGCAGCCCACGCAGCAGGTCCAGCAGAACCCGCCGGCGAGCCAGAGCTGAGAGGGTGGTGTCCGCGATGGAACCCCGGCGGAAGGTGGCTGGCGAGATCGCACAGGTCATCGGCGGCCAGCTCCAAGGGCAGATCGCGGACCAGGTGAAGCGGCGGTACGCCGCCTGGAACGACCCGCGCGCGAAGCTCGATCGGCGGTACCGCCGATCGAGCCGCGTGCTCACCTTCTGGCTGATCGTGCTGGCCCTGCTCGCGGTGGTCGGCACGCTCACGCTGGTCGGGGCGCTCGGCGCGGCCCCCGGCGTGGTGGCGGCCCTCGGGTTCGCCGGCACGTCCGTGCTGGCCGTGCGCACCAACTTGAAGATGAGGGGCATCGACGCCGAGCGCCGGCAGCTGGAGGCCGCGCCGACGCCCGAGCCGCTGCCCGCCCGGTCCTCGGCGGCGCGTCAGCCGATGGAACGGCTGGAGGACGCCCAGGACACGTTGCGGGAGCTGCTGCGCCAGCTCGACTCCGCGGCGCTGACGTCCATCCCCACCGACTCGGTCGAGCAGGCCCGCGCCACCGGCGCCGAGGCCGCGTCCGCGATCCGGGCCGTCTCCCGCCAGTTGCAGGCCGTGGAACGGGCGCGCGACACCGCCCCGCCGCTGGACCGCGCCCCGCTGGTCGAAGGCGTGCGAAGACTGCGGGCCCAGCTCGACGAGGGTGTCGACGGCTACTGCGGCCTCGTCGCCGCCGCCGGTCGGGTGCTCGCCGAGAGCACCGCCTCGAACCCGCGGCAGGTCCTCGGCGACGCGACGGACCACCTTGCGGGCCTCGCCTCGGCGTTGCGCGAGCTGTCGCGCTGACCTCGTCGCGGATCTCCGCACCTCTCGCACGGCCATCTGCACGAACGACGATTGCGTCACGTTGCGTAGCGGAGTTGCGCTAACCTCCGGGCTGCGGTGGCGTACGCTGCTGCGATCGTGTGATTATCAGACCGTTATATAGCCGCGGCCACTACTTGGCGTGGCAGGATCCCTGGGTCGGACAGCGTGGTCCGTCCTGGTCGCCGGGGAGGTCATTGAGTGGCGTTGTGGACCGTGCGCGGTGATGGCCGCCCCATCGACGGTGACGCCGTCGCGCCGCAGGAGCGGCTGACCTGGCCGCGCACCATCGGGTTCGGCGCCCAGCACCTGGTCGCGATGGCAGGCGCCACGATCCTCGTACCCGCCACCACCGGTCTCCCGGTCAGCACCACCCTGCTGTTCTCCGGTCTCGGCACGCTGCTGTTCCTGCTGATCACCCGCAACCGCGTGCCCAGCTACCTCGGCGCGTCGTTCGCGTTCATCGCGCCGCTGTCCGCCGCCCGTGACGAGGGCATCGCCGCGCAGCTCGGCGGCGTGCTCGCGGCGGGCCTGCTGGTGATCATCATCGGGGTCGCGGTCAAGGCGCTCGGCGTGCGGCTGCTGGAGGCCGTGATGCCGCCGGTGGTGACCGGCGCGGTGGTCGTGCTGATCGGGCTCAACCTGTCCCATCGGGCCACCGACTCGTTCGCCCAGCAGCCGCTGCCCGCCGTGGTCACGATGGGGATCATCCTGCTGTGCGGCGTGCTCGGCCGCGGCTCGTCGTTCCGCTTCTCCGTGCTCATCGGGGTGGTCGTCGGGTGGGCGCTCGGCTTCTGGCTCGGCCTGGTCGACACGGCCGCGGTGGGTCGGGCCGCCTGGTTCGGGCTGCCCGAGTTCCACGCGCCGGAGCTGCGGCCGTCGGTCACCCTGCTCGTGCTGCCGGTGGTGATCGTGCTGGTCGCGGAGAACGTCGGCCACGTCAAGGCGATCGGCGCCCTGACCGGCCGCAACCTCGACGGCAACGTCGGCGACTCGATCATCGCCAACGGCGTGTCCACCGCGCTGGCCGGTGTCGGCGGCGGGTCGGGCACCACCACGTACTCCGAGAACATCGGCGTGATGGGCGTGACCAAGGTCTTCTCCACCGCCGCCTACGCCGTGACGGGGGTGGCCGCGGTGCTGATGGCGTTCTCGCCGAAGATCACCGCCGTGCTGTCGACCATCCCGGCGGGCGTGGTCGGTGGCGCGACGCTGGTGCTGCTCGGCCTGATCAGCCTGGTCGGCGTGCGGGTGTGGATGGAGAACCGGGTCGACCTGACCAACCCGGGCAACGCCCTGGTCGGCGGCGCGGCCCTGGTCGCCGGGGTCGGCGACCTGACGCTGGAGCTCGGCGACATGGAACTCGGCGGCCTGGTCTGGGGCTCGCTGCTCGTGGTGATCCTGCACCCGATCCTGCGCTGGCTCCGGACCGCCCGGAAGGCCTAGTTCACCTCACCACCCGGTTGATGCGGTGCACCAGCCCGGGGCCCTCGTAGATGAACGCGGTGTAGAGCTGGATCAGGCTGGCGCCCGCGTCCAGCATCCGCTTCGCGTCGTCCGGGCTCGCGATGCCGCCGACACCGATGATCGGCAGCTTGCCGTCGGTCTCCCGGCTCACGAACCGCACCACCTCGCGGGCGCGTTCGGTCAACGGCCTGCCGCTCAGCCCGCCCGCCTCGTCCGCCAGGCGCCGGTCGGCGGGCGCGAGGCCGTCGCGCGACAACGTGGTGTTGGTCGCGATCAGGCCGCTGACCTCGTGCGCGGCGCACACCTCCAGCAGTTCGGCGATCGCCTCCTCGGTCAGGTCGGGCGCGATCTTGACCAGGATCGGCTTGCGCGGCTTGGACCCCGCCAGGTCGTGGGCGGTGGCGTTGAGCGCGGACAGCAGCTCGGTCAACGCGCCGCGGTCCTGGAGGCTGCGCAGACCCGGCGTGTTGGGCGAGCTGATATTGATCGCGAAGTAGTCGCCGTGCCGGTAGAGCGCGCGCAGGGACGTCCGGTAGTCCTCCACGGCGTCCTCGACCGGCGTGATCTTGGACTTGCCCAGGCTGATCCCGAGCGGCACGGACAGCGGGCCGAGCCGGTCGAGCCGGTTGGCCAGCTCCAGCGCGCCGTCGTTGTTGAAGCCCATCCGGTTGATGATCGCCTCGCTGTCGCGCAGCCGGAACAGGCGCGGCTTCGGGTTGCCCGGCTGCGCGTGCCGGGTGACCGTGCCGACCTCGACGAACCCGAACCCGAGCGCGGCCCACGCGGGCAGCGCCCGGCCGTTCTTGTCCAGTCCGGCGGCGAGGCCGACCGGGTTGGGGAACCGCACGCCGAAGACCGTGCGCGGCGAGGCGGGCTTGCGCTTCACGAGTTTCGCCGCCGGGCTCAGCTTCGCCATCACGCCGAGCGTGGTCTCGTGGACCCGCTCCGCGTCCCCGCCGTGCATCCGGAACAACGCCTTGCGCACCACGCTCTTGTAGACCACGGCGGTAACCCTAAGCGATCGGCCCTGGCTGGCAGCGCGGGCACCAGTACGCGGGACGCTCCAGCACGCCCGCGCCCTGCCCGCCGACGCGCACCTTGGTCCCGCAGCGCAGGCACGGCTTACCGCCCCGCTCGAACACCCAGTGCTGCCGCCCGCGTCCCATCAGGCCGGTCGTGCTCTGCTCCGGGCGCCACGCGTTGGCCAGCAGCAGCTTGCGCGAAAGCCGCACCGCCTCCGCCGGGTCCACCGCCGACACCGGGCTCCACGGCGAGACCCCGAGCAGGAAGCACACCTCGGCCTTGTAGAGGTTCCCCACGCCCGCCACCACCCGCTGGTCGAGCAGGGCGAGCCCCAGTTCGCGGTCCGGGTCCGCGGCCAGCCTGGCGACCGCCTCGGCCGCACGTCCGTCGTCCCAGTCACCCAGCAGGTCCGGACCCAGGTGGGCCACCAGCCGCGACTCCTGGTCGGTCGGCAGCAGCTCCAGGTCGTGCAGCGCGAACCCCACCGCGACCCGGTCGGGCACCTCCAGCAGCGCCCGCACCTGGTGGCCGGGACGCTTCCACCGCTCGCCGGGCCGGTACAGGTGCCACGCGCCGTCCATCCGGAAGTGGCTGTGCAGGCTCAGGTCGCCGGAGAACCGGGTGAACAGGTGCTTGCCGACCGAACGCACCTCCAGCACGTCACGCCCGGCCAGGTCGGCGGTGGCCCACTTCGGGTGGCGGATCTCCCCGCGCAGGAGCCGGCGGCCGGCCAGCGCCTCGTTCAGGCGATGCCCGGCCAGGAAGACCGTGTCACCCTCGGGCACCGCTGTCGAACGCCATCTTGAGGCCGAACCCGACCAGCACGGACGCGGTCAGCCGCTCGGTCCACCGCCGCACCGCGGGCTTCGTCAGCACGACCACCGCACGCCCGGCGAGCCACACCACGACGATCTGCCACACCTGACCGATGGCCACGTGCACGCCGACGAGCAGCGCGCCCCACCCGGCCGACGCCTGGTCGGACGGCAGGAACTGGGGGAGCAGGCTCAGGTAGAACACGCCGATCTTGGGGTTGAGCAGGTTCGTGGTGAACCCGATCCGCAACGCCTGCGCGGGCGTGATCGCCAGGACGTCGGCCGGCCGGTCGACCGTGCCGCCGCGCCACGACTTCCACAGCGCCGATCCGCCGAGCCACAGCAGGTACGCCGCACCCGCGTAGCGCACGACGTCGTAGGCGAATTGAGACGCCACCAGCAGCGCGGTCAGCCCGGCGATGCTCGCCGCGCCCCACACCAGGCAGCCGAGCGTGGTGCCGAACCCGCCGACCAGTCCGGCCTTGCGCCCGCCGCCGAGCACCATGCGCAACAGCATCATGGTGTCCAGGCCCGGCGTGATCGTGAGCAGGACGGCGGCGACGGTGAACGCCAGGAGTGCGGTCGTGCTCACGCGTCCACCGCTTCCTCGATCTCCTCGTCGTTGAAGTCGTGGTGCACGGCCCTGCGTCTGCTCCGGCTGATCCGCAGTATCCGGGCCAGCAGCAGGTTGAACGCCAGCGCCACCTCACGCGCGCCCGGCGTGCCCCACTCGTGGATCGGCATGCACGCGCCCTGCGCCTGCTGCACGGCGAGCCGGTCCGGCAGCGCCACCGGCATCACCAGCGGCCCGAAGATGTCCCGCAGCTCGTCGATGCGGAACTGGTGCTCGTGCGACCTCGGCCGCACCCGGTTCACCACCACGCCCAGCGGCTGCAGGTCCTCGTTGTGCTCACGTTCTGCCTGCACCGCCTCGAACGCCCGCTGCACGCCCGCCACCGCGAACATCGTGGGCTCCGTCACCAGCAGCGCGCGGTCCGCCGCGACCAGCGCCGACCGGGTCAGCTGACCGAGCGACGGCGGGCAGTCCAGCAGCACCAGCTGGTAGGGGTCCTCGTCGTCCTGCAACAGCCGCAGCGCCTCGCGCAGCCTGCCGAGCCGCGTCTCGCCCGGGTCCGGGTGGTTCAGCGACTCCGCGTCCTCCGAACCGGCGAGCACGTCGACGCCGTCGCCCCACGCGCTGGGCGCGATCGCCTTGTCCACCGTGTCGCGGCTCGGGTCCTGGAGGACGTCGTAGACGCTGGCCTCCGTGTCATCCGGTTCCAGCGTCGAGGTGGCGTTGCACTGTGGATCCAGGTCGATGACGAGCGTGCGGACGCCACGCCGAAGCGCCGCCGACGCGAGACCGAGCGCGACCGTCGTCTTCCCAACGCCACCCTTGAGGCTGAGCACCGCCACCGTATGCACGTAGTGCAGCCTACGGCCCTTACGCTCTACGTCCATGCGACCGGACGCCGTACACAGGGTGCTCGACGCCGAGCTGACCGCCGCGCGGGACCGCAGGGGCGGTGAACCGCCGCGCGTGCTCGACGTCGGCGGTGGCAGCGGCGTGTGGGCCGTGCCGCTGGCCGTGGCCGGGTGCACGGTGACGGTGATCGACCCGAGCCCCGACGCGCTGGCGACGTTGCACCGCCGTGCGGCCGACGAAGGCGTGCTGGACCGCGTCACGGCGGTCCAGGGCGACACCGACGCGTTGGACCGGGACGCCTCGGCGGACCTGGTGCTGGCGCACGGCCTGCTGGAGGTCGTGGACGACGTCGGCGCCGCGCTGGCCGCGCTGGCCGCCGCCGTGACCCCGGGCGGCGCGGTGTCGTTGCTGGTGGCGAACCGGTACGCGGCCGTGCTGCACCGGGCCATCGCGGGCCGGCTGGTGGACGCGCGGCGACTGCTGGACGACGAGGCCGGTCAGCTCGTCGGCACGCGCGACCCGCTGCTGCGCCGGTTCGACGTGGCCGGGCTCGAGGCGTTGGTGGTGGCCGCGGGGCTGAAGGTGGAGCTGGTCCAGGGCCACGGCGTGGTGTCCGACCTGGTGCCGGGGTCCGTGCTGGAGGCCAACCCGGGCGCCGCGGAGGCGTTGGCCGAGCTGGAACTGGCCGCGTCGACCCGCCCGCCGCTGCGCGACGTGGCCGCCCGGTTGCACGTCATGGGCCGAAAGCCGGCCTGAGTGGGGTAGAACGGAGTCCTCCGCCGCCTACCGCAGAGGACCCGCCATGGGAGACCCGCACTTAGCCGGGGCCGGCTGATGGCCGCCACCGCGCCCGAGGACCTGGAAGACGAGGTGCGCGCCGCCGTCGCCGGCGACCGCCGGGCGGTCGCGTCGCTGCTGGCCGCCGTCCGCCCGCTGGTGGTGCGGTACTGCCGCGCCCGCGTCGGTGGGCAGGAGCGCTCGTCCACGTCGGCCGACGACGTGGCCCAAGAGGTGTGCCTGGCGCTGTTGACCGCGTTGCCGACCTACAAGGACCACGGCCGGCCGTTCCTGGCGTTCGTGTACGGCATCGCGGCGCACAAGGTCGCGGACGCGCACCGCGCGGCGCTGCGCAACCGGGCCGAGCCCGTGCCGGAGGTGCCCGACGGCCCGGACGACGAGCGCGCGGGCCCGGAGCAGTCGGCGTTGCGGGCGGAGCTGGCGCAGCGGATGGGCGAGTTGCTGCGCCTGCTGCCGGACAAGCAGCGGGAGATCCTCGTGCTGCGGGTGGTGGTCGGGCTCACGGCCGATCAGACCGCCGCCGCCGTCGACGCCACGCCGGGCGCGGTCCGGGTCGCGCAGCACCGGGCGCTGACCCGGCTGCGAAGAGAGTTCGAACGGCCCTTGATCACGCAGCGCATCCGATAGCGGGTTGCTACTAGTCCGATCGGGGACCAAACGCGGCCATTCGGGGTAACTTCTTGTGAGTCGCGTCATCCCCGTGTGCGGCCGGCGTCGCGTTCGCATGTGCCCCCGAGGGGCGTCCAGCGCGCGGACGCCAAGGAGCTCGCGATGGCGGCGATGGTGGTTGGTTTGTCGGTTGTTCCGGGACTCAGGTCGGTGATGTCGGTGCAGTGCGAGGACGTCGCGTCCTCCTCACCGGCACGGGTGGAAGGGGGACCGGAGGCGTACGTCGAAGGGGCGGTTCGCGGCGAACGGCGGGCGGTCGACGCGTTGCTGGCCGCGATCAGGCCCGTGATCGTGAAGTACTGCCGGGCCAGGGTCGGGCACGGGCAGCGGGCGTCGGCGTCGGCGGAGGACGTGGCCCAGGAGGTCTGCCTCGCCGTCCTGAAGGCGTTGCCCAACTACCGCGAGCAGGGCCGGCCGTTCATGGCGTTCGTGTACGGGATCGCGGCGCACAAGGTCGCCGACGCGCACCGCGCGTCGGCGCGCAACCGCGCCGAGTCCGTGCCGGAGCTGCCCGACAGCGCGGGCGTCGAGCCGGGGCCCGAGCAGCGGGCGTTGCAGGGCGAGCTGTCCGAGCGGATGGGTCAGCTGCTCGGCGTCCTGCCTGCCCGGCAGCGGGAGATCCTGGTGCTGCGGGTGGTCCTCGGCATGTCCGCCGAGGAGACCGCCGAGGCGGTCGGCTCGACGCCCGGCGCCGTGCGGGTGGCCCAGCACCGGGCCCTGACGCGGTTGCGCAAGGCGTTGGACGAGGCCAGGCACGACGCTTGACGGCGGTCAGTGCCGCCAGCGGGTCAGCGCGGCGACCTCCTCCGGTGGGCAGTCGGCCAACCGGGCGATCTCGCCGCGCCGCACGTCGGCGATCGTCGCGGCGAACTCCGCGCCGAACGCCTCGGTCAGCGCCTCGTCCGCCTCGAACGCCGCCACGGCGTCCTCCAGGCACGTCGGCAGGCGCTCGGCCTCCGGCAGCGCGGCCGGGTCGACCCCGACCGGCTCGGGCAGCCGCGCCTGCTCCACGATCCCGGCCAGGCCCGCCGCCATCGTGGCCGCCACCACGAGGTACGGGTTCGCCGACAGGTCGTAGCACTTGACCTCCAGGTCGCGACCCGCGACCAGGCGCAGCGCCGCCTCCCGGTTCTCCAGGCCCCACACGGCGAACGCGCCCGCCCAGTGCCGCGGCACCAGCCGCAGGTAGCTGGCCACCGACGGCGCGCCGATCGCGCACAGCGCCGGCAGCCGGCGCAGCACACCCGCGGCGAACGCGTCGGCGTCCTCGGTCAGCCCGAACCAGCTGTCGCCGTCCGCGAACAGGCTGCGGCCGTCGCGCCACAGGCTCAGGTGCAGGTGGCCGCCGTTGCCGACGCCGTCGGCGGTGACCTTCGGCGAGAACGACGCCCGCAGGCCGTGCCGCAGCGTGATGGCCCGGATCGTCTCCCGCACCAGCACCGACGTGTCCGCCGCGTGCACCGGGTCCTCGGGCGTGGTGGACAGCTCGAACTGGCCCGGCGCGTACTCGGGGTGGAACTGGAGCACCTCGACGTCCTGCTCGGCCAACGCCGACAGCAGGTCCGCGGCGTAGTCGGACAGCTCGACCTGGCGGGCGTGGCCGTAGGCGGGGCCGGTGGTGGCGGGCCGGAACTCGTCGGTGTCGCCCTGCCCGACGACCCACTCCACCTCGAAACCCGCCTGGACCTCGTAGCCGTGCACGGTGAGCCGGTCGGCCACCGCCCGGGCCAGGCCGCGTTCGTCCTGCGGGTGCGGCTCGCCCTGCTGGTCGAGGCGGTCGGCCGGCGCCCACGCCCAGCCCGGCTGGCCCGCGAGCACGGTGAGCCGGTCCAGGTCCGGGTGCAGCCGCAGGTCGCCGACGGGCCCGCCCGCGTGCCGCCCGGCGACGATCGTGTCGTCCAGCAGGAACGCGTCGAACACCGGCGACGCGCCGACACCGTCCGCGGCGGCTCTGGGCAGCCCCGCGAGCGGCACGGACTTCACCCGCGTGATGCCGCTGTGGTCGACCCAGGTCAACGCGACCGCCACGACGTCCTGCTCCAGCAGGTCGTCCACCATCTCGGCGGCCAGCGCACGTCGGTGTTCCCGCTCCGCGGTGTCCATCGTGCGTGGTTACACCAGGTCACTACTGTTCAACAAGTGGACCATCTGCTGCCATGCGTGGCGTCGTTGCGCCTCGTGGACCACCACTGCCACGGGGTGCTGGGCGTCGACCTCGACCGGGACGGCTTCGAGTCCAACCTGACCGAGGCCGAGTCCGCGTCGCCGTTGGGCACGTCGTTGTTCGACTCGTCGGTGGGGCTCGCGGTGCGGCGCTGGTGTGCGCCTTTGCTGGACCTGCCGGTCCTCGCGCCCGCCGACGAGTACGTGGCGCGGCGGCGGTCGTTGGGCGCCGCCGAGGTGAACCGGGCGCTGGTGTCGGCGGCGGAGATCTCGACGTTCCTGGTGGACGACGGGGTGTGGCCTGAGGGCTTCGTGGGGCCGGCCTCGTTCACCGGTTCGCGTGAACATCGCGTGCTGCGGCTGGAGCGGGTGGCGGAGGACGTCGTGCCCGAGGGCGCCTCGGGGTTCCCGGCGCGGGTGCGGGAGGTGCTGGACTCGTCATCCGCGGTCGCGGCCAAGTCGATCGCGGCGTACCGGGTGGGGCTGGACCTCGACCCGGCACGGCCGGCGGACGCCGAGGTGGTGGCGGCGGCCGACCGGTGGCTCGGATCCGGCTCGGCGCGGTGCGCGGACGAGGTGATCAGCCGGTTCCTGGTGTGGGAGGCGCTGGACCGGGGGCTGCCCGTGCAGTTCCACGTCGGCTTCGGGGACGCGGACCTGTCGTTGCACGAGTGCGACCCGGCGCTGCTCACGGGCCTGCTGAGGGCGACGGCGCCGATGGGCGTGCCGATCATGCTGCTGCACAACTACCCGTTCCACCGCAACGCCGGTTACCTGGCGCAGGTGTTCCCGCACGTGTTCGTGGACCTGGGGTTGGCCACGCACTCGGTGGCGCACCGGGCGAGCCGGGTGCTGGCGGAGGCGTTGGAGATCGTGCCGTTCGGCAAGTTCCTGTTCTCCACCGACGCGTTCGCGCTGGCCGAGCTGTACTACCTCGGCGCGTTGTTCTTCCGCCGCGCGTTGTCGGACTTCCTCTCGGCCGGTCTGCGGGACCATGCTTTCGCCCTGGCGGACGCGGAACGGATCGCTCACCTGATCGGGTGGGAGAACGCGCAGCGGGCCTACCGCTTGGAGTAGAGTCTCGAACGGGTGTTCGGGTCAGGACGGGGGTGGTCGTGGGCCGCAGCGCGAACCTGCCGCGCGGTCTGGTCGATCGCTTCCTCGCCCGCGGCGACGTCTGGCCGGACGACACCGGCTGCTCGATGCTGCACGTGGACATGGACGCCTTCTACGCGTCGGTCGAGATCCGCGACCGGCCGGAGCTGGCGCGCAAGCCGGTGGTCGTGGGTGGCACGGCGAACCGGGGCGTGGTCGCGTCGGCGAACTACATCGCCCGCGAGTTCGGCGTGCGCTCCGCCATGCCGACCTCGCACGCGCGCAGGCTCGCGCCGCACGCGGTGTTCGTGCCGCCGAACTTCGCCCGGTACCAGGAGGTCTCGCGCGGGGTGATGGCGATCTTCCGCGACATCACGCCGCTGGTGGAGCCGCTGAGCCTGGACGAGGCGTTCCTCGACGTGAGCGGGGCGTTGAAGCGGATGCGCGCCACCCCCGGCC
The DNA here is from genome assembly GCF_020859565.1 of Saccharothrix luteola. Classification (GTDB taxonomy): domain Bacteria; phylum Actinomycetota; class Actinomycetes; order Mycobacteriales; family Pseudonocardiaceae; genus Actinosynnema; species Actinosynnema luteola. Next base: position 75,965 of record NZ_JAJHUO010000023.1, on the reverse strand, counting down.
GGGTCGCGAAGCTGATCCGCGAGCAGGTCGAGGAGGCGTACGGGATCACCTGCTCGGTGGGCGTGGCGCCGACGAAGTTCCTGGCCAAGCTCGCGTCGGGGATGTGCAAACCGGACGGGTTCATGGTCGTGCCGCGCGACGAGGTGCTGTCGTTCCTGCACCCGTTGCCGGTGTCGGCGCTGTGGGGCGTCGGCAAGCGGACGGCCGAGAACCTGGACCGGGTGGGGTTGGAGACGGTGGCGGACGTGGCCGCGACTCCGTTGCCGCGCCTGCGCAGGTTGATCGGCGTGGCGTTGGCCGAGCACCTTCACGCGCTGGCGCAGGGGCACGACGACCGGCCGGTGGTGCCGTCCACGCGGGAGAAGTCGATCGGCGCGGAGGAGACTTTCGAGGTCGACCACTTCGACCGGGGGTTGCTGCGCCGGGAGCTGCTGCGGCTGTCGGAGCGTTCGGCGGCGACGTTGCGGTCGAGGGGGCTGCGCGGGCGCACGGTGTCGATCAAGGTGCGGTTCTCCGACTTCACCACGATCACCCGGTCGAAGACGTTGCGGGTGGCGACGGACGTGACCCAGGAGGTCTACAAGACGGCGTCGACCCTGCTGGACGAGCAGGTGCCGCCGGGCGCGGTGCGGTTGATCGGCGTGCGGATCGAGCAGCTGGTCGAGGGTGACGACGGCGAGCAGTTGATGTTCGACGCGCCGGAGCGCGGCTGGCGCGAGGCGGAGCAGGCGGCCGACCAGGCGCGGTCGCGGTTCGGCACGGCGGCGATCCGACCGGCCTCGCTGCTGGGCCAGGGGCCGACCAGGTCGGGGCACGACGAGCCCAAACCGGAGCGCGGCGACTGATCGCGCGTTCGGCTTCCCGACCCCGTTGCCCGCGCCGTTCGGGTGGTCGCGGGCCTGATCGAGGGCTCGCGCGTCGATCACCCGGCACAGTGGGGGCGTGGATCGGTTCTGGGGTCTGCTCACGCCCTCCGAGCACGAGGTGCTCCTGGCGACGGGTGTCGAGCGCGACTACCCGTCCGGCGCCGTGGTCTGCTACGAGGGCGAGGTGACCCGGCACGTGCTGGTCGTGCGCCGAGGTCTGCTGCGGGTGACCGCGACCACGGCGAACGGCAGCGAGAAGGTGCTGGCCGTGCGTGGGGCGGGTGACATCGTCGGTGAGCGTTCGGCGGTGGACGGGCGGCCGCGTTCGGCGACCGTGCGGGCTCTGGGCGAGGTGCGGGCGCTGGTGCTGTCGGCCGCTTCGTTCGCCGGGCTGTGCCAGCGGTACCCGCGCATCGCGTGGTCCGTGCTGATCGTCGTGGTGTCGCGGCAACGTGACACGGACCGACAGCGGGTGCAGATCAGCGGCACGGCCACGCAGCGCGTCGCCGCCGTGCTCATCGACGTGGCGTTGCAGCGGGGGATCGCCGACCAGGGCGCGATCGCGTTGAGCCAGGAGGAACTCGCGGGCATCGCGGGCACGTCGCGGGAATCGCTCGTGCGGGTGCTGCGCGGGCTGCGCGAGGAGGGCATCATCAGCACCGGGCGGAGGAAGATCGACATCCACCACGTGAGCCGGCTCTACGACTTCACCAACTGATTTCCCCTTGTGCGTCATCTGACGCAGAACTCGGGCGGCGGAACTCGTACAAATGAGTCATCAGCCGAGTTCAGAGGGGGAGTCATGAACCACATCGAGGAGCCTGCCAGGTCCCGCCGGCGGTTCACCGAACGCCTCGCGAGCACTCTCGTCTTCACCGCCGTCATGGTGTGGGCGGCCGTGGTTGTCGTCGTCAAGTCCGAGCTCGACGGCGTGGTCGCGCTCGCCGTCTCGTTCGTGCTCGCGGGTGGCCTGGTCGCGGTCTACGACGCCTGGCGCGAGGTCCGCTCCGTCCGCCGCGAGCTGGACGTGGAGATCCACGAGGACCTCGTCCGCCTTTGAGACCACGCGGTGGCCAACGAGGGGTGGCCGCCGTTCGCTGAGGCCTTCCGCAGACGGTCGGGTCTGCGGAAGGCCTCCTTTTCGTCCGGTTCGCCGTCGAGTTGTCCACAGCCCGTCGAGTTGTCCACAGTTCGCGATCTCCCCATCGACCACCCCACCCGAACCGCCGATGGTGGACACATGCGAACCACCATCGACCTGGACGCCCTGGGCGGTCTCTTCCCCCACCGCGTCGCCACCGCGTCCGAGCTCCTGAGCCTGGGCCTGCCGAGCGGGGAGCTGGCTGTCCGCTGCCGGCCGCGCGGCCCGTGGCAGCACGTCCTGCCGGGAATCCTGCTCCTGGCTGGGACACCGCCGACGCGTGCGCAACTGGTCCGCGCGGCGCTGCGCTACGGCGGCCCGCACACCCTGCTCACCGGCGTGGACGCGCTGCAACTGCACGGCCTGCGAGCCCTGCCCGCCACCGGCCCGGTCCAGATCCTCGTCAACCGCGCCCTCGAACCGGCCGCGAAGGTCCGCATCACCCGAGTCCGCCGTTCACCCGACCCGGTCCTGCGCCGAGGCTTCCTGACCGCACCACTGGCCAGGGCCGCCATCGACACCGCGAAGGCGCTGAACCAGCGTGACGACATCCGGGCCGTGCTGACCGAGGTGGTGCGCCACGGCGGAGTCCCCGTGGCCGAGCTCAAGGCGGGACTCGCCAGGTCCTCGGAACAAGCCAGACAAGTCCTCTCCGAACTGGCCGACGGCGTGCGGTCGGTCCCCCAGGCCTGGGCCAAGGCGGTCCTGGACGACCTCCCCCTGCCACCACCGACCTGGGGCGTCCCCCTGGCCACCGCGGAAGGTCGTCCGCTGGGCATCGCCGACGCCTGGTGGAACGACCGCGCCCTCGCCTGGCAGTTCAACACCCCGACCCCCAGGACCGACCTCCTCAAAGCCGCCGGCGTCGTCGTCCTCCACACCACCCCCACCCGCCTGCGCCAATCACCGACCGCCGTGGCCCAGGACCTGCTACGCGCCTCCACCCAAGCCACCACCCGCCCAAGGCCCTTGATCACCGCAACCCACCTCCCAACCCCAAGGAGGCCCCAACCCCCACCCCACCTCTAACCCCAACCGCCCACACCCACTCCGCACCCCACGACGACCAACCCACACCACCCATCCATCGGCCACTCATCCGCCAGCCGCGCCTCCGAACCGGCGGCCACCCAACCTCCCAACCGCCGCTGCCGCCCCGACCACCAAGGGCCGACCAACCATCTGCGGCAATCCGATCACGCGCGGCCAACCCCGACCGACCGCAGCCCAACCGAGCCGCCGCCCCAACCGCCCAACACTCCAGCCGCCTGGGGCCGACCCAGCCGCCTGCGGCCGACCCAGCCGGCCCAGCCGCCTGCAGCCGCCCCCGACCGCCTGCAGGAACCCGGACCGATCGCAGCGACCCCGCTCGCCTCAACCCGCCGCCGTACACCTCGACTGGCCACGGCCGACCACCGATCGCCCGGCTGCCGCCAGCCCTTGACCGCCAGCCCCGACCGCCAGCCCCGACCGCCAGCCCCGACCGCCAGCCCCGACCGCCAGCCCCGACCGCCAGCCCCGACCGCCAGCCCCGACCACCGACCCCGACCACTGACCCCGACCCCTGACCCAGATCCACCCGGCGCGCGCCCGGCCCGTTCTCATCCTCGGCCTGCCGACCCGACCCCCACCCCATGCCGACCCCGAACGAAAGGAGAGCAGCGTCCAGCCAACATGACCCCGCGCCCGTGACCCCGCGCCCGCCCGCCCCCAATTGGCCTCGACGCCCCAGCCAACGCCTACCCGCCGAACACGCAACGCAAGGTGGCGAACACCTAGAGCTAGCAAGGAGGTTCATGGGCCCCGGGGGTCGGTTCGTGGTTCCGTACCCGGCCTGCACAACCGCCCGCTGTCAGGTGTGGGGGAGGCGGACGCCGGTGACGGCTTGTGATCTTGGTCTCTACCGGCTAGGGCAAGAGGGTGCCAGGTCGGTTACAGAGCGTGCGCAGAAGGTTCGATTGTGGGGTGCGAGGAAGGGTGATGGGGTGCTGGCGCCCGCTCCGGGGCCGCAGTTGGGTAGTCGTAGGCCCTCGATCACCCTCGCAGGGGAGTGAACATCGGAGCTTTCTCAGGCCTTGACAGCTGACGCCGAGACGCCTTGTGCGACCTCACGGTGGTCTGACCGTTGACCCGTGAGGATGATGGTGACAGAACGAACCGCTTAGGGGCACGGACTGGGTAGTCGCCAAGCCTCGCGAATCGTATCCTGGTTGTGACGCCCCCCGGGCGGGGCGTCCGCCGGGACCGGCGGCAACCGTGATTACCCGGCGCCCGCGACCGCTGTGCCGGAGGAGGAGCCATGCCACTCTCCGAGCACGAGCAGCGACTGCTCGACCAGATCGAGCGCGCGCTCTACGCCGAGGACCCGAAGTTCGCATCCACTGTGCGCGGTGCCAAGCTGCGCAAGCCGTCCCGACGGCGTCGCATCCAAGGCATCGCGTTGTTCGCCGTGGGTGTGGCACTGCTGGTGACGGGTGTGATGTTGCCGAAGCTCGCTGGTATCCCGGTGGTGAGCGTGGTCGGCTTCCTGCTGATGTTCTTCGGCGTACTGCTCACCGTGACGACGTTGCGTCGTGGTGACCAGGGTGCCGAAGAGCCCAGCGAAGAGGGAAGCCGGCCCAGCCGCAGCTCGTTCTCACAGAAGATGGAAGAACGTTTCCGTCGCCGTTTCGAGGACGAGTAGTCCACGCGACAGCCCGATTGAACGACTGAACAACGCAGACGGCCCGCCCCGGGAACCTCCGGGGCGGGCCGTCTGCGTGCCTGCCCGACCAGGGGACCAGACCGAGACCCCCGGGCGTGGGGCCCGGTGCAAGTGACAGGCCGAGGGCCGGGGGAAGTTCCCCCGGCCCTCGGCCTGTCACACCATCGCTCAGCTTCCCCTGATCACTCGTCGGGGTCCTGCTCCACCGGCGGCTTCGGCTGGAGCACCGACCGGGGCAGGACCTTGGCCTTCAGCGCCAACGGCGCGTTGCGGCTCAGGCTCTGGCGCACGTTGTCCACCGCACCGGGCAGCGACGGGTCCGCCGCCGCCTGCGCGCTGTACCAGGAGCGCTCCACCGCGCCCACCACCGCACGCAGCCCGTCGCGCCCCTGCTCGTCCAGGTTGTGCGCCCGCACCAACCGCCGCGCCGCCACCCGCACGGTCTCCGTGCGCGGCACCCGCGTACCCCGGTCGACGGACTCCGCGACCAACTCCTGCCAAGCCGCACTCGCCGCATCCGGCCCCAACCCGGCCACCGCGCGCAACCGCTGCTGCCGCCGCCAAGTCCGCACGGCCGCGGGCGTCGCCACCGCCAACGCCACCACCAACACGACCGCCAACCACCACGACAGCAGCGCCACCGCCAACGCCAGCACGACCGCCCAACCCACCAACGCCGTCACCAACGCCGCCGGACGCAACCACCCCGCCGAACCCAGCCACCCCGCCGAACGCGACCCCGACCGCGCCACGCCGGACCACACCGCCACCGTCGCCAGCAACGCGAGCAGCCCCGCCACCCCGAGCGTCACGAAGTGCCACGTCGGCGTCGACTCCTCCGCCGACGTCGTCCCGTCCTGACCCAACGCGTCCGGCACGGCCGACGCGGACGCCGACGTGCCCGGAGCCACCGTCGTGGTCGTGGTCGCCGCCGCGCTCGCGCTGGGGTTGTCCTCCTCGTCGTCCGGGTTCAGACCGGAGATGTACGGCGGGGTCGCGCCCCGGCCGTCCACCAGGGGCGTCGGGTCGAACGTCATCCAGCCGTAGCCGGGGAAGTAGATCTCCACCCACGCGTGCGCGTCCTGCGAGGTGATCGTCTGCACGTCACCGGTCGCGTACCCGGCCGTGAAGCCGAGCGCCACCCGCGCCGGGATGCCGACCGACCGCGCCATGATCGCCATCGCCGACGCGTACTGCTCGCAGAACCCCTCCTTGCCGTTGAACACGAAGTCTTCCAACGCGTCGACCGACGTGCGCGTGTTCGCGGTCTGCACCTTGTACTCGAAGCCCTGCGTGCCGTCGGTGAAGTACCGGTACAACGCCGTCGCCCGGTCGAACTGGTTGTCGTGCCCGGCCACGATCCGCCGCGCCAACTCCGCCACCCGGCCCTCGACGCCCGGCGCCTCCAGGTACGCCGGGTCGACGTCCACCTGGCCGTCGACCTTCCGCAGCGTGTCCGCCGACGGCGTGTCGAACACCGTCTCCAGCGTGTACTCCCCGGACTTGCGCGGCCGGACGCTGTAGACCATCCCGCGCTCCGGGTCGAACCTCCAGTTGTCGTCGACCTCCTGGAGGCCGCGGGGTCGCCCGTACACCGGCAGCCAGTTGTCCACCCAGTTCACCGGCTCGATCCGGACCTCGGCGGCCGTGCCACCGCCCGGATCGCCGGGCTGCTCGGGCAGCGGGCCGTTCGCGGGCACGCCCTCCGGCATGTTCCCGCCCAGCTCCCAGCCCTTGTCCGGCACGTACTGGCGCAACGTCATCGCCCGCAGGTACGCCGAGGTGCCCGGCATGTCCCGCACCCGGAACAGCTCGCGCGGCGCGCCCTGGTTGAGCATGCCGCGCAGCTGCGTCATCGGGTCGATGCCCAGCCCGCCGTTGCCGCCGCCGACCTCACCGCCGGTGCCCGGCAGCCGACCGACCGTGCCGACCAGGGTCAGGCCCGCGCCGGCCAGCAGCGCGACCACCACGGCCAACCCGGCCACCGCCGTCGCCGCCGGTCCCGACCCGCTCTGCCCGCCACCGGGCAACCTGCCGCGCCAAGCCTCGTGCCGGTGCTGCCCGTCCACGGCCAGCAGCAGCGCGAACGCCCCCGCGCCGAACACGAACGTCCACAGGGGCAGCATCTCGTCGGCCAGCGACGCGGGCACGGCGAACACGCACAGCAGCACCAGCCCCGACGCCGCGGGCGCCGCCAGACCGACCGCCAGCGTGTCCACCAGGATCGCGACCAGCCCGATCGCCACCATCACCAGGCACCGCATGGCCGGGCTGTCCGGCACGGGCGGCACACCGGTCTGCACCTCGGTCATCGCGTCGCCGAGCACCGCCAGCAGGTCCTGCAAGGACTGCGGACCGGGCAGCACGACGAGCACGCCGCTGCGGGTGAAGATCGTCACCAGCAGGCACGTCAGCGCCAGCACCTGCCCGAGGGCGACCAGCGGCGCGGCGGCCCGCGTCGCGCGCAGCAGCACGCCCGTGCCGCCGACCACCGCGATCGCCACGGCCAGGTACACCAGCCACAGCACACCGTCGAGCACGCTGGACAACGCCGTCGCGGCGCACAGCGTGGCCAGCCCGGCGACCGCGGGTGTCGCGTTCACCACCCAGTTGTCGTTGCCCACCGCGCTCGTCCTGCCGGTCACCTAGCCCACCTCCGTGCGCACCACGGGGCCGCGGTTGCCCGCGCTGTGGCACAGCTCCTGCCAGACCTGGCCCATCGGCGTCGACGGCCGCGCCACGACCACGCCCCACCCCGCGCCGCCCAGCAACCGCTGCGCGTCGGCAGGGTCGGGCGCCGGCTCCTCGGACGCGGAACCCCACGCGGCGACGTCCATCACCACCGCCAGGCTGCGCATCCCGCGCGGCCGGTTGCGGACCAGCGCGTCCACCACGGCGGGCGTGCTGCCGCCGAGGATCGCGATCACTTCCTGACCCGCGCCGGGGTCCAACCCCGCGGCGGGCTCACGGCGGTGCGACGGCGTCAGCGCGGCCAACGCGTCCAGCACCACCGAGTCGCTGTACCCGCTGTTGCCCGGACCGCCCGCCAGCACCCGGCCGTCGTCGCCGACCAGGCGCACCTGGTGGCCGTACCGGTGCAGGTGCAGGCAGATCGACGCGGCCAGCGAGACCGCCCACTCCAGGCTCGCGCCGGGACCGCTGCCCCGGTGCGCGACCAGCCGGTGGTCCAGCAGCACGGTCGTGCCGCCGCGCCAGGGCCGTTCCTCGACCCGCACCATCAGCTCGTCCCGCCGCGCGGTCGAGCGCCAGTGCACCTTCCGCAGGTCGTCGCCGTGCCGGTAGGGCCGGACCACCGCGTCGTCCTCGCCCTGACCGGCGCGCAGCCGGATCGAGCCGTCGTCGCCGGAGCCCATGCCCGAGCCGGTGGGCAGGCCGGTCAGCCCGACCACCCGCGGCACCACGACCAGCCGGCTGCGACCCGCCATCTCGCGGTCGAACTCGGCGAGGCCGAACGGGTCGGTGATCCGCGCCATCAGCGGGCCCACCTGCTGGACGCCGCGCATCACCGGCTTGAGCGGGTACCGCAGCACGGTCACGACGTTGCGCGGCAGCCGTTCCACCACGAACCGCGGGCGCGCGCCCAGCGCGTACGGCACCGCGTCCTCCAGTAGCAGCCCGCCGGTCGGCAGCCGTCCGGCGCTGCGCAGCTCCACGCGAACGTCCGTCGCCGTGCCCACCTGGACGCGGCTGGGGTGCAGCAGCCGGGTCGCGTGCAGGCCGACCCTGGCCCGCTGCGCCAGCCAGGCCGCCAGCAGCGGCAGGGCCACCACGAACGCCGCCACGCGCAGCAGGTCGCGCTCGTTGAGCACGATCGCGCACAACCCGGCCGCGAACCCCGCGGCCAACAGGCACCGGCCCCGGGTGGTCAGCCCGGACAGGGCTCCGCGCATGTCAGCGGTGGTTGTTCGGGTTGACGTGGTGCAGGAACTGCCCGGTCGGGTCCAGCGCCGCCTGCGGCACCGGCACCCGTTGCAGCAGGTTGCGGACCAGGTCGGCCGACGACCGGCGGGCCGCCTGCGCCTCCGCGGTCAGCACCAGGCGGTGCGCCAGCACCGGCACGGCCACCGCGTGGATGTCGTCGGGCACCACGAAGTCGCGACCGGCCAGCGCGGCCTGCGCCCGTGCCGCCCGCACCAGCTGCAACGTCGAGCGCGGCGACGCGCCCAGCCGCAGCTCGGGCAGCCGCCGGGTGGCGCCGACCAGCTCCACCGCGTACCGGCGGATCTCCGGCGACAGGTGCACCCGCCGCACGACGTTGACCAGCCGCAGCACCTGCTCGGCGTCGGACACCGGCCGCAGGTCGGCCATCGGGTCGTGGCCCGCGTGCTCGTCCACCATCGCCAGCTCGGCCTGCGGGTCCGGGTACCCGATGGAGACCCGTGCGGTGAACCGGTCGCGCTGCGCCTCGGGCAGGGCGTAGGTGCCCTCCATCTCGATCGGGTTCTGCGTGGCGATCACCATGAACGGCGCGCCGAGCGGGTAGGTCTGCCCGTCGACCGTGACCTGGCGCTCCTCCATGCACTCCAGCAGCGCGGACTGGGTCTTCGGCGAGGCGCGGTTGATCTCGTCGCCCACCACGATGTTCGCGAACACCGGGCCGGGGCGGAACTCGAAGTCGTTGTCCTGCCGGTTGTAGATCGACACGCCGGTGATGTCGCTGGGCAGCAGGTCCGGGGTGAACTGGATGCGGCTCACGGTGCAGTCGATGGACCGGGCCAGCGCCTTGGCCAGCGAGGTCTTGCCGACGCCCGGCACGTCCTCGACCAGCAGGTGGCCCTCGGCCAGCAGGGTGACCAGCGCGACCCGGACGACGTCCGGCTTGCCGACGATGACCTTCTCCACGTTGGCGGCGATCCGCCCGACCGTGGCGTGCAGCTCCGCGAGCGCTTCTTCCCGGACCGGCGGCACGTGGTTGGTGTGCGCGGCGCGGTTGTCGGCCCCGCCGACGGGGTTCACCTGGTTGCCCGCCGGCGCGCCGCTGCCCCCGTAGGAGTGTTCTGGCAGCGCGGCTGGCTGTGTACTCGGAGTCACTCGACCTCCTGGAGCAGGGCGCGGCCCTACCGCGACCGGTTCGCGGTGGCGGTGAGCGTTTCACGCAGTGTGTCAAACCAGGGCGAAGCGCCCTACACCGATTGAACAGTTTCGTGCTCGTGGGTTCCACGGCCGGCCGAGCCGACCGGTTCACCGCACCCCACCACCATTCCCCACCAGGGTCGCCGGCGAACCGGTTTTGCCCGATTTCACTGGGCCATCCGGGTGGAGTTCGGGCCGGTTCGGCTCACCCGCAGAGGTGGTCGCGCTCGGCGTCCCCCACCACCCTCCACGGTGGACATCTTCGCTCTACCTGCGTAAACGCTTCGCCACGGGCCGTGCAACCACCCGTTTCAGCGTTGACTGTGGTGAAAAGTGGGGTACTGTGGCGGCCGGTGGGGCAGACGGGGGCTCCACTGCCGGTCGGAAGTGAATCTTCCGGCGTCGGGAGGTGGGCGCCGTGTTCCTGGGCACGCACTACCCGAGGCTGGACGACAAGGGCCGACTGACGCTGCCTGCGAAGTTCCGGGACGCGCTAGCGGGGGGTCTCATGGTCACCAAGGGCCAGGACCACTGCCTCTACGTGTTCCCCCGGGCGGAGTTCGAGCAGATGGCGCGCAAGGTCGCGGACGCTCCTTTCACCAACGAGGCCGTCCGCGCCTACCAGCGCTACCTGTTCGCGGGGACGGACGAGCAGCGGCCGGACGGCCAGGGCCGGGTGTCGATCGCACCGGAGCTGCGGCGGTACGCGGGGTTGACCAAGGAGTGCGTGGTCATCGGCGCGATCAACCGCCTGGAGATCTGGGACGCGCAGGCGTGGCAGCGCTACCTCGAGGAACACGAGGACAGCTACGCCACGGCGCGCGAGGAGGTGCTGCCCGGCGTCTTCTAGATCGGCTGGAACGGCCGTTTGCTTCGAGGTTTCGGGTGCCGTGAGGCCTCGGTCCGCTCGGCTTTCGGCCCTGGCGCACCTTCCCCGGCGCCAGGTCCGACGGGCGGGCGGGGACCTGACGACACCCGAATTTCTTGTTCTGTGAGGGGGGACCATCGAGGGAGGGGACATGGTGGAGCAGGCGCGTCACGTGCCGGTGCTGCTCGACCGCGTCCTGGACCTCCTGGCCCCCGCGCTGGCCGACCGGGACGCCGTGTTCGTCGACTGCACGCTCGGCCTGGGCGGTCACTCCGAAGCGGTGCTGCGGGCGCACCCGCGCGTGCGGCTGGTCGGGCTGGACCGCGACCCGCAGGCCATCGAGCTGTCCCGGCGCAGGCTGGCGCCGTTCGCCGATCGCGTGGAGTTCGTGCAGACCACCTACGACGGGATCGCCGAGGCGGTCGGCGGCGCGAAGGTCGACGGGATCCTGATGGACCTCGGGGTGTCCTCGCTGCAGCTGGACGCCGAGGAGCGCGGGTTCGCCTACTCCAAGGACGCGCCGCTGGACATGCGGATGAGCGCGGGCACCGGCATGACGGCGGCCGACGTGCTGAACACGTACTCGGTGGACGACCTGACCCGGATCCTGCGCGACTACGGCGAGGAGCGGTTCGCCCGCAAGATCGCCGGCGCCGTGGCGCGGGAGCGCGAGCGCGAGCCGTTCACCACCAGCGGTCGGCTGGTCGAGCTGCTCTACGACGTGGTGCCCGCGGCGACCCGCCGGACGGGCGGCCACCCGGCGAAGCGGACGTTCCAGGCGTTGCGCATCGAGGTGAACGAGGAGCTGGAGTCGCTGCGCCTGGCGCTGCCCGCCGCGCTGTCGGTGCTGGCGGTGGGCGGGCGGATCGTCGTGGAGTCCTACCAGTCGTTGGAAGACCGGATGGTCAAGCGGGCGTTCACGGCCCTGGCCACGTCGACGTCACCGCAGGACCTGCCGGTCGAGCTGCCCGGGCACGGTCCCCAGCTGCGGATGGTGACCAGGGGCGCGGAGCAGGCGAACGAGCAGGAGATCGAGGAGAACCCCAGGGCCGCGTCCGTGCGGCTGCGGGCGGCGGAACGCATCCGGGAGGCGACATGACGGCGCCGGCGAGGTCCGGCGGCGGTGTGCCGTCCACGGCCAGGTCGTCCAAGCCCCGCGAGCGCGCGCTGAAGGCCGTGCCGGCGGAGCGCCGCCGTTCGGCCGCGGCGGAGCGGGCTTACGCGCGGCGTGCGCAGCGCACGTCGTCGAAGCGCCGCCCTTCGGTGACCCGTCAGCCGACGGTGGCGCCCAAGGCGCCCTTCGTGGTGATGGTGATGGTCGTGCTGGGCGTCGGCATCGCGGCGATCATGTGGCTGGCGACCGCGGCGACCGCGGACTCGTACCGGTTGCAGGACGCGCGGGCCGAGGAGACCAGGCTCGCCCGGCAGGTCGAGCAGCTGCGGCGGGAGGTCGCGCTGGCCGAGTCGCCGCCGGGCCTCGCCGACGCCGCGACGAAGCTCGGCCTGGTCCCGGCGGGCGATCCGGCGCGGTTGCGGCAGCTGCCGGACGGTTCGGTCGAGGTGTACGGCAAGCCGTCCGCGGTGCAGCCGCCGCCACCGCCCACGTCGTCCACCACACCGTCCACCACGCCGCCCGCGCAGGACCCGGCCGCGCAGGACCAAGCCGGGCAGCAACCGCCCGCCGGCGACCAGACCGGACAGCAGGCGGGCGGTCAACAGCCACCGCAAGGCTGACCGCGGGCTCGCGAACCACAGGCGTGAACGACCAGTGCGACAGCCGGTACCAGGAGGTCAGTGATGCCGGGGCCCAGCCGGGGCAGACCCGTGCGACGCCCGTTGTCCGTCCGGGGACCCGCTCCTCGTGCGCGGCGCGGGGGCAACAGTCGCGTCCGGATCGCCGTGGGCCGGCTGCTGCTGGTCGGTGCGCTCCTGCTGGCCGGGATCAAGCTGGTCCAGGTCCAGGGCTTCCAGGCGGAGGCGTTGTCCGCGCAGGCCGAGCAGCAGCGCGCGACGAAGATCGACATCCTGGCGCCGCGCGGCTCGATCCTGGACCGCAACGGCAACCAGTTGGCGTTCAGCGTCGAGGCGCGCGCGCTCTACGTCGTGCCGCAGCGGATGCGCCAGGAGTGGGCGAAGGCGCTGGAGGACGACCCGGACATCGGCAGCTTCGAGGACCGGATCGCCGACATCGCCGCGTTCATCGAGCAGACGCTGGGCAAGGAGGTCGCCGGGCAGAAGACGGACCGCGACACCATGCTCGCGAAGCTGTCCCAGGACACCACGTACGTGGAGCTGGTGGACAACGTCGACCCAGGCAAGGCCGCCGTCATCACGGAGAAGTACTACAACGTCGGCTCCGAGGCGCGGGCCGTGCGCGTGTACCCGAACGGCGAGCTGGCGTCGAACATCATCGGCGCGGCGAACTGGCGCAAGGACACGGAGCCGCCCGCCACGCACGGCCTGCTGGGGCTCGAGATCGCGCAGGACAACCTGCTCGCCGGGCGCAACGGGCTGCGCGTCGTGGACACCATGCAGGGCAACGACGACGTGGTCATCCCGGGACCGGGCCGGTCGCAGGAGCTGGCCGCCGCCACGCCCGGCAAGAGCCTCGAGCTGACGCTGGACCTGGACACGCAGTACGCGTTGCAGCGCATGGTCACCGACTACACGGCCAGGACGGCGGCGCGCAGCGGTTCGGTGGTGGTGCTCGACAGCCGGACCGGCGAGATCCTGGCGATGGCCAACGACAAGACGTTCGACCCGAACGACTTCGGCAAGGCCTCCGACGACCAGAAGCGCAACGTCGCGGTCACCTCGGTGTTCGAGCCGGGGTCGGTGAACAAGGTCGTGACCGCCGCGACGGCCATCGAGGACGGCATCTACCAGCCCGACAGCGTGCTGCGGGTCGACGGCGACATCGAGGTCGCCGACCGGGTGATCGGCGACTGGTGGGACCACGGCCCGCTGGACATGACGTTCACCGGCGTGTTCGCGAAGTCCTCCAACGTGGGCACGTTGATGACGGCGCAGAAGATCGGCCAGGACCGCTACTCGGACATGCTGCGCAAGTTCGGGTTGGGCGAGCGGACCCAGTCCGGGCTGCCCGGCGAGGAGCCCGGGTACGTGCCGCCGTTGAAGCAGTGGTCCGGTTCGACGTTCGGCAACCTGCCGATCGGGCAGGGCCTGAACATGACGTTGTTGCAGATGACCGGGATGTACCAGGCGATCGCGAACGACGGGGTGCGCATCGCGCCGCGCATCGTGCGCGCCGAGGTGTCGGCCGACGGCAGCCGCAAGGAGATCGGCCCGGCGAAGAGCGAGCGGGTCGTGTCGCCGCAGACCGCCAGGACGGTCCGCGACATGTTCCGCGCCGTGGTGCAGAAGGCGCCGGGGTCGGACTCGGCGCTGCAGAGCGGCACGGGCACGCCGGCGGCGCTGCCGGGGTACCAGATCAGCGGCAAGACGGGCACGGCGCAGCAGATCGACCCGAAGTGCGGCTGTTACAGCAGTTCGCAGTACTGGATCACGTTCGCCGGCATCCTGCCCGCCGAGGACCCCCGGTTCGTGGTCGGCATCATGCTCGACAACCCGACCGGGAACCCGCAGTCGGCCGCGCCGCTGTTCCACGACGTCGCGTCGTACCTGTCGCAGCGCTACCAGATCCCGATGTCGGCCGAGCAGAGCCCGATCGTGCCGCTCGTGCGGTGACGTCCGGTTCCTGCCAACGCCGGTGGCGCCGGGTCGCCGCCGGCTAGCGTTCCCGGCATGGGAGAACTCGGCCGGCCGGCCTCGTTGGCAGTGGCGGGCGTCGTGGTGGTCGCCTTGGCGGCGTGCGGTTCCGATACCGGTTCCGGTTCCGGTGACGTGGCCGGTTCATCACCGGCGCCGGTCTCGTCCCCGTCGTCACCCGCGCCGTCGCCGACCGGGGGCAAGTCCGTCGTCGAGGTGTGCTCGGACCTGAACGCGTTCGCGACCGCCGCCGGTCCCGTGTTCGACCTGGCCATGATCGCGCTCGCCGACGGGGAGACCCCGGAGGAACGGCGCACGGTGAACGTCTACGTCAGCAGCATGGCGTTGCACGGCGTGCTGCTCGCGGACCACCCCGAGATGGGCCACCACTTCAGCGCGGTCGCCCTGGCGGCGGCCGACGCGAAGCGCAAGCTGGACGACGGCGTGCCCGCCGTGGACGCGCTCGCGGCCCTGAACGACGAACCGACGACCGCCGCCCGCGAAACCGCGGTCGCTTACCGGGGCGAGTGCTGATCCGAGTCGTCCCACCGCCTGCCACCCCGCCTGCACCGCCCCTAAAGTGCAAAAGAATTCAGGTTCAGCGGTGTGGCGGGGCGGGAAAACCGGTCCGGAGTGGACGTGCCGGCCGAACACTCTCCGTGCGCCGGTAGCCTTCCGCGCGTGCCTGCCAAGCTCGAGGGCAAGGTCGCGACCGCTCCGCCTCGCCCTTCCCGCACCCAGCCCGTTGCCGTGTCCGAGCTCGCCACGGCCGTCGACGCCCACCTGACCGCCCCGGACCGGGCGCACGTCCAGGTCAGCGGCGTGACGTTGCGTGCCCAACACGTGCGACCCGGCGACCTGTTCGCCGCGCTGCCGGGCACGCGGGTGCACGGCGCCGACTTCGCCGCCCAGGCCGTGGAGCACGGCGCGGTGGCCGTGCTGACCGACGAGGAAGGCGCGGCGAAGGTCCACGGCGTTCCCGTGCTGGTGCACCCGGACCCCCGCGCGGTCCTCGGGCAGCTGGCCTCCGGCGTCTATGGCGACCCGTCCACCAAGCTCGCCGTGTGGGGCGTCACCGGTACCTCCGGCAAGACCACCACCAGCTACATGATCGAGTCGGCCCTGGTCGCGGCCGGTCGCGCCACCGGGCTCATCGGCACGGTCGAGACGCGCGTCGCGGGCAACCGGCTCGACAGCGCCCTCACCACCCCCGAGGCGCCCGACCTGCAAGCCCTGCTGGCAGCGATGGCCGAGTGCGGCACCACGGACGTCGTCATGGAGGTCTCCAGCCACGCGCTGCGCCTCGGCCGGGTCGGCGGCGTGGGGTTCGCGGTCGGCGCGTTCACCAACCTCTCCCAGGACCACCTGGACTTCCACCCGGACATGGAGGACTACTTCCGGACCAAGGCCGAGCTGTTCGACGGCCGGGCCCGGACCGAGGTGGTCTGCGTGGACGGCGAGTGGGGCCCGCGCCTGGTCAAGGACGCCACGGTCACGGTCGCGACCACGAAGCCCGCCGACTGGACGGCCACGGACGTCACCGTCTCCGCCACGGGCGAGCAGGCGTTCACCGCGCACGGCCCGGACGGCGTCACGCTCGACGTCGAGCTCAGCCTCCCCGGCGACTTCAACGTCGCCAACGCCCTGCTGGCCATCGCCTGCCTGCACGTCCGGGGCATCCCGCTCGACGCCGTCCGCGAGGGCCTCAGGAACGTCCAGGTGCCCGGACGCATGCAGCGCGTCGACGAGGGCCAGGACTTCACCGCCGTCGTGGACTACTCCCACAAGCCGGCCGCCGTCGCCCTCGCGCTCGACGCGGTCCGCGCCCGCGCCACCGGCCGCGTCATCACGGTCCTGGGCTGCGGCGGCGACCGCGACACGGCCAAGCGCCCCCTCATGGGCGAGGAAGCCGCACGGCGCAGCGACGTCCTGATCGTCACCGACGACAACCCGCGCACGGAGGACCCGGCGCGGATCCGGGCCGCGATGCTGCACGGCGCGCTGTCCGTGCCGGAGGACGAGCGCGGCGAGGTCGTGGAGATCGGCGACCGCCGGCGCGCCATCGAGCACGCCGTGTCCCTCGCGCGCACCGGCGACGTCGTCGTGGTCGCGGGCAAGGGCCACGAGACCGGCCAGGAGGTCGGGGGCGTCGTGCAGCCGTTCTCCGACGTGGACGCACTGACCGGCGCGATCAGAGGAGCCACCCGGTGATCCAGCTCAGCCTCGCCGAGATCGCCGAGGTCGTCGGCGGCACGCTGCACCACGCCACCGGCGCCGAGGTGGTCACCGGCAGCGTCGAGTTCGACACCCGGAAGGTCACGCCCGGCGGCCTGTTCCTGGCGCTGCCCGGCGAACGGGTCGACGGCCACGACTTCGCCGCCCAGGCCGTGGCCCAGGGTGCGGTCGGCGTGCTGGCGGGCCGGGAGGTCGACGCGCCCGCCGTCATCGCGCCGCCCGTGGACCGGGCCGAGGGCAACGCCTACGTGCTGTCCGGCGACACCGACGGCTCGGGCGCGGCCGTGCTCAAGGCGCTGGCCAAGCTCGCCCGGCACGTCACGGACCGCTTGGCGGACCTGACCGTCGTCGGCGTGACGGGATCGTCCGGCAAGACGTCCACCAAGGACCTCATCGCCCAGGTCCTCGCACCGCTGGGCCCGACCATCGCGCCGCCGGGGTCGTTCAACAACGAACTGGGCCACCCCTGGACGGCGTTGCGCGTCGACGAGGACACCCGGTTCCTGGTCCTCGAGCTCAGCGCCCGGGGCATCGGCCACATCGCCGAGCTGTGCAAGGTCGCCGTGCCCCGCGTCGGCGCGGTCCTGAACGTCGGCAGCGCGCACGTCGGCGAGTTCGGCTCGCGGCAGAACATCGCCAAGGCCAAGGGCGAGCTGGTCGAGGCCCTGCCCGCGGACGGCATCGCGATCCTCAACGCCGACGACCCCCTCGTCGCGGGCATGGCCGACCGCACCGAGGCCAAGGTCGTCCTCGTCGGCGAGCACCCGTCCGCGCAGGTCCGCGCGAAGGACGTCGAGCTCGACGAGCAGGCCCGAGCCCGGTTCACCCTGGTCACGCCGCAGGGCGAGGCGGACGTCCGACTGGCCGTGCACGGGCCGCACCAGGTCGGCAACGCCCTCACCGCCGCCGCCATCGCCCTCGAGCTCGGCGCGACGCCGGAGGGGATCGCGCGGAGCCTCGGCACGGCGGCACGGGTGTCCGCGCATCGCATGGCGGTCTCCGAACGTCCTGACGGTGTGACCGTCATCAACGATGCGTACAACGCCAACCCGGAGTCGGTGCGCGCGGCGCTGAAGTCGCTCGCCACCATCTCCCGGGCCGCCACGCCCGCCCGCCGCAGCTGGGCGGTGCTGGGTCCGATGGCCGAACTGGGCGCGGACTCGATCCGCGCGCACGACGAGATCGGCCGGCTCGCGGTCCGCTTGGACATCAACAAGCTGGTCGTGGTCGGTCAGGACGCCCGCGCGATGCACCAAGGGGCGCACCTGGAAGGATCTTGGGGCGAAGAAGCGATTCTGGTGCCCGACGTGGCGGCGGCCGTCGAGCTGCTGCGCGACCAGGTGCGGCCGGGTGACGTCGTCCTGGTGAAGGCATCCAACTCATACGGCCTGTGGCGGGTTGCCGAGGCTCTCCTGGAGGCGGTCAGCAAGTGAAGAGCATCCTGATCGCGGCGGCCATCGCCCTGATCACGTCGATCATGCTGACGCCGTACCTGATCAAGATCTTCTCCCGGCAGGGTTTCGGCCAGGAGATCCGTGAAGAGGGGCCCCAGAGCCACAAGACCAAGCGCGGCACGCCCACCATGGGCGGCGTCGCGATCCTGGTCGCGATGTGGGCGGGCTACCTCGGCTCGCACCTGGTGAACTCCATGTCGGCGTCCGCGCAGGACCAGACGCCGAGCGCGTCCGGCCTGCTGGTGCTGATGCTGACCACGTCGCTGGGCGTCGTCGGCTTCCTGGACGACTTCATCAAGATCCGCAAGCAGCGCAACCTGGGCCTGAACAAGACCGCGAAGCTGGTCGGCCAGTTCGTGGCCACGATCATCTTCGCCGTGCTGGTCATCCAGTTCCCGAACAAGGACGGGATGACGCCCGCCTCGGTGAACCTGTCGTTCGTGCGCGACATCGCCGTGGTGTCGTTCGGCGTCGTCGGGTTCGTGGTGTTCTGCTACGCCGCGATCAGCGCCTGGTCCAACGCGGTGAACCTGACCGACGGCCTGGACGGCCTGGCCGGCGGCACGTCCGCGATGGTGCTCGGCACGTACGTGGTGATCAGCTTCTGGCAGTTCCGCTACAACTGCTCGAACCTGCTCGTGGCCGGCTGCTACGACGTGCGCGACCCGCTCGACCTGGCGCTGGTGGCCGCCGCCGCGATGGCCGGCTGCATCGGCTTCCTGTGGTGGAACGCCGCGCCGGCCAAGATCTTCATGGGCGACACGGGCTCGCTCGCGCTGGGCGGTCTGGTCGCCGGCCTGTCCATCGCCACGCGCACCGAGCTGCTGATGGTCGTCATCGGCGGTCTGTTCGTGGTCGAGGCGTTGTCGGTGGTGCTGCAGGTCGCGGTCTTCCGGACGTCACGACGGCGGTTGTTCCGCATGGCGCCGTTCCACCACCACTTCGAACTCGCCGGGTGGGCGGAAACCACGGTGATCATCAGGTTCTGGCTGCTCGCGGGCATGTGCTGCATGCTCGGGCTCGGCCTGTTCTACAGCGAGTGGCTGACCGCGGTCGAGAGCTGACGATGGGATTCCTCGCAGGTCGTCACGTCCTCGTGGCCGGCGCCGGGGTGACCGGCCGGTCGGCGGCGGAGGCGTTGCTGGCGGCGGACGCCGTCGTCACCGTGACCGACGGTTCGGCCGACCGCCTCGCCGCGCTGGAGCAGCTGCTGCCCGGCGTGGCGCTGACCCCCGGGTTGGTCGAGCCGCCGTCGGGGACGGACCTGGTCGTGACCAGCCCGGGGTGGCGCCCGTCCAGCCCGTTGCTGGAGTCGGCGACGGCGGCGGGCATCGAGGTGATCGGCGAGGTCGAGCTGGCCTGGCGGATGGGGCTGGAGCTGGCCGACCCGCCGACGTGGCTGGCCGTGACGGGGACGAACGGCAAGACCACGACGGTCGGGATGCTGGAGTCGATCCTGCGCGCGGCCGGGATCGACGCGGTGGCGTGCGGCAACGTCGGCCTGCCCGTGGTGGACGCCCTGCTGGCCGGGCGGCGGGTGCTGGCGGTGGAGCTGTCGAGCTTCCAGCTGCACTGGTCGCCGTCCGTGCGGCCGTTCGCCGGGGTGCTGTTGAACCTGGCCGAGGACCACTTGGACTGGCACGGCACGTTCGAGGCGTACGCGTCGGCGAAGGCCGGTGTGCTGACCGGTGAGGTCGCCGTCGGCGGGGTGGACGACCCCGTGGTGGCGCGGCTCCTGGCCTCGTCGCCGGCCGCCGCGCACGTCGGGTTCACGCTCGGGTCGCCGGAGGAAGGGCAGCTCGGCGTCCACGACGGGCAGTTGGTCGACCGGGCGTTCGGGCCTGCCGACGAGGTGTTGTTGCCGGTCGCCGACGTCCACCCCGGTGGGCCTCCCGGGATCGCCGACGCTCTGGCGGCGGCGGCGCTGGCCCGTGCGCACGGCGTGTCCGCGGCGGCGGTGGCTCAGGGTCTGCGCGACTTCACGCCGGGGGCGCACCGGGCCGTGCTGGTGACGACGGTCGACGGGATCGCCTACGTCAACGACTCCAAGGCCACGAACCCCCACGCGGCGGCGGCGTCGTTGCGGTCGCACGAGAGCGTGGTGTGGGTGGCCGGCGGGTTGCTCAAGGGCGCGTCGGTGGACGAGCTGGTGCGCGAGGAGGCGCACCGGCTGCGCGGGGCGGTGGTGATCGGGGCCGACCGCGAGGTGATCGCTTCGGCGTTGGCCCGGCACGCGCCGTCGGTGCCCGTGACGGTGTTGGACCCTGGCGAGGACGCCGCCGCGTCCATGGAGGACGCCGTGCGCGCCGCGCGTTCGATGGCGCGGCCGGGTGATGCCGTCGTGCTGGCGCCGGCGGCGGCGTCGATGGACATGTTCAGCGACTACGCGCACCGTGGTCAGGCGTTCGCCGACGCGGTGGTGGGGTTGGTCGGCCAGCGCGGGTAGATGCTGTCCGGGTCCTTCAGGTAGGTGTGGGCGGCGTCGACCACCGGGCACGGCCACGGCGTGCGCGTGAAGCGGCCGTCGTGCCAGGTCGGCGCGCAGCCGAGGCAGAGCCCGAAGGCGTCGGCCTGGTGGTTGCCGAGCGTGCCGCGCAGGGCCGCGACCAGGCGCGGGACTTCCGTGCGTGCGATGGCGCGGACGGTTTCGTCGTCGGTTTCGTGCTCGTTGGTCAGGAGTTCGACGGCGTCCAGGTAGCCGAGCATGTCCTGGTCGAGCAGGTGGAAGGCGCGGGCGAGCGCATCGGAGATCATGGGCCCAAAGGTGCACTTCAGGCGCTTTTGATGC
Organism: Saccharothrix luteola; assembly: GCF_020859565.1. Classification (GTDB taxonomy): domain Bacteria; phylum Actinomycetota; class Actinomycetes; order Mycobacteriales; family Pseudonocardiaceae; genus Actinosynnema; species Actinosynnema luteola. The sequence goes on along the minus strand of NZ_JAJHUO010000023.1, from coordinate 55,086 downwards.
AACACGGCATAGTGCGTATCGGCAGAAGTTCACCCGATCAGTGGTCCGGTTTCCCGCTAATGTCGCACCATGCCGCAGAACCAAGGCCCGGGAGTCCGGCGGCGCGTCCTGGCGAGCGCGCTGACCCGACTCCGCGAGGAGGCAGGGCTCGACTTCGACGACGTGGTCGAGAACCTTGGCTACTCGAAGTCGAAGATCAGTCGCATCGAGTCGGCGTACACCGGTGTGTCCATAGTAGACACCCGGGCGCTGGCCGAACTGTACGGGGCCGCACCCGATAAGACGGCCTGGTTGCTGCGGTTGGCGAAGGTCGCCAAGAAGCGCGGCTGGTGGCACGTGTACGGCGATGTCCTGTTCGACTGGTTCTCCGAGTACGTGGTCCTGGAGTCCGAGGCCACGGCGGTCAACATCTTCGAGATCGACCTCATCCCCGGCCTGTTCCAAACCCCGGCCTACTCGTATTGGTCGATGCGCGCGTATGCGCCGGATGCGTCGGATGAGGTGATCAACAAACGCGCTGAGCTGCGTCAGACCCGGCAGCGCCGAGTGGAGGACGGGTCGCTGTCGGTGTGGGCGATCGTCGACGAGGCTGCCCTGCGCCGGGCGGTCGGCGGCCGAGAGGTGCATCTGGAACAGTTGAACCACCTGTCGAAGGTGGTCGAGCGGCCCAATGTGACACTCCAGGTGTTGCCCTTCGGCAAGGGTCAGCACATGGCGATGGGCACCGCGTTCCGCCTGTTGAAGTTCTTGGACTTCCCGAGCGTGGTCTACATGGAGAACCTGACCGGCGGCCTGTATTTGGATGAAGAGGCAGAGGTCGAGCGGTATAGCCTGGTGTTGGATCACCTGCGAGCCACAGCGCTGGACCCGCAGGAATCGATCGCGCTGATCAGGCGGGTGATCGGTGACCTCTAGCTCGGCCGAGGAGAACGCGATGTGGTCGGAGTGGCGTAAGAGCAGTCGCAGTAACGGCGGTGGCGAGTGCATCGAGCTGTCGGTCTGGCGCAAGAGCAGTCGCAGCGACGGCACCGGCGCGTGCGTCGAGGTGGCCGTGTCGGCTGACGCGTTCCGGGTCCGGGACAGCAAGAACACCGCCGGCCCGACCTTGGAGTTCGGTGGCCGGGCCATGGCGATCTTCCTCGCCGGTGTCAAGCGGGACGCCGTCTAGCGTTCAGGGTCTAGTCGGTGGCCTTGGGGTGGCCGCCGCCGTACTCGACCCACACCGTGTGCCTGTCCACGTCCAGCAGGTACCAGATGCGATCTCCGCCGGTCACATCGATCTGCCAGCGGGGCATGAGGTGTCCGCCCTGTGTGCCGTTGGCCAGACCGCCCTTGAGTTGGTGGTGGCGGTTGGTGGGTTTGCCGGGTCCCGGGCCGGGGGTCGTTGCGCATGACCTCCCAGGCCTTGCGCAAGTTCTCCGCCGCCCGCGTCTCCAGGTCCCTGCCAACCCTTGATCGCCTCGTTGGTGCAGTACCGAACGCGCCACTCCGCGCCCACGGCCGGTGGTGCGACCGGGTCGCCCTTCTTCGGGCTCACGCGGTGGTCGCTCCAGGTTCGGGGACGTCACCCAGGTCCTCGCCGTCCTGCTGGAGGATCGCGAGGAGCCGTGGATCAGCGTGGACCTCGGCTGTGCGCTGCCACTCGCTGATGAGCTGCGTGACCGGGGCCGGCGTGCCCAGGGAGTCGGCGGCCTCCAACGTCTCCACGAGTTCCACGACGAACGCCTGCATGTCCTCGCGCGGCAGGAACCGGACCCACGGGAGCGCCTTGGGCATCACGGCGGTCACCAGGTCCCGGACGCTTTCGCTGTGCTGCATCAGAGCCACCAAGAGGGCGGTCGTGGTCGAGATGACCTCGCGCACCTCCTCGGCTCTGCTCACGGTGGTGAGCACCAGGTCTTCCTCGTCGCCGCGCCGGTGCACGAGCAGCGTCCGGCTCGGCGACTCCTGGAGCTTGCGGACCGAGTCGGCCGGCTTGTTCGACAGGTCGCTGAAGTTGATCTCGGACGCCGAGATGCCCATAGTTGCAAAGTAACTTGAAACTCGCGGGAGTGTCATCCGGGCCACCGGGCAGTGATCGCGGTCGCGTCGCGCGACACGCGGCCGATTGGCGGCGTTCGCCGGGCCGCGCGGGAGACGATGGGCGCATGACTGCGGTGGACCGGAAGCCGGTGGGGGAGCGACCGCCCAGAGCCCCGCGCGCCAAGCGCGTGGTCGCGGTGCGGACGTCGTTGACCGCTTGGCTCGGCCGTCCCCTGGCGGACTTCCACCTGCTGCTCGCGATCTTCGGCATGCTCACCGTGCTCGGGCTGATCATGGTGCTGTCCGCGTCCGCGCCGGGCGAGGTCGCCGAGGGCGCGTCGGCCTACAGCGTGTTCAAGAAGCAACTGCTGTACGTGGGCGTCGGCGCCATCGTCTTCCTGATCGTCCTGCGCATACCGCTGCGCACGATCCGGCACGGCAGCACGATGGCGATGCTCGTCTGCGTGATCCTGCTCGTCCTCGTGCTGACCCCGCTCGGCTCGGTGCTGGGCGGCGCGCAGTCGTGGTTCACCATCGGACCCGTCTCGTTCCAGCCGATCGAACCCGCGAAGCTCGCCCTGGCGCTGTGGGGAGCGCACGTCCTGGTGACCAAGCGCGCCCTCCTCGACCAGTACCGGCACCTGCTGGTCCCGGTCGTCCCCGTGGCGATGCTGGTGTTCGCGCTGGTGATGCTGCAACCCGACCTCGGCGGCACGATCACGCTGGGTGTCGTGCTGATGAGCCTGCTCTGGTTCGTCGGCGCGCCCATGCGGATCTTCGGGATCATCGCGATCGGCGCGGTGACCGGCGCGTTGGTGCTCGCGCTCGGCTCGGACTACCGGTTCAAGCGCGTGCAGACGTTCCTGAACCCCGCCGCCGACCCGCAGGGCGACGGGCTCCAGGCGTTGCAGGCGCTGTACGCGTTGGCGGAGGGCGGGTTCCTCGGCAAGGGCCTCACCAACGGCAGCTCGAAGTGGCGCTATTTGCCGAACGTGCACAGCGACTTCATCTTCGCCGTGATCGGCGAGGAGCTGGGCTTCATCGGCTGCGTGCTGGTGCTCGGCCTGTTCGTCCTGCTCGCGGTGGTCGGCCTGCGGATCGCGGCGCGCAACACCGACCCGTGGATCCGCATGGTGTCCGCGACGCTGACGGTGTGGCTGGTCGCGCAGGCCGCGATCAACATCGGCTACGTCGTGCAGCTGCTGCCGGTCACCGGCATCACGCTGCCGATGATCTCCTCCGGCGGCACGTCGGTCGTCACGACGATGTTCGTGTTCGGCATCCTCGCCAACTGCGCACGTCACGAGCCCGACGCGGTCTCGGCGTTGCGGTCGCTGGGCCCCGGCCGGGTCGGCGGTGTGCTGAAGCTGCCCGCGCCCGTGGTCTACAAGCCGCCGCCGAAGCGCCGCCCCGTGCGGCCGTCGCCGCCTCCCCGCGGTCGCAAGGCCGCGCCGCCTCCCGTGGACGAGCGGAGGATGGCCGGTCGTCACGCTCCGCCGTCGGAGTACCGTCGTCGCGAATCCCGAAAGGCCGGCCAGGACCGGGACGCGCGGTCCAGGCGGCGTGACGGGCGTTAGCGGTACCGGACACAGCGGTACACCGACGCGAGGAGGATATGCGTGACCGGGGTTCCCCAGCAGGCCGGACCGTGCGTGGTGGTCGCCGGAGGCGGCACCGCCGGGCACATCGAGCCAGCCCTGGCCCTGGCCGACGCGGTCATGCGGCTTCGGCCCGACGCGCGGGTCGTCGCGCTCGGCACAGAGCGCGGTCTGGAGAGCAGACTCGTGCCGGCCCGCGGCTACCCGCTGGAGCTGATCCCGCCGGTGCCGATGCCGCGCAAGCCGACGCCCGACCTGCTCAAGCTGCCCCTGCGCGTGCGCGGCGCCGTGAAGCACACCCGTGAGGTGCTCGAACGGGTCGGCGCCGACGTCGTGGTGGGTTTCGGCGGCTACGTCGCGCTGCCCGCCTACCTCGCCGCGCGCGGCCGGGTGCCGATCGTCGTGCACGAGGCCAACGCCAAGGCGGGCCTGGCCAACAAGGTCGGCGCGAAGTTCGCCGAACGGGTCGCCGCCGCGGTGCCCGACTCGGGCCTGACCGACGCCGAGATCATCGGCATCCCGCTGCGCTACTCGATCACCTCCCTCAAGCGCGCCGAGCTGCGGCAGCAGGCCCGCGCCCACTTCGGCCTGCACCCGACCGCGCCGACGCTGCTGGTGTTCGGCGGCTCGCAGGGCGCGCGGTCGATCAACAACGCGGTGTCCGGCGCGGCGTCCGCGTTCGCGCAGGCCGGTATCGGGGTGCTGCACGCGCACGGCCCCAAGAACACCGTCGCGGTGCAGTCGGTGCCGGGCGCGCCGCCGTACGTGCCGGTGCCGTACCTGGACCGGATGGACCTCGCCTACGCGGCGGCGGACGCGGTGCTGTGCCGGTCCGGCGCGATGACGGTGGCAGAGGTGTCCGCCGTGGGTCTGCCCGCGGTGTTCGTGCCCCTGCCGATCGGCAACGGCGAGCAGTCGCTCAACGCGGGCGCGGTCGTCGCCGCCGGCGGCGGCCTGCTGGTGCCCGACGACCAGCTGACGCCGGAGTGGATCGCGGCGAACGTGGTCCCGCTGGTCTCCGACCGCGCCCGGCTGGCCGCGATGACCACGGCCACGCTGAGCACCGGACACCGCGAGGCGGACGAGGTGCTGGCCCGCATCGTGCTCGAGGTGATCAAGAAGTGAGCGACGTCCTGGACCGCGTGCACCTCGTCGGCATCGGCGGGGCGGGCATGAGCGGCATCGCCCGGATCCTCCTCGCCCGCGGGGCCCAGGTGTCCGGCTCGGACGCCAAGGACTCGCGCACCGTGCTGGCGCTGCGCGCGCAGGGCGCGGCGATCGCGGTCGGCCACGCCGGCGCGAACCTCGACCAGCTGCCCGACGGGCCCACGGCGGTCGTGGTGTCCACCGCGATCCGCGAGGACAACCCGGAGCTGGTGGAAGCCCGCGCCCGCGGCACGGTCGTGCTGCGGCGGGCCGAGGCGCTGGCCGCGCTGATGCTCGACCACCGGGTGGCGTGCGTCGCCGGCACGCACGGCAAGACGTCGACCACGTCCATGCTCACGGTCGCCCTGCAGCACTGCCGGATGGACCCGTCGTTCGCGATCGGCGGCGACCTCAACGAGTCCGGCGCGAACGCGCACCAGGGCACGGGCGGCGTGTTCGTCGCCGAGGCCGACGAGAGCGACGGCTCGTTCCTCTACTTCTCGCCGTCGGTCGCGGTCGTGACCAACGTCGAGGCCGACCACCTCGACCACCACGGCACCGTCGAGGCGTACGTCGCGGTGTTCGACTCGTTCCTGGAGCGCATCCAGCCCGACGGCGTGCTGATCGCGTGCGCGGACGACCCGGGTTCGGCGGCGTTGGCGGAACGGGCCGCGAAGCTCGGCATCCGGGTCCGCACGTACGGCCGCACGGCCACCGGCGACGGCTCGGTCCGCGTGGTCGACTACCGGCCCGCCGACTCCGGCGGCGTCGCCCGGGTCGAGCTGGACGGCGACGTCGTGGACGTGCGCGTGGCCGTGCCGGGCGAGCACATGGCGGGCAACGCCATCGCCGCCCTGATCGCCGCGCTGGAGCTGGGCGCGGACCGCCAGGGCGTGCTGATCGGGCTGGCCGCGTTCGGCGGGGTCCGGCGGCGGTTCGAGTTCAAGGGCCAGGCCAGGGGGGTGCGGGTCTACGACGACTACGCCCACCACCCCACCGAGGTCGCCGCCCAGATCGCCGCCGCCCGGCCGGTCGCCGGCGACGGCAAGCTGGTCGTGGTGTTCCAGCCGCACCTGTACTCGCGGACGCGGTTGTTCGCCGAGGAGTTCGCCGCCGCGCTCGGCACGGCCGACGGCGTCGTCGTGCTCGACGTCTACGGCGCGCGGGAGGAGCCGGAGCCCGGCGTCACCGGCGCGCTGGTCTCCGGCCTGGTGCCGCTCGACGTCGGCAAGGTGGTCTACGAGCCGTCGTTCGACCGGGTGCCCGCGCTGGTCGCGAGCATGGTCGGCGAGGGCGACCTGGTGGTGACCATGGGCGCCGGTGACGTGACCATGCTCGGGCCGGAGATCGTCGGCGAGCTGGACCGGGCATGAGCGGGCTCGCGAGCGCGTCGTGCGCCGGGGTGCCCGGCGCCCTGGCCACGTCGTCGAGCGCCGGCGAGGCGTGACATGAGCACACAGGCGGCGCGTCGTCGGCCGGGCGCTTCCCCCGGCCCGGGTTCCCGGCCGTCGGCGCGCCGTCGTCCCAACCGACGTCCGACGCGGGCGCAGCTGTACCGGCGCAAGGTGGTCCGCCGCCGGGTCGGCGCGATCCTCGCGATGCTCGTGGTGACCGTCGTCGTCTGCACGGTCTGGTTCACGCCCGCGCTCGGCGTCCGCGAGGTCGAGGTGCGCGGCATCGCCAACCTGACCGGTGACGAGGTCCGCACGGCCGCCGCGATCGAGCCGGGCACGCCGCTGGTGCGGCTGGACGTCGACGCGGTCGCCGCGCGGGTCCGGGAACTGCCGCGCGTCGCCGGCGTCGAGGTCGAGCGGGTCGTGCCCGGCACCGTGCGGCTGACCGTGGACGAGCGGGAGCCGGTCGCGGTGATCATCGCGCCCGACGGCGCGCACCTGGTCGACGTGACCGGCAAGGACTACGCGACCGTCGTGCAGCCGCCGGCCGGCCTGCCGGAGCTGAAGGTGTCGTCGGACGCGGTCGCCGCGGCGGTGTCCGTGCTCACGCAGGTGCCCGGGGCGTTGCGGGAGGACGTGCTCAGCGTCGCCGCGGACTCGCCGTCGGACATCCGGCTGATGCTGAGCGGCGGCCGTGAGGCCCGCTGGGGCTCACCCGTCGACACCGTGCGCAAGGCCGCCGTGCTCGACGTGCTGATGACCCGCAAGGGCACCGTGTTCGACGTGTCCAGCCCCGAGCTGCCGACCGTCTCCTAAACACCGCGACGTGGTGAAACCCGCCACAGGGCGGATCCGCGGAAGTCGATCGTCCGGTGGTCGTCGTCCAGTGATACTTCGGGTATGACGCAGACGCCGGTGGACAACCGGATCGAACTCCCGTACACCGGCGACGAACGCGCCCTGCTGTCCGGTTTCCTCGACTTCCTGCGCGGGACGATCGAGTTCAAGTGCGCCGGGCTGTCCGACGAAGACGCGGCCCGCTCGGTGCTCCCGTCGCAGCTCAACACGGCCGCGGGCATCGTCAAGCACCTGCGGTGGGTGGAGCACTACTGGTTCGAGGTGGCGCTGTCCGGCCGGCCTTCGCGCGCGCCCTACACCCGTGAGGACCCGGACGCCGATTGGCGCGTCGAGCCGGGCGAGACGATCTCGGGATTGATCGCCGACTACGCTGAGCAGTGCACGGTGAGCCGGGAAGTGCTCGCGGGCCTCGACCTCGACCACGAGGTGGCGTTCCGCGGGGACAAGCGGCTTTCCGCGCGCTGGGTGCTGATCCACATGATCGAGGAAACGGGTCGGCACGCGGGGCACCTGGACGTGGTGCGGGAGCTGCTCGACGGGATGACCGGCGAGTAGGGACCGCTCACCCGGTCAGGACACAACACGGCGTGGCTGCTGGACCGAGGCATTCGCGATGCATAACGTCCAGCAGGAACATACGGGGTTGACATAACTCTGAACCTCTGGTTGAGAGTTTCAATCCGGGTGGAGATCCGTCCGGGCTGTGACACCGGTGGTCATCCACTCCAGCACATGAGCACGGACACGATCAGGAAGGCGGACCGATGACGCCCCCGCACAACTACCTCGCGGTGATAAAGGTCGTCGGCATCGGCGGTGGCGGTGTCAACGCCGTCAACCGCATGATCGAGGTCGGGCTCAAGGGCGTCGAGTTCATCGCGGTGAACACCGACGCCCAGGCGCTGCTCATGTCGGATGCCGACGTGAAGCTCGACATCGGCCGCGAACTCACCCGCGGCCTCGGTGCAGGCGCCAACCCGGAAGTCGGCCACAAGGCCGCCGAAGACCACCGCGAAGAGATCGAAGAAGTCCTCAAGGGCGCGGACATGGTGTTCGTGACCGCCGGCGAGGGCGGTGGCACGGGCACCGGAGGCGCGCCCGTGGTCGCCTCGATCGCCCGCAAGCTCGGCGCGCTGACCATCGGTGTGGTCACGCGACCGTTCTCGTTCGAGGGCAAGCGCCGCGCCAAGCAGGCCGAGGAGGGCATCCAGGCCCTGCGCAACGAGTGCGACACCCTCATCGTGATCCCGAACGACCGGCTGCTGCAGCTCGGCGACATCGGCGTCTCGCTGATGGACGCGTTCCGCTCCGCGGACGAGGTGCTGCTGTCCGGTGTCCAGGGCATCACCGACCTGATCACCACGCCCGGTCTGATCAACCTCGACTTCGCCGACGTCAAGTCGGTCATGTCCGGCGCGGGCAGCGCGTTGATGGGCATCGGCTCCGCGCGAGGCGAGGGCAGAGCGGTCCAAGCGGCCCAGAAGGCGATCAACTCGCCGTTGCTGGAAGCCTCGATGGAGGGTGCGCACGGCGTGCTGCTCTCGATCGCCGGTGGCAGCGACCTCGGGCTGTTCGAGATCAACGAGTCGGCTTCGCTGGTGCAGGAAGCCGCGCACCCCGACGCGAACATCATCTTCGGCACGGTCATCGACGACTCGCTCGGTGACGAGGTCCGGGTGACGGTGATCGCGGCGGGTTTTGACAGTGGCGGGCCGACGCACAAGAAGCTGGAGCCGCAGGCTCTGTCCAGCCCGCCGCGTGGCACGCCCGTGGCCTCGGCCACCGCGGGTCAGGTGAACCACAACCCGCAGCCGGTGCAGCAGGTGCAGCAGCCTCCGCCCGTGCAGCACCAACCGCAGCACCAACCGCAGCCCCAGCCCGTGCAGCAGGTGGAGCAGCCGGTCCCGCCGCGGCCGACCGTGCCGCAGCAGCCGCAGCCCGGCCAGGGCAACGGCCAGTCCCCGTACGCCACGCCGCAGCCGACCATGCCGAGGTCGCTGTCGCCGGGCGTGCCGGGGAACACCAGCGGTTCGTTGCCGAACCGGGCCGTGCCGGTGACGGACGACCCCGACGACGAGGTGGACGTCCCTCCCTTCATGCGCCGCTAACCCGCGAGAGTCCTACCTTCAGCACGCGAGAGTCCTACGTTCACAGCGCGAGAGTCCTACGTTCAGGACCCCCGAGTTCAACACTCAGCAGCCGACCGGTCGGCCTGAGGACCGAGCTCGGGGGTCCTGAGCGTTGAATTCAGGTGTTCTGAACGTAGGACACGCGCGTTCCGAACGTAGGACTCTCGCGGCGTGAACGTAGGACTCTCGCGGGTCTGGGAAGCTTGGGGGGTGCGCATCCGTCGTGTCCTGACCACCCGCGAAGGCGGAGTGTCGAAGCCTCCCTACGACTCCTTCAACCTCGGCGACCACGTCGGGGACGACCCGGCGGCCGTCGAGGCCAACCGGAAGCGGCTCGCCGAGGGCATCGGGCTCGAACCCGAACGGCTGGTCTGGATGGAACAGGTGCACGGCCGGACGGTCGGGGTGGTCGACGGGCCGGTGAGCGAGCCGCTGGAGGCCACGGACGCCGTGGTGACGAAGCAGGAACGGCTCGGGCTCGTCGTGCTCACGGCGGACTGCGTGCCGGTGCTGCTGGGCGACCCGGAAGCCGGGGTGATCGCCGCGGTCCACGCCGGACGCGTCGGCGCACGGGTCGGCGTCATCCCGGCCACCCTGGACCGCATGGTCGAACTGGGTGCGCACGAGGAGCACGTCGAGGTACTGCTCGGCCCGGCCGTCTGCGGCCAGTGCTACGAGGTGCCCGCCGCGATGCGCGACGACGTCGAGAAGCACCTGCCCGGCAGCGCGTCCAAGACCCGCGCCGGCAAGCCCGCCCTCGACCTGCGCGCCGGCATCTGGCAGCAGCTCGCCGACGCGGGCGTCGGCAGGATCGGGGTCGACCCCCGCTGCACGGTCGAGGAGAAGTCCCTGTTCAGCCACCGCCGCGACCCGGGAACGGGACGGCTGGCGGGCGTCGTCTGGATGGAGCCGTGAACCGGCGCGACGAGCTGGCCCTGTCACTCGCCGAGGTGAGGGAACGCATCGCCAAGGCGTGCGCGGCCGTCGGAAGATCACCCGATGAGGTCGACTTGCTGGCCGTCACCAAGACCTTCCCGGCGGAGGACGTGGCCATCCTCAGCGACCTCGGCCTCACCGCCTTCGCCGAGAACCGCGACCAGGAGGCGAGCCGCAAGACCGCCGAGTTCGCCGAACTGCGCCCGGACGCCGAGGCGAAGTGGCACATGGTCGGCTCGCTCCAGCGGAACAAGGCCAAGTCCGTCCTCCGCTGGGCCGACCGGATCGACACCGTCGACTCGGTCCGGCTCGCCGACGCCATCGCCAAGGCCGCGACCGAGCCGACCGAGGTCCTGGTCCAGGTCAGCATCGACGGTGACGTGGCACGCGGCGGTCACCCGATCGGTGACCTACCGCGACTGGCCGATCACGTAGCACGTTCAGGTGAACTTATTTTTAGGGGTGTGATGACCGTCGCACCCCTTGGGATGTCTCCACAGCAGGCGTTTGCCGCTCTATACGAAGCGGTAACCCGCTTGCGGGTCGATCATCCCGATGCCACCGTGATCTCGGCGGGGATGAGCGGTGACCTGGAGGATGCGATAGCGCACGGATCCACGTGCGTGCGTGTCGGAACAGCGTTGCTGGGCAGCCGGAGACTAGCCTCGCCGTAACTGTCTGGAACCTCTGGGACGGCCGCGACGTCCTTCGGGTAGGGATCTCGGCGGAGGAAGGGCTCGAGCCATGAGCGGGTTTCACAAGCTGAAGGCCTACTTCGGGATGGTTCCCGCCGAGTACGCCGACGACCCGGCCGCCTACGACGACGACCGGCGCTACGCGGACTACCGGTCCGAGTACGCCGACCCGGAAGAGTACGAGGCCTACCCGGAGCAGCGCACCGCCCGTCGCCGCTCGTTCAACGGCTACCGGGCCGAACTGGACGATTCGGACGACTTCGAGCCCGATCGCGGAGCCCGCCCGCGTCGGCCGTGGAGCCCGGACACACACGGTGCACTGGCCGTGGAGCCGCAGCGCGAGCCCGTCGGCAGGCTGCGGCCCGCCCCGGAGCCCGCGGTCAACCCGCTCGCCCGCATCACCACGCTGCACCCGCGCAGCTACAACGAGGCGCGGACGATCGGGGAGCACTACCGCGACGGCACGCCGGTGATCATGAACCTCACCGACATGAACGACGCGGACGCCAAGCGGCTGGTCGACTTCGCGGCCGGGTTGGCGTTCGCGCTGCGCGGCTCGATCGACAAGGTCACCAACAAGGTGTTCCTTCTCTCACCCCCGAACATCGACGTCACGGCGGAGGACCGTAGGCGACTCGCGGAGGGCGGGTTCCTCAACCAGGGCTGAGTGGTGGCACAGTTGAGCATGTGGATGCCCTCTGGCTCGTGGTCTACTACGTGTTGTTCTCGTTCTGGCTGCTGCTCACGGCGCGTGTCGTCGTGGAGCTCGTCCGTAGTTTCGCCAGGGGATGGCGGCCTGCGGGCGGGGTCGCGGTGGCGCTCGAGACCGTCTACACCGTGACCGATCCTCCGGTCCGCTTGCTGCGTCGGATCATCCCGACCGTGCGGATCGGCGGCATCGGTCTGGACTTGTCCATTATTGTGCTGTTGCTGGTCGTTATCATTCTGATGCGAGTAGCCGATCCCAGGTGAGGGGACCAGGGATGTCCACAGCCCAGGAGTGCGTGAGGTGATCTGATGCCGTTGACCCCCGCGGACGTGCACAACGTCGCGTTCAGCAAGCCGCCGATTGGCAAGCGGGGCTACAACGAGGACGAGGTGGACGCGTTCCTCGACCTGGTTGAGGGCGAACTGGCCCGCCTGATCGAGGAGAACAACGACCTGCGCCAGCAGGTCGAGCAGCTCGACCAGCAGGTCGAGACCGCGCGTGCCGACCTCGAAGACGCCCGGGCGAAGGTTGCCGCGGGTGTCGGCCCGAGCCGCGTCGTGGACGAGCCCCGCAGGCTCGCTCCGGTGCCGCCCCCTTCGGCGCTGGAGCAGACATCGCCCGGCGGTGGTGGTGACCACCACGTCCAGGCGGCCAAGGTGCTCGGCCTGGCCCAGGAGATGGCCGACCGGCTCACCGGCGAGGCCAAGGCCGAAGCCGACGGGATGCTGTCGGAGGCCAGGACCAAGTCGGAGCAGTTGTTGTCCGAGGCGCGGTCCAAGGCCGACACGATGGTCAACGAGGCGCGCACGCGTGCCGAGACCATGCTGAACGACGCGCGGACCCGCGCCGAGACGTTGGAGCGGCAGGCCCGTGAGAAGGCCAGCGCGCTCGACCGGGACGCGCAGCGCAAGCACGCCGAGGTGATGGGCAACATCACCCAGGAGAAGAACACGCTCGAGAAGCAGATCGACAAGCTGCAGACCTTCGAGCGCGAGTACCGGACGAGGCTCAAGACGATGCTCGAGTCGTCGCTGCGCGACCTGCAGGACCGCGGCCCCGCCGCGCCGTCCGACGGCCGTCAGCAGGGTGGGTACTCGTTCGGGGCGCGCGCCGAAGCCGGCTGATCGGCGTTGCTGATCTAGTCTGCTGGACGTGCTCTACACAGTCCTGCTGTTGGTGCTGGCAGCCCTGGGGTTGCTCGTGCCCGCGCTCACCAGCGCCCAGACGCACTGGGCCTGGTTGTCCGTGGGTGCGAGCGGGGCCGCTGCCGTGGTCCTGGTGCTCGACTGGTGGCTTCGCCGCCGGTCGGGCACCCAGGCTGCCGGCACCGCGGTTGTTGATCACCAGGTTAGCGCCGGCGATCAACGGTCGGTGCCCGGGGGCGCCGGGGACGAAGCTCCCGAAAGTCCACCCGATCAGGCACATCTCGAACCTGGCGAGGAGGACACGGACGCGGCCGACGCCTTGATCGTGAGCGAACTCACGGACGAGGTTCGGGTGCTGGACGAGCGTCCTCGCTACCACCTCGCCGACTGCTCCTGGCTCGCCGCACGGGCGTCGCTGGGCCTGCCGGTCGACGAGGCGCGCCAACTGGGCTTCACGCCGTGCGCGGTGTGCCGCCCGGACGCCGGCCTCGCGGACCGCAAGCGGACCGCGGACCGGTCGGAAGCCGACTGAGCCCTCGCCGCCCGGAGGGAACCGGTCAAAGTGGTTTGCGCGGTTCGGCTACCCTGGGTGGTAGCACGGCGTTGATCCGGCCATCACCGGGGAGCCTCCGGAAGAACGGGCGCGAGCCCCAGTAGAACCGGACGGGAGCGGCCCGTCACAGCCGTCGAAGAGAGGCCAGTGCCTTCGCGCCCTGGCAAGCGGGGTGGTACCGCGGTGCGCCTGACCGGCGCGTCGTCCCCGTGAGCCGGTTGGACGCACGCGAGGAGCAGCACGATGGCCTACCCGAAGGCAGGCGAGGGTTCCGTTCCCTCCCAGCCGTCCTTCCCCGCCCTCGAGGAGGGTGTCCTCGACTTCTGGAAGTCCGACCGGACGTTCCAGGCCTCGATCGACGCCCGCCCGGCCGGGGACAACGGGGCGAACGAGTTCGTCTTCTACGACGGCCCGCCGTTCGCCAACGGCCTGCCGCACTACGGCCACCTGCTCACCGGCTACGTCAAGGACGTCGTCCCGCGCTACCAGACCATGCGCGGCAAGCACGTCGAGCGCCGCTTCGGCTGGGACACCCACGGCCTGCCCGCCGAGGTCGAGGCGGAGAAGCAGCTCGGGTTCTCGTCCAAGAGCGAGATCGAGGCGTTCGGGATCGAGAAGTTCAACGAGGCCTGCCGCACCTCGGTGCTGCGCTACACCGACCAGTGGCGCGAGTACGTGACCCGGCAGGCCCGCTGGGTGGACTTCGACAACGACTACAAGACCCTCGACCTGGACTACATGGAAAGCGTCATGTGGGCCTTCAAGACCCTGTGGGACAAGGGCCTGGTCTACGAGGGCTTCCGGGTGCTCTGGTACTGCTGGCGCTGCGAGACGCCGCTGTCCAACACCGAGACCAAGATGGACGACACCTACCGGGACCGGCAGGACCCGGCGGTGACCGTCGGCCTGCGCCTGGAGACCGGCGAGCTGGCCCTGGTCTGGACGACGACGCCGTGGACGCTGCCGTCCAACCTGGCCGCCGCCGTGCACCCGGACGTGGACTACGTGACGGTCGAGGCGAACGGCGAGCGCTACCTGCTCGCCGAGGCGCGCGTGCCCGCCTACGCCCGCGAGCTGGGCGAGGAGCCGCCGGTCGTGGCCCGGTGCAAGGGCGCCGACCTGGTGGGCCGCAAGTACGCGCCGCCGTTCGACTTCTTCGTCGGCCGGGAGAACGCGCACCAGGTGCTGGCCGCCGACTACGTCACCACCGAGGACGGCACGGGCATGGTGCACATCGCGCCCGCCTTCGGTGAGGAGGACAAGCTCGTCACGGACGCGGCCGGCATCGAGGTCGTCGTGCCGGTCGACGCGCACGGCCGGTTCACCGCCGAGGTGCCGCCGTACGAGGGGTTGCAGGTCTTCGAGGCCAACAAGCCGATCATCCGCGACCTGAAGGAAGCGGGCCTGCTGCTGCGCCACGAGACCTACGACCACCCGTACCCGCACTGCTGGCGGTGCGACAACGCGCTGATCCAGCGCGCCGTGTCGTCGTGGTTCGTCGCGGTCTCGCAGTTCAAGGACCGGATGGTCGAGCTGAACCAGCAGATCAACTGGGTGCCCGAGCACATCAAGGACGGCCAGTTCGGCAAGTGGCTGGAGAACGCCCGCGACTGGAACATCTCCCGCAACCGGTTCTGGGGCTCGCCGATCCCGGTGTGGGTGTCGGACGACCCGGCGTACCCGCGGGTGGACGTCTACGGCTCGCTGGACGAGCTGGAGCGCGACTTCGGCGTGCGCCCGACCGACCTGCACCGGCCCACGATCGACGACCTGACCCGGCCGAACCCCGACGACCCGACCGGGCAGTCGGTGATGCGGCGCGTGCCCGAGGTGCTGGACTGCTGGTTCGAGTCCGGCTCGATGTCGTTCGCCCAGGTCCACTACCCGTTCGAGAACGCCCAGTGGTTCGAGGACCACTACCCGGGCGACTTCATCGTCGAGTACAACGGCCAGACGCGCGGCTGGTTCTACACCATGCACGTGCTGGCCACGGCGCTGTTCGACCGGCCCGCGTTCCGCAACTGCGTGGCGCACGGGATCGTGCTGGGCGACGACGGGCAGAAGATGTCCAAGTCGCGCCAGAACTACCCGGACGTCAACGAGGTGTTCCACCGCGACGGCTCGGACGCCATGCGCTGGTTCCTGATGGCCTCGCCGATCCTGCGCGGCGGCGACCTGGTGGTGACCGAGCGCGGCATCCGCGACGCGGTGCGCCAGGCCGTGCTGCCGCTGTGGAACTCCTGGTACTTCCTGGCCCTGTACGCCAACGCGGACGGGGTCGAGGGGCACTGGCGGACGTCGTCGCAGCACGTGCTGGACCGGTACGTGCTGGCGAAGACGCACGACCTGGTGGCCGGGGTGACCGCGCAGCTGGACCTGTACGACATCTCGGGCGCGTGCGCGTCGATCCGCGAGTTCCTGGAGGTGCTGACCAACTGGTACGTGCGGCGTTCGCGCGACCGGTTCTGGTCCGGCGACCAGGACGCGATCGACACGCTGCACACCGTGCTGGAGGTCGTGTGCCGGGTGGCCGCGCCGTTGCTGCCGCTGACCACCGAGTCGGTGTGGCGCGGGTTGACCGGTGGCCGGTCGGTGCACCTGGCCGACTACCCGGTGGCCTCCGACCTGCCCGCGGACGACGCCCTGGTGGCCGCGATGGACCAGGTGCGGCAGGTGGCGTCCACGGCGTTGTCGCTGCGGAAGTCGAACAAGCTGCGGGTGAGGTTGCCGTTGGCGAAGCTCGTGATCGCTTCCGGTGAGGTGGCGCAGCTGGAGTCGTTCACCGGGATCCTGCGGGACGAGGTGAACGTCAAGGAGGTCGAGCTCACCACGGACGTGGACGCGCACGGCCACTTCCAGCTGGCGGTCAACGCGCGTGCCGCCGGTCCCCGGCTCGGGCCGGACGTGCAGAAGGTCATCAAGGCCGTGAAGGCGGGTGACTGGCAGGAGGTGGACGGTCGCGTCGTGGCCGCCGGGATCGAGCTGTTCCCGGAGGAGTACGAGCAGCGGCTGGTCGCCACCGACCAGGGCGCGACGGCGGCGCTGCCGAACAGCGGCGGGCTGGTCGTGCTGGACACCGCGGTGACGGAGGAGCTGGCCGCCGAGGGCGTGGCCCGCGACCTCGTGCGTGTCGTGCAGCAGGCGCGCAAGGACGCCGGGCTGGACGTGTCGGACCGGATCGCGTTGACGGTGCAGGTGCCGCCGGCGGTGGAGGACGCGGTGCGCCGGTTCGAGGCGTTCGTGAAGGAGGAGACGTTGGCCGGGTCGGTCGAGTACGGCGAGGTCGCCGAGGGCTCGGACGGCGTGGTCGGCGAGGGTCAGAAGGTCCGGGTCGCGGTGGTCAAGGTCTGAGGGTTCAGGCCCGGGCGTTTGGCGCTCGCCTCGGCCGGTCGGCCGGTCGGTCGGTCGGTCGGTCGGGGGCACGATGCCTGGTTATGTGTGGGGCAGCGGTTGGAGTAGAAGCTTCAAAAGCTGTCCTCGCCGGACGGGCAGATCAGCAGGATGACCCGGGGTTAGGTGGTTCTGTGCCGGGTCCGTTGTTGGTCCGGGTTTCGTGTCATCCCACCGACCTCCCTCCGGGCTACCGCACGGGTCAAGGGGGCGGTTCCAGCCCATCGTTCCTGTTGGGGTGGAAAGTGCCCCCTTGACCCGTGCGGTAGGGCAAAGCCAGGTCGGCGGGATGACACGAAGCCCTCCCTTTGGGGAGGTGAGGGCATCAGCGGCCGCACACGCCCCGGCCCGACCCGACCCCGGGCCCGCCGGCGACCCCCGGACCGTCCACTGGCATGCCCTTCCCCTAGAAGGAGGGCTTCGTGTCATCCCGCCGACCTGGCGCAGCCCTACCGCGCGTGTCAAGGGGGGCGTAGTTCACCGATACCCGCGGCTTCGACTGTGGGCGCCCCCCTTGATACGTGTGGTAGCCCTTGTGGAGGTCGGTGGGATGACACGAAACCCGGACCAACGACGGACCCGCAGCATCCAGGGGTAGTTGGGGTCATCCTGCTGATCTGCCCGTCCGGCGAGGACATGCTTTTCCAGCTTCTACCCGAACAACCTGGCGAAGCTGTCCGGAAACAACCCGGCGGCGCCCCACGAGATCGTCGCCGCCGGCGGACGTTGTCGGCGAACGTCGTCAGCGGACGTCGTCCTGTTCCAACCGGGCCTTCAGCTGGTGCAGGCAGCGGCCCCTGGTCGGGCCGATCGAGCCGCGCGGCATGGACAGGGCCTCGGCCACGGCCCGGTACTCGGCCCGGCCCGCCAGGACGGTCAGGCGCAGCAACTCCTGGCAGCGCCGGGGCATGGCGTTGAACGCGTGCCAAAGGCGGCGGTCGCGATCGTCGCGCAGGGCTTCAGGCTCCGGAAGCCAGCGGTCGTCGGGCATGTCGACGGCCGAGTCCGTGGACAGGGCGGGGCGGCCGTTGCGGTCGCGCCAGGCACGTTGGGCCTCGCGCCGCGTCGCCACGATCAGCCAGCCGGCGACGGCCCGCGGCTCGGTCAGGCGGTCCAGGTGGCGCAGCAGGCTCAGCCACACGGTCTGCACGACGTCCTCGGCGGTGGCCTGGTCGAGGCCGTTGCCCCTGGCCACGTGCCACACGAGCGGGGTCAGCTCGGCGACCAGGGAGTCCAGCGCCACCCGTGAACCGGCCCGCGCGGCCTCGACCAGCGCCGCCTGCCGCTCGTGCCTCGTCGCCTGCGCCATGATCGCCGCCACGCCGAGGTGGTCCGTGCCGGGGTCCTCCGGGATGGCCTCGACCAGTTCGGCGCGCAGGTGGTCGAGTCGGGGATCCAGCTCGTCGGTCATGACGTCTCCTTCCCGCGCTGGGAGCCGCGCACCCGTCGTTCCTCGTTGCCGACCCGCTCGCTGACCCACGCCCGCGCCTGCGACACGTACCGCCGCACGGACGCGCGCCGGCAGCCCAGCACGTCGGCGATCTCGTCGTCGTCGAAGTCCCAGAACCGCAGGACCAGCGCGGTGCGCAGGTGGTCCGGCAGGTTCGCGACCGCCGCCAGCGTGCTGACCAGCTCGTGCCACGTCTCGGCGTCCCGCTGCTTGGGCACCAGGATCCGGTACGTGCCGCGCTGCCGGGCGACCACCTCGTCGGTGAGGTCACCCGGCCGCTCCCGCCGACGGGCCTGGTCCACCAGCAGGTTGCGGATCGTCTTCACCAGCCAAGCACGTCTGGAACCGGGAGCGATCACCGGCCAGTTCCGCCACGCGCCGACGAACGCCTCCTGCACCGCGGACTCGTGGTCCAGGTGCGGCGACATCACCGCCGCGAAGCGGAACAGCCGGGTGCGTTCCCGGTGGTAGAAGTCGCTGAAGGTGGCCGCGTGGTCGTCGGGATCCTCCGGCGTCACGAAC
The DNA here is from genome assembly GCF_020859565.1 of Saccharothrix luteola. Taxonomy (GTDB): domain Bacteria; phylum Actinomycetota; class Actinomycetes; order Mycobacteriales; family Pseudonocardiaceae; genus Actinosynnema; species Actinosynnema luteola. Next base: position 36,539 of record NZ_JAJHUO010000023.1, on the reverse strand, counting down.
CCTCCCCCCTCTGGTCCCGGTAACGGGTAGACGGACGAGACCGGGGGTTGTGGAGGAAATCCGGTCAAGCGGGCTGCCGGGCCGCCCTCTTCCCGACCGCGCGCAGCAACCGGACCCAGGCCGACCACTTGGCCGGCCGCACGGGCGGGTGGCCGGCGGCGCGGGCGGCGTCGTCGAACAGGTCCTCGATCAGGGCGTCGTGCAACCACCGCACGGCCAGCGGCCAGGCCAGCCGCATCAGGCCGCGCGGCCGACCGGTGAGAGTGTGCCGCAACCCTCCCGGGACCGCTTCCAGGACGTGCCCGCCGATCATGCCGATGCGCGGGTCGAAGGCGAACTCGGCGCGCTGACCTGGCACGTGGGCGGTGCAGCGGTAGCGCACGAACGCGTGCCCGCCGTCCGCGCCGACGCCGAGCGGCCGGTCCAGCACCAGGGGCGGCCACCGGTCGGACGGCCACAGCTCGACGACCCGGTCGACCAGCCCCGCGCTGTCGGGGAACAACCGGGTGTGCACGTTCTCGATCATCACGACCCCACCTCCGTACGGAACCGTATGGTTTGTCCATACGGTAGCGTACGGAGTCATGGCACGGCGGACGCGCGACGACTGGACCCGGGTGGCCCTGCAAGCGCTGGTCGAGGGTGGGGTCGCGGCCGTGGCGGTGGAACCGCTCGCGGCGCGCATGGGTGCGACCAAGGGCAGCGCCTACTGGCACTTCCCCAACCGGGAAGCCCTGCTCAAGGCCACCCTCGAACGCTGGGAACGCGCGCACACCGAGGCCGTGATCGAGCTCGTGGAGTCGGCGTCGGGGCCGTTGGAGAGGCTGCGGCTGCTGTTCTCCACCGTGCTGGAGGACGTCGAGCACAGCGCGGTCGAGCTGGCCATGCTCGCGGCCAAGGACGACCCGGCGGTGGCGCCGGTGCTCGGCCGCGTCACGGAGCGCCGCATCGGCTACATGGAGGAGCTGTTCGCCGAACTGGGCTTCGCCGCCGACGTCGCGCGCCGGCGGGCCGTGCTCGCCTACTCGGTCTACCTGGGGCAGGCCCAGCTGCTGTCGTCCACCCCGCACCTGGTCACGGCGCGGCGGGCCTTGTTGGAGGAGACGCTGACCCTGGTGCTGTGCCGTGGCTGACGCCTTCCGGTTCGCGATCAGGGTCAAGCCGGGCGCGAAGCGCGAGGCCGTCGGCGGCCGGTGGGGTGACGGCGCGCTGGTCGTCGCGGTCGCCGCGCCCGCCGTGGAGGGCAAGGCGAACGAAGCCGTCCGCAAGGCGCTGGCCAGGGCGTTCGGCGTGCGCAAGCAGGACGTCGAGGTGGTCGCGGGCGAGCGCGGCCGGGACAAGGTCGTGCGGGTCGACCCCGCCCCGGCCGGCGTCGCCGAGGTGCTGGCGCGGCTGCTGGACGGCTAGGCCGCCAGCGTCCACAGGGCGTGCGCGATGGCGTCGGTGTTGCGGTCGAGCGCGGTCGCGTTCACGTTCGACGAGGTGTCGCACGAGCGGTGGTAGCAGCGGTCGTACGCGACACCGGCCGAGCCGCCCCACTTCTGCGCCTGGGCGGAGGTCTTGATGCCCTCGGCGCCGGTGAACGTGCCGCCGACCGGGATGCCCGCCCGCGCGAACGCCGCGTGGTCGGACCGCCCGCCCACGCTGGTCAGCTCGGTCGGCACGCCGATCGAGCTGAAGTAGCCCTGGAGCGCCTGCTGGAGCAGCAGGGAGCCCGACGGCTGACCGGACGCGCTGTAGACGAAGTAACCCGGGTTCGGCGAGCCGATCATGTCGAAGTTGAGGTACGCGTCGATCCGCGAGCGGTCCGTCGTGGACAGCGAGTTCACGTAGTACGTCGAGCCGATCAGGCCCAGCTCCTCCGCGCCCCACCAGGCGAAGCGCAGGTGCTTGGTCGGCTGGAAGCCGCTGGACCGCACGGCCAGCGCGACCTCCAGCAGCCCGGCCGAACCGGTGCCGTTGTCGTTGATGCCCGGGCCCGCCGACACGCTGTCGAGGTGGCCGCCGAGCATGACCACGTTGTTCAGGTCGCCGCCGGGCCAGTCGGCGATCAGGTTGTAGCCGGTGGCGCCGTTGCTGGTGAACGACTGCACCCTGGTGGTGAACCCGGCGGCGTCCAACTTGGACTTCACCCAGTTCACCGAGGCCAGGTAACCGGGACGGCCGTGCGCCCGGTTGCCGCCGTTCGCGGTGGCGATGCTCTGGAGCTGGGCCAGGTCGGCCTGCACGGCGGAGACCGGGATGTTCGGCCCGGCCAGTGCGGTGGGCGGCGCGGCGGTGGCAGGGCCTGCGCCTGAGCCGAGGAGCGCGCCGGTGGTGACCAGCGCGATGGAGATCGTTCGCAGCTTCACGGTGACTCCAGCAGGGAGGTACGGGGACGTGGAGGTGACCGGGGGCGGCGGACCCTGTCGTCGAACATGCACGGTTCTGCATGGTTCGCGCTAGCGACGTTCGGCTGGTGACGCTGCGTGCGGTGCCGGATTCGTCCATTTCGGTATCACCAGGGAGAATGACCCTGTCGGGTGACGGAGCGGCGGCGTGGAGGTCGAGTGGGCGATGTGACGGGCTACTTGGGCATTGCCGCCGCGGTCCTGCTGCTCTCCGTGATCGCGGTCAGGGTGTCGATCCGGCTCGGTCTGCCGTCCCTCCTGCTCTACCTCGGCATCGGGGTGCTGCTCGGCGAAGCCGTGGTGGGCATCCAGTTCGAGGACGCCGACCTGACCCGCTCCCTCGGCACGGTCGCGCTCGTGCTGATCCTCACCGAGGGCGGTCTCACCACCCGGTGGAGCGCGGTGAAGCCCGCGCTCGGCCTCGGCATCACGCTGTCGACGGTCGCCGTCGGCGTGAGCATCGCGGTCACCGGGTTCGCGCTGCACTTCCTGCTGGACATGGACTGGCGCACGGCGCTGCTGTGGGGCGCGGTGCTGTCGTCCACCGACGCCGCGGCCGTGTTCAGCGTGTTGCGCGGGGTGGGCGTCGGCAAGCGGCTCATCGGCGCGCTGGAGCTGGAGTCCGGCATCAACGACGCGCCGGTCTACATCGCCGTGGTGCTGCTCGCCTCGCCCGACCCGATCACGTGGACCGCGCCGCTGCTGATGGGCTACGAGCTGATCGCGGGCGGGGTGATCGGGATCGTGCTCGGCTGGCTCGGCGGGATCGGGCTGCGCCGCGCCGCGCTGCCCGCCACCGGCCTGTACCCGCTGGCCACGGTCGCGGTCTGCCTGCTCGCCTACACCGTCGGAGACCTCGCGCACGCGTCCGGCTTCCTGGCCGTCTACACCGCCGCCCTCGTGCTCGGCAACGCCCGCCTGCCGCACCGGGCGGACACCCTGTCGTTCGCCGAAGGGCTGGGCTGGATCGCGCAGATCGGGCTGTTCGTGCTGCTCGGCCTGTACGCCTCGCCCGGCCGGCTGCTCGACGCGCTGGTGCCCGCGCTGGTGGCGGGCGCGGTGCTGGTGCTGCTGGCCCGGCCGCTGTCGGTGCTGTTCGCCGCGCTGCCGTTCCGCGTGCCGTGGCGGGAACAGGTGTTCGTCTCGTGGTCCGGGCTGCGCGGCGCCGTGCCGATCGTGTTCGCCCTGATCCCGCTGATCCAGGGCGTGCGCGGGGCGCAGCAGCTCGTGGACGCGGTGTTCGTGCTGGTCGTGGTGCTGACCTTGGTGCAGGGCACGACCCTGCCGTGGCTGGCCAAGTGGCTGGGGCTGGTCAAGTCCGGCGAGGCGCACGAGGTGCAGGTCGACTCGTCGGCGTTGGACGACCTCGGCGCGGAGCTGCTCCAGGTCCGCATCCAGCCCGGCTCCAAGCTGCACGGCGTGTACCTGTCCGAGCTGCGGCTGCCGCCGGGCTCGTCGGTGAGCCTCGTGGTGCGGGACGCGAACGGCTTCACGCCGCAGCCGACCACCCGCTTGCAGGAGCACGACCAGCTGCTGGTGGTGTGCACCGAGGCCATGCGCACGGCGACCGAGCACCGCATCCGCGCCGTCGACCGGGCGGGTCGGTTCGCGCGCTGGAAGGGCGACGTCGGCCTGCCGTGACGCGCCCGCTCGGCCCCGCCGTGGCGCTCCCAGGATGTGAACGCCCCTCGACGGGGACGCGCGGGCCGGGTTAACTTCGAGCCGAAGGTCATGAGTGCCAGCGCTAAGCCCAGGCTTGCTGGCCGGCAACCCTCCTACCGCGGTGGGGTGCCCCTGGTGAGGACCTGGCCTGGCGCGCAGGGCGCCCGGCAAGCGCGGGCTCCCTCTCAGGTGGGGTGTCCCCGGACCCCCGGAGGGCGTCATGACGATCGCAGTTCCCCTCACCACCGTCGCCGCACTGCCCCGTGTCGTCGGCGCGTCGCTGCGCGTGCCGCTGGTCACCGGCGAGCGCGTCGAGTACGCCAACCTCGACCACGCGGCCAGCGCGCCGTGCCTGGAGCAGGTCCGCGACGCCGTGGACGAGGTGCTGCCCTGGTACGCCAGCGTGCACCGGGGCGCGGGCTTCGCCTCGCAGGTCAGCACCAAGGTCTACGAGCAGGCCCGCTCGTCGGTCCGGCGGTTCCTCAACGCCCGCGACAGCGACGCCGTCGTGTTCGCCCGCAACACCACCGACGCGCTGAACCTGCTGGCCAGGAGCCTGCCCAGGCACACCGCCGTGATCCTGTTCGACACCGAGCACCACGCCGCGCTGCTGCCCTGGCGCGGCCCGAACGTGCGCCGCCTGCGCACGCCCGACTCGCCCGCGCGCGCCGTGCTCGAGCTGGACCGGGCGCTGCGCGAGGCGCCGGTCGGCCCGCGGCTGGTCGTGGTGACGGGCGCGTCCAACGTGACCGGCGAGATCTGGCCGGTGGCCGAGCTGGCCAGGGTGGCCCGCAGGCACGGCGCCCGGATCGCCCTGGACGCCGCCCAGCTCGCGCCGCACCGGCCGGTGGACGTGCGCGCGCTGGACGTCGACTACACCGTGCTGTCGGGGCACAAGGTCTACGCCCCGTTCGGCGCGGGTGTGCTGGTCGGCCGGTCGGACTGGTTGCAGGCCGCCGAGCCGTACCTGGTGGGCGGCGGTGCGACGGCCCGCGTCACCGACCACGGCGACCGGCTGGGCGTGGCCTGGTCGGCGGTGCCCGAGCGGCACGAGGCGGGCACGCCGAACGTGGTGGGGGTGCACGCGCTGGCCGTGGCGTGCGACGTGCTGGGCAGGCACTGGGAGCAGACCACCGAGCACGAGCGCGTGCTGCTGGCGCGGCTGCGCGCGGGCCTGAAGACCGTTCCCGGTGTGCACGAGCTGACGCTGTTCGGCTCGGACCAGGACCGGGTGGGTGTGGTGAGCTTCACCGTCGGCGGTCAGGACGCCGGCTACCTGGCCGCCGCGCTGTCCGCCGAGCACGGCATCGGCGTGCGTGACGGCGCGTTCTGCGCGCACGTGGCCGTGCACCGGCTCGCCCACGGCGAACGTGCGCTGCGTGCGTCGATCGGGCTGGGCACCACCGAGGAGCACGTGGACCGGTTCGTGGCCGCGTTGCGCGCGCTCGTGGTCGAGGGCTCGCGGTGGGAGTACGAGGTCCGGGACGGCCGTTGGGCACCGCTGGACGACCAGCGCGCGCTCCCGCCGTTCCTGCGTTGACCCCGATACTGGACAATGGCCCGGTGAGCACCGATCCCAACACCGAGCCGGACACGCCGGACCAGCCGGACGCACCGCTGCCCAAGCGACGGGTCCTGCTGCTGGCCGTCATCGCGCCGCTCGTGTTGGCGCTCGACCTGGTCACCAAGATCATCGCGGTGGAGAACCTGGAGGGGCGCGAGCCGATCGAGCTGTTCGGCGGCCTGCTCTACCTGCCGCTGATCCGCAACACCGGCGCCGCGTTCGGCCTGGCCGAGGGCTGGACGGTGATCCTCGCCCTGATCGCGTCCGGCGTGGTGGTGTTCATCCTGTGGATCGCGCGCCGGTTGCGGTCGGTCGGCTGGGCCATCGGCCTCGGCCTGGTCCTGGGCGGCGCGATGGGCAACCTGGTCGACCGGATCTTCCGCGGCCCCGGCCCGCTGCGCGGCGGCGTGGTCGACTTCATCTCGGTGCTCGACCCGTGGGGCAACTTCTTCCCCGTGTTCAACCTGGCGGACTCCGCCATCTGCGTGGGCGGTGGCGTGATCGTGCTGATGGCGTTGCTCCAGCGCGACTACGACGGCACCCGCGTGGAGAAGAAGTCCAGCGAGAAGAAGGCGGGCGCATGAGCGGCGATTATCGGTCCCTTCCCGTTCCGGACGGTTTGGACGGGATGCGGGTCGACGCCGGTCTGGCCAAGCTCCTCGGCCTGTCCCGGACCGTGGTGGCGGCGTTGACGGAATCGGGTGACGTCGTGCTCGACGGGCAGCCCGCCGGCAAGTCGGACCGCCTGGTCGCGGGCTCCGTGCTGGAGGTCACCCTCCCCGAGCCCGAACGCCCCGTGCAGGTGCAGGCCGTGCCCGTGGAGGGCCTGGTGGTCCTGCACGAGGACGACGACGTGATCGTGGTCGACAAGCCGGTCGGCGTGGCCGTGCACCCCAGCCCCGGCTGGACCGGTCCGACCGTGGTCGGCGGCTTGGCCGCGGCGGGCATCCGGATCTCCACGTCGGGCGCCGCCGAGCGCCAGGGCGTCGTGCACCGGTTGGACGTCGGCACGACCGGCGTCATGGTCGTGGCCAAGAGCGAGCACGCCTACTCGGCGTTGAAGCACGCGTTCAAGGAGCGCACGGTCGACAAGCTCTACCACGCGCTCGTGCAGGGCCACCCGGACCCGATCAAGGGCACCATCGACGCGCCGATCGACCGGCACCCCAAGCACGACTACAAGTTCGCCGTGATGGCCAACGGCAAGCCGAGCATCACGCACTACGAGGTGGTGGAGGCGTTCCGCGCCGCGTCACTGCTCGACGTGCACCTGGAAACCGGCCGCACGCACCAGATCCGCGTGCACTTCTCCGCGTTGCGGCACCCGTGCGTCGGCGACATCACCTACGGCGCGGACCCCGTGCTGGCCAAGCGCCTCGGCGTCACGCGGCAGTGGCTGCACGCGCGGACGCTCGGCTTCCACCACCCGGCCGACAACCAGTGGGTGTCGTTCACCAGCGAGTACCCCGACGACCTCGCCGCCGCGCTGGAATTCCTGCGCGCAGAAGGTTATTGAGCCATCGGGGCGAAACACTTGCGCCCCGCGCGTGACCTCGGACATATCGCTTTCCCCGGATCGTTTGGCTTGCGAAGCTTTTGCCAGACGAGCGTGTGGGGGTTGGCGATGGACAACAGGTCCCGACTGGTGGCGTTGCTGGGCACCCTGTGCCTGCTCGGACCGCTCTCGATCGACACCTACCTGCCCGCGTTCCCGGGCATCGCCGCGGAGTTCGGCTCGACCGAGTCGCAGATCCAGCTGTCGCTGACCACGTTCATCATCGGCCTGTCGGTAGGGCAGTTGTTCGTGGGCCCGCTGTCGGACTCGTGGGGCAGGCGGCGCCCGCTGCTGGTCGGGATCGGCAGCTACGTCGTGATCTCGCTGTTCTGCGCCGTGGCGCCCAGCGCGCTCGCGCTCTCCGGCCTGCGGCTGCTGCAAGGGCTCGGCGTGGCGGCCGGGTTCGTGGTCGCGATGGCGGTGGCGCGCGACCGGTTCGAGGGTCTCGCGATGGCGCGGTTCATGTCGTTGATGATGCTGGTCAACAGCCTGGGGCCGGTGGTGGCTCCCGTGCTGGGCGGTCAGCTGCTGAGGTTCACGAGCTGGCGCGGCACGTTCATCGCGCTCGCGTTGATCGGGTTGGCCCTGCTGATCGCCCTGGCCGTCGGCCTGCCGGAGACGTTGCCGCGGAACAAGAGGCGGCCGGCGAACCTGCTGCTCACGATCAAGGTGTTCGGCGGGCTGCTGGCCGACCGCAAGTTCGTCGGCTACGCGCTGGCGTCGGCGCTGGCGCTGGGCTCGCTGTTCGGCTACGTCGCGGGGGCGTCGTTCGTGCTCCAGGGCGTGTACGGGTTGAGCCCGCAGCAGTTCAGCCTGGTGTTCGGCGCGAACTCGGTGGCGATCGTCCTGGCCGGCCTGCTCAACACCAGGCTGACGGGCCGGATCATGCCGCGTCCGCTGCTCAAGATCGGGCTGGCGGGTGCGGCGACCGGTGGGGTCGGGTTGCTGGTCGGCGGGCTCGTCGGCGGTGGGTTGGCGACGTTCCTGCCACCGCTGTTCGTGCTCACGATGAGCGTCGGCCTGCTCATGCCGAACGCCGGTGCGCTGGCGATGGCGCGGCACCCAGAGGCGGCGGGCAGCGCGTCGGCCGTGCTGGGCGTGACGACGTTCATGGTCGGTGGCCTGATGGCGCCGCTGGTCGGCGCGGGCGGTTCGGCGAGCGTGCTGCCGATGGTGACCGTGATGGCGGGCGCGACGATCCTGGCCGTGGTCCTGTTCGCCACCATGACCAAGGGTGACATCGGCATCACCAGGGACACCGAACCGGCGGCCTCCCCGGCCTGACCGGCGAACGCCCCGGGCGCCCACGGCCCGCGAACGCCCGGCGCCCGCCACCCGTGAACCGCCCTCAGCCCCGCAGCGTGGCGAGCGGGTCGGTGTTGGCCTCGGTGAGGTCGGCGTAGTCGGTGGACAGCGACAGCTCGCTCCACTTCGCGTCCGACTCGGCGCGGGCCTGCTCGACCTGCGCGGCGAACCGGACCGCGTCGCTGCCCAGCAGCAGCCGGACCGGCGGCTCGTCCAGGTCGGCGACCCGCAGGACGACGTCCGCGACCTTCGCCGGGTCGCTCGCCGCCCGGGCCATGAGCGTGGTCCGCAGCTCGTTCACGGCGCCGACCGTCGGCGCGTAGGCGGGCGAGACCGGGTGGACCTCCATGGACGAGCCCGCCCAGTCGGTCCGCATGCCGCCCGGCTCCAGCACGGTCACCTTGACGCCCAGCGGCGCGACCTCCTTCGCGAGCACCTCCGAGAAGCCGCCGACCGCGAACTTGGCCGCCTGGTAGGCGGACAGGCCCGGCGTGGTCACCCGGCCGCCGACCGACGAGACCTGGATGACGTGGCCCGCGCCCTGTTCGCGCAGCACGGGCAACGCCGCCTTGGTGACGTTGACGACGCCGAACAGGTTGGCGTCCACCTGCGCGCGGAAGTCCTCGGCCGGCGTGTCCTCGACCGAGCCCGAGTTGGCGTAACCGGCGTTGTTGACCACCACGTCGAGCCGGCCGAACGCCGCGACCGCGATGTCGACGGCGGCCCGTGCGGCTGCCGGATCGGTGACGTCCAGCGCCACCGCGCGCACCCGGTCGCCGTGCCGCTCGACCAGGTCGGCCAGCTGCTCCGGCCGACGCGCGGTCGCGACCAGCGAGTGGCCGGCGGCCAACACCTTCTCGGCGATCTGGCGGCCGAGGCCCCGCGAACTGCCCGTGACGAGGAAGACCTTGCTCATGGCGATTCCTAACTGACTAGTTGGTTAGCTGCTCCTCCAGGTAAGCACTCCGGGGCGGAGCTGTCAACTAGACGGTTAGTCAGGTACCGTGTCCGGCATGGTTGGTGACGCGGAGGCGACCCGGCGACGGCTGCTGGACGCGGCGGCCGAGGAGTTCGCCGAGCACGGGATCGCGGGCGCCCGCGTCGACCGGATCGCGGCGGCGGCGAAGAGCAACAAAGCGCAGATCTACCACTACTTCACCAACAAGGACGGCCTGTTCGACGCGGTGCTGAGCGAGCTCGCGCGGGACACGCTGCGCGAGGCGCCGATCGACCCGGCGAACCTGCCGGAGTACGCGGGCCGGCTGTTCGACCGCTTCGCCGACCACCCGGTCAAGGAGCGGCTCGCCAAGTGGTACCGCCTGGAGGGCGCCGGCTACGCGGCGGTCGAGGTGGTGGTGGCGAGCACGAACGACAAGCTCGCGGCGATCGCGAAGGCGCAGGACGAGGGCGTGCTCCCGACCCGCTTCACGCCCGTGGAGCTGCTGGCGGTGGTCGTGCACACCGCCGCGCTGTGGGGTTCGATGACGCCGGAGATGGCCGCGCACGCCGCCGGGATCACCCGGGACCGCCGCCGCCGGGTCGTGGTCGACGCGGTGGCCGCGATCCTCCGGGAGTGACGACCCTCAGTCGTCGATGGTCCAGACCAGGGTGTTCAGGTCCGTCTCGGGGCGGGAGCTCCAGCGCACCGAGAAGATCACGGTGTCCTCGGGCAGCACGTAGACGGTGTGCCCGCCGGCCGTCTCGCCCGGCTGCACGCCGATCTTGTGCGGCGGCCGGGACGACAGCGACACCGGCGCCTTGCCGACCGTCTCGCCCTTGTTGGTCATCAGCACCAGGTACATGTCGGGCAGGGCGTTGAACGGCACCTGGCCGATGTTCGCCAGCTCCGTGTGCACGACCACGGCGCGCTCGCCGGCGGCCAGCTTGTACCCGGCCGCGGTGAACAGGAAGTCCGCCGGGTCGACCACCTCGACCAGCTGGATGGTGAACCGGGCGCCCTCCAGGCCCTCGGTCTCCAACGTGCTGCCGATCTTGCCGGTGCGCGCGCGGGGCGCGGGTGCCTGGTCGCCGCGCGCCCAGCCGGACGTGCCCGGCACGCCCCACGTGCTGACCGGCTCGGGCACCCGCACCGGACCGGACGCCACGGGCTGCGGACCGGTCTGCGGCTGCGCCGGGAACGGCGTGCTCGGCGGCCCCTGCGGGCCGGGGTAGCCGGGGTAGGAGCCGGACGGCGTGCCGTGCACCGTGCCCGGCACGGGCGGGTACGGTCCGCTCGGCGTGCCGCGGGCGGCCTGGCCGCCGGGCCCCGAGTAGTTGCCCCACGCCACGCTGTTGGCCAGCGCCTTGCGGATGCCGTTCGGGTCGCACTCCACGCCGACGAGCAGCGGCAAACCGCTGCCGGACAACGTGATCAGCCGGGTGGCGGCCTCCCGGGGGTCCATGCCCAGCCGTGCGGCCACCTCGTGCACGGCGGCACGGCCCATCTCGGCGATCATGGCCAGGAGACGGGCGTCGACGGGGTCCGGCGCTACCACACCTCGAACGCTACCCGCCTGGGGAGATCTTCGCGCCATCGCCCCGGGCGACACGCAGACCCCTTCTCCCGACCACGGAGAGTTTTCGGGATAGGCTCGCCGACGTCTCGCCCGCGCTTCGTCCCGGGCCCGCTGCGATCTTCAGGGGGGTTTGGGTGTCCGACTCGTTTGTGCACCTCCACGTGCACACCGAGTACTCGATGCTCGACGGCGCGGCGAAGCTGAAGGACATGTTCGCCGAGTGCGAGCGGATGGGCATGCCCGCCGCCGCGATCACCGACCACGGCAACATGTACGGCGCCTACGACTTCTACAAGCAGGCGACCGCCGCCGGCATCAAGCCGGTGGTCGGCATCGAGGCGTACCTGGCGCCGGAGTCCCGCTTCAACAAGAAGCGCGTGCTGTGGGGCGACCCCGGGCAGAAGGCCGACGACGTCTCCGCGAGCGGCGCGTACACGCACCAGACGATCTGGGCCCGCAACAACGAGGGCCTGCACAACCTCATGAAGATGTCCAGCCGCGCCTCCACCGAGGGTCAGCTGGGCAAGTGGCCCCGGATGGACGTCGAGCTGATCGCCGAGCACTCGGCGGGGCTGATGGCGACGACCGGCTGCCCGTCCGGCGAGGTGCAGACCAGGCTCCGCCTCGGCCACGAGAAGGAGGCCCTGGAGGCCGCCGCGAAGTGGCGCGACATCTACGGCGCGGACAACTTCTTCGTCGAGCTGATGGACCACGGCATCGAGATCGAGAGCCGGGTCCGGGGCGGGCTGCTGGACATCGCCAAGAAGCTCAGCATCCCGTTCGTGGTGACCAACGACTCGCACTACACCTACTCCGAGGACCGCGACGCGCACGCGGCGCTGCTGTGCGTGCAGACCGGCAAGACGCTCGCGGACCCGAACCGGTTCAAGTTCGACGGCACGGGCTACCACCTGAAGTCGCCGGACGAGATGCGCGCGATCGACTCCTCCGACGCCTGGCAGGAGGGGTGCCGCAACACCCTGCTGGTGGCCGAGAAGGTCGACACCACCGGCATGTTCGCCTTCCAGAACCTGATGCCGCGCTACCCGACCCCCGAGGGCAAGACCGAGGCGGACTACTTCCGCGACGAGGTCTGGGAGGGCATGCGCCGCCGGTTCCCGGACGGCGTCGACGAGGTCCACCGCAAGCAGGTCGAGTTCGAGATCGACGTGATCCTGCAGATGGGCTTCCCGTCGTACTTCCTGGTGGTCGCCGACTTCATCAACTGGGCCAAGGCCAACGGCATCCGCGTCGGTCCCGGCCGCGGTTCCGCCGCGGGCGCGCTGATCGCGTACGCGATGGGCATCACCGACCTCGACCCGCTGGCGCACGGCCTGATCTTCGAGCGGTTCCTCAACCCCGACCGCGTCAGCCCGCCCGACATCGACATCGACTTCGACGAGCGCCGGCGCGGCGACGTGATCCGGTACGTCACCGAGAAGTGGGGCGTCGACAAGGTCGCCCAGGTGATCACGTTCGGCACGATCAAGGCGAAGGCGGCGATCAAGGACTCCGCCCGCGTGCTGTACGGGCAGCCGGGCTACGCGGTGGCCGACCGCATCTCCAAGGCCATGCCGCCCGCCGTGATGGGCAAGGACATCCCGCTGGCCGGCGTCTTCGACCCGTCGCACAAGCGGTACTCCGAGGCCGCCGAGGTGCGCGCGCTGTACGAGACCGACCCGCAGGTCAAGGAGATCATCGACACCGGCCGCGGGCTGGAGGGCCTGATCCGCAACGCGGGCGTGCACGCCTGCGCGGTGATCATGTCCGCGGAGCCGCTGACCGACCACATCCCGGTCTGGATGCGCCCGCAGGACGGGTCGATCATCACCCAGTTCGACTACCCGACGTGCGAGACGCTCGGCCTGCTGAAGATGGACTTCCTCGGCCTGAGCAACCTGACCACGATCGACGACGCGCTGAAGAACATCGCGCTCAACGGCAAGGGCGACGTCGACATCTCGACCGTCCCCCTGGACGACCGCAAGACCTACGAGCTGCTGGGCCGCGGCGACACCCTGGGCGTGTTCCAGCTCGACGGTGGCGCCCTGCGCGACCTGCTGCGCCTGATGCGGCCCGACAACTTCGAGGACGTCTCGGCCGTCATCGCGCTGTACCGGCCGGGCCCGATGGGCGCGAACTCGCACACGAACTACGCGCTGCGCAAGAACAAGCAGCAGGAGATCGTGCCGATCCACGAGGAGCTGCGCGAGCCGCTGGCCGAGATCCTGGACACGACGTACGGCCTGATCGTGTACCAGGAGCAGGTCATGGCGATCGCGCGGAAGGTGGCGGGCTACTCGCTGGCCCAAGCGGACCTGCTCCGCCGCGCGATGGGCAAGAAGAAGAAGGAGATCCTCGACAAGGAGTACGAGGGCTTCGAGGCGGGCATGATCGCCAACGGCTACTCGCCCGAGGCGATCAAGACGCTGTGGGACATCCTGGTCCCGTTCGCGGACTACGCGTTCAACAAGGCGCACTCCGCCGCGTACGGCCTGATCGCGTACTGGACGGCGTACCTCAAGGCCAACTACCCCGGCGAGTACATGGCCGCGCTGCTCACCACGAACTCGGACAACAAGGACAAGTCGGCCATCTACCTGGCCGAGTGCCGGCGGATGGGCATCACCGTGCTGCCGCCGGACGTCAACGAGTCCGAGCGCGAGTTCGTCGCGGTCGGCAACGACATCCGGTTCGGCCTGGGCGCGATCCGCAACGTCGGCGCGAACGTGGTCGACGCCATCATCAAGACCCGCAAGGAGAAGGGGAAGTTCGGCGACTTCTCCGACTTCCTGCGCAAGGTCGACGTGCAGGCGTGCAACAAGAAGGTCGTCGAATCGCTGATCAAGGCGGGCGCGTTCGACTCGCTCGGCCACCCGCGCAAGGGCCTGCACATGGTGCACGTCGAGGCGGTCGACGCGATCATGCTGACCAAGAAGGAAGAGGCGCGCGGCCAGTTCGACCTGTTCGGCGACGGCGGTGGCGACGACGGCGCGAGCGTGTTCGACGTCAAGATCCCCGACGAGCACTGGGAGTCCAAGCACCAGCTCACGCTGGAGCGGGAGATGCTGGGCCTGTACGTGTCCGGTCACCCGCTCAACGGTGTGGAGCAGGTGCTCAGCTCCTACTCCGACACCACGATCCCGCGCATCCTGGAAGGCGACGTGCCGGACGGCACGCAGGTCACGCTGGGCGGCATCCTCGCGACGGTCACCCGCCGGGTGAACAAGAACGGCGAGCCGTGGGCGTCGGCGATGCTCGAAGACCTCGCCGGCGGCATCGAGGTGCTGTTCTTCCCCAAGAGCTACATGGTGCACGGCATGTCGGTGGCCGAGGACGCGATCGTGCTGGTCAAGGCGCGGGTGGCCAAGCGGGAGGACCGGATCTCGCTGATCGCCAACGACCTGGTCGTGCCGGACCTGTCGGAGCTGGGCGCGCAGGCGCTCAAGCTGAAGGTGGCGGCGTCGCGCTGCGACCCGAAGCTGGTGACGTCGCTGAAGGAAGTCCTCTCCGCGCACCCCGGCACCACCGAGGTGCACCTGAACCTGGTCATCAACAGCAGCCGCAACACGTTGCTGAAGCTGGACGACGCCCTCCGGGTTACGCCCACCCCGTCCCTTATGGGGGATTTGAAGGCTCTGCTCGGACCGGGGTGCTTGGGCTGATCGGGTGATTAACTCCGCAATCGGGGACAAGAGGAAGCCTCGGATCGTTTGAGTGAACAGGGTTAACTCAAACGAGGAGGGGGATCCCTGTGGGGGAGAAGATCGCCGGTCTCGACGTGCTCGGCGAGGACTACTTCGCCGATCCGCACGCCTACCACGCCCGGCTGCGCGAGCAGGCGGCGGCGTCGGAGATCGTGCTGCCGCGAGGCACGAAGGCGTGGCTGGTCACCCGGTACGAGGAGGCGCGGTCGGCGCTGGCCGACCCGCGGTTCAGCAAGCACTTCGAGCGCTTCCCGGAGGTCATGGAGCGCAACCGGGTCGACGGCGGTGACGCGCCCGCGTTCGACGAGTCCCTGGTGCAGCACATGCTGAACATGGACCCGCCGCACCACACCCGGCTGCGCAAGCTGGTCACCAAGGCGTTCACCGCCCGGCGGGTCGAGCAGTTGAGGCCGCGCATCCAGGAGATCACCGACCGGCTGCTGGACGAGGCGGGGGAGCAGGGCGACGTCGACCTGGTGGACGCGCTGGCGTTCCCGCTGCCCATCACGGTGATCTGCGAGATGCTCGACGTGCCGATGGACGAGCGCGACGAGTTCCGCGTGTGGTCCAACGTGCTGGTCGCCGGCAACGGTGAGCCGGAGGAGCTGAAGCAGGCGGGCGCCCAGATGGCGGGCTACCTGGCGAAGCTGGTCGAGCACAAGCGGACCGCGCCGGGTGACGACTTCTTCTCGGCGCTCGTGCAGGCCGACGAGGACGGCGACCGGCTCGACCCGATGGAGCTGATCGCCATGGCGTTCCTGCTCCTGGTCGCCGGGCACGAGACGACGGTCAACCTGATCGCCAACGGCGTGTACCACCTGCTGCGCAACCCGGAGCAGCTGGACAAGCTGCGCGCCGACCGCTCGTTGCTGCCCGGCGCGGTGGAGGAGTTCCTGCGCTTCGAGAGCCCGGTCAACCAGGCCACGTTCCGCTACACCAACGAGGACGTGGAACTGGGTGACGTGGTCATCCCGAAGGACAGCGTGGTGGTGGTGTCGCTGTCCGGCGGCAACCGCGACGCCTCCCGGTTCCCGGACCCCGACCGGCTCGACATCACCCGGCAGGCCACCGGGCACCTGGCGTTCGGCCACGGCGTCCACTACTGCCTGGGCGCGCCGCTGGCCCGGATGGAGGGCGAGATCGCGATCGGGACGCTGCTGGACCGGTTCGAGGTCGCCCTCGCCGCGGACCCGGACGCGATGAAGTGGCGGCCGGGGACGCTCATCCGAGGGCTCCAGTCGCTGCCGGTTAGCCTGACCCCTCGTGGAGCGCGATGAGCTGCTGAAGCTGGACCAGGCGCACGTCTGGCACCCGTACGGCCCGATGCCGGGCACCCACGAGCCGCTGGTGGTCTCCTCGGCCGAGGGTGTCCGGCTCCGGCTGGACGACGGGCGCGAGCTGGTCGACGGCATGTCGTCGTGGTGGGCGGCGATCCACGGCTACCGGCACCCCGTGCTCGACGCGGCCGTGCGCGACCAGCTCGGCCGGATGAGCCACGTGATGTTCGGCGGCCTGACCCACGAGCCCGCGGTGGCGCTGGCGGCACGGCTGGTGGAGATCACGCCCGAGCCGTTGCAGCACGTGTTCCTGTGCGACTCGGGGTCGGTGTCGGTCGAGGTCGCGATCAAGATGGCGTTGCAGCACTGGCGCTCGCGGGGCCGGCCCGAGAAGCGGCGGCTGCTGACGTGGCGCGGCGGATACCACGGCGACACGTTCCAGCCGATGGCGGTGTGCGACCCGGAGGGCGGGATGCACTCGCTGTGGCGGGGCGTGCTGCCGGAGCAGGTGTTCGCGTCCGCGCCGCCGAGCGACCTCGAGACCGCGTACGTGCAGGAGCTGGCGGACCTGATCGAGGCGCACGCCGGTGAGCTGGCCGCGGTCATCGTGGAGCCGGTGGTGCAGGGCGCGGGCGGGATGCGGTTCCACGACCCGCGCTACCTGCACGTGCTGCGCGAGCTGACGCTGGCGCACGACGTGCTGTTGATCTTCGACGAGATCGCCACCGGCTTCGGCCGCACCGGCGAGCTGTTCGCCGCCGACCACGCCGGGATCAGCCCGGACATCATGTGCCTCGGCAAGGCGCTGACCGGCGGCTACCTGTCGATGGCCGCGACCCTGTGCACGTCACGGGTCGCGGACGGCATCTCCCGGGGTGAGGTGCCGGTGCTCGCGCACGGGCCGACCTTCATGGGCAACCCGCTCGCCTCGGCGGTGGCGCTGGCGTCGACCGACCTGCTGCTGGCGCAGGACTGGCGGTCGTCGGTGCGGCGGATCGAGGCCGGCCTGCGGTCGGGCCTCGCGGACGCGCCCGGTGACGTGCGGGTGCTCGGCGCGATCGGCGTCGTGCAGCTGGACCACCCGGTGGACGTGGCCGCCGCCACCGCCGCGGCCGTCGACCACGGCGTGTGGTTGCGGCCGTTCCGCGACCTGATCTACACCATGCCGCCGTTCATCAGCACGGACGACGACGTGGCGACGATCGCCGCCGCCGTCGTCGCCGCGGCCGAGGCGTCACATGCGCAGCAGCGTTGAGCCCCAGACCAGCAGCAGCACGCCGTAGCCGATCGACGCCCACCCGATGGTCTGGTCGGCCTTGTCGCGCAACGGCTTCACCACCCGCGACAACGGGTACAGGACGAGCGCCATCACCGGGAACACCACCAGTGAGCCCACCAGGCCCCAGGCGCCCGCGAACACGCCCGCCCAGTAGTCCGTCGGGAGGAGGACGTCCTCAGCCCACCCGACAGGCAGGCACAGGACGGCCACGCACATCCAGACGATCGCGAGCCGCACGAGGCGCAGTCCCGCGACCTTCCCCGCGGTCTTCTCGTTCAGCACGGCCACGCCGAGCGCGACCCACGCGCCGCCCCCGAACAACCAGCCCACCACGGTCGACACCACGGGGATCGGGCCCACCACCACCCCGACCGGTGGGATCACCCAGTGCCACAACGCGTAGTGCGCGCCGATCACACCGATCACGACACCCACGACGAGCCCGGTCCACCCCCACCCGCCCAGCTCGTCCAACCAGTGGGGTGGCTTCGGCTTGGGCCGGGGGTCGCGCGGGCGCCTCCGCGTGCTGACGTCCGCGCCGTCGCGGCCCTGTCTTCGCTTCTTCCGGCCCACTCAGGCCTGTCCCTGCACGGCCTCGGCCAGCTCGGTGTTCGTCGGCTCCACCAGGACGCGCCCGTCCGGGAGCGCGATGACCGGGATGTTCTTGCGCCCGCCCGCGAGTTCGATCGCGCGGTCGCGGGCCGCGTCGTCCTGCTCGACGTCGATGTCGGTGAACGGCACTTCGTGCTCCCGCAGCCATGCCTTGGCCCGCCGGCAGTCGCCGCACCAGTTCGCCCCGTAGAGAACGATCTCACTCATAGCGGTGACTGTAGAACGCGGAGGACCGCAACGCTCCGTATAGGCCTAGGGTGAGTCGCCGTGAGCGTCCTCGTGATCACCGGCACGGGCACCGAGGTCGGCAAGACCGTGGTCGTCGCCGCCTTGGCGGCCCTGGCCGCGGCCGACGGTCGACGGGTCGCCGTGCTCAAGCCCGCGCAGACCGGCATCGCCGACGGCGAGCCGGGCGACCTCGCCGAGGTGGCCCGCCTCGCCGGTTCCGTCACCACCCGTGAACTGCGCCGATACCCGGAACCACTGGCTCCGGCCACGGCCGCGCGCCGCTCCGGGCGGCCCACGCTGCACCCCAGCGAGGTCGCCTCGGCGGCCGTGGCGCTGGACGAGACGCACGACCTCGTGCTGGTGGAGGGCGCGGGCGGGCTGCTGGTCCGGTTCGACGACGCGGGCTCGACCATCGCCGACGCG
Source organism: Saccharothrix luteola (assembly GCF_020859565.1). Classification (GTDB taxonomy): domain Bacteria; phylum Actinomycetota; class Actinomycetes; order Mycobacteriales; family Pseudonocardiaceae; genus Actinosynnema; species Actinosynnema luteola. Next base: position 18,021 of record NZ_JAJHUO010000023.1, on the reverse strand, counting down.
GCGTGGGCGCTCAACGCGCCGGTGCTCATCGTGGCGCACGCGGGCCTGGGCACGTTGAACATGACCGCGCTGACCGCCGAGGCCCTGCTGCGCCGCGGCCTGGAGTCGGTCGGCGTGGTGGTGGGCCGCTGGCCGGCCGTGCCCGACCTGGCCACCCGCACCAACCTGGTCGACCTGCCCGAGGCGGCGGGCGCGCCGCTGCTCGGCGTGCTGCCCGACGGCATGGCGGCGCTGGGGCGGTCCGAGTTCGCGGACCGGGCGAGGGAAGGCCTGTCGCCGTGGTTCGGCGGTACGTTCGACCCGGAGAAGTTCGCCGCGCCGCACACCTGCTGACGGTCCGCCCGTGTGGAACGAACCAGTGACGCACGTCGCTGGGGCGGGCCGGGTCCCGTGCGGCAGACTGCACGGCGGACCACCGCCGGATGCAGAGGAGAAGTCGTGACCGCAGCCCCTGAACAGGTCGATGTCCTCGGCGTTGCCCGCGAGCAGGTGCTTCAGCGGGGTGTCGGGCTGACCGAGGAGCAGGTGCTCGAAGTCCTCCGACTGCCCGACGAGCGCATCCCGGAGCTGCTGGAGCTGGCGCACGAGGTGCGGATGCGCTGGTGCGGCCCGGAGGTCGAGGTCGAGGGCATCGTGTCGCTCAAGACCGGCGGCTGCCCCGAGGACTGCCACTTCTGCTCGCAGTCCGGCCAGTTCCCCTCACCGGTGCGGTCGGCGTGGCTGGACATCCCCGGCCTCGTCCGGGCGGCCCGGCAGACCGCGGAGACCGGCGCGTCCGAGTTCTGCATCGTCGCCGCCGTGCGCGGGCCGGACAAGCGGCTGCTGTCGCAGGTGCGCGACGGCATCAAGGCCATCCGCGAGGACGGCAACGACATCCAGATCGCGTGCTCGCTCGGCATGCTCACCCAGGAGCAGGTGGACGAGCTGGTGGACATGGGCGTCCACCGCTACAACCACAACCTGGAGACCGCCCGCTCGCACTTCCCGAACGTGGTCACCACGCACTCGTGGGAGGAGCGCTGGGACACGCTGAAGATGATCCGCACGGCGGGCATGGAGGTCTGCTGCGGCGGCATCATCGGCATGGGGGAGACGCTCGCGCAGCGCGCGGAGTTCGCCGTGCAGCTGGCGGAGCTGGAGCCCGACGAGGTGCCGCTGAACTTCCTGATCCCCAACCCGGGCACCCCGTACGAGAACTACCCGGTGGTCGAGGGCCCCGAGGCGCTGCGGACCGTGGGCGCGTTCCGGCTCGCCCTGCCGCGCACGATCCTGCGCTTCGCCGGCGGCCGTGAGCTGACCTTCGGCGACCTCGGCGCCAAGCAGGGCATGCTCGGCGGCGTCAACGCCATCATCGTCGGCAACTACCTGACCAACCTCGGCAGGCCCGCTCAGCAGGACCTCGACATGCTGACCGAGCTGTCCATGCCGATCAAGGAACTGAGCAAGACCCTGTGACGAGTGGGCTGGGTGCGGTGGCGTACTGCGGTTTTTGCGGCAAGGCGAGCGCGGAGGCCGACCACTCCGCATGCGCGTCGCGGCTGGGCGTGATCGATCCGCCGCGGTTCTGCGCGGAGTGCGCGCGCCGGATGGTCGTGCAGGTGACACCCGCCGGGTGGACGGCCACGTGCAGCCGTCACGGCGAGATCACCTCCGCGCGGTAACCTGCCCTGCATCTGGTCACGGGTGCAGGGAGGTCGTCGGGTGGCGGAGCAACCGGTGGACGAGCGGGCGACGCCCGTTCGGGTGCCACCCGCGCCGGCGTTCGAGTACTACTACGTGGTGCGACGGCCGCGGGTCGTGGTGAAGCGCGACCTGCTGCCCTCGTTCTCCGTGCTGTCCGTGATCTCGCTGTTCGGGCTGCCCGCGGGGTGGCTGTGGGCGAGGCTCGCGCCGCCGCAGAACGTGGTAGCGCAGCAGGACGGCTCGCTGATCCCGGTGACCGGCGAGAGCTACCACCGGCTCGACGGGCTGATGCTGTTCGTGCTGATCGGGCTGGGCGCCGGGCTCGTCACGGGCATCGCGGTGTGGCTGCTGCGGGAGCGCCGCGGTCCGGTGGTGATGCTCGCCGCCACGCTCGGCGCGGCCGTGGCGGCCTACCTGGCGCAGCTGACCGGGATCGGCTCGGCGGGCAGCCGGTACGCCGTCGACGCCGCGCCCGCGGTGGGTGACGTGATCGCCCTGGCCCCGGTGCTGGAGACGTGGTGGGGCTTGCTGGCGTGGCCCTTGGGCACGGCGCTGGCGTACGGCTGCCTGGCCGCGTGGAACGGTCTGGACGACCTCGGCCGTCGGCTGGGGTAGCGCCGGTCAGAGCTGGTAGGCCAGGTCGGGCACGTCGGTGACGAACATGTGCCCCGGCGCGTGGGTGATCGCGAACGGCGGTTTCGACGCCATCACGGCCGCCTGCGGCGTCACGCCGCACGCCCAGAACACCGGCACGTCGCCCTCGTGCGGCGCGGTGCGGTCGCCGAAGTCCGGTTGGTCCAGGTCGTCGATGCCGAGCGCACCCGGATCGCCCACGTGCACCGGCGCGCCGTGGACGGCGGGCATCCGGGCGGTGACCCGCTTCGCGGTGTCGACCAGGTCGGCGGGGATGTAGCGCATCGAGACCACCGTCGGCCCGTGCAGGCGGCCCGCCGGGCGGCACTCGCGGTCGGTCACGTACATCGGCACGTTGCGCCGCTGCTCGACGTGCCGCAGCGGGACGTCGGCCTGCTTGAGCGCGGACTCGAACGTGAAGCTGCACCCGATGAGGAAGGCGACCAGGTCGTCGCGCCAGTAGCCGGAGGCGTCGGTGGGCTCGTCGACCAGGTCGCCGTGCTCCCAGATCCGGTAGCGGGGCACGTCGCGCATCAGGTCGGCGTTGCCCGCGAGGAACGTCGTGGTGCTGCCCGGGTCGGTGACGTCGAGGACCGGGCACGGCCGGGGGTTGCGCTGGGTGAACAGCAGCACGTCGTAGGCCCAGTCCTCCGGGACCGCGATGAGGTTGGCCTGCGCGTAGCCGTCCGCGAGCCCGGCCGTCGGCCCTTGGTGCTCCCGGCGCACCTGTTCCGGTGTCATCGTCATCGCAGTTCGACCCCTTTCGTCTCGGGGAGGCCGAGCAGGGCGAGGACGGCGATGCCGTAGGCGATCGCGCCGAAGACCATCGCGCCGCCGACGCCCATGCCCTGCGCCAGGAAGCCCACCAGGGCGGGGAAGAACGCGCCGACCGCGCGGCCGAAGTTGTAGGTGAAGCCCTGGCCGGTGCCGCGCAGCTCGGTCGGGTACAGCTCGGCGAGGAACGAGCCGAAGCCGCTGAAGATCGCCGACGTGGTGAACCCGAGCGGGAACGTGACCAGCAGGATCAGGCCGTTCGCGCCCGGCGGGATGTTCGTGAACAGCACGATGAGGATCGCGCTGAGCACGGCGAACAGGGTGAACGTCCGCTTGCGGCCCAGCAGGTCGGTCAGGTAGCCGCCGGTGATGTAGCCCGCGAACGCGCCGCTGATGAGCAGCGCCAGGTACCCGCCGGTGCCGACCACGCTGAGGCCGCGTTCGGTCTTGAGGAACGTCGGCACCCAGCTCGCCAGCGTGTAGTAGCCGCCTTGGACGCCGGTGGCGAGGATCGCGGCGAACACGGTGGTGCGGCCGAGCTTGCCCTGGAAGACGGCCTTGAAGCTGCCCTTGGCGGGGCTGGTCTTGAGCGCCTGCTCGGCCTTGGGCGCGTCCTTGACGTTGCGGCGGACGTAGAACACCAGGATCGCGGGGATCGCGCCGGTCCAGAACAGCACCCGCCAGGCCACGTCCTGCGGCAGGAAGCTGAACACGGCGGTGTAGACGATGACGCTCAGGCCCCAGCCGACGGCCCACGAGCTCTGGATGAACGCCACCGTCCGGCCCCGGTACTGCGGCTTGCAGTACTCGGCGACGAGGATCGCGCCCGCCGCCCACTCGCCGCCGAAGCCGAGGCCCTGCAGGGCGCGGAACACCATCAGCATCTCGTAGCTGGTGGCGAAGCCGCACAGGACCGTGAAGACGGCGTAGGTGATGACCGTGATCATCAGGGTGCGGACGCGGCCGATGCGGTCCGCGAGGATGCCCGCGATCGCGCCACCGAGGGCGGAGACGACCAGGGTGACGGTGTTGAGCAGGCCCGCTTCGCCCGTGGTGAGGCCGAAGTAGGCGGTGATGGCGAACAGGCTCAGGGGCAGGACCTGGAAGTCGTAGGCGTCCAGGCCGAAGCCGCCGAACGCGCCGACGAACGCCCGCTTGCCGTTGCGGCCCAGGGTGTGGAACCAGGCGAACGGGCCGTCCTTGGTGGTGTCTACGTCCGTGGTGCTCATGAGGGTCACCTCGCAGCCGTGAGGGTGTGCCGTGGCCCACACGGTAGGGGATTGTTGAACAATCCCACTAGAGGGCAATAGGACGAATCAACACTCGTTCGGGTAGTCCGCGCGACCACGCCCACCCGGCGCACGACGACGGGGGCCCGCCGCGATGGCGAGCCCCCGTCGTCGTGGGTGGTTCGGTGTGGGTGTTTCAGCCGGGCTGCGAGGAGGCCGCGTACAGCTTCTCCCGCTCGCGCTCGTCGTCGGTGGTCTCGATCCGCTTCACGGCGTAGCGCAGCATCGGCGGCGCCATCAGCGACGTCACGACCGCGACGAGCACGATGATCGTGTACCCGGCCGTGGTGAGCACGCCCAGGCGCAGGCCCACCATCGCCACGATCACCTCGATCACGCCGCGCGCGTTCAGCCCGGCGCCCAGGGCCAGCCCTTCCCAGTGGTTGAGCTTGCCCAGTCGCGCGCCAAGGTACGCGCCGACGAACTTGCCCACGATGGCGATGACCAGCACCACCGCCGCGGACAGCAGCACCTGCGGTTCGGCGAGCAGGGTCAGGTCCATCCGCAGACCCGCCGTGGCGAAGAAGATGGGTGCGAGGACGCCCATCACGAACGTCCGCAGCGGCGCGATCTTCGTCCGGTCGAGGATGCCCGAGGTGCTGATCAGGATGCCGCACAGGAACGTGCCGAAGATCGGCTCCAAGCCCAGCGCGTGGGTGCCCGCGGCGCACGCCAGCAGCATCACGACCACGATCGCGATCGTCACCGCCGGGTCGGAGGACTTGTTGGCCATCGTCAGACCGGCCTTGACCACCGGGCGGCCGACCAGCAGCGTCAGCAGCAGCACGGCGACCAGGCTGCCGATCGTCAGCGCCAGGTGCCCGGCGCGCAGGCCGGTGGTGGCCATCGCGGACACCACGGACAGCAGCGACCAGCCCACGATGTCGTCCACGGCCGCCGCGCCGATGGTCAGCTGGCCGATGTTGCGGTGGAGGATCTTGAGCTCCACCAACGTCTTGGCGATCACCGGGATGGCGCTCACGCACATCGCCACGCCGAGGAACAGCGCGAACGCCAGGTCCCCCTTGTCGCCCGACAGCAGGGTCGTGGGCAGCAGCACGCCGACGCCGACGCCCAGGACCAGCGGGATGAGCAGGCCGCCGAGGCTCACGTAGACCGCGGTCCTGCCCTTGCGGCGCACCAGCTTCATGTCGATGTGCATGCCGGTGAAGCCGACCAGAAGCAGCACGCCGAGCTGCCCGACCGCGTCGAGCAGGTGGATCTGCTCGGCGTCGGACGGGAACAGCCAGTTCGACAGGCCGGGCAGCGCGTGGGCCAGCAGCGACGGGCCGAGGATCACGCCCGCGGTCAGCTCGCCGACCACGGCGGGCATGTTCAGCCGGGTCGCCAGTTTGCCGAGCGCGAACGCCACCCCCAGCAGGACGGTCAGCTGGAGCAGGAAGACCAGCATGGGGTGGGCACCGATCGGACTTGGTGGTGCGGCCAGCAGAATCATCAGCTCTCCTCCGGGCTTGACCGTCCCGAAGAGATACTCGGCGAACCTGCCGGTGGGGAAGGGCGTCCACGTTCGTGGTGCCGTATAGATCGGTTCGCCGTCAGCGGCCGGTCAGCGGCGTCCGGCCCGGGGGAGTTCAGGCGTCGACCGCGCTCCTGCGGTCGTACCCCGGGTAGAACTGACGGATGAGCCGGGACGTCTCGGCGTAATCGAGTTGACCCGACGTCGGCTGGTGGCCGATGAACGTGTAGGTCAACCGCGAACCGAGCGCGGGGAAGAAGATGCGGGACGCGGTGCCGACCGCGCCCATGGCGATCACGATCATTTCCGTGTCACTGTCCGAATTCACCAACAACGACGCCAGCGTCTTCACGTCGGCACCGCTGTTCGCCATCGTGGAAATCTTCACGATATCCGCACCGACGTCTTTCGCCGCACGCACGATCGCGTCCAGCTCACCGATATCGGGTGTGCGGTCGAAATCGTGGAACGACACGATCGCCAACGCATCGCGCGCGTGCGCGGCGGCGATCACCTCCGCCACGACCTCCCGCGACGACAGCTCCACGTCCACGGCGTCAACCAGCGGCGCGACCTCGCGGAACAGCTCGAGCCGCGCCGCCTCGCCACCGCTCCACCCGCCGCCCTCCGCCGCCGAGCGCACGGTCGCCAGCACGGGCAGCCCTTCGAACGCGCGCACCTGCTCGACCACGTGCCCGACATCGGTCCGCGAGAACCGGTCGATGCGCAATTCGGCCACGTCGACCCCGAGGGAACGCGCTTCCGCCGCCGCCCCGGCACTGTCGTCGTCGGCGAAGCTCACCGCGATCAACGGGAGGTCGAGTCCGAGCAGCGCGCGCATGGTGTTCATTCGCTGCATCTTACACCGCCCGCTTGACGGGTCAGTTGCGATGAGGTAGTTGGCCCAATTCCGACAACGGCGCGGGCACGGCGCTCAACGCGTCCAGAATGCCCGCCTCCCGGTGCAGGACTTTCCGCACCATCCGCAGCCGCCGGGCGGGCGAGGTCTCCTCCAGCAGCCGCTGCCGGTCCTCGAACGTCAGCAGGCAGTCGCCGGCCAACGCGTACGCCAGGTCGGCCAACGCCGTGTCCGGACCGGGCGGCCGACGCCCCACGCTCTGGTACGCCGCCTGCCGGTACCGGCCGTGCGCCGCCCGCGCGCTCTCCGCCAGCAGCGGCAGCACGGCCTCGACCTCCGGCGGAGCGGCGGTGTCCGGCAGCCACTGCACCGACGCGACCAGGTACGGCGCGCTGTCCTCGTCCACGTCGAGCAGCCGGAACCGCCGACCGCCCTTCGTGGTCAGGTCGTACCGCCCGTCCGGTAGCCGCCGCGCCTCCTCCAGCACCGCCGTGCAGCCGACGTCGGACAACGCCTCCACGTTCTCCGCGCCGACCTCCCACCCCTGCTTGATCGACACCACGCCGAACGTCCGCTCCGGCACCGCGCCCGTCACCAGGTCGACGGTCAGCTGCCGGTAGCGCGGCTCGAACACGTGCAACGGCAGTGACGCCCCGGGCAGCAGCACGGTGCCCAGCGGGAACAGCGGGAGGGTCGTCGTCACGAACCCAAGCTACGGGCGGACGGTGGCCGCAGCACGGCGAACGGGTCAGTGATCCGCATTTCCCCCGACACGAACCGGAACAGCGCCGCCGGCCTGCCACCGGACGGCCCCGGCTGCACGGTCCCGCCGGTCGGCTCCAGCAGCCCCCGCCGCGCCAGCACGCGTTGCAGGTTGGTCGCCGACACCTTGTAGCCCAGGGCCGCCGAGTACAGCGAGCGCAACGCGGAGATGGTGAACTCCGGCGGGGCCAACGCGAACCCCAGGTTCGTGTACGACAGCTTCGAGGCGAGCCGGTTGCGGGCACGGCGGCAGATCGCCTCGTGGTCGAACGCGGTCGCGGGCAGCGCGTCCACCGGGTGCCACGTCGTGTCCGACGGCACCACGGGGTCGATGTGCGACGGCACCAGGCCGAGGAACGCGGTCGCCACCACCCGCGGTCCGGGCACCCGCGAGGGGTTGCTGAACACGGCCAGCTGCTCGACGTGTGACAACTGTCGCACGTCGACTTTCTCGGCCAGCTGACGGCGGATCGAGGCCTCGACGTCCTCGTCGTCGCCGAGCCCGCCACCGGGCAGTGACCAGCGGTGAGCGTGCGGTTCCCGGGCGCGCTCCCACAGCATGACCTGGAGTGATCCGGCTCTCACCTGGAGCACCGCGGCCAACACCTCATGTCCCGCCAGTCCCACTCGGCTGATACTATCGGCCACGTTTTCGACCGATAGGCGAAAACCTGGCTCAAGGGAGGAACCCATGGTCGCTACCGCCTATGTGGAGCGAACCTCGGACGGCGCCTACGACGGCATCGCGCCGGACGCCGCCTGGCGTGACGAGGTGCTGGAGCTGGCGCGCGAGCGGGACGCGGTCATCCTCGCGCACAACTACCAGCTGCCCGAGATCCAGGACATCGCCCACCACACCGGCGACTCGCTGGCGCTCAGCCGCATCGCGGCGGCGAGCGAGGCGTCCACCATCGTGTTCTGCGGCGTGCACTTCATGGCCGAGACCGCCAAGATCCTCGCGCCGCACAAGACCGTGCTGATCCCGGACGAGCGGGCGGGCTGCTCGCTGGCCGACTCGATCACCGGCGAGCAGCTGCGCGCGTGGAAGGCCGAGCACCCCGGCGCGGTCGTCGTCTCCTACGTCAACACCACGGCCGAGGTGAAGGCGGAGACCGACATCTGCTGCACCTCGTCGAACGCGGTGGACGTGGTGAAGTCGATCCCGGCCGACCGGGAGGTGCTGTTCCTGCCGGACCAGTTCCTCGGCGCGCACGTCAAGCGCGAGACCGGCCGGGAGAACCTGCACATCTGGGCGGGCGAGTGCCACGTGCACGCGGGCATCAACGGCCCCGAGCTGGCCGAGCGCGCGGCGGCGAACCCGGACGCCGACCTGTTCATCCACCCCGAGTGCGGGTGCGCCACGTCGGCGCTCTACCTCGCGGGCGAGGGCACCGTCCCGGCGGAGAAGGTCAAGATCCTCTCGACCGGCGACATGATCACCGCGGCCCGGCGGACGAGCGCGAAGACGGTGCTGGTCGCGACCGAGATCGGCATGCTGCACCAGCTGCGCCGCGCCGCGCCGGAGATCGACTTCCGCGCGGTGAACGACCGGGCGTCGTGCCGGTACATGAAGATGATCACCCCGGCCGCGCTGCTGCGGGCCCTGCGGGAGAACAAGGACGAGGTGCACGTGGACCTGGAGACCGCGAAGCGGGCTCAGGGCGCGGTGCAGCGCATGATCGAGATCGGGCAGCCCGGCGGCGGAGAATGAACACCCCCTTGTGGGAGGCTCGCGCCGACCTGGTCGTGGTCGGCACCGGGGTGGCCGGTCTGACGGCGGCGCTGCGCGCGCGTGAGCTGGGGCTCCGGGTCCTGGTGGTGACGAAGGCCGCCGGCGAGGACGGCAACACCCGGTGGGCGCAGGGCGGCGTGGCCGTCGTGCTGCCCGGCGAGCACGACGAGGGCGACACGGTCGACGCGCACGTCCGCGACACGCTGGTCGCCGGCGCCGGGCTGTGCGACGAGGCCGCGGTCGAGGCGATCATCGCCGGCGGACCGGCGGCGGTGGCGCGGTTGCGCGAGCGGGGCGCGGTGTTCGACGCCGCGCCGACCGGTGGCCTGGCCCGCACGCGGGAGGGCGGGCACAGCGCGTTCCGCGTGGTGCACGCGGGCGGTGACGCGACCGGCGCGGAGGTGGAGCGCGCGCTGTTGGCGGCGGCCTCCGACGGCCGGGTGCCGGTGCTGGAGAACCACGTCGCGGTGGACGCGGTGCGCACGCCGCTCGGCCAGGTGTGCGGCCTGCTGGTGCTGGACGGCAACGGCGTGCCCGGCGTGCTCGGCGCGCCCGCCGTGCTGCTGGCCAGCGGCGGCCTCGGCCAGCTCTACCAGGCCACGTCCAACCCGGAGGTGGCCACCGGCGACGGCCTCGCGCTGGCGTTGCGCGCGGGCGCGGTGGCGGCGGACGTCGAGTTCGTCCAGTTCCACCCGACCGTGCTCTACACCGGGCGCGGCGCGCGTGGCCGCTGCCCGCTGGTCACGGAGGCGGTGCGCGGCGAGGGCGCGGTGCTGGTCGACGCGACCGGCGCGCGGGTCATGCGCGGCGTGCACCCGTTGGCGGACCTGGCGCCGCGCGACGTGGTGGCCGCGGCGATCACCCGGCACATGGCGGGCGGCCCCGGCGGCGTCGACGACCACGTGTTCCTCGACGCCACGGGCATCTCCGACTTCGCGCGCCGGTTCCCGACGGTGCACGCGGCCTGTCTCGCGGCGGGCGTCGACCCGGCGGGCGAGCCGATCCCGGTGACGCCCGCGGCGCACTTCGCCTGCGGCGGCGTGGTGTCCGATGTGGACGGACGAACGGGCGTGACCGGCCTGTACGCGGCGGGCGAGGTGGCCCGGACCGGGCTGCACGGCGCGAACCGGCTGGCGTCCAACAGCCTGCTCGAAGGCCTGGTCGTCGGCACGCGGGCGGCCGAGGCGGTCGCGGCGGACCTGGCGCTGGGCGTGCTGGCCCGCCCGTCGGCCGCGGTCGTGGCGGAGCTGCCGACGGCGCCGGTCGCCGACCGGGACTCGTTGCAGCGGGTCATGTCCCGGTACGCGGCGATCGGCCGTGACGCCGAGGGCCTGGCCGTGGTCGGGTCGGTGCTGGACCTGTCCACTGTGGACCGTCGGCTGGACAGCCGGGAACTGGTCGAGGACGCGGCGCTCACCGTGGCCGCGCGGGCGTTGATCGCGGCGGCGGCGGAACGCGAGGAGACGCGCGGCTGCCACGTGCGCACCGACTTCACCGAGCGGGACGACGTGCGGTGGCAGCGCAGCCAGGTGGTCCGGCTCAACCCGTCCGGCCAGCCGGTGCTGGCCGATCCGGTGGTGGCGAGAGGAGTGGCATGAGTGCCGAAGACCTGCTTGCGGGGTCGGGCATCGGGCTCGACCTGGACGACGCGCGGCGCGTGATCGCGACGGCGTTGGCGGAAGACCTGCGGTACGGACCCGACGCGACGACCGAGGCGACCGTGCCCGCGGACGCGGTGGCCGTGGCGGAGCTGACGCCGCGCGCGGCCGGTGTGCTCGCGGGCATCCCGGTGGCGCTGGAGGTGTTCCGCCAGGTCGCGGACGTGGAAGTGCTGGAAGGGCGGCGGGACGGCGACAAGGCCGTGCCCGGCGAGCCCGCGCTGGTGCTGCGCGGGCCGGTGCGCGGCCTGCTCACCGCCGAGCGCACGGCGTTGAACCTGCTGTGCCACCTGTCCGGCGTCGCCACGCTCACCGCCGCGTGGGTGGACGAGGTCGCGGGCACCAAGGCGCGCGTGCGCGACTCCCGCAAGACCCTGCCGGGCCTGCGGCTGCTGGAGAAGTACGCGGTGCGGTGCGGCGGCGGCGTCAACCACCGCCTCGGGCTCGGCGACGCGGTGCTGATCAAGGACAACCACGTGCGGGCCGCGGGCTCGGTTCGGGCGGCGTTGGCCGCGGTGCGCGCGCACGCGCCGCACCTGGCGTGCGAGGTCGAGGTCGACTCGCTCGACCAGCTCGACGAGGCCGTCGCCGAGGGCGCGGAACTCGTGCTGCTGGACAACTTCACCGCCGCCGAGTGCGCGGAGGCGGTGCGCCGGGCGGGCGGTGTCGCGCTGGAGGCGTCCGGCGGGCTCACGCTCGACGTGGCCAGGGCCTACGCCGAGACCGGCGTGGACTACCTGGCGGTCGGCGGCCTGACGCACTCCGCCGCGGCGCTCGACCTCGGGCTGGACCTGCGGTGAGCCGCTGAACGGGCAGGGAACCGCCCGCGCCCGGGGCACAGGCGCGGGCGCGGCCCTGATCAGGAGTCGCGTCGCTTGGTCGTGTCGTCGCGCTCCACGTCGACCCGTTCCTTGCGCACCTCGCCGCGGACGTGCTCCTGCTCGGTCACGGCCTGCTTCTCCAGCCGGACCTTCTCCACCGCCTTGGCCTTCTTCTCCACCACCGGCTCCTGCCGGCGGAGGGTGACCTCGGCCTCCTCGTCGACGAACGCGCGGTCGGTCGACGTGCCGTCGGCGGGTTCGCTCACCACGCGGACCTCTTCGTGCGTCACCGGCACCGTCACGTCCTTCTGCTCGGTCACGGTGTGCTTGACCAGGCGCACGCGGCCTGCCTCGACGTCGCGGGTGCCGACGTCCAGCTCTTCCTCGTAGCGGGTGACCGAGTCGCCGGTGCGGGCCTCGTGCCGGGCGCGCTTCCCCGCGGCCGGCTGACCCGTGGCCGCCTGCCCCATCGCGGCCTGTCCCGTGGCGGTGGTCTTCTCGCCGCGCGCCACGCCGCGTCCCTCGGGACGGGTCTCGCCGGGCATCCCGCCACCGCGCATCTCGCCGCGGCTCAGCCCGGACGTGTGGCCGGCGGCCGGCATGGGCCTGGTCTCCGAGCGCCCGCCCGGCAGCCGGTCGTGGTCGCCGGAGCGGTGCGACGGGATCATGCCGTAGTACTCGTACAGCTCGTCCTGCTGCTTGTCGGACATGTGCTGGTCGGACACGTCGATCCGGGGCGCGTCCTTGACCTGCTGCTTGTCCACGGGCACGGTGACGACGCCGTTGCCCATGGTCGCGTCCTGGATCGGCACGAACGACTCCTTGAGGCCGAACAAGCCGGTGTGCACCGAGGCCCACATCGGCCGTCCGTCCCGATCATCGAGCCACACCTGTTTGACCGAGCCGATGCGCTCACCGTGCTCATCGATCACTTCGCAGTCGTACAGGCGGTCCACTTCGGCCTGGTTGATCATGGCCAGCGTCCCCTTCGCGTGTCGTGATACGTCCCGCAAAGGGCTTCCCGGCGCCAAGGGCCACCTATTCGGCTGCCACCCGTTCGTGTGAGGGAAGGCCACCCGAAAGAAACTCAGAGCCGACGATTCGCCAGGACGGGCAAGGTGTTCCTCGCCCGCGTGACACTCTCCGTGTCCACAGTGGTCATGATCATCCCGGGCTTGCCGGCCAACTGCTCGACCACGTCGCCCAACGGCGAGGCGACCGTGCTGTAGCCGACACCGGTGGGTGCGCCGCCGTGGTCGACCTCCGGGTCGGCCTGGCCGCACGCCAGCACCCACGACGTGCAGTCCAGCGCACGCGCGCGCACCAGCAGCTCCCACTGCTCGCGCTTGCCCGGCCCCGAGCCCCACGACGCGCACACCAGCACGGCCGTCGCGCCGCGGTCCGCCAACGCCCGGAACAGTTCGGGGAACCGCACGTCGTAGCAGGTCGCCAGGCCGAACGTGACGCCGTCGACCTCCACGACCACCGGCGCGGAGCCGGGCGCGACGGTGCGCGACTCGGTGAACCCGAACGCGTCGAACAGGTGGATCTTGTCGTAGCCGACGTGGTGGCCGCCGCCCGTGACCAGCAGGGTGTTCGTCACCCGGCCGTCCGGCGCCGGCGTGAACATGCCCGCCACGACGACCACGCCGTGCTCGTCGGCGATGTCGCGCACGGCGTCCGCCCACGGGCCGTCCAACGGCTCGGCCACCGGGCCCAGGGGCACGCCGAACCGGCACATCGTGGCCTCGGGGAACACCACCACGCGCGCGCCGTCGGCCGCGGCGCGCGCGGTCTCGGCGCGCACCAGGTCGAGGTTGGCCGCCGGGTCGCTGGACGAGGTGATCTGGCAGAGGGCGACACGCATGTGGCCCACTCTAGGTAGTGTCGGGTCTCGTGCGCGCCCTCCTTCCCCCGCTGCTCCTCGTAGCCCTTCTCGCCGCTGCGGGGTGCACGGGCGCGACGACACCGAGCGCCGAGGGCACGTCGGACAACAGCGCGCTCGTGCTGGCCGACCCGATGGAGCCGACCACGCTGAACCCGCTGCTCGGCTACGGCCGCGAGGGCGTGTCGAAGCTGTACGACGGGCTGGTGGAGCACCGCGCGGACGGCTCGGTGCGGCCCCAGCTCGCGGCGGACGCGCCGAAGCCCGCCGCGGACGGGCTGAGCTGGACCGTGACGCTGCGCGAGGGCGTGAAGTTCACCGACGGCACGTCGTTCGGGCCGGAGGACGTGGTGGCGACCTACCGGGCGCTGCTGGACCCGGCGTCCGGCTCGACCGAGCGGGCCGCGTACGCGGAGCTGACCGGCGTGGAGCAGCTGGACGTGCACACCGTCCGGTTCGCGCTGGCCAGGCCGTGGGCGGCGTTCCCGCACACGCTCGTGCTCGGCATCCTGCCCAGCGAGGCGCTCGGCGGGCCGTTGCGCGACGTGCGGGCCGTCGGCACGGGCCCGTACAAGCTGGTGGACTGGCGCAAGGGCGACCGGATGGTGCTGGAGGCCAACGCCTCCTACTTCGGCGGCGAGCCCAAGATCCGCAAGCTGACCGTGGTGTTCGTGCCGGACGACAACACGCGTGCCCAGCGGATGCAGGCGGGCGAGTTCGACGGCACCGCGCTGCCGCCCCGGCTGGCCGCGTCGTTCAGCGCCGCCAACGGCATGAGGCTGATCACGCACCGCAGCGCCGACCTGCGTGCCGTCACGCTGCCGGGTGGCGCCGTGACGGGTGACAGCGCGATCAGGATGGCGTTGAACCACGCGGTCAACCGCAAGGGCATGGTGGACAACCTGCTCGGCGGCCACGGCGCCGTGGTGAGCACGCCGGTGCCGGACACGCTGCCGGAGTTCGTGGAGACCGGCGCCCGGTTCGCCTACGACAAGGCGCTGGCCGAGCTGCTGCTGGACCAGGCGGGCTGGGTGCGGGGCGCGGACGGCGTGCGCGCGCGCGACGGCGTGGCCGCCCGGTTCACGCTGATGTACCCGATCGGCGACGTGGTGCGCGCCGACCTGGCCACCGCGTTCGCCGCGGACGCCAAGGCGGTCGGCATCGACGTGCAGCTGGCCGGGCTGAGCTGGGAGGCCCTCGCGCCGAGGCTGGGCGCGGACGCCCTGCTGCACGGCGGCGGCACCCCGTTCGACCCGGACCTGATGACCTACCAGCCGCTGCACACGCCCAACCCGTGGGGCTACTCGAACCCGCAGGTGGACGCCGCGCTGGACGCCGGGCGGACGTCGTTGGACCCGGCGCAGCGCGCGGCGGCGTACAAGCAGTTCCAGCGCGCGTACGTGGCCGCGCCGGGCATGGTGGTGCTGGCGTCGGTACGGCACACGTACGTGGTGCGGGAGAACTGGAACGGCTACCAGGAGGTCGTGGACCCGCACGCGCACGGCGCGCTGTCGTGGGGCCCGTGGTGGAACCTGGAGAAGTGGACGCCCCGCTAGCCCTCGTCTTGTTGCATGCTGTTGGCGACAGTGCACCGGAAACCCGCGGACCCCAGGGGGCGCCATGACGATCTTCCTCGACTCGGCCGGTTCGTCGCTGCCACCGCGCGAGGTTCTCGACGAGGTGATCGGGCACCTGCGGCGCGAGGCGGAGATCGGCGGGTACGTCGCCGCGCAGGAGCGCGCGGCCGACCTGGAGGCCGGGTACGGGGTGTTCGCCGAGCTGCTGGGCGCGTCGCCGGACGAGATCGCGTTCACCGACAGCGCGACGCGGTCGTGGCTGACCGCGTTCGACGCCGTGCCGCTGGCCGCGGGCGACCGGGTGCTGTTCAGCGAGGCCGAGTACGCGGGCACGGCGATCCCGATCCTGCGCCGGGCGCGCGAGGTCGGCGCCTCCGCCGAGGCGGTGCCGTCGGACGCGTTCGGGCAGATCGACGTGGACGCGTTGAAGGACATGCTGGACGAGCGGGTGAAGCTCGTCTCGCTGGTGCACGTGCCGACCAACAGCGGGCTGGTGAACCCGGCGCGCGAGGTCGCCGACGCGGCGCACGAGGTGGGCGCGCTCGTGCTGCTGGACGCGTGCCAGTCGATCGGGCAGCTGCCGGTGCGCGCCGACGAGCTGGGCGTGGACCTGATCTCGGGCACCGGCCGCAAGTGGCTGCGCGGGCCGCGCGGCACCGGTGTGCTGGTGGTGCGCCGCGAGGCCGCCGCCCGCATGAACCCGCGGCTGGTCGACCTGCACAGCGCGGAGTGGGTCGCGCCGGACGACATCCGGCTGCGGGACGACGCGCGGGTCTACGAGATCTGGGAGACGAGCGTCGCCGACCGGCTCGGGCTCATCGCGGCGGCACGGCACGCGCTGGCCAAGGGCCTGGACGTGATCGAGCGCGAGGTGGGGGAGCGCGCGCGACGGCTGCGTGACGGCCTGAGCGCGCTGCCGGGCGTGACAGTGCGCGACCCGGGCGTGCGCAAGGCGGGCATCGTCACGTTCACCGTGGACGGCGTGGCGGCCACCGACGTGCGCGACCGGCTGGCCCGCGAGGGCGTCACGGTCACCGTCAGCTGGGCGTCGTCCACGCTGCTGGACATGACCAGGCGCGGGCTCGCCGAGGTGGTGAGGGCCTCACCCCACTACTTCGTCGAGCCCGCGCAGGTCGATCAGGCCGTGGAGGCCGTCAGCAGGTGCGCCCGGTGATCCGTTCCCGGTGACCGGCGACGCCGTCCGCCGGTGTCCGGGTCAGCCGACACCCTCGGCCAGCTCGATCACCTGCTGCTCGGTGAACCCGGCCGGCACCTGGAGCTGGAACGCCCGCCCGTCGGGCAGCGGAGCCTGCAGCATCCACCGGTCGTCGGCCAGGTGGACGAGTTCGCCCGGCCGGCCGTCGACGGACACCGGGACGGCCGGCACGGGGCCGCCTCCGACGACCTCGCCGTAGTTCGGCACGAGACCGAGCATGGTGCTCACGTGGAGGACGCGGTCCGGGGCGCGTGGGTCCCGCAACGACGTGACCGCCCCGGCGCCGTCAGGGCCGGCGTCCTTGAAGGCGTACAGCTCCCACCCGGCGGGCGCGACGCTGATCGCCAGGCTCACCCTCTCGTCCGTGTCGACGAGGGTGTCGGCGAGCGAGCGCAGGGCTTGCTCGTCGGCGAAGTCACCGGTGCCGGTGATCGTGATCCACTGGCCGGAGGACCGCTCCCAGGTGAGGGACACCGAGTGGAACCCCGGCTCCGCCTGCTCGACCCGCTCGACCACGGCCGGCTTGCCGGCGTAGGTCGTGTCCCGGCCGCCGTCGGCGCTCGGCCGGTTCCGGTGGGTCTTGACGTAGATGGCGCTCGACTGCTCCCCGGGGCGCTGGTCGGCGTCGCGGTACACGGCCGCGATCCAGCCGGGTTCGGCGGTGAAGCCCGGTTCGGTCACCCCGTCCGGGATCGGGTCCAGCTCCGGGGGCAGCGTCGGCATGTCGAACCCGACGAGCACCGGCGGCTCACCGACGGCGGACGGTGGTGGCGGCGAGCCGTCACCACCGGTGGCGACGATTCCGGCGGTGACGAGCACGGCCGCGGCGGCCGCGATGAGCGCCGTGCGGCGACGCAGGCGGACCGGCCCGTCGGCCGCGGTGGGGGCGGCGGCCCGGATCTCGGTCAGCAGGTCGGCGCGGGCCTTGGCCAGCACGTCCTCGGACAGCGGGGTCGGCTCGGGGCCGTGTTCCCGGAGCACGGTGAACTCGTTCATGCGATCTCCTCGGCGGAGAGCCGTTGGTCGTCGAGCCGGGCGCGGACCTTGCGGCGGGCGCGGTGGAGCCGGGAGCGGACCGTGCCGACCGGGACGCCCAGCGCCGCGGCGATCTCGGCGTAGGACAGCTGCGGGTAGGTCCACAGCAGCAGCACGTCCAGGTCCTCGCGCGGCAGCGCGGCCAGCGCGTCGGCCAGCTCTCCCCGCAACGCCCTGGCGTCGACCCGTGCGGCCACCTCGCCGAGCTCGGTGGTCGTCTCCACGTGCCCGGCCGCGCGGCCGAACGCCCGGTACCGCCGCTCCTCGTCCCGGGCGTGCCGGCGCACCAGGTTGGTGGCGATGCCGAACAGCCAGGCCCGCACCGGCGCGCGGCCGGGGGTGTAGCCGGTGCGGCCGCGGAACGCGAGCAGGAACGTCTCGCTCATCAGGTCGTCAGCCAGCGCGCCCACCCGGCGGGACAGGTAGCCGTGCACGACCGGCGCGTACCTGTCGAAGATCACCGCGAACCGCTCGGGGGTCGTCAACGACTCGACGATCAGGTGCTCGTCGGTGACGCCGGGAGGCGATTCCGCCGGCGGCACGGGCCCGGCGGGGGGTTTTCGCATGGTCATGCTTCCTGTTGCCCGAAGTCGCGATCCGGTTCGCACCCGACAGGGTGC
>NZ_JAJHUO010000022.1:83885-202670 GCF_020859565.1 Saccharothrix luteola | reverse complement strand
CCTGACCGAACTCCCAGCGATCATCCGCATCGTGACCAGCCTCGAGTACTACCGCCTCGGCTGGTGACCAACTTCTGAATAACGCTCTAGGACTCTCGCACCGCGAACGTAGGACTCTCGCGTCACTCTCACGGACCTGAGCGTTCGACACACGGGACCTGAGTGTTCGACACGCCCGACCCGAACGTTCGACACACGGGACCTGAGTGTTCGACACGCGGGACCCGAACGTTCGACACGCGGGCGGTGTGAGGTGTGGCCGTTTGTGGGTGATCCGGACCGGAGGGGCGTGAGCGGCGGATAAGGTCTGCGGCGATGTCCTTCGCCAGCCCGCTGTTCCTGTGGTTCTTCCTCCCGGTCGTGCTCGCGGCCGTCCTCGTCACGCCCAGGAACTGGCGCAACGGCGTCGTCGCCGTGGCGAGCCTGCTGTTCTACGTCTCCGGCGCGGGCGGCACGACGCTGTTGCTGCTCGCCTGCATGGCGGTCAACTACCTGGCCGGGCGGCGCCTGGAGCCGGGCGCGCCGGGCGACCGCAGGCTGGTCCTGGTCGGCTCGATCGCGCTCAACCTCGGCGTGCTGCTGATCTGGAAGTACGCCGGGTTCGCCACGGGGCAGTTGCACGACATCGCCGCCGTCGTCGGCGCCGACCTGCCGGTGATCGAGCTCGCGCTCCCGATCGGCATCTCCTTCTACACGTTCCACCACATCTCGTACGTGGTCGACGTGTACCGCGGCGAACGCCCCGCCCTGCGCGAGCCGGTCGCCTTCGTCACCTACATCGCGATGTTCCCGCAACTCGTCGCCGGTCCGATCGTGCGGTTCCGCGAGATCGCCGACCAGCTGCCGCAGCCCCGCCTGCACCGCTGGGACGACGTCGCGGCCGGCTTCCCCCGCTTCGCCCTCGGCCTGTGCAAGAAGGTGATCATCGCCGACTCGCTCGCGCCGATGGTCGACGCCTGCTTCGCCACCCCGGCCGACGAGATGACCACGTCGATCGCCTGGCTCGGCGCGATCGGCTACACGCTCCAGCTCTACTTCGACTTCTCCGGCTACTCCGACATGGCCATCGGCCTGGGCCGGATGCTGGGCTTCCGGCTGCCGGAGAACTTCGCCCGCCCGTACTCGTCGGTCACGATCACCGACTTCTGGCGCCGCTGGCACATGTCGCTGTCGCGCTGGTTCCGCGACTACGTCTACATCCCGCTCGGCGGCAACCGCGGCGGCGTGCTGCAGACCTACCGCAACCTGTCGATCGTTTTCGTGCTCACCGGTTTCTGGCACGGCGCCAACTGGACGTTCCTGGTGTGGGGTTTGTTCCACGGCGGGCTGCTCGTGCTGGAGCGCCGATTCGGCTGGGATTCGACGCCTGCCGCCACCCGCACCCGAATTGCCCGCCGGGTCCTGACCATGCTCCTGGTGGTAATCGGCTGGGTGTTCTTCCGCTCCGCCGATCTCGGTACGGCGTTCACAATCATCGGCCACATGTTGTTGCCGGATCTCAGCGGGTTGACCGACGCCGTCGCGGCCGCGGCGACCAATCAGCGCATTGTGCTGCTGGTGCTCGCGCTGGCGATTGTCGCAATGCCCGATCACCCGGTGAGCGGGCCTTACCTGGAGTCTTCCCGGGACCGGATCGCCACCGCCGCCAGGGTCTCGCTGATGACGGTCGGCGTCGGCTACGCGGCGATCCTCGTCGCGAGCGGCACGTTCAGCCCGTTCCTCTACTACCAGTTCTGAAGATCGCCCCACCACGGGCCGCGAAGATCGACAAGCGGGCGATGTTCAACAATTGACTCACCAACCGGCTCGAGGCCGTCGGCGACCGCAGGAACGCGCTGGCCCGGTCGGACCAGCCGTCCGTGCCCAATGGTGGTCGCGGTCGACGTAGGGTAGGCGAGGATTGCTCACGCCGAGTCACCTACCGTCAACTGTCAAGAATAAGTGGGCGATTTTTCGCCGTTGCAACTACTTTATGTAACCGACCTGCTCCGTTCGGGTACACAGTGTGGTAGGACAGAGATTGCACATCCGGCAGCTTCTACCGTGCTAACCGAGGGAATTGTTACTTCGGGTGGGGGTAACGTGACTCACTCATCGGGGCCGACCAACCTGGGGGAGTTGTGACTTCCGGGGGGACCATCCGCGCGCTCGTGGGCAACCGCGAGTTCCGCGGCATGTGGATCGGCTCGACGGTGTCCACCGTGGGCGATCAACTCGCGGCGGTCGCGCTCTCCCTGTTGGTGTTCGAGCGCACCCAATCCGCCGCGTGGACCGCCCTCACGTGGTCGTTGACGCTGTTCCCGCCGCTGGTCTCGGGCCCGCTGCTGGGCTGGGTCGCGGACCGGTTCCCCCGCCGCACGGTGATGGTGTGGTGCGCGTGGCTGCAAGCCGCCCTGGTCGGTCTGATGGCCATTCCCGGCACGCCGCTGTGGCTGATGATCGTGCTGCTGGTCGTCGTGCTGATGATCTCTTCGCCGTTCCTGGCGGCGCAGGAGGCGAGCCTGCCCCACGTGCTGCCGGACAAGCGCTACGACGACGGCGTGGCGTTGTTCGGCACGTCGGTGGACGTCGCCCAGATGGTCGGCCTGGCCGCCGCGGGCTTCCTCGTCACGAACGCCGGCGCCGGCGTCGCGCTCGCGATCGACGCGGCCTCGTTCGTGTGGGTGGCGATCCTGGTGCAGCTGTCGGTCAAGCACCGGCCGGCCGCCGACCCGCGCGGCGCGAAGCGGGAGCCCGATCCCGAAGCCCCGAAGAGGGCGTTCACGCTCCTGGTCACGGAACCGCGGCTGCGCAGCCTGATGGGCATGCGCCTGCTCGCCGGCCTCGCGATGGTCCCCGAGGGACTCGCCGTGCCCCTGGCGGCGAGTCTGGACGCGGTGTGGGCCGTCGGCCTGATCCTGGCCATCGAGCCCGCCGCCAACGTCCTCGGCGTGGCCGTGCTGTTCCGGTTGGTGCGTGATCCGGCGAAACGCGAGCGGCTGATCGGTCCGCTCGCCATACTGTCCTTGGCCCCACTGGTCATGTTCGCGTTGCACCCGAACCTGACCTGGACCATCGCACTACTGGTGATCGCCGGTATGGCCGGCGCGTACCACACGCCCGCTCGCTCGGCGTGGATGCGCATCCTGCCCGACGCCTACCGCGGTCGCGCGTACGGCATCGGCCGTGCCGCTCTGCGCTCGTCGCAGGGCGGCGGGATGGCGTTGGCCGGTGTCGTGGCGCACTCGATCGGCTCGGTGACCGCGACGATCGCGGGTGCAGGCGGCATCGGGCTGTTGCTCGCCACGCAGGCGACCGTAGCCTGGCGACGGGCCCGCACCCGGAACGATCCGAAAGCGGTGGCGATCTGAAACGGACTCATCACATATCGCGATTGTCAAACATGAAGGACCCCTCGGCTGCGGCCCGCTAGCCCGCGGGCACGTACGGTGAACATTCGGTCCGGGATGGAGGGAGCGGCTCACATGTCGCGGTTGCGCATGGCGAACACCTCCTCAGTGCGCATCTCGGGCACGGACGTGCCGCTGCGAACGGCGTTCGCCACGCGGCGCCGGGCAGAGGGTAGGGGGTCGTGGTGAAGAACAGTTTGACTGACCAGAAGGCCTCTGGGGCAGTCGGCCGGCCCTCGATTCGCAACTGGGATCTGTGGACGTTGCGACCGGCCGCGCTGGCGTACTTCTTCTTCATCGAATCGGCGGTGGCGGCTGCCGCCATTTGGCTGCTCACCGGCCTCGACTCGGTCTCGAACGCCGACTGGCTCAGATTCGGCGCGGTGATGTTCGCCATCACCGTGCACCTGATGATCGTGCGTCGGGCCGAGGAGTCGCGCCGCAACGAGTCGGCCGGCCCGCACATCGACCTGACCTCGGTCTGGACGTTCGCCGCCGCCATCGCGCTGCCCGGCGCGCTGGCGGTGCTGGCCACGATCTGGATGCGGATCCTGATCCAGCCGATCGCGCGACGCCAGCCGTACCGGTTCGTGTTCAGCTCCGCGAGCATCCTCGGCGGCACCATGCTGGCCTGGGCCGTGGTGCACCTGTCCGGCACGTCGCTGCTGGCCACCGGCAGCATCCCGACCGACCTGGGCCTCGTGCTCGTGCTCATCGTGGCCGGGGTGGTCAACTGGGGCGCGCAGGGCATGAACATCGCCGTCGCGTTGAAGATCGTCACCCCGCACACCCGCATCCAGGAGTTCCTGGGCTCGCGCGCGGACAACATGCTGGAGCTGAGCACGCTCGGCGCGGGTGCCATGCTCGGCATGCTGATGACCACCCACTGGGTGGGTCCGCTGCTGCTGGTCTTCCCGGTGATCCTGGTGAACTCGCTGCTCTACCACGCCGCGCAAAGGCGGGCGCACCTCGAACGGCTGCTGCGCGAGCAGGAGCAGCTGCAGGCGCGGCTGGCCGAGGACGCGCACACCGACTACCGGACCGGCCTGCTCAACACCAACGGCCTCGCCGAGTACGGGGGCAGGCTCACCGACCGCTGCCGCCACGACAACCAGCCGGTGACCGTGCTGGCCATCGACCTGGACCACTTCAAGCGGATCAACGACACCTGGGGCCACCCGGCGGGCAACGCCGTGCTGGCCGAGGTGGGCCGGATCCTGCGGGAGAAGCTGCGGCCGGGCGACGTGGCCGGGCGCGACGGCGGCGAGGAGTTCGTCGTGGTGCTCGCCGACACGGGCCTGGCCCAGGGCACGGCCATCGCCGAACGGGTGCGCGAGGCGATCGGCGAGATGTCCGTGATGACCACCGACAAGCACCGCAACACCGTCACCCTGCGCGGCCGGAACCTCCCACTGACGGCGGACGGGCCGGACGTGCGCGCCATCTCGGCGTCCATCGGCGTGGCCGTGCTGCCGGACAACGGCGACTGCCTGATGGACGCGCAGCACTGCGCCGACGCCGCGCTCTACGCGGCCAAGGAGAACGGGCGCAACCAGGTGCGGGTCGCCGGCGGCGAGATCCGGCTGCTGCCCGCGCCGCGGGGCGACCAGCCGGTGGCCGAGGGCGCCGCGGACCAGTCGGCCGCCGCCGAGGTCACCCGCACCGCGTAAGTCCCCCACCTGCCGGCCGCGACCGGCGCTCGGCGCACGGGCGTGGCGGGCGTGACGACGCGGGACCGGACAGCCGGGAGCACGACCGGGCCCGCCACCGCAGCCGCGGTGGTCGGCCGACGTGGTCGTCCTGCTTCGCATGGCACCTGTCGTCTCCGCACGGCCCGCGTCCGGCGACCGGGCCTCCGGTGCCCCCTACGACCGCGAGTACCCACTCGCGGGGCATCCCAAACGTGTTACTGGACTCTTTCCCTCTTGCGGCTCATGAGGCGGCAGACCAGGTAGATGAAGAACGAGACCGCGGTGACGAACGCGCTCACCGGCATGCCTGGCGCGAGCGACAGGATCATCCCGCCCAGCACGGACACCTCGGCGAACACCACGGCCAGCACCGTGGCCCGCAGCGGGCTCGCGGTGACCCTGGTCGCCGCCGCCGCGGGCGTGATCATCAGCGACAGCACGAGCAGCGCGCCCACCAGCTGCACGCTCAACGCCGTCGCCACGCCCACCAGCACCGCGAACACCACCGACAGGGCCCGCACCGGCACACCGCGCGCCACGGCCACGGCGGCGTCCACGCTGGCGAAGTGCAGCGGACGGTAGATGACCGCGAGCACCGCCAGCACGGCGACCGACGCGCCGATGAGCAGCCACAGGTCGGTCGACCCGACGCTGACCACCTGACCGGTCAGCAGGCCGAACTTGTTCGCCGCACGCCCGTTGTAGAGGGCCAGGAACAGCACGCCGAGGCCGAGGCCGAACGCCAGGATCGCGCCGATCACCGAGTCGCGGTCCGAGTCGCGCGTGCTGAGCAGGCCGAGCAGCAGCGCGGCGACGACCGAACCGGCCAGCGCGCCGTACCCGACGCCGACGCCGAGCAGCAGGGCCGCCGCGCCGCCGGTGAACGCCAGCTCGCTCGTGCCGTGCACCGCGAACGCCATCTTGCGCGTCACCACGAGGGGGCCGAGCAGCCCCGCCACCAGCCCGAGCACGGCGCCCGCGACGAGCATCGGCTGGACGTAGCGCAACAGGTCCAGCGTCTGCCCGATGTCGAAGAAGTTCTCCATCAGTCCTTCACTCCGCCACGTGGTGCGGCTCGTCCTCGCACACGTGCTGCGCGCCGACCACGTGGATCTGGTCGCGCACGCGGACCACTTCGACGTTCGTGCGGTACAGCTCGGTCAACGTCCGCGAGGTCATCACCTCGGCGGGCGGGCCGATCCGGAACCGGCCCTCGACCAGGTACAGCACCCGGTCGACCAGCGGCAGGATCGGGTTGATCTCGTGGGTCACGAACAGCACGGCCGTGCCCTCGGCCCGGCGCCGGGCGTCGATCAGGTCGCTGACCACGCGCTGGTGCGCGAGGTCGAGCGAGAGCAGCGGCTCGTCGCACAGCAGCACCTCGGGGTCGCCGACCAGGGCCTGCGCCACCCGCAGCCGCTGCTGCTCGCCGCCGGAGAGCAGGCCGACGGGCTCGTCGGCGTACCTCGTCGCGCCGACGGACTCCAGCGCCGCGTCCACCCGGGCCCGGCGTTCGCGGCGGGTGCGCCAGCCGACGCCCCAGCCGTGCCCGTCCAGGCCGAACCCGACCAGGTCACGGCCGCGCAGCGCGAGGCTCGAGTCGATCGCCCGCTGCTGCGGGATGTAGCCGATGCGCCGGTTGCCGCCCGCGACCCGGACCGTGCCCGCGGACAGCGGTTGCAGGCCGAGCAGCACCCGGATGAGGCTGGTCTTGCCCGAGCCGTTCGGCCCGAGCACGGCCACGAACTCGCCGGGGGCGACGTCCAGGTCCAGGCCGTCCCACAGCACGCGGTCGCCGTAGGACAGCCGCGCGCCGCGCAACGCGACCGCCGCGCGCGTGGACCTGTCCGCCACCTGAGCCGTCCCGCCCGACAACGTCATGCGCCGAGCGCTCCCACCAGCGAGTCGACCTGCTTCGTCATCCAATCAAGGTAACCCGTGACGCCTTCCGGCAGCGTCTCGGTCACCTCGGCGATCGGCACGCCCGCCGCCTTGGCCTGGTCGACCACCTGCCGCGTGCCCGCGTTCTCCGTCTGCGCGTTGTTGACCAGCGCGGCGACCTGCTTCTGCTCGATCAGGCGGATGACGTCGGCGAGCGCGGCGGCGGGGATGTCGGTCTCGTTCTCCACGGCCTCGCTGAACGACTCCGGCGTGACGTCCTCGACGCCCGCGGTGTCGAGCAGGTAGTGCGCCACCGGCTCGGTCGCGACCACCTTCTTGCCCGCGCCCTTGCCCTCGACGCGCTGCTCCAGCTCGGTCAGCTTGGTCGTGAAGTCCTCGGCGTTGGCCTCGAAGGTCGACTTCTTGTCCGGCGCGATCGCGCCGAGGTCGGCGGCGGCCTGGTCGGCGACCTTGCGGACGGTCTCGAAGTCGTACCAGACGTGCTCGTTGACGGCGTGGTCGTGGTGCTCCTCGCCCTCCGGCTCGGCCGACGTCTCGGGCTCCTCGTGCTCGGAGGCCTTGCCGGACACCGGGAACGCCTCGATCTTCTTCGCGCCCTCGGTCTCGGGGCCGAGCAGGGTGGCGAAGAAGTCGTCGTAGCCGCCGCCGTTGAAGATGACGAGCTTGGCGTCGCGCACCGCGGCCAGGTCGGACGGCTTGCTCTCGTAGGAGTGCGGGTCGCCGGACGGGTCGTCGATGATGGCGCTGACCTGCACGGCGTCGCCGCCGACGGCCTTGACCACGCTGCCCCACACGTTGGTGGAGGCGACGACCTTGATCGCGCCGTCGTTCGCGGCGGGGGTGTCCTGGGCACCGCAAGCGGTGAGGGCGACGGCGGTCGCGGCGGCCACCGCGCCGAGCAACACGTTGCGGACAGTCATCAGAGCACTCCTCGACAGGCGGACGCACAGGCAATGGAAACCGTTGTCGAGTTCAGTTTAGAACGCTCCGCTACCGACACGCCCACCGACCGGGTGTTTTACATGCCACAGGGGCCACTTCACCGTCGCGCGGGAGGTGGCCCCTGTGGCTCGAAGATCGTCAGTCGGTCAGGCGGTGGCCGGACTCCGGGTGGAACAGGTGGACCTCGCCGGCGTCACGCACGGCGACCTTGACGGTCTGGCCCAGGGTCGGCGGCGTGCGGCCGTCGACGCGGACCACGAACCGCTCGGGCACGTCGCCGATGCGGACAGAGCCGTGCATGAGCGCGTCCGCGCCCAGCTCCTCGACCAGCTCGACGGTCATGTCCATGCCCTGCTCCGAGGAGCTGACCAGGGCCAGCGACTCGGGCCGGATGCCGAACGTGACCTCGGACAGGCCCTCGCCCGCCGCCTTGTCCAGCGCGCGGCGCTCCAGCGGCACCACGATGCCGTCGAGCTTCGCGCCCTCCGACGTCAGCGGCACGGTCTTGAGGTTCATCGCGGGCGAGCCCATGAAGCCGGCGACGAACGCGTTGGCCGGCTTGTCGTACAGGGCGCGCGGGGTGTCGCACTGCTGGAGCAGGCCGTCCTTGAGCACGGCGACCCGGTGGCCCATGGTCATGGCCTCGACCTGGTCGTGCGTGACGTAGATCGTGGTGGTGTCCAGGCGGGCCTGGAGGGCGGCGATGTTCGCGCGGGTCTCCACGCGGAGCTTCGCGTCCAGGTTGGACAGCGGCTCGTCCATGAGGAACACGGAGGGCTCGCGGACGATCGCGCGGCCCATCGCGACGCGCTGCCGCTGGCCGCCGGACAGCGCCTTCGGCTTGCGGTCCAGGTACTTCTCGAGGTCCAGCATCTTGGCCGCCTCGGCGACCTTCTCCCGGATCTCGGTCTTGTTGACGCCGCGCAGCTTGAGCGCGAAGCCCATGTTCTCCGCGACCGTCATGTGCGGGTACAGCGCGTAGGACTGGAACACCATCGCGATGTCGCGGCCCTTGGGCGGGACGTTGGTGACGTCCTTGCCGCCGATGTGGATGGCGCCCTCGTCCACGTCCTCCAGACCCGCGAGCATCCGCAGCGCGGTGGACTTGCCGGAGCCGGACGGACCGACCAGAACCAGGAACTCGCCGTCGGTGACGTCCAACGACAGCTCGTCGACCGCGCGGACCGGCGGGTTGCCGGAGAAGATCCGCGAAGCCTTGACGTAGGCGACCTCAGCCATGCCACGCACCTTTCACTACCCAAGCTTTGCCGCAACGCTAGGGATTGCAAGCGCTTACGGGAACGGGTGAATTGGTCTAGTTCCGGATCGGTTCAGGCCCTGGTAGTGGTGGTACATGGCCACCGAACTCGTGCTCGTCCGCCATGCGACCTCCGTTGCGCCCACGCCGGGCGGCCCCGACGAGCTGGCTCGTCCGCTGCGGGACTCGGGCCTGGTCCAGGCCCGTGACCTGGTGGAACAACTGCGGGCACTGCGTCCGACGGCGGTCCTGTCGAGCCCTTACCTGCGTGCCGTGCAGACGGTCCAGCCGACCGCCGATGCCCTGGGTGCGACCGTCGAGACCAGGTGGGACCTGCGGGAGTGGGACTCGGGCATCCCACCGACGCCCGACTACGCGCGGCACTACGCGCACAGCTGGGACCACCCGGACTTCGCGCGGCCGGGCGGCGAGAGCCTGGCCGCGCTCAGCGACCGGGTGCGGCGGGCGTTGACGGCGGTGGCCGAGGAGCACGACGGTGGCGTGGTGCTCATCGGGACGCACGGCACGTTCGCCGCACGCACCCTCCTCGCGGCCGGCCACCCGGTCGGTTGGACGTTCCTGAAGGACATGCCGATGCCCGCTGTCCACCGGGTCCGATGGGGCGGCGATCACCCGATCGAGGCGTCCGGACCAGGCCTTTGACCAGCGGTATTGCCGCTGGCGCGCGGCACGCCGGCTCCCTAACCTCTCCGCCATGAAGGTCATCGATCAACGGGAGTTCGACCAGAACCCCGCTCAAATCATGGAAGCAGTCGAGGCGGGCGAGACCTATCACGTCACCCGCGACGGCACCGAGGTCGCCGAACTGCGCCCCCCGACGTACCGGCAGCCCTTGAACACCGACGAGGTCATCGCCGTGGTCAAGGACCTGCCGCCGGTCGACTACGCGGAGATGCGCGCGGAGGCGGACGAGTTCTGGGGCAACGAGGACCGCCTCGGCGACGACGACCCGTGGGAGCGTCGGCGTGGCTGAACGTCGACCGGCCGGTGTCCTCGACACCAACGTTTACATCGACCTGGCGAAGGTCGACCGGATGGAACTCCCGGAGCGCTTCGAACTGACCACCATCACCTTGGCGGAACTGCAGCAGGGCGTCGCGCTGGCGAAGGAGGCGACAGCCCGCGACGATCGCGGCAAGCGGTTGCGTGCCGCGATCGCGGGTTACTACCCGCTGCCCTTCGACCGACGGGCGTCCGCTCGGTTCGGCAGCCTGGTCGGCCTGACGATCGCAGCCGGCCGCGACCCCCGATCGCGCAAGTTCGACCTGATGATCGCCGCCATCGCCTCGTCCAACGACCTGCCGCTCTACACCCGCAACCCGAAGGACTTCGTCGGCCTGGAGGAGTTGGTCGAGGTCGTCGAGGTGTGATGGGAGGGCCTCCACGACGAGGTGGAGGCCCCCGTCCGCATCAGCCCTTCACCGCGCCCGACGACAGGCCCGTCACCAGGAACTTCTGCACCAGGTAGAACACCACGATCGCGGGGATCGCGACCAGGATCGAGGCCGCCGCCAGGTGGCCCCACTCGGTCCGGTTCTGCTGGACGAACACCTGCAGCCCCACGGCCAGCGTCTTCGACTCGTCCGCCGCCGACAGGAACGCCGACGCGAACGCCACCTCGCCCCACGCCGTCAGGAACGCGTAGAACGCCGTCACGGCCAGCCCCGGCCGGGCCAGGGGCAGCACCAGCCGCCAGAACACGCCGAACGGCGACAGGCCGTCCACCCTCCCCGCCTCGTCGATGTCGGTCGGGATGGTGTCGAAGTAGCCCTTCAGCATGTACGTGCAGAACGGCACGGCGGTCGTGCAGTAGACGAGCACCAGGCCGAGCGACGTGCCCTGCAACCCGAGCGCCAGCAGGATGTTGTACAGCGGCACGATCAGCACCGCGAACGGGAACATCTGCACGACCAGGAACGACAGCATCAGCGACCGCTTGCCCGGGAACCGGAACCGCGACGCCGCGTACCCCGTCGTGGCGGACAGGAACACCGCCAGCACCGTGGTCATCAGCGCGATCAGCACCGAGTTGCCGAACCACGACAGGAAGTCGCCCTTCTCGCCGGCCAGGATCCGCCCGTAGTTGTCCAGGCTGGAGTCGTTGACCAGCTTCGGCGTGGTCTCCACGGCCTTGGCGTCCGGCTTGAACGACGTCACGAGCACCCAGAACACCGGGAACACCGCGATCAGCGACGCCACGACCAGCGCGCCGTGCAGCCCGACGCTGGCCAGCGGCGACCGCTGCGAGCGCTTGAGCCCCCGGGCCGGCTGGACGGCCTTCAAGGAAGCGGCTTCGACCGTCATCACCACACCTCGCCTTGCTTGCGCAGCGCGCGCCGGTACACGCCCGCGAACACGAGCAGCACGGACAGGATCAGCACGCCGTAGGTCGACGCCACCGCGAAGTCGCGGGACGCGCCGGAGAAGAACCGCTCGAACGCGTAGGTCACCAGGATCCGGGTGTTCGGGTTCGGCCCGCTGATCAGGTAGATGATCGCGAACATGTTGAACGTCCAGATGATGCCCAGCAGCACCACCGTGCTCGACACCGACCGCAGGCCGGGCAGCGTCACGTTGCGGAACCGCTGCCACGGCGTCGCGCCGTCCACCTCGGCGGCCTCGTAGAGGTCGCCGGGGATCGACTGGAGCCCGCCGAGCAGCGCCACCATCATGAACGGCACGCCGAGCCACACGTTGACGATGATCACCGCGACCAGCGCCCAGTCCGACTGGCCGAGCCACACCGGCGGGTCGTCCAGGCCGAGGAAGCGCAGGAACTGGTTGATGATCCCGTACTGCGCGTTGAACATGTACTTCCACGCGAACGCGCTGATGAACGCGGGCACGGCCCACGGCAGGATCAGCAGCACCCGGTACGCCGCCCGGCCTCGCACCTCCCGGTTGAGCAGCAGCGCGAGGCCCAGGCCGATCGTGTAGTGGAAGAACACGCAGCCGAACGTCCAGACCAGCGTGCGCACCAGCGTCGACCAGAACGCGCCGTAGCTGGGGTCGCCGGACAGGACGTTCAGGTAGTTGTCGAGGCCAACGGAGACGTAGGTCGCCGGCCGGTCGAGGATCGGGTTGGCGATGTTGCCCTCGTTGATGTTGGTGAAGGTGAAGAACACGCCCTGCGCGAGCGGGAACAGCACCAACACCGCGATGACCACCACGACCGGCAGCACCATCGCGTACGCGTACCAGTGCCGGTCCAGGAACCTGCGCACCGAAGTCTCCCTTCGCCGCCTCGCGGCGCCCGGCCCACGACCGGGCCGGGCGCCGCGAGGGATGGTCAGCCGACGGTGTACTCGGGGACGACGGTGTCCTGGTACTTCTTGGCCACCTCGTCCAGCGCCGTCTTGGCGTCCTTCTTGCCCGCCAGCACGTCGGCGTAGGCGATCTTCAGCGGGTCGAACAGCTCGCCGCCCTCGGGGATCCACGCGCGCGGGTGGGCGGCGGTGACGACCGGCTCGAAGGCGGACACGACCGCGTTGGCCTTCACGTCGGCGTTCCCGTAGGCCGACTTGCGGGTGGGCAGCAGGCCCAGTTCCTTGGCGATGCGCACCTGCGACTCGGTGCTGCTCATGCAGGCGATGAACTTGACCGAGGAGTCCTTGGCCTTGGTGCCCTGGCGGATCACGTAGTCGTGGCCGCCGACCGGCGCGGAGCCCTTGCCGGCGGTGGCGCCGGGGACGGGCGCGATGCCCAGGTTGGCGGGGTCGGCGAACGCGGCGCCCTTGAGGTAGTCGGCGACCGACCACGGGCCGTTGACCACCATGGCGACCTCGCCCGAGGTGAACGCGGCCTGCATGTTGTTGTAGGAGTTCGTCGGGTCCAGCGCGGTGGACGCGGCCTTGGCGTCCAGCAGGCCCTTGGCGGTCTCCAGCGCCTTCACGTTGTCCGCGGAGTTGACCACGATCTTCTTCGCGTCGGCGTCGACCAGGTCGCCGCCCTCGCCGTAGATGAACGGCAGCGCGTAGTAGGCGTCGTTGTTGACGAAGATGGTCTTCTCGCCGCCGAGCTTGGCCGCGGCGGCCTTGACCTCGTCCCACGTCTTCGGCGGCTCGACACCGGCGTCGGCCAGCAGCTTCTTGTTGTAGAACAGCGCCAGCGAGTCGGTGACCTGGGGGACGCCGTAGGTCTTGCCGTCGTACTTGGTGGAGCCGAGCGGCGTGTCCAGGAAGTCGGACGTGTCGTTGACCAGCTCCGTGCCGGCCAGGTCGACCACGTAGCCGAGCTTGGCCAGCTGCGACACCCACGCGACCTCGGCGCGGAAGACGTCCGGGCCCTGACCGCCCTGCGCGGCGGTCTTGTAGTTGTTCAGGGCCGCGTCGAAGGGCACGGTCTCGGTCTTGACCTTGTAGCCGCCCTTGGTCGCGCACTCCTGCGCGATCGCGGCGAACACCGGGCCCTCGTTCGGGCCGCTGGTGTCCCAGAAGGTGATCTCGCCGGAGTCGCCGGACGCCGATCCGCCGTCGCCACCACCGCACGCGGTGAGGACGAGGGCGGAGACGGCCGCCACTGCGGTCACGAGGGTGGTACGTCGCATCGTTGCTGTCGTCCCTCCTGCGGGCCTCCACCGTGATGAAGGCTCTTGCAAGAACTTGCGAAATTGTTGACGCGGATTTCATCCCGCCGACCAGGGCCGGGTCAAGGGTCTTGACGTAACCAAGCCGTAACGGCCCAGGCCGGGCGGAGGAAACCAAGGTGGGCGTTGCAAAAATTTGCCGCTGACGGCAGGCTGCACGTCACCCACAAGTCTGCGAGGAGGCACGGTGTCCGGTCTGTCCGAGATCGCCAGGGCAGCCGGGGTGAGCATCTCCACGGTCAGCCGGGTGCTCAACCGCCGGGCGGGCGTGAACGACGAGACGCGCCAGCGGGTGCTCGCGGTGCTTGCGGAAATGCCTTACACGCCGCGCGGCCTGGGCGCGCTGCAACGCACCGGTGTGATCGGCCTGCTCGTGCCCGAGTTGTCGAACCCCGTGTTCCCGGCGTTCGCCGAGGCGTTGGAGGTGCGGGCCGCGCGGCTGGGGTACTCGTCGCTGCTGTGCAACACGCGTGCCACCGGCGCGGGGGCGATGGGCGAGGAGGAGTACGTGCGGATGCTCCTCGCGCGCGGCGTCGAGGGCATGGTGTTCGTGTCGCCGGAGATCACCAACGTCGAGGTGCCGCTCGGCCAGGCGCCGCGGCCGTCGTACTACGCGAAGCTGCTGGCGGACGGCGTGCACATGGTGTTCCTCAACGGCGCGACGCCGTCGTTGGACGTGCCGGACGTGACCGTGGACGAGCAGCACGCGGGGTACGCGGCGACCCGGCACCTGGTCGAGCTGGGCCACCGGCGGATCGGGTTCGTGTCGGGGCCGGCGCGGGCGCTGCCGTCGCGGCTCAAGCGGGCCGGGTGGGCGGCGGCGCTGGAGGAGGACGGGCTGCCCGCGACCTCCGACTTCGTGGCGCACGCGCCGTTCGGGCCGGAGGGCGGGGCGGAGGCGGTGGCGACGCTGCTGGACACCGTGCGGCCGACGGCGGTGATCTGCTCGTCCGACCACATGGCGATCGGCGTGCTGCGGGAGGCGCACCGGCGCGGGCTGACCGTGCCGCGGGACCTGTCCGTGGTGGGGTTCGACGACATCCCGCTGGCGTCGTACTGCTCGCCGTCGTTGACCACGCTGGCGCAGCCGATCGAGGAGATGGCGGCGGCGGCCGTGGACGAGTTGGTGCACCGGCTCGACCCGGATCGGCGACGACGTCCGGCGGGGAATTACACGCGTGTTTTCCGGCCGCGGTTGGTCGTGCGCGAGTCGTCCGCTGAGCCCCTATTGGTTTAGACCATTGTACCCCGAGGTAACCATCCCTCATCTGCACTGATGACGATTTAGAGGGACGCCGGTCACCCCCACTTCTGCAAATGGTTCTGAACCGTTACGGTCACTTCATGGCGCGGTCGATGCATGTGCGACGCCCCGCGACGCTCGCCTCACTGGCGGCGGAGCTGGGTGTTTCCCGGACAACGGTGTCCAACGCGTACAACCGTCCCGACCAGCTCTCGCCAGAGCTGCGACGCCGGGTGTTGGAGACAGCGAGACGACTCGGGTACCCGGGGCCCGACCCCGTGGCCCGTTCACTGCGGACGAGGAAGGCCGGTGCGGTGGGCCTGCTGCTCACCGAGAACCTGTCCTACGCGTTCCGCGACCCGGCGGCGATCGGGTTCCTGGAGGGGTTGGCGCTCGCGTGCGAGGACGCGGGCACCGGGCTGCTGCTCGTGCCGGCGAACCCCGAGCGCGAGGACGTGGCGGCCGTGCACCGGGCCGGGGTGGACGGTTTCGTGGTGTACTCCGTGCCCGACGACGACCCGCACCTGGCGGCGGTGCTCGAGCGGCCCGTGCCGACGGTCGTGTGCGACCAGCCCGACCTCGGCAACGTCGACCGCGTCGGCATCGACGACCAGGCGGCCATGCACGCGTTGGCGCAGCACCTGATCTCGTTGGGGCACCGGCGGGTCGGCGTGGTGTGCATGCGGCTGGCCCGTGACCGCAACGACGACTTCGTCGTGCCGGAGCGGCAGCAGGCGGCGCACTTCCACGTGCAGCGGGCCCGGTTGGCCGGGTTGGCGCAGGCGTTCGCGTCGGTCGGCGTGGACTGGGAGACCGTGCCGGTGGCCGAGCGGTTCGACCACACCATGGCCTCCGGCGCGTCGGCGGCGGCGCAGGTGCTGGAGCGCGACCCGCAGATCACCGCGCTGATCTGCACGTCGGACATACTGGCCCTGGGCGCGATGGCGGAGGTCCAGCGGCGCGGCCTGCGCGTGCCGGTCGACATCACCGTCACCGGTTTCGACGGCATCCGCGAGGCGGAGCAGGCCGGTCTGACGACGGTGCGCCAGCCGGTCCTGGAGAAGGGCCGCGCGGCGGGCAAGCTGCTCCTGGACTCGGCCGAGCGCACCCGCCCCCGAGCCGTCACCCTGTCCACCGAACTGATCCACGGCACCACCGCCGCCCCACCGCGCGGGACGGCGGAGGAACGCTGGTTCGGCCCGTGACCGGAACCCGGTCCTGACGGCCACCACCCACCGCTCTTGAACCCTTCGCAGGGGTCCTCGCCAAGGGGACCCCTGCTTTCGTTTGCGCGAGGGCTCCCGGCCGGGCGCGGACGTGAGCCCCGCTCACCGATCGACATGATTCCGAATGGCTGCGGAATACCCATCGGCCACCTATCCGAGAAATGCGGAATGGGCCAATCCGGTCACTACCGTGGATACGGGTAACACCGCGGGTATGCCACCGATAGTACCGGCGAGGTTCCACCGAGCGGAGCTAGGTCGCCGGAGCGACCGCAAGGACAATGGTGGCGGGCCGGGAGGCAGCATGAGTCGCGATCACCGTGACGCGCACGGCAGGTGCGGGCGATGAGCGTCGCGACCGGGACGGGCACCGCCGAAGAGGTGCTCGACCCGGCCGAGAAGAAGCGCCTGCACGAACGCGGAGCTCTCCGCTTCGCGTTCGCCGTGACCATGGTCCTGTCCTTTTCCTCGGTTGTCGTGACCGCCAGCGGGTCATGGCAGTACGCGGAATCGCACTGGTACGTCTACCTCGGTTTCTCATTCTTCACGCTCATCTCCTCCACCGCGTGCCACGTGTTCATCTTCCAATTCCTGCCCACGCGCAAGCGGTTCAAGTCCGACATGCAGGTCGTGGACGCCGACTACGACCGATTCCGGGATGAGAAGAGCGAGTTCAGCACTTCCCTCTCCGAAGCGCAGCTGCCGATGTTCGTCGACTCGCTGATCAACCCGAAAGCGACCCGCGGCCGGATCATCGAGGAGATCCGGCCGATCCGCCGGGTCCTCCACCAGTCCGTCTCCACGACGGTGAAGTCCGCCGACGCCGACGTCGACGTCATCTACCCGCTGATGACCCCTCAGAAGGGGTCGCTGCAGGACCACCTCGTGCTGCGGATCAACGGGGACGACACGGCCGCCACGTTGACCTACCACGAGTACCTCGTCCTCATGGCGAGCATGCTCCGCGCGCTGGTCGCGGCGCCGAAGCTCAAGGTGAGCCAGGCCGACTGCGATCGGCTGGACACCATCACCGCCAAGGCGTTCGGCCACATCGCCAGGCGCGGCCGGATCGAATCCGCCCAGGCGAGGGATCTCGCGGAGTGCGTCTCCGAGATCGAGCGGATCGCGACGAGGCTGAAGGACGACCAGCCCGGGCAAGCCGATGACGAAGTGGAACTGCTCAGGCTGACCGTGGGCCTGATCACGAAGATGGCCGGCAACTACGCCATCGTCGTGGTGCTGCCGCACGACGTGTTCCAAGGCGGCCGGGCCATCGTGACGTACCAGCGGTACATCATCCCGCAACTCGTCCGCGCCCCGGTCAGGCAGTTCGCGCGATACCTCCGCGATCGCGCCCGAATGCTGCTGGGCACCCGGCCCATCAGCCTCGAGATCCAGCTGAACAACGCCGCGCTCGCCCGCTCCTACCACCTCAACGTGTTCGCCCCGGACGGCATGCACCTGGGCGAACAGGAGCTGATCAACGGAAACGGCCGGTTCAGCTCGCGCAACGAGGCGCGCAAGCCCTCCGATCCCTACAAGCGCTTCCGCAAGCGCCTCGGCCAGGGGTACCTGCACCTGTACCTGCGGTCCATCCCGGCCGACCTCGCCGACAACCTCCGAGTGCGGATGCGCTTCTACGAGACCCCGCCCGGATCCATGGCCCCGACGATGATGGCGGCGCTCGCGAGCTTCGCGTTGATCTACATCGCGGGCGCGGTGATCTCGGCCGCGAACAAGACGTTCGACAGCGACTTCCCGGCGCTCGTCCTCGCGTTCCCCGCGCTGGCCGCGGCGTTCGTGGGATTCGACAAAGGCGCCGGCCAACTGCTCGGCGGCACCTTGGCGTCACGCGCGTCGTCCCTGACGACGATCATCGTCTCGCTACTGGCGAGCGGTCTGTACATGGCGCAGACGGCGGACGAGATGACCATGAAGTCAGCGTTCGAGCTGATGCTGATCGACAGCACCTGGTGGCAGGTGCTCGCATCCTTGGCCTTGCTGAACTTCACGGTTTCTTCATTCGTCTGGGTGACAAGGACGTACAGCTACTACTGGCTCGCCTCGCGCGAGACGGGCGAGAACACCGGATGGGACGGTCACCGATGAGTTTGACCAGCGACCAGCGCATTGACCCGGGCTCACAGTTACCCCATACTCCGACCATGCCGGGCGACGGGTTACGCGACGGGTCGGGACACGATCTCGGCGCGGGTTTGCTCGGCAAGCTCCTGCGTCTGCTCGAAAGGCTTTCCTCGCGAGCCGCGCACTCCGATTCCGAATCGAAGTGGTCGGTGTACACGGGTGAAGGACGGGCCACCGCCGCGGGCAACGAGTGGATTCAGAACATCGATGTGGAAAGGTTGCTCCGGCGGCCCGTCGCCCGAGCGGCGTTCGCCGCGACCGTGGCGATCAACAATCAGCCCGAGGCCACCGGCGAGGCCGGCGAGGCGGCGTTGCTGGAGGAGTACCGGCGACAGTTGCGCCGCATACAGGACGAAGATCGCGCCAACCGCCCGTCCACCTGAACCGTCGTCATCGGATCGGCCCACTACTCGGCCGGCGGCGATAGGCCTCACGTCACGCGGAAGATCACCGGGTTGCTCGCCTTGCCCGCCACGACCGCCGTGAGCAGGTAGTCGCCCGCACCCAGCCTGGAGTGCTTGCGGCAGCCCGGTTCCGACGTGCCGCCCGTCCACCGCAGGCCGTAGGCGAACCGCTCACCCGGCCGCATCACGCGCACCTCGGACCCCTGGGTGGCGAAGCAGTCGTTGCTCGACCACAGCCGCGTCGCGCCGTCCACGCTCGTCACGACGAGCTCGCGCACCTGCCGCCCGATCTCCTTCGCGCACGGCAGCGGGCCGGTGTTGGAGATGGCGATGGTGAACTCCACGGGGCGCCCGGCGGGAGCCGAGGGGTTGTCCACCTCGGCCACCACGGCCACCTGCGCGTCGTCGCACGGCGGTGGCGGCCCCGGCGGCAACGTGGGAGGCGGAGGCGGAGGCGTCGTCGAGGACGACGAGGTGACCACCGGCGTCGCGGGCGGCTCCGGCGGGCGGGACGACGGCTGGGCGGCCACCGGCGCCTGCTCGCCTCGCCCGATCAGGACGCCGACCAGCCAGACCGCGAGCACCAGCGCCACCACCGCCCCGGCGACCGCGAGCGCGCGCCGCCGCCAGTACACCGACCGCGGGTGCGGGCCTGTGTGCTCGGTCACGCGGTCGAAGGTAGCCGGGTCGCGTGGAATTGCCGGGGAAGCATCGGTCCCCCGATGAGGTGAACGTGAGGTTCGCCCGATTCACTTGCCCGCCATCCGGGAGGCAGGTTCCAATCCCAGGGAACAACGGAGGTGTGCGATGACCGCGATCGACGAGCTGCTCCACCGCAACGCCGAACTGGGCAACGTGGTCCCCGGCGACCGTTCCTCGCCGAAGCCCTCGATGCAAGTGACGATCCTGACCTGCATGGACTCCCGCATCCGGGTGTTCGAGATCTTCGGCCTCAAGCAGGGTGAGGCGCACGTGCTGCGCAACGCGGGCGGTGTGGTGACCGACGACATGATCCGCTCCCTGGCGCTGAGCCAGCGCAAGCTCGGCACCCGCGAGGTGCTGCTGGTGCACCACACGAACTGCGGCCTGCAACTGGTCACCGAGGACGAGTTCAAGGACGAGCTGGAGGAGGCCTCGGGGATGCGCCCGCCGTGGTCGGTGGAGGCGTTCCGCGAGGTGAAGGACAGCGTGCGCGGCTCGATGAACCGGGTCCGCAACAGCCCTTACCTGCTGCACCGCGACCAGGTGCGCGGCTTCGTCTACGACGTGCACACCGGCGAGCTGACCGAAGTCGTCTGACCGAAGTCGTCCGGCCGGAGTCGCCCGAACCGGAAGTGGGCGGCGAACCGGTCGTGGAAGACTGTGCGGCGCTATGAGCCTGGACGCCGAGCTCCTCCTCGACTGGTTCGCCGACACCGCCCGCGACCTGCCCTGGCGACGGCCGGAGTGCACGGCGTGGGGCGTGCTGGTCAGCGAGATCATGCTGCAGCAGACCCCGGTCGCGCGGGTCGAACCCATCTGGCACGAGTGGCTGGCCCGCTGGCCGACGCCGTCGGCGATGGCCGCGGCGAGCCAGGGCGAGGTGGTGCGCGCCTGGGGCAAGCTGGGCTACCCGCGCCGCGCCCTCCGGCTGCACGCCGCCGCGCAGGCCATCGCCGAGCAGCACGACGACGTCGTCCCGAGCGACGTGGACACCCTCCTCGCCCTGCCGGGCATCGGCGCGTACACGGCGCGGGCCGTCGCGGCGTTCGCCTACGGGCAGCGGTGCCCGGTGGTCGACACGAACGTCCGCCGCGTCGTGGCACGGGCCGTGCACGGCGCGGGCGACGCCGGTCCGCCGTCCACCACCAAGGACATGAAGGACGTCGAAGCCCTCCTCCCCGAAGAGGAGGCGCGCGCCGCCGTCTACTCCGCCGCCCTGATGGAGCTGGGCGCGCTCGTCTGCACGGCACGCGCGCCCAAGTGCGCCGACTGCCCCGTGTTCGACGCGTGCGCGTGGCAGCTCAACGGCCGCCCCGCGTACGACGGCCCGGCCAAGGTCGTGCAGAAGTTCGCGGGCACCGACCGGCAGGTGCGCGGCCTGCTGCTGGACGTGCTGCGCGGCACCAGCGAACCCGTGGCGAAGACCCGGCTCGACGTGGTCTGGTCGGACGCGGGCCAGCGGGACCGGTGCCTGCACTCGCTGCTCGTCGACGGCCTGGTCGAGCAGACGCACGAGGGCCTGTTCGCGCTGCCCGGGGAGCACTGACCCGTGCACGCGCTCGTGGTGTTCTTCGACGCCGAGGCCGACGAGGCCGTGCGGTCGCTGTGGCGGCGGATCGGCGCGAGGTCCGGGCTGCCGCCGCACCTGACCTACGCGGCGGCGGGCACGATCGGGCCGAAGGTGCGCGCCGAGCTGCGCGAGGACCTGTCCCGGCTGTGGCTGCCCGACGTCTGGCTGCACACCCTCAGCGCCACGGGGAACACCCTCCAGCTCGGCGCGGTCGTCGACGCCGAGCTGCTGGCCGTGCACTCGGCCGTGCACGACGTCCTCGCGGGCCGCGTGAAGCACCCCGACGCCGAGCACCTGCCGGGCAACTGGGTGCCGCACTGCACGCTGGTCGACGGCGAGGACGCCGACGTGAAGGCCGCGTTCGCCGAGCTGCACCCGATCACGCCGATCCGCGCCAAGACCCGCGAGATGGCGATCGTGGACACTCAGACGGGGTCGATCGACCCGCTCAGGAACGCCTCCACCGCGCCCCGGTAGACCTCCGGCGCCTCGTCGTGCACGACGTGCCCGGACTCCGGCACCACCAGGTG
The DNA here is from genome assembly GCF_020859565.1 of Saccharothrix luteola. Lineage (GTDB taxonomy): Bacteria > Actinomycetota > Actinomycetes > Mycobacteriales > Pseudonocardiaceae > Actinosynnema > Actinosynnema luteola. The sequence goes on along the minus strand of NZ_JAJHUO010000022.1, from coordinate 181,062 downwards.
CGTGGCCCCGGTCCGCCGCGCCACCTCGGCCATCTGCCCGGCGCGCAGCCCGCCGCGACCCGCCTCGACGACGAGCATCGGGCACCGGATCGCGTCCACGTGATCCCAGTACGCCCGCTCGCCCCACTCGGCGGCGATCTCGTACAGGTCGGGCAGGTGCGCGATGAGGTGCCAGCCGTCCTCGCGCTCCTCGAACATCTCCTCCACCCGCGGCACGTCCACGACCGTCCGCACGTGCGCCAGGGACTCGAACGCCGGCGGCCACGAGTCGAAGTACCACTTCCACTCCTCCACCGTGCGGCCTCGGTTGTCCGGCACCACGTCCTCGGCCACGACCGCGCGCACCAGGTCGGGCCGGGTCGCGGCGAGCGCCCACGCGTGCAGCCCGCCCATCGAGTGCCCGATCACCACGGCGGGCGCGAGGTCGTGCCGCTCGATCACCTCGGCCGCGTCGGCGACGAAGTCCTCCGTCCGGTACGGCCCCCGCACCGGGTTGCGGCCGTGCCCCCGCGCGTCCGGGGCGACCACGCGCCCGTACGGCTTGAGCCACTGCGCCACGGTCCACCACGTGCTCGCCCGGCTCATCAGGCCGTGGAGCAGCAGGATGCCCTGCCCCGATCCCCCGAACTCCGCAACGCTCATGCGTGCATCATGTCGGCATGGCCATCAGTCCCAAGGCGCGCCCGTACCTGATCGTCGTCATCGTGGTGCTGGTGGTGGCCGGGATCGTGGTGGCCAGGCTGCCGAGGGACCAGCCGACCGCGACGCCGACGACGCCGCCCGCGACCACCCCTCCCGTGGTGAACGCGGAGGGCGGCGACGGCGCGGGCGACGCGTACTACCCGCAGGACGGCAACACCGGCTACGACGTCCGCGCGTACGACGTGTCGGTCACCTACGACCCGGCGACCAAGCGGCTGGACGGGGTCGCGAAGATCACCGCCAGGGCGACCGCCGACCTGTCCCGGTTCAACCTCGACCTGTACGCGCTGAAGGTCTCCGGCGTCGACGTGCGCGACCAGGCGGCCGACTACCGCCAGGAGGGCGACCACGAGCTGGTCGTCACGCCCGGAGCGCCCCTGGCGAACGGCGAGGAGTTCACGACCACCGTCCGGTACGGCGGCGAGCCGACCGTGTTCGAAGACCGCGCGCTGGGCCGCAGCGGTTGGCAGACCTCCTCGTCCGGTGGGGCGTTCGCGGCGGGTGAGCCGCACTCGGCGACCACCTGGTTCCCCGCCAACGACACACCGCGCGACAAGGCGTCGTTCGCGCTGACCGCACGCGTGCCGGAGGGCTGGTCGGTGATCTCCAACGGCGTCGAGGGCGGCTCCACCACCGCCGACGGCTGGACGTCGTTCCGCTGGGTCGCCGAGCAGCCCATGGCCACCTACCTGACCACGATCGCGATCGACCGGTGGACCGTCGAGCGGTCGACGCTGCCCGACGGCACGCCCGTGGTGGACGCCTACGCGCCGGGCGCGGAGGCCGGCAGGCGGCACCAGGAGCGGCTGCCCGAGGTGCTCGCGTTCCTGTCGGAGAAGTTCGGGCCCTACCCGTTCTCCTCGGCGGGCGGGATCTTCCTGGCCGACGACATCGGCTTCTCGCTGGAGACCCAGACCCGGCCCATCTACGCGGGCTGGGCCGACCTCGACACCGTCGTGCACGAGCAGGCGCACCAGTGGTTCGGCGACTCGGTGAGCCTGGAGAACTGGGCCGACATCTGCCTGAACGAGTGCTTCGCCTCCTACGCCCAGTGGCTGTGGGCGGAGGCCAAGCAGGGCGTCGACCTGGACGACCGCTACCTCGCCGAGGTCGAGCGGGTCGCCGACCGCGAGACGTACTGGGGCCGCAAGCTCTACGACATGGGTCGAGGCAACGAGTTCCGCGGCGTCTACGACAAGGGGCAGCTCGCCCTGCACGCGTTGCGCCGCCAGATCGGCGACCCGGCGTTCGACCGCGTGGTCAAGGACTGGACGGCGGCGAACCGGGACGGCAACGCGTCGTGGCCGGAGTTCGAGGCGCACGTGGAGCAGGTGTCGGGGCAGGACCTGGACGCGTTCTTCACCGCGTGGTTCCGCGGCGACGAGGCGCCCGCCGACGAGTTCCTGTACCCGGGTCCGCTGCGCAGGTGACTCCCCTGACCGGCTCGTGAAACTGGCTACAGTGGTTACATGGCGACGTGGACGAGGACGCTGACGCGCCCGGACGGGCAGAGCTTCCGCTTCGACCCCGGCAGCTTCGCGATGGAACTGCTGGTCAGCGGCGGCCCGGGCGAGCTGCGGGTGTTCGAGGCGCTGCACCGGCCGGACGACCTGGCCGCGTGGCTGGTCGACTCGCGCCTCGCCGCGACCGCGCCGTTCACGGCGGCCGACGTGCGCGTCACCGAAGCCGAACTGGTCGCGGTGAAGCGGCTGCGCGACGCGTTCTGGGGCGTCGCGCGGGCGATGGTCCGGGGCGCCGACCTGCCGGCGGAGGGCCTGGAGGTCTTGAACGCGGCCACCGCCGAGACGCCGCGGCCCGTCGTCGACCCGCGCACGCGCGCGCTCACCTGGGCCCGGCCGATCACCGGCACGCAGGTGCTCGGCGCGGCGGCCCGTGACGCGGTCGAGCTCGTCGCGCACGGCGGTGTGCGCGCGTGCTCGGCGGCCGACTGCGGCCTGCTGTTCGTGGACGCCTCCCGGGCGGGCAACCGCCGCTGGTGCTCGATGGAGCGGTGCGGCAACAGGCACAAGGTCCGCGCGCACCGGGCCCGCCACGAGACGGAACCGGCCGCGGCGCAGTAACGTCGGGGCATGGCGGTTGTGAAGATCAATGCGATCCACGTGCCCGACGGCTCGGGCCCGGAGCTGGAGAAGCGGTTCGCCGCGCGACTGGGCGCGGTGGACTCCGAGCCCGGCTTCCTCGGCTTCCAGCTCCTGCGGCCGGTCAAGGGCGACGACCGGTACTTCGTGGTCACGCAGTGGGAGACCGAGGAGGACTTCCAGAACTGGATGGGCGGCCGGGCCAAGGAGGCGCACTCGGGCGAGCGCGCCAAGCCGGTCGGCACCGGGTCGGACCTGCTGGAGTTCGAGGTCGTGCTCAGCTCCGAAGCGAAGAAGTGATCCCCCCGGAAGTGTCATCCCAGCGGTGAACGAGGCGCTCGACCGCGCGGCGGAGCTGATCTCCTCCGCCGACGCGGTGCTGGTGTGCGCGGGCGCGGGGATCGGCGTCGACTCCGGCCTGCCCGACTTCCGCGGCGCGACCGGCTTCTGGCAGGCGTACCCGCCCTACGAGCGGCTCGGGCTGCGGTTCGAGGAACTCGCCGACCCGGTGCACTTCGCGGAGGACCCGACGCTCGCGTGGGGCTTCTACGGGCACCGGCTCGACCTGTACCGGCGCACGGTGCCGCACGACGGGTTCCGCGTGCTGCGGGAGTGGGGCGCGCGGGTGTTCACGTCGAACGTGGACGGCCAGTTCCAGCGCGCCGGGTTCGCCGACGTGGCCGAGGTGCACGGGTCGATCCACCACCTGCAGTGCGTGGAGCCGTGCACGGACGACGTGTGGCCCGCCGACGACGTCGTGGTGGACGTGGACCCCGGGTCGATGCGCGCGACCGGGCCGCTGCCGTCGTGCCGCAACTGCGGTGGGCTCGCGCGGCCGAACATCCTCATGTTCGGCGACTGGTCGTGGGTCGGCGGGCCGTCGCAGAAGGCGTTGGACGCCCTGGCGCAGTGGCGGCGCGCGCACCGGAACCTCGCCGTGCTCGAACTCGGGGCGGGTGTCGCGGTGCCGACCGTGCGGCGTCAGGCGGAGCTGGCCAGTGCCGCGTCGGGCGCGCTGATCAGGATCAACCCGCGCGAGCCGGAGGTGCGGCACGGGCGCGGCGTGTCGTTGCCGATGGGCGCGTTGGCGGCGATCACCGAGCTGGCACGACGAATCGGGTGACCACGGCCCGGTGGTCCGAGCCGGGGATGTCGACCACCGTGAACTCCTCCACCGGGCACCGCTCGTCGACCAGCACGTGGTCGATGGCCACCGGCGGCGGCCACAGCGCGCCGGACGGCCAGGTCGGGTCCAGGCCCGCGCCCACCTGGTCGGCCGCGTCGACGTAGCCGGTGTTGAGCAGCCGGCGCAGGCCCACGTGGTCCAGGGTGGCGTTGAAGTCGCCCGCGAGTACGCGCACCGGCCCGTCCAGCTCCCGTTCCGGCAGGCCCGCCATGTCCCGCTGCCAGTTCTCCGGCCCGGCGTCGACCACCGGCGGCAGCGGGTGCACGGACAGCACCTCCAGGTCCTCGCCGGGCACGTCGACCAGCGCGCCCGCCTGGCGCAACGTGCTGGGCGGCGTGAGCGTGCGCGGGAACACCGGGTAGCGCGACGCGACGCCGGAGCCGGAGCCGCCCGGCTCGTCCAGGAAGTGCCGGTACGGCAGCACCTCGGCCAGGCCCGCGCGCTCGAGGTCGCGCACCATCTCCGGGGTCAGCTCCTGCAACGTGAGCACGTCGACGTCGTGCGCCTTCACCGCCGCCACCACCACCTCCGCGTCGGCCATCCCGACCAGCAGGTTCGCCGCCATCACGGTGACCTCCTGGCCGACGCCGACCGGCCGTGAGTCGGGGAACGCCCGCGGCGCGACCGCCGCCACCAGCACCACCGCGACCAGCAACGTCACCGTGCCGACCGCCCAGCGCCGCAGCAGCAGCGCCAGCGCGCCCAGCGCCACGCCCGCCGCCGTGAAGTAGGGCGTGAGGGCGGTCGTGGCGAGCATGTGCCGGGTGCCGTCGATGCCGAGCAGCCGGGTGAACGCCGCGAGCAGGAACGCGATGGCCGCCACCACCAGCAGGAACGTCGTCCCCTTGCGCCTGGTGCGGCGTTCCTCGATGTCGACCACGCGATCTAGTCTGCCCGAGTGGACGTGTTGCTGACGGGGTTCGAGCCGTTCGGCGGGGAGCGCACCAACCCGTCGTGGGACGCGGTCGACGTGGTGCGACCGGACGGTTACCGCCTGGTGAAGTTGCGCCTGCCGTGCGTGTTCGGCGAGTCGATCGCCGTGCTGCGCGACGTCCTCGCCGCCCGCCGCTACGACCTCGTCGTGTGCGTCGGGCAGGCGGGTGGACGGGCCGGGATCACGCCGGAGCGCGTCGCGGTGAACCTGGACGACGCCCGGATCCCGGACAACGCGGGCGCGCGGCCCATCGACGAGCCGGTGGCGCCCGGCGGGCCGGCGGCGTACTTCACCGGGCTGCCGGTGAAGGCGTGCGTGGCGGCGTTGGAGGCCGAGGGCATCCCGGCGTCGGTGTCGCACTCGGCGGGCACGTTCGTGTGCAACCACGTGTTCTACGGCCTCATGCACCTGATCGCGACCGAGCACCCGGACGTGCGCGGCGGGTTCGTGCACGTGCCGTTCTCGCCCGAGCAGGCCGAGGCGGGCGGTCACCCCAACCTGCCCGTCGCCACGACGGCGCGGGCGCTGGAGCTGATCGTCCGCACGTCGCTGACCACGTCCACCGACCTGCGCGTCACCGCCGGCACCCTGCACTGACCCGGCGCCCACCGGCCGGAACGCGAAACGCCCCCCGGGCGGACCCGGGGGGCGTTTCGGTCGATCGTCACATCAGGCGGACTCGGAGTCCGAGTCGCCGCCCGAGTCGCCACCGGAGGCGGCCAGGTCGACCGGCGGGGCGTCCGGCACCTGCAGCGGCTTGGTCTCGCCGCGGAAGGTGAAGTGCGCCTTGTCGTCGGCCTCGGACTCGCCGTCCCAGCCCTCGACGTCGGTGATGATGATCTGGCCGGGCTGGATCTCCCCGAACAGGATCTTCTCCGACAGCTGGTCCTCGATCTCGCGCTGGATCGTGCGACGCAGCGGCCGGGCGCCCAGCACGGGGTCGAACCCGCGCTTGGCCAGCAGCATCTTCGCGCGATCGGTGAGCTCGATCGCCATGTCCTTGTTCTTCAACTGCGTCTCGACACGGGCGATCATCAGGTCCACCATCTTGATGATCTCGTCCTGCGTGAGCTGGTGGAAGACGATGATGTCGTCGATGCGGTTGAGGAACTCGGGCCGGAAGTGCTTCTTCAGCTCGTCGTTGACCTTGTTCTTCATGCGCTCGTAGTTGGACGCGGTGTCCTGACCCGAGGTGAAGCCCAAGCCGACGGCCTTGCTGATGTCCGACGTGCCCAGGTTGGACGTGAAGATGATGACGGTGTTCTTGAAGTCCACCGTCCGGCCCTGACCGTCGGTCAGGCGGCCGTCCTCCAACACCTGGAGCAGCGTGTTGTAGACCTCCTGGTGCGCCTTCTCGATCTCGTCGAACAGCACCACGGAGAACGGCTTGCGGCGCACCTTCTCGGTGAGCTGGCCGCCCTCTTCGTAGCCGACGTAGCCGGGAGGGGCGCCGAACAGGCGCGACGCCGTGTAGCGGTCGTGGAACTCGCCCATGTCGATCTGGATCAGGGCGTCGTCCTCGCCGAACAGGAAGTTCGCCAGCGCCTTCGACAGCTCGGTCTTGCCGACACCGGACGGGCCGGCGAAGATGAACGAGCCCGACGGGCGCTTCGGGTCCTTCAGACCCGCCCGCGTGCGGCGGATCGCCTGGCTGACCGCCTTGACGGCGTCGACCTGGCCGATGATCCGCTTGTGCAGCTCGTCTTCCATGCGGAGCAGACGCGTGGTCTCCTCCTCGGTGAGCTTGAACACGGGGATGCCGGTCCAGTTCGCCAGCACCTCGGCGATCTGCTCGTCGTCCACCTCGGCGACGACGTCGAGGTCGCCGTCCTTCCACTGCTTCTCCCGCTCGGCCTTCTGGCCCAGCAGCGTCTTCTCCTGGTCGCGGAGCTTCGCGGCGCGCTCGAAGTCCTGCGCGTCAATCGCGGACTCCTTGTCCCGGCGCACGTCGGCGATCTTCTCGTCGAACTCGCGCAGGTCCGGCGGCGCGGTCATCCGGCGGATGCGCATCCGCGCGCCCGCCTCGTCGATGAGGTCGATCGCCTTGTCCGGCAGGAACCGGTCGTTGATGTACCGGTCGGCCAGCGTGGCGGCGGCGACCAGCGCGGAGTCGGTGATCGAGACGCGGTGGTGCGCCTCGTACCGGTCCCGCAGACCCTTGAGGATCTCGATCGTGTGCTCCAGCGACGGCTCGCCGACCTGGATCGGCTGGAACCGGCGCTCCAGGGCGGGGTCCTTCTCGACGTACTTGCGGTACTCGTCGAGGGTGGTCGCGCCGATGGTCTGGAGCTCGCCCCGGGCCAGCATGGGCTTGAGGATCGACGCGGCGTCGATCGCGCCCTCGGCGGCGCCGGCGCCCACCAGGGTGTGGATCTCGTCGATGAACAGGATGATGTCGCCGCGCGTGCGGATCTCCTTGAGCACCTTCTTCAGGCGCTCTTCGAAGTCACCGCGGTAGCGCGAGCCCGCGACCAGCGAACCCAGGTCCAGCGTGTAGAGCTGCTTGTCCTTCAGCGTCTCGGGCACCTCGCCCTTGACCACCATCTGGGCCAAGCCCTCGACGACGGCGGTCTTGCCCACGCCGGGCTCGCCGATCAGGACCGGGTTGTTCTTGGTGCGGCGGGACAGCACCTGCATGACCCGCTCGATCTCCTTGGTGCGCCCGATCACCGGGTCGAGCTTGCCCTCCCGCGCGCTGGCGGTCAGGTTGCGCCCGAACTGGTCGAGGACCAGGGACGAGGACGGGGTGCCCTCACCGCGGCCGCCGGACTCGGCCGGCTCCTTGCCGCCGGAGTAGCCGGACAGGAGCTGCAGGACCTGCTGGCGCACCCGGTTGAGGTCCGCGCCGAGCTTGACCAGCACCTGCGCGGCGACGCCCTCGCCCTCGCGGATCAGGCCGAGCAGGATGTGCTCCGTGCCGATGTAGTTGTGTCCGAGCTGCAGCGCTTCGCGCAGTGACAGCTCGAGCACCTTCTTGGCGCGCGGGGTGAAGGGGATGTGGCCGGATGGGGCCTGCTGACCCTGGCCGATGATCTCTTCGACCTGCTGGCGGACGCCCTCCAGCGCGATCCCCAACGACTCCAGCGCCTTGGCGGCGACACCTTCACCCTCGTGGATCAACCCCAGGAGGATGTGCTCGGTGCCGATGTAGTTGTGGTTGAGCATCCGGGCCTCTTCTTGGGCCAGGACAACCACCCGCCTCGCGCGGTCGGTGAACCTTTCGAACATTCGCACTCCCTGACTGCTGCGCCGGCGGTCCTCGGGCTCACCCCTGGCCGACCGTCTGGCTGACCGTTGGAGAGCGCGGCACCGTGGGACCACTGTAGTCGTCAGCCCCGACACTCTCAGTTCCCGATCGCAGGCAGCCGTCTTCGGGGATCTCTGACATCGGTATCAACGCGTGATCTGCCAGCGGGATTCCACGGAACGGACGTTGTCCGCTGAGCGCGAACATTCAGCCGTTCGGCGACACCGGGGGTGACCGGGGTCACCGAGGCGGTGCAAGTTAGGGGAACCTCGGTAAGGTTAGGCAAGCCTCAACCCAAGCGAGCATCTCCAACCGACGAGGACCTTCTGGACATGACCGTACCGGCGCGGACGACGGTGTGCGACGTGACGACCCCCGTCGCGCGGTCGCTCGGGCAGGTGTCGCTGTACGAGGGTTTCGAGGTGCGGTTCGGCCTGCCGGCCGAGCGTGGCGACTGGGTCCTGTGCTCGGAGTTCACCGGCGAGCCGCAGCGGTTCGACGCGTGGCGCAAGGCGCTGGCGGAGTGGCTGCGGGAGCAGCACGGCGAGGCGCCCGAGCGCACCACGGCCGGTTACGTCATGAGCTGGTACCTCAACGTCGTCGGCGTGCTGGGCGGGCTGCTGTTCCACACCGCGCGGCGGGTGCCGTCGCTGCGGCCGGCCGACGTGGCGATCAAGGTGGCGGCCGGTGGCCGGCCGCACGTGGTCGGGGTGGCGTTGCTGAACGACGAGTTCGCGTGCCTGCCGGACGACCCGGAGGCCGACCACCCGGCGGCGACGGTGGTGGCCGACGAGACGGCGTTGGCGGCGTTGCTGAGGGCCCGGTTCGCGGCGCACAGCGCGCAGTTCGTGGGCGCGTTCGGGCCGACCGTGCGGCTGGGGCGGCGGATGCTGTGGGCGGCGGCTACGGACGCGCTGGACAGCGCGGCGTGGACGGCGGGCCAGGTGTGCGGCGACGAGACGGCGGGCGTGATGGACTCGGCGCTGCTGCTGCCGGCCAAGCTCGACCCGTTCACCTCGGCGTCGACCCTGAAGGCGACGGACACGGGCTGGACCCGCCGCCGCGAGAGCTGCTGCTTCCACTTCGTGCTGCCGAACGCCGACGCCTGCGCCACCTGCCCCCGCGTCTGCTGACCCGGCGTGTCGAACCTCCAGCGCCCGCGTGTCGAACCTCCAGGTCGCGCGTGTCGAACCTTCAGCGCCCGCGTGTCGAACCTTCAGGACCCCCGAGTTCAACACTCAGGTCGGCTCGCGTGTCCTGAACGTTGAATTCGGGGGTCCTGAGCGTTCGACACGCGCGGTGTGAACGTAGGACTCACGCGCGAGTCCAACGTTCGGCGCCCGCGTGTCGAACGTTCAGGTACCCCGAGTTCTACGTTCAGGTGGAAGCGACGTTGTAGCGCTGCTTAACGTGGCGTCATGATGTTTCACTTTTCTTGAAGGTGGTCGTGGGGGACGGTGGTCCCATGACCGGACGTGGCGTGCTGCGGTTGGGTGTGCTGGCCCTCTTGTGGGGGTCGGGGTTCCTGTGGATCAAGCTGGCCCTGACCGGGTTGTCGCCGGTGCAGATCACGGTGATCCGGTGCGCGCTCGGCGCGGCCGTGCTGGTGGTCATGGCGGGGGTCGGGCGGCAGAGGTTCCCGGCGAGGTTGTGGGGCCACCTGGTGGTCGCGGCGTTCTTCTGCAACGCCCTGCCGTTCCTGCTCTTCGCGATCGGCGAGCAGACCGTCGACTCCGGCGTGGCGGGCGTCCTCAACGCGACCACCCCGCTGTTCTCGCTCCTCATCGGACTGGCGATCGGCACGGACCGCGGCGTCACGCCGGTCCGGGTGGCCGGCCTCGTCCTCGGCTTCGCCGGCGTCCTGCTGATCTTCGCCCCCTGGCGGCAGCACGGCCTGGCCGGCGTCGGCGCTCTCGTCCTCCTCGGCGCGGCGGCCAGCTACGCGGTCGCGTTCGCCTACATGGGACGCAAGCTGGTCGGCGAAGGCGGCCCCGTCGCGGTGTCCGCCGCCCAGCTCACCGCCGCCACGGGCCTGGCCGCCCTCATGCTCCCGTTCGACGACACCCCGGCCACGCCCAACGCCACCGCGATCGTCGCGGTGGTGGTGCTCGGCGTCTTCGGCACCGGCATCACGTTCGTCCTCAACTACCGGATCATCGAGGACGAAGGCCCGACCAGCGCCGCCACGGTCGGCTACCTGCTGCCGGTCGTGTCCGTCGCGCTGGGCGCGATCGTGCTGGACGAGCCGCTGACGGCACGGATCGTGGCCGGGATGGCCGTGGTCCTGGTCGGGGTCGCCCTGACCCGGTTGGCCCCGGCCAAGCGGCCGGGAGAGCGAACCGGGCGTTACCAGTTGTCGGTTATGTCGACCGAGCGTGACGGCGGTGGCGGCCGTTCGGCCGACGTCGGTTGACCATGGCATAACCGCTGGTCAGGCTGCTGGTCTGAACCTCGGTCGAGTGACCGTTCGCCCCGTCAACCCTGCGTCGGGGCGCACTCGCCCGGGTTCACCCGAAGGAGCCAACCCGTGCGTCCTTTCCGTCGAACGCTCACCGTTGTGGCCGTCGCGACCACCGCCGTCGGCCTCACCGCCACCACCGCCTCGGCCGAACCCCCGCACCAGGTCGACATCGTCACCGCGACGGCGTCCGCGACCGTCCACCCCATCAAGGACTCCTACATCGTCACCCTCGGCGCGACGGCCCGCGGCGGCGCGAGCGTGGCCGCCACCGCCGGCGTGACGCCGACCCACGTCTGGGACGCGGCGTTCCACGGCTTCGCCGCCAAGCTCACCCCGGCGCAGCTGCGCAAGCTCAGCCGTGACCCCGCGGTCACCACGATCGAGCAGGACGTGCTCGTCACCGACGCGCTCGACGCCACCCAGGCCAACCCGCCGTCGTGGGGCATCGACCGGGTCGACCAGCGCAACCTGCCGCTGTCGGCGAGCTACACGTACACCTACACCGGCGCGGGCGTGCACGCCTACATCATCGACACCGGCATCACGCCGGGTCACGCGGACTACGGCGGCCGGGCCACGTTCGACTACAACGGCATCGACAGCAACAACACCGACTGCCACGGCCACGGCACGCACGTCGCCGGCACCATCGGCTCGAACACCTACGGCATCGCCAAGGGCGTGCGGCTGCACGGCGTGAAGATGATGAACTGCTCCGGCGGCGCGACCACCACGGCGGCGCTCAACGCGATCAACTGGGTCACCGCCAACCACACCAAGCCGGCCGTGGCCAACACGTCGTGGAACTTCACCGCGTCGGCCAGCCTGGAGACCGCGATCCGCAACATGATCGCCGCGGGCGTCTTCCTGGCCACCTCGGCGGGCAACACCGGCGGCAACTCGTGCGACCGCCTGCCGCGCAAGGTGGAGACGGCCAGCGTGGTGGCGTCCTCCACGAACACCGACGCCCGGTCGTCGTTCTCCAGCACGGGCGCGTGCGTCGACCTCTACGCGCCGGGCAGCTCGATCGTCTCGACCGTCCGCACCGGCGGCGCGGGCACGATGAGCGGCACGTCGATGGCGACGCCGCACGTGGCGGGCGTGGCCGCGCTCTACAAGCAGCGGTTCGGCGACCAGCCCTCGGCCACCGTGCACAACTGGCTGAACTCCGGCGCCACGCCGAACGTCGTCAGCGGTGGCGGCACCGGCGGCACGGTCAACCGCCTGCTGTTCACCAACGGCCTGTGACCGTCCCCGGCGCGCGGGGGTTTCGCGCCCTCACCCCGCGCGCCGGGGCACCCTACGCGTCCAACACCTCCGAGAGGTGCCGTGCGACAACGGACACGTGCGGCAGGTCCACCATCGAGAGGTGGTCACCGGGCACCGGCACGACCTCCAGCACGCCGCACGCGTCGGCCCACCCGAGGTCGTCGTCGTCCTGCCGGCGCAGGTAGCGCGGGTCGAGCACGGTGGTCAACGTCTCCCGGTCGGTCGCCCGGTAGAACACGACGCGGCCCGGGTAGTGCCGCGGCGTGAACCGCTCAGCCGCCCGCGCGTCCAGGTAGGACGTCCGCTGGTGGCGCAGCGCGCCGGGGCTGATGCCCAGGTCGGCGACGGCGGCGAGCACCGCGTCGATCTGCCCCACGTCGTCCGACGCGGACAACGACTCCCACGGCAGCTCGACCGACGCGCCGTAGACCTCCTCGACGTGTTGGACGTACCGGGCGAACCGGTGGCGCACGAGGTCGGCGGGCGAGACCTCGGGCGCGGGCAGCGGCCGGACCGTGTCGATCATCACCACCAGTTCGACCTCGGCGCCCTCGTCCAGCAGCAGGCACGCCACCTCGTGCGCCAGGCACCCGCCGAACGACCAGCCGCCCAGCACGTACGGCCCGGACGGCTGCACCGACCGCACCAGCTCCACGTACCGCGCCGCCTTGGCCGGGATGTCCGGCACCTCGTCGATCCGCTCGTACCCGTAGCAGGGCCGGTCCTCCAGCAACCCGACCAACGGCTCGTACACGCTGGTCGGGCCGCCCGCAGGGTGGAACAGGTGCACCGGCCGCCGCGACCCGCCCGCGCGCAGCACCCGCACCGGCCCGCCCGCGTCCTCGAACGCCGCACGCAGCCGTTCGGCCATCGCCTCCACGGTGGGCGAGGTGAACAGGGAGTCGTCGGCAGCGACCCGTCGGCGGACGAGCGCCAGCAGCCGTTCCCGCGAGCCGCCGAGGGCGAAGAAGTCGTCGCGCACGCCGAAGTCCCGCCGTCCCAGCACCTCCGCCCACAGCCCGAACAGCCACCGCTCGGTCGGGTCGCGCGGCTCGACCCGGGTCGAAGCCCCACGTTCGACCCCGGAGAGGTGACGCTCGACGTCACGCAGGCTGGCCCCGCGCAGCAGCAGCGGCACCGGCAGCTCCACCCCCAGGTCGTGCTCGACCGCGTTGCGCAACCGCATCGCCATCAACGAGTCCAACCCCAGCGACGTCAACGGCAGCGAGGGATCCGGCGCGCCACCCATCACCCTGGCCACGATCGCGCTCAGCCGGTCCGCCGCCGGCACGTCGGACGAAGGCTGGAGGAACGACTCGAAGAACGGCCGGTGCGCGAGCCCCGGGAACAGCTCCACCACCCGCCGCCGGTCGAACCTCACCACACCGGTCGCCACCCGTCCGGACAGCAGCAACGCCTCCACCGCCTGCACGCCCTCGGCCGGCGAGATCGGCCGCAGCAGCGGGTTGTCGTTGTCCCGGGCCAGCCCGACCCGGCTCCACGCGCCGAAGTCGATCGTCGTGGCGGGCAGCCCCGACGCCCGCCGCCACCGGGCGAACCCGTCCAGCCACGCGTTGGCCACCGCGTACGCGGCCTGGCCGGGCGAGCCGAGCAGGGCCGCCGCCGAGGAGAACACCACGAACCAGTCCAGCCGACACCCGGCCGTCGCCTCGTGCAGCCGCAGCGCGCCGTCGACCTTGGGCCGCAGCACGCGCCGCACGTCGGCCGGGTCGAGCCGGTCGAACGGCGCGTCGGCCAGCACACCGGCCGCGTGCACCACCCCGCACAGCCGCGACCCGCCGTCCACCGCCGCCGTCACCGCCCGCTCGGCCACGCCGGGTTCGGCGACGTCACCGGTCACCACGACGACGTCCGCGCCGAGCGCCCGCAGCTTCGCCACCTCGGCCCGCGCGTCCGGCGACGGCTCACGACGACCGCACAGCACGATCCGCGCGGCACCGCGTTCGGCCAGCCACCGGGCCATGACCAGCCCCAACGCGCCCAATCCGCCGGTGATCAGGTACGCGCCCGAGTCGACCACCGACCCCGTCGCGGGCACGTCGACCTCCGCGCGCCGCAGCCGTGCCGCGTACCGCACGCCACCACGCCAGGCGACCTCGTCGTCGGCCCGGTCGGCGAGGAGTTCGCGCGGCAGCACCGCGACGTCGTCGACGTCCACGATCGTGGCCCGCAGTTGCGGCCGTTCGAACGCCAACACCCGCACCGCGCCGCGCAACGCGGCCTGCTCCGGCACGCCCGCCTCACCGTCCAGGACGCACGCCGCGTCCCGCGTGACGATCCACAACCGCCGCGCGTCGTGCGCCAACGCCGACAACCGCGCCAAGTCCTGTTCGAGACCACCGGGGACGAACACGATCCCGTCGGCCGCCGCCGAGGGATCGGTCGTCACGTGCTGGCCGGCGTCGATCAGGACGCGGGCCAGGGTCGGGGAGTCGGCGAGCAGCAGCCACGTGCGGGACGCGTCCTCGACGGCGGGCAGGTCGTGCCGTTCCCACCCGATCTCCAACGCCGGCCCGGGCAACGCCACGGACGCCGGCCGCACGCGGACGTCCACGACCTCCACCAGCAGGGTGCCGGCGTCGTCGTGGAGCCACACCGACCCGGTCAGCTCACCGCCGCCGCTCTCGCGGACCACGGCCTCGCACCGGTGCGCACGGCGCGGGTCACCGTGCAGCCGCACGGCGCCGATGCCGACCGGCAGGTACGGCCCACCGGCGGCGAGGTCGAGCGCGGCGGCGGCGAGCGCGTGCAGGCACGAGTCGAGCAGCGTCGGCGGCAGCCGCAACATGCGGTCCGGGCCGTCCGGCCGGTCGACCAGGCAACTCGCCGCACCGGCGCCGGCCAGGGCGGACCGGACGCCCCGGAAGGCCGGACCGTAGTTCATCCCGACCTCGGCCAGCCGCTCGTACAAGGCCACCGGTTCGAGTCCACTGCGGACCGGCGGTGGGGCGCCGCGCTCTTCGCCCGGCACGACGGTGGCGGTGGCGTGCCGGACCCACCCGTCGGCGGTCTTCGCGTGCACCTCGACGCGTCCGGCCCGGAACGTGGTGCTCAGCGGGACCTCGTCGGCCAGGGGGAGCAGCGCCTCGAACGCCACGTCACGCACCGCGAGCGGACCCGGCACCACCTGCGCGCCGGCGGCGAGGGCGATCTCCACGTACGCCGCGCCGGGCAGCACGGCGGTGTCCTGCACCCGGTGGTCGCCCAGCCACGGCAGCGCGGCCAGCCCTACGTCGGCGTGCCACGCGTGCGTGCCGTCGGGCAGTTCGACGTGGTCGCCGAGCAGCGGGTGCCGGTCCGCCGGACGGGTCGGGGGAGTGGTCCAGTGCGGACGGTGCTCCCAGGGCGCGGTCGGCACGTCGGTGACTCCTCGGGCGGGCACCAGGCCGTGCAGGTGGAGCGACGCGAGGTTGTCGTGGAAGGTGCGGACGTCGTCGGTGTCCCGGCGCAGCGAGCCGACGAGCGCGAGGGAGGGCGCGTGCTCGGCGATCGCGGACAGCGCCACGGGATGCGGCGAGACCTCGAGGAACGCGGTGAAGCCGTCCTCGATCGCAGCGGTCACGGCCTGGGTGAACCGCACCGGGTGGCGCATGTGCGCGGCCCAGTAGGCGGCGGTGAACGGCGGCGCGTGCCTCGGATCGGCCAGCACGGTCCCGTACAGCGGCACGTCACCACGCCGTCCGGCCACCTCGCGCAGGGCCGACGCCAGCTCGTCCAGCACCGGCTCGACGGCGGGGGAGTGGCCGCTGGTGCGCAGCGGCAGCACGCGCGCCGTCCCGCCGCCCGCCTCGACCCGGGCGACCAGGGCGGCGAGCCGGTCCGCCGGGCCGGACACCGTGCAGCGGCGTGGTGCGGCGTGCACCGCGACCGACAGCGCCGGGTCGTCCACCTCGTCGGCGGGCAGGTCGACCGCAGCCATCCCGCCGCCGCCCGCCGCGTCGACCACGTCCAGCAGCCGGGCCCTGGTGGTGATCACGAGGGCGGCGTCGGCGAGGGACAACGCGCCGCTCACCACCGCCGCGGCGACTTCGCCCGCGGACTGCCCGATCACCGCCGCCGGCCGCAGCCCGCGTGACTCCCAGAGCCGGGCCAGGGCGACCTGCACGCCGAACAACGCGATCTGGCCGTCGCCCAAGGTGTCCGACGGCGATTCCAGCAACGACCGCACCGAGTGCGGCGCGATCAGCCGGTCCACCTCGTCCACCGCCGCCGCGAACACCGGTTCCGCGTCGAGCAGCCGACGTCCCATCCCGGCCCAGCCCGAGCCGTACCCGGAGAACACCCACACGGCGCCGGTGCGACGTTCGGCCCTGCTCACGGGGCGCTCTCCCGAGGCCAACGCGCGCAACCCGGCCACCACCGCGGTCCGGTCGTGCCCGGCGACCACCGCGGCGTGCGGCTCACGTCCACGACGTCGGGCCAAGGTCGCGCCCACGTCGTGCAGGTCGGCGTGCGTCGTGGCCAGCCACTCGGCCAACGCCGAGGCGTGCCGCCGCACGCGCCCCTCGGACGTGCCGGACACCACCAGGAACGCGGGGCCGTCGGGCCGGTCGGCGTGGTCGGTCGCGGGCGCCTCCTCCAGCACCACGTGCGCGTTCGTGCCGCCGAACCCGAACGACGACACACCCGCCGTGATCCGGCCCGAGTACCGCGGCCACGGCGTCGGCTCGGTCACCACGCGCAAGCCGGTGAAGTCGATGTGCGGGTTGGGCGCGCGGAAGTGCAGGCTCGGCGGGATCTCGCCGTGCCGTACCGCCAGCACCGCCTTCACCAGCCCGATGACACCGGCGGCCGACTCGGCGTGGCCGAAGTTCGACTTCGCCGACCCGAGCAGCAACGGCCCGTTGTCGCGGGCAGCCTCGTCCTGGCCGAGCACCTCGCGCAGCGCGCCCACCTCGATCGGGTCGCCGAGCAGCGTCCCGGTGCCGTGCGCCTCCACGTAGTCCACCCGGGACGGGTCGACGCCCGCGTCCGCGTAGACCCGGCGCAGCAGATCGGCCTGCGCCCGCGGGTTCGGCGCCATCAGCCCGTTCGAGCGCCCGTCGGAGTTCACGCCGCTGCCCCGGATCACCGCGAGCACCCGGTCGCCGTCCCGTCTCGCGTCCGACAGGCGCTTGAGCACGACCGCGGCACAGCCCTCGGCCCGGGCGATACCGTCGGCGGCGGCGTCGAACGGCTTGCAGCGCCCGTCGGCCGACAGCAGGCCCGCCCGGTGGAATGTGAGCGTGACGGCCGGCCCGAGCAGCAGGTTCACCCCCGCGACCACGGCGGCGTCCGTCTCGCCCGCGCGCAGGCTCTGGCACGCGTGGTGCACGGCGACCAGCGACGACGAGCACGCCGTGTCCACCGCCAGGCTCGGCCCGCGCAGGTCCAGCAGGTACGACAGCCGGTTCGCGGCGATGCTCAACGCGCCGCCGGTCGCCGTCCAGGGCTCCACCCGGCTCAGGTCCGCCGCGCTCGCCGTGCCGTACTCGCCGGTGGAGATGCCGACGAACACGCCGGTCCGGCTGCCGCGCAACGTGTCCGGCGCGATGCCCGCGTGGTGCAGCGCCTCCCACGACACCTCCAGCACCAGTCGTTGCTGCGGGTCCATCAACGCGGCCTCGTGCGGCGCGATGCCGAAGAACTCGGCGTCGAAACCCCTGATGTCGGGCAGGAAGCCGCCGAACCGGGGCGTGCCGTCGGGCAGGCCGGGCCACCGGTCCGGCGGCGCGGGCGTGACCGCGTCACCGCCCGAGCGCAGGAAGTCCCACAGCCGGTCGGGGCCGTCGACGCCGCCGGGCAGTCGGCAGCCGACGCCGACCACCGCGATGCCCTCGTCCACGGGACGGTCGGGCCCCGTGTCCGGCGTGGTCTCGTGCCCGGCCAGGTGGCGCGCCAGGCGGGCGATGGTGGGGTGCTGGTAGAGCACGGTCGGGGGCAGCGGCACGTCCAGGAACTCGCCCAACGCGCCCGCGAGCACGACGGCGTCACGTGAGGACAGGCCGAGTTCGGCCAAGGGCTGGTCGACGTCCACCTCGCCCTCGGCGAGGTCGGCGAGTTCCGCGACGCCGCGCACCAACCACGCGCGGAGTTCCGCTTCCGCGGGCGTGTCGAAGCCGGTCATGAGTCACCTTTCATACGATTTCCACAAAAACGCCTCGACGTATTTGTGAGGCGGTGGACGACACGTCCGTGATCCGGGTGTCTGCGGCGTGCGAACGATCGTGGCCTGGTCGAACGCCGGTGAACAATAGGCTGATCGGGTCAATGACCGGTCGCGGGAAGTAGTCGTTGACAGTTCTTCTACTCGTCGGTAGCTTCTGCGCCCGGCGTGCTGGAAATCACTTCGGCAAAAGTTGTGACGACCGCACAAAACCTATTTCGGGATTTTGTCAGAGGAGAGGGTGTTCATGACGGTCACCGCGACCACCACCGGCACGGTCGTGGACGCCGTGCTGCGCTGGGCCCGCGACCGGCCCGGCCGCACCGCCTTCACGTTCCTCGACCACGAGGCGGACCCGCGCGGCGTGCCGGTCTCGATCACCTGGGCCGAGCTGGACGCACGGGCCCGCGGCGTGGCCGCCGAGCTGCGGCGCCGGTGCGCGCCAGGCGACCGCGCGCTGCTGTTGCTGCCCCAAGGGCTGGACTACGTGGTGGCGTTCGTCGCCTGCCTGTACGCCGACGTGCTCGCCGTGCCGTTGTTCCCGATCACCGGCGACGGCCACCGCGAACGCCTCGACGGCATCCTGCGCGACTGCGCGCCGACCGTCGCGCTCACCGACGCGCCCGCCGCGCTCGACCTGGACGTGGTGGTGGTCGGCAGCGTGCCGCCGTCCGCCGAACCACCCGTGCGACGGCTCGGCGGGCCCGCCTACCTGCAGTACACGTCGGGCTCCACGCGGGCACCGGCCGGTGTGGTGGTGACCGACCGGAACCTCCGGGTCAACGTGCGCCAGGCGCTCACCGCCTACCGCCTGGTCGACGTGGTGGCGTCGCCGGTGAGCTGGCTGCCGCTGTTCCACGACATGGGGTTGGTGCTCGGCGTCGGCGTGGCGTTGGTGACCGGTGTCGAGGCGGTGCTGATGGACCCGTCGGCGTTCCTCTACCGGCCTTCGCGGTGGCTGCGGGCCATGCACGGGCGGCGCAACGTCCTCAGCGCCGCGCCCAACTTCGCCTACGACCTGTGCGTGCGGCGGGTGTCGGCGGCCGAACGGTCCGGGTTGGACCTGAGCGGCGCGGTGGCGCTGATCAACGGCAGCGAACCGGTGCACGCTGCGACGGTGGCCCGGTTCCAGGAGGCGTTCGGGCCGTGCGGGCTGCGGCCGGACGCCCAGCGCCCCTCGTACGGCCTGGCCGAGGCGACGGTGTTCGTGACCGCCGCCGCCCGGCCGACGACCACCGGGTTCGACCGCGCCGCGCTCGCCCGAGGACGCGCGGTCCGCCAGGACGACCCGGAGCGGGCGAGCGTGCTGGTCGGCTGCGGCGGCGCGGTCGACCAGCACCTCGCGATCGTGGACCCGGTGACGGGGGAGCGGGTCGACGGCGACCGGGTGGGCGAGATCTGGGTGTGCGGGGAGAACGTCTCGCCCGGCTATTGGTCCGGTGGGGAGGGCTTCGGCGCCCGGCTGCCGGGTTCGCCGCCGGGACCTTGGCTGCGCACCGGTGACCTGGGCGTGCTGCACGACGGCCAGCTGTACGTGGTCGGCCGGATCAAGGACCTGATCGTCATCGACGGCCGCAACCACTACCCGCAGGACGTGGAGGCGGTGGTGGAGGGGGCCGACGACGTGATCCGGCGCGGTCACGTGGCGGCGTTCGCGGTGCCCTCGGTCGACGGCGAGGCGATGGTGGTGGTCGCCGAGCGGTCCTCGAAGGTGCCGCGCGCGGCCGTCGACCAGTCCCGCGTCCGCGCCCGCGTGCGCGCCGCCGTGTCCCGACATCACGACGTGCGGGTGCTGGACGTGCTCGTGGTCGAACCGGGCTCGGTGCCCAAGACGTCCAGCGGGAAGCTCTCGCGCACCGCCTGCCGCGACCGCTACCTCGCCGGCCTGCTGCCCACCTCGTGACCGCCCACCTCGTGACCGCAGGCCCGGACGCGTCGCGGAGGTCCCCGCCCAGGGGGACCCCTGTTCTCGATCTTACCGACGAGGTCCGACAATTTCGGGAGAAGTCATGTCGCGCGTGCTGTTGCCCGCCCTGTCCGCCCTGGTCCTGATGGTCGTTCCCGCGCAGGCCACACCCGTCGCGGCCGATGACGGGGCAGTAGTCGTCGGCGAGCGGTGGCTCGACGCCCGCACCGTCGACCTCACGGTGTCCTCGCCCGCGATCGGCGGCCACGTTCCCGTCCGCCTGCTCACCCCACCGGGCTGGTCGCCTACCGCGTCCAGGACCTGGCCGGTCCTCTACCTGCTCCAGGGTGTCGGCGACGACTACACCTCGTGGACCAGGGAAACCGACGTCGAGGAGCTCAGCGCGTCGAGCGACGTCCTGGTCGTCATGCCCGACGCCGGACGCGCCGGCTGGTACACCGACTGGTGGAACGGCGGACGCGGCGGCACGCCCAGGTGGGAGACGTTCCACACCGGGGAACTGCCGCAACTCGTCGAGCGGAACTACCGGGGCGGCACGGCGCGCGCCGTCGCGGGGCTGTCGGCGGGAGGCACGGGCGCGTTCGGGTACGCGGCCAAGCACCCCGGCATGTTCCGGGCCGCCGCCTCCTACAGCGGTCTGCTGTCCACGCAGTTCATCGGCGTCCCCCAGTTCATCTACACCACCGTGCTGCGGGAAGGCCTCGACCCGTACGGGCCGTGGGGCCGCGAAACCCTCGTGCCCGATGTCTGGGCGGCGCACAACCCCAGGCAGCTCGCGGCGAACCTGCGCGGCATGTCCCTCTACATGTCCTACGGCAACGGCTTCAAAGGCGCGCTGGACACGGACTGGTGGTCCTACGACGCGTTCGAGACGATCGTGGGCACCACGTCGCCGGACTTCGTGGGCCGGATGCGGTCGCTGGGCATCCCGATCACGGTCAACGCCTACGGCGGCGGCACGCACACCTGGAAGTACTGGCAACGCGAGCTGCGGGCGTCCTGGCCGGTGCTGATGGCCGCGCTCGCGTGACGCGCGTCGTGCTGGTGGCCTGCTTCGCGGCCTTCGTCACGGCGCTGGACAACAGCGTCCTGATGGTCGCCCTGCCGACCATCGGCCGCGACCTCGGCCTGTCCACCACCGACCTGCAGTGGGCCGTGGTCACCTACATGCTGGTGTTCGCGAGCCTCATGCCGGCGGCGGGCGCGGTGGGGGACCGGTTCGGGCACCGCCGGGTGCTGCTGGTCGGGCTGCTCGGGTTCGCCGCCGCGTCGCTGGGCTGCGGCACGTCGGACGTCGGCTGGGAGTTGGCGCTGTGGCGGGCGGCCCAAGGTGCGTCGGCGGCGGCGATCGTGCCGACCGGGCTGGCCGTGCTGCGGACCGACCTGGACGCCGCCCGGCGCCGGACGGGGATCGCGGCGTGGACGGCCGCGCTGGCCGTGGCGCTCGCGGTCGGGCCCGCGCTCGGCGGCCTGCTCAGCGAGGCGGCGCACTGGCGGTGGATCTTCCTCGGCAACGTCCCGGCGTGCGTGGCGGTGGCCGCCTTCGCCGCCCTGGCCCTGCCGTCACGGCGGATCACCCGACCGACACCGCTGCCGATCCGGTCGACGGCGGCCTTGACCGCAGCCGTCTTCACCGTGACCGCGACCGTGCTGAGCGTCGGCGGCGACGGTCCGGTGGCGGCGTTGGCCGCGTTGTCCGGCGCGGCGTGCCTGGCGTTCGTGGCGGCGGAGCGGTCGGCCGCGCGCCCGTTGTTCCCGGCGGGCCTGGTCCGGCCGGTGTTCGTCGGCGGCACGGTCGCGCAGGCGTTGTGGGGGCTTGCGGTCAGCGGCGTGCTGTTCGTGCTGCCGCTGCACCTGCACCGCGCCGAGGGCCTCACCCCGTTGGCCACCGGCCTGTTCTTCGTGCCCGCCGCGGTGGCCGTGATCGCGGGCGCGCCGGTCGTGCCCCTCTTGGTGCCCCGGCTCGGGCCGTGGCGGACGGCGGCGTGCGGGCTCGGCGCGGTGACGGCCGGGCTCGTGGCGATGCCCTTCGCGTGTCCGCCGGCAATGCTCGCGTGCCTGGTGGTGATCGGTTTCGGCTCGGCGTTGACGACCCCGTTGACCACCGTGGTGCTGGATGCCGCCGACGAGCGGTTCGCCGGGGTCGCTTCGGCCACCGTCACCGCGAGCCGTGAGCTGGCGGGCGGTCTCGGCGTGGCGGTCATCGGGCTGGCGTTCACCGCGGCCGGGCTCTTCGCGGCGCTCGTGGTCGCCGCCGGCGTGGTGGCGGTGGGGCTGGGGATCGCGATCACCTTGGACCTGGCCGCGCGCACGCGGTCGGTCAGCCGTCCGGCCGGTTCGCGCAACGGGAGGTAGTCGTCGGTGCGAAGATCGGCACATGGGGACCACCGCGTTGGTGCTGCCGCTCGCCGATCCCACTGCGGACCTGGAGACGGTCGGCGGGAAGGGCGCCTCGCTGGCCAGGCTCGCCGCCGCGGGCCTGCCCGTGCCGGCCGGCTTCCACCTGACCACGCACGCCTACCGCCGGGCCACCGAAGGGCTCGACGCCGGGACCCGGGCCGGACGGGGAGGCGAGGCCGCCATCGCCGCCGCGTTCGAACGCCTGGACATCCCCGCGGACATCGCCGACGCCATCCGCGCGGCCCTGCCACCGGGACCGGTCGCGGTGCGGTCGTCGGCCACCGCCGAAGACCTGCCGGACCTGTCGTTCGCGGGACAGCACGACACCTTCCTCGACGTGTCCGGCGACGAGGTCCTGGACGCCGTGAAGCGGTGCTGGGCGTCGCTGTGGACGGCACGCGCCGTCGCCTACCGCGCCCGCAACGGCATCACCGACGTGGCGCTCGCCGTCGTCGTGCAGGAGATGGTGCCCGCCGACGCGGCCGGTGTGCTGTTCACCGCGAACCCCGTCACCGGCGCGCGGACCGAGACCGTGGTCAACGCCGCGCCCGGCCTGGGCGAGGCGCTGGTCGGCGGCACGGT
Organism: Saccharothrix luteola; assembly: GCF_020859565.1. Classification (GTDB taxonomy): domain Bacteria; phylum Actinomycetota; class Actinomycetes; order Mycobacteriales; family Pseudonocardiaceae; genus Actinosynnema; species Actinosynnema luteola. The sequence continues at coordinate 158,089 of NZ_JAJHUO010000022.1, read as the reverse complement.
CACCCCGGACGAGTACATCGTGTCCGCCGACGGCGTGGTGCGCGGGTCCGGCGGTTCACTGCTCTCCGACGCTCAGGTGCGGGAACTGGCCGGGTTGGGCGCACGGATCCAGGACCTGTACGGCGTGCCGATGGACGTCGAGTGGGCCGTGGCCGGCGGGCGGATCGCGGTGTTGCAGGCCAGGCCGATCACCGCGCTGCCCGAGGTCTGGAACGACACCCTGCGCGGCGACTACCTGTGGACCTGCGCGAACCTGCGCGAGGCCGTGCCGAGCGTGATGTCGCCCGCCACCTGGTCGTTCGCCCGGGTGCTCGCCCAACCGCCGATCGCCGGCCACCCGACGTCGGGCAACATCGGTGGCCGGTTCTACCTCAACCTCAGCGCCGCGCTGGCCGTCGGTCGGGCGCTCGGCCTGAACCGCTTCCTGTGGCGGACGGTCGAGCTGTACTTCGGCCGCGTCCCGGCGGGCGTCGAGGTGCCGCCGCTGCCGCTGTCCCGCCCAGCCGTGCTGCGGGCGGCGATCGGGGCGGCGCTGCCGTTCCTGCGCCAGAACCGGGAGTTCCGGGCGAAGATCGACGGCCTGCTGGCCTCCGCGCCGGGTCGGGCCGAACGGCTGCACGCCGCCTTCCGCGCCGCCTCGACGCCCGCCGAGCTGCTCGCGCTGTGGAAGTCCGACGTGCACGACGTGCTGCACGTGGACGCCAAGGTGTTCGACGCCGGCGCGCGCAACGGCTCGATGTCGTCGGTCAAGCTGCGCCGCAAGCTGGCCGGGCTCGTGGGCGAGGACGACACCACCGCGTTGCTGACCGGCGCGCACGGCGCGGCGGGGGAGTTGGAGAGCCTCGGCCCGGTGCTCGGCCTCGCCCGGCTCAAGCGCGGCGAGATCACCCGCGAGGCGTACGTCCGGCTGTACGGCCACCGGTTCGCCGACGAGTTCGAGGTGTCCGCGCCGCGCCCGGCCGAGGACCCCGGGTGGCCGCGCACCGACGACGTCGGCGTCGACCCCGAAGAGCTGCTGGCCAGACAGGCGGCCGTGCGCGACGCGGCGTGGGAACGACTGCGCGCCGCGCACCCCGGCAAGGTCGACCGGCTGCGCCGCGAGGTGGACGGGCTCGCCGCGCTGGCCCGGGAGCGGGAACGGGCGCGGTCGGAGTTCGCGCGCACGTTCGCCGTGCTGCGGGCGTTCCTGGTGCGGGCGGGCGAGGTCACCGGGCACGGCGACGCGGTGTTCTTCCTGCCGATCGAGGAGACCTTGCGCGTCCTCGACGGCGACGAGACCCCGTTGGCGTCGGTGCCGGCCCGCGGTGCCGCCTACGACCGCTACCGCGCGCTGCCGCCCTACCCGACCGTGATCCGCGGCCGGTTCGACCCCGAGGCGTGGGCCGCCGACCCGGACCGCCGGACCGACGTCCACGCCGCCGCCGCCGAACCCCTCGGCGACGCCGTGTCCGGCTTCCCCGGCGCGGCGGGCGTGGTGGAGGGCGTCGCCAGGGTGATCCAGGACGTCGCCGACGCCGCCGCGCTGCGACCCGGCGAGATCCTGGTGACCACGGTGACCAACATCGGCTGGACCCCGCTGTTCCCGCGCGCCGCCGCCGTGGTCACCGATGTCGGCGCGCCCCTGTCGCACGCCGCGATCGTCGCCCGCGAGCTGGGCATCCCCGCCGTCGTCGGCTGCGGCAACGCCACCACCCGGATCAGGACCGGCGATCGCGTCCGCGTGGACGGCGGGCGCGGCGCCGTGACCGTGCTGGGCTGATCACTCCCGTCGGGGCAGCTGCCCGGTCGGCCCGCTGGTCACGGTCAACCGGCCCGGACCGAACGTGACCTGCCCGGTCGGCCCTGGCGACACCGTGGCGCTGCCCGCCTGGAGGTCGGCCTCGAAACCGGGCAGCTTGAGCCGGATCAACGCGGGCAGCAGCACGGCCACGGTGAACAGCCCGACCAGCACCGGCGTGGTGGCCGTCAGCATCACCGCGGTCACCTTGCTGGAGAAGAAGAACGCCGTCCACATCGTGCCGAGCAGCAGCAACGAGATCGTAGCCACCGCGTAGCCGCCCCAGATCGCCGGCGCCACCGCCTTCATCTCCCGTTCCAGGAGCTGGAGGTTCCGCTGCGCCTCGACGTGGCCGCGGCTGCGCTTGAGGCACTCCCGCAGGTGGTGCATCGCGCGCAGCCGGTAGCCGAACCGGCCGCGCGCGTCGGCGGCCAGCGACCCCATGCGGTGGTGCGCCACACCGGCCACGAAGTGCGGGTCGGCCTCCGCGTCCGGCGCGGTATCGATCGCCGACTGCGCCTGCGCGTACGCCTCCGCGTGCAGGTCCGGGTTCTGCTGCTTGTCACCGCGCTGCACCAGCAGCCGCGCCAGCGCCAGGTGCGTTCGCCACTTCCGCGACGCGTCCTGCCGCTGCTCGGCGAGCCGCAGCACGGACTCGGCCTCCGCCTCGTCGCCGGCCCTGGCCAACGCCTGCGCCAGCCCGATCGCCGCCGCGCCCGAGGCCGGGTCGATCGCGATCGCCTGCCGGAACTCCCGTTCGGCGTCGGACAACCGCTCCTCGCCCAGCTGCAGGAACAACGCGCCCAGCTCGACGTGCGCGTTCACGTCGTACCAGTCCCGCGCGACGGCCTTGCCCAGCTCGACCTCGGCTTCCTCGTACCGCCCCATCTGGACGTACAGCGCGCCGAGGTCGGCGTGGCTGCCGTGGTGCGGGTCGACCTCCAGCGCCTTGCGCAGGTGGTACTCGGCCGAGGCCAGGTTGCCCCGCCGGAAGGCGAGCACGCCGAGGCAGACGTGCACGGGCGCGGAGGCCCGCCGGTCGAGCAGACCGCCGGCCAGGCCCTCCGCCTCGCGCCACCGCCGCTCGCCGTCCTGCCGCGCCAGCGCCCACACCAGGGCCAGCACGTAGTCGTAGTCGTCCGGGCGGTCCGCCAGCGCCGCCCGGAACTCCTTCTCGGCGGTGACGAGGTCGTCGTCGGTGAAGGCCGCCCAGCCCAGGGCGTGGTGCGACGCCGCGCGCTCGTAGTCGTCGCGCGAGTCGGCGAGCAACGCGGCGAACACCCGGCGCGCCTCGCCGAGCCGGCGGGCGTCGTGGTGGACCCACCCCAGCTCGAACCTGGGCCCGCGCAGGTGCGGCGCCCGGGCGCAGAACTCGGAGACCAGCCGTTCGGCCTCGTCGAGGCGGCGCAGGGTGCGCAACGTCGCCGACAGCGCGACCACCAGGTCCACGTCGAAGGGGTCGACGGCGCGTGCGGCGGCGAACTGCTCCTCGGCGCGGTCGAACGCGCGGACGTGGTCGTGCACCTTGGCCAGCAGCACGTGCAGGTCCACCACGCCCGGCGCGTTCACCAACGCCTGCCGCGCGGTCTCCTCCGCCTCTTCGAACCGGTTGAGGAGCATCAACGCGGCGACGCGCGCCTCGTAGGCGGCGACGTGCCCGGGGTCGAGGTCCAGCGCGCGGTCGGTCACCACCAGCACGCGGTCGAGATCACCCATGTCGCCGTGCAGCCAGGCCGCCGTGACCAGGGCGTCCGGCTCGTCGGGGCGGAGCTCGAGCATCCGGTTCGCGGCGGCGAGCGCCTCGGGGTAGCGGCGGGCCGTGCGCAGCAGGCTCACCTTGGTGCGCCACGCCCACTCGTGCCCCGGCCGCAGCTCCAACGCCCGCTCGACCTCGGCGAACGCCGCCTCGACCCGGTCGAGGTCCGAGTGCAGCCAGGCGATGTCGACGCGCAGGTCGGCGTCGTCGGGGAAGCGCGCCAGCGCCTCGTCGGCCGCCCGCCCGGCCTCGTCGAACCGGCGGGCGAGCCGCAGCACGCGGATCCTGCGGCGATGGGGCAGCGCGTAGGCCGGGTCGACCTCTGACGCCCGGTCCAGGTGGGACAGCGCCTCGTCGACGAGGTGCCTGGCGGCGGCCAGTTCGGCGGCGGTCACGTGCAGGCTCGACGAGTCGGGGTGCAGCGCCGCCGCCTTGGCCGCCGTCACCAGGGCCTCGTCCACCCGGCCGGCGGTGTGCAGGACCGCGGTCCGGCTGCGCAACGCCCACTCGTGCTCGGGGTCGAGCGCCAGCGCGGCGTCCAACGACGCCAGGGCGTCCGGCACCCGGTGGCGGTCGGCGTGCAGCCAGGCGACGGTGACGTGCAGGTCGGGGTCGTCGGCGATCCGGGCCAGCGCCTCCTCCGCCGTGCGCCTGGCCTCGTCGAACCGGCGGGCTTCGCGCAGGTGGCCGATCAGGCTCCGCACGGCGGTGCGGTCGTCGGGCTCGATCGCGAGGGCGCGCTCGGTCGTGGTCACGGCGTCGTCGTGCCGCCCGGACTGGTTGTACGCGTCGGCCAGGCGCAGGAGGGTGGGCACGTCCTCGGGCTGCTGCTCGGCGGCGGCCTCCGCCGCACGCAGGGCTTCCGGCAGCCGGCCGAGGGCGTCCAGCGCGACGATCCGCGCGCTGTGCGCCCCGGAGTGCCGGGGTTCGAGCGCCAAGGCGCGCTCCGACGACGTCACCGCCTCGTCCAGCCGGCCGAGGGTGATCTGCAGGCGGGCGATCGCGACGTGCAGCTCGGCGTCGTCGGGCTGCCGGCTCACGGCGTCCGCCGCGGCGGAGACCGCCTCGTCGAGCCGCTTCGCGTAGGTCAGGAACTTGACGCGGCTGCGCAGCGCCCACGCGTGGTCGGGGGACAGGCGCAGCGCGCCGGCGACCGCCTCGACGGCCTCGTCCTCCCGGTCGAGCGAGCTCAACGCCCACGCGTGCTCCACGTGCAGGTCGGGCTCGTCCGGGCGCAGCGCCACGGCGTGCCGCCCCGCCTCCACGGCCTCCTCGCGCCGGCCGAGGGAGCCGAGGCAGTCGATCCGCCCCTGCAACGCGTCGGTGTCGCGGGGACTGACCGCCAACGTGCGCTCGACGTGGTCGAGGGCTTCCACGTGCCGGCCCTCGTCGGCGTGCAGGCGCGCCAGCGCGAGGTGGATCGCCGGGTCACGGGGGTGGAACGCCAGCGCCCGCTCGCCGGTCTCCAACGCCTCCTCGGACCGACCGGCGTCACGGAGGATCACGACCTTGCGGCGCAACGCGGGGGCGTGCCGCGGCACACCGGCCAGCGCCTTGTCGCAGCACGCGACGGCGAGGTCGGTGTCGCCGCGGGCCAGGTGCACCCCGGCGAGGGTGAACTGGAGGTCCGGGTCGTCCGGGTAGTGCTGCAGGGCCACGCCCGCCGCCGCTTCGGCCTCGTCGTGCCGGTCCGCCGACACCAGGATCGAGATCCTGCTCCGCACCACCGACTCGTGCGTGGGCGTGATCGCCGCCGCGCGGTCCAGGTGCTCGATCGCCCGGTCGTGCTCGTCGCGCGCGGCGTGCAGCCAGGCCGTGGAGACGAGGAACACCACGTCGGACGGGTGCCGGTCCGCCGCGTCGGCCGCCTGCTCCAGCGCGTCGTCCGTGCGGCCGAGCGACTGGAGCAGGTCGATCCGGCTGTCCAGCGCCCAGCGGTGCGCGGGGTCGAGCGCCAGCGCCCGGTCGACGGCGGCCAGGGCTTCGTCGTAGCGGTGCCGGTCGCTGAGCACCCACCCGTGCTCGACGTGCAGCCGCGGCACGGCGGGCACCGCCGCCACCGCGGCCTCGGCCACCTGTTCGGCCTCGTCGTAGCGGTGCTGGGACCGCAAGGCGGTGATCTTCCACTCGAGCGCGTCCGGGTGGTGCGGGTCGAGGTCGAGCGCCGCGTCGAAGCACGCCACCGCCTCCGCGTACTCGTAGGAGGTCGAGTGGACGCGGCCGAGGGCGTAGTGGGCCTTCGGCGCCTCGGGGTGGTCGCGGACCGCCTCCCGCGCGGTCGCCTTCGCCTCGTCCAGCCGGGTCAGGTTCGCCAGGGCGACGGCGACCCAGCCGGCGGTGCGCCAGTCGTCCGGCGCGAGGCGGCGGGCCTCGGTGAAGGCCGCGAGCGCCTCGCGTGGCCGCCACGCGTCCAGGTGGGCCCGGCCGAGGGCCAGCCGCAGCGGCACGCTGTCCGGGTGCCGCGTGATCGCCTCGGCGGCCACGGCGAACGCCTCGTCGTCCCGGTACGTGCGGGACAGGGTCGCGACGCGCCACGCGAGCAGGCGGTCGTCGTCGTCCGCGAACAGCGCCAGCGCCTCGTCGTACCGGTGCCGGGCCAGCGCCAACCGGCCACGCGCGATCCGCAGGTCGGTGTCGTCGGCGGGGTGGTCGGGCCCGGCCAGCGCCTCGGCCCGGTCCAGCTCACCCCGGCGGCGCAGCCGGTCGATCTCGGCGGCGGTGGGCATTGGTCCCCCTCGGTGGCCCGGTCCGTTGTGGATCACAGTGCACCGTAGTCCGCCGCGCCGGGCGCCTTCGTCGGAATCACCGTTGCGGCAGCCGGAGTATTCCATCGGGGTGACGGAATCGTTACAGTCAGTTTCTGGGAACGCTCCCAGAGACGACAACGAAGGGGTTGTTGTGCGAAATCTGCTGGCGGCGGTGGCCGCTGTGGTGTCGATAGCCGGGTTGGTGGTGATCGGCGGGACCAGCACGGCGGGGGCTGCTCCCGTCTGCGCCGTGGACTACAAGCTCAACCAGTGGGCCACCGGGTTCACCGCCAACGTGACCGTGACCAACCAGTCCGCTCCGGTCACCTCGTGGAAGCTCACCTGGACCTTCGCCGGTAACCAGGCGGTCAGTTCCGGCTGGAGCGCCGACGTGAAGCAGTCCGGCGCGGTCGTGACCGCGTCCAGCATGCCGTGGAACGGGTCGCTGGGCACGGGCGCGAGCGCGCAGTTCGGCTTCCAGGCGACGTACAGCGGCACGAACGCGGTGCCGACCGACTTCGCGTTCAACGGCGTCTCGTGCAGCGGCGACGGCCCGACCACGACGACGACGACCTCCACGACCACGACGACGTCGACCACCACCACGACCACGACGACCGGCAACCCGCCGGTCTGTGACACGGCGGCGCTGTGCGACGACTTCGAGCAGCAGACCGGGTCCGCCCCGAGCGGCCGGTGGACCGTCGGCGCGGCCAACTGCACCGGCCAGGGCACGGTCGCCATCGACAACTCGGTCGCGCGCAGCGGCTCGAAGTCGGTGCGGGTCAACGGCGCGTCGGGCTACTGCAACCACATCTTCTTCGGCACGCCGATCACCGGCACGAGCGTGGTGCACGGCCGGTTCTACGTCCGCCACACCACGGCCCTGCCGATGGCGCACGTGACGTTCATGGCCATGAAGGACTCCGCCGACGGCGGCAAGGACCTGCGCATGGGCGGCCAGAACTCGGCGCTGCAGTGGAACCGCGAGTCCGACGACGCCACCCTGCCCGAGCAGAGCCCGGTCGGCGTGTCGAAGAGCAAGCCGCTGCCGACCGGCCAGTGGAACTGCGTGCAGTTCACCGTCGACCCGGCGGGCCGGATCTCGACCTCGCTCAACGGCGCGGTGGTCGAGGGCCTGGTGGCCGACGGCGTGTCCACGCCCGACGTCGACTCGCAGTGGCTGCGCAAGACCAACTGGCGGCCCGCCGTGACCGACCTGCGGCTGGGCTGGGAGAGCTACGGCGACGGCGCGAACACCCTCTGGTACGACGACGTGGCGGTCGGCTCCTCGCCCGTCGCCTGCTGATCCGGCGGACGTGGGGAGGACCGGTGCGCCGGCCCTCCCCACGCTCGGCTCAGGCCGCGTTCACCGAGACGTCGTCCACCACGAACGAGGTCTGGTAGGACCAGTCCTCCACGCCGGAGAAGCTCAGCGTGACGCTCTGGCCCGCGTACGCGCCCAGGCTGAAGGTGCGCACCTCGTACCCGGACGGGTTGAGGTTGGTGTAGGTCGCCAGGGTGGTGCCGGCCACCGAGACCGTGAAGGTGTCGAACACCTCCGGCTCGTACTCGTCGGTGCTGATCTTCAGCCACAGCGACAGCGTGGTGTTCGTGCAGCCCGCCGGGATGGTGACGGTCTGCGTCAGCGTCTCGGTGTTGGTGTAGCCGTAGCCGCTGATCCACGAGGAGCGGGTGCCGGAGCGGGGCGAGCCCTCGCCGGTCCACGCGGCGATCGTGTGGGTGGCGTTCGACCAGCCGGTGGTGCCGCTCTCGAAGCCGCCGTTGACCGCCTTCTCACCGGGCGCGGCGCACGTGCCGCCCGTCGGGTTGACGGTCCAGGTGAACGTGGCGCCCGCCGACTTGCCCGCGCTGTCGGTGACCGTCGCGGTCACGGTGTAGGAGCCCGCGGTCGTCGGCGTGCCGGAGATCAGGCCGGTGGACGCCGCGATCGTGAGGCCGGGCGGCAGGCCGGTGGCCGACCAGGTGTACGGGGGAGCGCCGCCGGAGGCCTTGAGCTGCAGGCTCGTGGCCGTGCCGACGCTGCCGGTCTGGTTGCCCGGCGGGGTGACCGACGGGTTGCCGGTGCCGGGGTCGCCGGTGTTGACGAACAGCAGCTGGTTCGGCGAGCCGGTGCCCGGACCGCTGATCTTGTTCGGGGTGGAGTTGCCGATCATCGCGCTCGCCACCTGCGCGGGCGTCAACGACGGCGTGGCGCCGAGCAGGACCGCCGCGCCGCCCGCCACGTGCGGCGCCGCCATGGACGTGCCGCTGATGGTGTTGGTGGCGGTGTCGTTGGTCATCCACGCCGAGGTGATGTTCTGACCGGGCGCGAAGATGTCCGTGCACGTGCCCCAGTTGGAGAACGAGGCGCGGGCGTCGGTGTTGGTCGACGCGTTGACCGTGATCGCCTCGGCGACGCGGGCCGGGGTGAAGTTGCACGCGTTGGCGTTGGAGTTGCCCGACGCGATCGCGTAGGTCACGCCGTCGGCGATCGAGTTGCGGACCGCGGTCTCGCCGGTCACGTCGCTGCCCTGGCCGCCGAGGCTCATGTTGGCCACGGCCGGGCCCGAGGTGTGGTGGCCGGTGACCCAGTCGATGCCCGCGGCGACACCGGCGAACGAACCGGACCCGGCGCAGTTGAGCACCTTGACCGCGATCAGCCGCACGCCCTTGGCGACGCCGTGGGCCGTGCCGCCGACCGTGCCCGCCACGTGCGTGCCGTGGCCGTTGCAGTCGGTGTTGTTGGTGTCGACGGTGTTGGTGCCCCAGGTGGCCCGGCCGCCGAAGTCGGAGTGCGTGGTCCGGATGCCGGTGTCGATGATGTAGGCGGTGACGCCGGTTCCGTCGTTGGGGTAGGTGTAGGACGAGTCGAGCGGCAGGTCGCGCTGGTCGATGCGGTCCAGGCCCCACGACGGCGGGTTCGGCTGGGTCGCGGTCGCCTTGACCTCGCCGTTCTGCTGGACGTAGGCCACGCCGGGCTCGGCGGCCAGGCGTCGCGCGTCCCGTTCGGACAACGTGCCCGCGAAGCCCTTGAGCGCGTTGCGGTAGGTGTAGTCGACCTTGGCGTCGTACTTGGCGCTGAGGTCGGCGGTGAGCGCGTCGACGCTCTGGGTGGACAGCTCGTTGTACACGACGATGTAGCTGTCCGCGATGGCGGTCGGGTTGTTCGTGCCGAGGATGTCGGCTTCGGCCGCGGCGGGTGTGGCGCCGGAGGCCAGTGCCGCGGTGGTCATCGCCACCGCGGCTAACGCGAGCAGGGCTCGTCTGGATCCGCGAACGTCTCCCATTGCAGGGTTCTCCCTCGTGCAGGGGTTCCGGCAGACCCATAGCGGCGCGGGTCGGCCGGGGAGTGGAGGTTCTGCGATCACGTTCGCGCGGACGTGATCGGCAACGTTAGAGGACCGCTCGGTACCGGACAATCGGCCGGCAGTGGGAACGACCTGCGGTATTCCGAACGACGACCACGGTCGGGCTACCCGCGCCCCATTGGCCAATAATCTTAATAACTTCAGTGTCGACTAAACTCAGTCTTCTCCCGGCACCGGACGTGGCACCGGGAGAAGACTGGGTCCAAAAGCGGCCAGGACGATCAGCGGCCGACGTAGGCGCCGAGATGCCGGGCGGTCAGGGTGGAGGCGTTCTCGACCAGGTCGGCGGGCGTGCCGGTGAAGACGATCCGGCCGCCGTCGTGCCCGGCGCCGGGGCCGAGGTCGATGATCCAGTCGGCGTGCGCCATGACGGCCTGGTGGTGCTCGATCACGATGACCGTGTTGCCGTCGTCCACGAGCCGGTCGAGCAGGGCGAGCAGCTGGTCGACGTCGGCGAGGTGCAGGCCGGTGGTCGGCTCGTCGAGGATGTAGGTGGACGCCTTCTCGGCCATGTGGATGGCGAGCTTGAGCCGTTGCCGCTCGCCGCCGGACAGCGTGGTGAGGGGTTGGCCGAGGGAGAGGTAGCCGAGGCCGACGTCGACGAGTCGGTCGAGGATGGCCTTGGCCTGCTTCTCGGTGAAGAAGTCGCGGGCCTCGGTGACGGACATGCCGAGGACTTCGCTGATGTTGCGGCCGCGCAGGGTGTGGGTGAGGACCTCGGCGGTGAACCGCTTGCCCTCGCACTCCTCGCAGACGGAGGCGACGCCGGCCATCATCGCGAGGTCGGTGTAGACGAGGCCGATGCCCTTGCACTTGGGGCAGGCGCCTTCGGAGTTGGCGCTGAAGAGGGCGGGTTTGACGCCGTTGGCCTTGGCGAAGGCGGTGCGGATGGGGTCGAGCAGCCCGGTGTAGGTGGCGGGGTTGGAGCGCCGTGAGCCGCGGATGGGCGCCTGGTCGACGGTGACGACGTCGTCGCGGTGGGCGAGGGAGCCGTGGATGAGCGAGCTCTTGCCGGATCCGGCGACGCCGGTGACGACGGTGAGGACGCCGAGGGGGATGTCGACGTCGACGCCCTTGAGGTTGTGGAGGGTGGCGCCGGTGATGGGCAGTTGGCCGGTGGGGGTGCGGACCTGGTCGCGGAGTCGGGCGCGGTGGTCGAGGTGGCGGCCGGTGAGCGTGCCGGAGGCGCGGAGTTCGTCGACGGTGCCGGTGAAGGTGATGTGGCCGCCGTTGGTCCCGGCGCCGGGGCCGAGGTCGACGACGTGGTCGGCGATGGCGATGGTCTCCGGTTTGTGCTCGACGACCAGCACGGTGTTGCCCTTGTCGCGCAGGCGGAGCAGGAGGTCGTTCATGCGCTGGATGTCGTGGGGGTGCAGGCCGACGGTGGGTTCGTCGAAGACGTAGGTGACGTCGGTGAGGGCGGAGCCGACGTGGCGGACCATCTTGACGCGCTGGGCTTCGCCGCCGGAGAGGGTGGCGGCGGGTCGGTCGAGGCTGAGGTAGCCGAGGCCGATCTCGACGAGGTTGTCGAGGAGTTCTTTGAGGGTGGTGAGCATGGGGCCGACGGAGGGGTCGGTGATCTTGGCGACCCAGTCGGCGAGGTCGCTGATCTGCATGGTGGAGCAGTCGGCGATGTTCACGCCGTCGATCTTGGACGAGAGGGCGGCGGCGTTGAGGCGGGCGCCGCCGCAGGTGGGGCAGTCGGTGAAGGTGACGGCGCGGTCGACGAAGGCGCGGACGTGGGGTTGCATGGATTCCCGGTCCTTGCCGAGGTAGAGGCGTTGGACTTTGACCAGGAGGCCTTCGTAGGTGACGTTGGTCTTGCCGATTTTGACTTTGGTGGTTTCGCGGTTGAGGAAGGCGTCCCATTCTTCGTCGGTGAAGTCCTGGAGCGCCTTGTCGGGGTCGTAGAAGCCGGATTGGACGTAGGTCTGGACGTACCAGTTGTCGACGGTGAAGCCGGGGACGGTGATGGCGCCCTGGGTGAGGGATTTGGTGCGGTCGACGAGTTGGTCGATGTCGACGGTGGAGACGCGGCCGAGGCCTTCGCAGGTCTGGCACATGCCTTCGGGGAGGTTGAAGCTGAAGGCGCCGGAGGTGCCGACGTGGGGTTGGCCCAGTCGGCTGAAGAGGATGCGGAGCATGGTGTGGGCGTCGGTGGCGGTGCCGACGGTGGAGCGGGAGTTGGCGCCCATGCGTTCCTGGTCGACGATGATGGCGGCGCTGAGGTTGCGCAGGGCGTCGACGTCGGGGCGGCCGAGGCTGGGCATGAAGGACTGGATGAACGCGGTGTAGGTCTCGTTGATGAGTCGTTGGGACTCGGCGGCGATGGTGCCGAAGACGAGGGAGGATTTACCCGAGCCGGAGACGCCGGTGAAGACGGTGAGTCGTCGTTTGGGGATGTCGACGGAGACGTCGGCGAGGTTGTTCTCCCTGGCGCCGCGTACTTGGATGACGTCGTGGCTGTCTGCTGGTGCGGCCATCGCCTGGCTTTCCCCCTGCTTTGTTTATGCCGTAAGGTGCTCGCGGCACGGTACTTTACGCTGTAAGGGGTGGGCAAGTGGCGGTCTTCGCCGGGCAGGGTGACGCGCGTCGGTCGATGCGGCTGCTGTGGCGTGCGCCGGGTGGTGGTGCGGGGTCGGGGTTGTCGGTGGACGTGATCGTGGACGCGGCGATCGAGGTGGCGGACCGGGACGGCATGGCGGCGTTGTCGATGCGCGCGGTGGGTGAGCGGTTGGGGCGTTCGGCGATGGCGTTGTACACGTACGTGCCGAGCAAGGCGGAGTTGGTGGACCTGATGTACGACCGGGTGTTGGGGGAGTTGCCGTCGGAGTACCCGGTGGACGGTGGGTGGCGGGTGGCGTTGCGGGCGTGGGCGCAGGACGCGCGGGCGTTCTTCCTGGCTCATCCGTGGGTGTTGCAGGTGTCGCAGGCGCGGCCGGTGCTGGGGCCGAACGAGTTCCTGATGGTGGAGGTGTTGTTGCGGATCCTGCGGCCGACGGGTCTGGGCGTGTCGGTGTTGCGGGGTGTGGTGGGTGCGGTGGTGCAGTTCGTGCGTGGCGCGGCGGGGGTGATCGCGGAGGCGCGGCGGGCGGCGCGGGAGACGGGGATGACGGACGAGGAGTGGTGGTTCTCGCGGTCGGAGGTGTTCGAGGAGGTCGCGCCGGACTTCACCGAGCGGTTTCCGCTGTCGGCGTGGCTGGGCGCGGAGGAGCCGCCGGTGGTGGAGGGGGAGGAGGACGTGCCGTACTTGGAGCGGGACGCGGTGGGGAACTTCGTGACGGGGCTGGAGGTGTTGTTGGACGGCGTGGAGGCGGCGGTGGCGCGTGCGCGCGCCGGCGGGGGCTGAGGTCGGCGGGCGGTGATATACGGTGTGGCGGTTGGCGCGGACGAGGGAGGTGGGACCCATTTCTGCTGGTGTGCTTCGGGTCGCTCCCGGCCGCGTCGTGGCGGTGTGAGGGGCGCCCTCGGGTTTCGTGCGAGAGGCGTTCGTTTCCATGGATCTTGATGTCGTCGCGCGGTTGCGTGCGGCTGGTTGTGTGTTCGCCGAGGACGAGGCGCGGGTGTTGGTGGAGGCCGCGCGTGGTCCGGAGGAGTTGGAGTCGTTGACGGCTCGGCGGGTGGCCGGGTTGCCGTTGGAGCACGTGGTGGGGTGGGCGGAGTTCTGCGGGTTGCGGGTGGTGGTGGATCCGGGGGTGTTCGTGCCCCGTCGGCGCACGGAGTTCCTGGTGCGGGTGGCCGTGGGGGTGGCGCGGGCCGGTTCGGTGGTGGTGGACCTGTGTTGCGGGTCGGGGGCGGTGGGTGCGGCGGTGGTGGATCGGGTGGCCGGGGTGCGGTTGCACGCGGTGGACGTGGATCCGGTGGCGGTGGCTTGTGCCCGGCGCAACATCGGCGTCGGCCGGGTGTACGCGGGTGATCTTTACGAGCCGTTGCCGGTGTCGTTGGCGGGGCGGGTGGACGTCCTGGTGGCGAACGCGCCGTACGTGCCGACCGGTGCGATCGGGTTGATGCCGCCGGAGGCGCGTGAGCACGAGCCGCGGGTGGCGTTGGACGGTGGGACGGATGGCCTGGACGTGCAGCGGCGGGTGATCGCGGGTGCGGCGCGGTGGTTGGCGCCGGGTGGTCGGTTGTTGGTGGAGACGGGTGCGCGGCAGGCGGCGGGGACGGTGGCGGCGTTCGCGGCGGGCGGGTTGCGCGCGGAGGTCGTGTCGGACGAGGAGTTGTCGGCGACCGTGGTGATCGGTTCGGTGTCGTCCTAACCGGGCGTTGAGCGAGTGCTCAAAACTGGCTACCCTCCGTTTTGAGCACTCGCTCAAAACGGGGGTGGCCGGTGGTCGGGCGGACAGTGGTCGTGGTGGGCGGCGGTATCGGTGGTCTGGCGGCGGGCCTCGCGCTGCACCGGGCCGGGTGGCGGGTCGTGGTGCTGGAACGTGCACCCGAGTTCGGCGAGGTCGGCGCGGGGCTCTCGCTGTGGCCGAACGCGATGCGCGCGCTCGGGGCGCTCGGGTTGGCGGAACGGGTCCGCGCGGTCGGCGCGGTGGAGACGGCGGGCGGCGTGCGTGGCCGCTCCGGGCGGTGGTTGTCGCGGCTGGACAACGCCGAGATCGCGCGGCGGCACGGCGTGCCGCTGGTCGTGGTGCGCCGCGCGGACCTGGTCCGGACGTTGGCGGAGGCGTTGCCGCCGGAGTGCCTGCGGTCGGACAGCGAGGTGTCCGCGGTGCGGTCGGACGGTGACGCGATGGTGGTCGAGCACCGGGGCGGGGTCGTGCGGGCGGAGCTGGTGGTCGGCGCGGACGGTGTGCACAGCGCGGTGCGGCGGCAGTGGTGGCCGAACGCGCCCGCGCCGCGCTACGCGGGGTACACGGCGTGGCGCATGATCACCGAGCCGGTCGCCGACCCGCCGGCGGAGGGTGCGGTGATCTGGGGTCGCGGCGAGCGGTTCGGGTTCACCGCGCTGCCGGGTGGGCGGTTCTACTGCTTCGGGACGGCGACCGTGCCCGCGGGTGGTGTCGCCGCTGGCGGTGAGCTCGCCGCCGTGCGCGACCGGTTCGGCGACTGGCCGGACCCTGTGCGCGCGCTGCTGGCGGCGGTGCCGGAGGGCGGTGTTGTCCGGCACGACGTGCACGTGCTGCCGCCGTTGGCGGGTTGTGCGCGGGGCCGGGTGGCTTTGACGGGTGACGCGGCCCATGCGATGGACCCGGCCTTGGGGCAGGGCGCGGGTCAGGCGCTGGAGGACGCGGTCGTGCTGGCCGACTGCCTGGTCTCGGACGCGAGCGTGGGTTCGGCGCTGGTCCGCTACGACCGGGTGCGCGGGCCGCGGACCCGGACCGTGGTGCGGCGTTCGGCACGGCTGGGCAGGCTGGCCCAGTGGTCGTGGCCGCCCGCGGTGGTGGCGCGTGATCTCGCCGCCAGGCTGACGCCGGCCGCCGTGACGCTGCGGGCCATGGCGCCGATCCTCGGCTGGACGCCACCCGACAGCACGGGCCACGTGCCGGTGAGCGTGGGCCGCTGATGCCCGACTGGACCTACCACCCGCTGCGCGGGATCGCCGCCGCGCTGCTGGGGACCGGTCGTTCGCGGCGGGTGGCGTTGCGGGCGCTGGCCGCGGTCGGGTCGTGGCCCGGCGGCGGTCGGCTGGTGTCGTGGGGGTTCGGGCACCGTCACCCACCGTCGCGGCTGGCCGGTGCGGTCGCCGGCGTCCCGGTGCGCACCCGGCTGGGCGCGGTGGTGCCACCGGGTGTGGCGCGGGACGCGGTGCGGGCGTTGCCGCTGCTGGGCGCGGGGGTGGTGGAGGTCGCGCCGGTCGGGCCCGCCGATGTCGACGTCGTGCGCGAGGCCGTCGCGGGCCGACGTGTGCCGGTGGTGGTGCGTGCGACGGAGCAGGCCGTGGTGGACGCGTTGTCACCGCACGTCGACGCGGTCCGGGTCGGGGCCGATACCGACGTGGTCCACCTGGCGTCGGCGTCCACGGCGCGTGCCGCCGCCCTCCTCGCCGACCCGGCCACGGCGGTCCTGGTCACGCCCGAGGTGCTGGTGCGCGCCGGTCCGGGCTTCTTCGCGCGGGTGGCGGAGGCGGCGACGCCCACCGGTCCGGCGCCGTCACCGCGTGACGTCGGCCGTGATCCCCGCCGGTGGCCGGCGTGGTGGTGGGGTGCGCTGGTCGGGCTGGGCATGGTCGTCGCGGGCCTGGGCGCCGCCGCGATCACGCTCGGTCCGGTGCTGCTGTGGTACGACCGCGGTTTCCTGGGCGCGGACGTGGACGGGCTGCACGGGATCAACCACCACCTGGTGCACTTCCTGCAGCACGACCGGATCACCATGGCCGGCACGATGGTCGCGATCGGCGTGCTCTACGCGGGCCTGGCGGCGGGCGGCATGCGGACGGGCCGGCCGTGGGCCCGCGAGGTGTTCCTCGTCTCCGGGTGGGTCGGGTTCCCGACGGTGCTCTACTTCCTCGGGATCGGTTTCGTGGAGCCGCTGCACACCGCGGCGGCCGTGGTGCTGTTCCCGATGTTCCTGGCCGCCACCCGGCGTCGTCCGGACGACCCGCGGTGGACCGCGCGCCCGGACGGGCCCGAGCACGAGCGGCGGCGGGCGCTGGTCGGGCAGTTGCTCCTGGTGTGCACGGGGGTCGGCCTGTTCGCGGGTGGAGTGGTGGTGTCGGCGGTCGGTCTGACGGACGTGTTCGTGCCCAGCGACCTGGAGTTCCTGCGGACCGGGCCGGACGCGTTGCGGGCGGCCAACCCCCGGCTGCCGGGGTTCATCGCGCACGACCGGGCGGGTTTCGGCGGGGCGCTGATGTCCGCCGCCGCGGCGATCACGCTGCTCGCCGCGTGGGGCTGGCGTCGGGGCGAGGCGTGGGTGTGGTGGTCTCTCGCGCTGGCCGCCGCCGCGGGGTTCCTGCCCGCGGTCGTGGTGCACGGCGTCATCGGCTACACCGACGCGGGCCACCTGGCGCCGGTGTTCGTCGGGATCGGCCTCACCGCGACCGCCCTGGTCCTCGCCCGGCCCTACCTGTGCGCACGCCCGGCGGAGGTCCGCACGGCCGCGCCCCTACCGTGATGGCATGGCCGACACCCGACAGCGACTGATCGACGGCGCGATCGAGACCATCCGCCGGCACGGCATCACGGGGACGTCCGCGCGCACGATCGCCGCCACCGCCGGCGTCAACCAGGCCTTGGTGTTCTACCACTTCGGCAGCGTGCACGAGCTGCTGGAAGCGGCGTGCCTGGCCGCGACCGAGGCCAGGGTGGCGCCGTTCGCGGCCCGGCTGGACGAGGTCGCCGACCTGCGCGGGCTGCTGGACCTCGGCCGGCGGCTGCACGCCGAGGAGCGCTCGCTGGGCAACGTCATGGTGCTCGCCCAGATGCTGGCCGGCGCGCAGGCGGACCCGGAGCTGGCCAAGGCGACGTCGGCGGCGCTGGGGTTGTGGATCCGGCCGATCGAGCGGGTGCTGGACCGGTTGCTGGCCGACTCGCCGGTCGCCGACCTGGTGGACACCGCCGGGCTGTCCCGCGCGGTGTGCGCCGGGTTCATCGGCCTGGAGCTGTTCGAGGGCGTCGATCCCGCCGGCGCGCACGCCGCGCTGGACGCCCTGGAGCGCCTCGCGGCCCTCGTCGACGTGGTGCAGGAGCTCGGCCCGGTCGCCCGCCGCGCGCTGCACGCCAAGCTGCGCAAGTCCGCGACCTGACGGTCAGGTCCCGACCACGCCGTCGCTGAGCTCGCGCGCGACGTCGAGGTGCCCGACGTGGCGCGCGTACTCCTGGAGCAGGTGGAACAGGATCCAGGCGAGCGTCGGCGGCGGCGCCTCGGGCCGGTTGCGGCGCACGGCCCGGTCGGTGAGGGCGGACTCGGCCGCGATGTCGCGTGACCGGGCGCATTGTTCGAGGTAGAACTCCCGGACGCGGTCGGTGGTGTCGTCGTCCTCGAGGACCCACTCGGCGCGGTCGACGTCGGGGTTGCCGTAGGGGTGGGCGATCTCCTCGCCGCGGAAGCACCAGCGCAGCCAACGCAGTTCCACGTGGGCGAGGTGCTTGACCATCGCCAGCGGCGTCCAGCCGGTCGGCAGGCGGCTGGTGCGCAGCTCGTCCTCGGACATGCCGTCGATCTTGCGGAGCACGGCGTCGCGGTGGAAGTCGAGGTAGGCCAGGAGCAGGTCGCCGGCGTCGGTGAGGTCGGGCGGCGGTTCGGTGGGCACGGCGATGCGCGCGCAGACGCGGGCGCCGTCGACGTCGAGGGTGGCGCCCGCCTTGCGGAGGATGGTCAGGGCGGCGACGTTGTCGGTGGTGGTGTCGGCGACGATCGTGGTGACGCCGCGACGTGGCGCTTCCTCGACCACGCGGCGCAGCGCGGCGAGGCCGATGCCGTTGCCGCGGGCGCAGCGGGCGACCCAGATGCCGGTCTCGCCCTTGGCGCTGAGCCGGACCATGCCGACCGTGCGGTCGTCCTCCACGATCTCGTAGGCGTCGTCCTGGAAGCCGCGGTAGAACTCGCGGAACTCGTCGGGCCGGTCGACCGTCCAGCCCGGTGGCATCACGTCGCCGGGATCGGTGTCGGCCACCGCGAGGCCCAGCAGCCGTTCGACCGCGCAGTCGTCCACCTTCCGCAACAGGATCATGTCGCCAACTCCTTCTCCAACGGTGTCCGGAAGCGGGGGATCACGCGCACCCCGCCGAGCCAGGACGCCAACCGGTCCGCCTCCCGGGCGATCGCGGCCTCCGCGTCCGCGCCGACGTCCTCGAGGAGTTCCCACACCAGTCCGCCGTCGGCGCGTTGGGCCCACCCGCCGACGACCGCGCCGTTCCACCACACGGTCGGGCCCACGTTGCCCGCGGTGTCGAACAGGCGTGGCCGGTGCCGGTCGGGGAGGTACCAGCCGCGAGCCTGCCACCCCATCGGCGTCG
Source organism: Saccharothrix luteola (assembly GCF_020859565.1). GTDB lineage: Bacteria > Actinomycetota > Actinomycetes > Mycobacteriales > Pseudonocardiaceae > Actinosynnema > Actinosynnema luteola. Next base: position 139,532 of record NZ_JAJHUO010000022.1, on the reverse strand, counting down.
GATCCAGTGCCGGCAGCAGCGCGGCCCACGGCTCGGGGTCCTCGACCGGGTCGAGGTCGTCGGGCAGGGCGTAGCCGGGGCCGGTGGACAGCTCGACCTCGACCGCGCCCGCCGCGGCGAGGGCCTTGCGGGTGTGCCCGAGGTTCCAGCCGGTCCACCACTTGAGGTCGGCCTCGGAGCCGAGCCCGTAGGAGGCGAGCCAGCGGCGGGCCAGCTCGGCGCGGGCGTCGGCGGGGTCGAGCTCGGGCCACGGTGTGGCGGGCTCCCAGCGGAACCGGGTGCTCAGCCACGTGCCGAGGGGACGGCCGCGGCGCATCCGGCCCTCGGCGGCCAGGACGCGGACGACGCGGCTGGACACGTTCTGGCGGGTCTCGTAGGGCTTGCCGGCCGCGACGACGACCTGTTCGAGCAGGTCCGGCACGTCGCGAGTGAGGTCGACGGTGGTCGCCGCTCCCCGCCGGCGCAGCGCCTCCAGGGTGGTCTCCTCGACCGCGGCGAGGCGGTCGGCGTCCCAGCCGACGCCCTCGGCCAGGTAGACGAGCAGCTTCTGCCGCTCCTTCGCGGCGACGGCGGCGCCCGCGGCGGCCTGCACCACGGGCGCGGTCGCCGCGGTGACGGCGAACATGGTGCGGCGCATGGCCAGCAACCGGACCAGCGTGTGCCGCTCGTAGAACGCGGCCTCCACCTCGGCCACCGAGGGCCGCTCCAGGCGGGCGCACGCGGACAGGAACGCGGTCGCGGGGTCGGTGGCGTGCAGGCCGACCACCGCGTCGACCACGTCCTCGACCGCGGCGGCACGGGTGGAGAGCAGGTGCCGGGTGCCCAGGCGGGCCCGCCGCGCGGCGTCGTCGATCTTGGCGAGGGTCACCGGTCCATCCTCGGCGCTCTACCCTGATCGGCGAAACCGGGATCGCGGAACCCGGAGACCGCTGGACGAGGACGCGATGTCGGCAACACGGCTGCTGGTGCTCGGGGTGGTGCGCGGCTACGGGCGCGCCCACGGCTACCTGATCGGCAACGACCTGATGTCGTGGGGCGCGGGGGAGTGGGCCAACGTCAAGTGGGGCTCGATCTACCACGCGCTCAAGCAGCTCACCAAGGACGGCTGCCTGGCCGACCACTCCGTGCCGCCGGGCCGCACGGACTACGAGATCACCCCCAAGGGGGAGGCCGAGTACCGCAGGCTGCTGCGCGACGCGCTGCGCCGCCCGGAGACGCGGCCCGACCTGCTGGCCGCCGGGCTGGCGCTGCTGCCGTCGCTGTCGCGGGAGGAGGCCGTGGGTCTGCTCACCGAGCGGTTGGCCGCGTTGGAGGCGCGGCGTGACGCGGCGCGCAAGCAGGCGGGGGAGTGGGACGAGCCGTCGCACGTGAAGGAGCTGTTCGGGCTGTGGGAGCACACCGCGGCCGGCGGGGCGGAGTGGACGCGGGGCCTGGTCGAACGCCTCGAAGCGGGCGCCTACCCCATGGCGGGCGAGCCGGGATCGCCCGGCGCGCCCGGCAGCTGGGGTATGCTCAAACTTGAGTAGCGAGGGGGAACGCTGAACACAGGGTTGGAGCGGTACGCGGCCGTCTTCGAGGCAGCCGACCCGCCACGCACGTCCACCGTCGCCTTCTACCCGGCCCAGGACCCGCCGGGACCGGACGGCGCTCCCGGCTCCGACCGGCTCACCATCGCCACCCCCGACGGCGCCGCGCGCACCGTGCCCGCCCTGCGGCTGCCCGTGTCCGAGGCCGTGCCGCTGCTCAGCCGCGCCCGTCGCGCACCGCACGCCCACCCCGCCGCCGCGTTCTGGGGCGCGGCCGTCGTCGTGGCGTTGCAGCTCGTCGCACGTGGTCGGGTGCGGCCCGCGGTCACCGACGGCGACTTCGACGCCTGGCTGCTCGGTCCCCTCGACGCCGCCGACCACGCCCGCGTGCGCGACCTGGCCGACGCGATGCCCGCGCACGCCCGGGCCGTGCCGCTGCCGGGCCGCGAGCCGCTCGAACTGCCCGACGCCGAGCCGCTGCTGCGCGCGTTCCTCGACGCCGTCGCCGACACCATGCCGCGTGGCGCGGCGGCCGTGCACGCCGCGGGTGCGCCCGCGTTCGCCGCCACCGCGCCCCAGCGGGTGCCGCACCTGCGCGACTGGGCCGACCAGGGCGTGCGCATCTCGCTGCGGATCGAGGGCTTCGGCCCGTTCCGCGCCGTCGTGCAGGTCCACAGCCTCGCCGACCCCGCCCGCGTGGTCGACGCCGTCGAGCTGTGGGCGTCGGCCAACCAGCGGTCCCGGGCCGACGCCATGGTCGCCCTGCGGCGCGCCGCCCGCGCCTGGGCGCCGCTGGAACGGCTGCTCGACCAGCCCGTGCCCGACGAGGTCGCCCTCCTCGACTCCGACGTGGAGCACCTGCTCGCCACCGGCGCCGTCCGGCTCGCCGCCGCGGGCGTGGACGTGCACTGGCCCAAGGACCTCGTGCGGGACCTGTCGGCCAAGGTCGTCATCGGCGAACGCCCCGCCGACCGGCCGGCATTCTTCGGCCCGGACCACCTCACCTCCGTGAACTGGCAGCTCGCCCTGGGCGACGACCCGCTCACCCCCGACGAGCTCGACCGGCTCGCCGAGGCCACCCGGCCGGTCGTGCGGCTGCGCGACCGCTGGACCCTGGTCGACCCCGAACTCGCCCGCCGCGCCCGGGAACGCGCCCTCAAACCCGTCACCGCGATCGACGCGCTCGGCGCGGCCCTGACCGGCACCACCCACGTCGACGGGGTCGAGGTCGAGGTCGCCGCCACCGGCTGGCTGGACGAGCTGAAGTCCCGGCTCGCCGACCTCGACGACGAGCCGCTCGCCGCACCGCCCGCGCTGCGCGCCACCCTCCGCGACTACCAGCTGCACGGCCTGCGCTGGCTGGACCGCATGACCTCGCTCGGCCTCGGCGCGTGCCTGGCCGACGACATGGGCCTGGGCAAGACCATCACCCTCATCGCGCTGCACCTGCACCGCGACCGGCACCACCCCGGACCCACCCTCGTGGTCTGCCCCGCGTCGCTGATGGGCAACTGGCAGCGCGAGATCGAGCGCTTCGCGCCCGGCGTGCCCGTCCGCCGCTTCCACGGCCCCCGCCGCGACGTCGCGCACGAGGGCTTCGTGCTCACCACCTACGGCACCATGCGCCTGGACGCCGACCGGCTCGCCGACGTCGACTGGGGCATGGTCGTCGCCGACGAGGCGCAGCACGTGAAGAACCCCGCCTCCGACACCGCCAAGGCCCTGCGCCGCATCCCCGCCCGCGCCCGCGTCGCCCTCACCGGCACCCCCGTGGAGAACACGCTCTCGGAGCTGTGGGCGATCCTCGACTGGACCACCCCCGGCCTGCTCGGCACGATGGCCCAGTTCAAGGCACGGTGGGCCGGCCCCATCGAGGCCGACCACGACCAGGAGGCCGCGCAGCGGTTCGCCCGGCTCGTGCGGCCCTTCCTGCTGCGCCGCCGCAAGACCGACCCCGGCATCGCGCCCGAGCTGCCGCCCAAGACCGAGACCGACCAGCCCGTCGCCCTCACCCGCGAGCAGGCCGCCCTCTACGAGGCCGTCGTGCGCGAGCTCATGGCCGAGGTCCGCGAGGCCGACGGCATCGCCCGCCGCGGCCGGATCGTCAAGCTCCTCACCGGCCTCAAACAGGTCTGCAACCACCCCGCCCAGTACCTCAAGGAGACCTCGCCGAAGCTCGCCGGCCGGTCGGGCAAGCTCGAACTGCTCGACGAGCTGCTCGACACCATCCTCGCCGAGGACGGCGCGGTGCTCGTGTTCACCCAGTACGTCGCCATGGCCCGCCTCATCGAACGCCACCTCGCCGGCCGCGGCATCCCCAGCCAACTCCTGCACGGCGGCACGCCCGTCCCCGCCCGCGAGGACATGGTGCGCCGCTTCCAGGACGGCGAGTGCCCGGTGTTCCTGCTCTCCCTCAAAGCCGCGGGCACCGGCCTCAACCTCACCCGCGCCGACCACGTCGTGCACTACGACCGGTGGTGGAACCCCGCCGTGGAGGACCAGGCCACCGACCGCGCGCACCGCATCGGCCAGACCCGGCCCGTGCAGGTGCACCGGCTCATCGCCGAAGGCACCATCGAGGACCGCATCGCCGCGATGCTGCGCGCCAAGCGCGACCTCGCCGACTCCGTCCTGGCCCGCGGCGACGCCGCGTTCACCGAACTGTCCGACGACGAACTGGGCAACCTGGTCGAACTCCGGAGCGGCACATGAGCGATCGCGTCAAAGGCTTCCCGGCGTTCGGCAAGGGCGTGCGCCGCGCCGGCTCCTGGTGGGGCAAGGCGTGGCTGCAGGCCCTGGAGGACACCTCGCTGGACCAGGCGCCTCTGCGCCAGGGCCGCAAGTACGCCCACGCCGGGCTCGTCGGCACCATCACCGTCAGCCCAGGCCGCATCGCCGCCACCGTCTACGACACCGAGGACACCTACCAGACCTCCGTCCACCTCACCCCGCTCACCGACGCCGAGTGGAACCGGTTCCTCGGCCAGATCGCCGCCAAGGCCGGGCACCTCGCCGCGCTGCTCGACCGCGAGATGCCCCGCGAACTCGCCGACGCCGCCGCCGACGCGGGCGTCCCGCTGCTGCCCGGCATCGGCGACCTCGACCCCGAGTGCACCTGCCCCGGCTGGGAACTTCCCTGCCGCCACGCCGCCGCCCTGTGCCACCAGGCGTCCTGGCTGCTCGACGCCGATCCGTGGGTCCTGCTGCTCCTGCGCGGACGGGACCAGGACGAGGTCGTCGCCGGCGTCCGACCCACCACCGGCGTCCTCGCCACCACCGCCTACGCCCAGCCCGTCCCCGACCTGCCCGACGACCCACCGCCCGCCGAGCTCGGCCCCCTGCCCGAGTTCGAACCCGCGCCCGGCATCGACGTCGACGTGCTGCGGCTGCTCGTCGCCGACGCCGCCGCCAAGGCCCGCGAGGTGCTCGCCACCGGGCGGTGGCCCGCGCCCGACGACCGCCGCGACCACATCCGCATGGCCGCCACCCACCCCGCCCTGCGCGACCGCCTCGACGCCGACCCGCGCGCCGTCCGCGCCTGGCAGCAAGGCGGCGCCGGCGCCCTCGACGTCCTCGAACACCCCTGGACACCCGGCAAGACCGACACCGCCCGCGCCCGCGCCGCCTGGGAGAGCGGCGAACTGCCCGAACCCGCCGTGTGGCGCAACCGCTGGACCGTCCACGACCGACAACTCCGCTACGGCCGCGACGGCCGCTGGTACCCCTACCGCGCCACCGACGGCGACTGGTGGCCCACCGGCACACCGCACCGCGACCCCACCGCCGCCCTCACCGACACCGACTGACCGGGTTCCGCGAAACGCGTCGTCCACCCGCCGTCACCCGACTAAGGTCCTGCGGCCGGGGAACGACGACTGGGGGACAGGGTCATGAACGCGGTACCGGCGGTCCATCCGTCCAACGTGGACCAGCTGCGCGCGTGGAACGGCGACGACGGCGACTTCTGGGCGGCCCGCGCCGACCGCATCGACGAGGGCGTCGCCGGCTACCACGACCGGCTGCTGGACGCCGCGCGGATCGAACCGACCTCGCACGTGCTCGACATCGGCTGCGGCGCCGGGCTCACCACCCGCGACGCCGCCCGCCGCGCCACCGAGGGCACGGCGCTCGGCGTGGACCTGTCCTCGGCGATGATCGAACTCGCCCGCCGCACGGCCGACCGCGACCACGTGCCCAACGCGCGGTTCCTGCACGCCGACGCCCAGATCCACCCGTTCCCCGAACGGCACTTCGACGTGGCCCTCAGCCGCCACGGCGCGATGTTCTTCGGCGACCCCCACGCCGCGTTCGCCAACATCGCCCGCGCGCTGCGCCCCGGCGCACGCCTGGCGCTGCTGTCCTGGCAGCCGTTCGAGCGCAACGCCTGGCTCACGGCCTTCCGCACCGCCCTGGCCGCCGGCCGCGACCTGCCCGCACCACCGACCACACCGGGCTCGCTCCACGACCCCGACCAGGTGCGGCCCCTGCTGACCTCGGCCGGGTTCACCGACGTGCGCGTCCACGGCCTCACCGAACCCATGTACTTCGGCCGCGACGTCGACGACGCCTGCCGGTTCGTCACCGGCCAGTTCTCCCGGCTGCTCGCCGGCCTCGACCCCGAGGCGCGGGACCGCGCCGTGGCCGACCTGCGCACCGACCTGGCCGCCCACCACACCGACCGGGGCGTCCGCTACGACTCGGCCGCCTGGCTCATCGAAGCCCGCCGCCCCTGACCTCGACCACACCGTCCACAGCGGACGGAAGCAGGGGGAATCCGCAGTTCGAGCCCGCTCCACCACACCTGTGGTACCACAGGTGTGGTGGTCGCCGAACGGCTCCGCCGCCACCGCCTCGGCGGTCGCGCCCTCCGAGCCCGCGCCTGCCTTTAGGTGATCACACCCGGCATCACGGCCGCCGACCGCTTGCGGCGCAGCCACACCTTGCGCGAACCGTCACCGAACAACAACGTCCGCGACAGCTCCCACCCGGCGAACTCCGCGTGGATCGCCAGCTGCGTCGTCGCCGTGCGACGGGAGACACCGGCCGGCAGCCGCAGCGGCCGGTACTCCCAGTCCCCGTCGATCACCCCATCGCCCATCATCCGATCACCTGCATCCCTGCGCCGTCCCCGGACGCGACGAACACGCGCCCGCTGCCTGGATCGACCGCCACCGAGTCCGGCTGGCGGACCGTGGCGAACCGGTGCCTCTCCACCGGCTCCGCGCCGGCGACGTCGAACGCCACGACCTCGTTGCGCTCGGTGAGCGTGATCCACACCAGGTCACGCGTCGCGTCGTAAGCCATCCCGTACGGCGCGCCCGGCACGGGGTAGCGCAACCGCATGATCAACGGAGCGGTGGAGAACGCCATCAGCTCACCGCCGCGCGTGTCCACCACCAGCACCCGGCCGAACCGGTCGGCCACCGCGTTCGTCGCGCCCTCGCCCGCGCGCAACCCCGCGCCCGGGCCGTCGGCACCGGGGTCGAGGTCGAACACCGCGCTGCGCGGCCGGTCCAGCACCACCGCGGCGCCGTCCACCGCGACCAGCCGGTCCGGGCTGGAGATGCCGCGCACCACGTGCCCGTCCACCGACACCTGCCGCAGGTCGCGCTGCGCCACCAACGTGCGGTCGCCCACCCGCGCCACGTCCACCGGGGCGCCGTCCACCGCGCGCTGGGACGTCGAGCCGTCCGGCTGGATCGTCACCACGACACCGGCGGGCACCACCGCCTCCACCGCGTCACCGACCGTCACCAGCCGTTCCGCCGGACCGGGCAACGGCACCACCACGGGATCACCCAGCGTGTCGGCGGGGTAGAGGGCCACCGACGGCGGATCGGCCAGCGCCACCGCCACCCGACCGCCCGCGACCGCGACCGCGACCGCCCGCCCCAGCGGCACCACCCGGCCCTGCGGTACGCCCGCCTGATCAGGCGACGCCGCAGGTCGCGCGGGCTCCAACGTCGCCGCGAGCTGCAACGGGTCGGCCGGGTTCTCCTCCGTCGCACAGCCCGAGACCAACGCGACCCCGGTGAGCACTACCGCCGCCAGTCGGCGCAACGTCGGACCTCCCAGTCGACCCCGTTCAGCCCTCCCAGCATCCATCACCGAACCACCATCGTCACGCAGGGGGCGGGTGTTGTCGTTGGTCTGGGAAGGTGATAGTCGCGCCGATCCCGTACCTCCGAGCCCTTCCCGGCGACTATCCCAGGTGAACGGGGAGGCGTCGCGATGACGGTCGAGGAGCTGCGGGATCGGCACGTGCAACTGCTGCGGGACCGGCGGGTGGTCGACCACCTCGACCCGCCGGCACACCCCGGCGGCGACACCGCCGCGCGCTACCACACGTGGACCCAGGTGGCCGCCGAGCCGCCGTCCGCGCTGCTCGCGCGGCTGGTCGACGTGCGGGTCCGGCCGGCCGCCTACCGGCCCGCGCACCTGCGCGAACAGCAGCACACCCTCGACGCGCTGCAACCCGAGGTGCTGCACTTGGCCCGCACCGCGGGCTGGGAGACCACCATCCCGGTGCTGGCGGGCGTGTTCCCCACCGGCACCCTCGACGCGCTCAGCGTCCCCGTGCCCGGCCGCGGCGTGCTCGTGCTGGTCAACACCTCGCTGCTGGACCTGCTCGGCACCGTGCTGAAGATCATGACCGGGGCGCTGCCGGACTACGGCGCCCCGGCCCTGCTGAGCACCGACCAGGCGACCTACGCCCTGGCCGAGGCCGTCAACGCCCACCTGTACGGCAACGGCGCGGTCCAGGCGCGGCGGCTGCCCGAGCTGTCCGGGCAACGCGCCGCGCTGGTCTCGCTGATGGCGCGTCGCGGCACCCAGTTCACGCTGGCGCACGAGGTCGGGCACGTGCTGTCCGGGCACCTGCGGCACGCCCGCCGCCTCACCGACCCCCACACGCCGGTCGGCGCGCTCGACGCGCAGTCCGTCGGCTGGCCGCGCGAGCACGAGGCCGACCGCGTCGCCGCCACGATCATGCTGCGCACCCTGGACGGCCTCGGGCACCGCGAACTCGAAGCGCACGAGCCGTACGTGGTCGGCGCGGTGCTGCTGGTGCTGTTCCTGCACGAGGTCACCGACCGGCTCGCCGACCAGCTCGGCCTCACCGTCCCGTTCGCGGGCAACCACCCGCCGCCCGTGCGGCGCATCCAGACCCTCGTCGAACACCTCGCCGGCCACGTCCGCACCCCCCGTGCCCTCGACCTCGCCGCCGAGGTCGCCACCTGGCTCGAAGACCGGCTCGACGGGGTGCGCGAGTGGTTCCGGCTCGTGGACGACTCCCTGCTCGGCGGCTCCACCCCGGGCGGGTGAGGCGGGATCGCGCTCAGCCGAGCGGTCGCTCAGGGTAGCCGAACTCCACCGCGCTCACGTCGTCCAGCGCCGCCCGGATCGCCGGCGGCAACGTCAGCTCCTCCGCCGCCAACGACCCCAGCAGCTGGGCGGTGTCCCGCGCCCCCACCACCGGCGCCACCACGCCCGGCCGGTCGCGGACCCACGCCAGCGCCACGCACAGCGCGCTCGTGCCCAGCCCGTCCGCCGCCGTCGCCACCGCCTGCACGATCCGCGCCGCCCGCTCCGTGCGGTGCTGCTCCACGTACCCGGCGAAGTGCGCCGACGCGCCCCGCGAGTCCGACGGCGTGCCGTTGCGGTACTTGCCGGTCAGCACGCCCCGCCCCAACGGCGCCCACGGCAGCAGGCCGACACCGTGGTGCTGCGCCGCCGGCGCCACCTCGCGCTCCACGCCCCGCTCCAGCAGCGAGTACTCCACCTGCGTCGACACCAGCGGCGTGTGCCCCGGCAGCGCCGCCGCCGTGCCCAGCTGCCAGCCCGAGTAGTTCGACACGCCCGCGTAGCGGACCCGGCCCGACGCCACCGCCGCGTCCAGCGCCGAGAGCGTCTCCTCCAGCGGCACGTTCGGGTCCCACGCGTGCAGCTGCCACAGGTCGATGTGCTCCACGCCCAACCGGCGCAGCGACCCGTCCAACGCGTGCAGCAGGGCGCCGCGCGACGCGCCGCCGCCGAACGGGCCGTCGTTGCGCCGCGCCACCGCCTTCGTCGCGATCACCACCTCCTCCCGCGGCACGACCTCGCCCAGCAGGCCGCCCAGGATCCGCTCGCTCTCGCCCTCCACGTACACGTCGGCGGTGTCCACCAGCGTGCCGCCCGCCTCGGTGAAGGCGAGCAGCTGGGTGGCCGCCTCGTCCGCGTCGGTGTCCCGGCCCCAGGTCATCGTGCCAAGGGCCATCCGGGAGACCCGCAGTCCGCTGCGCCCGAGGTATCGCTGTTCCACGCGGGGGAGCCTAAAGGGTGATCGACATTCCGGCGGCCCGTGGCACGCGCCTGTCAAGGCCGAATCACGTCACGATCCGGGACGCGCCGGCCGGGGTGTCGCCTGGCCAACCAGGTTACCGACCGGTAGGGTCACGGTTCGTGCGACTGGGACTGAACCTCGGGTACTGGGGCGCGGGCAACGACGCCGCGAACCTCGAACTGGCAAGGGTTGCCGACCGGCTGGGCTACTCGGTGGTGTGGGCCGCCGAGGCCTACGGCTCCGACGCGCCCACGGTCCTGGCGTGGGTGGCCGCGCAGACCGAGCGCGTCGACGTGGGCAGCGCGATCCTGCAGATCCCCGCGCGGACGCCGGCGATGACCGCGATGACCGCCGCCACCCTGGACTCCCTGTCCGGCGGCCGGTTCCGGCTGGGCCTCGGCGTGTCCGGGCCGCAGGTGTCGGAGGGCTGGCACGGCGTGCGGTTCGACAAGCCCCTGGGCCGCACCCGGGAGTACGTCGACATCGTCAACACCGCCCTGCGCCGCGAGCGGCTGAGCTACGACGGCGAGCACTACACGCTGCCGCTGCCCGACGGCCCCGGCAAGGCCATCAAGCTGACCGTGCACCCCGTGCGCGAGCACATCCCGGTCTACCTGGCCGCGGTCGGCCCGAAGAACGTCGAGCTGGCCGGCGAGATCGCCGACGGCTGGCTCGCGCTGTTCCTCTCGCCCGAGCACTCCGCCGACGCGCTGGCCTCGCTCAAGGCCGGCCGCGCCAAGGCGGGCAAGACCCTCGACGGCTACGACATCGCCGCCACCGTGCCGATGGTCGTCGGCGAGGACTGGCGCGCCTGCGCCGACCGGATCCGGCCCTACGCCGCGCTCTACGTCGGCGGCATGGGCAGCCGGCAGAAGAACTTCTACAACGACAACGCCGCGCGCATGGGCTTCGCCGCCGAGGCCGCCGAGGTCCAGGACCGCTACCTCGCCCGCGACTACGACGGCGCCATGGCCGCGCTGCCGCTCGGCTTCCTCGACGGCACGTCCCTGCTCGGCACCAAGGAGCGCATCGCCGACAAGATGCGCGCCTACGCCGAAGCGGGGGTCACCACGCTCACCCTTTCGCCCATGCTGCAAGATCTCGAGCAGGGGATCGCCGCGCTCCGCACGGCGACCGAAGCTCTGGATCTGGCAGGAGTGGGTAGTTGAGCTGGTTGCAGGCCCTCGTCCTAGGACTCGTCCAAGGACTCACGGAATTCCTGCCCATTTCCTCGTCGGCGCACGTGAGGATCGTCTCCACGCTGTTCTTCGGCAACGACGCGGGCGCGTCGTTCACCGCCGTGATCCAGCTGGGCACCGAAGTCGCGGTGCTGATCTACTTCGCCAAGGACATCGGCAACTTCATCGCGGCCTGGTTCCGCGGCCTGTTCAGCAAGGCCGCGCGCAAGACCGAGGACTACCGCATGGCCTGGTACGTGATCATCGGGTCCATCCCGATCAGCGTGCTGGGCTACCTGTTCAAGGACGAGATCCGCTCGTCGCTGCGCAACCTGTGGATCACCGCCACCGTGCTGGTGGTGTTCGGCCTGCTGCTCGGCCTCGCCGACCAGTTCGCCCAGCACCTGCGCACCAAGCTCCAGCTCAAGGACGCCGTCGGCATGGGCCTGGCCCAGGCGATGGCGTTGATCCCCGGCGTGTCCCGCTCCGGCGGGACCCTCACCGCGGGTCTGTTCCTCGGCCTGGACCGCGCCTCCGCCGCGCGCTACTCGTTCCTGCTGGCCCTGCCCGCCGTGTTCGGCGCGGGGCTGTTCAGCATCCCCGACGTGCTCGACCGCTCCGAGCCCAACGCAGCGTCGGTGCCGCAGATGATCGCCGCGACGGTCGTCGCGTTCGTCGTCGGCTACGCCACGATCGCCTGGCTGCTGCGCTACGTCTCCAAGCACAGCTACTCGGCGTTCGTGTGGTACCGGCTGCTGCTGGGCATCGTCCTGATGGGGCTGCTGTCGATGGGGCTCATCAACCCGACATAGGGTGGCCACGTGGCTACCGTGATCCTGCTGCGACACGCCCGCTCCACCGCCAACGGAGCGGGCGTCCTCGCGGGCCGGCAACCCGGCGTGACGCTCTCGGACCGGGGCGTGGAGCAGGCCTCGGCGCTGGTCGACCGGCTCGCCGGCGTGCCCGTCGCCGCCGTGGTGACCTCGCCGCTGGAACGCTGCCGGCAGACCCTCGCGCCGCTGCTCGACCGGCTCGGCCTCGACCCGGTCGTCGAACCCGACCTCGCCGAGGTCGACTACGGCCAGTGGACCGGGCGCGAGATCAAGGAGCTGTACGCCGAACCCCTGTGGTCGGTCGTGCAGCAGCACCCGTCCGCCGCGGTGTTCCCCGACGGCGAAGGGCTCGCGACCGTGCAGGCCCGCGCCGTGGCCGCGATCAGGGCCCACGACGCCCGCGTCACCGCCGAGCACGGACCCCGCGCGGTGTGGCTCGCGTGCAGCCACGGCGACGTCATCAAAGCCGTCCTCGCCGACGCGCTCGGCGTGCACCTCGACGGGTTCCAGCGCATCGTCGTGGACCCCGCCTCGGTGTCCGTCGTGCAGTACACCGAGACCCGGCCGTTCGTGCTGCGGGTCAACGACAACGGCGGCGACCTGTCCGTGCTGGCGCCACCGCCGGAGAAGACCGAGGAGCCGCCGTCCTCCGACGCCGTCGTGGGCGGCGCGACCGGCTCCTGACGCGGGCGGTGCGAGCAGCGCGTGGCCCCCGGACAGTGCAGGGTAGTCCGGGGGCCACGGTGCGCTTGGCCGGGGCGGGCGGCCTCGTGGGGACGATCGTATTGGCGTCACCGCGCGGGTGAACGCCCTCCTGCGGGCTGGACGTCCGGCGGCGCCGCGTCGCCTGCGCAGGTCAGCACGTCCGCCCACGTCGATGAAGTAGCCAAAACCGCAGCTCAACGCACGTGGAAACACCGTGGAAACAAATGGCGCAAGCGAGCCGACGCCCTAACCCGTTAGCCCGTTCGGCTCCGCCCGGAAGAACGGGGCGTGTTAGAAGTTAACAACCCGCGGTGCGCCCTTGATCACAGTCCGAGGCGGGTGACCGCGTTGTCCTCCAACGGATTCGCGGTGCGGATGTAGCGGTGCACCGTGCGCGGGTTGGTCCAGCGGCCCTGCCGCATGATCTCCCGGTCGCTCGCGCCGCCCAGCGCGGCCTGCGTGGCGAACCCCGCCCGCAACGAGTGCCCGCCGAACAGCGCCGGGTCCAGCCCGGCCCGCTCCGCGTACCGCTTCACCACGTCCGACACCGCCCGGTCCGACATCGACCGGCCGCCCAGGCGCCCGTGCCGGCTCACCGACGGGAACAACGGGCCCCGCAGCGGACCGGGCCGGTAGGAGTGGCAGCGGTGCGTCGACGACGGCTCTCCCTCGTCCTCCGTCACCGCCCGCGGTTGCGGCGCCGTCAGCACGTCCACCCAGTCCGCGTACGCGCACACCGGGCACGTCGGCCGGCGGGCGCCGCGGGGGAGCACCACGCGCTGGCGCTGCGCGCCGGTCTGGTCGGTCTTCGTCACGCCCAGCTCGACCAGCAGCAGCGGCTCGTGCGTGCGCGGGTCCACGTCGACCGTGACGTCCTGCAACGCCAACGCCGCCAGCTCGCTGCGCCGCAACGCGCCCGCGAACCCCACCAGCAGCAGCAGCGCGTCACGCCGCCGCGCCACGCCCGTCGGCCAGCCCGGCGGCGGCAGCTCCGCCAACAACGCCTCCAACGTGCCCAGCAGCACCGGCCGCTTGCGCCGCGGCTGCGCCTGCCGAGTGCGGCGGATGCCGCGCAGCGTCAACCGCACCACGTCCGACCGCGTGGGCGAGGGCAGCCCGCCCGCCGCGTGCACCGCCGCGATCGCCGCCGCCTTGCGCTCCAATGTGGACGGACCGAACGCGGGGGAGCCGTCGGCCTTCGCCAGGTCCGCCGCCACCGCCAGGTACACCGCCACGTCCACCGGGTCCGCGGGCAGCGCCACGCGCCCCTCGGCCTCGCACCACGCCGCCCAGCCCACCCAGTCGGAGCGGTAGGCCCGCAGGGTGTTCGTCGACTGCGCGGCCCGCAGGTAACCCGACAGCGCTTCGGCCTGCTCCTCGTCGAACCGGCGGCGGACCTGCTCCAGCGCGGCGAAGTCCACCAGGGGCGCGTGCCGCACGCGGTCGAGTTCCGCGCGCACCGGCTCCGGCAAGGTCACCCCATCACCCTAACACCGTCGATAACCTTAATATCTTCAGTGTGGATTAATAGACCACTTGACCGTGGTCGCTACTATGCGAAACCGTGCGCGCCCTACAACACCCGGACGTGGAAGACATGCGTCTCGCGACCGTGCTCAGCGCGCTCGCGGACCCGGTCCGACTGCGGATAGTGGCCGAGCTGGCCCGATCGGGCGGGATCGTGTGCGGCCAGTTCGACGTGCCGGTCAGCATGTCGACGCTGTCGCACCACCTGAAGGTGCTCCGCGAAGCCGGGGTGCTGCGCGTGACGCCCCAGGGCAGTTACCGCACCCACGAGCTGCGGCGCGCGGAGATGGAACACCGGTTCCCCGGCGTGCTGGACTCGATCACCCGGGCGATCGGGCCGCCGTGATCCGGGTTCAGGCGTCCACGTACAGGCAGAACGGGTGGCCCACCGGGTCGAGGTAGACGCGCACGTTCTCCTGCGGTTGGTGCTCGGCGAGCGTGGCTCCTGTCGCGACCGCGTGCGCGCCGGCGGTCTCCAGGTCGTCCACCTCGATGTCCAGGTGCGCCATCATCCGCTGGTCGCCGTCGGCCGCGGGCCAGGTGGGGCGGCGGTAGCGCGTTTCGGTCTGGAACGACAGCCCGGCGCCGCCGTCGGGCGGGCGGAGGGTGGCCCAACCGGGTTCGTCCGCGTCGAGGGTCCAGCCGAGCAGGTCGCGGTAGAAGCGGGCGAGGGCTTGGGCGTCGGGTGCGTCGAGCACCGTCGCGGTCAGCTTCAGCACGGTCTTGATTTTCACCCCGCCGGGTGGCGTCCGCACGTCCGGCGCTCTTCGGCCGAGACAGCGGTGGGGGGGGGGGGGGGGGGTGGCCCCCCCCCCCCCCCCCACCCGCGGGGGGCGGGGCCACCCCCCGCCGCCCCCTCACCGCCCCCCACCGCGGGGGGGGGGGGGGGCGGCCCCCCCCCCCCCCCCCACCGTCACGTGCGGTGATCAGCCGCCCGGGGGCGGGTGTGGCAGCTCGCCGCGCTTGGGTCCGAGTTCGGCCAGTTCGAGCAGCGTCTCGCCGAACCGGGGGTCGGTCGACTCGAAGCAGCCCCGGCCCAGGGTGTGCGCGTAGGCCGAGCAGCTGCCGTCGGGCTGCTTGATCAGGTGCGCGCTGGTGGCGAGGTAGCCGAGCGAGTTGTCGGTGCGCGGCATGTACCGGTCGCCGGTGGAGGAGCCGGCGGAGGCGATGAGCAGGAACAGCGCGGCGAGCACGCCGATGCCGGTGGACGGGGAGGTGATCGCGTCGCGGACGCGGGCGACGCCGTCGAAGCGGCGCACGGCGTAGTAGCCGGCGAAGCCGGTGAGCAGGAGCAGGCAGTAGAGCAGTTCGGCGGTGCTGCGCGGCCACAGCTGCACGGCGTCGGCGGCGTACATCTGGGAGCCGAAGTAGAAGCGCAGCAGCCAGGCGCCGGTGAACACCGAGGTGAGGACGATGACGACGGTGCGGCTGCGTGCCACGGCGATGGCGGCGGCGAGGCCGACGAGGGCGAGGATGGTGAACAGGCCGACGCCGCCGAGTTCGCCGGGTGGTGGCCAGGGTCCGGTGTTGCCGGGCAGGTCGCTGCGCCACATGGCGAGGTAGGTGGGTTCGGTCCAGGTGTCCCAGTAGAAGTAGCGGTCCTTGACCGAGCCGGAGGCGGTGAGCAGGCCGAAGAGGTGGCGGGAGGAGACGGCGACGAAGACGGCGGCGGTGATCGCGATCAGGGCGAGGCCCTTGAGCGGGCCGGTGCGCCAGGGGAACAGCACGAGGGTTGCGATCAGCACGCCGGGGGCGGACCAGACGAACCAGCCGGAGTAGATGAGGAAGACCAGGCCGAGGGCGATGCCGACGCCGATGCCGTGCAGCACGATGCCGCGCCAGGGTGTGTCGCCGGCGCGGCGGAGCCTGCGCAGCAGGACGAGCAGGAGCGGGACCATCGCGACGAGCATGAGGTTGGTGTAGGGCTTGTACGGGTCGATGAGGACTATGGCGGGGATGACGCCGAGGCCGAGTGCCCACAGGGGTGGGAGCAGCAGTCGCCAGGACAGGTAGGCGATGGGGCCGAAGAGGGCGGTGCCGGCGATCTGGAGGACTTTGAGGCTGTAGCCGGGTGTGGTGTCGGTGAGTTGGGAGTACCAGGCGAGGGCGTGGACCCAGCCGGGTGGGTAGTCGGCTTGCATGGTGCCGGTGTCGATGAGGGTCTGGGCCCAGCGGGTGAGGGCGCCGGAGTCGCCGCCGTTGGCGTTGAGGCCCCAGGAGGCGCCGCGGAGGGCGACGAGGACGGCGCCGGCGACGAGTCCGCCGTAGAGGCCGGCCGCGGCGGCGGCGGCGATCCTGCGGGCGAGTGGCGCGTGGGCGACCCAGCGGACGCGTGCGGTGACGACGGCGAGGGCCAGCAGCACGACGGCGATGAGGGCGAACCGGAGTTGGAGTGCGGCGAGGCCGCTGATCTGGCCGATCCGGTCGAGGGGGTTGACCTCGATGCCGCGGGCGAGGAGCACCATCAGCGCGGCGGCGGCCACGGACACGACGGCTTCGGTGGCGAAGAGCCATCCTCGGCGGGGTTGTGCGGTGTGGGGCGGCGGCGGGGTGTGCTCGGGGCTGGGCCGCGGCGGTTGTTCTGGCGCGGTCGACAGCACCGTCGATCACTTCCTCACGGGTTTGGTGGTTCCGAATGCGTGGCGGACGAGGAGTTTGGCGCTGGCGGTCTGCCGGGAGCTGACGGCTCCGGGGAGCATGAGCAGCGCGTGGAGGCGGGAGGAGAGGTGCAGGCGGGCGGCTTTGGCGGCGCGGTGCCAGCCGATGTCGTCCATGTGTCGGGCGACGTCGAGGAAGAAGTCGTGTTCTTCGGTGAAGCGTCCGCCGAGGGAGGCCAGGGAGGAGGACACGCTGGCGTCGTGGCGGCGGTACTGGAAGCAGAGGTCGGGGACGACGACGAGTTGTCCGCCGCGTTCGAGGAGGTCGAGCATGAGGGCGAGGTCGAGGACGACGCTGAGGCCGGGGCGGAAGCTGAGGTCTTTGAGGGCTTCGCGGCGCCAGCACAGGGAGGGGAAGTAGGTCCAGTTGCCGCGCAGGAGGCTGACGACGAGGTCTTCGCCGCCCATGACCTTGGGGGTGGTGGTGTCGGGGGCGTAGAGGTTGCGCTTGACGCGGTCGGTGAGGGGTCGGACGACCTGGCCGGTGCTGTCGATGACTTCGACGCCTGCTTGGACGACGTCGGCGTCGGGGTAGCGCTGGGTGGTGCGGCGGATGGTGCTGACGTAGTTGGGCAGCATGGCGTCGTCGGAGCCCATGACCACGAGGAAGTCGCGTTCGGCGAGGTCGAGGCACTTCTGGAAGTTGGCGTTGATGCCGATGTTGTGGTCGTTGCGCTGGTAGCGGACGCGGTCGTCGCGCAGCGAGTCGAACCACTCTGGGAGGTCGTTGTCGGTGACGCTGTCGTCGACGACGGTGAGGCGCCAGTTGCCGTCGTCCTGGGCGATGACGCTGCGCACGGCGGTCTTCAGGTACGAGATGTCCCCGTAGTGGGGGAGCATGATGTCGATGCCGTTCATGGTCACCTCGCACGACCGACGATCAGGCTGCGGTGCGGAACGCCCATCCCCTTGCCACGACCCTTCCCCTTGCGCGCTGCCCCTCGTGGTTCCACCCGAGCACCGGGGATACCGGCTGTCAGGAGGTGGCGACGAGGCAGCCTACTGTGTTGGCGGTGAGCGCAGACATCATGCCCCCGCGTCGGTTGAGCCCTGCTGTCGTCGTGGGGTTGGGCACGTTGGTTCTCGGTGCGTCGGGTTACGCGTTCGTGGCGATCGGGGGTCATTCGTTGTCGGCGTCGGACGCGGCGGCGGTGGCGGCGTTCTACCTGTTGGCGAACATCGTGGGTCCGGGAATCTTCTCGGCGTTGGAGCAGCAGGCGAGTCATGCGACGTCGCGGGCGTTGGCGAGGGGTGAACGGCCTGGTGGGGCGGTGCGTCGGGTGGGTCGTGAGGGCGTGGTGCTGACGTTGGGCGTGGTGGCGGTGCTGGTGGTGGTGTCGCCGGTGTTGGTGGAGCGGTCGTTGAAAGGGTCGTGGCCGTTGTTCGTGGCGGTGGTGGTGGCGGTGGTGACTTCGGCGGCTATTTACCTGGTGCGTGGTGTGTTGGGTGGAATGCAGCGGTTCTCGGGTTATGCGGCGACTTTGGCGGGTGAGGGTTTCGCCCGGTTGTCGGGTGCGGTCGTGGTGGTGGCGGTGGGTGTGGCGGGTGCGGGTGTGTTCGGGTTGACGTTCGCGTTGGGGACGGTCGTGGGTGTGGTGGCGGGGTTGGTGTGGTTGCGGTCGCGGTCGGCGTCGGCGGTGGGTGGGGTGGTGGCTCCGGAGGGGTCGGGGGCGCGGGTGGAGGGTTTGGCGTTGTTGGTGTTGGCGGGGTTGTTGGTGCAGGCGGTGGCGAACGTGGCGCCGATCGTGGTGACGGCGCGGTTGCCGCAGGACGCGGCGTTGGCGTTGGCGTTCTCGTCGGCGTTCATCCTGGTGAGGGTGCCGTTGTTCGTGTTCTCGCCGGTGCAGGCGTTGTTGTTGCCGGGGTTGACGGAGGCGGCGACGCGCGGTGATCTGGGTGCGGTGCGGGCGGTGTTGCGGCGGATCACGGTGTGGGTGTTGGTGGTGGGTGTGGTGGGTGCGGTGGGGTCGGCGGTGTTGGGTCCGTGGGCGGTGCGGGTGTTCTTCGGGGCGGAGGCGGGGTTGTCGTGGGTGTTGATGGGTGCGTTGGGGGTGGGGACGCTCTTGTTGATGGTGGCTCAGGTGTTGCAGCCGGCGTTGATCGCGTTGGGTGCGCGGTCGGCGATCACCGGGTCGTGGGTGGTGGGCACGGTGGTGTTGTTGGTGGTGTTGGTGTTGCCGGGGTCGCCGGTGGTGGTGGCGACGGTGGCGCAGTTGGTGGGTCCGTTGCTGGTGGCGGCGGGGATGGGGGTGGCGTTGGCGCGTCGGTTGGCGCGGGTGGGTGTGGTGCGGGAGGCGTGAGGCTTCACCCGGCTGGGATCACCTGATCGTGAATGTTTCACCTGGTCGTGCGACGGGGGCGTGGGCGCGTTCGGCGGCGTGGACGGTGCCGACGGTGTGGCCGACGTGGGTGAGCAGGAGGCGTCGGGCGCGGCGGCCGGCCGCGGCGGCGTCCTCGGGGGAGCAGTGGTGCGGTCCGGCGCCGTCGGCTTCGCACAGGAACAGGTCGGCGTCGTCGGCGAGGTCGTCGAGGGCCTGGCAGGGGCCGGTGTCGCCGGAGTAGGCGAAGGTGGCGTCGCCGTGGGTGGCGCGCAGGCCGAAGGCGGGCAGGCCGTGGTCGACGGCGCGGGTGGCGAGGGTGAGGTCGCCGATCTCGGCGTGGTGGCCGTCGTGGAGTTCGTGCACGTCGAACGCGGCGGAGGCCGGGTTGGGCGAGGCGCCGGCGAGGAAGGTCTCGAGCCGGTCGGCGAGTCCGGGTGGGCCGTAGAGCGGGATGGGCGCGTGCGGTTGTCGGTCGGCGAACAGCAGCGCGTAGTAGTAGGGGAGCAGGTCGGCGGCGTGGTCGGCGTGGGTGTGGGAGATCCAGACCGCGTCGAGGAGGTCGGGGCGGTGGTGGCGTTGCAGCTCGGCGAGGGTGCCGGGGCCGGCGTCGACCCACACGGCGGTGTGCTCGGTGCGCAGCAGGTAGCCGGAGCAGGGGTTGCCGGGGCGGGGGTAGGGCGTGGCGGTGCCCAGGACGGTGAGGCGGAAGGTCACGCGACAGTGTGACCCAGGGTGTGGTGGGTGGTCACGGGAGCGTGTGGCGCAGCACGTGCACGCCTGCGGCTGTTTTGAGGTAGGCCCAGGTGGTGGCGCCGGTGGTGGCGAGGCCGACGTGGGAGGCGGAGGCGCGGGCGAGGTCGTCGGGCAGGGCCACGGCGGTCCAGCCGGCGCCGGTCCAGCGGTGGAAGGCGGGTCGGGTCTCGAAGGTGCCGCGGGTGGCGCGCACGCCCCAGGTCCAGCCGGCGGCGACGCCGTGCACGCTGAGCCTGCCGGTGTCCTCGGGTGCGGGGACGGGGTTCCACTGCGTGCCGTCCCACCGGTGCACGCGCAGTCCTTCGGTGTCGCGGACGTGGCCGAGCCACACGTCGTCGGACGCGGTGGCGGCGAGGCGGGCGACGTGGCCGCGTTCGGTGCGCGGTCCGGCGACCTCGGTCCAGGCGGCGCCGTCCCAGCGGACGAGGACGGGGTAGGAGTAGGTGGCGGGTCCGGCGCCCGCGAGGCCGCCGCCGCCCGCCCACACGTGGCGTGGTCCGGCGGCGGTGATGGTCTGGAGGCTTTCGCGGGCCGAGGACAGGGCGGCGCGCAGCCGCCAGGCGGTGCCGTCGTAGTGCAGGGCGTCGCGGCCGGTGCCGACGACGTGGACGTCGTCGTGGCGGACGGCGGTGACGGCTTTGGCCCAGGTGATGCGGGGTGTGCCGACGACCTGCCAGGTGGTGCCGTCGTAGTGCAGCACGAGTGGGCGGCCGGCGCTGTTGCCGACCGCCCAGACGTCGTCGGGCGCGGTGGCGGACACCCCGGACAGGCTCGCCGCGGCGGGCAGGCGGGGCAGCGGCTCCTCGCGCCAGGTCTCGCCGGTCCAGCTCAGCACGAGCGGCGCCGACGGGCGGCTGGTGAACACGCCGGTGGTGCCCGCGAGCCAGGCGTGGTGCTCGCCCGCGGTCGCCAGCTCGGCCAGTGCGGTGCTGGGCGGCAGCACGGGCACCGGCACGGGTAGGAACAAACCGACTCCCCCTCGATGGGTCGTCCCCCGACTCATCGCGTGGTCCAGCTCATCGGCCGGGGTGCCGCCGCGCCAGCCGCCGAACGGCGGGTTGTCGTTGGCGCAACAGCACGCCGGCTACCGCTGTCGGGCCCGTTCTTCGAGGTAGCGGCGTTCGGGCAGGCTCAGCGTGGTGCGGGCGGCGCGGGCGTGGTGATCGCGGGCCGCGTCGCGGTCGCCCGCCGGTTTCAGCAGGTGCGCGCGGTGGCGCACGACCGCGCCCGGCACGCGCGGCGCGAGGTCCCGCAGCAGCGGGTCGATCGCGGTCACAGGAAGAAGTCGTCCGGCGACGACAGCACCGGCCGCACCTGCACCAGGCCCAGGGCGGCGTCCGGGAGGCGGGCCGCGATCTCCACCGCCCGCTCCCGCGTCGGCACGTCCACCAGGTAGATCCCGGACAGCAGCTCCTTGGCCTCGGCGAACGGCCCGTCAGTGGTGAAGGTCTGCCCGTCGCGCACGGTCACCCGCGTGGTGTGCGCCGGGTCGGCCGGCGCCGCGTAGGCGTCCAGGCCGGCGGTCCGGTCACGTCGGCCATCCGGTCCCGGATCGCGCGCGACTCCGGGTTGCTGTAGATCAGGACGAGGTACTGCACCGGAACCTCCGGGAAAACCGGTCCGGGGATGTCGAGACCGGGCGTCCAGCTTCTACGTCCCCCGTGACGGGCGCCCCACCGGAGAGGAACCACCATGACCGAGCACACCGACATCGCCGACCTGCTCGACCGGCGGGCCGCCGCGATGCGCTCCGGCGACGCGGACCGCCTGGTCGCCGACTACCTGCCCGACGCCGTCACCTTCACCCTGGCGCCGCCGCTCGCGCACACCGCGCCCGAGGTGGTCGACCCGGAGGCGATGCGCGCCTGGTTCGCGTCGTTCGACTCCGCCGTGGACTACGAGATCCGCGACCTGGACATCACCGCCGAGGGCGACCTCGCGTTCTGCCGCAGCCTCAACCGGATGTCGGCCGTGCCGCGCGGCCACCACGAGGCGTTCGACCTGTGGTTCCGCTCCACGGTGTGCCTGCGGCGGGTGGACGGCGCGTGGCGCATCGCCCACGAGCACACCTCGACCCCGTTCCACATGGACGGCAGCTTCAGGGCGGCCCTGGACCTCACGCCGTGAGGGCGTGGGCCAGCGCGTCCAGCGCGGCGCGGTAGGCGTGCTCGGCCGGGGTCGCGTACCCCACGACCACGCCCTGCCGCGTCGCGCGGTCCGGGTCGTGCCAGTGCTCGCGCAGCCCCGACAGCGCCAGGCCGTGCCCGGCGGCGCGGGCCGGCACCGCGGCCTCGTCGGGGTGCTCCACCAGCACGTGCAGTCCCGCCGACACGCCGCGCGCAGGCAGGCCGAGGTCGTCCAGCCGCCGCACGAGCAGGTCGCGACGACGCCGGTAGCGCAGCCGGCAGCCGCGGATGTGCCGGTCGTAGGCGTGCGTGCCGATCAGGTCGGCCAGCGCCAGCTGGCCCACGACCTCGGTGTGGTGGTCGGCGTGCAGCTTCGCGTCCACGACCGGGTCCACCCAGCGCGGCGGCAGCACCAGCCACCCCAACCGCACGCCTGGGCCGAGGGTCTTCGACGCGCTGCCCGCGTAGACCACGTGATCGGGGGCCGTGCCCTGCACCGCGCCCAACGGCTGCCGGTCGTAGCGGAACTCGCCGTCGTAGTCGTCCTCCAGCAGCACCCCGCCCGACTCGCGCGCCCACGCGGTCAACGCGTGCCGCCGCGACGGGTGCAGCGGCACACCGGTCGGGTACTGGTGCGCGGGCGTCACCACGGCCGCCGCCGCGTCGACCGGTGTCGTCGCGCCCCGGTCGTCCACCGGCAACGGCGCCACCCGGCGCCCGGTCCGCGCCACCACGTCGCGGTGGAACGGCAGCCCGGGGTCCTCCATCGCCACCGGCCCGTCCACCACCGACGCCACCAGCGCCAACGCCTGCACGTACCCGGAGGTCACCACGATCCGCTCCGGCGAGGCCCGCACACCGCGCGTGCGGCCCAGGTACTCGGCCAACGCCGTGCGCAGCTCCACCCGGCCGCGTGGGTCGCCGTACCCGTGCACGCTCGCCGGCGCCGCGGCCAACGCCCGGCGCGTCGCGCGCAACCAGGCCGCCGTCGGGAAGGCCGACACGTCCGGGCTGCCCGGCGTCAGGTCGTGCCGCGGCCTCGGCGCGACCGGTGCGGGCGCCGCGGCGGGCGGGTCGGTTTGGGGAAGCGGCGCGACCCGCGTGCCCGCGCCCCGGCGCGCGGTCAGGTAGCCCTCCGCCACCAGATGGTCGTAGGCGGCGGCCACCGTGTTGCGGGCCACCCCGAGCTCGACGGCCAACCTGCGGGTCGCGGGCAACCGGGCGCCCGGCGCCAACCGGCCCGCCCGGATCGCCTCCCGCAACGCCCGCTCCACCCCGCCGCGCCGCGACGACGCCGGGTCGAGCTCCAGGTGCAGGTCCACACCCGCGACGGCCCACTCGTTCGACACGGACCGGACCCCAACCACGGACCCGGCCCACCGGATCCCAGCCCGCCGCGTCGCCGGCCGGGCACGGTGGACAAACCTCGCGACACACCCGAAACCCGACGTCAGGCGGCCTTCGCGGCGCGGTCGGACGCGGTGTTCGAGGTGCGCGGGGAACTGGCAGTATCGGCACGGGTGATCAAGTGATCACCGGTGCAACGGGGTCGGGTCGCCGGCCCCTGTCGTGACGGGAGTCGATGTGACCAGGACCGATGTGACCGAGGCGGCCAAGGCGCTGCGCGCGCTGCACGTGCCGGGCAAGCCGCTGGTGGTGCCCAACGCGTGGGACGTCTCCTCCGCGCGGGTCTTCGCCGAGGCGGGCCACCCGGTGGTGGCGACCACCAGCGTCGCCGTGGCCGCCGCCTTAGGGTTCGCCGACGGGCACGACATGCCCACCGACGTGGCGTTCGAGGCCGTGCGCCGGATCGCCGCCGCGGTCGAGGTGCCGGTGACCGCCGACATCGAACGCGGCTACGACCTGCCGCCCGCGCGGATCGCCGAACGCCTCGCCGAGGCGGGCGCGGCCGGCTGCAACCTGGAGGACTCCGACCCCCGCACCAAGGCCATGGTCGACGTCGCCGAGCAGGCCGACTTCCTGGCCGCCGTGCGCGCCGCCGACGCCGACGTGGTGATCAACGCCCGGATCGACGAGTTCCTCCACGGCGCGAAGTCGTTCGACGACGCGGTGCGCCGCGCGCAGGCCTACTTCGAGGCGGGCGCGGACTGCGTGTACCCGATGCGGCTGCCCGGCGACCAGGTCGCCGCGTTCGTCGAGGCGGTCGGGGGACGTCCGGTGAACATCGCGCACGGGCCCGGCTCGCCCACCCCGAACGACCTGGCCCCGCTGGGCGTGGCGCGGGTCAGCTTCGGCCCCGGCCTGCACAACGTGCTGATCCTGAAGCAGCTCAAGAAGACGGCCACCGACATGCTCGACGGCGGCAGCCCGTACCGCGGCTGACCTACCCACCGGTAACGCCCACTAGGGTGAGCCCATGCACGAGTGGGACACCGACACGCGGGTGGACGCGACGGGGGAGGGGCGGTTCACCGCCGACCTCACCGACCGCTGGGCGGGCGGCGGTGGCCGGCCCAACGGCGGCTACCTCGTCGCGTTCTGCCTGCGGGCGCTCGGCGAGGTGCTGCCGCACCCCGACCCGCTCGTCGTCGGCGCCCACTTCCTGCGCCCCGGCGTCGTCGGACCGGCCCGCGTGGACACCGAGGTCGTGCGCGCCGGCTGGCGGCTGTCCACCGGCGAGGCGCGCCTGAGCTGCGGCGACCGGGAAGTGCTCCGCGTCGTGGCGACCTACGCCGACCTCGGCGTCGCCACCGGCCGCACCCACGTGCTGGGCGAGGCCCCCGACCTGCCGCCGCCCGACGAGTGCGTCGACGCCTACGGCGGCCTGCGCTTGCCCGACGTCACCGTCACCGACCGCGTCGAGGTGCGCGCGCCCGAACCGCAGGGCTGGGCCCGGGGCCGACCCACCGGCACGCCGCGCGCCGAGTTCTGGCTCCGCTTCGCCGACGGCCGCCCCGCCGACGCCGCGAGCCTGGCCACCCTGGTCGACACCGCCGCGCCCGCCGTCCTCGAACTCGGCGTCACCGAGGCCTCCACGATCGAGCTCACCGTCCACGTCCGCGCCCGGCCCGCCTCGGACTGGCTCGCCGCCCGCGTCTGCACCCGGCACGTCGCCGGCGGCTACCACGAGGAGGACGTCGACCTGTGGGACGCGACCGGGCAGCTGGTCGCCCAGTCACGCCAACTCGCCCTGTCCGCCGCGCGATAATCGGCAGCCCCGCCGGCCCACCCTCGATATCCTTGACCCAAATGAACCAGATGTCGCACGCTGACCTGCGCCAACGCCTGTCCGAACTGATGTCGCGGGACCAGCGGAGGCTGGCACGCCGGCTCGAGGGTGCGCGCAAGGTCCGCGACGACTCCGCCCGCGCCGCCGTCCTCGCCGAGATCGAGGCCGAACTGGAGGCCGCCGAGCTGCGCGTCGCCCTGCGCCGCGAGGCCGTGCCGAAGATCACCTACCCGGCCGAGCTGCCCGTCAGCGCCCGCAAGGACGACATCGCCGCGCTCATCCGCGACCACCAGGTCGTGATCGTCGCCGGCGAGACCGGCTCCGGCAAGACCACCCAGCTGCCCAAGATCTGCCTCGAGCTCGGCCGCGGCGTGCTCGGCCAGATCGGGCACACCCAGCCCCGCCGCCTCGCCGCGCGCACCGTCGCCGAACGCGTCGCGCAGGAGCTGGACACCCCGCTGGGCAGCGCCATCGGCTACAAGGTCCGCTTCACCGACCAGTCCGGCGAGGACACCCTGGTCAAGCTCATGACCGACGGCATCCTGCTCGCCGAGATCCAGACCGACCGGATGCTGTCGCGCTACGACACGATCATCATCGACGAGGCGCACGAACGCAGCCTCAACGTCGACTTCCTGCTCGGCTACCTCAAGCAGCTGCTGCCCAAGCGGCCCGACCTCAAGGTCGTCATCACCTCCGCGACCATCGACCCCGAGCGGTTCTCGCGGCACTTCGGCGACGCCCCCGTCATCGAGGTCTCCGGCCGCACCTACCCCGTCGAGGTCCGCTACCGCCCGATCGTCGACCCCGAGGACCCCGACGCCGACCCGGACCGCGACCAGACGCAGGCCATCTGCGACGCCGTGCGCGAACTGCAGGCCGAAGGACCCGGCGACGTGCTGGTGTTCCTGTCCGGCGAACGCGAGATCCGCGACACCGCCGACGCCCTCGCCGCCCTGGAGCTGCGCAACACCGAGATCCTGCCGCTGTACGCGCGGCTGTCCTTCGGCGAGCAGCACCGCGTGTTCCAGCCGCACACCGCCCGCCGCGTCGTGCTCGCCACCAACGTCGCCGAGACGTCGCTGACCGTGCCCGGCATCAAGTACGTCGTCGACCCCGGCACCGCCCGCATCTCCCGCTACAGCCACCGCCTCAAGGTGCAGCGGCTGCCCATCGAACCCGTCTCGCAGGCGTCGGCCAACCAGCGCAAGGGCCGCTGCGGACGCGTCTCCGAAGGCATCTGCGTGCGCCTCTACAGCGAGGACGACTTCGACGCGCGCCCGGAGTTCACCGACCCGGAGATCCTGCGCACCAACCTCGCCTCGGTCATCCTGCAGATGACCTCCATCGGCCTGGGCGACATCGCCGCGTTCCCGTTCATCGACCCGCCCGAGGCGCGCAACATCGCCGACGGCGTGCAGCTGCTGCAGGAACTCGGCGCGATCCTGCCCGCCGAGCAGAAGCTCACCTCGCTGGGCCGCAAGCTCGCCCAGCTGCCCGTCGACCCCCGCCTGGCCCGCATGGTCATCGAGGCCGACCGCAACGGCTGCGTCCGCGAGGTCATGGTCATCGCCTCCGCGCTGTCCATCCAGGACCCCCGCGAACGCCCCTCGGACAAGCAGCAGGCCGCCGACGAGTTCCACGCCCGCTTCAAGGACCCCGACTCGGACTTCACCGCGTTCCTCAACCTGTGGCAGCACGTGCGCGAGAAGCAGAAGGAGCTGTCGAGCAACCAGTTCCGCAGGCTGTGCCGCGCCGAGTTCCTCAACTACCTGCGCGTGCGCGAGTGGCAGGACATCTACCAGCAGCTGCGGCAGGTCGCGAAGACCCTCGGCGTGCACGTCAACGACCAGCCCGCCGACCCGCGCAACGTGCACATCTCGCTGCTGTCCGGGCTGTTGTCCCACATCGGCGTCAAGGACGTGCCCAAACGCGACCCGGGCAAGCGGGCGGCCACCGAGTACCTCGGCGCCCGCAACGCGAAGTTCGCGATCTTCCCCGGCTCCTCCCTGTTCCGCAAACCGCCCCAGTGGGTGATGGCCGCCGAACTGGTGGAGACCTCCCGGCTGTGGGGCCGGACCGTGGCGAAGATCGAACCCGAGTGGGCCGAGAAGCTCGCCGAGCACCTGGTCAAGCGCACCTACAGCGAACCCCACTGGGAAGCCAAGCGCGGCTCCGTCGTCGCACTCGAGAAGGTCACCCTCTACGGCGTGCCGATCGTCGCCTCGCGCAAGGTCGACTACGGGCGCATCGACCCCGAGCTGTCCCGCGAGCTGTTCATCCGGCACGCGCTCGTTCAGGGGGAGTGGAGCACCCACCACAAGTTCTTCCACCACAACCGCGACCTGCTCGCCGAGGTCGAGGAACTGGAGAACCGGGCCCGCCGCCGCGACATCGTCGTGGACGAGGAGACCGTCTACGACTTCTACGACCAGCGCGTGCCCGCCGACGTCGTGTCCGTCCGGCACTTCGACACCTGGTGGAAGAAGGCCCGCCACACCCAGCCCGACCTGCTCACCTTCGACAAGGCCATGCTGGTCAACGACCGCGCCGCGGTCACCCCCGACGCCTACCCCGACGAACTGCGCCGCGGCGGCCTCACCCTGCCGCTGACCTACCGGTTCGAACCCGGCGCGGCCGTCGACGGCGTCACCGTCAAGCTGCCCCTGCCCGCGCTCACCGCCCTGCCCGACGACTCGCTGTCCTGGCAGGTCCCCGGTCTGCGCACCGAACTCGTCGTCGCGCTCATCCGGTCGCTGCCCAAACCGCTGCGCCGCAACTTCGTGCCCGTGCCCGACGTCGCCGCCGCCGCGCTGACCGGCATCGACCCCGACGAGCCCCTGCTGCCCGCCCTGGAACGGCAACTGCGCACCCTCACCGGCGTCGTCGTGCCCCGGGAGGAGTGGCAGCTCGACCAGGTGCCCGAGCACCTCAAGCTCACCTTCGAGATCGTCGACGAGAACGACCGCGAACTCGCCCGCGGCAAGGACCTCGCCGCGCTCAAGGCCCGCCTGCGCGGACAGCTGCGCGAAACCCTCGCCGCCGCCGCGAGCAACCTCGCCCGCACCGGCCTGACCACCTGGGACGTCGGCGACCTGCCGCGCACCGTGCAGCGGCAGCGGTCCGGCATCGTCGTCACCGCCTACCCCGCCCTGGTCGACAAGGGCGACACCGTCGCGGTGGAGATCCTCGACACCCCCGGCCGCCAGCGGCAGGCCATGTGGCGCGGCACCCGCCGGCTGCTCCTGCTCACCACCCCGTCACCGGTCAAGTCCCTCCAACGCGGTCTGAACAACGCCGAGAAGCTCGCGCTGACCCGCAACCCCCACGGCGGTGTCGCCCCGCTGCTGACCGACTGCATCTCCGCCGCCGTCGACAAGCTCCTGCTCGACGCCGGCGGCCCGGTGTGGACCGAGGCCGCGTTCGCCAAGCTCACCGACCACGTCCGCCGCGGCCTCGGCGAGACCACGTTCGACGTCGTGCACAAGGTCCGCCGCGTCCTGGAAGCCGCCCAGGACGTCGAACTGCGGATCAACGGCGTGCGCGGCGGAGTCTTCGAGGAGTCCCTGGCCGACGTCCGCGCCCAGTTCACCGGCCTGGTGCACGCCGGTTTCGTCACCGAGGCCGGCGCCGACCGCCTCGGCGACGTGCACCGCTACCTGCAGGGCATCGCCCGCCGGCTGGAGAAGCTGCCCGAGAACGTCCGCCGCGACCAGGAGTGGATGGACCGCGTGCACGCCGTGCACGCCGAGTACCGCGACCTGCGCGCCGCCCTGCCCGCCGACGAACCGCACCCCGAACTCGACGAGGTGCGGTGGATGATCGAGGAACTGCGGCTGAGCTACTTCGCCCAGACCATCGGCACCCGCTACACCGTCTCCGACAAGCGCATCTTCAAAGCCCTCGACGCCGTGCCCCGCTAGCAGCCGCCGGGTCCGGGGCCGACCCACGTCGACCCGCCCGGACCCGGCGCTACTCGCACTGCTCCAGCAACGTCCGCAACGCGTCGGCGACCACCGCTCTCGTGTCCTCGTCCAACGGCTCCAGCAGCCGCGCGTACTGCCGCATGTGCTCGGCCAGCATCCCGTCCACCAGCCGGCCGCCCCGGTCGGTCAGCTTGATCCGCACCAGCCGCCGGTCCGTCGCGTCGGGCACCCGCTCCACCAGGCCCTTGGCCTCCATCCGGTCGATCCGGTTGGTGATCGCGCCCGCCGTCACCAGCGACGCGGACAGGAACGCGCCCGCCGTCATGCCCTCCGTCGAACCCGCCCGCCGCAACGTGGTCAACACGTCGAACTCGCCCGGCTCCAGCTCGAACCGGCCGACGAACTCCCGCAACTCGCGCTCCAGCAGCCGCGCCAGCCGCGTCACCCGCGACAGCACCGCCATCGGCGAGGTGTCCACGTCCGGGCGCAGCACCGACCACTGCGCCAACACCTGGTCGACCGCGTCCGCCATCACCCCTCCTGCCCCCTGGCGCCGTGCCGGACGACCCGCCGCCCGGCGCCGCACCGACCGCGGGCCCCCTTCGATCCGCACCACCCACCGTATTCGTGATCGACAACGCGTGCGGGCGTCCCGGCGAAAACCCGCGCGACGGCCCACCGCCGCCCGCGCGCCCGGCCCAGTCGCGGACCCCGCCCGCGTGCGCCCACCGTGCTCAGGGGTCGATGGGCGGGAGGCCGCGCTCGGTTCGTTGCGCGGCCAGTGCCCGGACCTGCTCGATCGGCGCGCAGGATTCGCAGGTCCACAGCCGCGTCACGCCGTCGGCGTGGGCGCTGACCAGCCGCTGCGCGTTCCGGCCGTAGGTGAACGACAGCGCCATCGGCCCGCTCCAGCGGACGACGATCGCCGCCTGACCGTCGCCGACGGGCCAGAACCTGACCGTCTTGTCACTGCCGGTGCCGGCCACCCACCGGCCGTCCGGGCTGTAGGCCACGTCCCACACCATGCCCTCGTGACCGCGCAGGACGACCGGCTGCCCGGACCCGTCCGCCGCCCACAGCAGCACGGTCCCGTCCTGCGTCCCGGCAACGATTCCGGTTCCGTCCCGGCTGAACTCGACGCTCCACATGATCCGGTCCTGCCCCGCCCTCCAGCACGATCCGCGCCCGGCTGTTCTCCGCGCGCGCCGCGGTCACCAGCAGCTCGATGAACCGCGAGCGTTCCCGCTGGTCACCGCAGAGCGTGAAGACCTCCTCGAACTGGTCCACGACGAGGATCAGCTCGGCGTCGTCGGTCCGGCCGGTGAGCGCCTGCCGCACCAGCCGGTGCAGGCCGCGCACGTCGGACACGTCGTCGGACAACCTGGCCGGGCTGGTCCCGAGCGGTGTGGCGAGCTGGATCGCGCACTCCTCGATCGGGTGCCGCCCCGGCGTCATCATGATGACCACCGACGTCCCGGCCCGGAGTTGCGGCAGCAGACCTGCCCGCAACAGCGAACTCTTCCCCGCGCCCGAGGCTCCGACCACCGCGACAAGACGGTTCGCGCGGACCCTCGCGCTCAGCCTCCCGAGCAGATCTTCTCTGCCGAAGAACAGGTCCGCATCACTCTCCTGGAATGCGCTCAAACCCACATAAGGAGCACGATCTTCGGAATCGAGCGGCTCGGGTTCCGTCCGCCGTGCGAGTTCGGCGGCGACCTCGTGCCAGCGTCTCTCCCATCCACGGAATCCCCGTCACAGGCACGGACATAAGCCAACGCGATCGTCAGACTGGGCAGTTTCCGGCCACCGGCCGCCGCTCGCCCCGGCCCGCTTGCTCTCCACCCGCGCACACCCACCGCGGCCCCGCCGGAACGCTCCGGCGGGGCCGCGGTCTGCTTCCGACAGCAGCGCCGGCGTCAGCCCGATCGGTGCAGGGTGATCGTGGTCCAGGCACCCACGTGGACCCGGTCACCCGGCTCCAGCGGGTGGGGGCGGTTCGGCCGCAGCGGCTCCGCGCCCTCGTTCACCGTGGTCCCGTTGGTCGAGTCCAGGTCCACCACGGCCCACCCACCGTCCGACGCCACCAGCAGCGCGTGGTGGTGCGAGACGCCCGGGTCCTCCGGCGGACCCACCAGGTCGATCTCCGGGAAGATGCCCCGCGACCGGCTGCGCCGCCCCACCGACACCTGCCGGCCCGACAGCTCGAACCGGCGCGGCGGGCAGAACGGCGGGAACGCCATCGCAGCCGCGTCCGGCCCGCCCACCGCCACCACCCGCTCGAAGTACGCCCGGTCCGCCTCCACCGTCACGTGCCACGACACCGGCTGCGACGGCACCGGCGGCGCCACGACCGGGTTCAACGAGTCCTGCCCGCACTCCTCGCAGAACCGACCCACCCGCACCGCGCCGCACGCCGCGCACGTCTCCTCGACGACCCGCGCCGACGCGGACGGCTCGGGCCCGGACGGCATCGGCGCGCCGCACACGTCGCAGTAGTCGTCGGTCTCCGAGTCGTGGCCGGCCGGGCAGGTCGCCATCCTCCTAGCCCTTCCCGACCCGCTTGGTCACCGTCGACCGGGTGTCCAGCGTCATCTCGTCCGCGTCGGCCACCCGCGCGCGCAGCTTCACCGTCCCCGTCCGCGGATCCTCCACCTCCACCACCCTGGCCAGCAGCTTCGCCGTGTCGCTGTTGCCCGACTCGTGCGCCAGCCGCACCGCGCGGCCCAGCTTCGCCGTCGCCCGATCGACGTCACCGGACTTGCGCGCCTCCAAGCCGTCCTGGATCGCCTCCGCCAGCTCCGCCTGCCCCGTGTAGTGGGCCACCTCGGAGCTGATCCGCGTCGACAACGCCGAGTCCTCGGTCCACACCGCCAACACCCGACCCCGCCCCAGCACGTCACCCGAGGGACCCACCAGGCCCACCCTCGACGCCAGCATCCGGTCGCCCACTCCCGCCGGCCGCACCCGCACCCGCAGGTGGTAGTCGCGGCTCTCCGCGCCACCCCACGCGCCCGTCGGGTACTCGCCCGTCCGCGGCCCCGACTCCACCCGCCGCCCGGTCAGGTCCCGCAACCCCGGCGACACCT
This sequence comes from Saccharothrix luteola, assembly GCF_020859565.1. Taxonomy (GTDB): domain Bacteria; phylum Actinomycetota; class Actinomycetes; order Mycobacteriales; family Pseudonocardiaceae; genus Actinosynnema; species Actinosynnema luteola. The sequence goes on along the minus strand of NZ_JAJHUO010000022.1, from coordinate 107,381 downwards.
CCTTCAGCGACACGACCCGCGCACCCTCCGGTGTCCACAACCGCAGCGACACGTCCGCCACCGCCTTGCCCATCGCCGACGCCGCCATGGACCGGAAGTCGGCGGCCAGCCCCTCCGGGTCGGCCACGATGTCCACCGTCCCCAGCATCGCCTCGGCGATCCGGCGCAGCTCCGCCACCTGCCAGTCCGTGCCCACACCGCGGCAGTCGCACGTGAAGCGGCCCGCCACCGCGTCGAGCACCGCCGTCAACCGGCGCGGCGACTCGTGCTGGTTCTCGCCGTCGGTCAACAGGATCGCGTGCCTCGGTCCGCCCTCGAACCCGGCGAACAACTCGTCGGCCAACGTGAGCCACCGACCCATCGCCGTGCCGCCATCCGCCCGCAACATCCGCACGGCCTGCTTCGCCGCCGCCCGCGTCCGCGCATCCGCCACCACCAGCTTCCGCGCCCGCGGGTACACGGTGCGCGCCGTGTCCGTGCCCGCCACCACCGCGAACCACACCCCGTCGCGCAACGCGTCGATCGCCGCCGCCGTCGCCTGCTTCGCCGCGGCCAGCTTCGACGGCGGGTAGGCCATCGACGCCGACGTGTCCACGATGACCACCTCGGCCGCGTCCGCCGGCACCACCTGCGCCGCGGCGCCCGTCGCGGTCACCGTGACGATCGCGTCGACGTCCGCGGCGCCCTCGGGCAGGTACTCGTTCTGGAACACCTCGACCGCGAACTCAAGCGCCATGCCCACCCCGCAGTTGGACGACGACCACCGTGATGTTGTCGTGCCCGCCGGCCTTCAACGCGACCTCCACCAGCTCCCGCGCCACCTCGACCGGCGGCACCCCGCGCGGCAGCACCTCCAACAGGTCCTCCGGCTCCGGCACGTAGTTCCACAACCCGTCGCTGCACAGCACCAGCAGCCCCGGCGTCTCCACCTTGAACGTCACCGTCTGCGGCGCCTCGACCCCGGAGTCCGCGCCCAACCACCGCGACAGCACGTGCGCCCGCCGGTCGGTCAGCGCCTCCTCCTCGGTCAGCACGCCCTCCGCGACCAGCTGCGCCGCCCACGTGTCGTCCGTGGTCAACCGCGCCGCGCCCGCCTCTGCCACCAGGTAGGCGCGGCTGTCGCCGACCCACCCCACGGTCGCCGAGTCGTCGGTCACCACCGCCGACACGAACGTGCACGACGGCGCCACCTCCGCCGCCTCCGGACGCGCCAACCGGCCCACCGCCTCGTTCGCCGCCACGACCGAGTCCGTCGTCGACGACTCGGCGTCCATCCCCGCCTGCAACCCCGTCAACAGCACGTCCGCCGCCGTGTCCACCGCCGTCTGCGACGCCTGCTCGGCCCGCTCCGACGACGCCACCCCGTCGCACACCACCACCGCGACACCGCGCCCGCGCACCCGCCCGAACGCCATCGAGTCCTCGTTGCGCTGCCGCCGCTTGCCCCGGTCGCTCACCCCGGCCACCCCGGGCAGCACGAACTCCACGCGGTCCCGCGCCGACGGCCGCGCCCGACCGCACTGCTCGCAGAACCCGTCCGCGTCGAACTCCTCACCGCCGCACGCGCACATCGGCGGCCACTGCGACCCCGGACCACCCACCGGTGTCCGCTGCAACCGCAGGTTGCGCCCGCACGCCTCGCAGAAGCGGTCCTGCGACGCCACCGGCGACGAGCACTCGGGACAGGATTCCATGATCACACCAACGTCCTGGGCCGGACCGCGTTCGCGCGGTCGACGAGAGCGATGCGTTCCTCCGGGGTGTCGGCCAGCCGCGCCAACTGCCGGTAGCAGCGCTCCAGGCCCGACCGCAGCCCCGACTCGCTCACCTCGCAGTCCAGCAGCCTCCCGCCGGGCGCCGCGCCGGCGCCCGGCAACGACTCCAACGCCACACCCAACAACTCCACGGTCAACCCGGCCCGCCTCGCCACGTCCAACTCCAACCCCGACAGCCTCGCACCGGCCGCCATCACCTCCGCCAACGCCTCCGCCCCGTCACCCGCCGCGCACTCCCGCGCCGCGCCCAACTGCGCCCGCACCGCCGCCACCTGCGCCGCCACGTGGTGGATCGACGTGTCCGGCACCGAGTGCAGCACCCGCACCGCCGCCTCCCGCTCGCCCCGCGCCACCAGCACCCTGGCCAGCCCGAACGCCGCCGACACGTACGCGTGATCGGTGCGCCACACCACCTCGTACCCGGCCGCCGCCGCGTCGGCGTCGCCGGAGGCCTCCGCGCACACCGCCACCGCCAGCTTCGGCGCCGCCTCACCCGGCAACGCGTCGCGCACCCGCTCGAACGCCGCCCGCGCCCGATCACCCCCGCCGTCCACCAACGCGGCCACACCCCGGTACCAGCCCGGCCGCCAGTCGTCCGGCGCGGGCGTCCACGGGTCGTCCGGGTCGAACGGCGAGGCCAACGCGTCCAACTCGCCGACCGCCTCCCGCACCCGACCCGCCTCGATCAACGCCCGCACCACCTGCAACCGCACCTCCACCGTCTGCACCGGCGCCGCGCGCAACGCCGCCACCACCTGGTCCGGGTCACCCGTCGTCGCCGCCGTCGCCAGGAACCCCGCCGCCGCGTCGGAGGTGTCCACCTGCGGCACCGGCAGGCCCGTCGCCGCCGCCCGCACGTCCAGCCCGCCCTCCGTGCCGAACGCCCGCCGCTCCGGCGTGAACTGCCGCGACACACCCGGCCGCGGTGTGCCGTCCTGCTGCGCCAACACCTCCCGCAGCACCCCGGTCAACTGCTCGGCCATCTCCTCCGCCGACCCGAACCGCTGCTCCGGATCACGGTGCGCGGCCCGCAGCAGGAACCGGTGGAACGAGTCGTGCCGGCGCAGCAACGGCTGCTCCTCCGGCGACGGCAACGACTCCTTGTAGCGGCCGCGGAAGTCGAACTGGAAGCTCATCACCGCCAACGCCCGACCCACCGTGTACAGGTCGGAGGCCACCGACGGGCCGTCCGTGCCGATCTCCGGCGCCTGGTAGCCGATCGTGCCGTAGATGGGGGAGTGCCGGTCGTCGATGCGCCGCACCGCGCCCAGGTCGATCAGCTTCAACTGCTCCTCGGTCTGGATCACGTTGTCCGGCTTGAAATCGCAGTACAGCAGGCCGACGTCGTGCAGGTAGCCCAACGCGGGCAGCACCTCGAGCGCGTAGGCGATCGCCTGCGCCACCGGCAGCGACTCGGTGCCCGTGCCGTCCGCCCGCAACTGCTTGATCATGTCCTTGACCGACGTGCCGCCCACGTACTCCATCACGATGTAGTCCACGAGCTCGCCACTGGCCCGATCGGCGTGCCGCACGAAGTTGTGGATCTTGACGATGGTGGGGTGCTCCACCTCGGCCAGGAACCGGCGCTCCGCCATCGCCGCCGCCATCGCGTCCGCGTCACCGGAGTCCAACAGGCCCTTCAACACCACCCACCGGTCGCTGACCGCGTGGTCGGCGGCCAGGTAGATCCAGCCGAGACCCCCGTGCGCCAGGCAACCCAGCACCTCGTACTGGTCGTGCAGCACCTCGCCGGGCACCAGCTTCGGCGTGAACGAGTAGTGGTGACCGCAGTGCGCGCAGAACCCCTCCACCCGACCGGGCCTGCCGTCCCGACCGCGCCCGACCTCCTTGCCGCAGCTGGAGCAGAACCGCTTCGCCTCCGGCACCTCCGGATCGGTCAGCACGGCGGTCTTCGGATCCCGGTAGGGCACCCGGGGCACCTCGACCAACCCCGCCCCCAACCGCCCGCGCCCGGACGACCGGGTGGACGCCGAGGCCCGCCGCGCCCGCGCCGCCGACGCACCCGCGATCGACCACGGTGCCGTGCCCGGCCCCGTCGAGGGACCGGTCGCGCGGTACGCGCCCGTCGCGGGCCCGCTGTCAGTCCCGCTGTCGGTACCGGGCGCTGGGTATGCGCCGGTCGCGGGCCCGCTGTCGGTACCGAGTGCGGGGTACGCGCCGGTGGCCGCTCCGATGTCGGAACCAGGCCTGGGGTAAGCGCCCGTGGCCTGCCCACTGTCGGAACCGATGTCGGAACCGCTGGGCGCCTCAGGTCCGGGGTATGCGCCGGTGGCAGGCCCGCTGTCGGCTCCACCGACGACTCCCGACCCACCGCCCGCCGCACCGACCTGGGCCCTACCGCCGGCTCCCGCCCCACCACGCCGACCGCCCGCCGCACCGCTACCCGCCGCACCGCCTCCCGGGCCGGCGGGCCTGCCACCCACCGCACCGGCCCCTTGCCCGCCCGCACCCGCACCGATGCCTGCCTCACCACCCGCGTCACCGGCCGCAGGACCGCGTCCCGGCGCGGCGGCTGTCGCGGTGGACGCCAGGACCGGGGCCTCCAGGCCGCACACGTCGCAGAAACCGTCGTCGTCGATCGCCCCGCCGCAGCCGGCACGTGGACACGTCCTCATCGGGCCTCCGTCCTGGCCAGCACCGCCCGCTGGTACCGCAGCACCGCCACCGTCCCCGCGTTCAAGTCGCACGGCGCGCCGAACAGCACGCCCCGAGCCCGCCGGTGCAGCGCCAGCAGCTCCGCGTCCTCGGCGAACCCACGCCCGGCCGCCTTCGCCCGGTAGGCGTCCAACCGGCCGCGCAGCTCCGCACGCCGGTCCAGCGACCCGGTCAGGTGCGCCTCCACCTCCCGGACCCGCGTCACCGCCGCGCCCACCGCCGCCTCCACGGCCGCCACGTCCGATTCCGCCACGTCCGGGAAACGTCCCCGCAGCCCGTCGAGTGCCCCGGCCACATCCTCGGCAGGCACCGGCGGGTGGATGCCGGCGATCTTCGCCACGACCTCCACCCGCACCTCCGCCGCCCGCGCCCGCACCGACTCCACCTCGGCGACCAGCCGCGCCAGGGCCGCCACCCGCGACGAGAACGTCCGGTGCAGCGCGCTCACCTCGGCCACCCGCGCGACCAGATCCGCCACCGCGGGATCGGGGGTCAACGGGTCGGCCGCCGCACGGGCCCGCGCCCGCGCCACCTCCGCGCGCAGCCCGTCCGCCGCCGGCGAGTCGATCCCCGCCACCTGCCCGGCCAACGGCTCCAGCACCGCCAGCCGCCGCCCCCACGCCTCGTGCGCCTCCGTCAGCACCGCCGTGACCTGCGCGTACTCCGACTTCATCCGCTCCACCAGCGCGCGCAACGTCACCCGCCGCGCCACCGGCCCCGTCAACGTCCGCACCGACGCCTCCGGCAGCGCGATCGCAGGCTCGCGCAGCAACCGGGCCAACTCCGCCGGGTCGCGCGCGTCCGACGCCTGCCGCAGCAACGCCCGGTAGGCGTCGAACCACTCCCACAGCCGCACCATCCCGGCGTTCGCCGCCTCCCACCGCCGCGCCGACCCGCCCGTCAGCACGGCGCCGCGCAGCAACCGGTGGCCCGGGTGGTCCTCCATCGCCAGCAACGACTCGGCCACCCGGTCGCTCTCCCGCCGGAACGCCGCCAGCTCCTCGCCCAGGGCGTCCATGTCAGTCCCGGTACACCGCGACGGGCGGAACCGGGGGATCGCCGAGCCACCGCTCGTGGATCCGCGCCCACGTGCCGTCCGCCCGCAGCCGCTCCAGCAGCGCGTTCACGAACCGCACGAAGTCCTCGTCGGCCTTCGGGAACGCCATCCCGTACGGCTCGGCGGCGAACTGGGGGCCCACCACCTTCGTGTAGGGGTCCTGCGCGGCGAACCCGGCCAGGATCGTGTCGTCGGTGGAGATCGCGTCCACTTGGCCCTGCTGCAGCATCACCAGGCAGTCCGTCCAGTGCGTCACCGACACCGGCACGGGCCGCGACGCGGCGGCGGCCACGTTGGCCAGCGAGCTCGACCCCTTCGTCGCGCACACCCGCTTGCCACCGAGCGACTCGATGCCCGTGGCGTCGGAGTTCGACGGCACCAGCACCCGCTGCCCCGCCTGCAGGTACACCGTCGAGAAGTTCACCTTCTGCCAACGCTCGCAGGTCGTCGTCATGGTCCGCACCACGATGTCGACCTCGTGGCGCTCCAACGTCGGTATCCGCTGCTCGGAGGTCAGCACCTTGAACTGGATCGCGCCCGGGTCGCCGAAGACCGCCCGCGCGACCTCGCGCGCCAGGTCGACGTCGAAGCCCTCCAGCTCGCCGGAGAACGGGTTGCGGAACCCCATCAGGTAGGTGTTCTGGTCCGCGCCGACGACGAGCCGGCCGCGCGCCTGGATGTCCGCCATGGTCGACCCGGCCGGCATCTGCCCCGGCGGCGGCAGCGGCCCGGTCGGGCGCAGGCTCGCCGTCGGGTCGCACGACGCCGGCGGCACGTCGGCCGTGCCGGGCGGCTCGGTCAGCTCCACCGCGTCCGCCGGGCGTGGCGGCATCGGCGACCCGCCGCCGATCGGCGGCGCGCCACTGGGCACCGGCGCGCACGACGCCGCCAGCACCACCACGAGCACCGCGAGCAGCCGTTTCATCGGTACTCCTTCAGCCGCTGCCACAACCCGGACACCGAGGCCGCCGCCGCCAACAACGCCAGCACCACCACCGCGGGCACCACGCCGCCCAACGCGGCCCGCGCCCGTCCGATCGCGTCGGTCAGCTCCGCCCGCGCCGCGCCGATCGCCTCCACCAGGTCCGAGTCCAACGCGTCGAACGCCGTGGCCGCGCCCTGCCCGTCCCGACCCAGCGCCAGCGCCACCGCCGCCGTGTAGTCGCCGTCGTCATCGGCCCGGCGGACCTCGTGGTGCGCCTCCCGCCACCGCGCGTGGTGCTCCACCGCCTCGACCACCGGCGGCGTCCCGTTCATCACCCGCACCCGGCCCAGCAGGTCGTCCAGCACCTTGTCGGCCTCGACGTACTCCGCCTCGTAGGTCGTGCCGCTGCCGCGCGCCACCAGCGTCAACGTCTCGTCGCCGCGCGCGGTCAGCGTCGCGATCCGGGCCCGCGCGAGCAGGTCGACCAGGGTGGCCTCGTTCTTGCTCGCCGAGGCGTTGTAGACCACCAGCAGGCTCGCCGCCAGCACCCACAGCAGCGAGACCGCGGTCAACACCGTCGCCACCACCAGCCCCGGGTTGAGCACCCGGTTCGTCCGGCGGGTCAGGTACCGCTGCACGAGCACCAGCACCACCAGCACGAGCGCGCCCAGCAGGAGCTCCGGCCACGGCAGCGACCCGGCGTCCTCCAGGTCGCGCACCACCTTGCCGGTCTCCACCCCGTACAGCTCACGCGCCGCGGGCAGCAGCCGCGTCTGCATCAGCGCCGAGGCCTCGCGCAGGTACGCCGCGCCCACCGGGTTGCCCTGCCGGTTGTGCGCGCGGGCCGTCTCGACCAGGCCCGTGTACACCGGCAACTGGCCCGACAACGTCGACAGCGCCTCGGTGAGCTCGGGGGAGCGGGTGATCTCGCTGGTCGCCGCCGACAACGCCGCGGCGGCCTTCGCCACGTCCGCCTCGTACCGGCCGCGCAGCGTGGTCGACTCCACCCCGCCGGACAGGAACGCGCTCGACGCCGTGGCGTCCGCGTCCGCCATCGCCCGGTAGACCTCCTGGGCGGCGAACGCCAGCGGCTCGCTGCGGTCGGCCAACGCCTCCAGCGCGTCCGACCGGCGCTGCACCGACGTCGCGGTCAACGCCCCGACCAGCAGGCTCACCACCACGAGCAGCAGGGCCAGCATGCTCAACCTGCCCGGCGTGCTGCGCGCAAGACCCGTCACCCGGCGCAGGGCGCCGCGGTTGCGCTGAGCCTCGACCAGCACGACCGCCCCCTTCCCGAGGTGATCGGCGCCACTCGCCGCTCAGACAGCGTAGATCGAAATTCCACCAATCGGGACGCGAACGGACTCAACCGGTCGGCACGCGCCCACCGGTTCGAGCTCATCGGGTGACGCGATCACCCCTGCCGGAGCCGGGCGCGCACCTCCATGAGGGCCTCGCCGAGCAGGTTCAGCCCCAGCCAGGACGCGGGGTCGGCCGCCCGCTCGTCGTCGGCGGCCAGGCCGATGCCCCACACCCGGTCCAGCGGGCTCGCCTCCACCAGCACCCGGTCGCCGGTGGCCAGCAGGAACTCGCGCAGGTCGTCGTGCGCGCCGAACTTCGCCAGGTTGCCCCGCACCACGATGTCGAGCCGGTGCGCCACCCACCGGTCCTCGGCGAACCCGCGCACCCGGCGGCCCAGCGCCTTCGCCTCGCCGGGAGTGCGCGCCGCGAGCACCCGGTCGGCGGTGTCCTCGTCGCCGAACAGCAGCGCCTTGCCGCGCATCATGAAGTGCTCGGCGGTCCGGTAGGAGTGCCCGTCGACCGTGAACGGCGCCTCCCACCACTGGCTCAGGCACTGCTTGCCGACCGGCGCGCCCGGCCGCGCCTCGTGCCCCCAGAAGAACAGGTACTCGGTCACGGCGCAGACGGTGCCACAGTCTCCTCCGACGACGGCATGATTTCCGGCGGCGGGCGCGGGGACTAGCGCGGCGGCAGGGGGAGGGGCAGCGCGGGCAGCCCGTCCATGCTGACCGCGTTGAAGTCCTTGCCCTCGCAGTACGCGGCGAACTCCTCGTCCGTCTTGCGGCCGAAGTACTCCTCGTGCAGCGTCCGCTCGCCCCGGTAGTCCATGAACGGCACGGCGAAGCCGCACGTGTCGCTGATCAGCTTCGCGGTCACCACGACAACCGCGCGCAACGCCGGCCCGTCCGCGTCACCGAACCCCGCCACCAGCTCCGCGAACCTCGGGTCGTCCCGGAACACCGGCTCACCCGTGCCGTGCACGCGCACGATGTTCGGCGGGCCGTCGAACGCGCACCACATGAGCGTGATCCTGCCGTTCTCCCGCAGGTGGGCGATGGTCTCGGCGTGGCTGCCGCCGAAGTCCAGGTACGCCACCCGCTGCTCGTCGAGCACCCGCCACGTGCCGCGGCGGCCCTTCGGCGACAGGTTCACGTGCCCGTCGGCGGCCAGCGGCGCGGTGGCGGTGAAGAACACCGGCTGCGCCTCGATGAACTCGCGCAGGCGTCCTTCGATCCGTTCATAGGTCTTCCCCATGGCCGCCAGTATCGCCGACGACCCGGTAGCGCCGGACGTCGCTGTGCTTCAGGCCGGCGAACGAGTGCACCCGTCGCCACGGCTCCGACACACCGACCGACCCGTTGCCGCGGGCCATCGCCTCCTCGTGCGCCCGCGCCGAGGTCCACTCCGCGTAGTTCAGCACCCGCAGCCCGTCCAGGCTCACGTGGAAGTGCGCCGAGATCCCGCCCGGGTGCAGGTCCTCCTCGGCGGCCAACGCCGTGAACACCAGGTCGACCCACTCCTCGGCGACCCGGGGCCGGTCGAACTCCACCGACACCAGCACCACGCACCCGACCGTCCGGTCGTCCGCGGCCTCACGACCGGACCGATAGCGCCGGTAGGCGACCGCGTCGCCCGCCTCCACCGCGTCCGACCACTGCGAATAGGTCACCACACCGCCACCGTCCACCTGCTCCAGCCACCGCGCGTCCAGCAAACCGTCCGGCCGGGGCTCGAACGGCACGCGGCCGCGGTGGACGAGCACGAGTTCGGCATCAGGTCGAGTCAGCTCCATGCCGGCGACGCTAGGCGCGGCGCGCCGACGCCCGAATCAGTCGGATGACCGGGAACGTTGTTGCACATATGAGGCGACAACGCCCAGACTCCCGCCATGACCTCCGAGATCCGGCGTTCCCTGGTCCAGCACTCCCGGCTCCGCCGGGACCCGCACGCGGTGCTGCGCCGCATGCTCGACCGCGTCGAACCCGGCCTCACCCCGGACGAGCCGACCACGCGGTTGGAACAGCGGATCGCCGACCTGCTCGGCAAACCCGCCGCCCTGTTCTTCCCCACCGGCACCATGGCGCAGCAGACCGCGCTGCGCGTGCACTTCGAACGCACCGGCCGCCGCACGTTCGCCGCCCACCCCCAGAGCCACCTCGCGGTCTGGGAGGAACAGGCTCACAGCGCGGTGCACGGCCTGCGCCACAAAGCCGTCGGCGACCGCGAGGGCCTGATCACCCTGGACGACCTCGCCGAGGTCCGCGAACCGCTCGCCGCCCTGCTCCTCGAACTGCCCCAACGCGACCTCGGCGGCCTCCTGCCCACCTGGGACGACCTGGTCGCGCAGACGAAGTGGGCACGTGACCGCGGCGCCGCGGCGCACATGGACGGCGCCCGGCTGTGGGAGGCGCAGACCTACTACGACCGGCCGTTCGCCGAGATCGCCGACCTGTTCGACACCGTCTACGTGTCCCTCTACAAGGGCCTCGAAGGCGTGCGCGGCGCGGTGCTGGCGGGCGACCGGGAGACCGTCGACGCCGCGTCGGTGTGGCGGCGCAGGCTCGGCGGCGCGACACCGGACTCGTGGCCGGCCGCCGTGACCGCCCTGATGGGCCTGGACGAGGTGCTGCCCAGGATGGCCGAGTTCCGCGACCACGCGGTGGCCGTCGCCGCCGCGATCAACGCCGACGGGTACGCGACCACCCGCCCGCTGGTGCCGCAGACGCCGATGTTCCACGTCCACCTCCCCGCGCCGAAGGACGCCGTCGCCGCCGCGGCCGAGCGGATCCTCGCCGAGACCGGCGTCGAGCTGCCGCGGCGGCCCAGGTCCTCGCCCGACCCGACGCGGTGCAGCATCGAGCTGACCGTCGGCGTCGTGTCGCTCGACTTCACCCCGCGGGAGGTGGCGGAGCTGATCCGGCGACTGCGCTGAGCCGACGGCGCAGCAAATCGCGCTCGGCGTCGTTGCCCGCCAGCTCCAACGCCCGCCGGTACGCCCGCGCCGCCTCCGGATCCCGGCCGAGGCGGCGCAGCAGGTCGGCGCGCACGGCGTGGAACAGGTGGTACCCCGCCATCGACGGGCGACCCGTCGCGCCACCCGTCGTCGCCAGGCCGTCGACCAGCGCCAACGCCGCCGCCGGCCCGTCGACCTCGGCCACCGCGACGGCCCGGTTCAACGCCACCACGGGGCTCGGCGTCAACGCCAGCAGGTGGTCGTAGAGCAGCACGACCTGCCGCCAGTCCGTCGGCGGCGGGTCGCTGTGCACCGCGTTGATCGCCGCCTGCACCTGGTAGGGGCCGGGCCGGTTGCGGCGCAGGCACCGCCGCACCAGCTCCCGCCCCTCGGCCACCATCGCCCGGTCCCAGCGCGAGCGGTCCTGGTCGGCCAACCGCACCAGGCCGCCGTCCGGGCCGGTGCGCGCCGGGCTCCGACCGTGCACCAGCAGCATCAACGCCAGCAGCCCGACGACCTCCGGCTCGTCGGGCATCAATTCCGCCAGCACCCGCCCGAGCCGCACCGCCTCCGCGCACAGGTCCCCGCGCACCAGCTCGCCGCCCGAAGTGGCCGAGTACCCCTCGTTGAACACCAGGTACACCACCGCCAGCACGGCACGCAGCCGGTCGGGCAGCTCCGCCTCGCCCGGCACCCGGTACGGGATCCGCGCGTCCCGGATCTTCGCCTTCGCGCGCACCAGCCGCTGCGCCATCGTCGCCTCCGGCACCAGGAACGCCCGCGCGATCTCCGCCGTGGACAGCCCGCCGAGCAGCCGCAACGTCAACGCCACCCGGGCCGCCTGGTTCAACGCCGGGTGACAGCACGTGAAGATCAACCGCAGCCGGTCGTCACCCACCGCGTCCACCTCCACGCGCTCGTCCCGGGCGTGCAGCAACGCGGCCTGGGCCTGCCGGGAGTCCCGGGTGGACTCCCGGCGCAGCCGGTCGATCGCCCGGTTGCGGGCGGTGGTGATGATCCAGCCCGCCGGGCTCGGCGGCACACCGGTCTCCGGCCACCGCCGCACGGCCTCGGCGAACGCGTCCTGGACCGCCTCCTCGGCGACGTCGATGTCACCGAAGACGCGGACCAGGACCGCCACCGACCGGCCGTACTCCGCCCGGAAGACCCGTTCGACCGCCGTCACGTCAGCCGACGAAGTCCTGGAACGGCCGCACCTCGACCGGCAGCGTGCACGCCACGCTCATCCGCCGACCCCACTCCAGCGCCGCGTCCAGGTCCGGGACGTCGATGATGTTGAACCCGCCGATGTGCTCCTTGCTCTCGGTGAACGGCCCGTCGGTCACGACCAGCTCGCCGTTCGCGTCCGGCCGCAGCGTGGTCGCCGTCTCCGGGGCGTGCAGGCCGCCCGCGAACACCCACACACCGGCCTGCCGCATGTCGGCGTCCACCGCCTGGACGTCCTTCATGATCCGCTCCAGGGCCTCGGGCTCGGGGATGTCGTAGCCGGCCGGCTCGATCACGCTGATCAGGTACTGGGTCATCTCGTGCTCCTCAGGTCGGGGTGTCTCCGCACCCCCTACACGAACGGCGGAGCACCACATCGACACGACGCGGGGGACATTCTCGGGACGAATCGTCAGGGCAGCACGACGAGCTTGCCGACCCGGCGGCCGTGCTCCAGGTCGTCGTGCGCCTGCCGGATCTCCTCCAACCGGTAGACCGTGGTCGGGCCGAGCGACACCTCACCGCCCGCGACCTGGTCGAGGAACCGTTGCAGCACCTCCGCGGGCAGGTCGGAGCTCTCGCCGCCGTACGCGGTCAGCCGCACGCCCTTGGGCAGGTACCCGATCGGGTAGAAGTCGGGCACGACCCACTCGTTCGACAGCATCCCGGTGAAGCACACCGTGCCGTGCACCCTCGTCGCCGCCAGCGTGTCCGGCAACGTCGGCGTGCCGACCAGCTCCAACGCCGCGTCCACCCCGTCGGGGAACAGCTCGCGCACGCGGCCGGCCACCGCGCCGTCGTCCACCAGCGGGTGCGCCACGCCGTGCTCGCGCAGCACGTCGAGCCGGTCCGCGCGGCGGGTCGTGGCCAGCACCGTCGCGCCGATGTCGTTGGCCAGCGCGGTGGTGGCGAAGCCGAGCGCCGACGTGCCGCCGCGGATCAGCAGCGACTGGCCGGCCCGCAGGTCCAGGCCCGTGGTCAGCGAGCCGTACGCGGTCTGCAACGTCTCCGGCACCGCGCCCAGCACCTCCCATGGCAGGTCCGAGGCGAACGGGATCAGCAGCTCGCGCGGCACGACGGTGTACTCGGCGTACCCGCCGTCGAACACCCGGCCCATGCCGCCCATCATCGCCGCCACCCGTTGCCCGGTCGGCAGGTCGCAGTCGCTGTCCACCACGCCCACCGCCTCGATGCCCGGCACGCGCGGGAACGTCACGCCCTCCGCCAGGCCCAACCGGGTGTGCAGCTCCGACCGGTTCAGGCCGAACGCGCCCACCTTCACCCGCACCCACCCCGGCGGCGGCTGCGGCACCGGCAGCTCCGCCACGGCCAGGTTCTCCACCGGACCGGGCCCGCTCAGCACGACCGCGCGCATCGACCCGGTCATCCCTGGTGCTCCAGGACCACGTTCAGCACGCGGACCAACTCCTCGCGCTCGGCCGCGGACAACGGCGCCAGCAGCGTCTCCTGAGCCTGCCCCACCACGCGGTCCAGGTGACGCAGGTGTGCCACCCCCGACGGGGTGATGGTCACGATGTTGCGCCGCTTGTCGTCCGGGTCCGGGTGGCGCTCCACGGCGCCCTTCTCGGCCAACTCGTTCACGGTGGCCACCACGTCGCTGCGGTCCAGCCCGCCCCGCCGCCCGAGCTCCGCCTGGCTGGCCGGGCCGAACTCGTCCAACGCGGCCAGCAGCGAGTAGTGGTAGCGCCGCGCGCCGACCGCGCCCAACGCCTCCGACACGAGCCGCGCCGCGTGCGTCGTGGCCTGGCCGAGCAGCCAACTCGTCGCGCCGCGCAGCCGCCGGGGCGCGCCTGAGGTCTCCATGCGACCGCATCCTACCGACTTGTTGGCCCTGCCAACAATGAATGGCCGCAGGCCCGCGCGAGGCAATGGCAAGGAGGAAAACCACTCCTCGCCATTGCCAACTTATAGCGCACCGGGGGTCTTGCGGCAAGACCCGGGTCGTGCCGCACACTCTCCACTCGACGCCGGGACCTGCGAAAACGCGGGGGTTCGGCGGAAAAGCGGAATCGACCGAAATGCGACTCGTGGTCAACCAGGGGGTTTCATGATCGACGTGATCGTCGTCGGCGGCGGACCGACCGGCCTGATGCTGGCCGGCGAACTGCGGCTGCACGACGTGCACGTGCTCGTGCTGGACAAGGCGACCGAGCCGACGACCGTCGTCCGGGCGCTCGGCCTGCACGCCCGCAGCGTCGAGGTGATGGACCAGCGCGGGCTGCTGGAGCGGTTCCTCGCCCTCGGGCAGCGGCACCCGGTCGGCGGGTTCTTCGCCGGCATCCCCAAGCCGCCGCCGCAGGGGCTCGACACCGCACACCCGTACGTCCTCGGCATCCCGCAGCCCACCACCGACCGCCTGCTCGCCGAGCGCGCCACCGAACTGGGCGCCGAGATCCGACGCGGCAGCGAACTGGTCGGGCTGAGCCAGGACGACGACGGCGTGACCGTCGGGCTGGCCGACGGCGCCCGGCTGCGCGCCCGCTACCTCGTCGGCTGCGACGGCGGTCGCAGCACGGTGCGCAAGCTGCTCGGCGTGGACTTCCCCGGCGAGCCGAGCAGGACCGAGACGCTGCTGGGCGAGATGGAGGTGACGGCGCCGCCGGAGACGGTGGCCGCCGTGGTGGCCGAAGTCCGCAAGACGCAGACCCGGTTCGGCCTCATGCCCCTCGGGGACGGGGCGCACCGCGTCATCGTGCCCGCCGAAGGGGTGGCCGAGGACCGCACCGTGCCGCCGACCCTGGAGGAGTTCAAGCGGCAGCTGCTGGCGGTCGCGGGCACCGACTTCGGCGTGCACTCGCCGCGCTGGCTCTCCCGCTTCGGCGACGCCACCCGGCAGGCCGAGCGCTACCGCACCGGCCGGGTCCTGCTGGCCGGCGACGCCGCGCACGTCCACCCGCCGGTCGGCGGGCAGGGGCTCAACCTCGGCGTCCAGGACGCGTTCAACCTGGGCTGGAAGCTGGCCGCCGAGGTCGACGGCTGGGCGCCGGAGGGGCTGCTGGACAGCTACCACTCCGAACGGCACCCGGTGGCCGCCGCCGTGCTGGACAACACGCGCGCGCAGATGCAGCTGATGTCCCTCGAACCGGGTGCGCAGGCGGTGCGCCGGCTGCTGTCGGAGCTGATGGACTTCGACGAGGTGAACCGCCACCTGACCGAGAAGATCACCGCGACCGCGATCCGCTACGACTTCGGCGAGGGGCACGAACTGCTCGGCCGACGTCTGCGCGACGTGCAGCTCAAGCACGGGCGCCTCTACGGGCTGATGCACGGAGGCCGCGGCCTGCTGCTCGACCAGACCGGCCGGCTCTCCGCCGCGGGCTGGGCGGACCGCGTCGACCACGTCGTGGACGTCAGCGAGGAACTCGACGCGCCCGCCGTGCTGCTGCGCCCGGACGGGCACGTCGCGTGGGTCGGCGAAGACCAGGACGACCTGGTCGGCCACCTGCCCACGTGGTTCGGCGCCGCCGCCTGAGCACCCGGGCGTCGGGCAGGCACCCCGCGACGTGGCCTGCCCGACGCCCGGTCAGGCGTGCCCGCCGACCGACACCGTGCCGACGGTCAGCTCCGGCCGTCCCTCCAGGAACTCGCCGACCCACGCCACCTCGCGGTCCAGCTCGGCGGCGTGCGCCCGGGACAGCGGCGCGAACGGCTCCACCGTGACCACGATCCGCCGACCCGACCGCTTCTGGTGCCACACCCCGGCCACCACGCCGTCCACCAGCAGCACCGGGAAGTTCCCCGCCTGCCCGCCCCACAACGCCCGCTCGGCCGCCCGACCAGGGAACACCACCTCGCGCGGGTGGCTGCCCACCACGTACGCGTCGAAGTAGGGGAGCAGCCGCACCCCGGCCGGCGGCTCCTCCGGCCACGACGTGTCGCCGCGCACCACCCACCCGCCGTCCACCTGCTCCAGGTCCGCCCGCTCGAACACCGCGTCCACCCACCGCTTCGGCGCGGCCAGCCACTTCGCGAAGTGCGCCTGCGTCGCCGGCCCATAGGACCTCAGATAGGCGTGCAGCAGGGCGACCGCGCCGTCCGCGGCCGGCGCGAAACCCGGCAGCCACCGCTGCGGGCTCGTGTAGGCGGTCTTGCGGCCCTTGTTCGGCGCGAAGCACATCGCGCCGAGGTTCGACGCCACGCCCATCGCCTCCACCCACCGCGGCCACGGCGTCCCGCCGAACGCCTCCATCACCCGGTCGCCCGCCCACGCGCCGGTGCGCGCGACCACCGCCTCGGTCAACTCGTCACCGGTCAGCTCGTCGTCCCGCAACGCGTCCGCGATCGCCGCCACCACCTCGGCCGTCTGCTGCTCGGTCAGCAACTGCAGCCGTTGCGGCAACTGCGCCAACGCACCCGTCCACATCGGCAGGTCCGCCGCGGGCAGCAGGTGCACCGTGCCGCGCGGCCCGCGAGTCTTCACCACCGTGCGGTCCACCCACAGCGCGTCCCGCACCTGCTGCCGGGTCAGGGTCGTGCGGACCCCGATCGACATCTCCGCCGCCGACATCACCTGGGCGTGCGCGCCGCACATCGCCCGCACCACCGCCGCCGGGTCGGCCGACCGCGCCAGCAACGAGTGCCGGCGCAACCGCCGGCCGATCACCCGGTTCATCGCACCTTCCCGAAGAACGCGCGCACCTCGGCCGCGAACACCCCGGGCACCTCCATCGCCACGAAGTGCCCGCCGGGCCGTTCCCCCGGCCAGTGCACGATGTCGTTGTGCCGGTCGGCCAGCCGCCGGATCGCGGGCGGACCGCTGTAGACGCCCGTCGGCACCAGCTCCTGCCCTTCCGGCCACCCGAACCGCTCGTTGTCGTACATGAACCACGACGAGGACCCCGCCGTGCCGGTCAGCCAGTACAAGGTCGCGTTGACCAGCAGCAGGTCGCGGTCGATGGCCAGCTCCGGGGAGTCCACCGTGATCGTGAACTCCTGGAACTTCTGCATCAGCCACGCCAGCAGCGCCACCGGCGAGTCGTGCCACCCCAGCGCGAAGGTCTGCGGCGCGGCCCGCAGCAGCGCGTGGTGGTCGACGCCCCCGCCGGCCCACTCCTGCATCCGGTGGTAGAACACCCGCTCATCCTCGGTCAGCTCGGGCAGGTCCGCCTCGGTGGGGAACCCCAGACCACCGTTCACGAACACCCCGACCACGTGCTCCGGCGCGGCCTTCGCCACCTCCGGCGCGATGTAGGCGCCGAGGTCACCTCCCTGCACGCCGTACCGCCCGTACCCCAGCCGCGCCATCAGCCCGGCGAACACCCGGCCCGCGCGGGCGACGTCGAACGGCCCGGTCGGCTTCCCGGAGAACCCGAAGCCCGGGATGCTCGGCACCACCACGTGGAAGTCCCGCAGGTGCTCCAGCGCGTCCACGAACTCGACGAACGTGTTCGGCCACCCGTGCACCAGCAGCAGCGGCAGCGCGTCGGCGTCGTCGCTGCGCACGTGCAGGAAGTGCACGTCCAGCCCGTCGACCTCCGCGGTGAACTGCGGGAAGGCGTTCAACCGCGCCTCGTGCGCCCGCCAGTCGAACCCCGTGCGCCAGTGCTCGGCCAGGTCGCGCAGGTAGTCCACCGGCACCCCGCGCTCCCACCCCTCGCCGGGCAGCGGCTCCACCCAGCGGGCGCGGGCGAGGCGGTCGGCGAGGTCGTCCAGGTCGGCCTGCGGGACGGCGATGCGGAACTCTTCGATCTCGGTCACGGCACCGACCCTAGGAGCCGGGTAGGACAGGATCCGTCCTAGATCGACCCTGGGTGCCCGAACTGGGCGATCCGCAGCCCGCCTTCGACCACCACCGTGTCGACCAACCGGAACCCCAGCCCTTCGTACAAGGCGATGGCGGGCGCGTTCGCCGCACCCGTCGACACGATCGCCGGCCCGCCCTCGGCCAGCACCTGCTCCACCAGCCGTCTGGCGAACCCGAGCCGGAAGTGGCTCGGCGCCACGCACAGCCGGTCGATGTCCAGCACGCCGTCGACCTTCGCGTAGCCGACGAACGCCACCAGGTCGTGGTCGACGTACCCGCCGAGCCACCGCAGCGGCAGTCTCCGGATGTCGTCCACCGACTCGTGCAACCCGGGTATCGTCGTGCTCCCGATCAACTCCGCCTCGACCGCGTACGACTGCGCGGCGATCCGGTGCACGGCCTTCGCCGTGTCGTCGTCGGTGAGGTCCAGGGGAACGATCATGCGGTCATCCTTTCCCACGAGGTGATCCGCCCGGTTACCCGGTCCGATCGACCGCGGAACGCCGTGTTCGCCGGTGGGCGTCGACCCCGGGTCTACTCCGAGATTGCGCAAGCTGCGAGTAGACCCCCTCCCGCGTCCCGAACTAGCTTCGTGCGACGAGCCGCCCGGAGGGGAAGAAATGGTCGAGATCGCGCTGCGGATCAACGGATCCGAGCACCGGCTGGACATCCAGCCACACGTGAGCCTGCTCGACGCGCTGCGCGACCACCTCGGGCTGACCGGCACGAAGAAGGGCTGCGACCAGGGCGCGTGCGGCGCGTGCACGGTGCTGTCCGACGGCGAGCGGATCAATTCGTGCCTGGCGCTCGCGGTCCAGTACGCCGGCCGGGAGATCACCACCATCGAAGGCGTCGACCACCCGTTGCAGCGGGCGTTCGTGCGGGCCGACGGGCTCCAGTGCGGCTACTGCACGCCCGGCCAGATCTGCTCGGCGATCGGGATGCTCGACGAGCACAAGAACGGCATGCCCAGCGCGGTCACCGACGAGCTGCCCGGCGCGGAGCTGTCCGACGAGGAGGTCCGGGAGCGGATGAGCGGCAACCTGTGCCGGTGCGGCGCCTACAACGGCATCGTCTCGGCGATCCGCGAGGTCGCGGAATGAAGTCGTTCTCCTACGTCGCCGCGCCGGACACGGCCACCGCGCTGCGGGCGATCGCGGACGGGGACCGCGTGAAGTTCCTCGCCGGCGGGACGAACCTGGTCGACCTCATGCGCGAGCGGATCGAGCAGCCCGACACCGTGGTGGACATCAGCAGGCTGCCGATGGCCGGTGTCGAGGAACTGCCCGACGGCGGGCTGCGCATCGGCGCGCTCACGACCAACAGCGGCGTCGCCGCCGATCCGCTGGTGTGGACCCGCTACCCCGTGCTGGCGCAGGCGATCCTCAACGGCGCGTCCCCGCAGTTGCGGAACATGGCCACCGTCGGCGGGAACCTGCTGCAACGCACCCGTTGCCTGTACTTCTACGACGAGGCCGCCAGGTGCAACAAGCGCGCACCCGGCAGCGGCTGCGACGCGATCGGCGGGTTCTCCCGGGGCAGCGCCGTGCTCGGCGTGAGCGACCACTGCATCGCGACCCACCCCTCCGACATGGCCGTCGCGCTGGTGCTGCTCGACGCGACCGTCGAGGTGGAGAGCACGCGCGGCGTCCGGCGCATCCCGATCGCCGAGTTCCACCGGGTGCCCGGCGACGCGCCGCACGTCGAGACGGCGCTGGCCGCGGACGAGCTGATCACGGCCGTCGAACTGCCACCCGCGCCCGTCGCCGCGAACTCGCGCTACCGGAAGGTGCGCGACCGGGCGGCCTTCGCGTTCGCCCTCGTCTCGGTCGCCGCGGCGTTGCGCGTCGACGACGGCGTGGTCACCGAGGTCCGGCTCGCGCTGGGCGGCGTGGGCACGAAACCGTGGCGGGCCACGGAGGCCGAACGGGCGCTCCTCGGCAGGCCGGCGACCGACGAGTCGTTCCGCCTGGCCGCCGACGCGGAGCTGGGTTCGGCCACCGCCACCGAGCAGAACGCCTTCAAGGTCGAACTCGCGCGGCGCACGATCGTGACGACGCTGCGGCGACTGCTCACCGGTGGGAGCGCGGCATGACCGTCATCGGACAACCGCTCGACCGCGTCGACGGCGACGTCAAGACGACGGGCACGGCCCGGTTCGCCGCCGAGCACACCCACCCCGGCCTCACGCACGCGGCGCTCGTGCACGCGACGATCGCCCGCGGCCGGATCACCGCCCTGGACACCGCCGCGGCGGGCGCGGTGCCGGGCGTGGTGGCCGTGCTCACCCACCGCAACGCGCCGCCGCTGCAACCGCCGCCCGAGCTCAACCCCCTCGACTTCAACACGCTCTTCACCGGCACCTTCGTCCGGTACCTGGGAAGCGACGAGGTGCACTGGGACGGCGAGCCGATCGCGGTCGTCGTCGCGGAGACGCTGGCCGCCGCGCAGGAAGCCGCCGCCCTCGTCCGCGCCGAGTACGAGACCGTCGACGCCGCCGTGGACTTCGCGGCGGCGGAGCCGGGCGCGTGGCCGCAACCGAACAGCCCGCTGACGCAGGGCGAGGCGGGCAAGGGCGACGCGGAGGCGGCGCTGGCGGCCGCCCCGGTCGCGGTGGACCGGCGCTACACCACGCCGCAGCACCAGCACAACGCGATCGAACCCCACGCCACGACCGCGGTGTGGGACGGCGACCGGCTGACCGTGCACGACTCGACGCAGTCGATCGACTGGTTCCGCACCCACCTCGCGGTGAGCTTCGGCGTCCCGGTGGAGAACGTGCGGGTGCTCGCGCCGTTCGTCGGCGGCGCGTTCGGCGGCAAGGGCTCGATCTGGGCCGGCACCGTCCTCGCCGCGCTGGCGGCACGCGCGACCGGCCGGCCGGTGCGGCTGGCGCTCACCCGCGAAGGCGTGTACCGCACCGTGGGCGGGCGGACGCCGTCGATCCAGCGGGTCGCCCTCGGCGCGACCCGGGACGGCAGGCTGACCGCGCTGGTGCACACCAGCACCAGCCGCATCGGCCACGTCGGCGGCATCCCCGAGCAGATCACCGAGCAGTCCCGCCACGCCTACGCCGCCGACACCATCCTCACCCGCCAGCTCCTGGTGCAGCTTGACCTGGTGTCGAACGCCTTCATGCGGGCGCCGGGCGCGGCGATCGGCACGTTCGCGCTGGAGTCCGCGATCGACGAGCTCGCCCACGAGCTGGACGTCGACCCGGTCGAGCTGCGGATGCGCAACGAACCGGACGTGAACCCGCTCGACGGCCGGGCGTTCGCCCGCCGGCGGCAACGCGAGGTGTACGCGCGGGGCGCGGCCAGGTTCGGCTGGCACGAGCGGACCCCGCGGCCGGGCTCGATGCGGGACGGGCGGTGGCTGGTCGGCATGGGCGTGGCGTCGGCCTACCACCCGTCCTACCAGTTCCCGGCGGACGTGACCGTGCGGCTGTCGGCCGACGGGACCGTGCTGGTGCGCTGCGGTTTCCAGGAGATGGGCATGGGCGCGGCGACCGCGTTGGCCCAGGTCGCGGCCGACGCGCTCGGCGTGCCGGTCGACGCTGTCCGCGTGGAGTACGGCGACTCGGCGCTGCCGCCGTCCCCCGGCGCGAACGTGTCGATCCAGACCGCGAGCATCGCCGGCGCGGTGCTGGAGGCGGCCGCGGAGATCGAGCGGACGTTGCGGGCCATGGCGGAGCGGACCGGCGGCGACGGCCGCGCCGAGATCATCGCCAAGGCCGGCGTGCCCCACGTCGAGGCCTCCGTCGGACCGGACACCCCGGCCGGCCGCATGACCGGCCCGGAGCGGTTCATGGCGATGATGATGCGCGACTCGCACCTGGTGCGGGCGGCGACGGGCGCGCACTTCTGCGAGGTGCGGGTCGACCCGGACACCTGCGAGGTGCGGGTGTCGCGGTGGGTCGGCGTGTTCGACATCGGCACCGTGGTCAACCCGAAGACGGCGGGCAGCCAGCTGCGCGGCGGGATCGTGATGGGGCTGGGCATGGCCCTGTCCGAGCAGTCGCTCGTCGACCCGCGCACCGGGCGGATCATGAACCCCAGCCTGGCCGAGTACCACGTCCCGGTGCACCCCGACGTGCCGCCGATCGACGTGTCGTTCCTGAACGAACCGGACCCGACCATGCCGTTCGGCATCCGCGGCGCGGGCGAGGTGGGCATCACCGGCGCCGCCGCCGCGGTGGCGAACGCCGTCCACCACGCCACCGGCAAGCGCGTCCGCGACCTGCCGATCACCCTGGACAAGCTGCTGTGAGCGGCGCTCCGGAACAGTCGGACCGCGTCCTCGCCGCGCTGGTCGCCGACGCGCAGCCGACCTCGGCGCAGCCGGCGGGGGACCTGGCCTCGCCGTACCTGCGGCTGCGCCGACTGCACGCCGAGTCGGGCGACGACGGGCCGCTGCTGCTGGCCGACCCCGCTCGACTCCGGACGCTGCTGGAACTGTCCGCGATGGTCGACCCGAGCCTGTTCTTCGCGCTGTTCCTGCACCACTGCATGGCCCTGGGCGCCGCCCTGGACCAGGGCGCGGACCGGGAAGACGTGGCGGCGCTCGCCTCGGGCCGGTGGATCGGTGGCGCGCTGCTGGCCGAGCTCGGCCACGGCAACAGCAACTCCCGCACCCACACCGAGGCGGTCTACGACCCGGCCACCCGAGAGTTCGTGCTGTCCACCCCGGTCGCGGAGGCGGCGAAGTACCCGGCCACCGCCGGCGCGCCCGGCATCGCCCGGCTCGCCGCGGTCAGCGCGAGGCTCGTGGTCGACGGCGCGGACCGGGGGACCGCGCTGTTCCTCGTCGCCCTGCGCGACGAGCACGGCCCGTGCCCGGGCGTCACGATCGAGCCGCGACCACCGACCGCGCTGCTCCCGCTGGACTACGCGACCGTCCGGTTCGACCGGGTCCGGGTGCCGTACCGGCGCTGGCTCGCCGACGGCGCGACCATCGCCGAGGACGGCTCGTTCCACGACCCGCTGGACGGGCCCGAAGCCCGCAGCCGGCGCAGCATGAGCATGGGCCGGTTCGGCTGGGGCGCCATCACGGCCGGGCTGGCCGCCGTGGCCCGCGCCGGCTCCGCGCTCGCGCTGACCCGCGCCCGCCACCGCCGCACGCTCGACCGGCTGGCCGGCAACGTCGCCGCCGTCGACCACCTCAACCAGCAACGCCTGCTGTTCGGCGCCCTGGCCGCCGCCCTGGCGGCGACCGTCATCGCCCGGCGGGACACCGAGCGGTGCTGGACGATCCCACCGGCGGGTGGTCCGCGCACCGGCCTGTCCGCCGCGGCGCAGCGCGAGCTGGGGCTGAACAAGGTCACGGTCAGCGTGCTCGCCGACGCGGCCGTGAACCGGTGCCGGTCGGCGAGCGGCGCCATCGGTTTCTTCTCGGAGAACCGCCTGATCGGCTACCAGGGGCTGACGATGGCCTTCCAGTCCGCCGGCGGCGACAACCGACTGCTCCTGATGGACGCCGCCTGGGCGATGGCCACCGACCCGGACCACGTCCCGCCGCGGAAGCAGGACGCGCCGGACGACTGGGGGAGGCTCCTGCGCGGCCGGGAACGGCTGCTGCACGCCGAGCTCACCGCCGGTCTGCGCGTGGACCGCGTGGACGGCGCCGTCCCCTTCGACACCTGGAACGACCGGACCGAACTGGCGCAGCGGTACGCCGAGGCCCACGCGGCCCGCGGCGCGGCCGAGATCCTGCACGACGAGTGGCACGCCCCGGCGCTGCCGGAGGAGTCCCGGCCGCGGGGGGGCGCCCGGTTAGAGCAGGACTGCGGGGAGCGGGTGGGCGGGCACCCCCGCGGGT
>NZ_JAJHUO010000022.1:41072-83875 GCF_020859565.1 Saccharothrix luteola | reverse complement strand
GGCGGGGCGGTCGGTGCCGCGCCCGGGGCCGCCCCCCCGCCCCGAGCGGGGGGGGGGGGCGGGGGGCGCCCCCCACGCCGGCTGGTACCTCGCCAAGGGGCTGCTCACGGCCGAGCAGGTGCTCGACCTGCCCGAACGGGCCAACGGCATCTGCCGCCGCCTGGCCGGGCACACCGACGCCCTGACCCGGCTGCTGGAGGTCCCCGACGGCCTGCTGGGCGACTTCCCCGACACGGCCTGATCACCGGGTGTCCCGCCGTGCGCGGCGCGCACGACGGGACCGTCCCGATCGGACCGGCTCAGCGGCGGGGCAGGAAGATCGACTTGAAGGTCGAGTAGGACGCGAAGCCCTCCGGGCCCAGGTCGTAGCCGAGGCCGCTGGCGGACAGCCCGCCGAACGGCGCGCCCAGGTCCAGGTCGACGAAGTTGACGCCCATCGCTCCCGTTCGGACGGTCCGCGCCACCTCCAGGCCCCGGTCCACGTCGGAGGTCCAGACGGTGCCGCTGAGCCCGTACTCCGAGTCCTCCGCGATCGCCACCGCCTCCTCCAACGAGCGGTACGGGGTCACGGTCAGGACCGGGCCCAGGATCTCCTCGCGGGCGATCGGCGACGAGCCCTCCACGTCACCGAACACCGCGGGGCTGACGTACCAGCCGCCGTCCAGGTCGGGGCGGTCGCCGCCGGCCGCCAGGGTCGCGCCGGACGCCCGGCCCGCGGACACGAAGGACTCCACGCGGGCGCGGTGGGCCTGCGACACCATCGGGCCCATCTGGGTCGTCGGGTCCGCGGGGTCGCCGATCTTCAACGACGACGCCACCCCCGCCAGGGCCTCCACCAGCTCGTCGTGGTGACGCGCCGGGACCAGCACGCGGGTGCCGGCGTAGCAGGTGTAGCCGTTGGTCATGAAGATCGAGCCGCCCAGCGACCGGCCGACCGACGCGATGTCGGCGTCGTCCAGGACGAGGGCCGCCGAACGGCTGCTCAGCGCGAGGGACACCCGGCGCAGCAGCCGCCCGCACACCTCGCCCACCTCGCGGCCCACGGGTGTCGAACCGGTGAACGCCACGCGGTCCACCCCGGGGTGTGCGACGAGGTGGCGGCCGATGTCGGCGCCGCCGGTGACGACGTTCAGCGCGCCCGCCAGGCCGGCGCGCTCCGCGGCGGCCGCCAGTTCCAAGGCGCCCAGCGGTGTCTGCTCGGCGGGTTTGAGGACCACGGCGCAGCCCGCCGCCAACGCGGCGGCGACCTTGAACATGGCCAGGGGCTGGGGGAAGTTCCACGGGACGACGACGGCCACGACGCCGATCGGCTCGCGCCGCACCACGGTCTCGCCCTCGCCGTCGACCCGGGGTCGGCGGTCCTCCACGGGCGTCGTCGCGGCCAGACCGGCGTGGTAGCGCACGATGGCGACCGGGGCGAAACCCTCGGCCATCGTGGCCACGGTGATCGGGAGACCGTTCTGCGCGCTGGTCAACGCCGCGCGGTCGTGGGCGTTCTTCTCCAGCTCGTCCGCGAAGCGCAAGAGAAGTTCGGCCCGCTCCTCGGGGGTGATGCCACCCCACTCCGGGGAGCGCAGCGCGCGCCGCGCCGCGGCGACCGCGGCGTCCACATCGGACGCCGTTGACACGGGTGCGGCGCCGACCGGTTCACCGGTGGCGGGGGAGACCACCGCCGCCGTGCCCCCGCCGGACCGGACCCATTCCCCTCCGATGTACAGGGAATCCCTCGTCGCCATGCCGCGCCTCCGCAGTCCGTCGCGATCGGAAGCACAGTCTCCCCAGGACTCCGAGCGGAAGCTTCTTCGGGAATGCGGTGGGTGCGCGCGCCCCCGGCACCCCCCCCCCCCCCCCCCGGGGTAAGGGGGGGGGGCCCCCCCCCCGGACGCCGCGGGGACGCTTCTTCGGGAGTGCGGTGGTCCCGCGCCCCCGCGCACCCACCGCACGCACCGTCGTTCTTACTTGGCGGTCTCCACGCCGACGGGCTCGGCCGCCGGCGTGGCGGACTGGCCGGCGGGGTTCTTGCCCGGGGCGAACACCGCGGCGATCATGCCGACCACCGAGGCGATCGCGCCGACCACGAAGGCGGCCTGGAAGCCGTCCATGGCCGTGGACGGATCACCGTAGCCGCCGTAGGTGGCGAAGGCCGCGCCGAGGACCACGACACCGAACACGCCGCCGATCTCGCGCACCGAGCTGTTCACGCCCGACGCGACACCGACGTCGTTCTGCGGCACGGACGCGAACACCAGGTTGATCGTCGTCGGCAGGCACATCGCGATGCCGATACCGCCGAGGATCAGCGGCACGATGAACGCGCCGTACCCGGTGTCCGGCGCCGCCACCGCGGCGATCCACGCGAGGCCGACACCCTGCAGCAGCAAGCCGCCGACCATGAACGGCCGGTTGCCCAGCTTGTCGGCGAACCCACCCGCGATCGGGGCGACCAGCAGCGGCATGGCCGTCCACGCGAGCAGCCGCAGACCGGTGCCCATCGGGCCGTTGCCCAGGCCCTCCTGGAACATCTGCCCCAGCATGAACAGCGCGCCGATCAGGGCGAAGTGCTGGAAGAACGCCGAGACGTTGGCGATGGTGAAACCGCGGATGCGGAAGTACTCCATCGGCAGCAGCGGGTGCTCGACGCGCTTCTCCCAGAACACGAACGCGACGAGCAGCGCCAGGCCGATGATGATCGACAGGAGCACCTCGGCGTTGCCCCAGCCCAGGGCGGGCTGCCGGACCGCGGCCCACACCAGCCCGAACAAACCGACCGACGCCAGCGCCAGGCCGACGAGGTCCAGCTTGGGACGCGGGCCGTAGCTCTCCCGCAGCAGCACCGCGGACAGCACGGTGGCGGCGATGCCGAACGGCACATTCAGCCAGAAGATCCAGTGCCAGGACAGGCCCTCGGTGATGAGACCGCCGACCACGGGACCGGCCGCGACGGCCAGACCCGAGACACTGCCCCAGATGCCCATCGCCATGCCCCGCTTCTCCGGCGGGTAGGCGTCGGACAGCAGCGTCAGGCTCACCGGGATCGCGATGCCCGCCGCCACGCCCTGCAGGACGCGGGCGACGATCAGGATGCCGACCGTCGGCGCCACGGCGGCCATCGCCGAGGCGATGGTGAACACCGCCAGGCCGATCACGTAGACCCTCATCCGGCCGTACCGGTCGCCCAGGGCCGCACCGGTCAGCATCAGACAGCCGAACGCCAGGTTGTAGGCGTTGATGGTCCACTCGAGATCGGCGAGGCTGGCGTTCAGGTCCTGCCGGATCGTCGGGATGGCCGTCACCACCACCATCACGTCCAGCGACGTGAGGAAGGCGGCCACCGCGACGAGCGCCAGCGTCCAGCCCGGGCGGGCCGGGCGCTGCGTTGCGGCTGAATCAGACCTCATGGCGTAACTCCCGGCTGTGGTAAGACGCGGTCCGCGTCATCGGAACTCCGTTTCTCAGGTACTGCGGTCAGGCGTCGTACTGGTCGTGGAGCCGCCACCACTGGTAGGGGGGCGTCTGCGGCCAGCCCTCGGGCGAGTCCTCCCAGGTCTCCTGCCGCCCGTAGGGCGTCAGGTCCAGCAGGACGAGGTCGTTGCGGAGGTTGTCGATACCCCGGGCCGCAGTGAAGTAGGTGCGGAACACGCGGTCGTCGTCGGTGCGCAGGAAGACGCTCAGGCCCGCGCCGCCGTGCACGCCGCAGGCGGCGTCGAAGCCGCTGCCCATGGTCGAGTACCAGGGGATGTCCCAGCCCATGCGCACGCGGTAGGGCTCGAACTGCGACACCGGCGCCGGCGAGGTCTGCACGTACGTGGTGTCGCGGGCGTGCAGGTGGGCCAGGTGGGGAGTGCTGTCGGCGGTGGCCGAGCAGCCGGGGCAGCGGTGGTCCGAACCCGGCTCCATCATGAAGTGGTAGACGATGAGCTGGCGGCGCCCGTCGAACAGCTCGACGAGGTTCTTCTTCCCGTCGACGCCTTCGAAGACGTAGTCCGTGTCGAACTCCACCATCGGCATCCGACGCCTGCGCGCGGCGAGGGCGTCCAGCGCGCGGGTCATCTTCTTCTCTTCGACGAGCAGCTCCTCCCGAGCTGCTTCCCACTCCCGCGCGGAGACGATCGGCGGCAGCTTCATGAGCACTCCTGTGGTTCGGCTTTCTTCGACTGGCGCACGCCGGCGAGGCGTGGACGGGGACACAGTAGCAGCTACTCCTAAATAAGGAGTAGCTACACTCCCACTCAGGAGTGAACGGGGTACACTCGGCCGTGTGGCAACCAGGCGCAGGTACGGTGACCGGTGTGGTGTCGCGCACGCGTTGGACGTGCTGGGTGAGCGGTGGGCGCTGCTGATCGTCCGTGACCTGCTGCTGGGTCCGAAGCGGTTCACCGACATCCAGACCGGCCTCACCGGCGCGGGACCCAACGTCCTGACGACCCGCCTCAACGCCCTCCTGGCGGCGGGCGTGGTCCGCAAGCGGACGCTGCCCCCGCCGGCGGGCTCGCGGGTCTACGAGCTGACCGAGTGGGGCGCCGAGCTGGAGCCCATCGTCATAGCGCTGGGCATGTGGGGCGCGCGGTCGCCCGTGCTGCGGCCCGAGGGCGAGCTGCGCGCGGACTCGCTCATGCTGTCGGTGCTCGGCGCGCTCGACCCCGCCTCCGCAGGGCCCGCCGGCGGCGTCTTCGAGGTCCACCTCGGCCAGGACGCCTTCACCGTCACGGTTCGTGACGCCGTACGCGTCACCCGCGGCCAGGCGACCGGTCCGCTGGACGCCACCGTCCACACCGACAGCAACACCCTGGGCGCGCTGATGGCCGGCGAAGTGGACGTGGCCTCGGCGATCACCGCGGGACAGGTCGTCCTGAGCGGTGACGAGGCCGCCGGACGCGCACTGCTGGCCGCCGTCTCCGGGATCGACGTCTCCGTGGCGTGACCAACGATCCCCGCAATTTGGGAGATGCATTATAGACCCCTTGCGGCACATGCTCCTATGCGTCACCGGCTGGTCGGGCCGAGGCACTCGGGAGGACATGGTGTTGCAGACCAAGACGCCGTCGCGCGTCGAACTCGTCAAGCGGGCGGCCGACGTCGTGCCACTGCTGCGAGAGCGATCGCTGTGGATCGACGAGAACCGTCGGCTCCCCGACGACGTCATCGCCGCCCTGGAGGACTCGGGCCTGCTGAAGATGCAGCTCCCCACCCAGTACGGCGGCTACGAGAGCGACGCCCGCAGCCTGGTCGACGTCCACGCCGAACTGGCCAAGGGCGACAACTCCGCCGCGTTCTGCGTCTCGGTGTGGGCCCTGCTGAACTGGATGGCCGGCCTGTGGCCCGACTCGGTCCAGGAAGAGGTCTTCGGCGCCAACCCCAACGCCCGCGTGTGCGGCACCCTCGCCCTGGGCGGCACGGCGGCCCGGGTCGACGGCGGCTGGCTGTTCAACGGCAGCTGGCGCTTCAACAGCGCCGTCCTGCACAGCCACTGGAAGATCACCGCCGCCATGGCCGACGACGGCAGCGGCCCGGTCACCGCCCTCATCCCGGTGCCGGACTTCCGCATCGTCGACGACTGGCACACCAACGGCCTGCCGGGCTCGGGCAGCGTCACCACCGTCGCCGAGAACGTGTTCGTGCCCGCCGAGCGGGTCATCGCGACCATGGACTTCTTCACCGACCAGTGCAAGTCCGAGACGAACAAGGTGAAGCCCGGCTACCAGGTGCCCATGCTCGTCACCTCCACGGCCGCCACCGCCGGCCAGCTGATCGGCTCCGCGAAGTACGTCCTCGAGACCTTCCTCGACCGCCTCGACGGCCGCTCGATCACCTACACGGACTACACCAGCCAGCGCGAGGCCCCGGTCACCCACCTCCAGGTCGGCGAGGCGGCGTTGCTGATCGAGGAAGCCGAGACCCGCGCGCACCTGTTCGCCGACCTCATCACCGAGAAGATGCGCACCAACGAGGAGTGGACGCAGCAGGAGCGCGTGCGCTCTCGCGTGCAGCTCGGCCGGGTGGCCCAGCTCTGCAAGCAGGCCGTCGACATCATCGCGATGGCGAGCGGCGGCTCGTCGATCTTCCGCGAGGTGCCGATCACGCGCGTCCAGCGCGACGTGCACGCGGTCTCCATCCACGCGCTGACCCACCCCGGGACCAACATCGAGCTGTACGGCCGCGTCCTGTGCGGTTTGGAACCCAACACTCCCTACCTGTGATCGACCCGTCGACAACGAACCGCTGTGGAGCAGGTATGAAGCCGTTTCGGATCGATGTACCGCAGAGTGCCCTCGACGACCTGAAAGCCAGGATCGCCAACACCCGGTGGCCGGTCGGGCTGCCCGAGGCGGGCTGGGACCGCGGTGTCCCCGTGGACTACCTCAAAGACCTCGCCGAGTACTGGCGCACCCAGTACGACTGGCGGCGCATCGAGGAGCGCTTGAACTCCACCCCGATGTTCACCACCACGATCGACGGGGCGAACATCCACTTCCTGCACGTCCGCTCGCCCGAGCCCGACGCCGTGCCGATGATCATCACGCACGGCTGGCCCGGCTCGGTCGTGGAGTTCGTCGACGTCCTCGGCCCCCTCACCGACCCGCGCGCGCACGGCGGCGACCCCGCCGACGCCTTCCACCTCGTCATCCCCTCGATGCCGGGCTTCGGCTTCTCCGGCCCCGCCGAGGCGGGCTGGAACACGCAGCGCGTCGGCGCCGCGTGGGCGCAGCTGATGAGCGAGCTGGGCTACGAGCAGTACATCGCGCAGGGCGCGGACTTCGGTTCCGGCGTCGCCCTGGTGCAGGGCCTGCAGGACTCCGAGCACGTGCTCGGAGTGCACGTGAACACCCTCGTGACCGCACCGAGCGACGACCCCGCCGACCTGGAGGGGCTGACCGACGAGGACCGCCGCCGGATGGCGCGCTCCCAGCGGTTCGTCGACATCCTGTCCGGGTCGATGAAGCTGCAGGCGACGCGACCCCACACGGTCGCCTACAGCATCACCGACTCCGCCGTCGGGCAGCTCGCGTGGATCGTCGAGAAGTACATGGACTGGGCGGACACCACCACCGCACCCGAGGACGCCGTCGACCGCGACCGCATCCTCGACATCGTCACGATCTACTGGCTCACCGGGACCGGCGGCTCGTCCGCCCAGTTCTACTACGAGAGCTTCGACTTCCTGCCCATCGGGCCCAACGCGGGCCGGTACTTCCCGCTGTCGGTGCCCGTCGGCGTGGCGGTGTTCCCGGAGCCCCCGTTCGTCCCGGTGCGCCGGTTCGCCGAGCGCGAGTTCGCCACCATCGTGCACTGGAACGAATATGACCGCGGCGGCAACTTCGCCGCGATGGAGGAACCCGACCTGTTCATCGGGGACCTGCGGGAATTCCGCCGCAAGCTGAAGCAAGGTTGAGGTCTGCGCAAGCGTGGAGATGGCAGTCCACAAGGATGCGGAGATGATTGACAGGGCGGCTGCCGAACTGGCACGGACGGTCGTGAACCAGCGGCGTGTCGCTCTTTCCACCCTCGTGGGCGGCAGGTCCCGCCCCAGTTCGGGACCTGTTCCTTCCGCCGTCCACCTAGCAACAAGGAGTCACCGATGACCAGCACGGCATCGAGTGTCGTCGATCGCGAGGCGATGCTGAACTCGTACTACGGTCCGTTCACCAGCGAGAAGGAGAAGGAAGTCCTCGGTGTTCCGCTGCGCCTCGTCGGCGCGTGGGCGAAGAACGACGCCGCCGGCGTGGCGGACACCTTCACCGAGGACGGCATCCTCATCCTGCCGGGCGACGTGTTGAAGAAGGGGCGCGAGGAAATCCGCGCCTTCATGCAGGCGGCCTACTCGGGCCCGTTCAAGGGCACCGGCGTCACCGGCAACCCGGTCGACGTCCGCTTCGTCTCCGACGACGTCGCGCTGCTGCGCACGCACGGCGGCATCCTCGCCCCCGGCGAGACCGAGATCGCGCCCGAGCTCGCGGTGCGGTCGACGTGGGTGTGCGTGAAGCAGGATGGCGAGTGGCGGCTCGCGGGCTACCAGAACAGCCCTCGGGGCGACGGCGCGACCCTGCGCTGGTAACCAGCCGGTAGTTCGGAGCGAACCAAGGAGTGCCAGAAATGCCCACAGCGACCAAGGGGTGGGGCAACGCCTCACAGCTCCTCGCCGAGGCGGGGATCAACGAGGACACGTCCTACTACCGGGGCTTCACCGCCGAGGACGAGAAGGCGGTGCTGACCGTGCCGATGCGCATCCAGGAGGCCTGGGAGCGCAACGACGCCGACATGTTCGCGGACACGTTCGCCGAGAACGGGAGCCTGCTGATGCAGGACACCCAGCTCACCAGTCGTGAGGAGATCCGCCAGTACATGGCGGAGGGCTTCCGCGGTGGTCTCAAGGGAGCCCGGGTCCGCGGTGGCCCACTGGAGATCAAGTTCCTCAGTGACACCACCGCGATGGTGATCAGCGAGGGCGGCATCCAGCTCGCCGGCGAGTCGACGACCGCACCGGAGCGCGCCGTGCGCGTCACCTGGGTGATCGTCAAGCAGGCCGACGGCGGCCTGAAGCTGTTCTCCCACCAGAGCAGCCCCCTCAAGGGCTGACGACCCGCACGACGAGAGGTGAGCCATGGCGGTCGAGGTCGGTTCGCCGGCGCCCGATTTCACCCTGAGCGACCACAACCGCGAAGTGGTGACGGCGTCGTCGCTGTGGCGGGAGAAGAACGTGCTCCTGGTCTTCTACCCGTTCGCGTTCAGCACGATCTGCCAGGACGAGATGTGCCGGGTCAGGGATGACATCGGCGAGTACGCCAACAACGACGTGCAGGTGATCGGTGTCTCCACCGACACACCGTTCGCGCTGAAGGCGTGGGCCGAGCAGCAGGGGTACGACTTCCCCCTGCTGTCGGACTTCTGGCCACACGGCGAGGTCGCCAGGAAGTACGGCGTCCTCATCGAGGAAGCCGGGATCGCGATGCGCGGCACGTTCCTGGTGGACACATCGGGTGTCGTGCGCTTCGCGGAGATCAACGGTCCCCGCGAGGTGCGCGACCAGGCCAAGTGGAAGAAGGCGGTGGCGGAACTGACCGCCTGATCCCACGTCCTGCTTCCCGACGCGTCGGTAAGTGCCCGCCTTAACCCCCGACGTGTTCCCCGTCGGTCGCCCGGCCACCGGAAGGTGGTCGGCGACGCGTTTTGCGTGCCGCGGGACCACCCGGACCCCCGAGGTGGTCGGCGAACCGTCCCGCACCAACGAAAACCGCACAAGCGAAACCGCGTGGCCCGCTGCACGAGCGACACCGCGCCAGTGCCGGCGGAGACGCACCGTCCCCACACAAGCGAAACCGCGCCGCCCCCACCGAGGGGGACAGCGCGGTCGCGGTCCGGCATCAGCCCCGCATCGGGCTCGTCTGCTGGTTGAGCAGCTTCCACTCGTCGTTCCGGCGCACCGCCACGTACGTGGAGCGCATCACCCGCTCCGGCGCGACCTCCGTCTCACCGGGCAGCAGCACGCCGCCCTCCAGCACCGCCAACCCGACACCGGGCGCGATGATGCGCACCTCGACCGGCTGCTCGACCAGCGTGCTGCCCTTGTAACCGCCGGCGAACACCTCCTCCAGGTACGCGGCGATGTCCTTCGGGCCGGCCAGCGCCAGGTCGCCGATGACCATCACGCCGTCCTCGGCGAAGACCTCGGCCACGGCCGCGGGGTCGTTCGAGTCCCACGCGCCGCGGAAGCGCAGCGCCACCGTGAGCGCCGTCCCCTCCTCACCGAGCGTGTAGTCGCCGTAGTTGGTCGCCCACTGCTTGGCCTGGGCGACCAGTAACGATGCCTTCTCCGTCATAGCTGTGCCTTTCTGCGTAGAGGTGGGACTGGTCAGGCGACCTGACGGACGCGAGGCGGGGACACCCGGCCGAACATCGGCTCACCCCGGCGGATCAGACGTACAGGGTGTTGGGCTCGAGGCCGCTGAGGATCCGGCCGTACAGCTCGTAGGCGGTCGGCGGGTAGACCAGGGCGTGCAGGCCCACCGCGTGGATGTCGCGCGCGATCTTCTGCACCGGGACCTCGTCGTAGATCGACGAGCCGCCACCCGCGCGGGACAGCACGTCGACCGCTTCGGTGGCGAGGTCGCACGCCGCGCTGACGTCCACACGGCACTGCGCGCGCTCCTCCATCGTCCACGGCTCGCCGCCGGCGCCCTTGGAATCGACGAGGTCCGCCACCCGCCGGGCGTGGAACTCCGCCTGGTCGGCCTTCAGCACGGCCTTCGCCAGCTGCAGGTGGGTGATCGGGGCCTCTCGCATGCTCTCGTAGTCGGAATAGGTGATGCGGCGGCCGGGCAAGCGGTCCAGGAACACCTCGATCGCCGCACGCGCCAGACCGATCAGGACACCCACCGTCGACGCGGCGGCCACCGCGTTCAACGGGGCCTTCCACACCGGCGACGAGGCGTTCGCCACGGAGGCGTGCTCGAGCGTCACGGCCGCCGACAGCGGGAGCACCCGGTCCGCGGGCACGAAGACGTCCTCGACCGCGGTCGACACGCTGCCGGTACCGCGAAGTCCCGAAGTCTTCCAGTCGTCGATGATCCGCACGTCCCGCATCGGGACCAGCGCCAGCATCGGCTGCATACCGCCGTCCGGCGTCGGCGCCAGCGCGATCAGCTCCTGCCAGTGGCTGTGCAGCGCGCCGCTGATGAAGCTCCACTGGCCGTTGACCCGGTAGCCGCCGTCGACGGGCGTCAGCATGCCGCTCGGGCTGAGCGTCCCGCACACCCGCACGTTCTCGGTGGCGAACACCTCGTCCTGGACGTGGTCGGGGAACAAACCGACCATCCAGAGAGGAATCCACCACACCTGGGCATTCCAGGCCACCGCGGCGTCACCGCGGGCGAGCTCGGTGGAGACGGCGACCAAGGTCCGCGCCGGCGACTCGAACCCGCCGAGGCGGACCGGCCTGCGCAGCTTGAAGAACTCCGCCTCCTCGAGCCCCGCGATGACGTCGTCGTGCAGCCTGCGGTTCTCCTCGGACCACCGGGAATGCTTGCGCAGCAACGGAACCAGGTCGGTGGCGCGTTGGACCAGTTCGGTGTGAGTAGGTGTTTGCACGATGGTCACCCTGTCCTCCTCGATAAGACCCCGCATAGGCGCATCGTGAGTCCGCCATCGACGGACAGGCGACGGTCGACGACCATCCTGGCCTCGGGGACGAACCGGACGCATCTCTCGAATTGCCCTCTTCTCCGGGTCCGGCCTCCGCAACGTCGAAGATGCGCAGGTCACGCCCCCACTGTGAGCATGTTGTCGTCCCGCCCCCTGACGAGGAGCGATGTCCACATGGGCAACTACATCGGTGGTCGCGCGGTCGTGCTGGGCGGAAGCATCGCGGGCATGCTCGCCGCGAGAGTCTTGTCCGACGCGTACGAGAACGTCGTCATCGTCGACCGCGACGAGCTGTCCGACGTGCGAGACCCTCGGCGCGGTGTGCCGCAGGGACGCCACGCCCACGGCCTCCTCGCCAGGGGCCAGGAAATCCTGGAAGAGCTGTTCCCCGGCTTCCTCGCCGGCCTCGTCGACGACGGCATCCCCGTCGGCGACCTCTGCGGCGACGTCCGGTGGTCCTTCAACGGCTACCGCATCAAGGCCGCGCCGACCGGCCTGCGACTCGTCGGCATCGCCCGCCCGGTCCTCGAACACCACGTGCGGCAACGCGTCGAGGCGATCCCGAACGTCTCCTTCCGCGAAGGCCACGACGTCGTCGGCCTGGTCGCCGAAGGCGGCGTCGTCCGCGCGGCACGCGTGCAGCGCCGCCAACCCGGCGCCGAGGCCGAGCAGATCGACGCCGACCTCGTCGTCGATGCGACCGGCCGCGGCTCACGCGCGCCGGCGTGGCTGGAATCGATGGGCTACCCGCGCGTGCCCGAGGACCGCGTGAAGGTCGGACTGGCCTACACCAGCCGGAAGTACCGCTGGCACACCGACCCGCTGCGCGGCGATATGTCCATCAACCCGGTCGCCACCCCGAAGCACCCGCGCGGCGCGTTCCTGCACACCCTCGGCGGGGACCTCGGCCTGCTGTCCCTGACCGGCACCCTCGGCGACCACCCGCCGACCGACCCGGCCGGGATGCTCGCCTTCGCGAAGTCCCTGCCTGTGCCCGACATCTACGACGCGATCCGGGACGCCGAACCCCTCAGCGACCCCGTGATGTTCCAGTTCCCGGCGAGCCAGCGCCGCCGCTACGAGCGGATGGAGCGCTTCCCCGAGGGCTTCCTCGTCCTCGGCGACGCGGTGTGCTCGTTCAACCCCGTCTACGGGCAGGGCATGGCGGTGGCCGCGCTCCAGGCGCTGGTGCTCGCCGAGCACCTGTCGGCGGGCCGGGCGCCGAACCCGCTGAAGTACTTCGGCGACATCAAGTCCGTCGTCGACGTGCCGTGGGAGATCGCGGCCGGCGGCGACCTCGCGTTCCCCGGAGTGGCGGGCAAGCGCACGCTGAAAGTCCGCATGAGCAACGCCTTCATGGCCCGCCTCCAAGTGGCCGCGACGCACGACCCCGGGCTCTCGGAGGCGTTCCTGCGCGTGGCGGGCCTGGTTGACCCACCGCAGGCGTTGATGAAACCCGCGATGGTGCTGCGGGTGCTGCGCACACCGCGCACCCCCGCGCTCGACTCCGCTCCTTCTTCCCTGGAGCGGTTGCGCTAGGGCGTGACCGCGCAAGCAGGTACGTCCACATCGGCCGTTCGGACGTGAGCCGGGCCGAACTCTCCGAGGATCACCGCGCCTGGACGACCCTCGCACACCCAAGCCGCCGCAAGGCGGATATCAGGAGGACCGGATGTACGATTACGTGATTGTCGGAGCGGGGTCGGCGGGCTGCGTGCTCGCCGCCCGGCTGTCCGAAGACCCCGATGTCACCGTCTGCCTGATCGAGGCCGGTCCCACGGACGACCTGGAGACCATCCACGTCCCCGTAGCCTTCGGCGACCTGTTCCGGACCTCAGTGGACTGGGACTACGACTCGCACGAGGAGCCCCAGCTCAACCGGCGGCGCATCTTCCTGCCCCGCGGCAAGGTCCTGGGCGGCACCAGCTCGATCAACGCCATGCTGTACCTGCGCGGCAACAAGCTCGACTACGACGGCTGGGGCCAGCCCGGCTGGAGCTACGACGAACTGCTGCCGTACTTCAAGCGCTCCGAGGACAACGAGCGCGGCGCCTCGTACTACCACGGCGCCGGCGGCCCGATGAGCGTGTCGGACGGGCGCAGCAAGAACACCCAGTCCGAGGCGTTCCTCGAGTCCGCGGCCCAAGCCGGGTTCGCGTCGAACGACGACTTCAACGGCGAGTCGCAGGACGGCTTCGGCTACTTCCAGCTCACCCAGCGCAACGGCCGCCGGTGCTCGACCGCGGTCGCCTACCTGCACCCGGCCATGGACCGGCCGAACCTGACCGTGCAGACGAACTTCCAGGTGCACCGCATCGTCATCGAGAACGGCCGCGCGGTGGGTGTCGCCGGCCGCCGGTACGACGAGAACCTCACCGTCCACGCCAACCGCGAGGTGATCCTCTCGGCCGGCACGTACAACTCGCCGTTCCTGCTGATGCACTCCGGCATCGGGCCCGCCGACCACCTCGGGCTGCTCGGCATCCCGGTCGTGCACGCCAACGACCAGGTCGGGGCCAACCTCCAGGACCACCCGCTGGTCCCGCTGATCTTCGCCCACGACGAGCCGGTCAGCACCCTGATCGCCGAGCAGCCGCAGTACGTCAAGCAGTTCGAGGAGGAGGGCACCGGGCCGATGACCTCCAACGGCCCCGAAGCGGGCGGCTACGTCCGCACCCGCTCCGGCCTCGCCGCCCCGGACGCGGTGTTCTTCTCCGGTCCCATGATGTTCGCCGACAGCGGTCTCGGCCTGCCCACCGGGCACGCCATCACCTACGGGCCCGTGCTGCTGACGCAACAGGCCAGGGGCGCGGTGACGCTGGACTCCAGCAACCCCACCACGAAACCCAAGATCCAGCACAACTACTACCAGACCGAGGACGACCTCGTCACGGCCGTGGCGGCGACGCGGATCGGCATGGAGATCGCGCGGCAGAAGGCCCTGGCCCGGTTCACCAAGGACTGGTACCACGCCCCGGAGTCCGACTCCGAAGCCGACGTGCGCGCGTACGTCCGCGGCTACACCCACTCCATCTTCCACGGCTCCGGCACCTGCGCCATCGGCAAGGTCGTCGACGCCGAGCTGAAGGTGATCGGCGTCGAGGGCCTTCGCGTGGCCGACGTGTCGGTCATGCCGACCGTCGGCCGCGGCGCCCCCAACGCGTCGGCCATCGCGATCGGCGAGAAGGCCGCGGACCTCGTGCTGGGCAAGGCGCCGCTGACCGAGGGCCAGGCATTCGCCACGGCGTGACTCGGCATCCGCCGACCGGAGTTGAGGAGGAGTGTTGACCATTACCCCCGAGGTCCCGACGTTGACCGACGTGGCGACCGAACTGGAAGATCTCGACCGCAGGCACCTGTTCCGCTCCATGCAGCGAGGCGACATCACCGACCGGGTGGTGATCGTCCGCGGCCAGGGCTGCACCGTCTGGGACGCCAAGGGCAACGAGATGCTGGACGCCGCGGGCGGCGGCGTGTGGCACTCGCACCTCGGCCACGGGCGCCGCGAGCTCGGTGAGGTCGCCGCCCAGCAGATGGGCGAGATCGAGTACTTCACCAGCCTGCTGGAGTTCACCAACGACAAGGCGATCAGGCTCGCGTCCCGCATCGCGAACCTGGCACCCGAGGGCCTCAACCGGGTGTTCTTCACCAGCGGCGGCTCGGAGGCGGTGGAGACGGCGATCAAGGCCGCACGGCTCTACCACCACCGGCGGGGCGACACGGACCGCACGTGGATCATCTCGCGCCACTACTCGTTCCACGGGACCGCCTACGGCAGCGGCTCGGCCACCGGCTTCCCGCCCGTGCACATCGGGGTGGGGCCGAACCTGCCGCACGTCGAACACGTGTCGCCGCCCCACCCCTACCGGGCAGCGGAGCTCTACGGCGGCCGGGACACCACCGACTTCCTGATCGACGAGCTGGAGCAGACGATCCAGCGCCTCGGCCCGACCAACGTGGCCGCGATGATCGGGGAGCCGGTGATGGCGGCCGGCGGCGTGCTCGAACCGCCCGCGGACTACTGGCCGCGGGTGCGGGAGCTGCTGACGCGGCACGGCATCCTGCTGATCGCCGACGAGGTGGTCACCGGGTACGGCCGCATCGGCTCGTGGTTCGACTCGCCGGGGCGGGGCATGCAGGCCGACATGATCACGTTGGCCAAGGGCATCGCCGGCGGGTACGTGCCGCTGGGTGCGACGGTCATGTCGGACGAGGTGTCGGAGACGCTGCTGAGCACCGGCGGCTTCTTCCACGGCTACACCTACCAGGGCCACCCGGTGGCCTGCGCGGTCGGCTTGGCGACGATCGACATCATCGAGCGCGAGAACCTGCTGTCCAAGGCGGGCATGATCGCCGACTGGGCCCGCACCGGCCTGGCGCCCGTGGTCGACCTGCCCGCGGTCGGCGACCTGCGGATCGTGGGGTCGCTGGCGGGTCTGGAGCTCGTGGCCGACCGCACCACCCGCGAGCCGATGGCGTGGGGACCGGTCGAGCAGGTGGCCTTCGAGATCCGCAAGCGGCACGGCGTCATCGCCCGCCCCTACGGCTCGATGCTGGTCATGGCGCCGCCGTTGGTGATCAGCGAGGCCGAGATGGCCCGCGCCACCGCCGCGGTGGTCGACGTGGTGACCCACCTCCGTCCGGACGGCACCATCGCCGGCTGAGCCGGGGTGGACGGTGACAACGGTCCGAAATCCTGGCTTCCGATAAGGTTCACTTATCGGAAGCCAGGATTTCTCCGTTAGTAGCGTTGCGTTGCGACCTATAACGTTTGCTCAAACGGAATAGTGCTACGCTATTGCGGTGACGACGACGGAGACCTCCGCGCTGACCTGCAACTACCCCGGCTGCACGCGACCGGTGTTCCGGGGTACCGGGCCGGGGCGGCCTGCCGAGTACTGCGACCTGCCGGAACACACCCGGTGGCGGGCGTGGCGGGAACGGCAGCGGCTCGCGCAGGCGGCGCAGGGCGAGCAGGAGGTCGTCACCGTGACGAAAGGCCCGCAGGGGATCACCGCGGGCAAGATCAGGGCCGAGGAACTGCTGGAGCGGTTCCGGGTGTTGACCGAGCAGCTGTCGACGACGTTGACCGGGGCCGTGGCGGAGCTGTCCGCGATCGCCGACCCGAGCGTGGCCGAAAGCCAGGTGCAGGCGGTCGAGGCCGAGGCCGCACGGCGGGTCGCCGAGGCGGAGGCCGCCGTCGCGAAGGCGGAACGGCGGCGGCGCGACGCCGAACAGGCCCGACAGGCCGCCGAAGCCACCACCGAGGACGCGGTGCGCGCCGCCGAACAAGCCGAACAGGACGCCGAAGCCGCCTACGCCCAACGTGACGCCGCACGCGCCGAAGCCGACGCCGCCGTGCAACGGGCCGAGGACGAGATCGCCACCATCCGCGTGGAAGCCGCGGCAGCCGTGGACGAGATCCGACGCGACGCCCAGACCCAGGTCGACCAGGCGAAGGCCGACGCGGTCACCCACGCCGAACAGGCACGGCGGCAAGCGGTGCGGGAAGTCGAGCAGGTCCGCGCGGACGCCCAAGCCCAGGTCGACCAAGCCCGGCACGACGCGCAAGCCCAGGTCGACCGCGTCCACGCCGAAGCCCGGACCCAGGTCGAGCAAGCACGAGCGGACGCGCAGAGCCGCGTCGACCAAGCCGTCGCCGAGGCCAGGACGAGCGTCGAGCAGGCCCGAGCCGCCGCACGCGCCGAAGCCGACGCCGCGAACGAGGCGCGGATCAAGGCCGAACGCGCCGAGCAGTCCGCCCACGACGCCCGCGCCGAACTGGACCGCGCCCGAGCCGAGCTGACCGACCAGCGCGAAACCCACCGCGCCCAACTCGACCAGGCCGAACGCGCCGCCCGCGAACGCCTCGCCGCCCTGGAGGAAGCCCGCACCCAGACGCTCGTCCGGGCCGAACGCGCGGAAACCCAACTCGACCGCCTGCAAGCCGAACTGGACGCGCTGCGAGCGCAACGACCCTGAGGCGGGTCAGTGGACGACGGCCCAGGCGCGGGTGGCCGGGTCCACGTCGTCCGACCGCTCGACCCGTTCGGCGTGACGAGACGGCCATGCCCACGACGACGAGAACCGCCACCGCGCCGCACACGGCGATGATCACGGACAGCCGCCAGGAGCCGCTCACCACGACCCCGTAGACGACGAGCCCGGCCATGGCCAGGGCGGACAGCACGCCGACGACCTTCGCGGCCGTCCCCGACCGGCGACTGGTCCGGGGTGTCCGTCGTGTCGCGATCGTAGGCGCGGTGTCGCGGTGTTGTCCCGGCCTTTCGGCTCAGCCGAGGGTGACCGGTTTGCCCACCAGGGTCGTCGCCACCACCCGGTCGACGCCGGGTAGGCCGGACAGCCTCATCGCCACCCGACGGGCCCGCAGCCGCCACGGCGACGCGGGCAGGAACCAGCGGGCGCCCGACCGTGCCACCTGCTGCTTCGCCGCCACGACCGGCCGCCACGCGCGTTCGTACGCGGCGAGGTCGTGCAG
The DNA here is from genome assembly GCF_020859565.1 of Saccharothrix luteola. Lineage (GTDB taxonomy): Bacteria > Actinomycetota > Actinomycetes > Mycobacteriales > Pseudonocardiaceae > Actinosynnema > Actinosynnema luteola. Next base: position 66,240 of record NZ_JAJHUO010000022.1, on the reverse strand, counting down.
GTGCTCGGCCAGTACGTACGCCCCGCCGATCCCGAGCGACGCGCCCTGCCCGGCCAGCAACGACACCGCGCCGCACGCGTCACCCACCAGCACCACGCGCCCGGACGACCACTTCGGCAGCTCCACCTGGGCGACCTGGTCGTAGTAGACGTCCTCCGGGCACCGGTCCAACGCCCGCGGCACGACCCACCCCAGCGACCCGTACACCCGGACGACCTCGGCGCGCGGGTCGGCGGGCAGGTCGGGTGCAGGCGTGCGGTGCACGGTGAACGCCGCCACCCGTCCGTCGCGCAACCCGTAGAACCCGACCTGGCGGCTCGTGGTGTCGGTGACGCAGAACCGCCCGGCGACCAGTTCGTGCACCGACGGGTCGTCGAACGTGAACGCCGCCGTGTGGAACCCCAGGTACCGCACGTGCCCGTCGCCGAACACGAGCCGCCGCACCGCCGAGTGCACGCCGTCCGCGCCGACCAGCAGGTCACCGGACGCCGTGGACCCGTCGGCCAGCCGCACGTGCACCCCGGTCGGGCCGTCCTCGACGCCGACGACGCGGGCGCCGAACCGCAGCGTCACGCCGGCGGGCAGGTCTTCGCGGAACGCGCGCTCGACGTCCGGTCGCATGATGCTCACCAGCCGTCCGTTCACCGCCCGTGCCATGCGGTCGAACCGCAGCCCCGCCACCCGCCGTCCCCGCGCGTCGACGTACGCGGCCTCCTGCACCCGGTAGCCGAGGTCGAGCAGGCGCGGCAGCACGCCCATCCGCTCGGCCGCGTCGTAGCCCGGCCCGAAGAAGTCGATCATGTACCCGGACGTGCGGGGCCCGGCGGCCTGCTCCAGCACGACGACCTCGTGCCCGAGCGTCCCCAACCGGTGCGCGAGCGCCAGTCCGGCGATCCCGGCCCCGCTGATCAGGACCTTCATCGCAGCACCCTCCCCAGCACGGGCACGACGACGTCCGCCGACAGGTCGGGTGACAGGGCGCGGTGCAGCAGCACGCCGTCCACGGCCGCCGCCAGCACCGCGGCGGTGGCCTCCGGTGTCGGCACGTCGCGCGATTCCAGCCACGCGGCGAGCGTGCGGCGGAAGTCCACCAGCACCTCGCCGACGGCGTGGCGGAGTTCGTCGTTGCGGGTCGCGGCGAGGAACGTCTCGGTGAACAGTTCCTGCCCGCCGTGTCCGTCCAACGCGCCCAGCAGCAGCGCCAAGGCGTCCGACGGTGTCGAAGCGCGTTCCAGCACCGACGCGAGACCGTCCACGGCGGACCGCAGGGCGCCGACGGCGGCCTGCACCAGCACGGCCTGCGTGGAGTCGAAGTGGTAGTGCACGACGCCGGATCCGACGCCGGCGCGTTCGGCGAGCACCCGGGTGCTCACCGCACCCCAGCCCTTCTCGGCGATGAGTTCCGCGGCCGCGCGCAGCAGCCGTTCCCGAACCGTCATTGGACGATCGTACTGGACGATCGTACTGGACGATCGTCCAAATCTAGAGTCGGACGTCGCCGCTCACGCCCGCGAACGCCAGCAGCCGGGCGCCTTCGGCCTGCACGTCGGCCTTCTGCGCACGGGTCAGCGGCCGGAACACCTCGATGTCGAGCCCGTCGGCGGCCTGCTTCCAGGTGCCGTGCACGAAGCCGTCCACCAGCAGGGTCGGCTTGCCGCCGATGACGATCCCGCGCCGGTAGTCCTCGTCGGAGATGACGCGGGTGCGGTCGTCGTGGCCGAGCAGCACGTTGTCGAACTCGGGCAGGAACCGCGCCGGCGCGGGCGTGTCGGGGTCGGGCAGGGGCGCGTCCGGCACGTCGTAGAGCGTCCGGCCGCGTTCGTCGGTGAAGACCCGCAGGTCCATCGCCTCGACCACGGGCTTGAGGCGGCTCATGCCGGCCCAGGTCTGCACGTCCTTGACCGAGGCCGGGCCGAACGCGGCGAGGTAGCGGCGCACGAACTCCTCGATCGGCGCGGCCGGCCCGGCGGGGCCGAGCCACCGGGCGGCGGTCGTCCACTTCGCCGCCCCGGACCTGCCCCAGACCGCGCGTGGCGTCGCCTGCACGGTCGGCACCAGGAAGCTGCCCGCGTAACCGAGCGCGTTGGCGTCGCGGTCGGGCCACCGCGGGGCGAGCAGGTCGCCGATCTCGCGCCGGGTGCGCGGCTCTTCGAGCAGCGGGGTGACGGCCTCGGCGAACTCCTCGACGTCGAGCCCGTCCATAACGAACCCGAACGGCGAGGACGCGAACCGTCGGTGCAGGAACGGCCGCAGCAGCGGTTCGAACCGGCCGTGGTCGGCGGCGGTGACCAGGTGGATCGTGCCACGCTGTAGCGACGCCCGGACGACCCGCCGGTCCAGCAGCAACGACCCCAGCTCGTCGGCCTGGAACGACCGGATCCGCGACCACAGGCCGTAGTAGGGCGAGAACGGCTCCTGCGCCTGCATGCCGACCAGGTGCTCCACCACGTCGCACGCGGTCCGGTCCACCCGGTCCAGCAGCAGCTGCCGCTGCAGGGTCGCCCGGTTCAACGCCCGGGTCGTCAGCTTCTCGATCACGACACCAGGCTAGGCGCTATCGCGGACGATTACGGTCCTCGATAGCTGCGGTCGTAGAGGCGCATCTCCGCGTCGTCCGGACAGCCCGTCGGGCGGCGGCTCGAGGTGCACCAGTTCCACCGACGCGCCCAGCTGTCGACGCCCAACGCGGCCGTCCACTCGTCGGGTGAGAGCCGGACGCCGTGCCGTTCCGCGGCCAGTCGCCGCGCGTGGGTGGTCTTGCCGCTGCCGGGAAGCCCGCAGACGATGACGAGGCAGCCGGGCCGGCCGGTCATGGGGACCCGTTGACCTCACGGCGCAGCGCGATGGCGTCCGCCCGGATCCGGTCGGGTGCCTCGCGGTCGATCAGGGCGCGGCGCATCAGGGCGGCGATGCCGGGCTGGTGTTCGGGGGTGAAGCCGCGGCGGGTGATCTCCTGGGTGCCGATGCGCAGGCCGCGCAGCCCTTCGTCGATGCGCTGCCACGGCAGGCTGATGCCGCTGAGGTAGACGCCGGCCTCGCCGAGCAGCACGGCCGCCGCGTCGCCGCCGCCGAGGGTGAGGGCGTCGATCGCGAGGTGGTGGGAGCGGGTGTGGACGCCGTCGTGGCGGGCCACGTCGAAGCCGTTGTCGGCCAGTGCCGCGCCGAGCGCCTGGGCGTTGGCGATGCACGCGCGCGCGTAGTCGGGGCCGTGTTCGGCCAGTTCGGCGGCGGTGACGGCGAGGGCGCCGAGGCGTCCGGCGTCGTAGTTGGCGAGCATGCCGGGGTAGGCGACGTTCGAGACGCGTTCGGCGAGCTCGGGGTCGCGGGTGACGACGCAGCCGCCGGACGGTCCGCCGAACGACTTGTAGGTGGAGAACGTCATCAGGTGCGCGCCCTCGTGCAGTGGCCGCTGGAACTCCTTGCCCGCGACGAGCCCGGCCATGTGGGAGGCGTCGTAGACGAGGATCGCGCCGACCTCGTCGGCCGCCGCCCGGACCGCGGCGACGTCGTGCGGGAACAGCATCAGGCTCGCGCCGATCACCACGATCCGCGGCCGGTGCACCCGGAGGAACCCGGGCAGCGTCCCGTAGTCGAGGTCGAGTTCGTCGGGCAGGTAGGGCAGGTCGACGACGGTGAGGCCGCGGATCGCCGGCACGCCCTGCGCGTGGTGGCTGGCGTGGCCGCCGGCGAACTCGGGCAGCACGGCGATCTTGTCGCCGGCGCGGGCGAACGCAGTGTAGACGGCGAGGTTGGCCAGGGTGGCGCTCTGCAGCCGGACCTCGGCGAACCGGCCTTCCATGAGGGACGCGACGAGCATCGGCGCGAGGACTTCGAGGGTGTCCAGGTGGTCGAGGCCGACCTGGTACTTCTCGCCGGGCCAGCCCATGCTCGGCCTGCTGGACACGGTGGCCCGCACGGCCGCCGCGGCGGTGGGGCTGAGCACGTTGGTGCCCGCGTAGAGCACGATCCCGTCGTCGTCGACCTGGGTGGCGTGCGCTTCGAGGGCCTTGCGGACGGTGGCCGCGACGCCGGCGGCGGTCAGGTCGGCGGAGACGGCGGCCTCGACCTCGGCGAGCCTGCGTTGCGCCTGCGGGGAGGCCCAGGGTGCGATCCTGCTGTTCGTCACGGTCGATCACGCTAGGGCGTGGGCGTCGGGTGGGGCGACCGTCCGGGGACTGGAGTTGTTCCTACAGTTGTCGGAATGCAGGAGCTGCTGGACGAGCTGTCCCGGGTGCTGGGACGCGGGGTGTCGGTGGACGACGTGGCGGGCCGGGTGGTCGCGCACAGCGCCCAGACCGACGACGTGGACCAGGCGCGGGTGCGGGCGATCCTGGCCCGGCGGGTGCCGGCGGACGTCGCGGCGTGGCAGGAGCAGCACGGCCTGGCGACCGCGACCGGGCCGGTGCGGGTGCCGGGGAACGCGGCGTTGGGGTTCGGGCAGCGGGTGGGTTTCCCGTTGCGGCACAACGGGGTGCTGGTCGGCTACCTGTGGGTGCTCGGCGACGTGCCGGAGCTGGACCTGGGTGAGCGGTTGGCGGCGTTGGCGGCGCAGGTGCCGGTCGGTGATCGGACGCCGGTGCGGGTGGTGGTGGCGTTGGAGCCGCGGGTGGTGCGCACGGTGCCGGCCGCCGAGGCGCTGCCGGACCTGCCGGGGCACGTCGGGGTGAGCGACCCGCACCCGCCCGACCGGACCGCCGCGGCCTACCAGCAGGCGTTGGCGGCGGCGGAGCTGGCGCGGCTGGACCCCGCGTTGCCGGATCGGGTGCGGTGGTCCGAACTCGGCGCGTACCGGCTGCTGCTGGGCGCGTCGCCGGACGAGGTGGTGGCGGGGTTGTCGGACGTGCTGCTGCGGACGTTGGAGGTGTACCTGGACTGCGGTTGCGAGGTGCGTGCCGCGGCGGAACGCCTGCACCTGCACCGCACCAGCCTGTACTACCGGCTGGGTCGGATCGCCGAGCTGACCGGCCGCGACCTGGCCGACGGCGGCGCCCGGCTGGAGCTGCACCTGGCGCTCAAGCTCGTCCGGTTGGCGCGGCGTCAGTAGGGTCGGTCTCGTGCTCCTGTGGATCAACGGCCCGTTCGGCGGCGGCAAGACCCAGACCGCGCACGAGATCCGGCGGCGGCTGCCGGGCAGCTTCCTCAGCGATCCCGAGCACGTCGGGTTCGCCCTGCACCGGATGACGCCGCGGGCGCTGCGCGGCGACTTCCAGGACCTGGTGTCGTGGCGGCGGGGCGTGGTCGAGGTGCTGGACCGGGTGGCGACCGGGCACGACGGGGTGATCGTGGTGCCGATGACGGTGGTGGAGCCCGCGTACTTCCGGGAGATCGTCGGCGGGCTGCGCGACCGGGGGCACGACGTGCGGCACTTCGCGTTGCTGGCCGAGCGGGAGACGGTGGTGCGGCGGCTGTGGGAACGCGGGTTCGGGCACGCGGCGCGGGTGGTGCTCGGCAAGGACGCGCCGCTGCGGCGGGAGAGCTTCGCGATGCGGGTGCTGGACCGCTGCCTGGAACGGCTCCGCGAGCCGGAGTTCGCCGAGCACGTGTGGACCGATCACCTCACGGTGGCGCAGGTGGCGGACCGCGTCGCGGCGTCGGCCGGGCTCACGTTGGCGCCGAACACCGACGGCAGGCTGCGCGGCCGGGTGCGGCGGACGTGGACTTCGGTGAAGCACATCCGCTTCGACTAGGGGTGTGCGGAACGTCGCGGTCGGTGGCCGCGCCGCTCGCTCAGTCGAGGACAGCGTCACTCGTTCGTGTCATTTTCCCTCGTCACCGACACGCCTCCCGTCACGGCGACGACGTCATCTACATCCGCGATGACACGAGAGGGGAGCACCGTGATGAACGAGCCGCAACGAGGATCGCCCGAGTACCCGGAACGCTGGGAGGACCTGGTCCGCCGACCGCGCCGGCAGGCGACCGCCCGGCCACCGGATGAGTTCCGCGAACTGTTCGAGGGTTCGCCGCGGCACACCCGCGAGGTCCGCCGCGTCGACCGGGCGCAGGAGTCGTGGGCCCGGCTCGGCACGGACCCGGTGGAGTCCTACCGCCCGGACTGGGTCGAGGCGGCGGGCAAGCCGCGACGGGCCAAGGTGCCGCCGCCTCCGCGGGTGCGCCACCGGGGCGGGGCCGAGCTGGAGCCGCTCGTCATCTGGCACCCCGACGACCGCAAGACCTACAACGACCACGCCTTCCCGTGGGGCTGCGTCTGCCTCATCACGACCGCGTTCGGTTCCCGGGGTTCGGGCGTGATCATCGGTCCCCGTCACGTCCTCACCGCCAGCCACGTCGTCGAGTGGTCCACCGACCAGGCCGAGACCATCGAGGTCCACCGCCACGGGAACGGCTTCCGCGCCCGCACCCACGCGACGTTCGCGATGGCGTTCACCCAGATCGGTGACGTGGGGGCGACCACGCTCGACGAGGACTACGCGGTGCTGGTGACCGAGCAGCGCATCGGCGACGCGTTCGGCTTCCTGGGCACGAGGGAGTACGACAGCGGCTGGGACGACGATCACCTGTGGAACACGATGGGCTACGCGGGCGACTTCCCGCAGGGCTCCGGTCAGGGGCTGATCCCCACGTTCCAGCAGCGGGTGGCGCTGGACGAGGACGAGTTCGACCTCGGCTCCGGACGGGCGATGACCACCACCGCCGATGCCATGCCGCGGCAGTCGGGCTCGCCGATGTTCGGCACGTGGGGAGACCAGACGCAGGTCGTCGCCGTCATCTCCGCGACGGGCCAGGTCTTCCTGTCCGGCACCGAGAACTGGTGCTCGGGCGGCTCCGACCTGAACCGGCTCGTCCGCAAGGCGCGCACCGACTTCCCGTGACCGCCGAGGGGCGCGACACGATAGGGTGATCAACTTCTCTGACCGATGTCAAGGAGTGACGTGCCCGACCTCGGCTTGTTGCTGTACTTACCGCACCGCGAGCTCGAGAACCGGGTGTTCGCCGCCCTGGCGGAGGCTGGGTTCGACGACGTGACGCCCGCGCAGGCGCGGGTGTTCCACCGGATCGCCCCGGACGGGTCGCGGCTGACGGAGCTCGCGGAGGCTGCCCGGATCACCAAGCAGACCGCCGGTTTCCTGGTCGACCAGCTCGAACGCGCCGGTTACGTGGAGCGCGGCCCGGATCCGACCGACGCGCGGGCCAGGCTGATCCGGGTGGCCGAACGCGGGCGCGCCGCGATCCCGGTCTGCCTGGCCGCGATCGCCGAGGTGCAGCGGGAGTGGACCGCGCACCTGGGCCGGCCGCGGATGGTGGCGCTGCTCGACGCGCTGGCCAGGTTGCGGGAGATCACCGACCCGGACCTGTAGCGGCCGGGCAGCCCGGTGGGCGCGCCTGCTCGCCGTGGCCCAGTTCGACACGGGCAGGGGTTCCTCGCAGGCGCCTGGCGCGGTGATGTGCAGGCGTTCCCTGGCGTAGACGACGACGGCGGTCTGCCCGTGCAGGTCGGCGGCGTAGGCGCGGGCGAGGTCGACGCCCCGGACCTCGGCGTAGTTGCCCGCCGACCAGAACAGCGAGAGCGACACGACGGCGAAGACCAGCACCCTGGTCCACGTGGGGTGCGCGTCGGGGCGGCGCAGGCGGCTCGCGTACAGCGACAGCAGGATCCCGCCGCCGACCGCGAGCGGGAACGCGTAGAAGCTGGTGACCGGGAACAGCAGCCCGAGCGCCACGGTGAGGGCGGGCAGGATCAGCCAGGCCAGCGACAGCAGTGCCGACAGCGCCCGTGCGCGGTTGCCCGGTCGGTCGCCCGCCGCGCGGACGCGGGGTTCCAGCCACCGGCAGAGCAGGGCGATCCCCACGACGACCGCCAGCAGCAGGAACACCGGTCCGACGCTGCGCAGCACGTAGTCGGTGGTGGTCATGCCCAGCACGGAGCTGTCGATGCCCAGTTCCCGGGCTTGCACGTCGCTGCGTCGCCAGCCGAAGTACACCAGCAGGCCGGTGAGGACGGTGACGTTGGCCAGCGCCTCGCCGACGCGTTGCACCGCGTCCGGCTGGTCGGAGCCCTTGCCGGGCGCGTCCCGGTCGGCCGGCGAAGTCATGACGTGGTCGTGAGGGTGGTGGTGCCCGTCCGTGTGATCGCGGTGGTGGTGGTGTTGGTGCGAGGGTCGTCGCGGTCGGTGTCGGTCGGCCACGTCGGCGGCCTGCCCTCGGCGCACGCGAAGGTCTCGGACGCCTGCTGCTCCAGGACGCTGCGCACGGCCCGGTAGGTCGCGCAGTCGACCTCGCCGCTGCCGTCGGCGCCGGTGTTCGTCGCCCAGCCGTACCGGGAGGCGCGGTCGTACATCCCGCGGCCGGCCGATCCCTCGCCGCGGCACAGGTGGACCCCGGCTTGGTAGAGCAGCACGTTGCGCGGGCTCGTCATCGAGCTCCACTGCCCGTCCAGGGTGGACTGGGCCTCCGCGCAGGCTGGGACTTCAGCGGCCGGTACAACACCCCGCTCTGGCACGAGGTGACGCCCACGACGACCGCCACCGCCACCGCTCCTCTGGTGATTCGCGCCCACACGTTCCGGCCTCCTCCACCATCACTCCGCGAGCTGGGAGGCTGACGGGAAGGGTGGGGATACGCGGGCCTGTGCACCCGATCGTGTGAAGGGGTGTTACGAGGACAGGAACCGGTCGAGGACGCGGGCGCCGAAGCGGAGCCCGTCCACGGGCACGCGCTCGTCCACGCCGTGCGGCATGGCGCGGTAGTCGTAGCCGGCCGGCAGCGACAGCGGGGCGAAGCCGTAGCAGTCGATGCCCAGCCGGCTGAACGCCTTGGCGTCCGTGCCGCCGCCCATGCAGTAGGGCACGACCACGGCCTCGGGGTCCTCCGCGCGCAGCGCCGCGGCCATCGCGTCGAACCACGGGGAGTCGATCGGCGCCTGCACGGGCGGTTCGTCGGCGATGAACTCGCGCCGCACGTCCGGGCCGAGGGCGACGTCGATCGAGGCCAGCAGCTCGTCGACGGCGCCGGGCAGGGTGCGCACGTCCAGTTCGGCGGTGGCGCTGCCGGGGATGACGTTCACCTTGTACCCGGCTCGCAGCACGGTGGGCGTGACGCTGTTGCGGACGGTGTTCTCGACCAGTTTCGCGGCGGTGCCGAACCGGGCGATGGTGGCGTCGACGTCGGACAGGTCCACCGGCACGTCGAGCGCGGCGCCGACCCGTTCGACGAACGCCCGCACGGTGGGTGTGAGCCGCACGGGGTGCCGGATGGCGGCGACGCGGGCGAGCGCGGCGAGGAGCGTGGCCACGGCGTTGTCGTCGTTGCGGCGTGAGCCGTGCCCGGCGCGCCCGGTGGCGGTGAGCCGCAGGTGGGAGGTGCCGCGCTCGGCCGTCCCGATGGGGTAGACGCGCCGGTGCCCGACGGGGTGGGCGTAGCCGCCGGACTCTCCGATCGCCGTGGCGCAGCCGGCGAAGAAGTCGGCGTGGTGGTCGACCAGCCAGTGCGCGCCGAACTCGCCGCGGTCCTCCTCGTCGGCGACGAACGCGAGCACGATGTCGCGACGCGGCCGTCGCCCTTCGCGGGACCAGGCGCCCAGCACGGCCAGCACCATGGCGATCATGTCCTTCATGTCGACCGCGCCGCGGCCCCACAGGTAGCCGTCGCGCTGGATCCCGGCGAACGGCGGCACGCTCCACTCGGCCGGGTCGGCGGGCACCACGTCCAGGTGCGCCTGCACGAGCAGCGCGGGCAGGTCGGGTTCGGCGCCGGGGACGCGGGCCAGCACGTTGGCGCGGCGTGGCGCGGGTTCGAGCACGGTGGCCCGCACGCCGACGGCGTCCAGGTGGGCGGCGACGAACTCGGCGGCCTCCCGTTCGCCGGCGGACTCGCCGCCGCCGCGGTTGGTGGTGTCGAAGCGCAGCAGCGCGGCGCACAGGTCGACGACGTCCTCAGCCATAGATTCCCTCCACCGCCCCCGCGGCGATCGCGGTGACGACCTTGAACGCCTGCATCGCCAGGGTCATGGACGCCGCGTCGAACCCGACCCGGCGTGCTCCGACCTGCTCCACCGTAGGGATCACCGCCGCGGCGGCGGCCAGGTGGGTGGCGTCGAACTCCACTTCGACCCGGTGCGGCGCGACCGCGCCCGGCCCCCGCCCGGCGCGGCCCATGGCCGTGCGGGCGGCCGCGGTGATCAGCTCGGAGGTCACCTGCGGGGGTGAGCAGACGGCGGCGTAGCGGCTGACGCACTCCTTGACGGCGACGAGTTCGGCGTCGGGCGCGTAGTCACGGGCGTCGTCGCACGCCTTGTCGTCACCGGTCACGAGCAGCACGGGGACGCCGTGCTCGGCGGCCAGCGCGGCGTTGAGCCTGCCCTCGCTCGCGGGCACGCCGTCCAGCCACACGCCGGTGATGGAGTTCTCCAGGTAGGTGTGCGCGAGGACGCCCTCCTGGCCCGCGCCCGCGTGGTAGCCGAGGAACACCACGCCGTCCACGCCGGAGTCGACGCCCTGCATCATCGACAGCGGCTTGTGCCGCCCGGTGAGCAGCCGCGCCCGGGTGTCGAGGTCCTCCAGCAGCAGGTTGCGCTGAGAGGAGTGGGCCTCGTTGACGAGCACGTCGGTCGCGCCGCCCGCGTGCACGCCCGCGACGCAGGCGTTGACGTCGCCGGTGAACAGCCGGCGGAACCGCTGCCACTGCTCGGTCTGCGGGACGACGTCGGCGGTCCAGGTGACCCCCGTCGCCCCTTCCATGTCGGCCGAGATCAAGATCCGCATGCCGTTCACCGTACCGAGCCGATGTCGGTTCTTGACGCATGCCACGACGGAGTGGTTACTTCTTGACTTCCACTCACGGGCGGGAGGCGGTCACTGTGGGTATCCGACGGTTCGGTGCGATCACGGCGGCGATGACGATGGTGGCGGTGCTGGCGCCGACACCGGCGCAGGCGCAACAGGCGGTGACGTTGAGGGTGGCGATCACCCAGCAGGTGGATTCGCTCAACCCGTTCCTGTCGGTCTTCCAGGCGGGCACCGAGGTCGGCAGGCTGATGTACGACTACCTGACCGCCTACGACGTGAAGGACCAGCGCCCGGTGGAGGGCCTGGCCGACCGGTGGGAGTCCTCGGAGGACCGGCTGACGTGGACGTTCCACGTGCCCGAGGGCAAGAAGTGGTCCGACGGGCAGCCGATCACCGCGCGGGACGCGGCGTTCACCTACGACCTGATGATGCGCGACGAGACCGCCGCCACGGCCAACGGCAGCTTCACCGCCGACTTCGAGTCCGTCACCGCGACCGACGACCGCACGCTGGTGATCAAGACCAGGCAGCCGCAGGCGACGATGCTGGCGCTGGACGTGCCGATCGTGCCCGAGCACGTGTGGTCGAAGGTCACCGACATCGGCGAGTACCGCAACGACCAGACCCCGGTGGTGGGCAGCGGGCCGTTCATCCTGACCGAGTACCGGGCCAACGAGTTCATCAAGTTCAAGGCGAACAAGGACTACTGGCGCGGCGCGCCCAAGTACGACGAGCTGACGTTCACCTACTACAAGACCTCGGACGCCGCGGTTCAGGCGTTGGGCAAGGGCGAGGTCGACCTGGTCAACCGGATGGGTCCGGCGCAGTTCGACTCGCTCAAGGACAAGGACGGGATCACGCGCAACCAGGCGCAGGGCCGTCGCTTCAACGAGATCGTGATCAACTCGGGTGCGGCGACGCGCACCGGCGAGCCGATCGGCGACGGCCACCCGGCGCTGAAGGACGTCGTGGTGCGCCGGGCGATCGCCAAGTCGCTGGATCTGGACGGGATCATCGCCAAGGTCAACGGCGGTTACGCGCAGCGCGGCACGGGCCCGATCCCGCCGGTGTTCGGCGACTACCACTTCACGCCGCAACAGGCGCACCCCTACGACCCGGCGGCGGCCAACGCCGACCTGGACCGGGCGGGCTACGCGCGTGGCGCGGACGGCATCCGCGTCTCGCCGGAGGGCAGGCGGCTGGAGCTGCGGCTGCTGGGGCACGCGAGCCGCGCCTACGACGAGCAGACCGGCGAGTTCGTCAAGCGGTCGCTGGCCGACCTGGGCATCGTGGTCGACGTGCAGATCGTCTCGGACAACCAGCTCAACGAGTCCAGCACGGCCGGGACGTTCGACCTGGTGTTCTCCGGGTGGGGCACCAACCCGGACCCGGACTTCATCCTGTCGCTGCACACGTGCGGCCAGCGGCCCAACGCCGACGGCAAGGGCGGCACCACCGACACGTTCTTCTGCGACCCGGAGTACGACGCCCTCTACGCCCGGCAGCGCGCCGAGTTCGACCCGGCGAAGCGGCGCGAGCTGGTGCTGAAGATGCAGCAGCGGTTCTACGACCAGGTGCCGGCCGTGGTCCTGGGCTACGACAACGCGCTGGAGGCCTACCGCAGCGACAAGTTCGCCTCGTTCCCCGTGCAGCCCGACCCGGGCGGCGTGATCATGGCCCAGAACGGCGTGTGGGGCTACTACGGCGCGACACCGGTCGCGTCGGCGGGCGCGGACACGGGCTCGAACACCGGTCTGGTGCTCGGCGTGGTCGGCGGCGCGCTGATCGTGCTGGTCGGCGGCGCGTGGCTGATCGGCCGGCGGCGCGGGCTGCGCGCGGAGGACCGCGAGTGATCCGGCACCTGGCGGGCAAGGTCGGCGGCGCGCTGGTCAGCCTGCTGTTCGTGGTGGCGCTGGGGTTCCTGCTGTTCCGGGTGATCCCCGGCGACCCGGTGGTCGCGATGACCCGCGGCCGGCCGGTGACCGGGACCAGCTCGCCGAGCTGCGCGCGCGGCTGGGCGTGGACAAGCCGTTGGACGAGCAGTTCGTCGACTACCTGACCGCGGCGCTGCGCGGTGACTTCGGCACGTCCTACGTCTACAGCAGGCCGGTGCTGGAGCTGATCGGCGAACGGCTGTGGCCGACCGTGCTGCTGACCGGCACGTCGACGGTGCTGGCCGTGGTGATCGGGCTGTGGCTGGGGATCCGGGGCGCGTGGCGGCGCGGGTCGCGGTCGGACCGGATCTCCACCGGGCTGGCGCTGGCGCAGTGGGCGATGCCGACGTTCTGGCTGGGCATGCTGCTGTCGCTGGCGACCGGCGACCTGTTCCCCAGCGGCGGCATGCGCTACCCGGACACGCCGCCGGACTTCCTGTCGCAGGCGGTGGACGTGGCGCACCACATGGTGCTGCCGTGCCTGACCATGATCGCCGTGGTCTACGCGCAGTACCTGCTGGTGATGCGGTCGTCGTTGCTGGAGGAGATGCACGCCGACTACCTGACCACGGCGCGGGCGAAGGGGTTGCGCGACGACCTGGTGCGCCGGCGGCACGCGGTGCCCAACGCGCTGCTGCCCACCGTGACGCTGGTGTTCCTGCACCTGGGGCTGGTGGTGTCGGGCGCGATCACGGTGGAGACGGTGTTCTCCTGGCCCGGGCTGGGCCTGTTGACCTACGAGGCGCTGACCGGGCCGGACCTGCCGCTGCTGCAGGGCACGTTCGTGGTGCTGGCGGGAGCGGTGATCACCATGAACGTGTTCGCGGACCTGCTGTACCGGGTCCTGGACCCGCGGGTGCGTGCGTCGTGACGGCGATCGCGTGGCAGCGGCGGCGGGCCGCGGCGCGGGCGACGTGGCGGGAGTTCGCCTCCCAGCGCGGCGGCCTGGTCGGGCTGATCGGGTTGGCGGTGATCGCGGTGCTGGCGGTGCTGGCGCCGGTGGTGACCGACGCGTCGGGGTTGGACGTGACGCGGGTGACCGCGCGGCCGTGGGAGCCGCCGTCGGCTTCGCACTGGCTCGGCACGGACCACAACGGGCGGTCGGTGCTGCTGCTGACGTGGTGGGGCACCCGGATCTCGCTGGTCGTGGGCCTCGCGGCCACGGTGTTGTCGGTGCTGATCGGTACCGTGGTCGGGATCGCGGCGGCGCACTTCGGCGGGTGGGTGTCGGCGGTGCTGATGCGGTTCACCGACTTCTTCCTGGTGCTGCCGTCGCTGGTGCTGGCGATCGCGCTGTCGACCGTGCTGCCGCGCGGGCTGGGCACGATCGTGCTGGCGATCGGGGTGACGTCGTGGCCGGCGACGGCGCGGCTGGTGCGGGCGCAGACGCTGGCGGTGGAGGCGCGTCCGTTCATCGAGCGGTCGCGCGCGTTGGGCGGCGGGCACGGGCACGTGATCGGGCGGCACGTGCTGCCCGCCGTGCTGCCGCTGGTGTTCGTGAACACGACGTTGACGGTGGCGAGCGCGATCGTGGCGGAGTCGACCCTGTCGTTCCTGGGGTTGGGCGACCCGACGCGGGTGTCGTGGGGGTCGCTGCTGCACGCGGCGAACATGCACGGCGCCGTGTCGCAGCGGGCGTGGTGGTTCCTGGTGCCGCCGGGGCTGGGCGTGGTGTGCGTGGTGCTGGCGTTCACGCTGTGCGGGCGGGCCCTGGAGACGGTGCTCAACCCGCGGCTGAAGGGGGAGCGGTGAGCAGCCTGCTGGAGTTGCGCGACCTGAGCGTGCACTACCGGACCGCGCGTGGCGAGGCGACCGCGGTGCGGTCGGTGTCGCTGGCGTTGGAGGCGGGGCGGACGCTGGGGTTGGCGGGGGAGTCGGGGTGCGGGAAGTCGACCGTGGCGATGTCGGTGCTGCGGTTGCTGCCGCGCAACGCCCGCGTCGAGGGCCAGGTGCTGCTCGACGGCGAGGACGTGCAGGGCATGTCGTGGGGCCGGCTGCGGGCGGTGCGGTGGGCGGCGGCGTCGGTGGTGTTCCAGGGCGCGATGCACGCGTTGAACCCGGTGCACCGGGTCGGCGAGCAGATCGCCGAGCCGATGCGGCTGCACGGCGTGACCGGGTCGGTGTCGGCGCTGCTGGACCAGGTGGAGCTGCCGGCGCGGGCGGCGCGGGCCTATCCGCACGAGCTGTCGGGTGGGCAGAAGCAGCGGGTGATGATCGCGATGGCGTTGGCGTGCGAGCCGCGCCTGGTGATCGCGGACGAGCCGACCACGGCGCTGGACGTGGTGGTGCAGGCGCAGGTGCTCGACGTGCTCAAGCGGCTGGTGGCCGAGCGCGGGATCGGGCTGGTGATGATCAGCCACGACCTGTCCGTGCTGGCCTCCACGTGCGACCGGCTGGCCGTGATGCGGCACGGGCAGGTGGTGGAGGAAGGGCCGGCGCGGGAGGTGATCGCGTCGCCGACCCACCCGCACACGCAGGCGTTGGCGGCGGCGTTCCCGACCGTGGGCGATCCGGCGTCGCGGCACGTGACGCCGTCCGAGGTCGCGCCGGGCGGGCCGGTGCTGCTGCGGGCGGAGGGCGTGCGGGTGTCGTTCGGCGCGACGGAGGCCGTCGCCGGGGTGGACCTGGAGGTGCGGGCCGGGGAGATCGTCGCGCTGGTCGGCCAGTCCGGCTCGGGCAAGACCACGTTGGCCCGCACGGTGCTGGGACTGCAGAAGCCGACCGCGGGCCGGGTGCTGTTCGAGGACGTCGAACTCCCCCGGTCGGCGGCGGGCCTGCGCGCGTACCGGCGGCAGGTGCAACTGGTGCTGCAGGACCCGACGAGCGCGCTCAACCCGCGGCACTCGGTGTACGAGGCGGTCGCGGAGGGTCTGCGGATCCACCGGGTGCCCGGCGACGAGTCCGCGCGGGTCGCCGAGGCGTTGTCGCAGGCAGAGCTGCGTCCGCCGGAGCTGTTCTTCCCGTCGTTGCCGCACGAGCTGTCCGGCGGCCAGCGCCAACGCGTGGTGATCGCGGGCGCGTTGGCACTGGGTCCGCGGCTGCTGGTCGCCGACGAGCCGGTCGCGTCGCTGGACGCCTCCGTGCGAGGGGAGATCCTGGCGCTGCTGCTGCGGCTGCGCCGTGAGCTGGGCCTGGCGGCGCTGGTGATCACCCACGACCTCGGTCTGGCGTGGACGATCGCCGACCGGGTCGCGGTGATGTACCAGGGGGAGCTGGTGGAGCAGGGCACGGTGGAGCAGGTGCTGCTGTCACCGCGGCACGACTACACGCGCACCCTGCTCGCGGCCGTGCCTCACGACCAGCGCAACACCCGGCCGAACTGGACCAGCTCGCCGTAGTGCTCCGGGCGGCGCGCCCCGAGCGCCAGGTCGAGCACCGGCTTCGCCGCCTCGGCCGGACTGGCCGCGCCGCTCATGTCGGAGAACCACGGGCGGGAGGCGTCGGTGTCGACCAGGCCGGGGCAGACGGCGGCGATCAGCGTGCCGGTGGCGGCGTCGGCGTCACGGCGTTCGGCGGCGACCGCGCGCACGGCGGCGACCTGGCCGACCTTGGAGGGGATGTTGATCCAGTCCGGCCAGCCCTGGTCGGTCGCGGTGCCGTCGAGCACGGCGTCGCGCCAGGCGAGCATCGTGGCGTCGACGTCGTCCAGCGATCGTGCGGCGAAGCGCTCGTGCAGGTGGTGGGGCAGTTGGCGCACGGTGCCGAAGGAGCTGGCCACGACCAGCAGCGCGCCGCCGGGGCGCAGCAGTGGGGTGAACGCGCGCAGCACGTGGGTGGTGCCGAGGTTGTTGGTGGCGACGAAGGGGCCGACCTGGTCGCTCCACGGCGCGCCCGGGGTGAGCCGTGCGGCGGCGTTGGAGAGCACCACGTCCACCCCGCCGTGCCGTTCGCGCAGGTCGTCGGCGAAGGAGGCGACGGAGTGCGCGTCGCTGACGTCGAGCACGTGGGTGCGGATGGCGTCGTGGTCGATGCGGGCCGCGGCGTCGGCGACCCGACCGGCGTCGCGGCCGGTGAGGTAGACGACGTCGGACGGTGCGGCGCGGTGCGCGAGGCCTTCGGCGAGGGCGAAACCCAGGCCCTGGTTGGCGCCGGTGACGACGGAGATGCGGGTCATGTCGGCCATGATCGCGCAGGTCCAGGAACCGATCGGTTCCTCCGGCGACGCCCTGACCAGCGGTTTCTCGCCGGGCGCGTCCACGAACGGGTGATCCTGCCGGCGGCTTTCAAAGAATACGGCGTTATCATTGAACTCGAACGTCGGTTGAAACAACGAGGCCGGCAACCAACCCGTGGCCCCTGAACCCCACCGGAGGCCCCCGGACAGTCACCCCGCGAACATCCCCTGAGGACCGCCACCCCGAGATCCCGACCCCGGATCTCGGCTCCCGACCTCGCTCCGGGATCTCGCCCGAGGATCTCCGCGCCAGGACCTACCCCCGCGCCAGGACCTACCCTCAGCACCTCCGCCCCGGGACGGTTGCACCAGAGCGGTTGCCCGCGGATCGCCGCCCGGGACGTCGGGCGGTCGGGCCGTCCGCCGCCCTACCCGCCGACCCCGGCCGACCGTGCCCCCGCCGATCCTGCCGCCCGCCGTCCAGCACGTGGCCGCGGATCGCGTCGTGCCCATCGATCCGCTTCGCGCGCCGCCCGCCCGCGGCCGACCTAACCGGCAGCGCTCGAGCGCGCCCACGTGCCATGTCGTCACGTGCTGCCGCGTCGCCCGCGGCCTATCCCACCGCGTGCCGCCGGATGTCGAGCGGTTCGTCCCGAGGCTCGACCTGACGTCCCGCGTGGAGCACGTCGGTGTCCACGTCGGCGTCCCGCCGGGCGTCGAGCAGCTCGCCGGTGTGCTCCTCGGCCCACGCGGCGAGCGCGCGGACGGGCGTGAGCAGCGACCGGCCGAGGTCGGTCAACTCGTGCCACCCGTCCACGCTCGTCAGCAGGCCGTTGCCCCGCAGCCGGGCCAGGGTCTGGGTGAGCATCTTGTTGCTGATGCCGCCGATCCGGTCCAGCAGCTCCCCGTACCGCAGCGGCCCGTCGCCGAGGGCGACGACGACCACCACCGACCAGGTGTGCCCGACGACCTCCAGGGTCGTGCGGGCGGGGCAGTCGGCGAGGAACACGTCGAAGTCGCTCACCAGTCACAAATACCGCTTGAGCTCCCGCTTCGCCAACGACATCCGGTGCACCTCGTCGGGGCCGTCGGCCAGGCGCAGGGTCCGCGCCGCCGCCCACAGCTCGGCCAGCGGGAAGTCCTGGCTCACGCCGCCCGCGCCGTGCGCCTGGATCGCCTTGTCCAGCACCCACTCGGCCATGAGCGGCGTGCCGATCTTGATGGCCTGGATCTCGGTGTGCGCGCCCTTGTTGCCGACGGTGTCCATCAGCCACGCCGTCTTGAGCACCAGCAGCCTGGCCTGCTCGATCCGCACCCGCGACTCGGCGATCCACTCCTGCACGACACCCTGGCGCGCGATCGGCTGCCCGAACGCGACGCGCGAGATCGCGCGGCGGCACATCAGCTCCAGCGCGCGTTCGGCGATGCCGATCAGCCGCATGCAGTGGTGGATGCGGCCGGGGCCGAGGCGGGCCTGGGCGATCGCGAAGCCCTCGCCCTCGCCGGCGATCAGGTTGTCGGCGGGCACGCGGACGTTGTCGAAGACGATCTCGGCGTGCCCGCCGTGGGAGGCGTCCGTGTAGCCGAACACGTGCATGCCGCGCTTGACGTGCACGCCCGGCGTGTCGCGCGGCACCAGGATCATCGCCTGCTGGCGGTGCCGTTCGGCGTCGGGGTCGGTCTTGCCCATCACGATGAAGATCGCGCAGTCGGGGTTCATCGCGCCCGACGACCACCACTTGCGGCCGTTGACGACGTACTCGTCGCCGTCGCGGGTGATGCTGGTGGCGATGTTGGTGGCGTCGGAGGACGCCACGTCCGGCTCGGTCATGCAGAACGCCGACCGGATCTCGCCGTCCAGCAGGGGCCGCAGCCACTGCTTCTTCTGCTGCTCGGTGCCGAACATCGCCAGCACCTCCATGTTCCCGGTGTCCGGCGCGGCGCAGTTGAGCGCCTCGGGCGCCAGGTGCGGGCTGCGGCCGGTGATCTCGGCCAGCGGCGCGTACTGCAGGTTCGTCAGGCCACCGCCGTGCTCGGGGTCGGGCAGGAACAGGTTCCACAGACCCTGCCGGCGCGCCTCGGCCTTCAGCTCCTGCAGCACCGCCGGGCGCGCCCACGGGTCCTCGGCGTCGGCCAGCTGCTGTTCGGCGACCGACTCGGCCGGGTAGACGAACTCGTCCATGAACCGCAGCAGCCGGTCGCGCAGGTCCTCGGTCTTGGCGTCGTAGGCGAAGTCCATCAGTGCTCCCCTGAGCTCGCGGCGAGTCCCTGTCGCACCAGCGGCAGGGTGAGTTGGCCGATCTGGTCGAACCCCGCTCCCACGGTCTGGCCGCGGGTGAAGCGGAAGTGGATGCCTTCGAGGATCACGGCGAGCTTGAAGTAGGCGAACGCCGTGTACCAGGCCAGGCCGCCGGTGTCGGCGCCGCTGCGCTCGGCGTAGCGGCGCACCAGCTCGTCGGTGCCCGCGAACCCGGGCAGTGTCGGCACGGTGCCGGTGATCGGATCGTCGTCGCGCGCGCCGATGCCGTTCCAGTACACGCACAGCAGGCCGACGTCGGCGAGCGGATCGCCCAGCGTGGCCATCTCCCAGTCCAGCACCGCGCTGATGTCCAGCGGGTCCTCGGTGACCAGGACGTTGTCCAGCCGGTAGTCGCCGTGCACGATCGTGGCACGGGCGGAGTCGGGGACGCTGTCGGCGAGCCGGTCGCGCAGCTCGTCGATACCGGGCAGCTCACGGCTGCGGGAGGCGTCGAGCTGCTTGCCCCAGCGGGCGACCTGGCGCTTGAGGAAGCCGTCCGGTCGGCCGAAGTCGGTCAGGCCGACCTCCTCCGGGTCGACGGCGTGCAGGTCGGCGAGCACGTCGACCAGCCGTTCGGACAGGGCGCGTGCCTTGTCCGGGGTGAGCCACGGGCACTGGTCGCGGTGCCGCAGCGCCACGCCCGGCACCTCTTCCATCAGGTAGAACGGCGCGCCGATGACGTCGGTGTCCTCGCACAGCAGCTCGACCCGCGGCACCGGCACGGCGGTGTCCGCCAGGGCCTTGATCACGCGGTGCTCGCGGGACATGTCGTGCGCGGTGGCCAGCACGTGGCCCAGCGGCGGTCGGCGCAGCACCCAGCGGTGTTCGCCGTCGGTGACGCGGTAGGTCAGGTTGGACCGTCCGCCGGGGATCAGTTCGCCGGTCAACGGGCCGGCGCCGAGGTGCGCGGCGAGCCGGTCGAGGTCCAGGCCGGGTAGTTCGGTCATGCGGCGACTCCCCTGAGCTGGGCGATCACCGCGCGGGTCGTGTCGGCGTCGGTGTGCCGGTGGGCGTGCAGGCCGACAGCCTGCGCCGCTTCGACGTTGACCGGCGCGTCGTCGAAGAACACGCACCGGTGGGCGGGCAGGCCGATCTGGTCGAGGGTGTGCTGGAAGATGCGCGGGTCGGGCTTGCGCAGTCCGATCCGTCCGCTGATCACGATCGTGTCGAACAGCTCGAGCAGCAGCTCTTCGGGGTAGCCCTCGCCCCAGCTGTTGGACAGCAGCGCGGTCCGCAGGCCGTCGGCGCGCAGTTCGCGGACCAGGTCGACCATCCTCGGGTCGGGATGGGCGCTGCCGAACATGCGGCGCAGCAGGCCCTTCGACGCCACCTCGCGTCCGTCGAGGGTGACCAGTTCGGCGGCCAGAAGCGCTTCGAACTCGGCGGTTCCGAGTTCGCCGGTCTCCAGGCGGGCCACCGGGTTGCCGGGGACCGCGTCACGGCCCATCCAGGTCCGCATGGTCCGGCCGTAGTGGTCCCGGTCGATGTTCTCCGAAGTCAGCCAGTCCTCGATGAAGGCGGGCACGGAGACCGTGAGCACGCCGCCCCAGTCCAACACCACCGCGTCGATGCGCCGTTCGTCCACGTCGCGAGGGTACCGACCGGTCGGTATGTCGGCAACCCCGGTCGTTCGCCCCTTCCTCACCAGGGTCGATGAGTCGTGCTTTCTTGTCCGCCTTGGAGGAAGCGATGCCGATTCCGGTCACCGGTGCGACCGGCGCCGTCGGACCGAGGTGGGCGCCGGGGTGCGGCGGGTGACGCATCCCGGGCGCAACGCCCGAGCCGGTCCGACGACGATCCACTGGAGTCGCGGCTGCGGGTGTACCACTGGGCGATCGGGTCGTCCGGGATGGAGTGGACGTACCTGTTCCCGGGCGAGTTCACGGCCAACACGCGGGAGTGGACGGCTGTGGGTTTGTCAGGCCGGGTCGGGCAGGGCGTTGCGCAGCCGGATCCCGCTGAACCCGAGCGTGCTCGCGACCACCCGTCGCCAGAACGGCCACAGGTTGGCCATCAGCCGCAGCTCGATGCCCGCGTCCTCGTGCAACGCCAGCAGGTCGCCGACAGCTTCAGGTGCGCCGAGGGGTTCGACCGGTTCGGTGGCCACGTGGGCGTTGGTCGGTTCGCCGAACGGCCGGAACGCCCGCGCGTCGAACCGGTAGGCGTACAGGCGCGCGGTCTGCATCCGGCGCAACCAGCCGAACTCGATCGCGTGAACCCGTTCGACACCCAGCCACGCCCGGTCCTCGGCGCTGGTGGTGGGTTCGACCCACGTCAGCGCGCGGGGGCACTGGCGCGGGAACCAGTAGTCGGGCGACCGTGCGTAGTCCACGGCCCACACGTACGCCTCGGGTTGCCGGGCGGTGGCGGCGACGTGCGGCTCGAACCGGGTGATCGTGGGGTCTTCGGAGAAGTGCAGGACTTCCCCCTGCGCCGGTCGCATGGTCGGCGATCCTGTCGGATGCCGGCCGGCGCGATCCACCGATTTCCGCTCCTGCCACGCCGGTGACCGACCGCGTCGCGACGGCACCGCGTCGATGGAACCGTGGTCGGCGTAGCGGAGCTGCGGCGGCGCAGTCGTGGTCGGTGGACGATGTGCACCGGGCCTACCTGCCGTAGACCCGGTGCACATCCGGTATCCGACGGCGTCGATGTGTCAGGCGTTGATCTCCTTCGGGGCGTCGTCGGTGTGGCCGATGGCGATCTTGCGCGGCTTCGCCTTCTCCGCGATCGGGATGCGCAGCGTCAGCACGCCGGAGTCGTAGTCGGCCTTGATCCGCTCGACGTCGAGCGAGTCACCGAGGAACAACTGGCGCGAGAACACGCCCAGCGGTCGCTCCGACAGCTGCATCTCGACGTCGTCGGTGCGGTTGGGGCGACGCTCGGCCTTGACGGTGAGCACGTTGCGCTCGACATCGAGATCGATGGCGTCCGGCGTGACACCCGGCAGGTCGAACTCCACGACGAACTGGTCCCCGGCGCGGTAGGCGTCCATCGGCATGGGTGTGGGCCGCGACCAAGTGCCCGGTCCGCTGAAGAACTGCTGCGCCAGCCGGTCCAGCTCCCGGAACGGGTCCGTGCGCATCAACATCGGGAACACCTCCTGGTCTACGTGGTCAATGCGCTGGTGATTGCGCTGCGATTCAGTTCTACCATGTCGTCATGTGGTTGACAAGACCGAATGTCGTCGGTAAGTTGACGTCATGGCGATCGGGGATTACGAGACCGTCCGAGCGGCGGCGACCGGGGAAGACCTCAGTGCGGGGCAGGTGCTGTCCGCACTGGTCCTCCTGCGGCACTTGCGCGACGAGCTGGCCGGATGGGAACCACAGCTGATCGCCGCAGCGCGCGGGTTGGGCACGAGCTGGGCCGAGCTCGCGCCCGCGCTGGGGGTGGCCAGCAGACAGGCGGCGGAGCGCCGGTACCTGCGGCTGCGCCCGTCGAACCTGGGTGCGACGGCCGAGGGCCGGGTGCGTGCCGAACGGGACAGACGGGCGGCCGACCGCGCGGTGTCGCAGTGGGCGCGCGACAACGCCGCGTCGCTGCGCAGCCTGGCCGGTCAGGTCGGCCGGATGGACGTCGTGGTGCGCGAGGCGCTGGCGGCGGACGACGCCGTGGCGCTGCTGGAGCCGTTGATGGCGGCGCTGGGCAGGATGCGGGCCAGCCACCCGGAGCTGGCCGAGGAGATCCAGGCCGTCGGCGACCGAGCGGAGGAGGTGCGACGCGACACCCAAACATTGCGGGACAACCAGATGCTCCGCGACAACCCCTGACCACGACCTGGCCGCCAGGTCGCAACCACCTCACCGCAACTGACCACCACGTGGCAACCACCGGCCATCACCTGATGCCGGCGGACGATCCTGACGTCCGCTGACGACCTGCCGCCACCTGTAGCGCCCGTGCCGCCCGCTCGACGACGTGACGGGTCCGCTCACGCCACGGCAGGCGGCCGACCTCCTGACAGGCCCGTTGCAGTGGCCGCTCGGACGACCCCGTCAGGTGCACCGGGAACCTCGCGGGTCGCACTCGCCGAGCGACCTGGTCGACCGTCGGGGTGAGCGGCCAGGTCAGCTGCAACGGCGGTCGGAGCTGTCGGTCCGGTCGGGGATCAGGTCGTGGGGCGGTGGGGGTGCGGGGCCGTGCTTCGGCAGGCGGGCGCGGTGCGCACGGTGCCGGTGTCGGCCGTGATGACGCCGGAGGAGGGTAGTCCTTCGCGGGGTGGGTCGGGATCAACCGATCGGCTCGGTCGGGGTGGACCTTCTCCCGATGGGATCCGGTCCTTTCGTGGCTCGTGGTCGTCGGTTTCCGCTGTCACGGTGGAAAGGCTTTCCACAATGGCAGGGGGATGGGATGCCGATCTCTGAACGGGCAGTGGCGTTGGTGGCGGCGGCTTCGGCGGTGGCGTTGGTCGGGGCGGGGGTCACGTCGGCCTCGCCGGGGCGGCCGGACCGGTCGGGTGACTGGGCCACGTGGTCGAAGGACGCGGCCGGGTCGCGGTACGCGGCGGCGGAGTGGCGGATCACGCCTCGCACCGTGTCGAAGCTGAAGGTGAAGTGGGCGTTCGCGTTCCCGAAATCGACGGCTCCGGTGCGGAGCCAGCCCGCCGTGGTCGGCGGGGTGGCGTTCTTCGGCGGCCCGGACGGGAAGTTCTACGCGCGGGACGCCGAGACCGGCGCGGAGGTGTGGACGACGGACCTCTCCGGCATCGCTCCGGGGGCGCGTCCGGCGATCCCGTGGGACAGCCCGTCGGTGTCGGGCGGGCGGGTGTACTTCGGCGACATCCGGGGCTTCGTCTACTCGCTGGACCAGGCCACGGGTCGGGTGGTGTGGGCCGAGCAGGTGGACGCGCACCCGGCGGCGACGGTGACCAGTTCACCGATGGTGCACGACGGGAAGGTGTACGTCGGTACGTCGAGCGGTGAGAACGCGGCCACCGGCCCGGACGGGACCGACGATCCGAACTACCCGTGCTGCACGTTCCGCGGCCACATCGACGCCTTGGACGCGCGCACGGGAGAGCTGGTGTGGCGGCACTACACCGTGCCGGAACCGCAGGCGGTCGGGACGTGGCCCAGTGGCGCGACCAGGTACGAGCCGTCGGGCGCCGGGGTGTGGAGCTCGCCGGTGGTCGACCCGCGCAGCGGCACGGTGTACGTCGGCACTGGCCAGAACTACACGGGCAGCGCGGGCGACTTCGACACGTTGCTGGCGCTGGACCACCGCACGGGCGTGGTGAAGTGGCGCAACCAGGTCACGAAGGCCGACACGTGGCGCGGGTTGTGCAACAGCCCCGACCCGGAGGGCTACTGCCCCGGTCTGAAGGACGGATCGGCGTTGGACTACGACATCGGCGCGACTCCGAACCTGTTCACCGTCGGCGGGCGTCACCTGGTCGGGGTGGGGCAGAAGGTGGGCGTGTACCACGTGTTCGACGCGTCGACCGGCGAGGTGGTGTGGCGTCGGCAGCTGGGTGTGCCGCTGCCCGGCGGCGGCATCTCGGGCATCCAGTGGGGCACGAGCTACGACGGGCACCGGCTCTACATCGCGACCTACTTCGCCGACCCGGGCAAGGTGTTCGCGGTGGACCCGGCCACGGGCCGCGTGCTGTGGGAGACGCCCAACCCGGCGGACGGCTGCACGACCGGCGGCGCGGCGGCCCACCCGGAGATCTGCTCGCTGGGCCACGGCCCGGCGGTGACGAGCAGCCCAGGTCTGGTGTGGGAGGGCGGCAACGACGGCAAGCTGCGGGCGTACTCGGCGCGTGACGGCCGGGTGCTGTGGACCTACGACACGATCCGGGACTTCACCGGGGTGAACGGCCTGCCGGGTCGCGGCGGCACGATCTCCGGCGGCGGCGGTGGCGCGGTCGTGGCCGACGGGATGGTGTACGTGCAGGCGGGCTACTCGCCGGAGTACCCGAACCCGGACGGCGGTGACGTGCTGCTCGCGTTCGGCCTGTGACCGTCGGAGCCTGCGACAAACCTGGTGCCGGCCGGGGGGGGGGGGGGGGGGGGGGGGGGGGGCGCGGGCGCCGCGGCCCCCCCCCCCCCCCCCCCGCGCGCCGGCTACGCGG
>NZ_JAJHUO010000022.1:0-41062 GCF_020859565.1 Saccharothrix luteola | reverse complement strand
CGCGGCGGCACGATCTCCGGCGGCGGCGGTGGCGCGGTCGTGGCCGACGGGATGGTGTACGTGCAGGCGGGCTACTCGCCGGAGTACCCGAACCCGGCCGGCACGCCGAGCGGCACGGTGAGCTGGCCTTCGCAGTGCCCGAACCCGGCGTCGGCGACGATCGGCACACCGAGCCCGCCGAGCCGGTCGGCGAGCACGGCGGACGGGTCGCCGCACCCCGTCCACGAGCCGAGCACGAGCCCGGCGACCTGGTCGAACCACCCGGACCGCAGCAGGTCGGTGAGCATCCGGTCGAGCCGGTAGGGCTCTTCGTTGACGTCTTCGAGCAGCACGACCGCGCCGGGGGGCGGCGGCGCGTCGAGCAGGCTGAGGTTGCCGCCGACGGCGACCCCCCGCGCGACCCCGGGCGCCATGCCGACACCCCGGTAGGACGTCACGCCGCCGAACAGGGCGGCGCGGAGCCGTTCACGGGCGGCGGTGTCCTCGACGAACGCCCTGGTGCCGATCATCGGCCCGAACCACGTGGGCACGCCGTGCGCCCAGAACCGCTGGTGCAGCACGGTGGTGTCGCTGGAGCCCACGAACACCTTGCGACGCCCACCGGCCGCCGTGGCCACCACGGCGTCCCAGTCGACCAGGTCGACCATGCGCAGGCTGCCGTAGCCGCCCCGGGCGCACAGCACCCCGGCCACCGCCGGGTCCAGCCAGGCCCGTTCGAACGAGCGGGCGCGGTCGGCGTCGTGGCCGGCGAGGTAGTCCAGCGTCGGGTGGGTGTCCAGGGCGTGGGCGTCGATCCGCACGTCCAGGCCCCACTTGCGCAGCCACGCGGCGCCCGCGTCGAGGAGTTCGGCCGAGCAGGGTCCGGCCGGGCTGACCACGACGACCCGGTCGCCCGGCCGCAGCAGCCCGGGCCCGGAGGTGGCGTCGGAGGTCACCGGCGCAGCTCCAGGACCGCGATCCCCTCGGGCGTGAAGCCGAACACCTGCCCGTAGAACGACAGCTCGGCCTCCAGCGCCGCGACGATCGTCTCGGCCTTGCGGAACCCGTGCTGCTCGCCCTCGAACGTGAGGTAGGCGTGCGGGATGCCGGTGCCGTCCAGCGCGGAGGCGAACCGGTCGGCCTGGTCGGGCGGGCAGATCTCGTCCTCCAGGCCCTGCAGCAGCAGCACGGGCCCGGCGAGCCGGTCGACGCGGTGGGACGGCGACCGTTCGGCGTACCGGTCGGCCGCCGCGGGCCAGGGCCCGACCAGGCCCTCGACGTAGCGGGACTCGAAGTCGTGGGTCTCGCCGCCCTCGCCGGTCCAGCCGGCCAGGTCGAGGATGGGGAACGCGACCATGCCGCACCGGTAGGTCTTCACCGAGGTCAGCGACGCGGCCGAGGTCCAGCCGCCCGCGCTGCCGCCGCGGATGGCGAGCCGGTCGCCGTCGGCGGTGCCGGAGTCGGCCAGGGCCTGGGCGACGGCGGCGCAGTCCTGCACGTCGACCACGCCCC
Source organism: Saccharothrix luteola (assembly GCF_020859565.1). Taxonomy (GTDB): domain Bacteria; phylum Actinomycetota; class Actinomycetes; order Mycobacteriales; family Pseudonocardiaceae; genus Actinosynnema; species Actinosynnema luteola. The sequence continues at coordinate 39,571 of NZ_JAJHUO010000022.1, read as the reverse complement.
ACTGCTCGCGCAGCCGTTCGCGGAACGCCCGCCCGTAGCCGGTGGAGCCGCCGTAGTTGACCGCGACCACGCCGATGCCGCGGCTGGTCAGGTAGGCCAGTTCGGCGTCGAGCACGGGCGCGGACCGGCCGGTGGGCCCACCGTGGACGTGCACGACGTAGGGCGGTTTCTCGCCCTCGGGGGCGGTGAAGTCGGGGTTGCGCGGCGGGTAGACGTAGGCGGGGACGTCGCCGTCGGGCCCGCTGAACACGCGTTCCTCGGGCACGGGCAGGTAGTCGACCGGCAACGGCGACTCGCCGGAGGTGTGCTCGGTGAGGGCGCCGGTGGACAGGTCCAGCGACACCACGGCGGACTCGGCCAGCGGTCCGGCGGCGCCGCTGACCAGGACGCCGTCGTGCACGGCGAGGTGCGCGTGCCAGACGGGCTGGTCCACGTCGACGTCGGTGACGGTGCCGCTGCGCTCGTCGAGCACGGCCAGCGCGCCGGAGCGCAGCACGGCGTAGCGGCCGGGGCCGATGGCGGCGAACCAGCGGTTGCCCAGCCGCCACATCGGTCCGCCCAGTTCCGCGGCGCACGGCGCGAGGTTCTTGCGGGCGCCGTCCAGGCCGATGCGGAACAGGTTCCACCAGCCGTCGGGGTCGGTCAGCGCCAGCAGGGAGTCGCCCTCCCACTCGACCTGGCACACGGCCTCGGTCTCGCCGCCGGCCAGCACCCGGTGCTCCGAAGAGCCGACCTCGGCGACGCACAGCTCGGTGCCGTCCCACGGCATGCGGGGGTGGTCCCAGCCGATCCAGGCGTAGTGGCGGCCGTCGGGCGAGAGCCGGGGTCCGGTCATGAAGTGGTGGCTGGCGGCGAGCACGCGGGGCGGGGAGCCGTCCAGCGGCAGGGCGACCAGGTCGCGGCGCACGTCGGTGCGGGCGTCGCCGGTCACGGTCTCGCGCACGCACCACACCTCGGCGTGGCCGGGTCCGGCGGTGAGGTCGGCGTAGCGGTGGCCGTGGCGGCGCGCGGGCTCGGGGCTGAGCGGGACGGGCCGGGGGTCGTCGGGGTCGAACAGGTAGACGCGCTGGTCGTCCCAGTTGGTGAACGCCACGCGCGTCCCCTCTGGGGTGTCCAGCACGACCCACGGCCGGCCGCCGTACTCGTGGACGCGGTTGCGCACGTTCCACGGCGGCGGCAGCAGGTCCTGCCCGTCGCGCACGAGCGCGACCCGGCCGCCCTCGGCGGGTCGTCCCTCGGCCCACCAGGGACGACCGTCGTGCAGGTCGACCCACTGCAGGCCCCCGCCGGCCGCGGCGGCGTCGGCCGCGTCGATGGGCGATGTCCACGTTCCGTACGGTGCGATCTTCACCACGCGGCGACCTTATCCGGGTGCGTGCCGGCCGGTCAGCGCCGACCGACGGGGAGTCGTGTTCGCCGGTCGTGGAAAAGCAAGGGGCAGGGCTGCCGATCTTGCTCGCGTGGCCTAGGGTCGTCGTTGTCATGGCACGCGTCATCCACGTATTCCGCCAGCCCGACCGGTTCGTCGCCGGCACAGTCGGGCAGCCTGGCGAGCGCACGTTCTACCTGCAGGCCTCCGAGGAGGCCCGGCTGGTCAGCGTGGCGCTGGAGAAGCAACAGGTCGCCGTACTCGCCGAGCGCATCGGCTCGCTGCTGGAGGAGGTGCACCGGCGGTTCGGCGCCGACGTCCCCGACGCGGTCCCCGAGGACCTCCGGGACACCGAACCGCTGGCGGTGCCGGTCGAGGAGGAGTTCAAGGTCGGCACGATGGGGCTGGGCTGGGACGCCGAGTCCCGCGCGGTGGTCATCGAACTGCTCGCGATCACCGAGGAGGAGGTCGACGAGGCGGTGGTGCTCGACGACACCGAGGAGGGTCCGGACGCGGTGCGGGTGTTCCTGAGCCCGGTGGAGGCGCGGGCGTTCGCCGAGCGCGCGGACCGGGTGGTGCGGGCGGGCCGCAAGCCGTGTCCGCTGTGCGCCGAGCCGCTGGACCCCGAGGGGCACGTGTGCCCGCGGCAGAACGGCTACCGCCGGTCGGACGAGGGCTGAGCGCGGCGGTGGGTCCGGCTGACGACGGGGTGCTCGACTTGCTGCGGCGTGGCCGCATCGACGTCGAGGGCCGGCTGGTGGACGCGTCGAACGCGACGTTGTTCTGCGCGATCAGCCTCGACGGCGTGACCGCGAAGTGCGTGTACAAGCCGGTGCGCGGCGAGCGGCCGTTGTGGGACTTCCCCGACGGCACGCTGGCGGGCCGCGAGGTGGCCACGTACCTGGTGTCGGAGGCGGCCGGGGTGCACGTGGTGCCGCCGACGGTGCTGCGGGAGGGTCCGTTCGGGTCGGGCATGGTCCAGTTGTGGGTGGAGACCCGCGAGGACGACGACCTGGTGGACATCGTGCCGGTGGACGAGGTGCGGCCGGGGTGGCGTTCGGTGTTGCGGGCGCACGACCGGTACGGGGAGCCCGCGGTGCTGGTGCACGCCGACCACCCGCGGGTGCGGTTGATGGCGGCGTTCGACGTGGTGGTGAACAACGCCGACCGCAAGGGCGGTCACGTGCTGCACGCGCTCGACGGCGCGGTGTACGGGGTGGACCACGGGATCTGCCTGCACGGCGACGACAAGCTGCGCACGGTGCTGTGGGGCTGGTTGGGCGAGGAGCTGCCCGGGGAGGCGGTGGAGTCGCTGCGGCGGCTGCGCTCGTGCCTGGACGGGGAGCTGTCGGAGCGGCTGCACGAGCACCTGACGCGCGCGGAGGTGCGGGCGTTGGCCGAGCGGGTGGACAAGCTGCTGGCGGCGGGGGTGTTCCCGGAGCCGTCCAACGACTGGCCGGCGATCCCCTGGCCCGCGTTCTGAGCGGGCGCGACACCGGCGGGCGGTTCTGCGCGGGGATCTTCTGACGTCGCGGGTGCGTGTTGTCTACTTGCCGCGTGGGCGTCGAACTGCGCGAGGTGACCGCTGCCGACGTGTTGGTGTTCTTCGAGCACCAGCGCGATCCGGAGGCGGTCCGGATGGCCGCGTTCACCCCGTCGGACCCGTCGGACCGGGCGGCGTTCCTGGTGCGGTGGGCGCGGATCCTGGCCGACGACTCGGTGGCGGCGCGCACGGTGGTGTTCGACGGCGACGTGGTGGGCCACGTGGGGCGGTTGCGCCAGTTCGGTGAGCCGGAGGTGGTGTGCTGGATCGACCGGGAGCACTGGGGCAAGGGGCTGGCGACGGCGGCGTTGCAGCTGTTCCTGCGGGAGGAGCCGCTGCGCCCGCTGTACGCGCGGGCCGCGGTGGACAACCTGGGGTCGCTGCGGGTGCTGGAGAAGTGCGGGTTCGTGCCGGTCGGCGAGGACGTGGGGTTCGCCGAGGGGCGTGGTGAGGACGTGGAGGAGTTCATCTTGAGGTTGGACGGCTGAATGGCGTCGTTGGCCGACCGCATGACGCGGCGCTTCGGGCCGGGGGTGCGGTCGTGGCTGGACGGGCTGGACGCGCTGGTGGCGGGGTTGTGCCGGGACTGGGGCCTGGAGGTGGTGCGGCCGTTGTCCGGGGGCACCTCGCACGCCCTGATGTGCACGCGCGGCGGTGAGCCGGTGGTGTTGAAGGTGACGCCGGAGCCGGCGATCTCGGTGCAGGAGCACGCGGCGCTGCGGGCGTGGGAGCCGTCGCCGCGGATGGTGCGGGTGCTGCGGGCGGATCCGGCGCGGGGCGCGTTGCTGCTGGAGGGCCTGGTGCCGGGCACGCCCGCCGCGGACGGTCCGGGGCTGGCCGAGGTGCTGCGCGGGCTGCACATCGCGCCGCCGGAGGGGTTCCCGCCGTTGCACGAGCGGGTGGACTTCGTCTTCGACGTGCTGCGCAGGCGGCACCCCGGCGACCACGACGCGGCTCACGCGCGGGCGGCGGCGCTGGCCCGCGACCGGGTGGCGGCGACGTTGCTGCACGGCGACCTGCACTTCGGCAACGTCCTGGACGCGGGCGAGCGCGGGTTGGTGGCGATCGACCCGCGGCCGTGCGTGGGCGACCCGGCGTCGGACGCGGTGGACTTCGCCTACGCCTCGCCCGACCTGCGCGACGGGATCGAGCGCTGGTCGGCGGTGGTGGACGGGGACCGGTTGGCGGCGTGGTGCGAGGTGTTCGCCGGGTTCTTCCCCGATCACCCGTCGGTGGCCGCGGGCCGGTAACGTCGCCGGCCGTGCGATCACACGACTACGGCCGCGACGTGCTGTCGGGCCGCAAGCGCAGGACGGTGCCCGAGGTGGCGGCCGAGGTCGGGCTGGTGGCGGAGGACCCGGCGTCGGGGTTCTGCGGCGCGGTGGTGCGGTTCGAGCACGGTCAGGTGGTGCTGGAGGACCGGCGGGGCCGGCAGCGGCTGTTCCCGCTGCGCCCGGCGGGGTTCCTGGTGGACGGGCGGCCGGTGACGCTGGTGCGGCCCGCGCCGGCGGCGGCGAAGCCCGCGCGGACGGCGTCGGGGTCGGTGAAGGTCGAGGGGCTGCGGGCCCGCACGGCCCGGGACAGCCGGATCTGGGTGGAGGGCCTGCACGACGCGGAGCTGGTGGAGCGGGTGTGGGGGCACGACCTGCGCGTGGAGGGCGTCGTGGTCGAGCCGCTGGACGGGGTGGACGAGCTGGCCGGCCGGATCGCGGAGTTCGGCACGGGACCGGGCAGGCGGCTGGGTGTGCTGGTGGACCACCTGGTGGCGGGCAGCAAGGAGTCGCGGCTGGTCTCGGCGATCCGGGACGACGACGTCCTGGTCACCGGTCACCCGTACGTGGACGTGTGGCAGGCGGTGAAGCCGGCGTCGGTGGGGATCGCGGCGTGGCCGGTGGTGCCGCGGGGCGTGCCGTGGAAGGAAGGGGTGTGCGCGGCGCTGGGCTGGGGTCAGCCCTACGAGGGGTGGCGTCGGGTGTTGGCGGGGGTGTCGGGGTTCCGGGACCTGGAGACGCCGTTGATCGGCGCGGTGGAGCGTCTGATCGACTTCGTGGCGGAGCCGGCGGGCTGAAACCCGCCCCTGGTGGCCCCGGAAGTGCGAGGATGGGTGGGTGGCCGCGCTGATCTGGTTGATCCTCGGTGTCGTCCTGGTGGCGGCCGAGATCCTGTCGGGCGACTTCGTGCTGGTCATGCTGGGCCTGGCGGCGTTGGGCGCGGCGGGCGCGTCGGCGTTGGGCGCGGACGTGGTGCTCAGCGGGATCGTGTTCGGCCTGGTGTCGTTGGGGCTGGTGGTGGGCGCGCGGCCCGCGATCAAGCGCCGGATGGCGCTGGGTTCGGGGCACAAGTCGGGCGTGGAGGCCCTGGTGGGCGCCACGGCCGTCGTCGTGTCCACTGTGGACGGCCACGGCGGTAGGGTGCGGATCGGCGGCGAGGTGTGGTCGGCGCGGTCGTTGGACCGCGAGGTCATCGAGCCCGGCGCCGAAGTCACTGTTGTCGAGATCTCGGGCGCGACCGCAGTGGTGCTGTCCGGGGCCTGAGTGGAGGCTGGGAGAGTTGACCACGACGCTGATCGTCATCGCGGTCCTGGTGCTGTTCGTGCTGGTCGTGACGGTGAAGTCGGTGCTGGTGATCCCGCAGGCCACGGCCGCGGTGATCGAGCGGCTGGGCCGCTACCGCACGACCGCCGCACCGGGGCTCAACATCCTGGTGCCGTTCTTCGACCGGGTGCGGGCGCGGATCGACCTGCGCGAGCAGGTGGTGTCGTTCCCGCCGCAGCCGGTGATCACCCGGGACAACCTGACGGTGTCGATCGACACGGTCGTCTACTTCCAGGTGACCGACCCGCGGGCGGCGGTGTACGAGATCTCGAACTACATCGTGGGTGTGGAGCAGTTGGCGACCACGACGCTGCGCAACCTGGTGGGCGGGATGAGCCTGGAGGAGACGCTGACCTCCCGTGACCAGATCAACAACCAGTTGCGCGGCGTGCTGGACGAGGCGACGGGCCGGTGGGGCATCCGGGTGGCGCGGGTGGAGCTCAAGGCGGTCGACCCGCCGCCCTCGATCCGGGACTCGATGGAGAAGCAGATGCGCGCGGACCGGGAGAAGCGCGCGATGATCCTCAACGCGGAGGGCCAGCGGGAGGCGGCGATCAAGTCCGCGGAGGGGCAGAAGCAGGCGCAGATCCTGTCCGCGGAGGGCGCGAAGCAGGCGGCGATCCTGTCCGCGGAGGCGGAGCGGCAGTCGGCGATCCTGCGGGCGCAGGGTGAGCGGGCGGCCCGGTACCTGCAGGCGCAGGGTCAGGCGAAGGCGATCGAGAAGGTGTTCGCGGCGATCAAGGCGGGCAAGCCGACGCCGGAGGTGCTGGCCTACCAGTACCTGCAGACGTTGCCGCAGATGGCGCAGGGCGACGCGAACAAGGTGTGGCTGGTGCCGTCGGACTACGGCAAGGCGCTGGAGGGTTTCGCGAAGATGCTGGGCGCGCCGGGCGAGGACGGCGTGTTCCGCTACGAGCCGCCGGTCTACGAGAAGCCGGAGACGTCGTCGCCGGAGCAGGACGACGCGTCGGTGGCGGAGTGGTTCGACACGGCGCCGGACCCGGCGGTGGCGGAGGCGGTGCGCGCGGCGGAGGCGGTGGCCCGCAAGGAGGTGCCGGGTCCGTTGGAGCAGGCGTCGGTGGAACGCGGGCCGGAGCGCGGCACGTTGGGGTCGTCGCCGGCGGCGCGGGAGGTCGGGGCCGGGGAGCCGCGGTCGCCGCACGAGTGATCCCCTGGCAGTGATCTTGGACGCAGTGGTGGGGCGTCGGCGGTGGTCGCCGGCGCCCCTTTCGCGTGGTCGGGGCGGGTCCGGCGGGCCGGTGGGCGTCCGAGTGGGTCTCGTGGGGCCGGTCGGTGTGCGGTTGGATGTCGCGGTGGATGCCTTACCCGGTCGTGCGGCGGCCGCCCTGGCCCGTGTCGACGCACCCTGGTCGGTGCGGTGGGACGAGTTGGCGGCGGTGGTGGCGGAGCTGTCGGCTGTGGTGCGGGGCGGGCCGGGCGCGCGGGTGGTGGCGCGGGAGTTGGCCGAGGTGCTGGTGCGGGCCGCGCAGGGCAGCGAGCAGCGGGTGGCGTTGGCGGGGTTGGTGGACCGGGTGCTGGACCTGCACGCGGTGGCGTGCGCGGCCGGGCCGTCGGTGGACGGTCGGGAGTTGGCGGCGTGGTTGTTGTGGGTGCAGACGGACTTCGCCGAGCCGCCGGAGGTGCGGTTGGCGGCGTACGCGTCGGCGTTGGGCGAGGACGGGCTGGCGTTCTACCGGGCGGAGGCGGTGGCGCGGTTCGAGCGGTTGCCGGTGATCGGGTTCGGGGAGACCGGGCGCTACGACCGGGAGCGGTGGGCGTTGCTGCGGGTGATGGAGGAGTTGGCCGAGCACACCGGTGACGTGGACCTGCAGGTGTTGGTGTTGTCGCGGGACCTGTCGTCGGGCTGGCACTACCTGCGGGTGGCGACGGTGCTGCGGGACGCGGGCCGGTCGGCGGAGGCGGTGGCGTGGGTGGAGCGGGGTCTGGCGGCGACGGGTGGGCGTGGCGCGGCGACCCGGTTGGTGGACCTGGGTGTGGACGAGTGCCTGCGCGCGGGGTGGGTGGAGCGGGCGGTGGACCTGCGGCGGCGGGCGTTCCTGGCGCATCCGGTGTGGGAGTCCTACGTGCGGCTGCGGGCGGTGGCGTCGTCGTCGGGTGACTGGCCCGCGGTGCGCGAGGAGGTGCTGGGGCGGGTGGCGGAGGGCGCGGACGACGTGCTGCGGCACGTGGTGGAGGGCGAGTTGGCGGCGGTGTCGGGCGGCGTGGTGCCGGAGTGGTTGCAGCGGTGGCGGTCGGAGTTGGCGTGGCGGGAGCGGTAGCCGGGTGTTCCGAGCGTTCCACTCGGGGGTCGTGAGCGTAGGACACGCGCGTTCCGGGCGTAGGACTCACGCGGGCTGGGCGTAGGACTCTCGCGGGTCAGGGGTGGGCGGGTGGGCGGCGGTCGGCCCAGGGGCGGGCGCGTTCGAGTTGGCCGGCGGCGGTGAGGATGGTGCGGTCGTCGTCGGTGGTGGCGACGAGCTGCACGGCCAGGGGCAGGCCGGTGCGGGTGTGGCCGGCGGGGACGGACGCGGCGGGGTTGCCGGTGATGTTCCACAGGGGCAGGAACGTGGTCATGCGGGCGGCGGCGAGCAGCGCGGCGAGGGTGGGTCGGCGGTTCCACTCGCCCACGCGCAGGGGCGGCCGGGTGAGCACGGGGGTGAGCAGCAGGTCGTGGTGGTCGAAGAGCCGGTTGGCGTGGTCGGTGAGCTTCGCGGTCTGGGAGAGGGCGGCGCGCACGGCGGGCGCGGGCAGGGAGCGGCCGAGGGCGGCGACGGCGCGGGTGCGGGCGTCGAGCCGGTCGGGTCGGTCCAGGGCCCGTTCGGTGGTGGCGGCGCTGTGCAGGTAGCGGGCGGCGAGCACGGCGGGTCCGGCGACGTCGTGCAGGGTGTCGGGGTCGACGCGGGTGACGTCGTGGCCGAGGTCGGCGAGCAGGCCCGCGGTGTCGAGGACGGCGTCGCGGACTTCCGCGTCGACGGGGATGCCGCGGCCCCAGGTGCGCAGGGACACGGCGATGCGCAGGGTGCGGGTGGCGGTGACGGCGGCGGTGTGGTCGTCGCCGGGTGCGAGGACGTCCAGGAGCAGGGCGGCGTCGGCGACGTGGCGGGTGATGGGCCCGGCGGCGACCAGGCCTCCCCAGACGTCGCGGTCGGGGGTCAGCGGCACGTGGCCGCGTTGGGGTTTGAGGCCGAACAGGCCGGTGCAGGCCGAGGGGATGCGGATGGAGCCCGCGCCGTCGGTGCCGACGGCGGCTCCGACGAGGCCGGCGGCGACGGCGGCGGCCGATCCGCCGCTGGACCCGCCGGGCGAGTGGTCGGGTGACCAGGGGTTGCGGGTGGCGCCGGCCCAGGTGGACTCGGTGTAGGGCCACAGGCCGAGTTCGGGCATGCGGGTGCGGCCGACGATGACGGCGCCGGCGTCGCGCAGGCGGCGGACGATCTCGGAGTCGGCGGGCGCGGTGGTGTCGACGGCGGCGGTGCCCTTGGTGGTGGGCAGTCCGGCGATGGCGAGGTCTTCCTTGACCGCGACGGGCACGCCGAGCAGGGGTGCGTCCTCGCCGCGGGCGAGGCGGGCGTCGGCTCCCTCGGCGTCGGCGAGGGCGCGGTCGGTGAACACGAGCCGGAACGCGTTGAGGCTCCGGTCGTGCCGGTCGATGCGGCGCAGGCATTCGGCGACGAGGGCGCGTGAGGTGAGCGCGCCGGATCGCAGCAGTTCGGCCTGTCGGGCGGCGCCCGCGAAGCACGCGTCGGTCAGGTCCATGGGGCGGACTCTAGGGCAGGAGCGGGCGCGGGTGGATCAGGCCGCCGGGGTGATCGGGTCGTGCCGCCGGCGGTGTCGCAGGCCGCGGTGCACGAGCAGGGCGATGAGCAGCAGCGGCCACGGGAACGGCAGGGGTGAGGCGATCCAGGCGACGGCGAGGACGAACAGGACGATCGGCAGCATCGGTGGCCGGTGTCGTGCGGGCGGCGCCGGCGGTGGTGGTGGCGGTGCGGGCAGGTCGGCGGTGAGGGCGGCCAGCTCGTGGTGGTGCACGGCGGTGTAGGCGGCGGCGATGCGGTCGTCGGCTTCGGCGAGGGTGAGGCGGCCTTCGCCGACGGCGTCGCGCAGCCGGGCGGCGGTGTGGTCGCGGTCGGCGTCGGAGGCGCGCGGGGCGGGGGTGTGGGTCGGTTCCATGCCGTCGATGCTCCGCTCCGGGGCGTGTCGCGGCGTCGGGCACGAAGCGGTGACGGGAAGTACGTCCGTGGACGTACGCGGGACGGGCATGATCGGGGGTATGTCGTCGTGGCTGATGCCGTTGGCGGTGGCCGTGGTCATCGTCTGGATTGGCGTGCGTCATGCGCGCGCGTCGCGTTCGGAGACGTTGTTGGACGAGCACGCGCGGCGGCGGGTGGGGCCGGACGCGGGTGCGGCGCCGGCTCCGGTGTCGGTGTGGCGCGAGGCGAACCGGTTGTTCCGGGCCGGTGAGGAGGAGGGGTTGTTGCTGTTGGCCGAGATCGGCCGGCAGGTGCCGCGGCGGCGGCAGGCGGTGGTGACGTCGTGGTTGGCGGCGTTGCGGGGCGGGGTGAGCCTGGGGTTGGACGCGCCGTGGCGCACGGCGGTGCAGCGGGAGTTGGTGTCGCACCTGCGGCCGGGCGCGGATTTCTGGCCGGGGATGGACGTGGTGGCGCCGGGGGCGATCCTGGTGGACTTCGACCTGTCGGGGTGTCGGGTGAACCGGGTGGACCTGATGGGCGCGGTGTTCCTGGGTGACGCGCGGTTCGAGGCGATGACGGTGACGGGTGACGCGAACTTCGCGGGCGCCCGGTTCCTGCGGCACGCGGTGTTCACGGAGGCGTTGTTCGCGCGGTCGGCGTCGTTCGGGTTGGCGGTGTTCGCGGGGAACGTGTCGTTGCGGTCGGCGCAGGTGGCCGACCAGTTGGTGTTCGCGCGGGCGAAGGTGTCGGGTCGGGCGGACCTGCGGCGGGCCGAGGTGTCGGGTCGGGCGGATTTCCGGCACGTGCGGTTCGGCGGCCGGGCGTTGTTCGGTGACGTGGTGTTCCACCAGGACGCGTGGTTCCGGCACGCGTGGTTCCGCGGTCGCACGGACGTGGGGTCGGCGTTGATCGGCGAGGCGGCGGAGTTCGGCAACGCCCGCTTCGGCCGCCGCGTCATGCACTGACCGCGCCGTCCGGGGCTGCCCGGGGGTCAGGCGGTGCGGGTGCGGTGGTCGGCGACGTGGACGCGGTTGGCGCAGCGGGTGGTGCAGAAGCGGCGGCGGCCGTTGCGCGAGGTGTCGACGTAGACGGTGCCGCAGCCGGGTCGTGCGCAGCGGCCGAGGCGGCCGGGGTCGTCGCAGACGACGTGGGCGAGGCCGGCGGCGGTGAAGGCGCGCAGCCGTTGGGGTGTGGGCGCGTGTTCGGGTGCGAAGTGCAGGTGGGGCCGTCGGCCGTCGTGGGTGGAGATGTAGGGCTTGGCGGCGCCTTCGGCGAGCAGGTCGTTGACGAGGGCGATCTGGTCGGGGGTGTGGTCGAAGACGGGTGAGAGGCGGGCGGCCCAGGCGGTGAGGTCGCGGGCCTGGTCGTCGTCGAGGGCGCCGAGGGGTTTGTAGTCGTGCTCGCGCAGCAGGTCGAGCAGCTCGTCGGCGGTGCTGTCGGGGTCGGCGTTGACCAGCGCGGCGGCGAGTTCGGCCGCCGCCCCGCCGTAAGGGTTGAAATGCACTGAACCATGACATCACGCTGGTGGGGTGAACACCAGTTGTCCTTGTTGCGGGTGGCCCAGTGCCGAGCGTGTGTATCCGGTGTCGTCGCACGGCGCGGTGGACTACGTGCGCTGCGTGTGCGGGGTGTGGTTGGTGCTGGAGGCCGGGCGGGTGGTGGCGACGGCGGGCCGGCCTCGATCGACTAGTGTCCCGTCACCGTGACGAGCCGTCGGGACCTGTTGTGCGACTGTGCGATCTCGGTGCTGGCGGCGGAGGGCGGCCGGGGCCTGACGCACCGCGCGGTGGACCGGGCGGCGGGCGTGCCGGAGGGCACGACGAAGAACTACTTCCCGTCGCGGGACGCGTTGCTGGGCGCGGCGGCGGCGCGGATGACGGCGTTGCACGCGGCGGCGGTGCGGCGGTTGCGGGAGACGACGCCGGAGGGCATCACCCCGGCCGAGGTGGCGGAGCTGTACCCGGCGTTGTTGCGCCGCGCGGTGGTGGAGGACCCCACGCAGCTGCTGGCGATGGCGGAGCTGTACCTGGAGGCGGTGCGCCGGCCGGGTGTGCGCGCGGCGCTGGGTCGGATGGCGGTGTCGAACGCGCAGGCGGGCGCGGGGCTGCACGCGGCGGCGGGCCTGCCGAGCACCGCGCGGGACGCGGGCCTGCTGGACGCGTACTTCCTGGGTGTGGCGGTGTCGTTGTTGGCGCTGCCCGCGGACGCGTTGGGCGCGGTGGGCCTGGACGACGCCCGCGCGGTGGGCCTGGGCCTGTTCCGCGCGACGGTGCCGGGACGCTCAGGCGGCGGGGACGAGCCGGCGCACGGCGGTGGCGACGAGCCCGGTGGCCGGGGTGGGGGCCGCGCCGCAACTGGCGGGCCGGGAGGCCGGTAGGTCGCGGCTGTCGACGGTGACGTGCCAGGCGCTGCCGTCGGCGTGGTGGACGGTGTCGCCGTGCACGGTGAGCACGTCGCGGTGTTCGCCGGTGAGGTCGCGGACGGCGAGTTCGGCGACCTGGCCGTGCGGCGGGTGGGTGGAGCGGCCCCGGCACCGCTCGGTGACGACGTGGCCTCGGGCGGCGTGGTCGAGCAGCCGGGCGGCGAAGTCGGTGTCGAGGCGGCCGTAGGTGTAGCCGGTGGGCAGCAGCACGCCGGTGGGCGCGAAGCGGTGCCCGCCGGTGTGGGTGCACTCCCACACGGTGTCGGGTCGGGCGGCGGCGAGGGCTTCGGCCAGTGGCCGGCCGCGCAGGGCGCAGCACACGTCGCGGCGGCTGTTGGCGCACACGAGCAGCAGCGGCCCGGTGACCGGTGTGCCGAGCCCGGTGGGAACGCCCGCGGCGAGGGCGGCGAAGTCGAGGTCGAGCAGGGCCGCGGGGTCGGCGAGGTCGGTCTGCTCCAGCCGCGGCCGGCCGGGGGTGGTGGCGGCGAGGTAGACGCGCCGCGGCGCGTCGTGGTGGGTGTCGGCGTGGCGGCCGGGCCGGCGGATGAGCAGGACGCGGACGCCGGTGTCGGCGGCGCGGCGGGCCAGTTCGGCGCCGAGCGCGGGGTCGAGGCGGCTCTGGGTGAGCGCGTCGCGTCCCCAGGGCCCGGGTTGTTCGAGGCAGATCCAGGCGGCGGCGGTCGCGGCGGTGCCCGCCTGGGGTTCCTCGAGGTCCGCGGAGATCGCGGCGCAACGCGGCTCGGTCACGCCTTCAGAGTGCCCTGGCACGGCCGTTCGAGTGACACCGGGGTACGGGTTCACGCGTTCGGGCGGCTCGTGGTCGCGGTGGGTATGCCGTGTTCGCGACGGGTGGACGCCGTCCGGGCCGGTCGGGACGTAGGTTCGGGGTCATGGTGATCACGGGTGAGGCGGCGGGGGTGCGGTTCGTGGCGACGCCGCCGGTGCGGGGCGGTCGGCGATTGGTGGTCGTGTGGCACCTGATGGGCGAGCCGGGCACGCCGGAGGCGATGGCCGAGGCGCTGCCGCTGACGGGGGTGGACGCCTGGCGGCTGTACGCGGCGCTGCCGGCGTGGGGCGAAGGCCCGGACCAGGTGGTCGACGGGTACTCGGCGATGGTGGAGTCGGGGGTGGCCGCGATGCCCGCCCTGGTCGCGGCGGCGCGGACGGAGTTCGGCTGCGACGACGGGCCGGTGGACCTGGTCGGCGGTTCGGCGGGCGGGCACATCGCGTTGACGACGGCGCTGCGGCGCGTGGTGCCGGTGCGGCGGGTGGCGGTGGTGAACCCGGCGGTGCGGGTGCAGGCGGTGGTGGAGGCGTCGACCGAGGTGGGCGCCCTGGACTCCTACACCTGGACGGACGCGGCACGGGCGGCGGTGGAGCCGTTGGACGTGCTCGCGCGGGCCGGGGAGCTCGACGTGCCGCTGCTGGTGGTGCGCGGCGAGCAGGAGTACCCGGCGTTCCGGCCGGTGCAGGCGCGGTTGTGCGCCGCCGTGCCGGGCGCGCGCCTGGTGGACGTGCCGGGATTGGCGCACATGCTGGTGACCGCGCAGGACGTGGTGGACGCGGAGGTGACGGCGTGGCTGGCCTGATCGTGGTGACGGGCGGGAGCCGGGGCATCGGCGCGGCGGTGGTGCGCCGGGTGGCCGCCGACGGGCACCGGGTGGTGATCGGCTACCGGACCTCGACGGAACAGGCCGAGGCGTTGGCGCGGGAGGTCGGCGGCGTCGCCGTGCGGGCGGAGGTGTCCGACGAGGCGGACGTGGACGCCCTGTTCGACGCCACCGCGGCGCTCGGGCAGGTGACGGGCGTGGTCGTCAACGCCGGGATCACCAGCCCCGTGGGTCCGCTGGCGCAGCTGCGGACCGAGGACCTGCGCCGGGTGGTCGACGTCAACGTGGTGGGCGCCTTGTTGTGCGCGCGGCGGGCGGCACGGGACCTGGTGGCGGGCGGGTCGATCGTGTCGCTGTCCTCGGCCGCGGCCACGGTGGGCTCGCCGGGCGAGTACGTGCACTACGCGGCGACCAAGGCGGCGGTGGACGCGATGACCGTGGGGCTGGCCAAGGAACTGGGGCCGCGGGGGATCCGGGTGAACGCGGTGGCCGCGGGCACGGTCCGCACGGAGATCCACGAGCTGTCCGGGGTGCCGGACCGTCCCGACCGGGTGGCGTCGGCGATCCCGTTGGGCCGGCCCGGCGAACCCGAGGAGATCGCGGAGGCGGTGGCCTGGCTGTTGAGCGACGCGGCGTCGTTCACCACCGGCGCGGTGCTGCGGGTCGCCGGAGGGCTGTGAGCACGTGTCCAACCACCGACGAGCACGCGGACAACCACCGACAGGCCGGCCCGCACGCGGCCCTACCATCACGGCATGGTGCGACCGCCGCTCAGCCAGTCCGAGTCGTCCGAGGCGGTCGGGTCGTCGAGGGACGCGCTGTCCCGGGCGCCCCGAAGGGCGTCATCCCGGTGATCAGCGGCCCGGTGGAGGACTTCGTCCGCTCGGTCACGAGTGCGCGACCGGTCCCGTTGACCCCGGACATCGTGCTGCGCACCGCCGACGACGTGATCGCCCTGTGGGAACGCACCGGCTCGCCGGAGCCACCATTCTGGGCGTTCCCCTGGGCGGGAGGCCAGGCGCTGGCCCGGCACGTGCTCGACCACCCGGAGCTCGTCGCGGGCCGCCGGGTGCTGGACCTGGCGTCGGGCTCCGGGCTGGTGGCGGTCGCGGCGGCCCGCGCGGGCGGCCTGGTCACGGCCAACGACATCGACCCCGTCGCGGTGGCGGCGATCGACCTCAACGCCCGCGCCAACGACGTCACCGTCACCATCGCCGCCGGCGACCTGCTCGACACCGACCCCGAGGTCGACGTGCTGCTGGCCGGCGACGTCTTCTACGACCGCGACATGGCCGCCCGGGTCGAGCCGTTCCTGCTGGCCGCGCACCGCCGCGGCGCCCTGGTGCTGGTGGGCGACCCGCAACGGTCGTTCCTGCCGCGCGGCTGGACCCTCGTCGACGCCTTCCCGGTGCCGGTGCCACCGGACCTGGAAGGCGTCGCGGTCAGGACGACCAGCGTCTGGCGCCTCTAGCGGACCTTCGACGGGCCGGAGGCTGCTCGAACCACCCCGTCGGACGGTTCACCGGACCTTCGGCCCCGGGCAACCCACCGCCCGTCACGACGTGGCCCGGGGAAGGGAGTCCGAAGCACCTCGCGAACGACCTGGCACAGCCGGAATAGGACGGACCTGATCCAGCATCGGACGTGGTCCGGGTCGAGCACAGGCGCTCAGCGCCGCGCGAACCGGTCCGTCGCGGCCAGCACCGCCTCCGCCATCCCCGGGTCCGACACCGCGTGCGACGCGCCCCGCACCACCACCAGCTCCGCGTCCGGCCACGTCCGGGCCAGCTCCCACGCCGTCCACAGCGGGCCCTGCAGGTCCAACCGACCGTGCACCAGGATCGCCGGGATGCCGTGCAACCGCTCCACGTCCCGCAGCACCTGACCGTCCTCCAACCACACCTTGTGGCTGAAGTAGTGCGCGCACAACCGCGCGAACGCCATCCGCCACGCCGGGTCCGCCATCCGCGGCCCCGGCCGGTAATCCGGATCCAGCGACACGATCGAGGACTCCCAGTCCGTCCAGTCCGTCGCCGCCTTCTCCCGCACCGCCGGATCCGGGTCGTTCAGCAACGCGTGGTACGCCGCCACCAGGTCCGTGGCGCCCTCGCCCGCGCCGTCGCGGAACCTCGACCACTGCTCCGGGAACAGCATGCCCAGCCCGTGGTAGAGCCAGTCCAGCTCGGCGTACCGGCCCGACGTGATCGCGACCAGCACGATGTCCGTCACCCGGTGCGGGAACAGCTGCGCGTACCGCAGGCCGAGCGTCGAACCCCACGACCCGCCGAACACCATCCACCGCTCGACGCCCAAGTGCTCCCGCAACCGCTCGATGTCGGCCACCAGGTGCGCCG
Organism: Saccharothrix luteola; assembly: GCF_020859565.1. Lineage (GTDB taxonomy): Bacteria > Actinomycetota > Actinomycetes > Mycobacteriales > Pseudonocardiaceae > Actinosynnema > Actinosynnema luteola. Next base: position 23,489 of record NZ_JAJHUO010000022.1, on the reverse strand, counting down.
TCGTGTTCACCGACAGGTCCGTCGCGTACGCGCTCGCGTGCGGCCGACTGCGGCCACTGCCGCGCTGGTCCAGCAGCACGATCCGGTACGCCTCCGGGTCGAACTGCCGACGCATGCCGGGGGAGCAGCCCGTGCCCGGCCCACCGTGCAGGCACACCACCGGCTTGCCCTCCGGGTTGCCGCACACCTCCCAGTACACGAGGTTGCCGTCGCCGACGTCCAACATCCCGTGCTCGTACGGCTCGATCTCCGGGTACATCCACCCCTCCTCACAGATACAACAGCGCTGTTACATTAGGGGAGTGGACCACGCACCCGCCGGCGAATACCTCGGCACCCGCCTCCGCCACCTGCTCGACCTCCTCGAAGGAGACGTCGCCCGCGTCTACACCGACCTCGGCCTACCGGGCTTCCGCCCCCGCTACACCCCGGTCATCCGCCTGGTCCACACCAGAGGACCGCTGTCCATCCGCGACCTCGCCGACACCATCGGCGTCACCCACTCCGCCATCAGCCAGACCGTCAACCAGATGCGCCGCGACGGCCTCGTCGACCTCCACCCCGGCGACGACGCCCGCAGGCGCATCGTCCACCTCACCGACCACGCCCGCGCCATCCTCCCCACCCTCGACGCCGAGTGGAACGCCACCACCGCCGCCGCCCGCGACCTCGACGCCGACCTGCCCTACCCCCTCACCGACCTCGTCGCCGCCGCCCTGCGGGCACTGGGGGAGAAGTCCATGAAAGACCGCATCCACGACCGGATGTGACCATCCCGGGAACCAACCGCGGGAGCGCCCTCACCGCACCGCGTTCCCCGCCACCAACTCCGCACCCAACCGCGCCAACTCCGCCCGCACCTCCTCCGACTCCACCACCTCCACCAACGCACCCCACCCCGCCAACACCTGCGCGATCATCAACGGAGTAGTCGCCGACAACCGCAACCGCACCCGACCACCCACCTCCTCCACCACCTCGCAATGCCGCCCGAACTGATCACCCAACACGTGCGCGAACCGCGACTCCACCGACACCACCGCCGACACCGACGACCGCCGCCGCTCCACCTCCGACACCACCCGCTCCCACGCCACCGACAAGTCGAACCCCTCCGGCCGCACGAACACCTCATCCGTCACCCGCGCCGACACCACCCGATCCACCCGGAACGTCCGCTCACCCGCACCCGTACCCGCCACCAAGTACCAAACCTCGTCCTTGTCCACCAACCCCCACGGCTCCACCACCCGCTCCGACCGCACCCGCCCACGCCCCTCGTACACCAACACCACCCGCCGACGCCCCACCACCGCCTCCTGCAACACACCCACCAACCCCGGCCGCTCCCGACCGACACCACCCCACCCCGCCACATCCACCACCACCGCGTCCGCCGCCGCCTGCGCACCCTCCCGGAACGTCTCCGGCAACGCCCGCACCAACTTCCGCAACGCCGCCCGCACCTCAGGCGACCCCGACGCCGCAGGCCCTACCAACAAGAACAACGCCCGTGCCTCCGACGACGTCAACCCGCTCAGATCCGTCCGCGCACGCCCCACCAACCGCCAACCACCACCACGCCCCGGCTGCGGGTACACCGGCACACCCGCCGACGACAACGCCTCCAGATCCCGCCGCGCCGTCGCCACCGACACCTCCAGCTCACCGGCCAACTCCGCCGCCGTCACCCGCCCCCGCGCCTGCATCAACAACAGGACAGCCACCAACCGGTCCGCACGCATGAACCCAGTCTCGCCCGAAAAGTGCTCACTCGGTGAGCACTTCGACCGCCAAAGTAGGGGACAAGCGACCACCGAACGAACAGGAACCACCATGCTCCGCGGACTCACCACCACCAGCTTCTTCGCCGACGACCTCGACGCCGCCGCCACCTGGTACACCGAGTTCTTCGGCATCGAGCCCTACTTCACCGTCCCCGGCGGCTACATCGAATTCCGCATCGGCGACTACGAACACGAGTTCGGCATCGTCAAGAGCGACTACGCACCCCACGACACCCGCACCGCCCCCGCCGGCGCCATCACCTACTGGGCCGTCGACGACCTCCACGCCACCCTCGACCGCCTCACCGAACTCGGCGCCACACCCCACGACGACCCCAAGGTCCGCGGCGAGGGCTACGTCACCGCCAGCGTCCTCGACCCCTTCGGCAACGTCCTCGGCATCATGGCCAACGCCCACTACCACGACATCCTCGACCGCCTGACCACCACCCGAACCGCCTGAACCGACACCGAAGCGCGGGGGCTGTATCGGTTCCGCGAACCCGATACAGTCCGCTCCTTCCCAGCGCCCGCACCACCAGCGCCCCAAGGAGCCCGGATGCCGCCGCGGATCTCCGTCGTGATCCCCACCTACAACCGCGCCGAACTCCTCCGCCGCACCCTCGACAGCCTCACCGACCAAACCCTCCCGCCCGACGACTACGAAGTCATCGTCGCCGACGACGGCTCGAACGACCACACCGCCGACGTCGTCAAGACCTTCCACGACCGCCTCCACCTGCACTACCACCACCAACCCGACCTCGGCCGCCGCGTCGCACACGCCCGCAACGCCGGCGCCCGCCACGCCACCGCGCCCGTCCTCGCCTTCCTCGACTGCGGCACCCTCGCCGGACCCGACCTCACCCGCGCGCACGCCGACGCCCACACCGCACACCCCACCCTCAACCTCGGCTACGTCCACGGCTACCGCCCCTGGGACCCCACACCCGGCCTCGCCGAAGCCATCGCCACCGGAACCCCGAAGCAGGTCCACCACGACTTCCAAGACCACCCCGGCTTCCGCGACATCCGCCACGAACCCCTCGCCGCCGTCGACTTCCAACCCGACCGGCTCGCCTTCCCCTGGCTCTTCGCCTGGGGCATGAACCTCTCCGTGCGCAGCACCGACTTCGACGCCGTCGGCGGCTTCGACGAACGCTTCGTCACCTGGGGCACCGAAGACATCGAACTCGGCTACCGCCTGCGCCGACACGGCCTCGCCACCCACTTCGACCTGAGCGCCTGGGCCGTCGAACCACCACACGAACGCGACACGGGGGAGATGCTCGCCAGCGCCAAGCGCACCATGCGGCAATTCCTCGACAAGACCCACGAGCCGGACGTCGAACTCGTCTGGGCCTCCCTGGAACGCGACGACCCGCTCATCGCCGAAGCCGAGCACCGCACCCTGACCACCTGGACCGACCAGGCCCGCGACCTCGACGTTCGAACGGAGATCGACCAGCACACCGCCGACGCCGGGGGACCGGTGTGCGTCGTCGGCTGCGGCGACGACATCCCGGACACCCTGCCCGAGGGCAGCGTCCTGATCGACTTCGACGCCGAACTCCTGGCGAAGGCCGGCGGCACGCACGCGCGACACCACGCGATCGGCCTGCAGATCCCGCTGCCGGACAACGCGGTGCAACGCGTCGTCGTCACCTCACGGCTCGACGGCATGTGGCGCACGTGGGGCGACACCATCACCGCGGAGGCCAGGCGCGTGGGCAGGGAAGCGCCCCGGACGCTCCCCGAACGTTCTACTTAACATAATGTAGATTATCGGCGTTACGGACAGCCTGGTCGGCAGGGGTCACGGACGCCGCGAGCCGCAGGTCGGCCACACCGGTGCGACGCGACGTTCACGCGTGACGTTCGCCCGCTCGCCGTCTCACGAACCGTCGTTGCCGCTGTCCGTCCGCACCGTCGTTCATCGGGACGACGCGGCCCACGACCTACCGGTGGGAGCCCCCAGGTCGGGAAGGCCGGGACAGCAAAGTCGAGACAGCACCGAGTCGCCGGTGAGCCTGTCACCGTAGAAACGTCACAGTGACGGATCGCGGGTGGTGTCAGTGGATGTCGGACCAACGCGCATGCCGGGCGCACGTCGGCAGTTGATCATCGAGGCGGGCCGTCAGGGGTCCTCGGCGGGAACCCCGGTCCGGCTCGCCGGGCTCCCTGGACGCACGGCATCACGGTCGCGCGCATCGCACGCAAATGTGCGTTCCAGGGGCGGATCGGGCCGTCGACGAAGCCTTCGAGAGTGGCATCCCCCAGCCGGGGCCCGAACCCCTTCCGGATCCCCTTTTGATGGATAATCCCCATTATCCATCAGTCATGGGATTCTCCGTCGGTTGCCGGCACGAGCTGCGGATCTTGCGGCCCCTGATGTCGACCTGGACGCCCGGATCACCACCGCTCCACTGCACGAAGGGCTTCGCCGCCTGGGCCGACCACAGCCGTCACCTGCCCCGTTGAAGCGTCCCCGCGGGTAGCCCCCTCCCCCGAGGAAGACGGCGTGGCCCTCCCCTACCACGACACCTATTACGACGACTCTCCCGCACGCCGGCGGTACTGCTGCTCGCCGTCCCGGTCCCGGACGGCGAGCCCTTTCGCGCGGAGCTCGTCGAGTGCTTCGGCCGCGGCGCCGGCCTTCTTGTCGGTGAGGGCGCGGTGGCGGGTGCGGAGCAGGGTGTGGGTGGCCGGGTCGAGGTCGGGTGTGCCGTCGATCCAGCGGGTGAACTCGGTTTCGTGCGGGTCGGTCGTGCCGTGCCAGGGGTAGCGGAACCGTTCGAACGCCTCGCGCAGTGCTCTGGTCGGGAGGTCGGTGGCCCGGACTCGGGCGAGTTCGCCCGTGTCGTGGTCCAGGACGACGAGGTCCCGGCCGTCGGTGAAGACGGCGTTGGTCCGGTCGCGCAGCCGAGTGCGGTGCCGCCGGGTCGGAGGAGCCAGAGCCAGGTGGCGGGCATGGTGACGGTGGCGGTGTCGTGGTCGGTGGTTGTCCCCATCAGGTGTCCTCCGGGTCCGGCGGTGGTGGTGCGAGGTAGTGGGTGACGGTGCGGTGGAGTGCGGGGCGGGGGTCGTGGGCGGGGTCGGCGTTGAGGAAGACGGCGTCGACGATCGCGAGGAGCCAGCGGGCGGTGTGGTCGGGGTCGAGGGCGGGGTCGACGGTTCCGTCCTGGATGCCGCGGGTGATGAGGTGTGCGAGTCCTTCGTGGAGGATGCGGGCGTTGCGGGCGACGATGTCGACGAGTTCGGGGTCGCGGCCTGCTTGGCGGAGGAGTTCGACGAGCAGGCCGGGTGCGCTGGGGTCTTGGGCGTCGGCGGCGAGTTCGGTGACGAGTGCGGTGATGGCGGTGACGGGGTGCGGGGTGTGGGTGTGGCGGGCGACGAGGTCTTGGGATCGGGGTAGGTCGCGTTCGAAGACGGAGCGGAAGACGGCTTGTTTGTCGGGGAAGTAGTAGAAGACGGTGGCGGGGCTGAGTCCGGCGGCGCGGGCGATCTGGGCGACGGTGGTCTGGTCGAAGCCGTGGGCTGCGAAGAGGCGGGCGGCGGCGAGGGTGATGGCTTGTCGGCGTTGGGCGACCTGTTGGGTGTCGACGGTGCGTGCCACGGCGCGCCCTTTCATTGACTGATCGGTCAATCGAACTATCCTCCGGGGGCGGTCCCCCGGTTTTGTCGGTGGTGTTTGGTAGGAAGATCGACATGCTGGTGCTTGCCGCTCAGGAGTCGTTCTTCCTCGCTCGTCGGCCGCGGAAGGATTCGCCGCACACGACGGCGGCGTACCGGCGCGACCTGGCGGGTGTCACGGCGTTGTTGTCGGAGGTGACGGGTACTCCCCCGGAGTCGCTGGTGATGGCGGAGTTGACGGCGCGGAACCTGCGTGAGGCGTTCGGGGTGTTCGCGGACTCGCACGCGAAGTCGTCGGTGTTGCGGGCGTGGTCGACGTGGAACCAGTTCCTGACGTTCTGCGTGGCGGAGGAGTTGGTGGCGGGCAATCCGATGGGTGCGGTGGCGCGGCCGAAGACCCCTCCCCTGGTGCCGAAGCCGTTGCGGGGTGAGGACACGCCGGAGCGGTTGTTGGCGGCGGCGGCGGAGGGTGCGCGTCAGGCTCGTGATCCGTGGCCGGAGCGGGATGTGCTGGTGTTGGCGTTGGGGTTGGTGGCGGGGTTGCGGTCGGCGGAGATGCGGACGTTGACGCACGGGTCGGTGGTGGGTCGGCCGGGTGAGCGGCGGCTGCACGTGGCGGGGAAGGGCAATCGGGATCGGTCGGTGCCGATCGAGCCGGCGATGGACCGGATCATCGAGCAGTACGTGGTGTCGTGTCGGCGGCGTTTTCCGCGGGGGCGGTTCGATCGGGGGTCGGCGTTGTTGCGTGATCGGCATGGCGAGCCGATCGGGCGTGGTGGGTTGGAGTACTTGGTGCGGTCGTGCTTCCGGTGGGCGGGGTTGCACGACCGGGTGCCGTCGGGGGCGAACCTGCACGCGTTGCGGCACACGTTCGCGACGCGGTTGGCGGAGGACGGCGCGACGGCGTCGGAGATCATGGCGTTGTTGGGGCACGCGTCGTTGGCGACGTCGCAGAACTACATCGAGGCGACGGCGCGGGAGCGGCGGGCGGCGGTGGCGGGCAATCGGACGTACGCGTCGTTGGCGCGGTTGCCGCGCGGGGAGTAGGTGTTCGAGCCGGGTGGGGCCGTCGGGTCGACCGTCGCGGGTGCTCGGCGGCGTCCGCTCTCCACGTCCGGATCGCTGGGAGGTGGAGAGCGGACGGGGGGCGCGGGGGGGGGGGGGGGGCGGCCGCCCCCCCCCCCGGCCGGGGGGGGGGGGGGGGGGCGGGCCCCCGCCGCCCGCGTTCGAGGCGGGGATCAGGGCTTCGTTCTGGCCGAAGTAGCGCCGGGCACGGATGTTCGGGACGTTGTCGAGGTTGCCGGGGTCGCGCCACTCCAGGACGAGCGGGTAGTAGTCGCCCGGCACGTCGGTTCCCCACGGGACGAGGCATCCGCCGAAGGCCCTGTTCCACAGCATCACCCAGCCGTTCTTGCCCCTTGCGTCCCGGCGACTTTCCACTCCGGTGCAGTCGCCCAGGTCGATCCAGCCCGCAGAACGAGCGACGAGGCAGTTGCCGGACACGGCGTGTTCCAGCTGGAGGTTGTCGGCCCCGTCGCCGTCCAGGCACCAGCCCGGGTTTCCGACGTTCTCGTAGTGGGTGTCCCGGAGGTGGCGGACGCCGGGGTGGGGCCGGCTGTCGTCGTCAACGCCGCGGCCAGGACCGCGGTGACCACCAGCCGCCCGAGTTTTCCGATTCGCGACGTTCTGATCATTCGCTTCTCCGTTCTCCACCGGCGACGGGTCGGCGCGTCCGCCCGGACATCTCCACCACGAGTGCGTCGAGCCGGGCTTCCAGCCTGACTTTGGGTGTGGAAGTGGTGACTGCGTGTGCCACCCTGACAGCTCAGTCGCTGGTCGGGGCCGTGTGGGTGACGTCGGTCGGGACCGGTGAGGCCGCGTGTTCGGCAGTCGCGGGTCCCCGCTGTCGTCACGGTGAGTGATGCCCGGGTGCGTATCGGCTCCAGGTCGTGCCGGTCTGCTCGGGAACGTGCTGCCGGGTAGTCCGTGCGGGTGACTTGGGTGAGTCGATGTTCGCACAGGTGTACGCAGGGGTCATGAGGGCTGTGTGGCGTGGTTCGGTGTCGTTCGGGTTGGTGGTGTTCCCGGTGCGGTTGTTCGGGGCCGCGCGGGATCGTGGTGTGCGGTTCCACGAGGTGCACCGGCTGGATGGTGGGCGGGTGCGGCATCGGCGGGTGTGTTCGGTGTGCGGTGCGGGGGTGGAGTTGTCGGAGGTGGCGAAGGGGTTCGTGTTGCCGGATGGTCGGTTGGTGATGGTGGAGGCGGAGGATTTGGCGGGGTTGTCGGCGGGGGTGGAGCCGGCGATCGAGGTGGTGCAGTTCGTGGGTGCGGACGAGGTGGATCCGGTGTTGTGGGGTCGGTCGTACTTCGTGGAGCCGGAGCGGGTGGCGGTGGGGTCGTACGTGGTGTTGCGGGATGTGTTGGTGCGGTTGTCGCGGGTGGCGGTGGTGCGGGCGGGTATGAGGGGTCGGGAGGTGTTGGGTGTGCTGCGGCCTCGGGGTGGGGGTTTGGTGTTGCAGACGTTGGTGTGGCCGGAGTGGGTGCGGGAGCCGGATTCGGATTTCTCGGGTGTGGTGTCGGGTGGTGCGGAGTTGGCGGTGGCGGAGTCGTTGGTGGAGTCGATGACGGCGCCGTTCGACGGGTCGGTGTTCTCCGACGGGTACGGGGAGCGGTTGGAGGGGTTGATCGAGGCGAAGGCGGCGGGTGCGGCGGAGGTGCCGGTGGCGCGGGGGCCGGAGGAGACGGGTGGTGGGGTGGATCTGTTGGGTGCGCTGCGGCGGAGTGTGGAGCGGGTGCGGTCGGGGCGGTCGCGGCGGGAGGGTGGTTGAGGGTTGCGGTGTTTGGTCGCGGAGCCCGCTGATTGTTAGCCCGTTCGAGTGACGCCCTGGTGCGGATCGCGCTGTTCGCGGGTAGTCACGTGGCATGAGGTCCGTGTGGCGTGGCGCGATTTCCTTCGGGTTGGTGACGATCGGTGTCCGGTTGTACACGGCCACGGAGGAGCACGACGTCCGGTTCCACCAGGTGCACCGTGAGGACGGTGGGCGGGTCCGCTACAAGCGGGTGTGCCAGGTGTGCGGCGAGGAGGTCGCCTACGCCGACATCTCGAAGGGGTACGAGCTGGACGACGGTCGGGTCGTGGTGATGGAGGCGGAGGACTTCGACAAGTTGCCGGTGAACACCGATCGGGCGATCGAGGTGTTGGAGTTCGTGCCGGTGGAGGAAGTGGATCCGATCTATCTCCAGAAGTCGTACTACCTGGAGCCGGACAAGGCGGCGACGCGTCCTTACGTGTTGTTGCGGACGGCGTTGGAGCGCAGTGGGCAGTTGGCGGTGGTGAAGATCGCGATTCGTCAGCGGGAGACGTTGGCGTTGTTGCGGGCGCGGGACGACCTGTTGGTGATGCACACGATGTTGTGGCCGGACGAGGTGCGCAAGCCGGAGTTCGAGTTCTTGGACGCGGACGTGGAGGTCCGGCCGCAGGAGTTGAAGATGGCGTCGTCGTTGGTGGAGAGCATGGCGGGGTCGTTCGACCCGGGTGATTTCTCGGATGACTACACGGTGGCGTTGGAGAAGGTGATCGAGGCGAAGGCGGAGGGTGCGGAGTTGCCGGAGCGGCCGGAGGTGGAGGAGGCCGGTGAGGTGATCGACCTGATGACGGCGTTGGAGCGGAGCGTGGAGCAGGCGAAGTCGGCGCGGGGTGGGCGGTCGGCGGCGCGGAAGCCGGCGGCGAAGAAGTCCGCGTCGGGGTCGTCGGGTTCGGGGGCGCGGAAGGCTCCGGCGAAGAAGAAGGCGAAGCCCGCCTGAGGGCGTGGCGGCGGGGATGGGTGGGGATCTTTCGGAGTACCGGCGCAAGCGGGATGCGGGGCGGACGCCGGAGCCGGTGCCGGGTGACGATGCGGTGGTGCCCCGCGGTGGTGACGACACGTTCGTGATCCAGGAGCACCACGCGTCGCGGCTGCACTGGGACGTGCGGTTGGAGCGGGGTGGGGTGTTGGTCTCGTGGGCGGTGCCGAAGGGGTTGCCGCCGGAGCCGGGGACGATCCGGTTGGCGGTGCGGACCGAGGATCACCCGTTGGAGTACGCGTCGTTCTCGGGGGTGATCCCGAAGGGCGAGTACGGCGCGGGTGAGATGGTGATCTGGGATCGGGGTCGGTACGAGACGGTGAAGTGGTCCGACCGCGAGGTGGACGTGGTGTTGCACGGTTCGCGGGTGGAGGGCGAGTTCGTGTTCTTCCGCCGTGAGTCGGGCGGCGGGGCGGACGGGGCGGGCAAGGACTGGATGGTGCGGCGGCGGCACGAGGCGGCGCGCCCGGATTGGGCGCCGTTGCCGGAGTCGCTGTCCCCCATGTTGGCGACGCCCGCGGCGGAGTTGCCGGGGCCGGCGGCGAAGTGGGCGTTCGAGTTCAAGTGGGACGGGGTGCGGGCGATCGCCCGGGTCGAGGGTGGTCGGGTGCGGTTGACGAGCCGGTTGGGCAACGACGTGACGTCGACGTATCCGGAGTTGCAGGGGTTGGGTGCGCAGTTGGGTGTCACGCAGGTGTTGTTGGACGGCGAGATCGTGGCGTTGGAGGGTGGGCGGCCGAGTTTCGGGGCGTTGCAGCAGCGGATGCACGCCTCGGCGGCGCAGGCGCGGCGGTTGGTGGCGGGGACGCCGGTGACGTTCCTGGTGTTCGACGTGTTGCACCTGGACGGCTCCCCCACGCTGGAGTTGCCGTACGCGCGGCGTCGTGAGCTGTTGGAGGGGTTGGGGTTGGCGGGGGCCCATTGGTTGACGCCGAAGGCGTTCCCGGGTCAGGGGGCGGCGGTGTTGGCGGCGAGCCGGGAGCAGGGGTTGGAGGGGGTGGTGGCGAAGCGGCTGGATTCGCGGTACGTGCCGGGTCGGCGGTCGCCGCAGTGGGTGAAGGTGACGGCGGTGGCGACGCAGGAGGTGGTGATCGGGGGGTGGCGGCCGGGTGAGGGCAAGCGCAAGGGCGTGGTGGGGTCGTTGCTGCTGGGCATCCCGGACGGGCGGGGCGGGTTGGTGTTCGCGGGGTCGGTGGGCACGGGGTTCGACCAGGCGGAGTTGGAGCGGTTGACGGCGCGGTTGTCGGCGTCGGGGGTGGCGGGGTCGCCGTTCACGTCGGAGGTGCCGCGGGAGCGGGCGCGGGGTGCGCGGTGGGTGCGTCCGGAGTTGGTGGGTGAGGTGGCGTACCGGCAGTGGACGGCGGACGGTCGGTTGCGGTTCCCGACGTGGCGGGGGTTGCGGCCGGACCGGCTGCCCGGGGAGGTGCGTCGTGGTGACGGGTGAGGCGGTGGTGCGGGTGGAGGGTCGTCGGTTGAAGCTGACGAACCTGGACAAGGTGCTGTACCCGGAGGTGGGGTTCACCAAGGCCGAGGTGATCGACTACTACACGCGGATCGCGCCGGTGTTGTTGCCGCACGTGGCGGGCCGGCCGATGACGGTGCGGCGGTATCCGGACGGGGTGGACGGGAAGTCGTTCTTCGAGAAGAACGCGCCGTCGCACGCGCCGGAGTGGGTGCGGACGGTGCGGGTGGGGACGCCGGGGTCGTCGCGGGGCGCGGAGTACGCGGACTTCGTGGTGGTGGACGACCTGGCGACGGTGGTGTGGTTGGCGAACCTGGCGGCGTTGGAGCTGCACGTGCCGCAGTGGGCGGTGGGTGCGCGGGGTGGGCGGCACTCCCCCGATCTGCTGGTGTTCGACCTGGATCCGGGTGAGCCGGCGACGGTGGTGCAGTGCTGTCGGGTGGCGTGCCGGGTGCGGGAGGTGCTGGAGGGTGACGGGTTGGTGCCGGTGGTGAAGACGTCGGGGTCGAAGGGGTTGCAGGTGTACGCGGCGGTGTCGGTGTCGTCGGCGGAGCGGACGTCGGAGTACGCGAAGGGTGTGGCGCAGCGGTTGGCGCGGGAGTGGCCGGAGGAGGTGGTGTGGCGGATGGCGAAGGCGCAGCGGACGGGGAAGGTGTTGATCGACTGGTCGCAGAACAACCCGGCGAAGACGACGGTGGCGCCGTACTCGCTGCGCGCCCGGCCGCGGCCGTCGGTGTCGACGCCGGTGTCGTGGGACGAGGTGGAGGCGTGCCGGGTGGTGGAGGACCTGGTGTTCCTGGCCGACGAGGTGCGGGAGCGGGTGGACGAGGGGGGTGACCTGTTCGCGGTGGGTGAGCCGTCGCCTCTCCCCCGCTGACCACTCGGCCCGGCCCGGTGCGGGAGGATCCGCGGGTGCGGTTCGGGGTGTTGGGTCCGATGGTGGTGCGGCGTGCGGACGGGACGGAGGTCCGGGTCGGTGGGCCGCGGTTGCGGGCGTTGTTGGCGGTGTTGGTGGTGGACGCGGGCCGGGTGGTGGGTGTCGACCGGCTGAGCGAGGCCCTGTACGGGCCGTGTCCGCCGGCGGGGGTGGGCAACGCGATCCAGTCGCAGGTGTCGCGGCTGCGGTCGGTGCTCGACGTGGAGGTGGAGCGGTCGGCGGCCGGGTACCGGCTGGTGGTGGATCCGGGTGAGGTGGACGCGCTGCGGTTCGAGGAGCTGGTGGCGCGGGGGTTGCCGGGTGAGGCGCTGGCGCTGTGGCGTGGTCCGGCGTTGCGGGACGTGGGTGACGCGCCGTTCGCGGCGGTGTGCGCGGCGCGGTGGGAGGAGTTGCGGCTGCGGGCGGTGGAGGACCACGAGGGCGCGTCGGTGGGGTTGTTGCGGGAGTTGGTGGCGGCGCACCCGACGCGGGAGCGGTTGGTGGCGCGGTTGGTGCGGGTACTGCACCGGGAGGGGCGGCAGGCGGAGGCGTTGGGGCTGTTCGAGCGGACGCGCCGGTTGTTGGCCGAGGAGCTGGGCGCGGACCCCTCCCCCGGGTTGCTGGCGGCGCACGGCGAGGTGGTGCGGGGTGAGGGGCCGGTGGCGCGGCGGGTGTTGCCGGCGCAGTTGACGAGTTTCGTGGGCCGTGAGGAGGAGGTGCGGCTGGTCGGGGCGGCGTTGGGGGCGTCGCGGTTGGTGACGTTGACGGGTCCGGGTGGTGCGGGCAAGACGCGGTTGGCGGTGGAGGCCGCGGCCCGGGAGCCGGGTGAGGTGTTCTTCGTCGACCTGGCGCCGTTGGCGGTGGGCGGGGACGTGCCGCGGGCGGTGGTGTCGGCGTTGGGGTTGCGGGAGGACGGGATGCGGCCGGTGACGGCGCCGGTGGCGCGGTTGGTGGCGGCGTTGCGGGACCGGCCGGTGCTGGTGGTGTTGGACAACTGCGAGCACGTGGTGGACGACGCGGCGGCGTTGGCGGCCGGGTTGTTGGTGCGGTGCGCGGGGTTGCGGGTGTTGGCGACGTCGCGGGAGGCGTTGGGGGTGACCGGGGAGGTGGTGCGGCCGGTGCCGCCGTTGGAGTCGGGTGGGGTGGGTTCGGCGGCGGTGCGGTTGTTCGCGGACCGGGCGGTGGCGGTGAACCCGTCGTTCCGGCTGGACCCGGGTGCGGCGGAGCTGGTGGTGGGGATCTGCCGGGCGTTGGACGGGTTGCCGTTGGCGATCGAGCTGGCGGCGGCGCGGGTGCGGTCGTTGCCGGTGGCGGAGGTCGCGGCGCGGTTGGGCGACCGGTTCCGGTTGTTGTCGCGGGGCAGTCGGGCGGCGGTGGCGCGGCATCGGACGTTGCACGCGGTGGTGGAGTGGAGTTGGGGGTTGCTGGATGACGACGAGCGGGTGGTGGCGCGGCGGTTGACGGTGTTGCGGGGCGGGGCGACGTTGGCCGCCGCAGCGGCGGTGTGCGGGGTGGCGGGGGTGGACGAGGTGTTGCCGTCGTTGGCGGACAAGTCGTTGGTGGAGGTGTCCGGGGACCGGTACCGGATGTCGGAGACGATCCGGGCGTTCTGCGCGGCCCGGTTGGCGGAGTCGGGTGAGGAGCAGGGGGTGTTGCGGGCGCACGCGGAGCACTTCGCGCAGGTGGCGGCCGAGGCGGCGCCGCACCTGTACGGGGCGGGGCAGCTGGTGTGGTTGGGGCGGTTGGCGGCGGAGCACGAGAACCTGACGGCGGCGGTGCGGTGGGCGGCGGGGCGTGATCACGGGTTGGCGTTGCGGTTGGCGGCGGACCTGGGGTGGCCGTGGTGGTTGCGGGGGTTGCGCGCGGAGGGCGCGTCGTTGGCGGCGGAGGTGGTGCGGGCGGTGGGTCCGACGCCGCCCGCCGGGTTGGCCGAGGAGTACCTGTTGTGCCTGGTGAACGCGTCGTCGACGGGTGCGGCGGGGTTGCCGGGGTCGCCGTCGCCGCGCGATCCGCTGCCGGCGGGGCTCGCCGGTCCGCCGGCGCGGCCGTACCTGACGGTGCTGTGGGGCATGGCGCACGGGGTGCCGAAGCTGGACCTGGCGGAGATGGAGGCGTTGCGGGATCGGCTGCTGGGGTCGGATCCGTGGAGTCGGGCGCTGGGCCGGTTGGGGTCGGGGATGGGGTTGCAGTACTCGGGGCGGGTGCGGGAGGCGTGGGAGGAGCACGCGGCGGCGTTGGCGGGTTTCCGGGCGGTGGGTGAGCGGTGGGGCATGGCGTTGGCGTTGGCGCAGTTGGCCGAGTTGGCGCGGGCGGCCGGTCGGGTGGCGGAGGCGATGGGGTTCCTGGACGAGGCGTTGGCGTTGTCGCGGTCGTTCGGGGCGACCGAGCACACGGCGAGCCTGCTGTGCCGCCGGTCGGAGTGGGCGTGCCAGTCCGGTGACCTGGACGGCGCGGCGGCCGACGTGGAGGAGGCGGCGGTGTTGGCGCGGTCGCAGGGCACGGTGGAGACGTTGGCGCAGGCGTGGCTGGGTGCGGCGGAGGTGGCGCGGCGGCGCGGTGACCTGGCGGGTGCGCGGCGGTGGTGCGAGGAGGCGTTGCGGGTGTGCCCGCGGGGTTGGTTCGGGCCCGAGGAGGTGCGGGCGTCGATACTGGTGGCGGTGGGCCGGGTGGAGTCGGCGTGCGGTGACCGCGGGGCGGCGGTGCGGGCGTGGGCGTCCGCGGCGGCGTCGGCCCGGGAGTGGGGCAACCAGGTGGTGTCGGCGCGGGTGGTGGAGGCGCACGCGGAGTTGGCGGTGGCGGAGGGTGACGGGGTGCGGGCGGCGTTGCTGGTGGGCGCGGCGCGGGGGTTGCGCGGCGAGGTGGCGGTGGTGGATCCGGAGGTGCTCGCGGTGGAGGCGGCGGCGCGGGCGGTGCTGGGTGACGCGGTGTTCGGGGAGGTGTCGGCGCGGGGCGCCGGGTTGGGGGCGGACGAGGTGGCCGCCCTGCTCGACGCGTGACGTCGACTCCACCCGCAGCCGCGCCACGTGGTCGGCGGGGTGGGATCGGTGGGGCCGGCTGGTGGGAGGGCGGCAGTGATAGGTGCTGGCGAGGTCGGCGGGCGGTGGCGTGGTGGGCGTGGGTGGTGGCGTCGGGTGCGGTCGGGGCGCTTTCTCCTAGGCTGGTGGGCATGCCGAGAATCGCCACCGCCGACACCGTGTCCCGTGACGAGTTGGTCGAGTTCCTGCGGCCACGCCACCGCGCCCTGCTGGTCACCGCGCGCGCCGACGGGCGTCCGCAGGTGTCGCCGGTGACGTGCGGGGTGGACGACGAGGGGCGGGTGGTGGTGTCGACCTATCCGCAGCGGGCGAAGTCGCGCAACGCGCGGCGGGACGACCGGGTGACGGTGTGCGTGCTGTCCGACGACTGGGACGGCCCCTACGTCCAGGTGGACGGACGGGCGGAGGTGCTGGACCTGCCGGAGGCGTTGGAGCCGCTGGTGGACTACTACCGGTGCATCGCGGGTGAGCACCCGGACTGGGACGAGTACCGGGCCGCGATGCGCCGGCAGGGCAAGTCCCTGATCCGCGTCACGATCGACCGGTGGGGTCCGATCGCGACCGGCGGGTTCCCGCCCGGGCTGGCCGGCTGACCACTCCCCTGCTCGCCGCTCCCCCGGCGTGCCCGGATCACTGAGTGCCGGCGGGTCACCGCAGGGTGCGGGCCCGCCACACCACCGCGAGCGCGGGGTCCCCGGTGGGGTCCGGTTCGACCCGCCGCACGGTGAAGCCCTCGCGCTCGTAGAACGCGCCCGCGCGTGCGTTGGCCGCGTAGTGCTCGATCCACAGCCGGTCGGCGTCGGCGGGCAGCCGGCGGGTGATCGCGTCGAGCAGCCGCGGTCCCAGTCCTCGGCCGCGCAGGGCGGGGTGGACGTAGAGCTTGTAGACGACGTGGTCGGTTCCCAGGCGGCCGCGCTGCCCGACGCCGACCAGTCGTCCGTCGAGCTCGGCGACGACGAGCAGCCCGTCGGCCACGGCCGCGGCGAGTCGCGTCTCGTCCCACCACAGGCGGACCTGCCCGGACGCGGCTTCGGGGCCGATCAGCGGGGTGTAGTGGGCGGGGATGTGCTCCTCGCCGAAGCGGCGGACGGCGGCGACGTCGTCGGGTCCGGCGTCCCGCACGACCGGTTCGGTTCCCGCCACCGCGCGCTCCTCGCCCACCGCGGTCCTAGGCGTGGGCCTGGTGGGCGACGCACCACGCCCCGCCCCAGCCGGCCGGGTTCTCCAGCAGGGCGAACACCGTGCCGGCGGGGTCGGCGACGGCCGCGACGACACCGGTGGGGACGTCCCGGGGGCCGACGAGGACCGTGCCGCCCATGTCGGTGGCCTCGGTGAGGGCCGCGGCGACGTCGGGGACGGCGAAGTAGCAGGTCCAGCCGCCCTGGGCGGTGAGGCGGCCGGCGACGGGGCGGCGGTCGTCGGCGACGGCGGCGTCGTAGAGGGTGAACTCGCCGTCGGGGTCGCGGACCTGCCAGCCGAGCGCGCCGGCCCAGTGGTCGTCGTCGGTGGCGGCGCCCATGAGTTCCACCCAGCACGGTTCGCCGGGGCGTGGTTGCGGCGCCCACGGGCCGTGCAGGACGCGGCCGGCGTCGACGGCGGCGCCGCCGCCGAGGTCGCGGGGTCCGGCGCCGGCGAACACGACGCGCCAGGCGGGGTCGCCGGGGTGCACGCGGGCGGCCAGGCGGTCGCCGACCCAGCCGGTGAACGCGCCGTCGGGTTCGGCGATGAGCACCCAGCCGAGCAGGTGGGCGTAGAACTCGGCGATCGGTTCGGGGCGGGTGGTGCTCAGCTCGACGCGGCGGACACCGCGTGCGGGGCTGTCGGGGGTACCGGGCACGTCGGTGGCTTCCCATCGGGGGGCGGGGCGGCGGTGATCAGGAACGCGCCCCATCCTCCGCACCGGCCATGCGTGGCGACAATGCGCCGTTCGGCGGCTGCGACTGGGCCGAGAGGACCTTCTCGAGCGGTTGGGGGCGGCCGAGGTGGAAGCCCTGGCCGCTCTGCACGCCCAGCCGGACGAGGGCGTCGACCTGGGCGGGCCGCTCGACCCACTCGGCGACGGCGGTCAGGCCGAGGCCCTGGGCGATCTGCACGATGCCGGCGACGAGGACGGCGTCGGTGGAGCGTTCGTCGATGCCGCGCACGAACTCGCCGTCGATCTTGATGCCGGTGATGGGCAGGTGCTTGAGGTGGACGAACGAGCCGAACCCGGAGCCGAAGTCGTCGAGGATGATGCGGCAGCCGAACGCGCGCAGCTGCAGCGACAGGGCGCGGGCGGCGTCGAGGTTGGTCACGGCGGCGGTCTCGGTGATCTCCAGGCCGAGCCGGCCGGGCGCGACGCCCGCGGTGGCGAGCCGGTCGAGCACGAACCCGCCGAAGTCCTCGTCCTCCAGGGTGCGGCCGGAGATGTTGACGTTGAACCGCAGCCGCGGGTCGGGGTGGCCTACGAGGGCGTCGATCGCGGTGGACAGCACCCACCGGTCGATGTCGAGCACGAGGTCGGAGCGTTCGGCCTCGGGCAGGAACTCCGCCGGGCCCAGGTACGGGTCCCGGCCGTCCTCCAGCCGCAGCAGCAGCTCGTGGCCGAGGGTGGTGCCGGTGGCCAGCTGCACCATGGGCATGGCGTGCAGGGCCAGGCCGCCGCCGTCGAGGGCGGCGCGCAGCCGATCCAGCACGGAGACGCGTTTCGCGGTGTCGGCGTAGTGGCCGGGCTCGTAGACGGTGACGCGGTTGCGGCCGGCGGCCTTGGAGGCGTAGAGGGCGAGGTCGGCGTTGGCCAGGACGAGTTCCCAGGTGTCGCCGGGCCCGTACTCGGCCACGCCGGTCGAGACGGTGATGCTGCGGGCGGCGCCGACGAGCGGCAACGCCGCTACGGCATCGCGCAGTCCCTCGGCGACCCGGGCGGCGTCGCCGGGGGTCGCGCCGGGCAGCACGACGGCGAACTCGTCGCCGCCGAGCCGGCCGATCAGCTGCGACGTCGACAGCCGTGACCGCAGCGTCGAGGCCAGCGCCTTCATCAGCCGGTCGCCGACGGCGTGGCCGCGCAGGTCGTTGACGTCCTTGAAGTTGTCCAGGTCCAGCAGCAGCATCGCGCCGGGCCCGCCGCCGGCGAGCTGCCGTTCCAGCTCACGGGTCACCGCACGCCGGTTCGCCAGCCCGGTGAGCGGGTCCTGCTCGGCCAGCGCGAGCAGTTCGTCGTGCACGCGGCGGGCGCGGGTGATGTCGTGCGCGGTGCCCAGCACCCGCAGCGGCGAGCCGTCCTCGTCGGTGACGACCTCGCCGAAGCACTCGAACCACCGCTCGGTGCGGTCCTGCCCCAGCAGCATGCGGTGGGTGTAGGAGAACCCGGCGCCCGACCGCATGGCCTCCTCGAGGGTGGCCTGGATCATCGACAGGTCCTCGGGGTGCACCACGGCGGCGTAGCCGTCGAAGTCCAGTTCCGTGTCGGGGCCGAACCCGAACATCTCCAGCAGCGTGTCCGACCACACCACGCGGTCCTCGGCGATGTGCCACTCCCACGTGCCCATGCGGCCCAGCACCTGCGCGCGGCGCAGCGCGTCGGCCTCGTGGGTCGCCTCCAGCTCCCGGTCGCGCCACGCGGTGACGTCCACCACCCGGTACAGCAGCCGCTCCTCGGCGTCGGGTCCGGTCGCGGCGGCGGGGAGGGTCTGGCAGGTGACCTCCAGCCAGCGGTGCCCCTTGCGGTAGGCGCTGGGGGTCAGCAGCGCCAGCCCGGCCCGGGGTCGTTCGGGCGCGCCGGGCAGCAGCGCGGGCAGCGACCGGCCGACCACGTGGTCCACCGGCACGCCCAGGATCTCCGCCAGCGCGGGGTTCACCCAGGCCAGCGTGCCGTTCGCGTCCGTCACACCGAAACCGACGTCGGCCCGGTCGAGCACCTCGCGGTGCAACGCGCCGTTGCCGTTCACGCGCTCCTCCTCGCCCACCCGCGGGCCATGATGGTCGAGACCACGCGCGGGGGGCAAGCCGACGGAATTCAGCGCAACCGCTCCAGCCCACGCGCGGTGTCCACCAGTTCCCCCGCCAGCCGCCGCAACTCCGCGCCGTCGGCGCCGTCCGCGGCGGCGGTGGCGACGTCCTCCGCGGCGCACCGCAGCTGGAACAGCCGGTCCTGCAGGTCGGCCAACTCCCCCGCGGACAGCACCACGGCGTCCTCTGGCAGCCCGCCCCGCTGCACGGCGGCGCGGCGTTCGTAGGCGCGCTGCCGGCAGGGCTGCGCGCAGTACCGGCGCGGCCGCCCGATCCGGCCGCTGTCGGGCAGACGGCGTCCGCACCAGGCGCAGTGCCTGGCTTCCTCACGGCGTGCCGCGACGGGCTCGGTCACCAGCTCCATGGCGCGCGACGGTATCCCGCTACCCACCGGTCACCGCCGCGCCACGCCGCCAGGGCAGACTCCGGGTGTGACCGCGAAGCACCCGTACCTGTCCGGACCGCACCCGCGCGCGTTCGCGCACCGGGGCTGGCACCTCGACGAGCTGTCGGGGATGGAGAACTCGCTGGCCGCGTTCCGCCGCGCCCACCAGGAGGGCTACCGGTACCTGGAGACCGACGTGCACGCCACGTCCGACGGCGTGGTGGTGGTCCACCACGACGCGACCCTGGACCGCACCACCGACGCGACCGGGCCGGTGGCCGCGCAGCCGTGGTCGGCGGTGCGGCGGGCCAACGTGGGCGGGCGCGAGCCGGTCACCAGGCTGGAGGACCTGCTGGAGGACCTGCCGGACGCGTGGGTGAACATCGACGTCAAGGCCGACTCGGCGGTGGTGCCGGTGCTGGAGGCGCTGCGTCGCACCGACTCGCTGCACCGGGTGTGCCTGGCGTCGTTCTCGGAGAAGCGGCTGGCCCGGCTGCGGCGCCTGGGCGGCCCGGGGTTGCTGACCTCGATGGGGCCGCGGTCGGCGGGCGCGCTGTGGGCGGCCGGGCGGGTGCCGCTGGTGGGGCTGCCGGTGCGGGGCATGGTCGCGCAGGTGCCGGTGCGGCAGGGCCGGCTGCTGGTGGTCGACGGCCGGTTCGTGGCCGCCGCGCACCGCCGCGGCCTGGAGGTGCACGTGTGGACCATCGACGACGAGCGGGAGATGCGGCGGCTGCTGGACCTGGGCGTCGACGGGCTGGTCACCGACCGGCCCGACCGGCTGCGCGACGTGCTGGTCGACCGCCGCGCCTGGGCGGGCGGCTGACGCGCCGCGTGGCGTGCGGGCGGACGGTTGGCAACAGCTTGGTGGTGATCACCACCCACGGATGGCGGGCGATATACAGTCCGCCCCCATGAGCGTGGCCGACAGCACCGCACCCGCCGTGGACCGCAAGCGGGAACAGCGCGGGTGGACCTGGTACGACTGGGCGAACTCGGTGTTCCCCACCTCGGTGGTCACCGTGTTCCTCTCCGGCTACCTCACCGCGGTCGCCAAGGAGGCCGCGGTCGCCGACACCGCCCGCAACGGCCCGAACGCGTGTGCGGACGGGTCGCTGCGGCAGTGCGACATCTCCCTGTTCGGCGCCTACTTCCCCGCCGGGTCCCTGTGGGGCTACCTGCTGTCCATCGCCACCCTCGTGCAGGTCGTGGTGCTGCCGGTGATGGGCGCGATCGCCGACCGCACCCAGAACAAGCGCCGCATGCTCGGCGGGCTGGCGTTCACCGGGTCGGTCGCCACGGTCGCGCTGGCCGCGGTCGGCGGCGACGACTGGCACCTCGGCGTCGCGCTGTTCGTGCTGGGCAATATCTGCTACGGCGCGTCGGTCGTCGTGTACTACGCGTTCCTGCCGGAGATCGCGGCCCCCGACGAGCGCGACGCGGTGTCCACCCGCGGCTGGGCGTTCGGCTACCTCGGCGGCGGGTTGGCGTTGGCGGTGCAGTTGGCGCTGTTCGTGGGCCACGACGCGGTCGGGTTGAGCGAGGGCGCGGCGGTGCGGGTCGGGTTCGTGTTCTCGGGTCTGTGGTGGGCGGGGTTCACGCTCATCCCGCTGGCGCGGCTCAAGCGGCACCAGCCGCCCCACGGCTCGGAGTCGGGCGCGTCGGTGATCACCGCCGGGTTCGCCGAGCTGCGCCAGACGATCCGGCAGGCGCGGCTGTTCCCGCTGACGCTGGCGTTCCTGGGCACCTACCTCATCTACACCGACGGCATCGCCACCGTCGCGAACGTCTCGGCCCAGTACGGGCGCGACGAGCTGCTGCTCGACGAGACGGTGCTGATCACCACGATCCTGATCGTGCAGTTCGTCGCGTTC
The DNA here is from genome assembly GCF_020859565.1 of Saccharothrix luteola. GTDB lineage: Bacteria > Actinomycetota > Actinomycetes > Mycobacteriales > Pseudonocardiaceae > Actinosynnema > Actinosynnema luteola. The sequence goes on along the minus strand of NZ_JAJHUO010000022.1, from coordinate 2,570 downwards.
CTGGGCGGGATGCTGCACGGGCGGGTGGCGAAGTCATGGGGCGCGAAGCGCACGATCATGGTGAGCCTGTGCGTGTGGATCGTGGTGGTCGGGGCGGCGTTCTTCGTGCAGGCCGGCCAGCAGCTGCAGTTCTACGGGCTCGCGGTGGGCATCGGGCTGGTGCTGGGCGGCACGAACGCGTTGTCGCGGTCGCTGTTCAGCCAGATGATCCCGCCCGGCCGCGAGGCCCAGTACTTCTCGCTCTACGAGGTCGGCGAGCGGTCCACGTCGTGGCTGGGCCCGATGGTGTTCGCCGGTGTCGGCCAGGCCACCGGGTCGTTCCGGCTGGCGATCATCTCGCTGGTGATCTTCTTCGTGGCCGGGTTCGTGCTGATGATCTTCGTGCCGGTGCGCAAGGCGATCGCCGCCTCGGGCAACCCGGTGCCCGCCAAGGTGTGACCGACCCCCGCCCGGGGCCGCACCGGCCCCGGGCGGGCGCGTGGTTCAGGTGGCGGGCACGGGCGTGCGGGCCGACCAGGGCCGGAACGCCGCCGCCACGACCGCGGCGATCAGCCACGCCGCCAGCAGCGTCCCCGTCGACAGCCACGGCGTGAACACCACCGACGCCACGCCCGCCGCCACCGCGACCGGCGCGACCGCCCACCACACCCGTGACGGGGCCGGCGCCTCCCGGTGGAACGCGGCCACCGCCACGACCGCCGTCACCAGCGCGGGCGCGTGCCAGGCCAGCGCGAGCCACGCCGGGGCCCCCGACACCACCGCCCACACCACCGGCGCCAGCGACACCACACCCGACACCGCGGCCGCGACCCGGCCCAGGGCACGCCGGCCCGCGACCAGCGCCGCGAACGCCACCAGGGCCGCCACGTCGTACCACCAGCCCTGCACGTCGACGGCCGGGCCGAGCCGGGCGATCACCGTCCACGACTGCGCCGAGGACACCAGCTGCCCGAGCAGCCCGGTCAACGCCAGCACCCGCAGGACGGTGCCCGCGGCGCGCCGCGCACCCAGCCGCACCCGCACCGCCAGCGCCAGCGTCGCGCCCGCCTCGCCCCAGCCCGGCCAGCCGTGCTCCAGGTCCAGGTCGTCGCCGCGGCCGGCCAGGAAGATGCCGACCATCTCCTCCTCCCGCTCCGCCCGGTACCGGGCGGGCAGCACCCGCAGCAACGCCCGGTACCGGCGTTCCAGGTTCGACTTCCCGGCGTCCGATCTCACAGCGCACCCCTCGCCTTCAGCACCGACGACGCGGCGCGCACGTTGGCCGACAACCGGGCCACCTCCGCCGACAACACCCGCACCCCGGCGTCGGTCAGCCGGTAGTAGCGGCGCAGCCGGCCCTGGTGGACCTCCTCGCGGTCCCGCTCGGCCAGTCCTTCGGCGACCAGTCGGTCCAGCACCCCGTACAGCGTGCCGACCCGCAACCGCATCCGGCCCTCCGACAGCCCGTCGACCGCGCGCACGATCGCGTAACCGTGCAACGGCTCCTCCGCCAACGCGGTGAGCACCAGGAACACCTGCTCCGACATACCTCTCACACCGCACGTTATACCGCTTCGCGATATATCTCGGCAATAAACCTGGATATGGGATGTCCAGGATTTGGGTAGGGTGGCGACCGTGAAGATGGCCGAGGGCGTCGAATGGGCCCTGCACTGCTGCCTGGACCTGTCGTGGGCGGGCGACACCCCCGTCCCCGCCGCCCGCCTCGCCGCGCTGCACGGCCTGCCCGCCGCCTACCTGACCAAGCAGTTGCAGGCCCTCGGCCGCGCCGGCATCGTGCGCTCCACCCCCGGCCCGCGCGGCGGCTACCTGCTCGACCGGCCGCCGCACGCCGTGACCCTCCTGGACGTCGTCACGGCCGTCGACGGCGCCGACCCCGCGTTCCGCTGCACCGAGATCCGCGCCGGCGGCCCCCACACCACCCGCTGCGCCATCGACTCCGCCATGACCCGCGCCGACCTGGCCTGGCGGCGCGAGCTGGCCGGCCGCACCCTCGCCGACCTCGACGCCGACGTGCGCCGCGCCGACCCCGACGCCCCGGCCGCCACCCGCGCCCGACTCACCTGACACAGACAACAGCCCCGACCGACGGAAGAGGACGACCGTGCCGCACACCCTGAGCAACCCCGACGAGCTGCACGACCCCACCGGCTACGGCTACAGCCACGTCGCCGCCACCACCGGCGACCTGGTGTTCGTCGCGGGCCAGTACGGCTCCGGCCCCGACGGTCGCGTCGTGTCCGACGACTTCGCCGACCAGGTCGCCCGCTCCTTCGCCAACCTCGGCGTCGCGCTGCGCGCCGCGGGCCTGGACTACCGGCACGTCGCCCGCCTGGGCACCTACGTCGTCGACCACGACGCCGACCGGCTCGCCGTGCTGCTGGAGCACGTCACCCGCATCTGGGGCGACCGGCCGCCCGCGCAGACCCTGCTCGGCGTCGCCACCCTCGCCCTGCCGGGGATGCTGTTCGAGGTCGACGCCGTCGCCGTGCGCTGACCGCACGGCGACGGCGCCACCCCGCGGCGCCGCCTACGGGCAGCGCGCCGCCGTCACACCCCAGTGCAGCAAC
>NZ_JAJHUO010000021.1:186617-214173 GCF_020859565.1 Saccharothrix luteola | reverse complement strand
CTGATCTGCCTGGCCCGACGACGCTGCGACGTCCTGTTCGCCATGCTCCGCACCAAGACCCACTACCGACACCCCGAACCCACTCCCACCCCGGCTGCGGCTTGACAACCACATAGGGACACCCCCCCCACCGACCTGCGGTGACAACACTCACGGCGACGCGGTCCAGGCCCGCGCTGTGACTTGGTGGGACAGCGGGACAAGCCAAGTGCTGTCCCACCTGTCCCACCTGTCCCTTCACCTCGTCTGACCTGCAACAACAGCAGGGATAGGGGTGGCCCTCACCTGTCCCTCTCGACCAGGTGGAACAGCGCAGACAGCCGGACACGCCCACCGGCCCGCGCACAACACCAGTGGTCCAGCCGAAGGGGACAGGAAGGGGAGACCCGGCAGGGGAGCACACACCGGCCCACGGGCCGATCCTCGCCACCGACCACACCGCCGGGTGATCTTCCCTGGCAGGGGTCCACACAGCTCATCCCAGGGAAGTGGGCCAGGGGAGCACTCAGGGGAAAATCCCTGACTCCCTCTGCTCCCCTGCTCGCGTCCCTGGCTGCTTCCCTGTTCCACGACGAGCAATGGTCCACGCTGTCCACGCCTGGATCGGCCACAGAGAGCATCCTCCTGCGGGCCGCTGACACGGCCACAGAGCCACGAACGCGCCCCGCCTGGTACACGGGCCACCCACCGAAACGCACAGGGCACACAGAACCGCGCCGCTGGTGACCCCGAGAGTGTTACAGCCGCCTCACCCGACCCCGTGCACCGCCCTGGGGACAGGCCACGGGGTATCACCGCCACCTCGGTATAGCCGCTCTCGACGGGTGCCGAGACGGCTGTGGAGCGCCGATCGGACACGGCGGCACGCTGCAACTTTACTTGTGCAAATCCTCGGATTCTCGACACCTCGTTGGCATACGCCCTAGACTTCCCAGTTGTTTAGCAGGTGAGCGACCATACTAGTTATCTCGTCAATGGTCGGAGGTGCGGCGAATGGGCTACCTGGACGATGTGGAGCCGAGCGTCAAGGTTCTGCTGAAGAGTCGTGGACTCTTCCTCCGTGAGAGGGCGGACGACTCGCCGCCTGACGTTATCATCCTCGTATGCTGGGATGACGGGTATGACGGCGGACTTCCGGTCGGCACAGTGAAACTGGAAAGCTATAGACGTACCTTTATAGCTCATGCTCGGACAGACTTCACGATTACCGCTGCCCCCGAAGTCGCCCGTGACCTTCCAGACGTCAACGAAGCGATCCGTCAGGTACTCCTCCATCTCACCCCCCGCTACCTCGCCCCCCGCGACTCCTAGACTTGGGGTGTTGAACTTCTCGGCACATCACGCGACAGTGGGGTCTCAAAGCGGGTCTCAGTTCAGCGTGGTTCAAGCCGACCGCCTCTGTTGCAATCTTCGCGCTGACCAGCGCAAACGTACTTGAGCGAATCGTGCCGAACGACTATTCCAGCTCCTACGGATCAGAAGGTTGCAGGTTCGAATCCTGCCGAGCGCGCAAGCACAGGTCAGGGCCTTGTTCCGGGTAACGGGACGGGGCCCTGATTTGTTGTGTCGGGGACTGCTGTCCCACCTCTGCACACGAATGCCCGTAACCGTTGCTCAGCTTCGGTGCATGGCCCAGTGCTTCGCGATCCAGCCCTCTTGGCGCACGGTGAGTTCTACGTGCAGCTTCTCGCCTTGGAGTCGGCGGTACTCGGGGTAGTCGGCGATGACCTCGGAGACGTCGATGGTGTGGTCCCGCGGGTCCACGGCGAGATGACCGAGGTCGAAGAGGCGGTGCACGTCGCGTCGGAGCAGGAGCCCGCCCTGGTCGTGGTGCCGGCCGTCGGCGGCGAAGCTGTTCAAGTGGGCCGCTTCGAGCGCGGCGTGCGGGGTGGGTCCGGTGAACGCGCAGGTGTCGCCGTACTCCTCCAGCAGTCGGGTGCGGAAGGCGCCCTGTCCTCGCCGGACGCGCACGACCGCTGTGGTGTGGTCGCCCCTCAACGTGGTGGTCAAGGCCGCCTCCACCGGCGACAGGGACGGCCGGCCGGGCGCCCCCCGCACGGCCTGCTCGAACCTCGCGTAGTCGAGTTGGCGGATGCTGAGCTGCGACTTCGGCAGCGTGCACAGCCCGCGCAAACGGTCACCGGTCAGCTCTCCGGTGAGGTCCACCCAGGCGATGTCGTGGTGCGACCGGTAGGTGGTGACAGCTTTCCTGGTAGTGACCACCTCCGCCTCCTCGAACGTCCCGGTGCACTTGGAGCACCGGTAGGGCGGGTTCTCGGTCTTGCGCAGCTTGATGCCGGCCTTGCCGCAGTGCGGACAGCGGTGGAGGGCCTTCTTCTCGTTGCCGACGACGATCTTCTCGATCACCGAGGCACCCAGCAAAAACTTCTTGTCCCACAGGACGATCACGTCACCGGCCTGCGGTAGCTGGTGGTTCGGGACCGAGCTGTCCCAGCTGTAGTGGGCCGCCGGCGCGTCGTCGTAGCCGTCGTTGCCGCGGCGCGGCCGGTCGTCCCCGACTGCGAGCATCAGCCACGCGCTCCGCTGTTCGTCCGGCACGTCTTACCCCCACGATGACGGAACCGTTCCGTGAAGGTCATCGCCACACACTCGTGTTGCGTTAGGCAAGGACGCCGGTTGGTCGGCATCGGACGTCGCTCCGCACCGAGGCCGTTGAGGACGACCGGCGGTCCCCGGTGCACCGCGAGTACCGCCACCTGTTCGGCGAACCGCCCGCCACCGACGCCGTGCCGCGGCTGCCGTGAAGATCCTCGGCTAGCGTGACAACCCGGTGGGGCGGGAGGACGTTCATCCTGGTTGTGTTCTTCAGACGGAGTACCGGCGGGCTGCCCGACGCCCGCTTCGAGGAGTTCGTGCGCGCGCAGTCGCCCACCCTGCTGCGCCTGGCACTCCTGCTGGTCAACGACCGCGGGCACGCCGAGGACCTCTTGCAGACCGCCCTGCTGCGGACCGCGCTGCGCTGGCACCGGGTGCTCGACCACCCCGAGGCGTACGCGCGGCAGGTGGTGGTCAACCTCGCGCGGGACCGGTGGCGGCGCGTGAAGCGGCGGGTCGGCGAACTGCCGCTGAACGACCTGGTGGCACCGCCCGCCCCCGGTGACCACGCCCGCACCGTGGTGGACCAGCAGGCCGTGCGGCAGGCGGTGGCCGCGTTGCCCCAGCGGCAACGCGAGGTGGTCGTGCTGCGGTTCTTCGCCGACCTCTCCGTCGCCGAGACCGCGCAGACGATGGGGACCACCGAAGGAACGGTGAAGTCCCAGACCCACCGGGCCCTCTCGCTGCTGCGGCAGTCGCTCGACGGCTCCGAGACCTTCCAGGAGGCCAACGATGTCCACTGACGACCGGCTCGACGACCCCTTCGTGCGCGAACTGCGCGTCGCACTGCGTTCGGGCGCGGACGAGGTGCCGCCCGCCCTGCTGCCGTCGCTCGCCAAGCGCTACGGCCGCCGCGTCGCCCTCCGCCGGGCGGGTCTGGTCGCGGTGCCGGTCGCGCTCGCGGTCGCGGTCGGGATCGTGGCCGTGCGCCCCGGTCCCACCCCACCGGACGGCCGCCAGGCGTCCTCGTCGGTCACCGCCGCGCCCACCGTGGACATCGCACTGGTGGCGCGGCAGGTCACGACCGCGCTCGACGGCGTGGACGGCTGGGTCGTGCGCCGGACCGCGGTCGAGGAGTCCGGCAAGTACGGCAAGCCGGGCAGGCCCGCCGTCTACGACAACTACAGCCTCGGCGACGGCACCGCCTTCCGGTCGTCGGTCCTGGTGGACGGCAAGCCCGTCGTCGACACCAGCATCGAGCGCGACGGCGCCATGACCGCCGTTGACCACGTGAACCGGACGTGGCGGCGCACCCCCGGTTACCACTCGCCCGGAGCGGCCGTGGCCGACACCGACGTGATGACCCCGGCGCGGATCAAGCAGGCGCTCGCCGACGGCCGGCTGCGCGTCATCGCCCAGGGCGAGTCCGTCAACGGCAAGCCGACCGTCCACCTGGAGGGCGACCTCGGGCTGAAGGCGACGCCGCCCGTGGGCCTGTGGGTCGACCTCACGACGTGGCTCCCGGTGCGGCAGCAGTACCTCCAGGACGACGCCACCCCGCCCGCCGACCTGGAGTGGCTGCCGCCGACCCCGGAGAACCTGGACAAGCTCATCGCGCCCGTGCCGGAGGGGTTCGCCGAAGCGGGGTGAACCCGGCCGCACCCCTGGATGTCAAAGATGCTTGACATCATGTCAAGCGAACACGACACTCATGATGTCAAGTTTCCTTTACATCGGAGCGGGGTGCCATGTCGTACGAGGAGAAGGGCATCGTGGTGTACCTGGTGGTCAGCGTGCTGACCTACCTCGGGTACGTCGTGGTCGTCCTGGGGCGGGCCGGGGACGGGCCGGTGGCCGAGGTGCCTTACGTGTCACCCATGTTGTGGGCCGTCGGCATCGCCGTGGCACTGGCCGTGGTCGGCCGGGTCGTGCTGGAGATGGCCAAGCCGAGCGAGAGCCACAAGGCCGACGCCCGGGACCGGGACATCAACCGGTTCGGCGAGCACGTGGCCGGCGTCGTGCTCGGCGTGGGCATGGTGCTGCCCTTCGCGTTGACGATGGCCGGAGCACCGCACTTCTGGATCGCCAACGCGATCTTCCTGGTGTTCAACGCGTGGGCCGTGTTCGGGGCCGCGGTCAAGCTCGTCGCGTACCGCCGGGGGTTCTGAGTGGGCAAGCCGACCAGGATCACCAACTCGATCCGCGCACTCCGCTTCGCGCACGGCGAGATGACGCAGGCCGAGCTGGCCCGCCGACTCGACGTCACGCGCCAGACCGTCATAGCCATCGAGCAGGGCCGCTACTCGCCCTCGCTGGAGATGGCGTTCCAGATCGCCCGGGTGTTCAAGGTCCCGCTCGGCGACGTGTTCCAGTACCCGGAGGACGACTCATGAGAGCGATCACCCAGGACGCGTACGGCGTCCCCGAAGAAGTGTTCCGGCTCGACGACGTCGACAAGCCGGAGGTCGGTGACGGCGAGGTGCTGGTGCGCGTGCGCGCCGCCGCGGTCTCCGGCTCGGACTGGCACCTCCTGCGCGGCCTGCCCTACGCGGCACGGCCGGTGGTCGGGCTGCGGCGACCGCGCAACCGGGTGCCCGGGCTCGAACTGGCCGGCACGGTCGAAGCGGTCGGCCGGGGCGTGACCGGCACGAAGGTCGGCGACGAGGTGTTCGGGTGGTGCTCCGGCGCGTTCTGCGAGTACGCCGTCGTGCCCGAGGGCCAGGTGACGGCCAAACCGGCCAACCTCACGCCGGAGCAGGCGGCGGCCGTGCCGATCGCCGGGTTCACCGCGTTGCAGGCGGTCCGGGACGCCGGACGCGTCCGCGCCGGGCAGAAGGTGCTGGTGCTGGGCGCTTCGGGGTGCGTCGGGGTGTACGCCGTGCAGCTCGCCAAGCACTACGGCGCCGAGGTGACCGCCGTGTGCAGCGCGGCCAAGGCGGACCTGGTCACCGGGCTCGGCGCGGACCACGTGCTCGACTACGCCGCCGGGCCGTTGACCGCGACCGGCTTCGACGTGGTGATCGACCTCTTCGGCAACCCGTCGCTGCGGACCCTCAAACGGCTGCTGAAGCGCGGTGGCACGGTCGCGCTCGTCGGCGGCACGGGCGGGCGGTGGTTCATGGGCGTCGACCGGTGGCTGCACATGCCGCTCGCGGCGCGGGTCCTCGGGATCAAGGCCCGGCCGCTGGTGCACAAGGACCGCCTCGACGACCTGGTGCTGCTCCGCGAGCTCGTCGAAGCCGGCGCGGTCATGCCCGCGCTGGACCGCACGTACCCGTTGGCCGACGCCGCCGCCGCGATCGAGGACGTGCGGCGTGGCCGGGTGCGCGGCCACGCCGTCGTCACGCCCTAGTCACCACCGCGAGGGCGCGGGCGGCGGGACGACCTTGGGGCGGTCGTCGCACGTGATCGTGTTCGGCAGCAGCCAGGGCGCGAGCCAGCCGTCGTTGCCGCCGAGGTCGGTCAGCGCGAACTCCGAGCCGGTGGCCGGGAAGTTGAACGAACCGCAGTTGTTCACCGGCACCGCGCCGACGTTGCGGGCGTCCACGTTCTCGAACGTCGCCGAACCGGCCGCCCGCGCGCTGAGGACCGACGTGCCCGTGCCGTCGACGCGGACGTCCTCGAAGCGCACGCCGGTGATCGAGTGGAGGTCCTTCACCGACCACTCGCTCACCAGCATGATCGCGTTGTAGGTGTTGTCCAGGAAGTGGTTGCCCACCACGCGCACGTCCGCGTCGATGTCCCGCTCCAACGCGTAGAACCAGATCGCGCCGAGCCCGATGTTCCAGTTCAGCTCGTGCGTGCCGGCCCGGACGGTGGTGTTGTCGGTGATGAGGACCTGCCCGGTGAACGGCTGCGCGCCGAACCGCGACCCGAGCTGGATGCCGCTGCCCTCCCGCACCGGGTCGGCGACCAGGTTGCCCACCAGGGCGTTGTCCGCGCCGCCGTACAGCGCGATGCCGTTGGCCAGCACGGGCGACTGCACGGTGTTGCGCTCGAACCGGTTGCGCGCGTCCTGCTGGTGCTCCGACCACATGGCGAGGCCGTCGTCACCGGTGTTGCGGATGAAGTTGTTGCGCACCAACGAATCCGTGACGCCGGTGTGGAAGTTCAGCGCGTCCGCGACCTGGTCGACCACGATGTTGTCGGTCACCGAGACGTTCGACATCGGACCGTCGAACCACAGGCCGACCTTGGTGTGGTGGACGTACAGGCCGTGGACGGTGGAGTCGCTGAGCGCGCCGCCGATCCCGTTGACCTGGTCGGTGTCGACGCGCTCGCGCACGTCGCCCTCGACGGTGAACCCGCGCAGGTGCACGTTGCGACTGCCGCCCTCGGCGGCGGGCTTGCCGTAGAAGCCGACTCCGGTGTGGACGGAGCCGTCCGGCGCGGGGGTCGGGAGGGCGACTTCACGGCCCTTGATCACGGTGTGCCAGTTGCCCGCGCCTTCGACGGTCACGTCGTCCACGACGATGTGCCGGTTGACCTGGAACGTGCCCGGCGGCACGGAGACCGGGAGCCGGTGGCGCTTGGCGAACGCGATGGCGCGGTCGATGGCGTCGGCCGAGTCGCGCCGGCCGGTCGGGTCCGCGCCGAACAGCAGCACGTTCGCCGCGACCGGGTTGACGCGCGGCGGCGCGACCAGCTCGGTGTCCAGCAGGTCGATCACGGTCCACGCGGCGTTCGTGCCGGCGGGCGCGGTGAGGCGGATGCGGTCGCCGGCGCGGTGCGTCCGGCCGAGCTTGAGGCGCTGCTCGTCGTAGAAGTGGCTGGGGCGGAACGGTTTGTGGATGACGGGGGCGGGCGTGGTCCGGGACGGCACGCAAGCGCACTCGGTGATCCACCAGTCCGGGTGCAGCAGGTCGGCGTTCGGGTCGTTGGTGAAGGGGTACTGGTTGTAGAGCCACGCGTACTGCGAGGTGAGCGTCATCGTCTTGCGGTGCTTGCCGTTCACCGTCACGTCCAGCGGCGCGGTGATGCCGCCGCCGGTCGGCGCGTCCGGGATGCTGTAGCGAACCGTGATCGCGTTGGCGGCCCGCGGCAGCGTGAACTCGACGTGCTGGCCGGGCGCGAGCCGGACCGCTCGCCGACCGGAGGCTTCGGACGGCAACGTGTAGGCCGTCCGGTCGGGCCCGATCACGGTGCCGGTCGTGGTGGCGTTCTCCGCTTCCTGCTCGACGAACGCGACGTCCGCGCCCCGGCCCGCGACGAGCGCGGGGTCGAGCGCGGCCCGCGTGACGACGGGCGCGGGCGCGGCGTCGGCGGCGACGGGCACCGCGAGCCCCGACGCCACCACCGCCACGACCAAGCCGAACCTGGCAGACATCCGCAACATCGAGGACTCGCTTCTCTTGAGGCCGGGGGAGGCGACCTTAGGCACGCTGTGGCGCTCACCACAAGGTATTGGTGACTATTTGCGCGATCCTGTCGGAAGTTTGCACCTGGAGAACATTCACTTGCGGCGGCTTGCCGCCGGTTGCACCTCAGCGGGTGGGTCGGAACCATGGCGACGGGGGAAGACATGACCATCGAAGTGCACCCGTTCGACCCGGTACTGGCCACCGACGCCGACTTCGACGCCTATCACCGCGTGCTGTCGGACGCGCAACCCGTGGACAAGCCGCACGTCCCGTCGATCACGCGGGAAGCCGTGATCGGCGGGTTGCGCAGGCCGAACCCCGAGTTCGGCCCCGTTCGGCACTGGCTTGCCCGCGCGGGTGGGGAAGTCGTCGGCGTCGCGTTCGCCTGCCTGCCGGAGCACGAGAACGCCCACCTCGTGCTCGTCGACCTGACGGTCCACCCCGATCACCGCAGGCGCGGCGTCGGCACCGCCGTGCTGGACGCCGTGCGCGAGGACGTCCGCGACGGCCACCGCACCGTGATCGAGGGCTTCCAGCTGCCCAAGGGCGGCGTGGGCGAGAAGTGGGCAACCGCCCTCGGGTTCCGCGTCACGCACGCGACCGTGATGCAGACCCTCGTGGTGGCCGAGGTCGACCGCGCCCGCTGGGACTTCGCCGCGCCCGCCGGCTACCGCCTAGTGCACTGGACCGGTGCCACGCCTGCGGACCTGGTCGACTCCTACGCCCGCGCCCGCCGGGCGATCCACGACGCGCCGCTCGGCGACACGAGCTACCAGCCGCGGGCGTGGACGGTCGAGCAGGTGCGCGCCGACGAGGCACAGCTGCGCGAGCAGGGCGTCGAGCAGCGGGTCGCGGTGGCGGTGCACGAGGGGACCGGTGAGGTCGCCGGGATGACCGAGCTGCACGTCGCCCCGCACCGACCGACCTGGGGCAACCAGCGCGACACCGCCGTCCGCGCCGAGCACCGGGGCCGCGGTCTCGGCGTCGCGGTCAAGACCCACCTCTACCGGCGGTTGCTCGCCGACCGGCCCGACTTCGAGCGGATCCACACCGGCACCGGCGCGCCCAACACCCACATGATCCGCGTGAACGAGGCCCTCGGCTTCACCACCGTCCGCGAGCTGGTGAACGTCAGCCGCGTGCTCGACCCAGCTCCGCCAGCACCCCGTCGGTGAACGCGGGCCACGCCGCCGCGGCCCACTCGCCGAAGTCGCGGTCGGTCAGCGCCACGCACGCCACCCCGGCGTCCGGGTCGACCCACAGGAACGTGCCGCTCTGCCCGAAGTGCCCGAACGTCCGCGGCGAGCTGGCCGTGCCGGTCCAGTGGGGCGACTTCCCGGCCCGGATCTCGAACCCGAGCCCCCAGTCGTTCTCCTTCTGCGAGCCGAAGCCCGGCAGCACACCGCGCAGCCCCGGGAACGCCACCGTCGTCGCCTCCGCCACCTGCTCGGCCGACACCAGCTTCGGCGCCTGCACCTCCGCCGCGAACCGGACCAGGTCGGACACCGTGGACGTGCCGCCCGCGCCCGCCGAGCCGTCCAGCGCGGACGACGCCATGCCGAGCGGCTCGAACACCGCCTCCGCCAGGTACCGCTCGAACGGGATCCCGGTCGCCTCCGCCACGAAGTCCGCGAGCACCCCGAACCCCGTGTTGGAGTAGATCCGCCTGGTCCCCGGCGCGGCCTGGACGTCGGCCGAGTCGAACGCCAACCCGGACGTGTGCGCGATCAGGTGCCGCACCGTCGACCCTTCGGGCCCGGCCGGCTGGTCCCACTCGACCGCGCCCTCCTCCACCGCCACCAGCACCGCGTACGACGTCAGCAGCTTGGTCACCGACGCCAGCGGGAACCGGCGGTCGACCGGCCCGTGCGCGCCCAGCACCTCGCCCCGCACGTCGACCACGGCCGTCGCCGCGGTGTCCACCGGCCACGACGAGACCGCCTGCAAGCTCTCCATGCCGCAGACTCTGCCATGTGTCACCACGAGAGCTGGTCGTGCTCGGCACCGCGAGCCAGGTGCCGACCCGCACCCGCAACCACAACGGCTACCTGCTGCGCTGGGACGCCGAGGGCTTCCTGTTCGACCCGGGCGAGGGCACGCAGCGGCAGATGGCGCGGGCGGGCGTCGCGGCCACCGACGTCACCAGGCTCTTCATCACCCACTTCCACGGCGACCACTGCCTCGGCGTGCCGGGCGTGGTGCAGCGCATGTCGCTGGACCGGGTGGCGCACACCGTGCACGCGCACTTCCCGGCGGAGGGTTCGGAGTACTTCGAACGGCTGCGGCACGCCAGCTCGTTCCACGACGTGGCGGACGTCCGCGCGCAGCCGGTCACCGAGCCGGGCTCGCTCGCCGAGGGACCGTTCGGCCGGCTGGAAGCGCGGCGGCTGGACCACACGCTGCCCGCGTACGGCTACCGCCTGGTCGAGCCGGACGGCCGCACGATGATCCCCGAACGGCTGGCCGAGCGCGGCATCCGGGGCCGCGCGATCCGCGACCTCCGGCCGCCGCTGCTGGACGAGGTGAGCGTGCCGCGCCGGGGCCAGCGGTTCGCCTTCGTGATGGACACCCGGCTGTGCGACGGGGTGTTCGAGCTCGCCGACGGCGCGGACATGCTGGTCATCGAGTCGACGTTCCTGCACGGGGACGAGGCGCTGGCGGTCGAGCACGGCCACCTCACCGCCCGCCAGGCGGCGCGGGTCGCGACCGAGTGCGGCGTGCGCAAGCTCGTCCTCACGCACTTCTCGCAGCGCTACACCGATCCCCGGCTGTTCCACGACGAGGCGGCGGAGGTGTTCGACGGCGACATCGTGGTGGCCGCCGACCTGGAACGGGTACCACTACCCCGCCGGCGCGCGTGACCCCCGATCGTTGGACGCCAGGCCGACCGCCGAGGTTGTCGACGCGTCGCGGTTGTCCCGCGGCGGGGTTGCCGCACCGCCGCACCGCCGACCGCCGCGCTGTCGCCCACCGGAATTGTCGGACCCCGTCGGTAGAATCACTGCAAGGGTTCCCCTTGGCGGGGACGCTCGCGCAGCCCTTCGGTCCTGCCCGGCCGGCGTTCGGCGGCCCACTGGTCGCGGACCACGGTGTCCAGGTCCGAGCAGGTCGGCGCCCAGCCCAACGCGCGCAGCCTCGTCGTGTCCGCGCGCAGCACGGGCGCCTCGCCGGGGTGCGCGGGCCGCCGCACGACCGCCACCTCCCGACCGGTCACCCGGGCCACCGACGCCAGCACGTCCGCCACGCTCGCCGGCGTCGCGCCCACGTTGAGCGCCGCGTACCCCTCCCCGGCGCGCTCCACCGCCGTCACGAACGCCCGCGCCACGTCGCGCACGTGCACGAAGTCCCGCACCGCCGACCCGTCCCCGAACACCTCCATCGACGGCAGCCGCCCGGCCGCCACCCCGCACGCCCTGGTGATCAGGCGCGTGTCGTCGACGTCCCCGTCCCCGGCCACGTTGAACAGCCGCAGCGCCACCCCGCGCACCCGACCGGCCGCGGCGGCCCACGCCAGCACGTCCTCGGCGGCGGCCTTGGAAGCCGCATAAGGACTGCCCGGCGCACGCGGGCAGGACTCGTCGATCGTCGCGACGCCGCCCGACCCGTACACGCCGGCCGTGGACGCCAGCACGAACCGCGGCGGCGGCGAGCGCAGCAGGTTCACCGTGCCGCCCACGTTCACGTCGTAGTACCGCACGGGATCGGCGAACGACTCGCGCACCCGACCGAGCCCCGCCAGGTGCACGACCGCGTCGACCGGCCCGTCGACGGACCCGACCCGGACATCACCCGAAAAGGGGATGGGGGTGTGACCCGCGGCGGACAACTCCGCCGACACCACCCGTCCGACGTACCCGGTCGACCCGGTGACCACCACGCGCATGGCGACATCCCAGCACGTCCGGCGCGTCGTCCACCTCTTCGAACTCGGTGCAAATTCACCCTAAAGGTCGGGACAGGTGGGGCCGATACAACCCAAGTGAGTTACCCGCATCCAGTCCTGCGCACGAGCATCGAGGGCGTTCTCGCCGAGCACGCCGCGCACGAGGCCAAGCGGCAGCGGTTCCTCCAGACCGCCGCCGCGATCGTGGCCGCCGCGCCTCCGTCGGTGGACGACACGCTGCTGGGCCTGCTGCTCCCGTTCCCCAAGGCCCGGGGTCCGCGTGCCTTCCTGAACCGGGTTGACCAGGTACTTCGCGACGCCGCTCGATGATCTCGCGCAACCGCCCCTGATCCCATCGGCAAGTTTCATCGGCCGTTGCCGGACCGTGCTGGGCCGATCCCGTCGCCTGCCTCTACAGTGCGTGGCACCGGCGCTCGCCGGCTGTCTCGTCTGCTTCTCATAAAGCGAGTTCTCGGCGATGGATGACGTCCTTTCCGCGCTTCAAGCGCGCCTCGGCACCCTGTTCGGCGACCGGTTGGTCGTGCTCGCGGGCGGCACTCGGTTGAGTAGTCGCGTCGGCGAGCTCCACCAGCTCGGCGCCCGCCATACGCTCGTGCTGTCGACGGACGACCACGCGCCGCTGCACGACTCGGACGTGGCCCGCTGGGTGCCGCTCGGCATCGCGGGCGGCTTCGTCGCGGTCGAGCAGAACCGGCTCACCAAGCTCCTCACCGCGCCCGGCCGCAAGGTCCGCGCGGTGCTGGAGGACTTCGACCCGCGCGGCGAGGCGCTGGTGATCAGCACGCCGTACGCGCACACGCCGGAGTTCGCGGGCCGTCCCGTGCTCAACGCCCGCCGCCCCGAGTGGGTCGAGCTGGAGAACAAGACGACGATCGACGGCCTATGGGACGAGCTGTCCGCGCCACGCGCGCCCGCCGTCGTGCTCGGCCTCGACTTCGAGGGCCTGTGGGAGGCCACCCGGGACCTGGACCGCGGCGCGGGCGTCGTCTGGTCCGGCGACGGCCCGGCGATCAACGGCGGCGCGAACTTCGTCCGCCGCGTCCGCGACCGGCAGGAGGCGCGCGACGCGTTCGACGTGCTCGCGGCCAAGTGCGAGTTCGTCCGGGTCATGCCGTTCCTGGAGGGCATCCCGGTGAGCGTGCACGGGATCGTGTTCCCCGACGGCACCGCCGTGCTGCGGCCGATCGAGATGGTCGTGCCGCGCCGCGCGGGCCAGGCCCGGTTCCTGTACGCGGGCTGCGCGTCCTACTACGACCCGCCCGCGTGGATCCGCGAGGAGATGCGCAACCTGGCCCGCCGGGTCGGCGAGCGGCTGCGCGAGTCGGTCGACTACCGCGGCACGTTCACCCTCGACGGCATCGCCACCGCCGACGGCTTCCTGCCCACCGAGATCAACACCCGCTACGGCGGCGCGATGGTGTGCTTCGAGGACGCCCTGCCGCAGCTGCCGCTGTCGCTGGTGCAGGTCGCGCTGGTGGCCGGGCACGACCTCGGGGTGTCGTCCATCGAGTTCGAGGAGCTGCTGGTCTCCGCCGCGGACGACTACCGGCACGGCTCGGTCGGCGCGAACGTCCGCGCGGTTCACCCGACCGAGGTGGTGGAACGCGCGATCGTGTTCACCGAGTGGTCGTGCCGGTTCGCGCACCCCGAGGAGACGCCGCACGGCGTGCTGCGCCTGCGCCCGTCACCGCTCGGCGCGCGGCTGGAGCTGGACTTCTACGCCGACCAGCTGCCGCCGGCCCGTCCGGTGGTGGCGCTGACCGTGGCCGCGTTCGCCCTGGCCGACCAGGAGTGGGGCACGGGTCTCGGCCCGCTGGAGCCGGCGGTGCCGGTCGCCGACGTCGAGGCC
Source organism: Saccharothrix luteola (assembly GCF_020859565.1). Taxonomy (GTDB): domain Bacteria; phylum Actinomycetota; class Actinomycetes; order Mycobacteriales; family Pseudonocardiaceae; genus Actinosynnema; species Actinosynnema luteola. The sequence goes on along the minus strand of NZ_JAJHUO010000021.1, from coordinate 200,504 downwards.
GAGGCCGCCGCGGTCGTGGAGCCGACCGCCGTCACCGCGTGATCGTCGGGCCTTCCTCGCCGTCGTCCGGACGGTGCTCGCCGTGGGGCGTGTGCTCGTACGCGGCGAGGAAGGCGTACCGGTAGCCCATCAGCTGCAAGGTCACGTGCGGCGGCTGGTTGGCCGGGTAGGCCTTGTCCCGGAAGGCGCGCAGCAGGTCCTGGTTGCACTGCGCGGTGCCGCGCAGCAGCGTCGGCGTGATCGGCGTGTCGCTCACGAGGTGCAGCGCGACCCGGGCCGCCAGCGCGAGCAGCCGCGGCGAGCGGTCGGCGGAGGACAGGGCCTCGGCCACGGCCACCACGTGCCGCGGCACGGCCTCGGGCACCGCGATCGCCAGCGCCATGGAGCAGGCCACCTCCGCGCCCGCCAGCGCCTCGAACACCTTCGGCGCGCCCTTGGCCACCTCGTACCGCGTCTGCGTGATCCAGTCCGGTGGCCGACGGGGCAGCTCGCGCCCGAGCGCGTTCCAGCGGCGGCGCGTGCGCTTGCCGTCGTCGGTGAAACCCGCGCTCGCCAACGCCATCGCGGCCAGCAGGAAAATCACCCGATCGCGGCTGTCCGCGGGCACCCGGTAGCTCGCGCCCATCTCGACCAGGAAGGGCACGGCCCACACGCTCGCCTCGGACACCGTGTCGTCGACGAGCAGCCGGTCGGCGAGTGCCTGGCAGGCGGCCTCGCGCGTCACGCGCTCACCGTGCACCACGCGGCGCATCAGGTCGTCCACGCCCGCCCCGTGGGCGAGCACCGACCAGGGCATGTCCTCCAGTCCACGCAACGGGTCCGGCCGTTGCCACGCAGGTGGGAGCTCCATGGCGCGCAACGTACGCGATCATCGGGATCGGTACCGGCGGGATCACTCGCCTGAGGGTGGTGTCCCCACCGTACGATCACGCGGTGCGCGGACCCACCTTCAAAGTCGTCGACCTGTTCTCCGGCGCCGGTGGCATGAGCCTCGGCTTCCAAGCGCACCGGGACTTCACCATCGTCGGCGCGGCCGACGCGCAGATCGGCAAGCCGTCGTCCCGGCTGGGCTCGTTGCGCTGCAACGGGATCTACCGGGACAACATCGGCGTCGACCCGCTGCAGGTCGACCTGGGCCGGCTCGACCCGGCCGTGCTGCGGCAGGTGTGGAACCTCGCGCGGGGCGAGCTGGACGTGCTGGTGGCGTGCCCGCCGTGCTCGGGCTTCACCCGGATCGCGCCGGCCAACCACCTGCGTGACGACCCGCGCAACTCGCTGGTGGGCCGGGTCGCGGCGTACGTGGCCGAGTTCCGGCCGCGGGTTCTGGTGCTGGAGAACGCGCGCGAGCTGGTGAAGGGCAAGCAGCGGCACCACCTGGACGGGTTGGCCGAGCAGCTGCTGGAGCTCGGGTACGAAGTGGACGCGAGCACGCACATGCTGTCGCGCTTCGGGCTGCCGCAGCTGCGCGAGCGGGCGATGGTGGTGGCGGTGGACGCCGGCGTGCCGCTGCGCACGCTGGAGGACCTGTGGCAGGGCTGGGAGGTCCGGCCCGGTGCGGTGACCGTGCGGCGGGCGATCGGCAAGCTGCCGCCGGTGGAGGCGGGCGAGGCGCACCCCGAGGACGGGATGCACGTGTCGCCGTCGTTCCGCCGCGACCGGTCGCTCGACCGGATGCGGGCCATCCCGGCCGACGGCGGGTCGTGGGGAGACCTGGTCGGCTCGCCCGCGGAGCAGCTGCTGAACCCGGCCCAGCGCAAGATCATCGAAGAGGGCAAGTGGGGTTCGCACCCGGACGTCTACGGCCGGCTGTGGTGGGACGAACCGGCGCGCACGATCAAGCGGGAGTGCGGGCACGTCGGCAACGGGCGGTACGCGCACCCCGAGCAGCACCGGTTGTGCACGGTGCGGGAGATGGCGCTGCTCCAGGGCTTCCCGCGCCGGTTCCGGTTCGACGTGTCGGTGATCGGCAACGCCTACCGGCACCTGGGCGACGCCGTGCCGCCGCTGATCTCCTACCAGCTGGCGTCGCTGGTGAAGTGGATGCTGAGCGGCCGGCCGCCGACGGCGCGCGACCTGTGCCTGCCGGGCACGTCGTTGCGGGTCGGCGACATCCGGCCGGTCACGCCGTCCGCCCTGGTGGCCTAGATCACCGTTTGGCAACGGTGTGGCGTCGAAACCGGGTCGGCGGCTATTACGTGCAATCCACTGTGGACCGTCTGAGCTGCGGGAACGCGCGGCTTCGGGGTTCCGCGCCCGGTTCGCGGTCCGTCGAAACAGGCCCCCGGTGATCGACGGTCGACGGTCCGTCGATTACGGTGGATCATCCACTGTGGATGGACGACCTCGATCTCCGCTGCTGGTAGGCGGTCCTACGGCCGGTGTCACCCATCCTCGAGCGGACGAAGGCGATCGGCTACTGTTCGGCTCATTCCTGTCGTTTCGGTGTCGGAGCGCTCTGCCAAGTTGCTCCCCGGACGACACGGACCGCCGCCTTGAACCACACCAACGGGCTACCCTCGCGAGCCTCAAGGAGACAAATGGCATCCCGGTCGACTGTGAAGCGCTTCGGCGCTGCGATCCTCGGCGCCGGCCTCGTGCTGATGTCGGCCCTCCCCGCGGCCGCCGACAAGCCGAAGGTCGAGCCCTACGACGGCGCGAACGAGTCCGGCATGGGCGTCTACCTGGAGCGTGACGGCCAGGTCCTGGACAACGACAAGGACAAGCCGGGCATCCAGGCGTTCAACGCCAGCCTCCTCGGCCTGCGCCTGCAGGAGGGCAACGACTCGCAGACCGCCAAGGCGTACTGCGTCGAGCTGCCGACCCCGCTGCAGGACGGCAAGCCGCTGGTCGAGGTGCCGTGGGGCGAGCACCCCAACCCGGACACCAAGTTCAAGGAGAACGCCGCCAAGATCAACTGGGTGCTGCAGAACAGCTACCCGGCGCTCGAGGTGGAGGACGCCTACGAGCTGTACGGGCTGGACCCGAAGAACAAGCGCAGCATCCTGATCGCCGCGACCCAGGCGGCCGTGTGGCACTTCAGCGACGGCGTGGACCTGCGTGAGGACGACTCCACCACGGAGAACGAGGACGTCCACGGCGGCACTGTGGACGGACTCGTCTACAAGGTCTACGAGTACCTCACCACCAAGGCCGTGGACCTGGCCGAGCCCAAGCCGACCCTGTCCATCGAGCCGGGCGAGCTGACCGGCAAGGCGGGCGAGAAGATCGGCCCGTTCGTCGTCTCCACGACGGCGACCGAGGCCGTGCTGACCGCCGACCTGCCCGAGGGCGTCACCGTCGTCGACGCCGACGGCAACCCGCTGCCCATCGCGGACCCGGACGCCATCGGCGTCGCGGCGGCGTCGAACGTCGCCGAGGTGTGGGTGAAGGTCGACGAGGGCGTCGAGCCCGGCGAGGTCGAGTTCACCGTCACGGCCAGCGCCAAGCTGCGCAGCGGCCGGCTGTTCGTGTCGAGCGACCGCAACCAGAAGACGCAGTCGCTGATCATCGCCAAGTCCGAGGTCTTCCCGGTCAAGGCGAAGGCGAAGGCGAAGTGGGTCGAGGGCACCGTCGTGACCACGACGACCGAGGCGACCACCACCACCGCGCCGACGACCACCACCACGACCGAGGCGCCGGTCACCAGCACCACGGTCCCGGCCGGCGGCGGCAGTGACGACGACCTGGCCGACACCGGTGCGTCCATCTTCGTGCCGCTGCTGATCGGCATCGGCCTGCTGGGCGCGGGCGCCGGGGCGCTGCTGTTCCTGCGTCGCAAGCGCACTGCCTGATCCTGATCGCTCGGAACGGCCCTCTGGGACTCCCAGGGGGCCGTTCCGGCGTCCGGGGGCGGTTGCCGCTGGGGGCGTGGCGTCGATTCAGGTAGCCTGCGTCAGGAGTGCGAAGGAGCACGATGAACTTCGACGAGCAGGTCACATCGGCGGCCGAGCAGGCCAAGGACGTCCTTCCGGGTGGAGAGTGAACTCGTTCAACACGGCTGAGCGGGCGAACCCGTCCGGGGAGAGCACCCGTTCCGCAGCCGCGCAGATGGTCACCTGGCAGGGCTACGACGTGCCCAGGCTGGAGCAGGTCCGGTTCCTGCTCTCGGAGCGCAAGCTCCGCGCCTCGGGCAGGTTGGTCACCGCCGGTCCGGCCGAGCAGTTCAGCGGGTCGTTCGAGGTGTCGGTCGGCGAGACCGGCGCCGTGAAGCGGCTGCTGCTGCGGACGGCGACGGTGTCGGAGGAGCGGCAGATCTCCGTGAGCCGCTCGCCGGAGGGCGTCTGGCTGGTCGACTCCGGCCAGGGCGCGGAGCGGGCGGACTTCGACGGCGCGGTGGACGTGGACGTGCAGTTCGCGGTCCTGTTCAACGCCATCCCGATCCGCCGCCTCAACCTCCAGCTGGAGGAGGGCGAGCACGAGATCCCGGTCGTCTACGTGACCCTGCCCGACCTGTCGGTCCAACTGGTCCACCAGCGCTACCGCACGGTCTCGATCGGCGAGGACCGGGCGGTCGTCTCCTTCACCCACGGCGAGTTCGAACAGGACATCACCGTCGACCGGACCGGCCTCGTCGTCGACTACCCCCGCATCGCCTACCGGATCTGAGCGAGGCCGGGGCACCGCCCCAGCCGGGCGTTCGATCATCAGATCGGGCGAGCAATCGTTTGCGCTTCGTGCGAGCGCGCAACGATTGTTGGGTGCACACCCACGTCTTCGTCGACGAGTCCCGTCGATCCAGCTACCTGCTCGTCGCCGCGTTCGTGGAGACGCGCCAGCTCCCGGGGGTCCGGACGCTGATGCGACGGCTCCGCGTGGCCGGCGAGCGCAGGCTGCACTTCAAGAGCGAGAGCGACACCGTCCGCAAGGACGTCATCGGGCGGTTGGTCGACGCCGGTTTCCGCAGCCGCATCTACCTGGGCCGGGGGCCGTCGGAGGCCGTCCGGCAGAGGTGCCTGGCGAGGTTGGTGGTCGACCTGGTCGAAGAACGCGTCACGCGACTGGTGCTCGACGGGCGTGGTCCGGTGGAGGACCGCGTCGACCGCCGCGTCATCACCCGTTCGCTGCGGGAGTGCGGGGTGCCGGACGACTCGATCTTGTACGAGCACCTGGGCTCGCACGGCGACCCGGCGTTGTGGGTGCCCGATGCGATCGCCTGGTGCCACGGTGCCGGGGGCGAGTGGCGCAAGCGCGTCGCACCGCTCGTGGAAGCGGTGGTCGACATCGGTGTCGTCACCCGACGCGAACAAGTGCGGTGAAAAGCGCGAAGCCCTGGCTCCCGCCGTCCGACGGGCCTACCAGGGCTCACTTCCTCGGTCGAGCGACCTCGGCTGTGGCCAAGCTTAGCAAGCCGTCGACGGCGGCGCTGTCGCTCGATCAGGCGATCTTCACACCCGGACCGCGATCGCCATGCCCTGGCCGACGCCCACGCACGCCGCCGCCACGCCCAGGCCGCCGCCGCGTGCCCGCAGGTGCCGGCACAGGTCCACGACCACGCGCGGGAACGAGGCACCCAGCGGGTGGCCGTACGCGATCGCACCGCCGTGCACGTTGACCTTCTCCCGCTCGACCTCCGGCAGGTGGTGCAGCACCGACAGCGCCATCGCCGCGAACGCCTCGTTGATCTCCCACAGGTCGACCTGCGACGACTCGATCTTCAACCGCCCCAGCAGCTTCCGGATCGCCGACACCGGCGCCAGGGTGAACCGCTGCGGGTCCTCCGCGGTCACGGCCGAGCCGAGGAACTCACCCAGCGGCGTGATCCCCAACGAGGTCGCCACCTCCTCCGACCCCATCAGCACCGCCGCCGCGCCGTCGTTCAACGGCGAGGAGTTGCCCGCCGTCACCGGCCCGCTCTCCGAGAACGCCGACTTCAGCTTCCCCAGCTTGTCCGCCGACGTCTCCGGCCGCACGGACTCGTCCCGCCGCACGGGCGCCCCGTCCCGCAGCTGCACGGGGAACGCGAACCCGTCGTGCACCCCGGCGTCCCAAGCCGCCGACGCCCGCCGGTGCGACCGCAGCGCGAACAGGTCCATCTGCTCCCGCGTGATGCCCAACGACACCGCGACGTCCTCCGCCGCACGCCCCAGCGGCACGGTCCACTCGGCCTTCATCCGCGGGTTCACCAGCCGCCACCCGAGCGCCGTCGACACCGACTCCAACCGGTCGGCGAACGGCTTGTCCGGCCGCGGCACGACGAACGGCGCCCGCGTCATCCCCTCCACGCCACCGGCGACGAGCAGCGACGCGTCACCGAGCGCCAACGCCCGCGCCGCCTGCACGATCGCCTCACCGCCCGACGCACAGAGCCGGTTGATCGCCACCCCCGGCACCGAGGTCGGCAACCCCGCCAGCAACGCCGCCATCCGCCCGACGTTCCGGTTCTCCTCGCCCGCGCCGTTGGTGTTGCCCAGCAGCACGTCGTCGATCGACGCGGGGTCCAACGAGGGGTGCCGCCTCAGCAGCTCCACGATCGGCAGCGCGGCCAAGTCGTCCACGCGCACGCCGGACAGCCCACCGCGGTAGCGGCCGAACGGGGTGCGGGCGGCGTCGAGGATGAGGGGGCGCGACATGCGCCCCATCCTCTCACCGGCCGACGAAGAACGGGATGTAAGCCGAGGTGGGACGGGTCTCACCGGACGTGCCGAACAGCCGGACCTCGATCAGGTGCGGCCCGGACGACATGCCGCTGGTGTTCAGCGCGAACCGGTACCGCCCGGCGATGCCGGGCCCGCCGGACGCGGTCGGCACGACGGCCACCCGGTCGTCGTCCACCCGCACGCTGAACCCGGCCAGCCCCGCCAGCAGCACGCCGGTCCGCCCCTCCAGCACGAGGTCGAACACCATCCGCCCGGGCTGCACCGCCGCGCCCTCCGGCACGGTCTGGCCGCTCGCGTCGAGCACCGTGCCGTTGACCCGCGGCAGCTCCGGCACCCGCGCGATCACCGGCGCCTTCGCCGTGCTCGGCGGCGTGCCCGAGGACGACCCGCTCAGCTCCAGGTCCACGTGCGTCGCCTGCACCCGCAGCCCGGTCACCAGCGTGACCGCGAGCTTCCCCGACGACCCGACCCGCAACGCCTCCGCCGGCAGGTCCGCCACCAGCGGGTACGCCACACCGGCCCGCCACGGCGCACCGGCCGCCGCGGGCCGCGCCGGCACCACCACCCCGCCCGCCGACACGCTGAACGACGGCGCTTGCGGCGACGCGTCGGTGTGCAGCAACGCCATCCGCAGCTGCCCGCCCGTCACCCCGGGCAACGCCCGCGACTCCACCACCGCCGCCTCGGCCGCCACCGCCACCTCGACGTCGGGCCCCGGCACCCACGGCGGCGCGGTGGCCTCGGCCGCGTCGAACGCGATCAGGCTGATCGCCGCGCGCTGCCCGGTCGGCCCCGCCACGGACACCAGCGCCGTCGCCTCGCGCCACGCGGGCACCGCCGGGCTGGTCGCGACCAGGTCACCGTCGAGCAGCACCCGCGCGCCGTCACGCCGCAGCACCAGCTCCCACCGGTGGCTGAGCCCGGTCTCCAACGCGGGCACCGCCCGCACCGCCTCGGTCGGCGTCCCGGCGGGCACGAGCACCTGCACGGACGTCGTGCCGGCGCTCGTCGCCACCCGCAGCCGCACCGCGTCCGGCGGCAGCGCGTCACCGCTGACCAGCGACACCGGCCCCGGCACGAGGTCGAGCACCAGCTCGCCGTCACCGCCGGGCGCGTCGGTCTCCACCACGAACCGGCCGAGCTCGTCGGCGTCCCGCAGCACGAACGGCGTGCGCGACCGGAGCGTCGCCGGAGCCGCCGCGCAGTTGTTGCCGAGCACCAGCCGCCGCCCGTCGTCGTGTTGACCGGGTGTGGCGCGCGCGCAGTTGCCGCGCGACGCCAGCCGCCACCGGGTCGGGTCGGGCGCGTCCGGCTGGTCGAACCGGTCCTCCAAGGCGTAGTCGCCCGCCGGGCTCGCGTGCGGCGTCCCGGTGGACCTCGCGGGCGAGGAGCGCTGCCCGAACGCGTCCACGGCGGACACCGCGACCTCGTACATCCGCTCGTCCTCGAGCCCGTCGAGCTGGGTCACGCGCTCTGTGATCAGCCTGGTGCGGTCGAGTCGGCCGACCTCGCCCCACCGCACCTCGTAACCGGGCGCGTCACCGTCCCACCGCAGCTGCAACCGACGAGGCCCGGAGGTCACGCGCACCTCGCGGGGCGACTCCGGCGGCGGACCGGCCGTCGGCGCCAGCACGCCCTCGGCGGCGTACGGCTCCAGCGACGTGGGCGGCGGCGCGGACGCGCTCGTCCCGGCGACGGGTTCGCCGACGCCCTCGGTCCGCAACACCGTGATCACCCCGGCGAACAGCACCACACCGGCGGTGACGAGGGCGATCCGACGACGTTCCATTGAGTCAAGCTAGGTCGCGTGGTGACCGCCGTCACCGGGTCGTTGCGCACCCGATACCAAGATGGGCCTAGAGCGGCCGGATCTCGAACGTCTGCTCGTACGACTGCACGCCCCGCCGTTCGTCCACCGGGAGTACCCGCACGTCCAGCTCGTGCCGACCGCCGGCCAGCCCGGCGAGCTCGATCAGGAACTCGTGCCGCCCGCCGGCCGAGCCGTTCGTCGGCAGGACGGCGATCCGCTCGCCGTCCAGGTCGACCTCCACGCCCTTGACGGCGGCGACCTCGCGCGCCCGGGTGTCGGCGAGCTCGACGGTCAGCCGCACCTTGCCCTCGTGCGGGAAGAGGTGGAACGACGAGTCGTTCACGGACTCGTGCACCACCGAAACCGCGGGTGGGGGCACCAGCGGGTCGGGCAGCGGGCGGCTGACGAGCCGGGGCGGCGGGTGGCGCGCGTCCTGACCGTCGGCGATGACGAGGTGCGCGTGGTAGGCGGTGAGACCGCCGTCGGAGCGCAGCCCGACCTTCGGGTTCGAGTCCGGCGACGGCAGCGGGAAGTCGGCGTAGACGACGGACGGGCGGGACGGGTCGAGGCCGAGGTCCGGAGGCATGAACACCGCGGGCGCGGACCGCGTGCCGAACTCCACGGTGATCGGCGCGGTGCGTTCGGACACCACGGACGCGACCACGCGCACCGAGGACGCGCCGGCCAGCTGGGAGTTGGCCACGTTGCCCATCGACACCCCGCTGTCGTCCTTGGCGTTCGGGCCGAGCGGCGCCACGGACCCCGGCGCGGGGGTGCCAGGCACGCCACCGATGCCGAAGGTGTCCAGGTGGGTGCCCTGCGCCTGCCGGAACGCCAGGCGCACCCGGGCGGACGTCCACGGCAGCTGGACGGGCGCGGACGCCACCTCGACCCCGTCGCGCAACGCCACGACGGAACCCGCCAGCACGCGCAGCTCCCAGCGGTGGCGGACGCCCGACGTCGGCGGCGGGTACGTGCCGAACGTTTCGCCGGGCGGCCCGTCGTGACCCAGGTCGAACTGCGCGCCGAACGGCGTGATGCGCAGGACCAGGGCGCCCGGCGGGAACGGTTCGTCCAGGTGGCCGAGGTCGTGCACCGGCTCGGGCAGCAGGGCGATCAGCACCGCGCTGTGGTCCGGCCGGTAGCCGATCGGGCCGTCGGTGGTGAGCGAGACCCTGGCCACCGCGCCGTCCGCCGCGGGCGTGCCGAACCGCAGCGGCACGTTGGACTGGAGGTCGACGCGGTCGCAGTCGATCTCCAGCCGCTTGCCGTTGAGCGGGCGGAGGCACAGGCAGTCGGTGTTGCCGCGGTCGAAGACCCGCCACCGGCGCGGGTTGAGCGCTTCCGGGCCGTCGAACAGGTCGAGGGGCGTCATCAGGCCGTCGAGCCACGTGTCGTCGTGCGCGAGCCTCGGCACGGCCTTCGCGGTGGCGGGGGCGGAGCGGTTGCCCATCGCGTCCAGCGCGCGCACCTCGACGGTGACGTCGGCGTTGGCGTCGAGGTCGGTCAGCTCGGTCTCGGTGCCGCGGACCAGGCGGGTCCGGCCGTTCCAGCGCACCTCGAAGCCGCCGTGGCCGATGCCGTCGGTGGCCGTCCAGCCGGCGCGCAGGCTCGTGCGGTCCAACGCGGTCAGCACCAGGTCGGTGGGCGTGGCGAGGCGTTGGGTGTCGGGGACGTACTCGACCGCCTCGTCCAGGAACCGTTCGAAGGCCTGTGGGGGAGGGGGAGCGGATTCGTTGCGCAGCACCACCACCGCGCCGCCGAGGAGCGCGAGACCCCCTAGGACGGCGATGAGCCTGCGACGCTCCACCGGTGCACCTTATGGGGTGCGTGCGAGCGCGGTTGTGCCGTTCAGCGCAACGACCCGGCCTCCTCGTGACCCCAGGTCGCGCAGGTCGCGCAGGGCGTCGGGCGCGGTGAGGTCGATGGTCAGGTCGGTGCGCGTGGTCTGGTTCTGCAACGCCACGCGTGCGGCGTGACCGGCGTCGATGGTCTTGGCCAGGCCGCCGGTCGAGGCGAGCGAGCCGCGGGCCGCGCCGAGCCGGCCCAGCGCGTCGTCCACGGCGTCGAGCAGCGCGCCGCGGTTGCCCTCGCACATGGCGCGGACGAGTTCGGGTCGGCTGCCCGCGACGCGCGTGCCGTCGCCGAACGAGCCCGCGGCCAGGGAGAGCGCGAGCGGCCCGCCGTCCGCGCCGACGCTGGCCAGCACGGCGGCGAGCAGGTGGGGCAGGTGGGAGATGCGGGCCACCGCGGCGTCGTGCTCCAGGGCGGTGGTGGGCACGACGTGCGCTTCCGCCGCGAAGGCCAGCTCCATGACGTCGGTGAGGACGTCCGGGTCGGTGTCGTCCTCGGCGGTGACGACCCAGGCGGCGTCGTGGAAGAGGTCGGCGCGGCCCGCGGACCAGCCGGAGGAGGAGGTGCCTGCCATGGGATGGCCGCCGACGTACCGGGCGTGCGGCGCGACCCGGCGGACCAGGTCGGCGACCGGGCCCTTGACGCTGACCACGTCGGTGAGCCGGACGCCCTCGGGAAGGGCGCGGAGCACTTCTTCCACAGCCGGCAGCGGAACCGCCACGACGACGAGCGCGTCGTGCAGACGCGCGCGGTCGAGTGCGCCGGCGAGGTCGACCACGTCGTAGCCGTCCTGCCGGGCCGCCTCCGCGTCGGCTGTCGAAGCGGTCGCGCCCCAGGTCACGCACCCCGCGGCGGCTGCCGCGCGCAACACCGAACCACCGATCAACCCGAGCCCGACCACGCAGACGCTTCGCACGGCGCTCATCCTGCCGGCGCGGACGGGCAACCCCTATTTGTCCACAGGACAGGAGTTGTCCACAGATCGGCGATCGCCCCTCGCACCACCCCGCGCCCGACGGCAAGGTCGAGGCCGTGAACACCACAGCCCCGACCCCGCCGCACACCCGGCTTCGGCCTCCCGCAGGACTTCCTCCCGCCGACCGCCCGGCCTTGGGGTTCCTTACCGCAGGGCGTCCAGCGCGAACGCGGTGTAGACGACGACTCCGTGCTCCATGGCCGCTTCGTCGAAGAGCACCCGGTTCGAGTGGTTCGGCTCCGCCCGGTCCAGCTCGACCCCGCGCGGGCAGGCGCCCAGGAAGGCGATCGCGCCCGGCACCCGTTGCAGCACGTACGAGAAGTCCTCGGCGCCCATCAGCGGGTCGTCCATGTAGGAGGCCCAGCGCGAGCCGAGGGCCGCCGTGGTGATGTCGATGACGTGCGGGCCGACCGCGTCGTCGTTCACCGTGACCGGGTAGCCGGGGACGATCTCGACCTCGGCCGTGCAGCCGTGCGCGGCGGCCACGTGCGTGACGACTTGCTGGAGCTCGCGGTGCACCAGCGCCCTGGTGTCCTCCGAGAGCGTCCGGATGGTGCCCTCGACCAGGGCGGTCTCCGGGATGATGTTGGTCGTCGTGCCCGCGGTGATGTGGCCGATGGTGACCACGGCCGGGTGGTGCACGCTGACCCGCCTGGCGACCATCGTCTGCAGCGCGCCCACCATGGCGGCGGCGGGCGGCACCGGGTCGATCGCGTCGTGCGGCATGCCGCCGTGCCCGCCGCGGCCCTTGACCGTGATGTGGAAGGTGTCCGCCGAGGCCATCGTCGGCCCGGGGCGGCTGACGACGACGCCCGACTGGAGCGTGGAGGTGATGTGCAGGGCGAACGCTTTCTCCACCGGTGTGCCCGCGGCGTCGAGCACGCCCTCGTCGAGCATGTGCCGCGCGCCGTGCTGGCCCTCCTCGCCTGGCTGGAACATGAACACGACCTGACCGGCCAGCGCCTCGCGGCGTGAGGAGAGCAGGCGTGCGGCGGAGGCGAGCATGGCGACGTGCGTGTCGTGGCCGCAGGCGTGCATGGAGCCGTCGATCTCCGAGGCGTACGCCAGGCCCGTCTCCTCCTGCAACGGCAGCGCGTCCATGTCGCCGCGCAGCAGGACGGTCGGTCCCGGCTTGCCGCCGCGCAGCACCGCGGTGACCGAGCTGCTGGACCTGCCGGTGGTCACCTCGAGCGGCAGGCCGGACAGCGAGTGCTGGATCGCGGCCTGGGTCGCGGGCAGGTCCAACCCCTGCTCCGGGTGCCGGTGCACCTGCCGTCGCAACGCCACTGTCCTGGGCTGGAGGGCTCGGGCCGCTTCCACCAGCCCGGTGAACCGGGGCTCGGGGGCGGTGGGCCTGGCGTTCGGCAGAGTTGTGCTCATCCCTCGATAGTGGCATCGCTCGGCCCCCCGTGCCCGCGGCCGAGGCCCCCGTGCTACCGGGTGCCGAGGTGTGGCCCTACGGTGTGCACATGGCACACCAGGAGCCGGTCAACGGCTTCGCTGTCGCGGTCGTCCGTGAAGACGGCCGCTGGCGGTGCAGCAAGATGGACAGCTCCGCGCTGTCCGAACTCGACGCGGCGATCACGGAACTGCGCCAACTGCGCTCGACGGGTGCCGTCTTCGGGCTGCTGGCGGTGGACGACGAGTTCTTCATCGTCCTGCGCCCGGTGCCGGGTGGGGTCTCTCTCCTGCTGTCCGACGCCGCGGCCGCGCTCGACTACGACATCGCCGCCGACGTCCTCGACCTGCTCCGGGTCGACCCGCCGGACGAGGAGGACGACGAGCTCTGGCCCGAGGGCGACCTCGCCGTGCTCGCCGACCTCGGCATGCCGGAGCACGAGATGCAGGTGATCGTCGACGAGGTCGACCTGTACCCGGACGAGCAGCTGCAGATGGTCGCGCAGCGCTGCGGGTTCGGCGACGAGTTCACCAAGCTGCTGGACAGCCTCCAGGCGTGATCGCGTGATCAGCCAGGCGTCCGACGAGGCGATGGTCGAAGCCGCCCTGGAGGTCGCCGCCGAGGCGCCCGGGACCGGCGACATCCCGATCGGCGCGGTCGTCTACGGGCCGGACGGCGCCGAACTGGCACGTGCCTGCAACGCCCGCGAAGCCCTGGGCGACCCGACCGCGCACGCCGAGGTCCTGGCCCTCCGCGCCGCCGCCGCGGCCTACGGCGACGGCTGGCGCCTCACCGGCTGCACCCTGGCCGTGACCGTGGAGCCGTGCACGATGTGCGCGGGCGCACTGGTCCTGGCCCGCGTGGACCGGGTGGTCTTCGGCTGCTGGGAACCCCGGACCGGCGCCGTCGGCTCCCTGTGGGACGTGGTGCGCGACCGCCGCCTCAACCACCGCCCGGAAGTCGTCGGCGGCGTCCTGGCCGAGCGCTGCGCCGCCCTGATGGAGTCGTTCTTCGCGGACCTGTGACCAGCCCAGATCCGTTCGACCACCCCCTGTTGGGTCGACGCCCGCCGGTCTTGTATTGTTCTCGGCGGTGGCGTGTCCGAGCGGCCGAAGGAGCACGCCTCGAAAGCGTGTGAGGTGAAAGCCTCCGTGGGTTCAAATCCCACCGCCACCGCAGGCCAGAGGGCCGGGGCCCCCCGGGCGGGGCCCGGCCCCCGGCGGGTTGGGGGCGTGGTCGGGGGGGGGGGGTA
>NZ_JAJHUO010000021.1:0-186607 GCF_020859565.1 Saccharothrix luteola | reverse complement strand
CGTGTGTGTTCAACGCCTCCGTGGGTTCAAATCCCACCGCCACCGCAGGCCAGAGGGCCGGGCACTCGATCGAGTGCCCGGCCCTCTGACGTTTCGTCTCAGTTCTAGGCTCAGTTGAGAGATTCCAGGCGGGGGCATCGGTTGTGCTCCTGCACATGCCGCAGAGCGCGGCGTCTCGGCTGGACGTTGGTGACGGCAGAGGTTCGTCCCTCCCAGAGGAGGGCTGCCACGCTAGGCACTGTGCCTGCGCGCAGCTGCGCCCTCCCCTGTAGGAGGTAGCTCACCCAGTCCTATGCTGCTGGTTAGACGATCTCGACCACTTGCTCCCGCCCCGTTTCCGGATCGCGGAAGATGAGCTCCTTGCCGCTGCGCTTGTTCATCTCGATCAGCCAGTAGATCGAGATGGCGCGGTTCACCACGTCTGTGCGGTTGAACCGTGTGCTTGTCATCAGTTGGAGGAGTTCGTCCCATACCTTTGGGATGATCCCTACTGTGATCCGCTGGATCATGCTCTGTGGCTGATCGCCTGAGCCTTCATCGACCAGTGAGTGGCGTTGAGTCCTGGTTGCCATCTACACCTCCCTTCTGGAGCAACCTTGCGATCGGGCTGATCAACAACAGGTTGATCTTATGGCACCTGCCCTGATCTCCTTCGCGATGCTCATGTTGCCACATGGGGCATCGATCCGCTAGCGACATGACATACGTCACGCATCAGAGTGATGCCTCTATGGAGCGCGTGAGCATCGGGTGTAGTACCGTCTGGCTCAGGCTCGCACGGCGGGTCATGAGTGAGGGAGTTGAGGATGTCGAGTCGCCCATCAACGGAGAGGCCTGGCGCTTTATCGGCCTCGTGGCATCCATTGAGCGTCATTGTGGTGATCCTGTCGCTAGTCACGGTGTTCCCCTTGTGCTGGTCAAGCATGCGTTCCGTTCGTCGGAGCGAGCTGACTGGAGCTTGGTGCCCCGACCTTTACGGGGCGCGGAATAGTGAAATTGATGGGATGACCGCTCGGTGGTCGATTGCATCGTTAGGAGCCATGCGGCTTGCGTATGCGCTCTTATCGCCATGCGGCAGGGGGATTACCCCAGCCTGTGGAGTTGTCGATGCATCGACAGTCGCTGTTGATAATCGCGAGTTACATCGGCATTCCTTAGATCCCTCGGTTTTATGAGGGTGTATAAAAGTTGTATGCCCTTAAAGCCGAAGGAGGCGATTGGCGAATGACTTAGCGAAGGGAATAATAGTGCAAAATCATGTCGAATCGGGTGAGCGCTCAGTTGAGCGCAAGGTCGATGTGGACGAGGATTACGTCTCCCCGACGAAGTCTGCGGAGGCCAGAATCCGGCTTTTTGAGTGCACCTCCTCGATTCGGGTGCCGAACAATTTCGGAACCGATGCGGAGGGAGAGGTGCGCGAGGCTCCTCCGACTTCCAGTTCGCGCGTACAGGTCCGGTACCGTAACTCCGGATCTGAGCTCGAAACTAGCGTTGATGTTCCGGGACAACATACCGAGAATCTTCTTTCGACGGCCAAGTTTGCTGTAGGCGCGTCGGCTTTGGCTGTAGGCGAGTGGGTGATCATGAAGTTCGGCGTCGATGTGATGTCGGACGGGGCATTGATTGCCATTATTTCGATCTACGCTGCGGTTGTTGTGGCATTGACGTGGTCGTCGGGGAAGCAGAGGAAGAACTAGAGGCGGCGAAGAGGGGTGCGACTGCACCCCTCTCGCCATCGGGTCACTCTAACTAGGACCCCACAGAAGTGTTCCGACGCGTTCGGAAACATCTCGCTTAATAGCTGTCGTTATATGCTGGTAACGAGTGGCCATGGCGGTATTGGACCAGCCCATGATGCCCATCACCGTCCGCTCAGGAATCCCGAGCAGCAACAGCACCGTCGCGGCAGTATGGCGCGCATCATGCAATCGGCCGTCAGGTACCTTCGCCACGTCCACCAGTCGCTTCCACTCGGTCCAGTCCGTACGCGGGTTGAGCGCGGCACCGGTCGGCGTGATGAACACGTAGCCGCTCTCGGTCCAAAGCTGTCCGGCTGTCTTCCGCTCGCGGTCCTGGATGGTCTTGTGCAGCGTGAGCAGCGCCATCAGCTCATCAGGCAGCCCGATACCACGCGTTCCCGCCTTGGACTTCGTCCCGGCCGTCTCTGGGCGCGTGGCGATCCGGTCCGGGCAGTGACCACTAAACTTCCGCCCGCAAGGGTCGGTGCACCCGTGCTTCCACTTCGGGCGCAACCGACTGCGGCGCACGCTCAACGCGCCGGTCTCCAAATCGACGTCCGACCAGCGCAGCCCCAGCGCTTCGCCCTGGCGCAACCCGAGCGCGAGCGCGATTGCCCAGCGGGCGCTATTACGCCTATCCTGCGCTGCCTCCAACAGCCGTTTCACTTCGTCCACGGTGTATGGCTCGACCTCCAACTCTTCGAGCTTGGGAGCGCGAGCCAGTATCACCGGATTCTCAGTGATGTGTGTCCGGCGTACCGCGATGTTCAGTGCCGCGCGAATAGTGCGGTGCACCTGGTGGACCCTTCCGGGCTTTGCGCCCTCGTTCATCATCTTCCGGTACAGCTTTTCTAGGTGCTCTGGTTCGAGCTTGTCAATCCGGTGTTTGCCGATACCGGGGATGAGGTGGACCCGCACCGCCACTTCATAGGCGCTGAACGCGTTCTCAGAGATTGCGGGTGGAGCCACGATGTTCTCCAGCCAGTGGGTGAGCCACTTCTCCACGGTCCACGCCTTGCCGGTCTTACGGACCTTGCCCGCGTCGCGTTCCTGTTCGAGCTTGCGGACCTTGTCTACAACTTCGGGTCGCGTCTTAGCCTGCACGTGGCGGCGGTCAGGTTTGCCGTTGTCCTTCACGCCAACCGTGACGCGGCCGTGCCAGTAACCGTCGCTGCCGTGATAGATGGTGGATTCTCCGTTTGACCTGCGTCCCATCGTCGTCCCCCTACGCGGCTTCCGGGTTGTTCGTGTGCTATGCGGTGAGGCGTTCGGCGTAGCGGATCAACGCGATCACGGGTACGCGGTGCAGTTTGCCGATGTGCACCGATTCGACCTGGCCGGAGTTGACGAGTTCGTACATAAGCGTGCGGCCGATGTTGAGTCGCTTCGCCGCGTCCTTGATTGACAACAAGAGATCATCGGCGTTGTTGAGCGGGGTCACGTTTCCGGTCACGCGGCACCTCCGGCGTACTCCGTGGGCAGGGGCGTCACGACGCTGAGTCGTGCGGGTTTGTCGTCGGTCCGGTCTTCGGTGGTGTCGATTCCGGGGCAGTAGCGCGACCAGGCGTCGGCGAAGGCGTCGCGGTGGTAGCCCTTGGCTTGGGTGCCGTCGGGGAATCGGATGTTGGCGGAGGTGATGCTGTATTCGCGAAGCATCGCGCCGAGCTTGTGCGCGGTGAGTCCGCTCGGTCCGTGGGTACGCCAGGGCGCTTCCGGGTCGGCGTTGAGACGAATGAGCAGTTGGGCGGTGGGCAGGGCGGTGACGTCGGTGAAGATGGCGCGGCAGTCGGTAAGCAGTCGCACGCCGGGGGTGGCGTCTCCCTCGTCGTTGGCTTCGGCGGTGAGGGCGAGTACGGCGGCACGTGCACGGGTGGGCCAGGTGCCCTCGGCGTGGTCGGCTACGGCGATGAGGGGTTCCCAGGTGTCGGCGGCCCGTCTTCCACGGGCATGGCGGGTTCGGCGTTCTCCAGGATGTGAAGGTCGTTGCGCAGCCAGCGTGCGAGGTGTTCGGCGAGCCGGCGCAGCGCGGGGCGGTCGCGGCGGTGCCGGTAGGGCGCGGCCTGTTCGCCGGGGGCGCGGCGGCGCATCCGGATGACCACGGCGCGGTCTTCGATGGTGTCGGGCATCGCGCCGATGCCGGCGAGCGCGGCCATGGCGAAGGTGGGGATGGATTCCACGGTGTTGGTGGCGGCGTCGTAGCGCTTGGCGGGCCGGTTGCGCTGGTGTCCGGCGTTGAGCAGTCCGCGCAGGTCTTCGTTGCCTTCGGCTTTCGGACCGAAGATCGTGTCCGCCTCGTCCACCAGCATGGTCGGCGGGTCGTCGCTGATCGACCGGTAGACCGCAGCCGGGGATGAGTTGACCGTGATGAACGGGTCGTGACACGTCGCTTCGACCACGTCGAGCAGGCGGGACTTGCCGCACCGCTTCTCCGGTCCCCGGATCACCAGCCGGGGTGCGTGCGCCCAGGCTGGTTGGGCGTGGCTGGCCGCGATCCACAACACCACGGCGTCGGCGGCTTCCGGGGTGGGCAGCACGACGTAGCGGGTCAACGCCGCGTGCAGCGCGTCGAGCAGCGCCGCACCTGCGGTTTCGGTGGTCATGCTGCGGCTCCCAGATGATCGGCCGGCCGCAGCTGCGGCGGTGTGGTGATGGGCTGGTCGCGGAGTAGGCGGGTGCGCCATTGCAGGGCGTAGGGCAGGCAGTTGGCGCAGTTCTTGCCACCGCGCGGGTGGACGGTGCCGCACAGGATCCGGTCGTTCTTGTGGCGTGCGTCGTCGGACCAAGCCAACGAGTCGGCGGAGACGAGCAGGTCTCCGTAGAGGCGAAGACCCAGGGTTTTTCACCCCGAAGCCGTGCAGGCGGGTGATGCCGCGGGCGTGCAGGGCGCGGATGATGTCGTGCGCTTCCCCTGTGGCCTGCCGTCGGCACACCGACCCCAGCCCGACCAGGGGTTGACGGGTGAGGTCGAACCGCCTGTCCGCTGCCCGGTAGAGATCGACGCAGTGCAGGTACTCGTCTCGGGTGTAGCCCTGCAACACCGGAATGAACGGCAGGTCAGGGGCCATCTCGCGGAGTAGGAAGAAGTTGTCCACGGTCCGGCGCTGGTGCTCCCGCACCGACAGGCCTGTACCGGCGAAGCGGTTGCGTCCGACCTGGCCTCCGGCGATGACGATCGGTTCGCACATCCAGTCCTGTGGAGCGGCCCAGCGCATTCCGCCGATGTGGTCGCGGTAGCGGCGCACGCGGTCCACGTACTCGTCTTCGGACACGGTCCACGCCCCGTACTTCTGCAGCTGGGTGAAGCCACCGGAGTCCAGTGCCCACGGTGCGACCGCGCGCCGCAGGGTCTTGTACTCACGCAGTCGGGTGTCGGAGACGAACAGCGGCACGCACGTGCGCCGCAGCCACACGGGCATGTGGGTGCCCAACAGGAACCGCGCTCTCATGCCGCACCCCGCGTCCCGAACGTCCGATCCGTGGCGGGTGGGGTGGGGTTGCCGGGGCGGTGAGGTCGTGGGGTGCTGGCTCCGGCGCGGAGGCCGTCGCTGATGGTGCGGGTGATCCTGGCTTCGGTGCAGTCGCACTTGTCGCTGATCATGTGCGCCGCTGCAGTGCGCAGGTGGTGTTCTGCTGTAGTCGCAGTGAGATTGCCCTCCCCGACGTGGCGGCCCAACGCGACGGCTGCGATGAACAAGGTCTTGCCGTGCTCGCCCTGTTGGGCTGCTGCGACTCTGTCGCACTCGCCCCTGATCGCCGCGTCCACGTAGGCGGGCAACCGCTCAGAACGCCGTACAACGGGCGCTGAGACGGCCGTACGCGGCTTGGGAGCGAGTGCCCGGACAACCCACCCCGGCGGATCGGCGGGTGACCGGTCGTCGGTGACCGTGTAAGCGCCGTCCGGGGTGATCGATCCGGGCGCGACGACGTAGCCACCGGCCGCGCGGGTGTCGATCAGCGGTCCGAGACCGTCCTGGGTGTTGCGCAGCTGCGCGCCGGACGGTGCCCGGTAGTAGAGGTGTTCACCGCCACGCGGGGTGGCGACGGAACGGGTGTCGAACAACTCGGACAGCGAGTGCCCACCACGGACGCAGAGGTCGGTGAGCACGTCGCGGCCCCACTCGATTTCCCTGCGACTACAGCCGTCCTTGTCCTGCACGGCGGGCGACTTCGGGGTGTCGAGATCGACCACGAGCAGCTCGGACGGGCCGGTGGCGATGCCGACGTTGAACGTCCCGGTAGACCAGCAGCGTTCGATGACGGCGGGGTCGGTGGTGGCACGCTGCTCCCAGCCGACGTGACCTTCGGAGCAGACACCGTTGCGGGGGCAGGACTTCACGCCGTGCAGAGCGGGGATCTTGGTTCCGGGACGGAGCGGGAAGACGTGGAACCCCATCGCGGCGGCGGCGAGGGCGTGGCGCAACAGTTGGTCCTGGAAGGCCATCACTGTCTCCTGTGGGTGGTTGGGGGTCGGTGCCGCGCCGTGCGGTGTGGTCACGTCGGCGCGGCACCTAAGTCGTTGCGCGGTGGTCACTTCCGCTTGCGTGCCTTGTCAGCGGTCTTGCAGACGGGGCACCACTTGAGGTCGGTGAACCACGTCCAGAAGCCTTCGGGTCGGTCGACTCGGAGCCCGCAGGCGGTGACGGCGTGGCCGTCCCACCAGGAACGGCGGACTTCGAGGTGGATCAGGTCGTCGTCGGACACGTCATCTCCCGGTGACTCTCTGTGACTGTCTGTGGGTGTGGGAGGTCGGCACGGTCACCCGTGCTGGGTGCCGCGCTGCGCCAGGGAGGAAAGGGGATGAGCGGGTCGAAGACCCTCGTTCCGGGCTGTTCGCGCTGGTCAGCGGAACGCGCGGTTGATCTTCCCTAGCAGGTGGTCTGTGCTGGTCAGGTCTGGGAAGAGGGGGCAGGGAAGCGGGGAGGGAAACTTCCCTGCCTCCCTGCCGGTCCCCTGGCTAGATCCCTGCCGTTGCGGCGGGGTCGGCCATGTCGTCGAACTCCGCCGGTTCGTCACGTTCGGTGATGGCCGTGGTGACGTCCTCGGCGCGGACGACGCTATTGCCGTCGGACTTGCGTACGGGCACTCCGGCGTCGTCCAAGGCGGCCTTGAGGTCCTGGAACGTCCAGTCGCCATACTCGCCGTGGTTGTGCTCGATCAGCCGCCGCAACAGCACGGCGGTGCGGACACGCTTGTCCTCGCCCATCACAGTGGCCAGGTCGGCCAGGTGGTCGACGACCTCGGGCGCGGTGTCGGTGGTGCGGTCGGTGACGGTGCGGCCCGACTCTTCGATCAGGGTCATGGCGCGGGCGATGACCGGGGCGACTTCGTCGCGGCCGTCCTCGAACGGCACGTAGAACGTCCTGACCAGCTCGAAGACGTTGTCAGTGACACCGACGGCGACGCAGGTTCCCCGGTCGGTCTTCATCCGCAGGTCGGTGGCGCGGATGCCGGCCTTGTACTTGCCCGCACCCAGCAGACCGTCGTTGGCCACGTGGTCGGCCACCGCGAACGCTACACCGCACGAGATGTTGCGGGTCACCTCACGTGGGATGGACTCCTTGGTGGGCGACTGGGTGGCCAGCACCAGCACGATCCCGTACTTGCGGCCGCGCTAGATCAACCGCACGGCCAGGTCTGCGGCCTCCGCGCCGTAGGTCTTGTGCTGGAACAGTTCGTGCACCTCGTCAATGGCCAGCACGAGCAGGTGCAGCCCGAGCCCGGGCTTGTCCGCGAGCTTGCGGGAGGTCTTGGGAGGCTTTCCGGGCTGCTCACCCAGCACCTTCCCGCGACGCTCCATCTCCGCCAACGCGTCCCGCAGGGCCTGCAACGCCTGCTCGGCCACGGTGTCGTCCATGCCCATGGCGTAGCGGGACAGGCGGGGTCGGAACGGCTCGAAGTCCGGCGACTCGCCCATCACGAACACCTGCAACTCCGCCGTGATGTCCAGTGCCGCACCCAGCAGCAGCGTGCGCATCGCCGCCGACTTGCCCTGACCGGGCCGCCCGCCGATCAGCCAGTTCGACTCGAACAGCGGGGCGTTGATGACCACACCGCGCTGCGTCAGTCCGAACGGGACACCCTCGAACAGGTCCAACGACCCATCCGCCAGCAACGGCCACTCACCCGCACCACCGGCGAGCTTGCCCTTGTCCGCGACCCACAGGTCCAGCACGCCGTCTTCGTCGCCCTTGGTCGGCCAGGTCTCCAACGACGACCTGCCGAGGTTCGCGGCGAGCTTCCCGCGCTGCGCCGCGACCATGTCGGCGGTGACACCCATCGGGAGCTTGATCTGCGCGTAGGTGCCGTCACCGTCCACACGGGCCGGAACGGTGTAGGTGAGCTGACCGCCCTCCTTGAAGAACTTGCCCAACGGCCCGATCCCGAGGTGCGCGAGCGCGGCGGTGATCATGCGCTCATCGATCCACGAGTCTGCGTCGTCGGGGTCCGGGCGGACGAGGAAACCGGCGCCGGGGGTCTTGTCGCGTCCCTCGAACACCGACGCCACCAGCACACCCACCGGGAACGCCACCACGAGCACCGTGAGCAGCCAGCGCAGGACCGTGCCGATGACGTCCAGCACGCCGTAGACCTCGGCCAGCCACGTCCACATCTCGTGGCGTTCCAGCAGCGCGTTCACGGTGATCAGCACCGCCGCGACCGGCCCGACGACCGCGCCCGTGACCGCCGCACGGCGCACCACGGCCGCCAGCCGTGCCCAGCGGGCGCGGGCGTCGTCGCGGATCATCTGCTGCGCCGCCCGAGCGCCCCACCCTTCCGAAGCGTCCCATGGTTGACCTCGGTTGGGACGCTTGGGACGCTGTGCCCGCTCGGCACGCCGTTGCCGTCCCGACCAGGGCGGCTGAGGTCGGATCGCAGGGGATTGGGCTAGCTCGCCTGTCGTCTCAGTTGTCGTCTCAGTCCCGCCTGTTCGGTGTCATTCGCAGCCGTCCGCAAGGGTCGACGGTAGGCGTTTGAGCAGCCGATACGTACGTTGTCGGTTACGGTCGGACAGTCGGTCGCAGACCTCGAAAGCGTGTGAGGTGAAAGCCTCCGTGGGTTCAAAAACCGCCACCGCTGCTCAGAGCCCCGGTTGCCGATCACGGCAACCGGGGCTCTGACGTTTCACGGCCCCCTGGTCCGCCCTCTCCGAACGCCCGGTCCGGTCGACCTGTGATCGGTAGGGCGGGCGCCCGCGGTTTCCTTCCGGCACGTCGGAAGGGAGTGGCGATGAGGCGGTTCCTGCGCGTGCTGTCGGTCCGGGGTGGGGTGGTCCTGGTGTCGGCGTCGGTCGGCTACTACCTGTGGAACGGGATCACGGGCAGCGCTGACGACCGGTGGTACGGCGAGGCGATGGTGTACGTGATCATCGCCCTCGGCCTGGTCGCACCCGCGTCGCTTGTCGCGAGGTTCAGCACGTCGATGGTCGAGCGGGGTTGGCTGCGGGTCGAGCACGTCGGGCGGTCGGACCTGGCCGAGGGGTTCGAGCAGTGGCACGCGTGGGCCGACCCCGACGACCCGATGACGCACCCGCTCTACCGGTCGACGGTCGGCATCCGGGTGCGGATCGACCGGATCACCGACACCGGGAACGCGATCCGCCTGCACCCCGTCGTGCGACTCGCGGTGCGCGGCGAGATCGAGGGCGGGTTCGAGGTGGTCGCCGTCGTGCCGCGGATCGCGGTGCCGCGCGTCGGGGACGTCGTGCGGGTGGTGGCCCACCCGACCGAGCCGAACCGCTACCGGTACGCGGGCCCGGTCGACCACTAGTGCCGCCCGCGACGAGGGTGGCGGCACGGCAGGCCGACCACGCGCACGGGCGCCGATCCGGGCCTCGTCAGGTCCGGGCCGGCGCCCCTGTTGTGCGTGTCGCGTCCGCGCCGGCGCTGGGAGGGCCACCGGGCAGGCACGGCCATGACCCTACCTTACGTTCGAACACACGTTCGAGATCGGGTAATGGTCAACCGTTAGTGACGGTGTCTTCCGCCGTTCACTCGTTACGGGGAGGATGCGCCCACCCGCCAACTACCGGAGGACCCGTTGAGACCTATCCCGCTCCGCGTCGGACTGGCGGTCACCGCCGCCTCGGCCGTGACGTTCGCCCTCGCCGCGCCGATCCACGCGGCCCCGAGCCAGGACGCCCTGATCGCCGAGGTCTACGGCGGTGGCGGCAACTCCGGTGCCACGCTGACCCAGGACTTCGTCGAGCTGGCCAACGCGGGCGCCGCGCCGGTCGCCGTCGACGGCTGGAGCGTGCAGTACCTCCCGGCGAGCGCGAGCGCGTCCAGCCAGTGGCAGGTCACCCCGCTGACCGGCTCGATCGCCGCGGGCGGGCGGTTCCTGGTCGCGCAGTCCAAGGGCGCGGGCGGCACGGTGGAGCTGCCGGCACCGGACGTCACCGGCACGATCGCCATGGGCGGCTCCGGCGGCACGATCGCCCTGGTCGCCGAGACCTCCGCGTTGACCTGCAAGACCGCCGCCGACTGCGCCGCCGACGCACGCGTGCGCGACCTGGTCGGCTACGGCTCGTCGACCGTGGTCCGCGAGACCACGCCGACCGCGAACCCGGGCAACGCCACCTCGGCCGCCCGCCCCGCGTTGACCGACACCGACAACAACGCCGCCGACTTCACCATCGGCGCGCCCACCCCGGTCAACTCCAAGGGCCAGGGCCCCGGCAACCCGGACCCCGACCCGGAGCCCGAGCCCGGCGACAAGCGCGTCCGCGACATCCAGGGCACGACCCGCATCTCGCCGCTGCTGGGGCAGAAGGTCACCGGCGTGCCCGGCGTCGTCACCGCGACGCGCGCCACCGGCGACCGCGGCTTCTGGCTCCAGGACACCGCGCCGGACACCGACCCGCGCACCAGCGAGGGCGTGTTCGTCTACACCGCGGCCCTGGCCCCGACCGTCGAGCCCGGCGACGAGGTGCTGGTCTCCGGCACCGTCGCCGAGTACCGGCCGGGCGGTGACGCGGCGAGCAACTCCAACCAGACGCTCACCGAGATCACCGGCGCCACGGTCACTGTGAAGTCCAAGGGCAACGCCCTGCCGACCCCGGAGACCCTGAACCCGCCGGCGGGCTACCTGCCCACCGCGAACGGCGGCAGCATCGAGGCCCTCCCGCTCGACCCGGCGACCTACGGCCAGGACTACTACGAGTCCCGCGAGGGCATGTACGTCCAGGTGGCCGACGCCCGCGTGGTCGGACCCACGAACAGCTTCGGCGAGACGTGGATCACCACCAACCCGACCCAGAACCCGACCGCCCGCGGCGGCACGATCTACCTCGGCTACGACCAGCCCAACAGCGGCCGGATCAAGGTCAAGCCGGGCGCCGCGGCGCCGCAGACGAGCAACGTCGGCGACGTGTGGCGCGGCGCGACCGTCGGCAACGTCGAGTACACCAACTTCGGCGGCTACACCCTGGCCACCAAGACCGTCGGCGAGCACGTGTCGGGCGGCATCACGCCGGAGGTCACGAACGCCCAGCGCGCCTCCGAGCTGTCGGTGGCCACGTACAACGTGGAGAACCTGGCCGCCACCAACGACCAGGCCAAGTTCGACCGCCTCGCCGCGGCCGTGGTCGGCAACCTGAAGAGCCCGGACGTCGTGGTGCTGGAGGAGATCCAGGACAACAACGGCGCGACCGACGACGGCACGGTGGCGGCGGACGCGACGTTCGCCAAGTTCACCGACGCCATCGCGGCCGCGGGCGGCCCCCGCTACCAGTGGCGCCAGATCGACCCGGTGAACAAGGCCGACGGCGGCGAGCCGGGCGGCAACATCCGGGTGGCGTTCCTGTTCAACCCGGCCCGGGTGTCCTTCGTGGACCGTCCCGGCGGCGACGCCACCACGCCGGTGTCCGTCGTGAAGCAGCACGGCCGCGCCGCGCTGTCGGTGTCGCCGGGCCGCGTCGCGCCCGCCGAACCGGCGTGGAACAGCAGCCGCAAGCCGCTGGCCGGCGAGTTCAAGTTCCGCGGTCGCACGGTGATCGTGGTCGCGAACCACTTCAACTCCAAGGGCGGCGACCAGGCCATGCACGGCCGCTACCAGGAGCCGGTGCGCGGCTCGGAGGTGCAGCGCGCTCAGCAGGCCGCGCTGCTGCGCGGTTTCGTGGACCAGGTCAAGGCGGTCGACAAGGGCGCCAACGTGGTCCTCGCGGGTGACATCAACGACTACCAGTTCTCCCCGGCGGTCGGCACGCTGACCGGCGAGGGCGACGTGGTGGCCCTGATGGACACCCTGCCCGCGGCCGAGCGGTACAGCTACGTGTTCGAGGGCAACTCGCAGACCCTCGACCACATCCTGATCAGCGCGAACATCACCCGGTACCGCTACGACGTGGTGCACATCAACGCGGAGTTCGCCGACCAGGCCAGCGACCACGACCCGCAGGTCGTGAAGCTGCGCCCGAGCACCGGCAACGCCCACGTCGACCAGTGGGTGTTCCTGCTGGAGGACATCGCGGAGCACCTGCCCAGGGGATAGCTCCCGCGGCAGCGAACGGGCCCCTCGGACACCACGTCCGAGGGGCCCGTTCCCGTCTCGCCGACCGGTTACCGGCCGGACGTGGTGGTGACCGTGGGCCGGGCCGTGGTGGTGACGGTCGGCTGGGGCGACGTGGTCACGGTGGGCCGCGCCGTGGTGGTCACCGTCGGCTGGGGCGACGTGGTCACGGTCGGCCGGACCGTGGTGGTCACCGTCGGCCAGGGCGGAGTGGTGGGGATGCCCGTGGTGGTGGGAGCGGGCCTGGTGGTGGTGGGGACCGGTGTGGTGGTCGGGGGCTTGGGCGCGTCGGTGCAGTGCGCTTCCTTGGGCAGGTTGGCGAACTCGTCCCCGACGAAGTAGATGGCGCTGGACCACTGGGTGCCGCCGTCCTGCCGGCCGACGTTCAACCAGACGTCGTTGGTGTAGCCGTAGTCCGTGACCTTCTGGCCGTGCACCCAGCAGTAGACCCCCACCGTCGTGCCTTCGAGGATCTGACCGCCCGCCGCCGGCAGGCACGCCGTCGACGGGCAGATGCGGACGTTGACGTTGTGCCAGGCCGTGGCGCTGTACTTCGGCGCGGCGCTCGCGTCGGCCTCGCCCGCGGGCTGGGCCAGTGCCACGGCGCCGCCGGCGAGCAGGCCCGAACCGGCCAGTGCGACGGCGACGGCCGTGTTGACGATCCTCATGTCCGTGTCCTCCCAGTAATCAGTCGATCACTGGATAAGACGCGTCAGGGCGGTCCGGTGTTGCATCGACGCGGCGCCGCACGCACAGAGCCCCGGTCACCTGACGGTGCCGGGGCTCTGGACTGCGGAGGATACGGGATTTGAACCCGTGAGGGGGTTAACCCAACACGATTTCCAGTCGTGCGCACTAGGCCACTATGCGAATCCTCCGTGGCGGAGTCTAACGGAGGGGTCGGGCGTCCCCCAAAACGGGTGGTCGTCGGGCCGGATGCATCGGCCGCCGATAAGTACGGTTAGGCTTGCCTAATGAAGCGTGGTCTGGTGGTCGTCCTGTCGGCAATGCTCCTGGCCGCCTGCGGGGGAGGCGGCGATGGCGCCGAGCCGACCTCGTCCGGGGTGACGGTCGACACCCGGTTCGGTCCCGTGACGATCGACGAGCCGCCGACGCGGGTCGTGGCGCTGGGCTGGTCGGACGCCGAGACCGCCCTCGCGCTCGGCGTGCGGCCGGTCGGGGCGAGCGACTGGCTGGCGTTCGGCGGCACGGGCGTCGGGCCGTGGGCCGAAGGGCGCTACGAGCAGCCGCCGACGCTGCTGGGCACCACCGAGATCGACTACGAGGCCGTCGCCGCGCTCCAGCCCGACCTCATCCTCAACACCCGGTCGGACAACGACGAGAAGAAGCACGGGACGCTGTCCAAGATCGCGCCCACCATCGGCGCGCCGAAGGACGTCATCCCGTACGGCACGTCGTGGCGGCAGCAGGTCGAGCTGGTCGCGAAGGCCCTGGGCAAGGTGCCGGAGGGTGAGAAGGTCATCGCCGACCTGGACGCGAAGTTCGCCGCGAACAAGGAGTTCGACGGCCGCACCGCCGTGGTCGGCGCGTACTTCGACGGGAAGTTCGGTGCCTACGTCTCCGGCGACCCGCGCGCGGACTTCATGAAGGCCCTCGGCTTCACCCTGCGCCAGGACGTCGAGGACCTGGCCTCCGGCACGTTCTACGTCGACATCTCCACCGAGCGGCTGGACCTGCTGACCGCCGACCTGAGCGTGCTGTTCCCCATCGGCGGCGACGCGACCGTGCTCAAGGCCAACCCGCTGGTGCCGGAGAAGGCGCTGATCCTGGAGGACAAGAACCTGGTCAACGCCTTCTCCAGCGGCTCTTCACTCGGCATGGCCTACGCGCTGGACCGCGCCGTGCCGCTGTTCACGACCGCGTTGGGCTGACAGGACCCACGACCGCGTCGGGCTAGCAGAACCAGCCGTCGGCCACCCAGCCGTGCGCGTTGATGTGCCCGTAGGCGAAGCCGTAGATGTAGTTGCCGGACTTCGGCCCTTTCACCAGGAACGTCTGGCCGCGGTAGAGGGTGCCCATCCACGGGCCGTCGGCGGGCGCGGTGCGGACGTAGAGGTCGTTGGCGCACACGGTCTCGCGTTCGCCGACGGTGCCGTTGGCGGCTCGGGCGGGCGACGCGGTGGCGACGAGCGCGACGGTGGCCACGAGGACTGCTGCTGCTCTCACCACGAGTCGTAACCCCCGATGCACTCGATCCGGAGATAGCCCCAGTCGTTGGGGCCGAAGTCCATGCTCGCCGCCCACCCGTTGTAGACGGGGTGGGCGCCCGGCGTGTGGCCGATCTTGTTGCCGTAGGTCAGCGTCCGCTTGAACTCGACCGGGCCGACCGAGTGGTTGTAGTTGCCGTAGAAGCTCGCGGTCTGGCAGACGACGATGGCGTGCCGCGGCGGCACCGGGTCGGCCGCCGCGGTGGTGGCGCCGAGCAGCAGGGCGGCGCACGCGAGGACGAGAGCCCTCATCTGGTTCCTCCTTCACCGGGTAGTGCCACTAGCCGGTGAAATTCTCCCGTGCCCCGAGTGGGTGGCGACAGAGCCGGTGGGGCGACCGGCTACACTGGTGGCGGACCTCGTGCGGCACATATCTCGCGAACCTCCCCAGGGCCGGAAGGCAGCAAGGATAAGCGGGCTCTGGTGGGTGCACGGGGTCCCCTTTCTTTGTCGGACCCTCCCGGTAAGGTCCCCGGCGTGGCGCTCGCCCTCTACCGCAAGTACCGTCCGGCGACCTTCGGCGAGGTCGTCGGCCAGGAGCACGTCACCGAACCGCTGCGCACCGCCCTGGCGGCCGGTCGGGTCAACCACGCGTACCTGTTCTCGGGGCCGCGCGGGTGCGGCAAGACGTCCAGCGCCCGCATCATGGCGCGCTCGCTGAACTGCGTGCAGGGCCCGACACCCGACCCGTGCGGCGAGTGCAACTCGTGCGTCGGCCTGGCGCCCAACGGTCCGGGCACCGTGGACGTGGTCGAGCTGGACGCGGCCAGCCACGGCGGCGTGGACGACGCGCGCGAGCTGCGGGACAAGGCGTTCTACGCGCCGGCCGAGTCGCGGTACCGGGTGTTCATCATCGACGAGGCGCACATGGTCACCACGCAGGGCTTCAACGCCCTGCTGAAGATCGTGGAAGAGCCGCCCGAGCACCTGATCTTCATCTTCGCCACCACCGAGCCGGACAAGGTGCTGCCCACCATCCGCTCGCGCACGCACCACTACCCGTTCCGGCTGATCCCGCCGAGCTCGATGCGGGCGCTGCTGGAGCGCAACTGCGCGGCCGAGGGCGTCACGGTCGACCCGTCGGTGTTCCCGCTGGTGATCCGCGCGGGCGGTGGGTCGGCGCGGGACACGCAGTCGGTGATGGACCAGCTGCTGTCCGGCGCGGGCCCCGAAGGGGTGCGCTACGACCGGGCGATCGCGCTGCTCGGCGTGACCGACGTGGCGTTGATCGACGACGTGGTGGACGGACTGGCGAACGGCGACGGCTCGGCGGTGTTCGGCACCGTCGACCGCCTGGTCGAGGCCGGGCACGACCCGCGCCGGTTCGCGTCCGACCTGCTCGACCGGCTGCGCGACCTGGTGCTGCTGCACGCCGTGCCGGACGCGGCGGAGCGCGGCCTGGTGTCCGCGCCGGACGACGAGCTGGCCAAGATGATCGCGCAACGCGACGCGACCCGGCCCGCGACGGTCACGCGGTGGGCGGAGATCCTGCACCAGGGGTTGACCGAGATGCGCGGCTCGACCGCGCCCCGCCTGCTGCTCGAACTCGTCGCGGCGCGGATGCTCCTGCCCTCGGTCGGCGACGTCGAGTCGGGCCTGCTGCAACGCGTGGAACAGCTGGAGCGCCACGGCCCACCGGCCGGCGGCGCACCGGCGGGACCTGCGGAAACCCGCTTCCAGCGCCCCTCGCAGCGTGCCGCCGAACCGGCCGCGCCGCAGCCCCCGGCCGCGCCGCCCGCCGCCAGGCCCGTCGAGACCGAGCCTCCGGCCGCTACCGCGCCGCAGGCCGCGCCGCCCGGACTGCCCGCCCCGCCGGTGCTGCGGTCGGCGGCGATGAGGTCCGCCGGCGGCGCCCAGGGCGCTGCCGAGAGCACGCACGCCGCCGCGCCGGACGTGGACGAGCGTGGCGGGGGCGTCGCGCCGTCGGCGGACGCGCCGCAGGGCCGGCCGAGCGCCGCGCCACCACCGCACGCCGCCGCTCCGGCCGCGCAGCCGGCGCAGGCGGTCGCTCCGCAGAGCGCACCTGACAACTCACCCGCGGACGAGCCGGCCGAGGCAGCCGCACCGGCGGCGTCCACCGGCGGTGTCGACGCGGTCGAGGTGCGTCGGCGCTGGTCGGAGCTGTTGGGCGTGGTCCGCGGCACGAGCCGCAGCACGGAGGCGATGCTCACCAACGCCACCGTCGCCGACGTCGACGGCACCACGGTCACGCTCACCCACACCTCCGCGCCGCTGGCCCGCCGGCTCGCCGAGCCGCGCAACGCCGACGCCATCGCCGCCGCGTTCGCGCAGGTCCTCGGCGGCACGTGGCAGGTGCGGTGCGTGCACGGCGACGCGGTCGCCGCGCCGGCCCGCCAGGCGGCGCAGAAGCCGCAGCGACCCGCGGTGACCAGGCCGAGCCAGGCGCAGCCCGGCCAGGACCGCCGGCCGGAGTCCCGCCCGGCGCCGTCCGGCCGACCACCGGCCGACGACGTGCCGCCGCCCCCCGAACCGCCGGAGCCCGATGAGCCCCTCCCGCCGGAGCCGGTGGACGAGGAGGAGATGCTGGCCGAGGCCGCACTGCCCGGCGACGCGGACGACCAGCGGCTCGATCCGGAGGCCGTCGTGCTCAAGCTCCTCGCCGACGAGCTTGGCGCTCGGCCGTTGAAGGGCTGATCGACGCGACTACGCTGGTGAACGGCGGCATACCCCGAAGAGAGGAACCCGCGGTGCAACCCGGTGGGCCCAACATGCAGCAAATCCTCCAGCAGGCGCAGAAGATGCAGCAGCAGCTCGCTGAAGCCCAGCAGGAGCTGGCCGAGGCCGAGGTCACCGGCACTGCCGGCGGCGGTCTGGTCACCGCCGTCGTGTCCGGCGGCGGCGAGCTCAAGAGCCTGGACATCGACCCGAAGGCGGTCGACCCGGACGACGTCGAGACGCTGTCCGACCTGGTCGTCGCCGCCGTGCGCGACGCCAACCGCGCCGCGCAGGAGCTGGCGGCCCAGAAGATGGGCCCGCTCGCCAGCGGCATGGGCGGGATGGACGACCTCGGCGGTCTCGGGAAGCTGTTCGGCTGATGTACGAGGGGCCGGTCCAGGACTTGATCGACGAGCTCGGCAGGCTGCCGGGCGTCGGTCCGAAGAGCGCGCAGCGCATCGCCTTCCACCTGCTCGCCGCGGACCCGGCCGACATCGGCCGGCTCCAGGACGCGTTGCAGAAGGTCAAGGACGGCGTGGTGTTCTGCGACGTGTGCGGCAACGTCTCTGCCGAGGCGACCTGCCGCATCTGTCGCGACCCGCGCCGCGACCTGACCCTGATCTGCGTGGTGGAGGAGCCGAAGGACGTCCTGGCGGTCGAGCGGACCCGTGAGTTCAAGGGCCGCTACCACGTCCTGGGCGGCGCGCTCGACCCGTTGTCGGGTGTCGGGCCGGACCAGTTGCGGATCAGGCAGCTGCTCACCCGGATCGGCACGGACGTGTCGGAGATCATCATCGCCACGGACCCGAACACGGAGGGCGAGGCGACCGCGACGTACCTGGTGCGGATGCTGCGCGACTTCCCGGGCCTCACCGTCACCAGGCTCGCGTCGGGCCTGCCGATGGGCGGTGACCTGGAGTTCGCCGACGAGCTCACCCTCGGCCGGGCCCTGTCCGGCCGGCGCAGCATGTGAGGCTCGTCGCGGTGGACGGGCCCTCGGGCTCGGGCAAGTCGACGTTCGCGGCGCGCCTGGCGTCGGAGCTGGGCGCGACCGTGGTGCCGACCGACCACTTCGCCACCTGGACCGACCCGGTGTCGTGGTGGCCGCGCCTGGTCGCCGAGGTCCTCGACCCGCTCCGGCACGGCCGCGAGGCCCACTACCGGCGGGTGGAGTGGACCGGCGGTGTGCCGCACCTCGGCGGCCTGGTGCACGTGCCGGTGCCGGACGTGCTGGTCATCGAGGGCGTCTCGGCGGCCCGGCGCTCGATCGCGCCACGCCTGGACGAGGCGATCTGGGTCGAGGTGCCCGACGCGGAGGAGCGGCTGCGCCGGGCCGTCGAGCGGGACGGCGAGGCGAGCCGCGCCCACCTGCGGCGCTGGCAGGCGTTCGAACGCGGGTGGTTCGCGGTGGACGGCACGAAGACCCGCGCCGACCGGATCGTCACGCCCACCTGAGCGACACCCGACCGAGCCCTCGCCCGGCCGAAGCCGCGCCGGACCGGGCCGCGCCCGACCGAAGCGACATCCGGCCGAAACCGCAGCGACCGGTCGGCCCGGTCACCCGTCGAGCGACGCCCGCACCAGGTCCGCGTCCGGCGACCCGATCGCGCTGAACCACTCCAGCGCCGTCCGCCAGTGCCGGCGCGCCTCGGCGTCGTCCCCGATGGCGGCCAGGGCGTCACCGGCCAGGTGGGTGGCCCGCGCGTGCACGCACCGCTGTCCCGTGATCCCGCTCAGCTCCAGGCACCGCAGCGCCAGGTCGAGCGCCTGCGCCGTGTCGCCCTGGTCGAGCCTGATCCTCCCGAGCACGGCCAGCACGTCCACCTCGGCGATCCGCAGTCGGTACCGGACCGCGCTGTCCAGCGCCTGGCTCGCCGAGTAGCGCGCCTCGTCCAGCCTGCCCGCCGCGTGGTGGGTCAGCGCCAGGCTCCGCCGCGCCGCGCAGATGCCCAGCGGGTAACCCGTCTCCTCGGCGATCCGCAGCGCCTCCGTCGTGCGCTCGACGGCCTCCTCCAGCCTGCCCAACCCGCACAACGCCTCGCCGAGGGCGTTCTTCGCGTCGCACAACCCCTTCAGGTTGCCCAGCTCCTCCGCGATGCTCACCGCCCGCCCGGCCTCGCGCGCCGCGTCGGCCCACTGGCCCCGCATCACGTGCGCCAGCGCCAGGCCCTCGTGCGAGAAGTGCGCGAACCGGCGTGCGCCGGCCCGTTCGTACAGCTCGCCGCACCTCTGGTACAGCTCGGCGGCACGGTGGGGCCGGCCGAGGAACAGGTGCGCCTCGGCCAGCGCCCGCTGGCTGTCGGCCTGCGTCATCCACGCGCCGAGCCGGTTGCCGACGTCCAGCGCGCCCTCGAACGACGACACGGCCCGGTCCAGCTGCCCGAGCTGCATGTAGACGCCGCCGAGGTTGAGCTGGGCGATGCCCTCCTGCTGCAACGCGCCGATGGTCCGCGTGATCACGAGCGCGCGTTCCAGGTGTTCGGCGGCCTGCTCCAGGTCGCCGATGTCGATGCAGACCGCGCCGAGGTTCGCCAGCACGGCGGCCTCCACGGCGGGCGCGGCGCCGGTGCGCTGCTGGATCGGGATCGCGCGGCGGAAGTAGTCGACGGCCACCCGGTGCTGCCCGATCGCCCAGTACAGCGTGCCGAGCGACGACAGCATCGCCACCTCGCCGAGGGCGTCCTGGGAGGACTGCGCGACCGACAGCCCGGCCTTCGCGGTCGCCAGCCACTCCACCGGCAACCCGATCGTGTAGAAGTACCGCCGCAGCGCGTCGGCCAGCTGCCACACGTCGCGGTCGGGCTGGCGGTCGGCGGCGTGCACGACGAGGCTGACCAGGTTGCCGCGCTCGGCGTCCAGCCAGGCCAGGGCCTCCGCCGAGGTGGAGAACAGGCGCGGTGTCACGCCCGCCACCACGTCGGTGCGCGGCAGCCGCAGCAAGGTGCTCTTGAACGCGTCCGTGGCGTTGTCCACCGACCGGATCGACCAGTCCAGCAGCCGCCGCGACGCCTGCGCGCTCTCCTCCGGGTCGTCCTCGATCCCGCGCCGCTCGGCCGCGTAGTCCCGCAGCAGGTCGTGGAACTGGTAGCGGCCGGGCGAGTGGTGGTCCACGAGGTTCGCCGTGGCCAGCCGGTCGAGCCGCCGCCGCGCGTCCTGCGTGGTCAGCCCGCCCAGCGCCGCAGCCACGTCCGGCGTGATGTCGCCCGGTGCCAGCGACAGCAGCCGGAACAGCGACGCCAGCTCCGGCTTCAACGCCGTGTACGACAGGTCGAACGCCGCGTGCACGGCCGCCCGCTCGTCGCCCTCCACGGCCAGCGCCGCGAGCCGGTTGCCCGCGCGCAGCTCCTCCACGTAGGACGCGATGGTGATCTCCGGCCGGGACAGCAGGTTCGCCGCCGCGATCCGCAGCGCCAGCGGCAGGTGCGCGCACAGCTCGGCCAGCTCGTCGGCCGCGTCGGACTGCGACGCCACGACCTCCTCGCCGAGCATCCCGGCCAGCAGCGCCCGCGTCTCGGACCGGTCGAGCACGTCGAGCCGCACGTTGGACGCGGCGTGGCTGACCGCCAGCCCGCGCAGCGTGTCGCGGCTGGTCACGAGCACCGCGCACCCCGGCGAGCCGGGCAGCAGCGGCCGGATCTGCTCGGCGTTGGCCGCGTTGTCCAGCACCAGCAGCACCTGCTGGTCGGTCAGCCGCGACCGGAACATCGCCTCCTGCTCGTCCTGGTCGAGCGGCACGGACTCGGGTGGCACGCCCTGCGCGCGCAGGAACCGGGGCAGCACGTCCACCGCGCTCAACGGCGGGCCCTGGGCGTAACCGCGCAGGTTGACGTACAGCTGCCCGTCGGGGAAGCAGTGCCGCATCTTGTGCGCCGTGTGCACGGCCAGCGCCGTCTTGCCGACGCCCGGCGGCCCGGCCAGCGTGACCACGGGCACGCCCTGAGCGGTCCGCAGCAACGCCTCGATCAGCTGAACGGCCTGCTCACGGCCCACGAAGTCGCCGATGTCGGCGGGCAGCTGCGAGGGCACCACCCGGTCACGCCGCGCGGCGGGCGCGTTCTGGCCCAGGTCGAGCGACGGCGAGCCGCCGAGCACCTGCTGGTGCACGCGCCGCAGCTCGTCGCCGGGGTCGATGCCGAGCTGGTCGGCCAGCAGCCCGCTCACCCGCCGGTAGGCGCCGAGCGCGTCGGCCTGCCGCCCGGACCGGTACAGCGCGACCATCAGCTGCGCCCACAGCCGTTCCCGCAGCGGGTGCTCGCTCGTCAGCCGGGACAGCTCGGGGATCAGCTCGGCGTGGCGGCCCAGCTCGAGGTCGACCTCGACCCGGCGCTCCTCCACGTGCAGCCGCCGTTCGCCCAGGCGCGGCACCTCGTCGCGGTGCAGGACCTCCGACGGCACGTCCACCATCGCGGGTCCGCGCCACAGCGCCAGCGCCGCGGTGAAGATCGCCGACGCCGACTCCAGCCTGCCCGCGGCCCGCTCCCGCTCGCCCTCCTCGACGAGCTGCTCGAACCGCATCACGTCGATGGTGCGCTCGTCGACGTCGATCAGGTAGCCGTCGGGCACGGTCCGGATCGGCACCGCCGGTCCGAGCACCTGCCGAAGTCTCATCACGTAGGTCTGCAGCGTGCCTCGGGCCCGCGCGGGAGGGTCGGCGCCCCAGATGTGCTCCGCGAGCTCGTCGACCGAGACGCCGGCGCCGGCGCGCATGAGAAGAGACACAAGGAGGGACCGCTGCCGGCCCGCCCGCACCACGACCTGCTCGCCGTCGACCAGCACCTGCAACGGGCCGAGGACGCGGAACTCGACCACAGGGCTCACCAGCGACCTCCCTCCGCGCGTGTGCGGGTTTCTGTTGTCCGTTGTACAGCGTAGGAGGGTGTTTGCCCGATCCGGCGTGGTCACGTTGGGTCAGCGAAGTTGAGCGGGACGTGTGTTAATGCTGATTCACGTGGCCGGATCGTGACCTCGGACGAGTCGGAAGGGTTGTGGGGACCGGTTAGGGTCCGTGACCACACCGTGAGATCCCGGATTTCCCTAGGGGTGTGTCAAATGCTTCAATCTCGAACGGCCCGGCGCCGATGGTTGGCCGCGATCGGCCTGACCGGCGTCGCGGCACTGGCACTGTCGGCCTGTGCCCAATCCGAGCGCGGCGACGACTCGGGGTCCGGCAAGGTCGGCGGCACGATGGTCTTCGGCGCCGCGGGCGAGCCCAAGAACTTCGACCCGATCTTCAACGACGACGGCGAGAGCTTCCGCCCCATCCGCCAGATGTTCGACACGCTGGTCACCTACAAGCGGGGCACCGCCGACCTCGCGCCGGGTCTCGCGGAGAAGTGGACGCCGAGCGAAGACGGCAAGTCGTGGACGTTCGACCTGCGCAAGGGCGTCAAGTTCCACGACGGCACGGCGTTCGACGCCGCGGCCGTCTGCTTCAACATGGACCGCTGGTTCAACATGAAGGGCGCCGCCGCCCAGAGCCAGATGATCTACTACGGCGACGTGTTCGAGGGCTTCGCCAAGAACGAGGGCGACGCGGCGGGCGAGCCGGTCTACAAGTCCTGTGAGGCCAAGGACGAGCACACCGCCGTGCTGAACCTCAACAAGTACAAGGGCGCCTTCCCGGCCGCCTTCGGTTTGACCGCGCTCTCCATCTCCAGCCCCGAGGCGCTGAAGAAGTACGACGCGGACAACGTCGTGCAGTCGGGCGACTCGTTCACCTATCCGGCTTACGCGACCGAGCACCCGACCGGTACCGGCGCGTTCAAGCTGGAGAAGTTCGACAAGGCCAACAAGACCATCACCCTGGTCCGCAACGACGACTACTGGGGCGAGAAGGCCAAGCTCGACAAGCTGATCTTCAAGATCATCCCGGACGAGAACGCGCGCAAGCAGGAACTCAAGGCCGGCACGATCGACGGCTACGACTTCCCGAGCCCGGCGGACTACAACTCGCTGAAGACCGACGGCTTCAACGTCACCCCGCGGCCCGCGTTCAACATCCTCTACCTGGGCATCAACGGCGCGAACAACCCGGCGCTGAAGGACCTGCGCGTCCGCCAGGCCATCGCCTACGCCGTCAACCGCGAGCAGCTGGTGAAGACCAAGCTGCCGCTGGGCGCCGAGGTGGCGACGCAGTTCATGCCGAAGACCGTCGCGGGCTACGCCGACGACGTGCAGAAGTACCCGCACGACGTGGCCAAGGCCAAGGAGCTGCTCACGCAGGCCGGCGTGTCGAACCTGAGCCTGAAGTTCTACGTGCCCACCGAGGTCAGCCGGCCGTACATGCCGAACCCGTCCGAGATCGCGGCGGTGATCGTCGACGACCTGAAGGCCGCGGGCATCAACGCCGAGATCGTGTCCCGCCCGTGGAACGGCGGCTACAAGGACGACGTGCAGAAGCTCGGCAAGCACGACCTGCACCTGCTCGGCTGGACCGGCGACTACAACGACGCCGGCAACTTCGTCGGCACGTTCTTCGGCCGGGAGAAGAAGGAGTTCGGCTTCGCCGACCAGTCGATGTTCGACGGGATCGCCGCGGCCGACGGCGTCGTCGACCAGCAGAAGCACGCGGACGCCTACAAGCAGGTGAACCGCGACCTCATGAGCAAGTACCTGCCCGCGATCCCGGTGTCCCACTCGCCGCCGGCGATCGTGGTCAGCAGCAAGATCTCGGGCCTCGTGCCCAGCCCGCTGACCGACGAGCGCTTCGACACGGTGAGCAAGGGCTGAACCGAACGGTAGGCGGGTGGTGGCGCTCGTGATCCGGGCGTCACCACCCGTGCTGTCCAGAGGGCTTCCATCATGCTGCGATTCATAGTCCGTCGCCTGCTCCAGGCGATCCCCACACTGCTGATCCTGTCGCTGCTGGTCTTCGTCTGGCTGCGGTCGCTGCCCGGCGGCCCGGCCGGCGCGTTGCTCGGCGACAAGGCGACCCCGGAGAAGATCGAGGCGCTCAACAAGGTCCTCGGCCTCGACCAACCGATCTTCATCCAGTACCTCAAGTTCATGGGCCGCATCCTCAGCGGTGACTTCGGCAGCTCCTTGATCAGCGGCGAGCCGGTGGTGGCCGAGATCGGCCGCGCGCTGCCCGCCACCATCGAGCTGGGCCTGACCGCGTTGTTGTTCGCCGTGGTGCTCGGCATCCCGCTCGGCTACCTGGCCGCCAGCTACCGGGGGCGGTTCCTGGACAACGCCACCGTCATCGGCACGCTGGTCGGCGTCGCCGTGCCGGTGTTCTTCCTCGGCATCCTGCTCAAGCAGCTGTTCGCGCAGGACCTGGCGCTGTTCCCGCCGTCGGGCAGGCAGGACGTCACCATCGACCCGACGCACGTCACGAACTTCGCCGTGCTCGACGGGCTGCTGACCCAGGAGTGGGACGCCGCGGCCGACGCGCTGTGGCACCTCGTGCTGCCCGCGATCGCGCTGGGCACCATCCCGCTCGCGGTCATCGTGCGGATCACCCGCGCCTCGGTGCTCGACGTGCTCAACGAGGACTTCGTCCGCACGGCCAACGCCAAGGGCCTGCAGGCGACGCTGGTCCGCCGCCGGCACGTGCTGCGCAACGCGATGCTGCCGGTGTCGACCACGATCGGCCTCCAGACCGGTCTGCTGCTGGGCGGCGCCGTGCTCACCGAGCGGGTGTTCGTGTGGGGCGGGCTCGGATCGTTGCTGGCCCAGGGGATCGAGCGCCGGGACTACCCGCGCCTGCAGGCGTTGCTGCTGCTCGCGGCGGTGGTCTACGTGCTCGTCAACCTGCTGGTCGACATCTCCTACGCGATCATCGACCCGAGGGTGCGGGCATCATGACCAGTCTCCTCAAGCGCAAGCAGCAGCGGGTGGACGCCCTGGCGGAGTCGGCGGGCACGAGCCTGGCCGCCGACGCGCTGCGGCGGATGCTGCGCAGCCCGGTCGCCCTGATCGGCGCGTTCCTCGTGCTGATGTTCCTGGTGCTGGCGATCATCGCGCCGTTCATCGCGCCGAAGGACCCCTACCAGCGCTACCCGGAACTGCTGGAGGACCTGCGGCCGGACTTCATCCCCGGCCCGATGCCGGGGTTCCTGCTGGGCGGCGACGAGCTGGGCCGCGACTTCTTCAGCCGGCTGCTCGTCGGCGCGCAGCAGTCGCTGATCGTCGGCGTCGGCGCGACGTTGATCGGCCTGGCGCTCGGCATGCTCATCGGCGGCGCGGCAGGCGCGTTCGGCGGCTGGGTGGACAGCTGGCTGATGCGGTTCACCGACATCATGCTGTCGATCCCCAGCCTGCTGCTGGCCATCTCGATCGCGGCGCTGGCGAGCCGGGGCAGCCAGACCACGGTGATCATCGCGGTCGCGGTGACCACCGTGCCGATCTTCGCCCGGCTGCTGCGCGGCGCCATGCTCGCGCAACGGCACAGCGACCACGTGCTCGCGGCGACGGCGCTGGGCGTGCGGCGGCGGACCGTCGTGTTCCGGCACATGCTGCCGAACTCGCTCGGCCCGGTCATCGTGCAGTCGACGCTGACCCTGGCGACCGCGATCATCGAGGCGGCGTCGCTGTCGTTCCTCGGCCTCGGCGACCCGGACCCGTCCCGGGCCGAGTGGGGGCTGATGCTCGGCAACTCGCAGCGCTACATCGACGTCAAGCCGGAGCTGGCGTTCTACCCGGCCATCGCCATCATCATCGTCGCGCTGGGCTTCACGCTGCTCGGCGAGGCGCTGCGCGAGGCGCTCGACCCGAAGAACCGGAGGTGAACCGCGATGGCGTTGCTCGAAGTGCGTGATCTGCGGGTGGTCTTCCAGCGCAGGGGCACCGAGCCCTTCACCGCCGTGGACGGCGTCTCCTTCGACGTCGACCCCGGGCAGACGGTGGGACTGGTCGGCGAGTCCGGTTGCGGCAAGTCCGTGACCTCGCTGGCGATCATGGGCTTGCTGCCCTCGCGCGGCAACAAGGTCACCGGCTCGGTCCGGTTCGAGGGCACCGACCTGCTCACCCTGAACGACAAGGAGATGCGCAACCGGCGAGGCCGCGACCTGGGCATGGTGTTCCAGGACCCGCTGTCGTCCCTCAACCCGGTGATCCCGATCGGGCTGCAGGTCACCGAGGTGCTGGAACGGCACCGCGGCATGTCCCGCAAGGCGGCGATGGTGGAGGCGGCCGACCTGCTCGGCCGGGTCGGCATCCCCGACCCGCAGCGCAGGCTGAGCGAGTACCCGCACCAGCTCTCCGGCGGCATGCGGCAGCGCGCGCTGATCGCGATCGCGCTGGCGTGCCGGCCGCGGCTGCTCATCGCCGACGAGCCGACCACGGCGCTGGACGTGACGATCCAGGCGCAGATCCTCGCCCTGCTCAAGGAGCTCGTGCGGGACATGGGCACGGCGCTGATCATGATCACGCACGACCTGGGCGTCGTGGCGGGGCTGTGCGACGAGGTCAACGTGCTCTACGGCGGCCGGGTCGTGGAGAAGGCGGAGCGGTACCCGCTGTTCGCCGACCCGCGCCACCCGTACACGCACGGCCTGCTGGCGTCGATCCCGCGGCTCGACGGCGCGCGCGGCGAGAAGCTGGTCCCCATCAAGGGTTCGGTCGCCGACAACATCCCGTGGGACCACGGGTGCGCGTTCGCCCCCCGTTGCCCCAACGCGTTGTCGGTGTGCCGCGAGGTCACG
This sequence comes from Saccharothrix luteola, assembly GCF_020859565.1. Lineage (GTDB taxonomy): Bacteria > Actinomycetota > Actinomycetes > Mycobacteriales > Pseudonocardiaceae > Actinosynnema > Actinosynnema luteola. The sequence goes on along the minus strand of NZ_JAJHUO010000021.1, from coordinate 159,814 downwards.
CCCGAGCTGGAGGCCGGTGACGTGCGCTCGCTGCGCTGCCACAACCCGGTGCTGCCGGGAACGCCCGCCGCCCAGGAGGTGCCCGCATGACCGCCGCTGTCGAACCGGCAGCAGCCGACGCGCCCACGGGCGACACGCTGGTGTCGGTCGAGGGCCTGAAGATCCACTTCCCGATCAAGCGCGGCCTGCTGGTCGACCGCACGGTCGGCCACGTGTACGCGGTCGACGGCGTGGACCTGCGGATCGACCGCGGCGAGACCTACGGCCTGGTCGGCGAGTCCGGCTGCGGCAAGTCGACCCTGGGTCGCGGCATGCTGCGGCTGGTCGAGCCGACCGACGGGCGGGTGCTGTTCGACGGCACGGACCTGGTCGGGCTCAAGGGCGAGGAACTGCGCCGGATGCGCCGCCGGATGCAGATGGTGTTCCAGGACCCCATGTCGTCCCTGGACCCGCGGCAGTCGGTGGAGTCGTTGCTGGTCGAGGGCCTGCGGGCGCACGGCCTGGACAAGGGCCGGGAGACGACGGGCAAGCGCTTGCGCGAGCTGCTGTCGGCGGTCGGGCTGCCGTCCACGTCGCTGCGCAAGTACCCGCACGAGTTCTCCGGCGGCCAGCGGCAGCGCATCGGCATCGCGCGGGCGCTGGCGGTCGAGCCGGACCTGATCATCGCCGACGAGCCGGTGTCCGCGCTGGACGTGTCGGTGCAGGCGCAGGTGGTCAACCTGCTGGAGGACCTGCAGGACGAGTTCGGGCTCACCTACCTGGTGATCGCGCACGACCTCGCCGTGGTGCGGCACATCTCCGATCGGGTCGGCGTGATGTACCTGGGCGGCCTGGTGGAGGAGGCGACCTCGGACGACCTCTACGCCGAGCCGCTGCACCCGTACACCAGGGCCTTGCTGTCCGCGATCCCCGTGCCGGACCCGGTGGTGGAGGACGAGCGCGAGCGGATCCTGCTCACCGGCGACCTGCCCTCGCCCGCCAACCCGCCGACGGGCTGCCGCTTCCACACGCGCTGCCCGTGGAAGCAGGCGACCCGGTGCGACACCGAGCGGCCCGCGCTGCGCGAGGTGCTGCCGGGGCACAAGGTCGCGTGCCACTGGGCCGAGGACATCCGGGCCGGCAGGATCCGGCCGCACGAGGTCGAGGCCGAGCTGGTGGAGGAGGGCGGCATCTCGCCGGACATCCCCCTGGTCGGACCCGCCTCGATGACGGAGGCGTTGAACCCGTGAGCCCCGCGTCCGGGGGCGCCGTCCGGCGCCCCCGGACCGGTGCTCAGACCACCTGCGGGTAGAGGGTGCGCGGGTCTGCGGACAGCGCGGCCTTCAGGTCGACCACGCCCTGGTCGGCCAGCACCTCGACGAGGTCGGCCTCGACGCCGTCCAGCGCGGCGCGCACGACGTCCGCCGGGTCGTTCTTCGGCACGTCCATGCCCGCGGTCATGTCGGTGTCCGTCGGGCCCAGGTGCACGCCGGTGACCAGCGTGCCCTGGCCCGCGAGCTCCACCCGCACGCCGTTGGTGAGGCTCCACTGCGCCGCCTTCGCCGCGCTGTACGCGGTGGCGCGGTCGTAGGACACCCACGACATCGACGACAGCACGTTCACGATCGCGCCGCCGCCGTTGGCCGCGAGGATCGGCGCGAACGCCCGGATCATCGCCAACGTGCCGTAGAAGTGCGTGTCCAGCTCCAGCCGGATCGCGGCGAGGTCGCCGGTGACCAGGTTCTCGCCGGTGATGATGCCCGCGTTGTTGACCAGCAGGGTGACGTCGACGGCGGCCGAGGCCGCGGCGGCGACGGCGGCCGGGTCGGTGATGTCCAGCGACAGCACCTCGACGCCCGGCAGGTCGATCGAGCCCGCGTCGCGCGCGGTGGCGTAGACCTTCGCCGCGCCCCGCTCCCGCAACTGCCGCGCGAAGTGCAGGCCGAGGCCGCGGTTGGCCCCCGTGACCAGGGCGACCGAGTTGGCGATCTTCATGGAGGGTTCTCCCCGAGGTGAGTTGGCTTTGCCAACCTAGCCTGGCTGGCTTGGGATGCACAACCGAGCCATACTGGGCCCGTGACGGCACCGGACGAGAACTGCTCCTTGGTCAAGGCGGTGGACCTCGTCGGCGAGCGCTGGACGTTCCTCGTCCTGCGCGAGGCCCTCGCCGGTGCGACCCGCTTCTCGGAGTTCCGCGCGCGCCTCGGCATCGCCTCCGACGTGCTCACGGCCAGGCTCGCGAAGCTGGTCGACAGCGGCCTGCTGGTCCGGCGGTCCTACCGGGAGCCGGGGCAGCGACCGCGCGACGCCTACTGCCTGACCGAGGCGGGCAGGCGGGTGAACCTGGTGCTGTGCGCGTTGCAGGAGTGGGGCGACGAGCACCTGCCGGACACCGTGTCCACGGTCGTCTACCGGACGGACGACGGCCGCCGGGTGAACGTGCGGTTCGTCGACGGCGAAGGCGCCGTGGTGCCTGCGGGCGACGTGCACCCGGAGCAGGGCTAGCGGCTCGCGGGCCGGTAGAGCAGGCGGAGGACCGCCAGGCAGACGGCCTGGATGGCGAGCGCGATGAGGGCGTGCACGAGCCACGCGCCGACGAGCGTGGGTCCGCCCCACGCGCCGCCGAGGCCGGGGTCGGCGGTGAACGGGTGGCCGATCGCGCCGATGGTGTCCGGCCAGAGCGGGTAGAACCAGCCCCGTGCCACCAGGTAGAGCGCGAGCAGCGCGGGGACCACGGCGACGAGCGCGCGGAGGACCCCGGGCCGCGGGTGGATGCCGAGGGTTTTCACGGCACGAACGCTAGGCGCGCGCGAGGCGCGGGTCGTCACACCGCGGAGCCATCCCCGGCGTCATACCGGGGTAGCGGGGGGGGGGGGGGGGGGGCGGGGGGGCGGGGGGCCCCCCCCCCCCGCCCCGCGCCCCCCCCCCCCCCCGCCCCCCCCCCCGCGCCCCCCCCGGGGGGGGGGGGGGGGGGCCCCCCCCCGGGGGGGGCCCCCCCCCCGACCCGGTGGTCACGTCACGCCGGCCAGTTCGGCGAACGGCCGAGCAGGCCGACGAGGCGGTCGGTGATCGGCGCGTCCTCCGGCACCGCGACCGGCATCGCGAACGCGGCTCCCGGACCTCGGACGTCCGGCGTGGTCGGGAAGTACCGCGACATCCGGTAGGCGGCGGTGGCGAGCTCGGTGTCGAGCGTGCTGTCCACGCCGATCGCGCGGGACAGGTCCCAGGCGTGCACCAGGTTGTCGATGAAGTGCCCGGCCACCAGCTCACGGCCGCGGCGCAGGCCGTGGTTGGGGAACTCCGCCTCGCGCTCCAGCACGCCGTCCGCGCGGAACGCCTCGGTGACCGCGTCGGTCGCGACCCGGTAGGCGACGGTCAGGTCGTCGCTCGCGGGCGCGTCGACGGCCGTGCGGCGGACCGACGCGGTGAACGCCAGCGTGGACTCGACCTGGTGGCGCAGCAGCTCGTAGACGGTCCAGCCGGCGCACGGCGTGGGCAGGTCCAGGTGCGCCTCGTCCAGTTCGGCCATGAGCTTCAGGTTGAGGTCGAGCGACGACCGGTTCAGGTCCAGGAGATCCATGTGTCCACCCCTCAAGTTGTACGAACGATCGTACAATTAGTTTGCGAGCGGTCAAGGGGCTAGCGTGGAAGCCGTGAAGGTCGACGGACGGGTGGAGCGCGGCGAGCAGACGCGGCGGCAGATCCTGCGGCGGGCGGCGGAGATCGCGTCGGTGGAGGGGCTGGAGGGCCTGTCGATCGGGCGGTTGGCCACGGAGCTGGAGGTCAGCAAGAGCGGGGTGTTCGCGCACTTCGGGTCGAAGGAGGAGCTGCAGCTGGCGACCGTGCGCGCGGCGGCGGCGATCTTCGTGCGGCAGGTCGTGGACCCGGCGCTGGTCGAGCCGCCGGGCCTGGCCCGGTTGACGGTGATGCTGGACGGGTGGCTGGCGTACTCGGAGAACCGCACGTTCCCCGGCGGGTGCTTCTTCTACGCCGTGCAGGCCGAGTTCGACGCCCGGCCGGGACGGGTGCGCGACGCGATCGCCGGGTACGGGCGCGAGTGGAACTCCTACGTCCGCGAGACCGTCGCCGCGATCCCGGGGATCGCCGACCCGGACCAGGTCGCGTTCGAGCTGATCGCGTTCCTGGAGATGGCCAACGCCCAGTCGGTCCTGCACGACGACCCGAACGCGTACGAACGGGCCCGCGTCGCGGTGCGCAACCGCTTGGCCCAGGCGGTCACGGCCCTGCGCTGAGCGGCTCTCTGCGCTGAGCGGCTCGCACCGCCATCCCGATCGGCACGCCGATCAGCGTGGCCACCGCGAACGACACCAGCGTGGCCACCACCGGGTCGGTGAAGACCTGCCCGCCGAAGTAGCCGAGCGTGGCCGTGTAGGCGCTCCACAGCGTGGCGCCGACCACCGCGATCGGCGCGAACCGCCGCAGGCGCCACCGCAGCGACCCGGCCAGGACCGCGCCGACCAGCCCGCCGCCGGGCACGAACCGCACCGCGACCAGGATCGACTCGCCGCGCGTGGCCAGCCGCTCCGCCGTCCACGCGATCACCGCGCGCGGGCCGGGCCGCCGCCCGACCTTCTCGAGCGCCCGCAACCCGACCCCACGCCCGACACCGAAGTTGACGAAGTCGGAGAGGGTGCAGCCGAGGGCCGCCACGGCGATCACCGCGGTCAGCGACAGCTCGCCGGAGGCGGCCAGCACGCCGTAGCCGATCAGCACGGCCTCGGTCGGCGCCAGGGGCACGACGGCGACGACGAACAGCACCACGAACGCGGTCATGATCTCCGAACGCGGGGCGGTTCCCGATCGTCTCCAACCTGAGAGGGTCTTCAGCAACCCGTTAGCTCGACGTCACAAATCCGCTGGTAGGGCCTCGATGATGTGATGCGCGGCACTGATCTCGCCGACTTCTTCGGTGAAGAACGCGGACGCCAGGTGCGCGTGGAACACGACGTCCGACCCCTCCGGCATGAGGAACAACGTGAACGGCCGTGCCCCGCCCCCGACCGTGTGCACCCCGGTGGCCGTGGCGTGCAGCAGGTCGAGCACGAGGGTCGCCTCCTCGCCCCACTCGCACCGCAGTTCGGGCAGGTGCGCCTGTTGCGAGACCGTGAACAGCCGCTGGTACTCGTCCCCGAGCGCCGGCGCGCACGCCACCATGTCGGGGAACCGGACGGGCGCGTAACCGGCCTCGACCCGCTCGATCTGCCGCACCGACGCCCGGGACCGGGCCGCCAACTCCTCGACACCGAGCCCGGCCGCCTCCCGCAGCGCCCGGACCTCCCGCCCCAGCAGTCGGCCGCGCAACGTCGGCGCCGCCATCACGCCACCTCCCGCGCGTTCGCGGGCAGGTCCAGCAACGCCGTGCGCGCGAGCAGGTACTGCCGGCACGGAACGGTGGGCCGCTGCCACCACCTCCGGCCCCAGCAGGCCCGGCAGTGGCCCTCGGAGTCGGGCCGGTGGCCGTCGAGCAGCACGCGGATCGCGGTCACGAGGAGCGGGACCTCGGATCGCGCCAAGTCCGCCGCCACCCGCTCATCGCCGCCGGTCGCGACCCCTTCGACCACGGCCAGTCGGTTCCTGACCTGGAGATGCAGTTCCTGCCACACGAGCCCTCCCTGGTTGGTGAGGACCGGCCGGCTCCCGCGCGTCGTCACTCGCACGGGAGCCGGACCAGCCACGACCTTAGGTCGCGAGAGCTAAGCTAGAGATTAGCTAAGAATTTAGGTATTCCTCAATCGGGTGACTGCCGGGACTGCGTCGCCACCGGGCACACTTGCCGGCGACGTGAAGGAGGACGGGTGGCTGAGCCCTCGGCGTTGAGCTGGCTGATCGGCAATGAACTGCGGGACCACCGCGAGCGGGCACGGAAGAAGGGCACCGAGGCGGCGAAGGTGTTGGGCTGCACCTCGGGCAAGATCAGCCAGATCGAGGGCGGCATGTACCGCCAACGCCCCAACGAGGTCGCGATACTCCTGGGCTTCTACGGTGCCGACCGCGCGGACATCGACCGGCTCGTCGCCCTCGCCGGCCAGGACGACGAGAGCACCTGGTGGGGCGCGTGGACCGACGTCGTCCCGGACTGGTTCCAGACCTTCGTCGGCCTCGAACGGCTCGCCGCGACCGAGTTCACCTACGAGCCGATCGTCCTGCCCGCGCTCCTCCAGACCGAGGCTTACGCCACTGCGGTGACCACGTCTTCCCGACGGGTTCGACCTGATCACGGTGACCGGGTCGTGCACTTCCGGATGGAGCGTCAACGGCGGCTTTTCGCCCAGGACAACCCGTTGGCGTTGCACGCGATCATCGAGGAGTCGGCGCTGCACCGACCGGTCGGCGGTGGCGAAACCATGCGGGCGCAACTGGAACACCTGCTGGCGTTGAGTGAGCGATCCAATGTGGACATCCAGGTGATTCCGACGAGCGTCGGTGTCCACGCGGCGGACACGGGCCCATTCGTGCTGCTCAGCTTTGAGAACTTCCGGGATACCGTGTACGTCGAGATGCAGGAGGGCGCGCTCAACGTGCAGACCCCCGCGCAGGTCAGGGCCTATAGCATGTCAGCTAAGAGCCTTCGCGAGACGGCGCTGACTCAACGCGAGTCCGAATCCTTGATCACGTCACTGCTCAAGGACCGGTAGCAACGGAGATGGCCATGCCTGACTACCCCGTCCGATGGATGAAGTCCAGCTACTCGGCCAACAACGGCAACTGCGTCGAGGTGGCCGTAACCGACGCCGTGACCGGGGTCCGCGACTCGAAGAACGCCGACGGCCCGGTGTTGACCTTCCCGACCGACCGCTGGGCGGCGTTCCTCGCTAAGACCTCCTGACCGCCCGCAGGCAGCGGTCGGCGTGCGCGTTCAGCGCGTCGACCAGCTCGGGCGGGCCGTCGGTCAGGGTGAAGTCGACGTCTACCGACGTGATCATCCAGACCAGGTCCCCTGCGGTCTCCGCGCCGACGTGCAGCAGGCAGTTGCGCGAGTCCACGGGCTCGACCACGCCCATGCCCGGCCAGAGCCGGTCGGCCACGGCGACCGCCGGTTCGTGCAGCGTCACGGTCGCCCGCACCGGCCACGCGCGGGACGAGAGCCGGTGCTCCAGGTACGCCCCCACGTCACCACCAGGTGGTTCGCGTGGGGCGAAGCGCGGGCCGTTCGGGGTGCGCAGCGCCAGCCGGTCCACGCGGAAGCTGCGCCAGTCGTCGCGGTCGGTGTCCCAGGCGACCAGGTACCAGTGCCGGGTGAAGCTGACCAGGCTGTGCGGCTGCACGGACCGGGTCGTCTCGCCGCCGCGCGGGCTGGTGTAGTCGAACCGCAGCGACTCGTGCCGGCGGCAGGCGTCCGCGATGGCCACGAGAACGTCCGGGGTCACCTTCGGCCCGCCCGCGCCGACGCGGACGGTCGCCGAGTGCAGCGCGCCGACCCGGTGCCGCAGGCGCGCGGGCAGCACCTGTTCCAGCTTGGCCAGCGCCCGCGCCGACGTCTCCTCGATCCCGGCCACCGAACCGCCCGCCGCCGTGCGCAGGCCCACCGCCACGGCCACCGCCTCGTCGTCCTCCAGCAGCAACGGCGGCAGCGAGGCGCCCGCCCCGAGGCGGTAACCGGCGGTGCCCTGGGTCGCGTGCACGGGGTAGCCGAGGTCGCGCAGGCGTTCGACGTCACGGCGGACCGTGCGGGTGGTGACGTCGAGCCGTTCGGCGAGTTCGGCGCCGGACCACTCGCACCGGGCCTGCAACAGCGACAGCAGCCGGAGCAGCCGCGCGGACGTGTCCACCATGACGTCGAGCCTGCCCCACCGTTAGGACCGGAACTGTCCCAAGGCCCTCCTACCGTCGCCGCCATGACCGAGATCCACCCGTTCCGCATCGACGTGCCCCAAGCGCAGCTCGACGACCTGAACGCCCGCCTGGCCGCCACCCGCTGGCCCGACGAGCTGCCCGGCGTCGGCTGGAGCCGGGGCGTCCCGGTGGACTACCTGAAGGACCTCGCCGAGCACTGGCGCACGACCTACGACTGGCGCGCGCACGAGGCCGCGATCAACGCCCACCCGCAGCACCTCGCCACCGTCTCCGGGCAGACCGTGCACTTCCTGCACGTCCGCTCACCCGAACCGGACGCCCTGCCGCTCGTGCTGCTGCACGGCTGGCCGGGCGGGTTCACGGACTTCCTCGACGTCATCGGACCCCTGTCCGACCCCCGCGCGCACGGCGGCGACCCGGCCCGCGCGTTCCACCTCGTCATCCCGTCCCTGCCGGGCTTCGGCTTCTCCACCCCGCTCGCCGGGCCGGGCATGGGCGCGGCGCGGATGGCCGGGGTGCTGGTCGAGCTGATGGCCGCGCTCGGGTACGAGCGGTACGGCGTGCAGGGCTACGACACCGGCGCCTGGGTCGCGCCCGAGATGGGCAGGCAGGCGCCCGACCGGGTGGTGGGCCTCCACCTGAACGCCCTGCTGACGTTCCCCGACGGGGAGGTCGAGGGCCTCACCGAGGTCGAGCAGCGGCGGTGGGAGGCGATGGAGAACTTCAACGACGGCTACCTGCAGTGCAACTCGAAACGGCCGCAGACCGTGGCCTACGGGTTGCACGACTCGCCGGTGGGCCAGCTCGCGTGGATCGTGGAGAAGTTCAAGGAGCTCACCCACCCGGAGGACGGCCTGCCCGAGGACAGCGTCGACCGGGACCGCATCCTCACCGACGTCTCGCTGTACTGGCTGACGGGCACGGCCGCGTCGGCGGCGCAGGTCTACTACGAGGAGATCTCCGCCAAGGGGTGGTCCGACACCGACCCGACCACCGTGCCGACGGGAGTCCTGGTCTCGGCCCGCGACGTGACGATCCGCCGGTGGGCCGAGCGCGACCACGACGTGGTGCGCTGGACCGAGCTGGACCGGGGCGGCCACTTCCTGGCCATGGAACAGCCTGACCTGCTGGTCGAGGACGTGCGGGCGTTCTTCGCGGGCCTGCGATGAGAGATCGCCTCGCCGTCACTTCGACGGCGAGGCGACCCTCGTCGAGCTACCGGTGGGCGCGGTTGATCGCCGACACCAGGGCGCGCAGCGACGCGGCGACCGTGGAGCTGTCGATGCCGACGCCCCACAGCACGCGGTCGGACACGGCGCACTCCAGGTACGCCGCCGCACGCGCGTCGTCACCCGACGACATGGCGTGCTCGAAGTAGTCCAGCACGCGCACGTCGTAGCCGACCGTGGCCAGGGCGTCCACGAACGCGGCGATCGGGCCGTTGCCGCCGCCGGTGATCTCCTGCGCCTCGCCGTCCACGACGACCACGGCCTTGATCGTCTCGTGGCCGCTGCCGTCGCCGGACACCTTCTGGCGCAGCAGCTTCAACGGCGCGGTGGCGTCCAGGTACTCCTCGGAGAACGCGTCCCACATGTCCTTGGGGCCGATCTCGCCGCCCTGCGTGTCGGTGACCTCCTGGATGACCTTGGAGAACTCGACCTGGAGCCGGCGCGGCAGGTCCAGGTGGTGCTCGGTCTTCATCAGGTACGCCACGCCGCCCTTGCCGGACTGCGAGTTCACCCGGATCACGGCCTCGTAGTTGCGGCCGACGTCCTTCGGGTCGATCGGCAGGTACGGGACCTCCCACGGGAACTCGTCCACGTGCTGCCCGGCGGCCTTGGCGGCGTCCTCCAGGGCCTCGAAGCCCTTCTTGATCGCGTCCTGGTGCGAGCCGGAGAACGCGGTGAACACCAGGTCTCCGCCGTACGGGTGCCGCTCGGGCACGGGCAGCTGGTTGCAGTACTCGACCGTGCGCCGGATCTCGTCGATGTCGGAGAAGTCGATCTGCGGGTCGACGCCCTGGCTGAACATGTTCATGCCCAGCGTCACCAGGCACACGTTGCCGGTGCGCTCGCCGTTGCCGAACAGGCAGCCCTCGATCCGGTCGGCGCCCGCCAGGTAGCCCAGCTCGGCGGCGGCCACGCCGGTGCCGCGGTCGTTGTGCGGGTGCAGCGACAGGATGATCGAGTCACGGCGGGCCAGGTTGCGCGACATCCACTCGATCGAGTCGGCGTAGACGTTCGGCGTGGCCATCTCCACCGTCGCCGGCAGGTTGATGATCAGCGGCTTCTCCGGCGTCGGCGCGATGATCTCCGACACCGCGTCGCAGACCTCCAGCGCGTACGACAGCTCGGTGCCGGTGTAGGACTCGGGCGAGTACTCGTAGCGGAACTCGGTCTCCGGGTAGTCCTTCTCCTGCTCCAGGGCGAACGCGGCGGCGTCCGTGGCGATCTTCTTGATGCCCTCGCGGTCGGACTTGAACACGACCCGGCGCTGCAGGATGGACGTCGAGTTGTAGAAGTGCACGATCGCCTTGCCCGCGCCGCGCAGCGACTCGAACGTGCGGCTGATCAGCTCGGGGCGGCACTGGGTCAGCACCTGGATGGTGACGTCGGGCGGGATCGCGCCGTCCTCGATGATCTCGCGGACGAAGTCGAAGTCGGTCTGGGAGGCGGCCGGGAAGCCGACCTCGATCTCCTTGTAGCCCATCCGCACGAGCAGGTCGAACATCTTGCGCTTGCGGGCGGGGGACATGGGGTCGATCAGGGCCTGGTTGCCGTCGCGCAGGTCGACCGCGCACCACAGCGGCGCCTTCGTGATCCGCTTGGTCGGCCACGTGCGGTCGGGTACGTCGACCGTCTCCACCTGCTCGTGGAACGGCCGGTAGCGGTGCACGGGCATGGACGTGCCGCGCTGCGGGTTCCAGACCGGCTGGTCGGCCACGGGACGGGCCGGCGGTCGGATGCGGCTGGTGCCGGAGGTGTAGGCGTCGGGAGTCGCGCTCATGTTCGGAATGCTCCTGCGGGTGCCGGTGGGAAGACGACCGGCGGGCAACGCTCGTCCCGCGACGGGGGGCCGGTCTGATCAGACCCCGTCACGGCGGCGAAGCAGGAGGGCGCGTGCCATGACGGACAGGTTAACCGGATTCCGCGCCGAGGTGGAACCGAGCGCCCAGATGGTGGAACTTCACCCGTCCGAGTTTCACTCGATCGTGGGGTGGGCACCTTCTTGACATGTCCAGATGGCGAACCTCAACGCGCAGTGGCAACTACACCGCTGCCCGAGTGATCCGCGGCGTCGGCGCCGTGTTCGCGGGCATCGAGGTGCTGTACATCCTCATGCTCCTCATCGGGGTGAACACGGCGAACGCGTTCTTCCGCTTCATCCAGCAGCTCGCCGAGCCGCTGGCGCTGTTCTTCCCAGGGCTGTTCCAGACCGGCAACGCCAACCTCGACGTGATCTTGAACTACGGTCTCGCCGCGGTGTTCTGGCTCGTCGTCGCCGGCCTGCTGGCCCGCGTCGTCGCGCGCTAGCCCCGTTCCTCCCCGGACCCTGCCGTCCTCCCCCCTGCGGCGGGGTCCGGGGGTTCCTCCTCGAAGGCAGGCTGACCCCACCTACCTGCGAAAACAGTCTCGCTCAACGGTTTGCGCACGCGTGGCCGCCGTTCCCTGGCCCGCAGGTCCTCCGGCAGGTCCGCGTCGTCGCCGAGCAGCCCGACCGCGATCACGACGACCGGCCGCACGTGCTCGGGCAGCCCGAACCCCTCGCGCACCGCGTCCGGCGCGAACCCGCCCATCTGGTGCGTGACCAGGCCCAGCTCGACGGCCCGCAGCACCAGGTTCTGCACCGCGAGCCCCAACCCGAACTCGGTGTTCGGCACCGGCCCGCGCTCGTCCGACTCGGCCACCGCGCCCACGAGCAGCACCGACGCCCGGCCCGCCCACGCCTGGTTGCCCGGCCGCAACGCCGCGAAGATTCGCCCGAACGTGTCATCGCCGCGGTAGCCGACCAGGAACCGGGCGGGCTGGGTGTTGCCGTGCGAGGCCGCCCACCGGGCCGCCTCCAGCAGCGCGCGCACGGTGTCCGGCGCCACCTCGGCCGCGCCGTCGAACGCCCGCGGGCTCCAGCGCCGCATGATCAGGTCGTTGCCGTCCACCGACCCATCCTGTCGATCAGATCGCGTACGGCCAAGCCGTGATGGCGTAGGCGCCGAACCACGCGCTGAACACCGACACGCCCACGAGCACCGCCACCACCGTGCTGGTGCGCCGCCGCGCCAGCGCCAGCGCGATCGGCACCAGGAGCGTGAACGCGGGCAGCAGCAGCCGCGCCTTCGAGTTCATCAGCCCGTTCGACCCGAGGTCCATCGCGAGCACGCCCGCGCCGTAGACGACCAGCGGCCACTCCAGCCCGCGCCGCAGGCTCAGCACCACCAGGGCCAGCGCCACCACCAGCAGCCACACCGTGGCCAGCTCCAGCACCGACCGGGGCTCGCCCAGGATGAGCAGCGCGAACTTCCAGGTGGCCGCGCCGCCGTCGAACCGCGAGTCCCACCCGATCTGCTGCACGGCGAACCAGCCGTCCCACCGCCCGGTGCGCGCCGCGACGTACCCGAGGTAGCCGACCAGCCCCAGCGGCGCGACCAGCGCGCCCACCCACGGCCGCCAGTCGTCCCGCCGCCGCCACGCCGCGACCAGCGCCGCCGCGCACACCGCCAGGACCAGCGCCGCCGCCGTCGGCCGCACCAGCCCCGCCGCCGCGCAGCACACCCCGGCCAGTACCCAGCGCCGTTCCACGACGCCGACCAGCGACCAGACGGCGAGGGCGCAGAACGTCGCCTCCGAGTACGTCATCGACAGCGCCACGGCCATCGGCGACGCCGCGAACAGCACCACCAGCACCAGCCCGGCCCGCTGCGACCCGCCGGACACCCGGGAACCGAGCCGGGCCAGCCCGTAGGCGCACAGCACGCCGCTGACCAGGCTCACCGCGAACGCGGCGCCGACCGTCGGCACGCCGGGCAGCCCGTCCACCCAGCGCACCAGCGTCGGGTAGCCGGGGAAGAACGCCAGCGGCGTCTCCGCCGTCCGCCGCCCGAACGCGTCCACCAGCCACGTCGGCACGTTCGCGTAGCCACCCTCGGCGATGCCCAGGAACCACTGCCCGTCCCACGACGTGAGCGCCCGCGTGACGTCCTTGTCCCACCGCGCCGCCATCAGCTGCAGCGCGAGCAGGCCGAGCTCGCGGACGGCCAGGTAGAGCAGGGCGGGGGCGAGCGCCGCGGTGACCCGGTGTCTGGCCACGCGCGCCAACCGCTCACGCGCGCTGGGCGCGTCCTCCGGCTCCACGCGAACGGCCTCCAGGGTCGACACGGGGTGGAGAGTAGTGGCCGTCACGGCGAGGGCTGTCCACTCCTTGGGCCAGGTAGTCTCCCCGATGAGCTGGGCTTGAAGCACCTGGGAGGAGTGGGTCTGTGGCGCTCGTCGTCCAGAAGTACGGCGGTTCCTCGGTCGGGAGCGCCGAGCGGATCAAACGGGTGGCCGAGCGCATCGTCGCGACCCGCAAAGCGGGCAACGAGGTCGTCGTCGCCGTCTCCGCGATGGGCGACACGACCGACGAGCTGCTCGACCTCGCGCGCCAGGTGTCCCCGGTGCCGCCCGCCCGCGAGATGGACATGCTGCTCACGTCCGGTGAGCGCATCTCCATGTCGCTGCTGGCGATGGCGATCAGCTCGCTGGGCGCCGAGGCGCGCTCCTACACCGGCTCGCAGGCCGGCGTGATCACCACGTCCGTGCACGGCAAGGCGCGCATCATCGACGTGACGCCGAGCCGCATCCAGGACGCCCTCGCGGAAGGCGCCATCGCGATCGTCGCGGGCTTCCAGGGCGTCAGCCAGGACAGCAAGGAGATCACCACGCTCGGTCGCGGCGGCACCGACACCACCGCGGTGGCGCTGGCGGCGGCGCTGAAGGCCGACGTCTGCGAGATCTACACCGATGTCGACGGCGTGTTCACCGCCGACCCGCGCATCGTGCCGAACGCCAAGCGGCTGGAGACCATCACCTACGAGGAGATGCTCGAGATGGCGGCGTGCGGGGCCAAGGTGCTCATGCTGCGCTGCGTCGAGTACGCCCGCCGCTACGGCGTCCCGGTGCACGTCCGATCTTCGTTCAGCAACAAGCCCGGGACCATCGTGTCCGGGTCAGTGGAGGACCTTCCCGTGGAACAGGCGATGATCACCGGCGTCGCGCACGACCGGTCCGAGGCCAAGGTCACCGTGACGGCGGTGCCCGACCTGCCCGGCATGGCGGCGCGGATCTTCCGCGTCGTGGCCCAGGCGGAGCTCGACATCGACATGGTCGTGCAGAACGTCTCGCAGGCCGTGTCCGGCCGCACCGACGTGACGTTCACCCTGCCGAAGGACGACGGACCGCGCGCCGTGGCCGCGTTGGAGAAGTCGCGCGAGGAGATCGGCTTCGACCAGGTGCTCTACGACGAGCACGTGGGCAAGGTGTCGCTGGTCGGCGCGGGCATGCGCTCGCACCCCGGCGTGACCGCGCAGTTCTGCGAGGCGCTCGCGTCGGCGGGCGTGAACATCGAGATCATCTCCACCTCGGAGATCCGGATCTCGGTCATCTGCCGCGACACGCAGCTCGACGACGCCGTGCGCGCGCTGCACGACGCGTTCGACCTCGGTGGCGACGAAGAAGCTGTGGTGTACGCGGGGAGTGGGCGATGAGCGGACCTGTCCTGGCTCTTGTGGGGGCCACCGGTGCCGTCGGCACCGTCATGATCGACATCATCAACGGCCGGGGGTCCGTGCCGTGGGGTGAGGTCCGGCTGATCGCGTCCGCGCGCTCGGCGGGCAAGAAGATCACCGTGCGCGGCGAGGAGCTGACGGTCGTCGCGCTGTCGCCGGAGGCGTTCGACGGCGTGGACGTCGCGATGTTCGACGTGCCGGACGAGGTGTCGGCCGAGTGGGCGCCGATCGCCGCGGCCAAGGGCGCGGTCGCGGTGGACAACTCGGGCGCGTTCCGGATGGACCCCGACGTGCCGCTGGTGGTGCCCGAGGTGAACGCCGACCAGATCGGCGTGCGCCCCAAGGGGATCATCGCGAACCCGAACTGCACGACATTGTCGATGATGGCCGCGCTGGGCGCCCTGCACCGGGAGTTCGAGCTGCGCGAGCTGGTCGTCGCGTCGTACCAGGCCGCGTCGGGCGGCGGGCAGGCGGCGATCGACCGGCTGTACGCGGAGATCTCGGCGCTGGCGGGCAAGGAGGTCGGCGTGCGCGCGGGCGACGTGCGCGAGACGCTGGAGGCCGCCGGCCTGCCGGTGTCGGACTCGCCGTTCCCCGCGCCGCTGGCGTTGAACGTGGTGCCGTGGGCCGGGTCCTTGAAGGACGAGGGGTGGACCAGCGAGGAGCTGAAGGTCCGCAACGAGTCGCGCAAGATCCTCGGCATCCCGGACCTGAAGGTGTCCGCGACCTGCGTGCGCGTGCCCGTGGTGACGACGCACTCGCTGGCGGTGCACGCCACGTTCGCCCGCGAGGTGACCGTCGAGCAGGCGCACAAGATCTTCGAGGCGCAGCCGTCCATCGTGCTGGTCGACGACCCGGCGGCCAAGGAGTTCCCGACGCCGGCGGACGTCGTGGGCGGCGACCCGACCTACGTGGGCCGGGTGCGGCAGGCGTTGGACTTCCCGAACACGCTGGACTTCTTCGTGTGCGGCGACAACCTCCGCAAGGGCGCGGCGCTGAACACCTACGAGATCGCCGAGGAGCTGGCCACCCGCCTGTAGGTTCACCCCTATGGCGGACGTAGTGCTCGCGATCGACCTCGGGACGACGTCGACCAAGGTCATCGCGGTGGACCGGGACGCGGGCGTGGTGGCATCGGCGGAGCAGGGTTACCCGATGCGCACCACGCCCTCCGGCGAGGCGACCCACGACCCGGTCGAGGTGTGGGACGCGGCGCTCAAGGCGTTGCGCGAGGTCGCGGCGCGGGGGCTTGCCGTGCGGGCGTTGTCGTTGACCGGCGCGATGCACACCCTGCTCGGGCTGGACTCCTCGGGCACGCCCGTCACGCCGTCGTTGTCGTGGGCGGACAACCGCGCGCTGGAGCAGACGGAGCGGCTGCGCGGCACGGCCGACGGGATCGCGCTGCACCGCGCGACCGGCACCCCGATCCACACCATGTCGCCGCTGGTGAAGCTGGCGTGGTTCCGCGACCGGGGGTTCACGGCGGCGCGGTGGTGCGGGCTCAAGGACTTCGTCGCGCTGCAGTTGACCGGTGTGCTGGCGACCGAGCACTCCTCGGCGTCCGCGACCGGGTTGATGGACCTCCGGTCGCTGGACTGGCACCCGGACGCGCTGGCCTTCGCGGGCGTGGACGCCGGGCAGCTCCCCGACCTGCACGCGCCGGTGGACTCGCTGCCGCTGGCGCTGGACGTGCCGGGCCTGCCCACCGGCCTGCCGGTCGTCCTGGGCGGCGGCGACGGGCCGATGGCGAACCTCGGCGTCGGCGCGGTCGTGCCGGGGGTGGCGGCGGTGTCGTTGGGCACGAGCGGCGCGCTGCGGGTGGTGCGCGACGAGCCCGTCGTGGACGAGCAGGGGCGGGTGTTCTGCTACGCCGTCGCCGAAGGGCTGTGGGTGCTCGGCGGTGCGGTGAGCAACGGCGGCGTGGTGGCGCAGTGGGCCGCCGAGACGTTCGGCGTCGACGTGCGCGACCTGCTGGAGGAGGCTTCGGAGGTGCCGGTGGGCGCGGGCGGCGTGATCGCGCTGCCGTACCTGCTGGGGGAGCGCGCGCCGTGGTGGGACGCGGACGTGACGTCGGCGTTGATCGGGCTGCGGCGCGAGCACGGGCGGGCCGAGATCACCCGTGCGCTGGTCGAGGGCGTGGCGCAGCAGTTGGCGCTGGTGCTGGACGCGGTGCGGTCGGTGGCGGACGTGCACGCGGTCCGGGTGACCGGCGGCGCGTTCCGCAGCGACCTGTGGGCGACCGTGCTGGCGTCCGCCCTGGGCCTGGAGCTGGAACTGGCCGACGACAGCGAGGGCTCCGGCGTCGGCGCGGCGCTGGTCGCCTGGCGGGCGCTGGGCGAGATCCCCTCGCTGACCGTCGCCGCCGAGCTGGTCGAACCGGTGAAGACGATCCAGCCCGACCCGGACGCGGTCCGCCACTACGCCCGGTCGCGCCCCACCATCGACCGCCTCTACCAGGCCCTGCGCGACCTGGGTCGGCACCAGCCCTAGCGCGCCCGCAGCAGGAAGCCGTGCTCCACCAGGCCGGTCAGGCCGAACTTCTCGACCATCCGGTGCCCCGGTCTCGGCTCCGCGGCCACGTGCTCGACGTCGAACGCGCGCCCGAACAGCTCGACGACCTCCTCCGGGCCGACGGAGAACGGCGGCGACGGCAGCCTCGGGTGGTACTCCAGGGTGTTGATGAAGTACCTGGAGCCGGGCCGCACCAGCCGGGTGATCGTGTCGGCGTAGCGCTGCCGCATGTCCTCCGGGAACGCGATCAGCGACGCCCGGTCGTACACCAGGTCCACCGGGCCGATCTGCTCCGGCCCCAGCTTGAAGATGTCCTGGCGGCGGATCACGAGGTTGCCGCAGCGGAACACGTCGGGCTCCTCCTGCACCGGGTCCAGGCCGTTCTCGGCGAAGAACTCGGCGACGGCCCTGGGCACCAGTTCGACGCCGACGACCTCCGCCGCCGACTCGGCGAAGAACCGCAGGTCGGTCGTCTTGCCGCACAGCGGCACCAGGACCCGGGCGCCTGCCACCAGGCCGAGCCGGGCCAGCAGCCGGGCGTGCTCGTGCACGTCCCGCAGGTGGAAGCTGGTCTTCGTGCCGCCCTGCTCCCAGGAGTCGAACCAGAAATCGGATTCCATGGTGGAATAGAGGTGCGCGGAGCGTGGTGGAGACGGGTCCGAACGGGTGATGTTCTTCCCGATCAGCCCACCGCGACCGCCGCCGTGCGGCGGCTGAGCACCACCGTGCCCGCCGCGACCACGACCGCGCCCACACCCGCCACGGCGAAGCCCCACGCCGGCGACGAGTGGTCGATCACGAAACCGGTGACCGGCGCGCCCAGCGCCACACCCAGCGTGAACGCCGAGCTCTGCAGGCCCATCGCCACGCCGCGCGCGGACACCGGCGCGTACTTCGTGATCAGCTCGCCCGTCGCGGTGATCGTCGGCGCGCACAGGAAGTTCGTCGGCACGAGCGCCAGCGCCAGCCACCACGGCGACCAGCCGAACAGGCCGATCGGCACGGCCAGCAGCCCCATGCCGCCCATCAGCGCCCACAACGGCGGCACGCGCGTCAGCCCGCCGTAGAGGAAACCGCCCGCCAACGACGCCACGCACATCACCACGATCATCACGCCGGTCCACCCGGTCAGCCCGAGCCCGCGCATCGAGGCCACCACCGACACCTCGACGCCCGACAGCACGAACGTCGCACCGCCCGCGCTGATCAGCACGCCGAGCAGCCGCCCGTCGAGCCACTCCCGCCGCGGCACGCGCGCCCCGGTCTCGCCCTCGTGCCGCACCGGCGGGTTCACCGCGTACAGGATCGCGCCGATCAGGACCATGGACGCGCCGATCGCCCACATCGCCGTCCGACTCGACGCCTGCGTGGTGAGCGCCACGCCCAGCGCCGGCCCGGCCATGAACGAGACCTCGACGGCCATCGAGTCCATCGCCAGCGCGGTGCGCCTGCGGTCGTCCGGCACGAGCGCGGTCAGGATCTGGCGGCCGAGCGACATGACGGGCATCACGGTGATGCCGGTGATGAAGCACGTGACGAGCAGCACCTCGTAGGACAGCAGCGGCGCGACGAACCAGAAGACGCCCTCGGTGACCATCGACAGGACCAGCATCGCGCGCAGACCACGGCGGTCGACCAGGTGGCCCATCAGCGGTGAGCCCAGCGCGATGCCGACCGTGCTGACCGCCCCGACCAGGCCCGCGGCGCCGTAACCCCGTTCCAGGCCGAGGAGCACGTGCATGGTGATCGTCATGCCCGCCGCCGTCGGGGGCACGCGCGCCAGCAGCATCAACAGCATGAAACCGGGCACGCGCGGCGTTCGGAGGACGGCCAGGTAATGAGAGACGTTCACGTGCTCATCTTCACTCGCGCGGGCAACAGGTTTAACCGTTCGTTTTCTTGACTGGTTCCAGAAAGCGTGGTGGAGTGGTGGAGCCATGACCCCAGGACCACGCGAGCTGCTCAAGGACGCCGGGCTGCGCATCACCGCGCCCCGGATCGCGGTGCTCGAATGGCTCGCCGAGCACCCCCACGCCACGGCCGACGCGGTCGCCGAGGGCGTGCGGGCCAGGTTGGGGTCCGTGTCGACGCAGGCCGTCTACGACGTGCTGCACGCGTGCGCGCGGACCGGGTTGCTGCGCCGGATCGAACCCGCCGGGCACCCGGCGCGGTACGAGACGCGGACCGGCGACAACCACCACCACCTCGTCTGCCGGGACTGCGGGCGGACCGAGGACGTCGACTGCGTCCACGGCGCCGCGCCCTGCTTGGAACCCTCGGACACGGTCGGCTTCGCCGTGGACGAGGCGGAGGTCCTCTTCTGGGGTCTCTGCCCGGATTGCCTGGGCACCGACTGCCGAACCCCTCAGAAGGAGCTACCAGCGTGACCGAAGCGCGTCACACCACCAATAACGCAGGCATCCCGGTCGCGAGCGACGACCACTCGCTGACCCTCGGCGCCAACGGCCCGATCCTGCTGCAGGACCACTACCTGATCGAGAAGAACGCCCAGTTCAACCGGGAGCGGGTGCCCGAGCGGGTCGTGCACGCCAAGGGTGGCGGTGCGTTCGGTTACTTCGAGACGACCGAGGACATCAGCCGCTTCACCAAGGCGGCCCTGTTCCAGCCCGGGGTCAAGACCGAGACGCTGCTGCGCTTCTCCACCGTCGCCGGTGAGCTCGGCTCGCCCGACACCTGGCGCGACCCGCGCGGTTTCGCGCTGAAGTTCTACACGACGCAGGGCAACTACGACATCGTCGGGAACAACACGCCGGTGTTCTTCCTGCGCGACCCGATCAAGTTCCCGGACTTCATCCGCTCGCAGAAGCGCCGCGCCGACACCGGCCGCCGCGACCACGACATGCAGTGGGACTTCTGGACGCTGCAGCCGCAGACCGCGCACCAGGTGACGTGGTTGATGGGCGACCGGGGCATCCCGAAGACGTGGCGCCACCAGAACGGCTACGGCTCGCACACGTACCTGTGGGAGAACGCCGCCGGCGAGCGCTTCTGGGTGAAGTACCACTTCAAGACCGACCAGGGCATCGAGACCCTGACCTCGGAGCAGGCCGCGAAGATCGCCGGCGAGGACGCCGACGCGCACCGCGCCGACCTGTGGCACGCCATCGAGCGCGGCGAGTTCCCGTCGTGGACGCTGCACGTCCAGGTGATGCCCTACGCGGACGCCGCGACGTACCGCTTCAACCCGTTCGACCTGACCAAGGTGTGGCCGCACGCCGACTACCCGCTGATCAAGGTGGGCAAGCTCGTGCTGGACCGCAACCCGGCCGACTACTTCGCGGAGATCGAGCAGGCCGCGTTCGAGCCGACCAACCTGGTGCCCGGCATCGGCACGTCGCCGGACAAGATGCTGATCGGCCGGATCTTCTCGTACCCGGACGCCCACCGGTACCGCATCGGCGCGAACTACAACGAGCTGCCGGTGAACCGGCCGAAGTCGCCGGTGAACTCGTACTCCAAGGACGGCGCGATGCGTTTCACCAACGCCGTCGACCCGGTGTACGCGCCGAACTCCTACGGCGGCCCGCACGCGTCCGTCGAGGCGGCCGGCGAGGTGGCGTCGTCGTACGGCGTCGAGGACGCGGTCACCCGTTCGGCTTACAAGCTGCACGCGGAGGACGACGACTTCGGCCAGGCGGGCACCCTGATCCGCGAGGTGATGGACGCGGGCCAGCGCGAGCGCCTGGTGCAGACCGTGATCGCGCACGCGTCCAACGGCGTGTCCGAGCCGGTGCTGGAGCGGGTCTTCGAGTACTGGCGCAACATCGACAAGGAGACCGGCGACAAGATCGCCGCCGCCTTCGGCAAGTGACCGTGCCACCCGAATAGTGCTACCCCGAATTGTGCACCCCTGATAGTGCACACCCCGACAGGGCCGTCCGGATTCGTCCGGGCGGCCCTGTCCTCATGGACCGGTCTCCCGGCCCTTCTGCCACGGGTAACGCGGCACGACCAGCTCGAACGAGTCCACCAGCCACGTCTTCCGCGTCTCCGACTCCGCGACGGCCTCACCGTCGGCGGGACGCGGCGGCGCGGCCACGGCGTGGCGCCGGGTGGCCCGAACCCAGCGGGGCTCGCTGTCCGTGATCGGAATGGGGGGCGGTGGCGGGTCACCCACCCTGACCCTCACCCAGTAGCCCACGATCTTCAGATTACCGTAACGAATAACGGAACCAGGCTCGGTTGATCTTCGTCCGAACGGGGACACCGTGCCGCCGATCGGGGGTCGTGCGCATGACGGATCAGCCTTCACTGGACGAGCTGGCGGCCCGCGCCGAACGACTCGACCAGGCGCGGCTCGCGCTCAAGCGCGACCTCGCCGACCGGGTCGTCTTCGGCCGCGACGACAGCGGCCTGGTCGAGATCGGGGTCGACCACACGGCCAAGGTCGTCGAGGTCGCGGTCAACGCGACGCTGGTCGGCCGGGTCGACCCGAAGGTGCTGGCGAACGCGGTCCTCCAGGCCGCGTCCGAGGCGCAGCGCCAGGCGCGCGAGCTGGTGGCGGAGCGGCGTTCGTACTACCTGGGCGCGCGGTAGCGGCCAGAGGAGCGAAGGGGGAGGTCATGGCAGGTTTCAAGGTCGACAGCGACCGGATGCGCCGGTCCGCCGACGGGTTCCGCCGCGCGGGCGACCACGCGGACGCGGTGGCGAGCTCGTTGGGCGACACCACCGTCCCGAGCGGCGCGTTCGGCGTCTCCGGCCCGGGCGCCGGGCTCGCGGCGGACCTGGACGCGATCGTCGGGCGCCGGCGGGACGGGATCGCGCGCCGTCGCGACCGGCTGGCCGAGATCGCCGACAAGGTGCGCCGGGACGCCGACGAGTACGACCGGTCGGACGCGGACAGCGCCGAGGGCGTCAACCGCTCCGGGGAGGGCCTGCGATGACCCACCCGGCACTGCGGAAGGCGATGGACGGCTGCGCGCGGCTGGCCCAGGCCGCCGGCGCGGTCGGCTCGCCCGACCCGATCGGCGCGATCGGGCAGATCGACTACGACCCGCAGGCGGTCCAGGGCTACGTCGACCGGCTCCGCACGGCCGCCGCCGACCTCGACAAGGCGATCGAGCAGCAGCAGGCCGCGATCGCCGAGCACGAGGCGAGCTCAGAGGGGTCCGCGTCGGACTCCGCCCGCGCCGAGATGGCCGAGGAGCTCGACGCGCTGGTCGACGAGCGCAAGCGGCTGGAGGAGCTGATCAAGGAGGTCGACCGGATCTCCGCGCGGATGGACCAGCTCGCCGGCACCGCGGCCGACCAGGTCCTGGCGATCGCCGCCCACGCCGACCCCGCCGTCTCGATGGTGCTGGACGGCAGCTGGCTCGACGACGTGACCGGCGAGGGCGCGGAGGCGGAGGAGACCGTGCACACCGCCGTCGCCGACGTCATCAAGGTCTGCCAGTCGGTGCAGGACGAGGTCGCCACGCTCCGGGCGGAGCTCAACGCCACGATGGACGACGCCGAGAGCGGCGGACCGTCGGCAGGCGGCACGACGGGAGGCCCCGGCGAAGGCGGCGTCCCGCAGGGCGGGGGCGAGGCCGGCACGCCGGAGGGCGGGCAGGCGGGAGCGGGCGCGTCCGGCGGCGCCGCGGGCAGCGGCGACTGAGCTGAAGGGGCCGGTCGCCCACCCGGGCGACCGGCCGCGCGTCACGCGGTCTCGGGGATGTCCTGCCGCGTGTTCGCCAGCGCCAACCCGGTGCGCAGCGACCCGACCGCCTCCGCGACCGCCTCCCGGAACACGCCGCCGACGCCGAGGATGTTCGCGTAGCCGTGGAACAGCCCCTCGTACCGCCGCAGCACCACCGGCACGCCCTGCCGCGCCAACTTCTCCGCGAACGCCTCGCCCTCGTCCCGCAACGGGTCGAACCCGGCCGTCGCCAGGTACGTGGGCGGCAGCCCGCTCAAGTCCTCCGCCAGCAGCACCGACAGCCGCGGGTCGGTGTGCGTGTCGCGCGAGGGCGCGTAGTGGTCCAGGAACCAGTCCATCTTCTGGTCGGTGAGGAAGAACCCGTTGCCGAACAGCTCCCGCGACCGCCGCCGCACCGACGCGTCCACCGCCGGGTAGAACAGCAGCAGGAACACCGGCTTCACCTCGCCCGCGTGCAACGCCGTGACGGCCGCCAGGTTGCCGCCCGCGCTGTCACCGCCCAGCGCGATCCGCCGCGGGTCGACCCTGAGCTCATCGGCGTGCGCCACCGCGTACTCGAACGCCGCCCGCGCGTCGTCCGCCGCCGCCGGGAACGGGTGCTCCGGCGCGAGCCGGTAGTCGGCCGACAGCACCCGCACCCCGCCCTCGACGGCGAGGAACCGGCACAGGTTGTCGTGGCTGTCCAGGTCGCCGCTGACCCACCCGCCGCCGTGGTAGAAGACCAGCAGCGGCGAACCGGCGGCCAGCCCGGTCGGCTCGTAGAACCGCGCGCCGACGCCGTCCAGCGACAGCGGGCGCACCGCCACGCCACCGATGACGGGACCGCACACCAGCGCGTTGGTGCGGGTCAGCGCGAGGCGGTTCGCGGCGGGCGTGGTCGTCTGCCAGTCCTCGCCGCTGAGCTGCTGCAACCTCAGCAGCAGCTGGGCTTCCGGGTGCAGCCGCTGGCCGTCCACCGTGATGGGACGGCCGGCGATCAGCCTGCGCAGCGGCGCGGGCAGGCCGAACGCGAAGCGCAGGGCACCGGCCAGGACACCGGGGGGGATCGACTCGGCGAGCTTCGACATGAGACGTACGTTACTCGCCGGTAGGGGTTGGGGCGAGCACTGGACCTCCAGTTAGGTCCAGGTGGCAGGATCGGGCACCATGACGGTCACCGTGGTGGGCATCGGCGGATCCCTCCGCCCCAACTCGCAGTCCGAGCGCGCGATGAGGATCGCCTTGGAGGGCGCCGTGGACGCGGGCGCGAAGGTGGTCGAGGTCTCCGGGCCCGACCTGGTGCTCCCGTTCTACGACCCGGCCATCCCGGACCGCACGGAGAACGCGCACCGGTTGGTCGAGGCGCTGCGCGGCGCGGACGGCGTCGTGCTGGTCTCGCCCGGCTACCACGGCACGGTGTCCGGCCTGGTCAAGAACGCCCTGGACTACATCGAGGACCTGCGCGGCGACGAGCGCCCCTACCTGGACGGCCGCGCGGTCGGCTGCGTGGCCACGGCCCAGGGCTGGCAGGCGTCGGTGACCACGCTGACCGCGTTGCGCTCGATCGTGCACGCGCTGCGCGGCTGGCCCACGCCGCTGGGCGCGGCGGTGAACTCGCGCGAGGTCGAGTTCGACCTGGAAGGCGGCTGCACGGTGCCGTCCGTCGCCGACCAACTCCGCACGATCGGGCGACAGGTGGCCGAGTTCGCCGTGTCGAGGGCGGGCTGAGCGGGTACGTGTGAGGGGGCGTGAGCTGCCACACGACCGGGTGTGGTTCGGCTTCGGCCGGGTGTTGGGCTGATCGACGGGCCCGACCACCAGCTCGAAGGAGAGCGTTGAAGATGCAGGTGCTCTACACCGCGGAAGCCATCGCAGTCGGAGACGGTCGCAACGGAGAGGTCCGCTCCTCCGACGGCGTGATCGACGAGCAGCTCTCCACGCCCAAGGAGCTGGGCGGCCCCGGCGGCGACCGGACCAACCCCGAGCAGCTGTTCGCGGCCGGGTACGCGGCGTGCTTCCACAGCGCGCTGAAGGTCGCCGCGCGGCAGGCGAAGGTCAAGATCGGCGAGACGTCGGTGACCGCGAAGGTCGACCTCGGCGCCAACGGCAGCGGCGGCTTCCAGCTGGCCGTCGAGCTGGTGGCGCACATCCCGGGCGTCGAGCAGGACGTGGCCGAGCAGCTGGCCGCCGCGGCGCACCGGATCTGCCCCTACTCCAACGCTACGCGAGGCAACATCGAGGTGGCCCTCACGACCACCGTCTGAGGAGGCGTCAGACCCATGAGCAAGTCGCAGAAGTCTCCGATCACCAGTCCGCTGTCCGACGCGGACAAGGCGTCGGTCGGGGCGGTGCTCCAGGCCACGCTGGTCGACCTGGTCGACATGTCCCTGGTGGCCAAGCAGGCGCACTGGAACGTGGTCGGCAAGAACTTCCGCAGCGTCCACCTCCAGCTGGACGAACTCGTCACGACCGCCCGCACGTACACCGACGAGGTGGCTGAACGGGCCGCCGCGCTCGGCATCTCGCCGGACGGCAAGGCGAAGACCGTGGCGGAGGGCTCGGGCGTGCCGGAGTTCCCCGGCGGGTGGCTGAAGGAGGACGAGGTCGTCGCGGCCGTCGTCACGGCGCTGGGCGAGCTGATCGGGCGGCTGCGCAAGCGCATCGACGAGACCGACAAGTCCGACCTCGTCACCCAGGACCTGCTGATCGAGATCACGAAGAACTTCGAGCAGGCGCACTGGATGTGGCAGGCGCAGCAGGCCTGACCCGCCCTGCCTGGCCGCGCGGCGGGCCTGACCCGCCGACCTGACCCGCGACCTGACCGAGCGGAGACGCGACCGACCTTTCGGGGGCCGCCGGACATCCGGCGGCCCCCGAAGATGTCGGACCCCAGCGGTAACATCGAAAACAGGGATCCCCTGGGCGGGGACTCCTGCGCAGCTTCGCCCCGCAGGCCGGTGTCCGCCCAGCTCGGCCGCGCCCTGCGGCTCGGTCCGCCCGACCCGGCCCGGCCGCGCCTAGAGCACGCGCTGCACGAACGCGACCTCGGCGGCCGTCTGCCGGATCGTCTCCGCGACCACGAGCGACCCGTGCCCGGCGTCGTACCGGTACACCTCGTAAGCCGCCCCCCGCGCCGCCAACCGCTCCAGGTAGTTGTCGATCTGCCGGATCGGGCAGCGCGGGTCGTTCTCCCCCGCCAGCACGAGCACCGGCGCGCGTACCGCGTCCACGTACGTCAACGGCGAGCACTCGCGGTACCGGTCGGGCAGTTCCTCCGGCGAACCGCCGAACAACGCCCGGTCGAACGCCCGCAGCGGCTCCATCTCGTCCTCGTACGCGGCCAGGTAGTCGGCCACCGGCACGCCCGCGACACCGGCCGCCCACCGCTCCGGCTGCGTGCCCAGCGCCAGCAGCGACAGGTACCCGCCCCACGACGCGCCGTTGACCACGCACTTCGCCGGGTCGGCGAAACCGGACCCGACGGCCCACTCGTGCACCGCCGCCACGTCCTCCAGCTCGGTCAACCCCGGCCGGCCCTCGATCGCGTCACGCCACTTCGACCCGTACCCGGTGGACCCGCGGTAGTTCACGTGCACCACGGCGAACCCGGCGTCCAACCACACCGCGCGGTACGCGGAGAACCGGTCCTCGTCCGCCGAGTGCGGCCCGCCGTGCAGGTGGAACACCGTCGGCAGCGGACCGTCCGGCGCGCCGGCGGGCCGGGCGACCAGGGCGTGCACCTCGCCCACGAACACGTCGGTCAGGTCGACCGACGGCGGCGCCTTGTGGCCGGGCGGCTCCAGCAGCACGCGCTCGTCGCCGTCCACGTCCAGCACCCGCACCACGCCCGGCCGCGCGGCCGACGACCACGAGTACTCCACGGCGCCGTCCGGCCGCACGTTCGCGCCGCCGACCGAGCCGTGCGGGGTGTCCAACGCGTGCAGCACGCCGGTGGCCAGGTCGTAGCGGTGCAGCGTGTTGCGGGCCTGGAACGTGTGCACGACCAGCAGCGACTTCGCGTCCGGGTACCAGTCGGCGCTGATCTCGCCGGGCAGGTCGACCACGACCTCGGTCTCGGTGTCCGCCGCGACGTCCCAGATCAGCAGCTCCTCCTTGCCGCGCCGCTCGTGCCCGACCAGCAGCCGGTTGTCGCCCCGCACCGGGCTGAACGCGATCGCGTCCAGGCCCTTGCCCGGCCCGTCCCACTTCTCGGCGACTTTTTCACCCGACGGGGTGACTACGCGCAGGGCCGCGTGCCGGTTGTCGCCGTGCTCCGAGTGCGACAGCACGACCAGCGTCTCGTCCTTGGACAACGCCGACACGCCGCCGTCGTTCTCGTGCGCGTAGATCACCTCGGCCGGCCCGCCGCCCCGCGCCACGTACACGGTGGTGCCGTCGTCGGTGGACGTGCCGACCGCCACGACCTCGTGCCCGATCTCCAACCCGGCCGGGTAGCCCGCCTGCACGCCGTCCACCGCGGGCTTCGGGTCGCTGCCCGGCTGGAACGGCTCGCTGACCCACGTGCCGAACTCGTCACCGTCGGTGTCGGCGAACCACCAGATCGTGTCACCGTCGGGGCTGAGCGCGCCGTGCGACGTGCCGTTCGGGCGGTCGGTCACCTTGCGGTGGGTGTCGCTCGCGCGGTCCCAGGCGTAGATCTCCCACACCCCGCTGGAGTTCGACAGGTACAGGCTGCGGTCGGGTGCGTCGTCGGCCCACCCGGGCAGGCTCACGCGCGGGGCCGTGAAGCGGGCCCGCCAGCGGGCTTCGGCCTCGGCGTCGGCGAACAGCGGGTCGGGCACTTCGGCGGTCGGGTGCGTCGTCACGCACCCGATCCTGCCGGCTTCCGCGCGGTGACCAGGTAGTAGTCCAGGAGACCCTGCTCGACGGCGCGCAACCAGTTGCGGTCCCAGTGGTCGGGGCGCGGCCCCAGCTCGAGCCACCGGTCCAGGCCGCGCCACACGTGCTCGCCGACGCTGCGGGCGGTGACGTCGGCGAACCCGGCTCCACGCAGGTCGCGCACCACGTCGTCGACGCGGTGGGCGTGGTCGAGGCCGGAGGCGAACGTCTTCAGCAACCCGGCCAGCCGCTCGGGCGCGTCATCCGTCCTGGTGAAGAACGTGGCGACGGCGAACCGGCCGCCCGGCGCGAGCACGCGGGCGCTCTCGCGCGCGAACCCCGGGACGTCCTCGAAGTGCTGCGCGGCCTCCACGGACAGCAGCGCGTCGAACGAGCCGGCGGGGAACGGGAGGTCGTCGCACGCGCCCCGGACGAACGCCACCCGCGGGTCGTCGTTGGCCCGCGCCGCCCGCGCGACCTGCTCCGGCACCAGGTCGACGCCCCGGACCACCGCCGGCCCGCGGCGCAGGACGCGGCGCGCGCCCAGGCCGTGCCCCGAGCCGACCTCCAGCACCCGGTCGCCCGGCCCGATCGACAGCGCGGCCACGACCAGGTCGTACAGGGCCTCCTGCGAGGCGATCCGCTGCTCGACGGTCAGCCCGCCGTCCAGCGGGATGCCCGCCCAGTAGCCGAAGTTGATGAAGCCGCCCGCGAACACCGGCAACGCCGCCAGGTCGCCCGTCCCGTACACCCGCCGCACCTCGGTGAGATCTCCCATGAGTCGATGTTCCCGTCCGGCGTGCGGTCGTGATCGGGGATGGGTACGACATGGCGCAGGTGAACATCGGCCGGGTGCTCGCGACGCTGGACGGTCCGGCGCCGTTCGCGTTCACGTTGCGTGAGACGTTCCGGGCGCCGGACGCGACGGAGCGTGACCCGGTCGTGCGCGACCTGACCGGCTGCGGGGTGGACTAGCGGTCGAGTTCCTCGGCCAGGATCCGGTCCACCTGGCGTGACGCGCGGAGCAGGGCGCGGCACGTGAGGGCGATCAGCGCCACCGCGGTCGCGACGACGACGGCCGCGGTGGGCGAGGCGAGAACCGCCACCAGACCGGCTAATCCGAGCGTGACCTGGATCGTGGCGACGACGGGGACCCAGCTCTTGACGGCGGCGGTGCTGGTGGTCGTGGTGGTCATCGGGCATCTCCCTGCTGGCGGCGGTGGCGGCGGCGCGACGCGTTGACTCGTCGTCGCCTGAGCCCTGCCGCTCGTTACGCAACGTCACTTGAACCGTCAACATTCACTCGAACGGTGTAACCGAACGTGACGAAGCTTCACGGAAGGCGGCGGTGGACGAATTAAGAAACAGCGAGGAGTAGTTCGTAACGTCCGCGTTGGTCCGAACGAATCACGGATTACACGGGTGGCAGCGCAGGGAGGTCTGACCGATGATCGAGAACACGGTTCGGCAGGGCGGTCGCGTCGGGTGCGTCGACGCCCTGGGTCGTCGGCGGACGCTGGAGGTGTCGCTCACCGAAGAGGGCAACGTCTGCATCCACACCCCGCCCGGCGAGTCCGCGAAGCTCGACTGGAACGAGGTCGGCGAACTCCTCCGGCGCCTCGCGGAGCTGCGACCGCACGTCAAGTGACGTCCGGTCGACGCGCGGCCGGGAGGACCGGCGTGAACCCTCCCGGCCGCTCCGGCGCGTGAAAAGCGCTCGCCAGTGGGTGGGCGAGCCACTCCAATGGGCGGATGATCGACCACACGGAACTCAACCGCCGTCACTGGGAAGACACCGCCGCGGCGGCGCACGGACCACTGGCCCGTGAGCACTGGGCGAAGACCGAGCCGCAGTGGGGCCTGTGGGCCACCCCCGAGTCCGAGGTCTCCGTCCTGCCGCCCGACCTGGCCGGCATGGACGTCATCGAACTCGGCTGCGGCACCGCCTACGTGTCCGCGTGGCTCGCCCGGCTCGGCGCCCGTCCCGTCGGCATCGACATCTCGGCCCGCCAACTCGACACCGCCCGCGAGATGCAGGCCGAGTTCGGCCTCGACTTCCCGCTGCTCCTCGGCGACGCCCAGAGCGTGCCCCGCGACGACGCCACCTTCGACCTCGCGATCAGCGAGTACGGCGCCTCCCTCTGGTGCGACCCGCACCGCTGGATCCCGGAAGCCGCACGCCTGCTGCGGCCCGGCGGCCACCTGGTCTTCCTCCACCGGTCGCCGCTGTTCGCCCTGTGCGCCCGCGACGGCACGACGGCGTCCACGTCGCTCATGCGCCCGCAGTTCGGCCTGAGCCGGGTCGACTACGGCGACGCCACCGAGTTCACCCTGCCGCACGGCGACATGCTGCGGCTGCTGCGCTCGTCCGGCTTCACCGTGGACGACCTGATCGAGATCCAAGCGCCCACCCCGGCGAACCGCGAGTTCCACGAGGTGTCGTCCGCGTGGGCGAGCCAGTGGCCGAGCGAGGAGATCTGGAAGGCGCGACTGACATCTCCCCAGGTCAGGTAGTCGCCGCTGCCCGATCGAGCAAATCTATGATCGCCGGAGTAGACATTCGCACCTCGACGTGTGTAGTGTTCTCCTTGTACGAGAGAGAACGTCCGATCGGCACGGGAGATGACGAACTACCCGTGATGCGAGGGCAGTCGGCGCGTGCAGTACCGGGAGTGCAAGCGATTTACGCAGGACAGCAAGTCGCACCCCGAGCCGACAGACCCGCGCGTGCAGTGGCAAGGCGGTCAGGCGAGCTGGAGCCGATCAGTGGAAGGGGTTCCAGCGCGGTGGCCGGGCGGTCGGCGAGGTGAGCCGGAGCAAGCGAGAAGTCCGGTGTCGGCCGTCGAACGAGTGGCGAGGAAGTCCGGAAACCAGAGAAGAAGGGAAGGGTTGAACACCATCGGATCGCCTGCCTCGGGCTGAAGTCGGGCCAGGCGGGTACCGCAGTCCAGAAAGATTGGAAGGTGGTCTCCGGTTACGCAAACGCGATCCACGCAGTCTCCGCCGCTGTACGGGCGGATGACGCGGACACGGTAAACCGGCCGCGAGGCCGGATGGTGGGAACCCATAACCCTGGGGCGCGGGGGCGGCCGCCCGCCCCCGGCCCCCCCGGGCGCGGGGGGGGGCGGGCCCCCCCGACCCTCCCGCGCCCCGGTAAACCCGCCCGCGTGGCCGTTGGGGGGCACCCCAAAACCCTGGGGCCCGGTGCCGACAGACGGCACCGGGCCCCTCGTGGCGCGGAGGTGCGATGACCCCAGAAACGAACGAGCCGCGACCCGCGGCGGACAACTTGGACGACGACCACTACCCCGCCTTCACGATGGGCAGGGCCGCGGAGATGCTCGGCACCACGCCGGGTTTCCTGCGGGGCCTCGACGAGGCGAAGCTGATCGAGCCGGAGCGCTCGTCAGGCGGCCACCGCCGCTACTCCCGGTACCAACTCCGGTTGGCCGCCCGGGTCCGGGAACTGGTCGACCAGGGCATGAGCCTCGACGCCGCGTGCCGCATCGTCACCCTGGAGGACCAACTCCAGGAAGCCAGGAACCTGAACAAGCAGAACGCACCGCCCGAGCCGGACCAGCCGTACCCGCCACTGCGGGGCGTGTGACCGAGCCGGGCCGACCGAGCAGAGAGCGCGCGTCACGGCCTCACCACCCGTGACCGCGCCCGCCACCGGCTCAAGCCTCGACGTCATCGGGGATGATGAGACGGGCCTAGTCGCGGTGTCCGAACTCGCCGACCGCATCGGCTAAGAGGCCAAGCCGTTCGCTGAGGCGTTGCGCGCGGCCGGTGTCCAGCGACCAACCCCACGCGGCAGCGCATCAACGGGTCGGCGCAACCGGTCGCCGCCGTGTCCTTCGACGCGATCAAGACCGCGATCACCCGCTACTGAGTTCCGCGCAGGGTCCGCACTGGGTGTGCGGACCTCCGAGACCTTGTGCCGACCCGCCCACGGCCCTGTCCGCCGCATCGGAGGGCAGGGCTTCTCGCTACCAGACCTGCATCACCGGTCGGGTGGCATCACAGCGCAGAGGCCGCACCGCGTGCGGCGGGCGCCTCCGCGTCTCTCGGTCTGCGTCGGGTTGGAGTCGGAGCGGAACGAAGGTGTGGAGCAGTGTGAGGTTCGGACGCACGACCTCGGCGACGCAGAAGCAGTCCGTGCTTCGCCAACAGGCTGATGTCCCGTGTGACGGTTCTGTCGGTCTTGACCGCGTACTTGCGGGCGAGTCGGATCGACAGGTCGGAGATCTCGCCGGTCGGGGTCCACCGCACAGGCCGGCGCAGGAGGGCTACTCGCCGATCTTCTTGGCAGACAGCAAGATCTCGGTCATGCAGTCCACGACCTGGCCGGCGGCGACGCTCTGCGCGGTGGTGGTCCAATTGCGGTCGAGGACCAGAACCCGGCCCTGGCCGGTGGAGTCCTGCTCGCGGAGGTTGTACAGACCAGCCGCCTGCATGGTGTCCTGGGCGGTCTGGTGGACCATGCCGACGACGTCTGGAACGGTGCACGTCGTGGGTGCGGCGGGCGCGGGCGGTGCGGCGGTCGTTGTGGTGGTGACCGGCGCGACGGTGGTCTCGGCGATCGTGGTGGTCTTGGCGGCGTCCTGGGTCGGAGTCACGTCGGGCGCGCTGCTGGTGGTCGGAGAGCAGGCGGCGAGCAGTGCTGCGGCGGCGAGCGTGACGGCTAAGCGAGTCTTCACGAGTTTCCCTTCGGAGTGCTTCGCCTGCCCATGTCGGCCGTTGGACCTAGCGCGTTACGCCGTCGAGGGCGTGCGGGTGGCGCCAACCACTGGATCGACGTCACTGTGGTCGATGGCTGAGCCGCCGTCGGTCGCCGCACTTCGTCCTCGCTGATCTGCACCGGCGCTGCCTACCGCTCCGCCGCCACCGATCGGTGGGAGGCGGCGCTGGACGCGCGGACGGCGATGGCGCCGGGGTCGCCGGTGACGGGATTGGGCGAGTTGTTGCGGACGCGGGAGCGCCCCGTCGGGGCGAGTTCTGGAGATCGCGCGATGATCCGAAATTCGATGATCGTCTCTCCCGGTTCTCCCGAAACGGGAAGAGGCCCCTCCTCCTTGCGGAGGAAAGGGCCTCTGACCTGGTCGGGGTGACAGGATTTGAACCTGCGACCTCTTCGTCCCGAACGAAGCGCGCTACCAAACTGCGCCACACCCCGGCTTGCGATCGAACGAGGAGAACTCTACCTGACGTTCCCACCCACTCCGAACCGGGTATCCCTTTTCGCTTCGGACACGTCCTGACCTGCGTCGACAGGACGCGGCACCAAGGTCAACAGGCTCGCCTCCGGCGGGCACGCGAAGCGCACCGGCGCGTACGGCGACGTGCCCAGGCCGGCCGACACGTTCAGCCACATGTGCGCGCCCCACCGCGAGACGCCCCGCGCACGCGAGCGGTCCAGTTCGCAGTTCGTCACGATCGCGCCGTAGCCCGGGATGCGCAGCTGGCCGCCGTGCGTGTGGCCCGCCAGCACCAAGTCGTAGCCCTCCGCCGCGAACGGGTCCAGCACGCGCGGCTCGGGGGAGTGCGTCACGCCCAGCCGCAGCGGCACGTCCGGCAGCGGGCCGCTGATCTCGTCGAACCGGTCGCGCTTGAGGTGCGGGTCGTCCAGGCCCGCGGCGAAGACCTCCAGGCCGTTCACCTCGAACCGGCGGCGCGCGTGGGTCAGGTCCAGCCAGCCGCGCTCGATCATCGCCGCGCGCAGGTCCTTCCACGGCAGCGGGATGCCGTGCACGCGCCGCGTCTTCGCCGACGGCAGCAGGTAGCGGGCCGGGTTCTTCGGGCGCGGCGCGTAGTAGTCGTTGCTGCCGAACACGAACACGCCGGGACGGTTCAGCAGCGGACCCAGCGCGCGCACCACGGCGGGCACGGCCTGCTTGTGAGCCAGGTTGTCCCCGGTGTTCACGACGAGGTCCGGCTCCAACTCGTCCAACGCCGCGACCCACCGCTGCTTGGACTTCTGGCCCGGCATCATGTGGAGGTCGGAGAGGTGCAGCACGCGCAGCGGCGACGAGCCCGGCGCGAGCACCGGCACCGTCGCTTCGCGCAACGTCCACCGCCTGCGCTCGATGCCCGCGGCGTAGGCGAGCGTGGCGGTGCCCAGGGCGGTCGTGGCAAGCAGCGTTCGGACGAGCGTGTTCACGTAGTCGAGGGTAGGGGGTTGACCGATTCGGGGTGAGACGGGCTTCCCGGTACCGTTCCGGCTCATGGCGGAGTTGAAGGCGCGGTTGCAGGCGGACCTGACGGCGGCGATCAAGGGCCGGGAGACGGTGCGGGCTGGTGCGCTGCGGATGACGTTGGCCGCCCTGACCACCGAAGAGGTCTCCGGCAAGAGCGCTCGCGAGCTGAGCGACGACGAGGTGCTCAAGGTCATCACCCGTGAGGTGAAGAAGCGCAAGGAGGCGGCGGAGGCGTTCGCCGGCGCCGGGCGGACCGAGCAGGCCGAGTTGGAGCAGGCCGAGTCCAAGGTGCTGGAGGCCTACCTGCCGGCGCAGCTCGACGACGCCGAGTTGGCGACCTTGGTCGACGCCGCGATCGCCCAGGTGGCCGAGCAGCTGGGGGAACAGCCCGGCCAGCGGCAGATGGGCCAGGTCATGAAGATCGTCAACGGCCAGGTGGCGGGTCGTGCGGACGGCGGCCGAGTCGCCGCCGCGGTCAAGGCCAAGCTCGCCTGAGGCGCCGCTGATCGCGGTAGTCTGGAGCCGGTCCGCAGACGACTCGCCCGCGCCTGCGCGGGAACGCGAGACGGTTGCGGTTGGGGTCGCGTGGTCGGCGGTCGACCTGCGGTCGAGGCAGTCGGGGCGGTCAGGACGTACACGATCGGGTGATCATCGCGCGAAAATGTACGGAAACACTGTTACCGCACCTCGGTTGAAACCAGCGGAACCGCCGAAACCACCCCCGACCGCCCACCGCCACCGCCACACCGCCACCGCGCCACGGCGACCGCCCGCCGCCACGGCCACAGCCCACGGCACCGGGCCGACGACCCGACAAACCGAACCGCCACGCCGGACCCCGGAGCCAGTGGGGCCTCGGGGACGTTCGGACCCCCCGTGCCCGCGCCATTGCCGCACGGCCAGGCCTGCCGGCCCGGGGCCGCACCGCCGCGCGCAGCCTGGCCGCACGCGGACCGCAGCCAAGGACCCCGGGTCTCGGCGGGTGGTGGCGGGGTGCGGGAGCGGGCGGGTAGTGACGGGGCGGTGCGCCGCGCCAAGCCGGTGGGGTGGTCAGCGGCGGGGTGGGTCGGTGGGGATGGTGATCTGTGGTGGGCCCGTGGGGTGGCCCGGGTCGCCTGGACGGCCCGGTTGGCCTTGGCCCGGGTTGGGGGATTCGGTGGTCGGCGGGGGATCGCTCGCCTGCGGTGGGGGGACGTAGCCCGTGGAGACCAGCAGGGTGATCACGGTGCCCTTCAGGGCGCTGCCGCGCGGTGTTTGGCTGACCACTTGGCCCTTGGGCTGCTCGGAGTTGCGGTTCTGCGCGGAGACCTTGTAGCCGGCCTGTTCGAGGATCCTGGTGGCGTCGTTGACGTTCCGGCCGACGACGTCGGGCACCCGGATCTCGCTGCCGCCCTTCAGGTAGCGCTCCTCGACGGCCGGCATGCCGCGCACCGGCAGTCCTTCGTGGACCTTCGTCATCATGTCGAACCACGTCCGCGCGGGAACGGTGCCGCCGTAGATGTCACCCTTGCCGCACAAGCGCGGCGGGCCGCCGTTGACGCAGATCCCGCGCGGCTCCACGCCGTCGTTGAACGTCTGCACCGCACCGGCGAAGTCCGGCGTCGCGCCGATGAACGCGGCCGACTTGTAGTCCTCCGTCGTCCCCGTCTTGCCCAGCATCGGCCGGGTCCACTTGAACTGCCGCGCCGCGGCGGCGGCGGTTCCGCTGCCCTGGTCGTCCTTCGACATGCCGACGGCCAACCCGTTCGCCAACGGCTCGGCCACGACCTGCTCGCACGGCGCCTCGTTGATCGGCACCGGCTGGCCGGCGCGGTCCACGATCTGGGCGATCGGCGACGGCGGGCACCACACGCCGCCGCTCATGATCGTCGCCGCGACGTTCGCCAGCTCCAACGTGCTCACCGGGGCCGGGCTCAACGTGAACGAAGCGTTGCCGCCGTTGGACTTGTAGAACTCGGTCTGCGAGATCCGCAGCTCCTTGCTCTTCGCCTTCGGGTCCGGCCGCACGCCCGCGATGTTCGTCGCCATCGTCTGGCGCATCCCCAACCGGGACGCCATGTCCACCACCGGGTCCATGCCCAGCTGCTCTTCCAGGATCACGAACCCGGTGTTCGGCGAGGTCTGCAACGCCGTCTGCAACGACATCTGCGGCGGGTACGTCGACGACGCGTTGCCCAGGCAGTACCACCGCGTGGCAGGCTCCGGTGCCGGCGGGCACTTGTCCCCACCACCCTTGAAGACCCTTGACACGTACGAGTTCGGCGTGGCCATCGTGCTCTCGATGCCCATGCCCTTCTCCAACGCCGCCGCGGCCGTGAACACCTTGTAGACCGACCCGGCCCCGAACTTGTTCTCCACCCCCGACGGCAGGTCGAACTGCGTCTGGAACTGGTCGGCCTTCAACCCGTAGTCGCGGTTCGCCACCAGCGCCACGACGTCGTGCCGCTCCTTGCCCGGCCGCACGACCGCCATCGTGTTCGCGATCCCGTCGGTCGACTTCGCGACCTGGGCCTCGGCCGCGCGCTTCGCGTGATCGGTGATCGTGCGGTCCAAAGTGGTCCGGATCGTGTAGCCGCCGGTCTTCAGCTGCTCCTGGCTGAAACCGTTGCGCTCCAAGTAGTTCAGCGCGTAGGAGCAGAAGAACCCGTGCTCCGGCCCGGCCCCGACGCACCCGCTGGGCGGCGTCCGCACCGGCGTCGCCAGACCGAGCGGCTCGGCCTTCGCGGCCTCGGCGGCGTCACGCGACAGCTTGTCGTTCTCGACCATCTTGTCGATCACCTGGTTGCGCCGCTCCAACGCCTTCTCCGGGAACACCTCCGGGTTCAGCGCGGACGGGCTGTTGACCATGCCCGCGAGCATCGCCGCCTGCGGCACGGTCAACTTGTCCGCCGTGGTGTTGAAGTACGCCTGCGACGCCGCCGCGATGCCGTAGATCGTCGAGCCGAACGGCACCACGTTCAGGTACCGGGTGAGGATCTCCTCCTTGCTCAGCTGGCTCTCCAGCTGCAACGAGATCCGCCACTCGCGGGCCTTGCGCGCGACCGTCTGCTCCTGCGCCTTCTGCTGCTCCACCTGGTTGTTGCGCGCGACGACGTGCACGAGGTAGTTCTTCACGTACTGCTGCGTGAGCGTGGAAGCGCCCTGCGTGACCGAGCCGCTGAACTGGTTCGTCAGCCCGGCCCGGATCGTGCCCCGCCAGTCCACGCCCTGGTGCTCGTAGAACCGGCGGTCCTCGACCGAGACCAGCGCGGCCTTCATCGTCGGCGAGATCATGTCGGGCTCGACGAGCACGCGGTACTGGTCGTACAGGTAGGCGATCGGCGCGCCGTCCTTGTCGGTGATCGTGGAGATCAACGGCGGGTCGGTGGTGACCAGGTCGGCGGAGATGCTGTCGACCGTGTCGCTGGCTCTGTTCGACACCATCCCCAGCGAGCCGACGACAGGGAACAACATGCCTGCCAGCAGCACTCCCGCCAGCAGACACAGCCCGAGCAGTTTCAGCACGCCGTTCCTGGCTCGCATGCAGGTCAGCGTACGCGGCACCTGAAGAGGTGATCGGATTCGCGCACAGTTGATTACGCAGGATGAGTACTCGTACTCAAGACAGGTAACAGGTGGGCAACCCAGGGTTGGAGGTGGAACCGGAAGGCTCTACAGTCCGTCACTGTCCAAGACAGCAGCCAACGGCATGACCACTCGATGGTGAGCCTACGGCATCCGCGGCAGGGGTGTGGCGGATTTAGAACGTCTGGGCACTGTGTGAACTGAGGTGGGGGATATGCAGCAGGTGCAGGGGGATTGGCGGATCAAGGCCTCGTGCCGTGACGAAGAGCCGGACCAGCTCTTCGTGCGCGGCGCGGAGCAGCGCAAGGCGAAGGTGGTGTGCCTGGGATGCCCGGTGCGCACCGAGTGCCTCGCCGAGGCCCTGGACAACCGGATCGAATTCGGTGTGTGGGGCGGCATGACGGAGCGTGAACGGCGGGCGTTGCTGCGGCGTCGCCCGGACGTCACCTCATGGCACGAGCTCCTCGACACCGCACGTCAGGAGCACCACGAGGAGTCCGCGGTCGGCTGACCGGCCGGACTCCCTACTCGCCCGCCAACCGCCGACCGATCTCGTGCAGGCCGTCCAGGTCGTGCACGTCGGTAGGCAGCGCGGGTACCCCGATCAGCGGAACACCGGGGTGCGCACGGGTGAACCGCGCGAGCAGTCGCTTCTCCCGATCGGCGACGGCCACGCGATCCGCGTGCACCCGCAACACCGCGGCAGCCAGCGGAGCGTCCCCAGTGCGCTCGAGCCGGTCCGCCGCCGCCAACGCGCCTGGTGCCGGCAAGGGGGCCAGCACCGGGTGCGTCCGGTTCGCGACCAGGCCGGTCAACGGCATCCGTTCCGCGCTCAACCGCTCCACGAAGTAGCTGGCTTCGCGCAACGCGTCCGGTTCGGCCGCCGCGACCACCAGAAATCCGGTTCCGGGTGATCGCAGCAGCTCGTAGGTGGCCTGGGCGCGTTGCCGGAAGCCACCGAACATGCTGTCGAACGCCTGCACGAACGTCGAAGCGTCCTGCAGGAGTTGGCCGCCGACGATCGTGGACACGGCCTTGGTGAACAGGCCGAAGCCCGCGCCCACGATCTTGCGGATGCCGCGCCCGCCCGCCCGGGCGGGCGCCGACAGCATCCGGATCAGCTTGCCGTCCAGCACCGTCGACAACCGCTGCGGCGCGTCCAGGAAGTCCAGCGCCGACCGGCTCGGCGGCGTGTCCACGACGACCAGGTCCCACTCGTCGCGCTCGACCAGCTGGCCGAGCTTCTCCATCGCCATGTACTCCTGCGTGCCGGAGAACGACGTGGAAATCGTCTGGTAGAACGGGTTCGCGAGGATCTGCTCCGCCCGCTCACGACCGGCGTGCTGCCACACCATGTCGTCGAACGTGCGACGCATGTCCAGCATCATCGCGTGCAGCTCGCCCTTGACGCCCTCCACCTCGACGCGCCGCGGCTGGTTGTCCAGCTCGCCGAGGCCGAGCGACTGCGCCAGCCTGCGCGCCGGGTCGATGGTCAGCACGACGGCACGCCTGCCGCGTTCGGCGGCGCGCACGGCCAGCGCCGCCGCCGTGGTCGTCTTGCCGACGCCACCGGACCCGCAGCACACCAGCACCCGGGTCGCCGGGTCGTCCAGCAGCGCGTCCACGTCGAGCCGGTTCACCGCACACCCCGCCCGACCAGCACCTCGGCCAGCTCGTAGAGCGCGGCCACGTCCACCCCGTCGGTCACCTCCGGCAGTTCCAGCGTCGGCAGGTCCGCCTCGGCCAGCTTCTCCTTCGCCCGTTCCTCCATGCGGACGCGCAACGCGTGCTCCACGGTCTGCTCGACCAGCCCGTCCAGCACGTCGCCGTCCACGTCGAGACCGGCCGCCTCCAGCCCGGTGCGCACCCGGCCGACGTCGACCCGCCCCTCGGACGCCGACGCGACCGACCGCGCGGGCAGCCGCGGCGGGCTGACCCGGTTCACGAACACCGCGCCCGGCCGCAGGTCGGCGGCGTCCAGCTCGGCGACCGCGTCCAACGTCTCCCGCACCGGCATCTCCTCGAGCAGCGCGACCAGGTGCACCGCCGTGTCACCGGAGTGCAGCAGGTTGACCACGCCGTCGCTCTGACCCTTGATCGGCCCCACCTTGGCGAGGTCGGCCATGGCCCTGGTGACGTCCAGGAACCGGACCACCCGACCGGTCGGCGGCGCGTCGAGCACGACGGCGTCGTACTCGTGCCGCCCGGTCTTGCCCGCGCGGCGCACGCACTCCTTGACCTTGCCGGTGAGCAGCACGTCCCGCAGGCCGGGGGCGAGCGTGGTGGCGAACTCGATCGCGCCCATCTTCTTCAACGTCCGGCCGGCGAAGCCGAGGTTGTAGAACATGTCGAGGTACTCGAGCAACGCCGCCTCGGGGTCCACCGCGAGCGCGCGCACCTCGCCGCCACCGGGCGCGGACGCGATCCGCTCCTCGGAGTACGGCAGCGGCGGGCGGTCGAACAGCTGCGCGATGCCCTGCCGGTTCTCCACCTCCACCAGCAGCACGCGCCGTCCACCGGTGGCCAGCGCCAGCGCGAGCGCGGCGGCGACCGTGGTCTTGCCGGTCCCGCCCTTGCCCGTCACCACGTGCAGTCGCGCACGGGCGAGTTCGTCGGTCCAGCCGTTCACCAGATCAGCCTATGCGCGCCGCCCTGAGAACCGCTGGCCACGCCGCCTGCCACGGTCAGTCCCACATGGTGACGAACACCACCGCGATGGCGGTCGCCGCGACGACGCCCCACGCCAGGACCGACGGCAGCACGTACGCGATCAGCACCGCCACGACCGCGACGATCACCGCCCCGACCAGCAACGCCCGCATCACGTCGGGCCGCTTGGCGCCCTTGCGATCGCGCGCCTGCGCCATCCCGACCAGGATCATCACCAGCCCGCCCAGCAGGAACGCGCTGGTGGCGACGATCCGCCACGTTTCCACGTGATCAACGCTAGCGCCGCGTGATCGCCCAGTCACGTCACGCTTTGGGGCTCCGGCACCACCTCCTCCCCCTCCACCCACACCAGGCGCGCCCGCGCCGTCCTGTCGATCGCGAAGTACCAGAGCGCCCGCTCCGCGCTCGTGGTCGAGATCCGCAGGCCCGGACCACCCTCCGGACCCGTCACCTCCGCCGTGCCGTCCCCGAAGTCCAGGCCCCACGCCGCGACCCACCCGTCCTCGGCGTCCTCCTGGACGATCGCGAACAGCTTCGGAGCCTCCGCGACCACATCTGCGTCTTCCATGGCTGAATGCTACCGTTCGAGCTGTTCAAATCTTGGAAATCGAACGAGTGAAGTTCGATGGATGGACCGTCACGGACAGTGGTTAGGGTGATCGAATGGCTATCGGCTCGACGCGCGGCAAGCGACGCCTCGGACGTCACATCCGCCCGATCCTGGACAGGTCCGGGCTCAAGGTGGACGACGTCGTCAAGCAGTCGCGGGTGTCGCGCCCGACGATCACCCGCATGCTGTCCGGCGAGGCCCTGGCGCGCTGGCCCGCATTGGCCATGGTGCTCGACGTCATCGGGGCGACCCCGGAGGAGAAGACGCACGCGCTCCAGCTCTGGGAGGTCGCCGACGTCGACCCCTCGGCGATCGAGCACGCCCGCGACCTGCCCGCCAACTACAAGCGCCTCCGGATGGACGAGCTGGAGGCGGTGCGGGAACGCACCCTGGACTCGGCCCTGATCCCCGGCCTGCTCCAGACCGCCGGCTACGCCGAAGCCCTCGCACGCGCCGCGCGCCGGCGCATCATCGGCGACAGCTGGGATGCGCACGCGGCGGCCGAGCGGTCCGATCGGCAGGCGGCATTGACCAGGGAGAACCCGGTCGAGTACCAAGCTTTGATCGACGAAGGCGCACTCCACCGCCTGGTCGGCGGCCCCGAGGTGATGGCGGACCAGTTGGACCACCTCGTGGAGATGGCAGGGCGGCCGAACGTGACGATCCAGGTCCTGTCCCACGCGGCCGGGGCGTACGGGGCCCAGGTCGGGGCGATGTTCCTGCTCGACTTCGACCAGTCGGACGAGCCGCGCGCCGCCTATGTGGAAGCCCTGACCGGGATGATCCCCGTAGACGATGAGGAAGCCGAGGTGCTGTCAGCGGTCTGGGACGACGCTGCGCGCCTCGCGCTCACGGCGGAGGACTCCGTGGGCCTCATCCGGGCAGTACGGCAGAGACTGGGAGTGGCATGACCGACCGGACATGGCGCAAGAGCAGCAGGAGCGGTTCTGACGCCCAGTGCGTCGAGTTGGCGATCGGTGGGCAGGTCGCCGGGGTGCGGGACACCAAGAACCGGGACGGCGGGACGTTGGAGTTCGGCGTGCGGGCCTTCTCCGCGTTCCTGGCCGATGTGAAGCGGTCTCGGGTCTGAGCACGGCGTGACACGAATGGGGGTACTCGGACGGGTGCCCCCATTCGACACCCCGCTAGGCTGCCGCTCATGCAGAAGTGGGAGTACGCGACGGTCCCGCTGTTGATCCACGCCACCAAGGCGATCCTGGACCAGTGGGGTGACGACGGCTGGGAGCTGGTCACCGTGCTGCCGAACCCGAGCGGTGAGCAGCACGTCGCCTACCTGAAGCGGCCCAAGGCATGAGCTGGACGGCACGTCTGGCCGAGCTGGGTGTCGAACTGCCCGAGGTCGCGGCTCCGGTCGCCTCCTACGTGCCCGCCGCGCGCACCGGGCAGCTGGTCTTCACGTCCGGGCAGCTGCCGTTCGTCAAGGGCTCGCTCGCGGCCACCGGCAAGGTCGGCGGCGACATCAGCCCCGAAGAGGCCAAGGCGCACGCCCGCACCTGCGCGCTGAACGCGTTGGCCGCCGTCGACGCGCTGGTCGGCCTGGACAAGGTCGTGCGCGTCGTCAAACTGGTCGGGTTCGTCGCCTCCGCCGACGGCTTCACGGGCCAGCCCGCCGTGATCAACGGGGCCTCCGACCTGCTCGCCGAGGTGTTCGGTGAAGCAGGGCGGCACGCGCGGGCCGCGGTCGGCGTCGCCGAGTTGCCGTTGGGCGCGCCGGTCGAGGTGGAACTGATCGTCGAGATCGGGGAGTGAGATGTCGGACACGTGCCACGAGCTGTTGCTGAGGCTGGCCGGGCGGCTGCCGGACGACCTCCTCTGGAGGTTCCGGGACTGGGCCGCCACGGACGCCGTCGCGGTGCTCGCGAGAGCCCTCCCGCGCACGTTGCTGCACGACAGGATCGGTCTGACGGACTACGAGCAGCGCCTGCTGGCGGACGCCCTCGTGCCGCACGGGGCCGACCGGTCCACGATCAGTTCTGTCAAAGGGCTGGACGAACTGCCCGAATCCGGCTACACCTTCTCCCCGGAATCACCCGATCGGGTGTCGATGGGTGATTCCGCGACCGTGGTGCTCGGAGCGACCTTGCGGGGACGCCTCGGGGTCGGCGAAGTCCGGTCCTCGTGGCGGCTGGGCGAGGGCGGACCCAGGAGGCTGATCCTGGTCACCGCCTCGACCGGCGAAGCCCGGCTGACCGGTGAGCTCCAGCGAGTGCTGCGGGCGCTCGGCGAGCACGACCCGTGTGTTGAGGTCCTGCCCGCCGGACTGGACCTGCCGCCCTACCACAGGGCGGCGTTGGCGGCATCGGAGCTGGTGTGCGCCGGCGCTGACGCCGACGGGCACTTGGTGCCCGTATAGAGCTCGGCGCTCCCGCGCGAGCCGGAAGGAGAACAGGCGTGACGAACGACGGAGTGGGACTCCCCGTCCGTTTACACGACCTCCTGTTGGCGTTGGCCGGACGTGTCGACGACGACGCGTTGACACAGGCTCGGGAGCTGCTGGCGGTCGCTGAGCTGGACAGAGCCGTGGAGCTCGTCGTCGGCTGCCTGCTGGCCGGCCGCATCCCGGTGTCGCCGGAGGAACGCCACGAGATCGGCTGGCTGCTGGGCGAGGTCCGGTCGGACCGGACGCTGGCGGACAAGCTGTTCGCGGTGGAGCGCGTGCCGGTGGTCAAGCACCGGTTCAGCGTGGAGTCCGACCCGGCCGAGGGCCTGGGCGACGTGCTGGGCAA
Organism: Saccharothrix luteola; assembly: GCF_020859565.1. GTDB lineage: Bacteria > Actinomycetota > Actinomycetes > Mycobacteriales > Pseudonocardiaceae > Actinosynnema > Actinosynnema luteola. Next base: position 116,484 of record NZ_JAJHUO010000021.1, on the reverse strand, counting down.
GACGGTGTCGGTGCTGCCGGACGTGCGCGGCGTGCGTGCCACGTGGCGGTCCACCCCGGCCGGCGCGACGCCCGGACCGCTGCCGCAGCGGCTCGTCCTGGTGGACATCGGCCCGGCGGGTTTCGCGCCGGCCACCGCCTACCGGGTGGACACCGTGCTGCGCAAGGCGGGCATCCGGGCGGCGGTCGAGGTGCTGTCCGTGGGCACCCAACTCGGCGAGTACCACGCGGCGGCCGTCACCACGGCGCGCGAGGTGTTCTTCCCGTCGGGGTCCACGAGCCCGCAACCACCACCGGACTCGGCCGCGTGGTTCGACGGTGAACCGCGGGGCCAGGCACCGGTGGTCGAGCCGGAACCGGTGCCTGTCGAACCCCAGAACGGCTCCAAGTCACGTCGGGCGCGCGTCGAGTCCTACGAGGGCGTGCAGCCGTTCCCACCCAAGCCGGTGAAGCGGCTGCCGGTGCGAGAGCCGGTCGAGGACGTCCACGTCGAGGAAGCGCGCGTCGAGGACGTCCACGTCGACCACGTCCACGTCGACCACGCTCGTGTGGACGACGTTCGGGTCGATGACGTCCAGGTCGTCGACGAGGTGGTCGACGTTCACCCGGACGAGGTGCTGGACGTGCGCGTCGAGGAGACACCCGTCGAGCCGCCGCCCGTGGTCGACGAACGGCCGCCGATGCCGATGTTCGCGTTCCCGGACGACCACCCGCTGTCGCGGGCCGAGGTCACCACGGAGCTCGGGCCGGACGACCTGGCCGCGTTGCAGGCCGCGTTGGCGGAGGGGCAGGCGCCCGCCGCCGTGCAGCTGCCGCCGACCGTGGACGCCAAGCTCAGCGACCGGGAACGGGCGTTGTTGCAGCAGCTGCACGAGGAGCTGGCGCAGCGGGAGCAGCAGTCGTGGCCGGGTGGTCCCGAGTTCGTCAACGGGACGCCCAAGCCGACGAACGGCAAGTACCCCGGCTAGAGGTGCCACAGCTCGGCCCTGTCGTCCCTGGTGAGGGGGCGGCAGGGCCGAGCTGCTTCACGCTTCGGCCTTCCTCCGGGCCAGGTCGATGATCCGCTGCAGGTGCAGGCCGCGGCGGACGTCCAGCGGGTGCTCGGTGGTGCCGCTGTCGATCATGGCCACGAAGTCGTCCAGCAGGTTCGTGAAGGCCTGTTGCGCGGTCGTGCCGCGGTCCGCCAGCACGCGGTGGCCGTGCTCGCCGTAGACGATCACCTCGGCGATGCCCGGGTCGAGCGGCAACGTCATGGTCATCGTGGCCACGCTGGTCGCGCCGCCCTCGTGCCGGAACACGATCTGCCACAGGCCGTGCTCGGAGCGGTTGGCCGCGATGACGTCGGTGATCGTGCCCAGGGTGGCGTCGAGCAGGTCGAACGCGTGCGGGCCGATGTCGTCCAGCGGGCCGCGTTCGTGCCGCCACGGCGAGTGCGAGAACGGGCCGCCGAGGAGCGCTCCGGTGAGCCAGCGCGCGCTGCCGCCCACCCAGCCGCCTTGCTGCTCGAGTTGGGCCAGTTGTTCGCGGGTCTCGGGGGCGTAGCGCTTGGTGAGGACCACCAGTGACGCGACGCCGTTGGCCTTGACGGCGTCGGCGAGGCGTTCGGCGTCGGCGAGACCGGCCGCGATCGGCTTCTCGAGGATGAGGTGCTTGCCCTGCTCGGCGGCCTTGATCGCGATCTCGGCCTGGACGCCCGGCGGAACGGCGAACGCCACCGCGTCCACGTCCGCGATGAGCTCGTCGGGTGTCTTGGCGATGGCCGCGTCGTGAGCCGCGGCCAGTTCGGTGGCCGCCTCTTCGCGACGGGCCCAGATCGTGGTCAGGCGGGTGCCCGGGTGGTCGGCGATGCCCGGCGCGTGCACCATGGTCGCCCACGGGCCGGCACCGACGAGTCCTACGCGCAGCTGTTCGTCCACTTGGCCCATCCTGCCTTTCATCGGCCGCCGACGTAACTCGATTGCGGGACGAAGATCCGGCCGCCGTGGTCGAACCGCAGCTCGACGCCGTCCGGGCGGCGTTCGACCTCGGGCGTGGTGTCCCAGCCGCTCGGGATCTCGACGACGTGGCCGTAGTCGGGTGTCCGGCCGAGCCAGACCTCGTGGTGCGTGCCGCCGATCAGGCTCGAGCGCTCTTTGACGTAGACGTTCGGCGAGCCCTCGTTCGTGCTGGTCGTGGAGCTGCCGGGGAGGAAGAGGATCACGGCGGCCGTCGCCGTCAGGGCCGTGCCCAGGATCGCGCCCGTGACGAACAGCAGGACGTTGAGGAGGCAGCCTTTGCGCGTGGTGTCCACATGCGGATGATCCTCGTAGGCTCGGGTCGTGCGCGAACTCCCCGATGAACTCGTGTTGCCGGCCTCCGCGGTGCCCCCGGACTTCAGCGGGCCCCCGGTGGAGCCCCGTGACGCGGCGACCGTGGTGCTGGTGCGTGATGGCGCGGCGGGGCTGGAGGCGTTCCTGCTGCGGCGGGTGGCCGGGATGGCGTTCGCGGGTGGGATGACGGTGTTCCCCGGTGGTGGGGTCGACCGGCGTGACGCGGACACGTCCTTGGCGTGGAGCGGGCCGCCGCCGTCGTGGTGGGCCTCGCGGTTCGGGTGTTCCGTCGAGTTGGCCACGGCGTTGGTGTGCGCGGCGGTGCGGGAGACGTTCGAGGAGTCCGGGGTGCTGCTGGCCGGGCCTTCGTCGTCGTCGGTGGTGGCCGACACGGCCGCTTACGCCGCGGCGCGTGCGGCGTTGGTGGGGCGGGAGTTGTCGTTGGCGCAGTTCCTGGCTTCGGAGGGGTTGGTGCTGCGGGCGGACCTGCTGCGGCCGTGGGCGAACTGGTTGACGCCGGTGGAGGAGCCCCGGCGGTATGACACGTACTTCTTCGTGGCGGTGCTGCCGGAGGGGCAGAGTGCCGACGGGGTGACCACGGAGGCTTCGGACGCGGCTTGGCAGCGGCCCGCGGAGGCGTTGGCGGAGTGGAAGGACGGGCGGCGGGCGTTGATGCCGCCCACTTGGGTGACGTTGTCGGAGTTGGACGAGTTGGGGTCGGTGGCGGCGGTGGTGGACGCGCCCCGGACGGTGTCGAAGGTGATTCCGAAGCTGGTGCGGGAGGGGTCGGTGTTCCGGGTGGTCGTGCCGTGAGCGGGTTGGCTTATGGGGTGTTGCGGCAGGTCACGCCCACGGCGGCGGTGCTGCTGGCGGAGAACCCCGGTGTGATGACGTTGGAGGGGACGAACACCTGGGTGCTGCGCGCGCCCGGGTCGGCGTCGTGCGTGGTGGTTGATCCCGGGCCTGCGGACGACGTGCATCTGGGGCGGATCGCGTTGGAAGCGCCGGTGGAGGTGGTGCTGCTGACGCACGGTCACCCTGACCACTCGGATGGGGCACGTTCGTTCGGGCGACTGGTGGATGCGCCGGTGCGGTCCGTGGATCCGGCGTTCCGGTTGGGTGGGGAGGGGTTGGCGGAGGGTGACGTGATCTCGGCGGCCGGGTTGTCGATCCGGGTGTTGCCGACGCCGGGGCACACGGCCGATTCGGTGTGCTTCCTGTTGGCCGACGCGGTGTTGACGGGGGACACGGTGCTGGGTCGGGGGACGACGGTGGTCGCCCATCCGGATGGGCGACTCGGTGACTACCTGGAGTCGCTGCGGCTGTTGACCACGCTTCCGGTGGGCACGATCGGGTTGCCGGGGCACGGGCCGGAGCTGCCGGACGTCGTGGCTGCCGCTGGTGGGTACTTGGTGCACCGGGAGCAGCGGTTGGCGCAGGTTCGGGCGGCGGTGGAGGCGTTGGGGGGTGCTCCGACGGCGCGTGAGGTGGTGGAGGTGGTGTACGCGGATGTCGATCGTTCGCTGTGGCCGGCGGCGGAGTGGTCGGTGCGGGCGCAGTTGGAGTACCTACGCGATGCCTGACGGGTTGTCGATCGCGTAGCGCCAGGCCCCGTCGGGGCCGCGGCGGGCGACGTCGGTGGCCGTGCCGGTGATGTCGGTCGCTGTGCCGGTGACGTCGCCGATGCGCCAGTCGACGATGAGCAGGGCCAGGTCGTTCCTCGTGATCACCTTTCGGGTGACGATGGTCATCTTTTGGGTGAGAGCGAGGTGTTCGGCGAGCTCGGCGGGCTGTGCGCCGGCCTCGTAGAGCTCGCTGGGGTCGCCGGCGTTGAAGGCCTGGGCGAACAGCGGGGGCAACTCTTCAGGAGTACGAGCGATCATTCGGGTGACGCTAGGAGGACGGCGCGTGACCAACCAAACGGTGAGTACCAGGCCGCGCTCCGAGGCCACCGCAACCATCTCCGAACCCGCGGCCGCAGTCACGCACACCATCGCCGACCGTGCCGCCGCCGACCCTGCCGCTGACGCGATCACCTACCGCCCCGCCATCACCGGGGCCGCTGCCCCGACCAGCGCCTGGGTGGGCGACCCGCACGGCGAGGTCGATCACCCGGTGCCCGACTGCCCGGTGTAGGTGACGTTGCGGGCGTTGCGCGGTCGGTGGACGACGTTGGTGGTGCGGGAGCTGTTCGCGGGCGAGCGGACGTTCGGAGACTTGGCCGCCGCGCTGCCGGCGTTGTCGGACAAGGTGCTCAGCGACCGGCTCGGGCAGCTCGTCGCGTGCGGCGTCGTGGTGCGGGTGCGTGAGCCGGGATGGCCCAGCCGGGTGCGGTACTCGCTCACGTCCCGTGGGCACGCGCTGCGTGGGGTCCTGGACGCCATGTGGGTCTGGGGCGCTGCGGCGACGTAGGCGGCTCAGCCCGCGTGGTCAGGCAGGGCGGTCGTGTGGCGTTGGCGGTCGTGTGGCGCATGGCGATGGCGGCGGGTGGCGCTGGCGGCCGGTGGCGGTGGGGTGGCTCCCGGGTGATGGGGGGTAGTGGGTCGGGGGTGGTCGAGGCGTTCCGCTGGTTTTCAACCGAGGTGCGGTAACGGTGTTCCCGTACACTTTTCGGCGATGATCACTCGATCGTGTTTGGCGGTGGGCTAGGAGACGGTTCGGAGGGGGACGACCAGGTAGGTCAGTTCCACTCCGTCCGGCCCTGCCTGGCTCGTCAGGACGGTGGAGCGCAGGCCGTCTTGGATTCGTAGTTCGACTCGGCGGCCGCTGAAGGCGCGCAGCGCATCGGCCAGGTACTTGGCCTGGAAGGTCTTGGTCACGCGGTTGCCGTCGATGGTGGCCTTGATCGACTCCTCGGACTCGCCGCTCTGCGGGTCGCTGCCGCGCACGCGCAGCTCACCGTCGTCCACCTGGATGGTGACCGAACCATGCGGCCCGGCGTACGGCACGGCACGTCGCACCGCGCCGGCCAGCACGTCGGCCTCCACCAACACCGTGCTGTCGATGACCGCCTCCAACAGCTTCCGCACTCGATCGTCGGGGAACGGGGCCGCCAGCAGCGCCGTGCTCACGCTCCCGCCCGCCCACGACAAGGCGATGCGGTCCGCGTCGGCGTGCACCGTCACCTCCGCCGCGCGGTCCGGCTGCCTCGACGCCTCGGCCAGCACCACCGCCGGCGCCAGCACGTCCAGCTCACCCGTCGGCGCCCACGGTAGCGAAGCGAACGCCATGCGATAGCGGTCGGTCGCGATCAGTTCCAGCCGACCGCTCGGCGCGCTGTGCATCCGCACCCCGGTGAACATCGGGAGGGCGTCGTCCTTCGACGCGGCCGACGACACCGGGGTCAGGGCGGCGGTCAGGGTGACCGCCGGGATGGTGCCTGCGGCCGGCGGCAGCGGGGGGATGCCCGGGTGGGACGCGAGGTCCAGCAGCGGCAGGGCGAAGCGGGCCGTCGAGGTGCGCACGGCCAGCCGTGATCCCTCGACGACCAGTCTGACCTGAGGGTCTTCGAGGCCGCGGAGGGTCTCGGCCAGGGGACGGGCCGGGACGACCACGGCGCCGTCGGTGTGCACGGTGGCGGCACGGGTCAGGCGGACGGCGTGCTCGCGGTCGCTGCCCGCCAGCTCGACGCCGCCGCCGGACGCGCGCAGCACCAGACCGGCCAGCACCGGGTCGTAGACCCTGGTCGGCAGGAGGCGGGCGACGTCGGCAGCGGCGGCGGCGAGGTCGGCGGTGGTGGCGGTCAGGTCCATGCCGGTGAAGCTAGACCCGACCACCGACAATTCCGGGGCCCGACGACGTCAGCGCGAGACCAGGGCCAGTTCGTCCTGGCGCAGCGGCACGCCGGCCGCCACCGTGCCGCGGAAGATCCACACCAGGGCCGCGATCACCAGACCGGCGCCCGCCGCCGCGACGAACGCCACGCCGGTGCCGTAGACCTCGACCAGCTGACCGCTCGCCGACTGGCCGATCGCCAACCCGACCGTCACCGCCGTCACCACCCAGCCGAACGCCTCGGTGGCCGTCCCGGCGGGCGCGACCTGCTCGATCGCGGCCGAGTGGGTGGTGGCCTGCGGCGTGATCAGGGTGCCGACCACGAACAGCGCCGCACCCAGGCCGATCAACGTCGTCGGCACGGCGAGCAGCAGCGACAGCACCGCGAACCCGCCGAGCAGCACGGGCAGCCGCAGGTGCATCGCCCGCGGGAACGGCTTCATCGAGTACAGGATGCCGAACAGCACCGAGCTCACCGACCACAGGCTGAGCAGCAACCCGCCCATGCCGACGTGACCGGCCTGCGCCGCGGCGGCGGGCACGGCCACCTCGATGAACCCGATCGTCACGCCGAAGCCCAACGCCGCCAACGCGACCGTGCGCATGCCGGGCGACGCCAGCGCGCCGAGCAGGTTCCGGCTCATGGGCTCCGGGCGGACACCGCGCACCGTGGGGTTCAACGCGAACCACAAAGCGCCGACCACCATCGACGCCGCGCCGATCACCACGCCGGTCCCTGCCCACGGCGCCGTGACCAGCAGTCCGGCCAGACCGGGACCGAGGATGAAGAAGACCTCCATGCTGATCGCCTCGTAGGCGTACCCGGCGAGCCGCGTGGGCCCGGCGGGCAGCACCTGCGACCAGAGGGCGCGGGACGCGGACCCGACCATCGGCTCGGTGATCCCGACCAGGAACGCCACCGGCACCAGCACGGCCAACGTGGCGCCGGCCTCGACCGCGCCGATCGCCAACGCCACGAACACCGCGAACAGCGACACCGCGGCGAGCAACGGGCGGGTCGGCCCGTGCCGGTCCATCAACCTGCCCTGCACGATCGACCCGACCGCGACACCCACCAACGACGACGCCGACACCAGACCGGCCGCCGCGAACGAGCCGGTCTCGCGCTGCACGTAGAGCAGCAGCGACAGACCGACCATCGCGATCGGCAGGCGGGCGAGCAGGGACGCGACCACGGGGCCGCGCATGCCGGGGGTGGTGAGGGCGGCTCGGTAGTCGGAGAGGCGGGCAGAGTGGGACATGCGTACCAGTATGCCCGACACTGGTACGCCCGTACCAGTCATTGCGCGGTGTGATCCATCACCTGGTCACCGCGGGTGCGCCGGATGGTCTTGAACCGTCCATCGGCTGGGAGTGGATTGCAGTTCGATTACAACAATGGGATGACCGGGTGAAACCACCCGGAGAAACCGCTGAACAGAGGGTCCTTGAGGGTGAACGGGCTTGAGTTGCGGGGGAGGTGGCGTGCGATCGTGGAAGCAGCCACCACCAAATCACCACCCAGCCGCTGTCGCGCCGTTTCAAGCGCGGTAGCAGCGGGTAACCAAGCCTCCTTCCGGCGCCACGAGGGTCGGGGCCTGCGGGTGCCGGAGGTGTGGAAGGCGCGGTCTGTCGGGGGATGGGCCGTGCGGCAACAAGACCGGTGCGCCGCGTCGGGGGCGGCGCCCGGTCTTGTTGTTCCTCCGGTGCTGTCAGCGGGCGCGGCGGGCCAGGCGCTCCGGGTCCAGGATCAGCACGCTCTTGCCTTCCAGCCGCAGCCAACCGCGGTGGGCGAAGTCGGCCAGGGCCTTGTTCACCGTCTCGCGCGAGGCGCCCACGAACTGGGCGATCTCCTCCTGCGTCAGGTCGTGCGTGACCCGCAGCAGGCCGGCCTCCTGGCTGCCGAAGCGCTGCGCGAGCTGCAGCAACGCCTTGGCCACCCGGCCGGGCACGTCGGTGAAGATCAGGTCGGCCAGCATGGAGTTCGTCCGGCGCAGCCTGCGGGCCAGGGCCCTCAGCAACTGCTCGGCGATCTCCGGCCGGTTGGTGATCCACTGCCGCAGCGCTGGGCGGTCCATGCTGACCGCGCGCACTTCGGTCACCGTGGTCGCGGTGGACGTGCGCGGACCGGGGTCGAAGATCGACAGCTCGCCGAACATGTCGGACGGTCCGAAGATCCCCAAGAGGTTCTCCCGGCCGTCCGGCGACTTGCGGCCGATCTTCACCTTGCCGGACTGGATGATGTAGAGCCGGTCTCCCGGCTCGCCTTCCGCGAAGATCACGTGGCCACGCGGGAATTCAACAGACTCCAGCGTCTGCGCCAGCGCCTCCGCTGCGGCCTGTTCAACCCCCTGGAAAATGCCCGCGCGGGCCAGGGTCTCGTCCACCTCGTCCCTCCTGTCGAGACGCGGCGGCATGGTTGAGCGCGTTCCGCCTTCTGGCGGATCAGCGCCTGCCGCCGATCACTGAGTGCAGTCTAAGGGCTGTGGTCGGGATCGCCTTTCGGCGCGCCGCCCTATCGCAGCCCGGACAGCCCGATAAGGCCCGCGGGGGGTTGACCCCGTGGGCCTCGCCGGTCCTTCCCGCTTAGCGGCGGGTGCGCCGCTGACGCAGGTTCCTGGCACGACCGCCCAGCCTGCGCAGCCGGAACAGCTCCAGCGCGCGGCCGATGCCGTGCCCGTAGAGCGCCCTGACCTCGTCGGGGCGCGCCGACTCCAGGAACTCCTCGACCTCGTCCTCCTGCACGGCGACGTGCCGCAGACGAGCTTCAACGCGCTCCATGAAGAGCGCGAAGAACATGATCACGATCGGAACGGCGATGACGAACCAGGCAGTCATGATGGCTCCGATCCTTGCGCATCCGGTTCGGTGCGCGGTCAAGGGGGGTCACTCCGGCGTGTCGGTTCGAGGTCGTTCAGACGGTCGAAGGACGTGTGCGGTCGGCCGATGGTTGCCTGCCCACGATCGTCGCGCGCCAAACCGGACGTCGCCCGCCGGACCCATCCCCCGCCAGGGTGGGACTTCCCGGCGACCCGGCGAGACGCCGCAGGGAACCCCCGCCGGACTTCGCGGGCGACCGAGCCGCCGTGCGCACGGCGCCGGCCAGTAATCTCGTCCGCATGGCGAAGAGCGCGGTGAAGCAGCCGGAGACGCGGCTGGGGCTGGTCCGCCGGGCGCGTCGCATGGTGCGGGTCCTCGGCGAGGGTTACCCCGACGCGCACTGTGAGTTGGATTTCACCGAGCCGCTGGAACTGCTGGTGGCCGTGGTGCTCTCGGCGCAGACGACGGACGTGCGCGTGAACCTGGTCACGCCCGCGTTGTTCAAGCGGTACCGGACGGCGGCCGACTACGCCTCCGCCGACCGCGCCGAGCTCGAAGAGCTGATCAAGCCGACCGGGTTCTACCGCAACAAGGCGACTTCGCTGATCGGCCTCGGTTCCGCGCTCGTGGAGCGGTTCGGCGGCGAGGTGCCCGGCCGGCTGAAGGACTTGGTGACGTTGCCCGGCGTGGGCCGCAAGACCGCGAACGTGGTGCTGGGCGACGCTTTCGGTGTGCCGGGGATCACGGTCGACACGCACTTCGGCCGGCTCGTCCGCCGCTGGGGCTGGACCCAGGAGGAGGACCCGGTCAAGGTCGAGCACGCGATCGGCGCGCTGGTCGAGCGCAAGGAGTGGACCTTGCTCTCGCACCGGACGATCTTCCACGGCCGCCGCGTCTGCCACGCCCGCACGCCCGCGTGCGGCGCGTGCCTACTGGCGCCGCAGTGCCCGTCCTACGGCATCGGCCAGGTCGACCCGGTCAAGGCGCAGAAGCTGGTCAAGGGCGAGGAAGCGCCGCACCTGATCGAACTCGCCGAACGCGTGCGTGCGGGGGAGAAGCTGGCGTGAGCGCGGCAGCGCGGTGGGCCGCCGTCGTCCTGGTGCTGGCGGTGGCGGGCGTGGTCGCGCTGTGGCCCCGCTCACCCGACCCGGTCGACCAGGGCGCGATCCCGACTCGGACCGAGCTGACGGTGGACCTGGACGCGGCGCGCGCCCAGGCCGCGCTCAGGCCGTGCCCGCAGGGTGCCCCGGACGCTCGGGGGCCGGAGGTCCTGCGCGGTGTGACGGTGACGTGCCTGGCCGACGGACGGCCGGTCGACGTGGCGTCCACCGTGACGGGCCGCGCTGTGGTGAACTTCTGGGCCACCTGGTGCGTTCCCTGTCAGGAGGAGCTCAAGGTCCTCGACGCCTACGCGAGGGAGCCCGGCGCGGTCGCGGTGGTCGCGGTCCTGGTGGAGAGCAAGGAGGCTGACGGTCTGGAGCTGTTGGCGAAACTCGGCGTGCGCCTGCCGTCGGTGGTCGACCCGCCCGACGCGGTGCGCAAGGCCGTCCGCGCCCAACGGACGTTGCCGATGAGCTACGTCGTCGGCGCGGACGGCGTGCTGACCCAGGTGACCGATCCCATCACCTTCACGTCGGTCGAGCAGGTGCGCGAGGTGGTCGGATGACCGCCCTGGTCGATCCGGACGACGTGCCCGAGTGGATGGGCGGGCTGGTCAAGGCGACCGCCGAGATCGACGCCCGCGCGTTCACCCGGATCAAGCCGCCGCCCGACGGCACCGGACGTCCCGCCGCCGTGCTCATGCTGTTCGGCGACGGTCCGAGCGGTCCCGACGTGCTGCTGCTGCGGCGTGCCGACACGCTCGGCTCGCACCCCGGGCAGGTCGCGTTCCCCGGCGGCGCGGCCGATCCGACCGACGACGGGCCGGTGGACACGGCGCTGCGCGAGGCGTTCGAGGAGACCGGCGTGCTTCGCGAGGGCGTGCGGCCGGTGGCGACGTTGCCGCGGCTGTACGTGCCGGTGTCCGGGTTCGTCGTCACGCCGGTGCTGGCGCACTGGGACGAGCCGTCGCCGGTCGCGCCCGTGGATTCCGCCGAGACCGCCGCGGTGGCGCGGGTGCCGATCTCGCACCTGGCCGACCCGGCGAACCGGTTCCGGGTGAGCCACCCGTCCGGGTACATCGGTCCGGCGTTCGCCGCGCCCGGCATGCTGGTGTGGGGCTTCACCGCCGGCCTGCTCGACGGCCTGCTCGCGCTGGGCGGGTGGGAACGGCCGTGGGACGGCGCGGACGTGCGCGATCTCGACCTGGCCCTGCGAGCGGTGGAGGTGTCGTGAACTGGGTCGACCTGCTCGTGCTGGCGCTGGCCGCCTTCGCCGCGGTCTCCGGCGCGAGGCAGGGCATGGTCGTGGCGCTGCCCGCGTTCGTCGGGGTGCTGATCGGCCTGGTGCTGGGCACGCAGCTCGCGCCGCTGGTCGTCTCCCGGGTCGACAGCGTGGTGACCAAGGTCGTGTTCGCGGTCGGCATCGTGGTGCTGCTGGTGGCGCTGGGCGAGACGCTGGGCGTCTACATCGGCCGCAGCATCAAGCCCAAGGTCAACTCGACCCCGTTGCGCGGCGTGGACAACGCGCTGGGCGCGATCGTGCAGGGCGCGGTGGTGTTCGTGGTGGCGTGGATGATCGCGCTGCCGCTGACCATGGTCGCGGGCCTGCCGTCGTTGGCGAAGGCGCTCAACCAGTCGGTGATCCTCTCCACGGTCGACGACACCATGCCGCAGGCCGCGCGGACGTTGGCCGACGACCTGCAGAACCTGTTCGACGTGTCCGGTTTCCCGGCCGCGATGGACCCGTTCGACCGGACGCCGCTGCGGGACGTGGGTCCGCCGGACCCGGCGCTGAGCGCGAACCCGATCGTGCGGAAGCTGGAGCCCAGCGTGCTGAAGGTGCGCGGGCGCGCGCCGTCGTGCTCGCGGGCGTTGGAGGGCACGGGTTTCGTCATCTCGCCGGAGCGGGTCATGACGAACGCGCACGTGGTCGCGGGCACGACGGACGTGACGGTGGAGGTCGGCATCGGCGAGTTCGACGCCACGGTCGTGCACTACGACGCGCAGACGGACATCGCGATCCTGGCCGTGCCGGACCTGGACGCGACGCCGCTGCAGTTCCGCACCGACGAGATCGCGCCGGGCGAGGACGGCATTGTGCTCGGCTACCCGTTGGACGGGCCGTACACGGCGTCCGAGGCGCGGGTGCGCGAGCGGATCAGGATGCTGCGCGGGCCGGACATCTACGACGCGCAGACCGTGACGCGGGACGTGTACACGGTGCGGGCGAAGGTGCGCAGCGGCAACTCCGGCGGGCCGTTGGTCGACCCGCAGGGCCGGGTGATGGGCGTGGTGTTCGGCGCGGCCGTCGACGACCAGGAGACCGGGTTCGTGCTGACGGCCGACGAGGTCGCGGAGGAAGTGGCGAAGGCACCGACGATGGTGCGGCGGGCGTCCACGCAGACCTGCGCGTCGTGACCGGCGCTAGACCTTCGCGAGGAAGTCGGTGATGTGCCGGCTCGTCGTGCCCGGCGCCTCCTGGTGCGGGAAGTGGCCCACGTCCGGCAGCACGAGGTACGCGGAGCGGCCGCCCGCCCACAGCCCCGAGTCGGACGCGGTCTGCTCCAGCACCACCGGGTCGAGCGCGCCGTGCAGCTGTAGGACCGGGACGTCCAGCCTGCGGTCCACCGCCTCGGCGAAGCGGCGGCCGTCGGCGCGCAGTTGGGACCGGACGGCCCAGCGGTGGTACTCCATGGAGCTGTGCGCGACGCCGGGCACCAGGACCGCCTCGCGGTTGCGGCGCGCCACCTCGTCGAACTCCGGTGACACCCTCCACTTCGGACCGCCCCACGCGCCGAGCATCCCGGCGACGGCCGCGCCGCGGTCCCTGGTCAGCCACCGCTCCGGGTACATCGGGAGCTGGAAGCGGAACAGGTGCGCGCTCGCCCGGCCCTGGCGGCGCGGGTGGCGGCGGATCGCGCGGCGCAGCGCCAGCGGGTGCGGCGCGGACACCGCCGTCACCGAGTAGACCAGCCGGGAGTGCATGGCGGCGACCGTCCACGCGAGCATGCCGCCCCACGCGTGGCCGACGAGGTGCGCCCGCGGTTCGCCGAGCGCCTTCACCAGGCCCGCGACGTCACCGGCGAGCGTGAACCCGTCGTACCCGCGCGGTGGTTTGTCGGAGTCGCCGTAGCCGCGCAGGTCGACGGCCACGGCGCGGTAGCCCGCCTCGGCGAGCGAGACGAGTTGGTGCCGCCACGTCCACCAGAACTCCGGGAAACCGTGCAGCAGCAGCACGAGCGGGCCCTCGCCCAGCTCGGCGACGTGCAGGCGGATGCCGTTCGCGGACACGTCGCGGTGCGTCCACGGGCCGGGCACCCGAGCGGTCGACGGGTCCGGCGGCAGCCGCACGGCGCGGCTCAGCGGCCCTCGCCGCGGTGCCGGAGTGCCGCGACGGTGTCCTTGGCCGAGTCGATGGTCCGCTGGGGCGCGCGCAGCTTCTTCACCTTCCGGTACCCCAGCAGCGCGAACAGCACCGCCGTGAGGAGCATCAGCCCGAAGACGATGAGGAACGCCGACCACCGCGGCAGCCACACGTCCAGCAGTTCCGCGCCGAAGAAGAAGAGGAAGAACGAGCTGAACAGCAGCACCGTCAGCGCGATGATGAAGTAGACGCTGCCCTTGAGGCCCTTCTTGACCTCGCCCGCGACCTCGGACTTGGCGAGCTCGACCTCAGCCCTGACCAACGTGGACAGGTGGGCCGTGGCGTCGCGCACCAGGCCGCCGATGGACGTTTCCTCCGCGATCTTCGCCGCGCTCTCCGCGGTCAACGGGATCGACGGAACAGGTGGCAGTCCGCTGCCGTTGGTGTTCTCCCGAGCGCTGGTCACCGGCTCATCGTGCCATGCACGCGGGGCCGAGGCCGCTCGACCGGCTGAACCGCTGCGGTTTACTCGTCCTCGTCCTCGTCCTCGTCGGCGCGTCGGTGCACCCGGCTGCGCCGCAACAGCAGGACCGCCGCGAGCAACGACGCCGTCAACGACGCCAGCAGCACCGCCGCCTTCGCCTGCTCGGCGGCCGGACCCTCCAGCGCCAGGTCCGCGATCAACAGGCTCACGGTGAACCCGACCCCGCCGAGCATGGCCACCGCGACGATGTCCCGCGGTCCCGCGCCGCTCGGCCACCGGGCGGCCTTGACCAGCACCGCCAACGCGGACGCGCCGACGATGCCCACCACCTTGCCCACCACCAGGCCGAGCATCACGCCCAGCGCCAGGGGATCGGTGAACAGCGAGCCCAGCGCCTCGCCGTTCACCGGCACACCGGCCGCGAACAGCGCGAACACCGGCACCGCCACGGCCGCCGACCACGGCTGCAACCGGTGCTCCAGCCGCAACGCCGGCGCCTCGTGCTCGTAGCGGTCCTTGCGCACGCGGGTCAGCAGCGCCAGCGCGACGCCCGCGATGGTGGCGTGCACGCCCGCCGCGTGCACGGCGACCCACGTGGCCACCGCGATCGGGACGTACAGCCACGGCGTCGTCACCCGCTTGTGCTGCAGGAACGCGTACAGCGCGAGCAGCGCGACCGCAGCCGCCGCCGCGACCAGGTCGAACGACGCGGTGAACAGCACCGCGATCAGGAAGATCGCGCCGAGGTCGTCCACCACGGCCAGGCTGAGCAGGAACAGCCGCAGGCCGGTCGGCAGCCCCGAGGCGGTGATCGCCAGCACGCCGAGCGCGAACGCGATGTCCGTGGCCACCGGGATCGCCCAGGCCCGTTCGATGCCGGGCTCACCCCAGCCGACGCCCAGCGCGATCAACGCGGGCACGACCATGCCGCCGAGCGCGGCCACCACGGGCAGGATCGCCGACTTGAAGTCGTTCAGCTCGCCGATCACGAGTTCGCGCTTGAGCTCGAGCCCGGCGACGAAGAAGAAGATCGCGAGCAGGCCGTCCTTGGCCCAGTCGCCGACGCTCAGGCTCAGGTGCAGCGACTCGGGTCCGACGTGGAAGTCCCGCAACGCCGTGTAGGAGCCGGAGATCGGCGAGTTCGCCCAGATCAACGCCACGGCGGTGGCGGCGAGGAGGATCATGCCGCCGACGGTCTCGGTGCGCAGGTAGCGCGCGAACTCGGCTGCGGCGGGGCGAATGCGGTTCAAGATCGACTCCGGTGGTTCGGCAACGACTCATCCTCGTGCCGACCAGGCTTCCCGGCTCACCGGAACCGACCCTAACCCAGGAAGGGGCCCGCCGACGAACGGCGGACCCCTTCCGAGTGCTCCAGGTCTCAGTCCTCGGACGCGCCCGACTTCAAGCCGCTGGAGATCAGGTCCATCACCGACGAGTCCGCGAGCGTGGTCACGTCGCCGACCTGCCGGTTCTCCGCCACGTCGCGCAGCAGGCGGCGCATGATCTTGCCCGAGCGGGTCTTCGGCAGCTCCGGCACGACCATGATCTGCCGCGGCTTCGCGATCGGGCCGATCTCCTTGGCCACGTGGTCGCGCAGCGCCTTGATCGCCTCGGCGCCGTCGGAGCCCTCGGCCACGCCGCCGCGCAGGATCACGAACGCCACGATGCCCTGGCCCGTGGTCGGGTCGGTCGCGCCGACCACCGCCGCCTCGGCCACCGTCGGGTGCGAGACCAGCGCGGACTCGACCTCGGTGGTGGAGATGCGGTGCCCGGACACGTTCATCACGTCGTCCACCCGGCCCAGCAGCCAGATGTCGCCGTCGGCGTCGTACTTCGCGCCGTCGCCCGCGAAGTAGTAGCCCTGCTCGGCGAACCGCGACCAGTACGTGTCGCGGTAGCGCTCCTCGTCGCCCCAGATGCCGCGCAGCATGCCCGGCCACGGCTGGTCGAGCACCAGGTAGCCGCCGCCACCGTGCGGCACCTCGTTGCCCTGGTCGTCGACGACCTTCGCGCCGATGCCGGGCAGCGGGCGCTGCGCCGAACCGGGCTTGGCGGACGTCGCGCCGGGCAGCGGCGAGATCATGATCCCGCCGGTCTCGGTCTGCCACCAGGTGTCCACGACGGGCGTCTTGCCCGCGCCGATGGTCTCCCGGTACCAGATCCACGCCTCGGGGTTGATCGGCTCGCCGACGCTGCCCAGCACGCGGAGGCTGGACAGGTCGTAGCGGGCGGGGATGTCCGCGCCCCACTTCATGAACGTGCGGATCAGCGTCGGCGCGGTGTAGTAGACCGACACGCCGTACTTCTGCACGATCTCCCAGTGCCGACCCTCGTGCGGGGTGTTGGGCGTGCCCTCGTAGACGACCTGCGTGACGCGGTTGGACAGCGGGCCGTACACGATGTAGCTGTGCCCGGTGACCCAGCCGATGTCGGCGGTGCACCAGTAGACGTCGGTGTCCGGCTTGAGGTCGAACACGTTGTAGTGCGTGTACGACGCCTGGGTCAGGTAGCCGCCGGAGGTGTGCAGGATGCCCTTCGGCTTACCCGTGGTGCCCGACGTGTAGAGGATGAACAGCGGGTGCTCGGAGTCGAACGCCTCCGGCGTGTGCTGGTCGGACTGGCGGTCGACGACGTCGTGCCACCAGACGTCGCGGCCCTCGGTCCACTCGACGTCGGAGTTCGTGCGCTTGACCACCAGGACGTGCTCGACGCTCGCGGCCTTGGCCACGGCCTCGTCCACGGCGGGCTTGAGCGCCGCCGGGTTGCCGCGTCGGTACTGGCCGTCGGTGGTGATCACCAGCTTGGCCTGCGAGTCCTCGATGCGGGTGCGCAGCGCCTCGGCGGAGAAGCCGCCGAACACCACGCTGTGCATCGCGCCGAGCCGTGCGCAGGCGAGCATGGCGAAGATCGCCTCGGGGACCATCGGCATGTAGATGGCGACCCGGTCCTCCGCGCCGACGCCCAGCTCGACGAGCGCGTTGGCGGCCTTGGAGACTTCGCGCTGCAGGTCGGCGTAGGTGATGGCGCGGCTGTCGCCGGGCTCGCCCTCCCAGTGGATCGCGACCTGGTCGCCGTGGCCGGACTCGACGTGCCGGTCGACGCAGTTGTAGGCGACGTTGAGCTTGCCGCCGACGAACCACTGGGCGAACGGGGCGTTCGACCAGTCGAGGACGCGGTCCCACTTGGTGTCCCAGGACAGCCGCTCGGCCTGCTTCGCCCAGAACGCCTCGCGGTCGGCGTCCGCCTCCTCGTACAGCGCGGAGGTGGCGTTGGCCTGCGCGGCGAAGTCCTCGCTCGGCGGGAACGTCCTCGTCTCCGTCGACAGGTTGTCCAGGGCGACTTGCGGCTCTGTCATGGCGGGCGGACCTCCTGAATCCGTGGGGGTGCGCACTGACCGTAGTGCGATTCAGCTCACTGCGCACCCAAAAGGTTCAGACCAATTGTGGCCGAGTTCGAAACGCGTGGGTAACTGTGTAACCCGTGGCAGGCCCCGTGACCACCGCGATTCCGCCGAACGACACCTGGGTTGCGACCAGCGGCACCTCGCGTGACTCACGTCACGTCGTGAGCTTGGCCTTCAGGTGCGGCCACTCGTCCGAGGTCATCGAGTACACGACCGTGTCGCGCAGGGTGCCGTCCGGCCTGATGCGGTGCACGCGGAGGACGCCCTCGCGGGTCGCGCCGAGGCGTTCGATGGCCTTCTGCGAGCGCTCGTTGCGCAGGTCGGTGTGCCAGCCGACGCGGAGCGCGCCCAGGTCCTCGAAGGCGCGGCGGAGGAGCAGGAGCTTGGCGTCGGTGTTGAGGGCGGTGCGCTGCCAGCGCGTGCCGATCCACGTGTGGCCGATGTAGAGGCCGCGGTTCTTCGGGTCGATCTCGTAGTACGACGTGGTGCCGGCGACCTCGTTCGTCCGCGGGTCGATCTGCGCCCAGGCCAGCCGGGTGGGGTCGGCGAGGCTGCGCTCGACGTACGCGCGGGTCTCGTCCAGCGTGGCCGGCTGGTGGGAGCTCAGCCACCGCCAGACCTCCGGGTCCTTGCCCGCCTCGTGCAGGCCCTCCGCGTGGTCGGGGGTGAGGGGTTCGAGGCGGACGTGCTTGCCGGTGAGCACGGGGCGGTCGTACCAGTTCATGCTTCGACGATAAATCGGTCAGTGGCTACTTTGCAGATCCATTTTCGGTCCGTTTCAGATGGCCACTTACCGGCGGGTAGTGTGCTGCGGCGTGACCGATCCGCTTGCCCCGCTGCTGGACCTGCCCGGTGTGGCCGACGCCGTCGCCGGTGCTCGTGACGCCGTGTTCCAGGTGCACCGGCACCGGGTGAACCTGCGTGGGTGGGCGACCACCGCGGCCGAGGCGTCCGTGCGCGCCGCCCGTGCGTCGGCGGCGTTGGACGGCGGGCCGACCGCCATCCCGTCGGACGGGACCGTGTCGGATCCCGTGCTGGCGGGGGCGTTGCGGGTGGCCGAGTCGTTGGGCGTGGTGTTCCCGACGTGGCAGCGGGCGCCGTTGCAGGCGTTGGCGCGGTTGCACGTGCTGGCGGGTGCGGACCTGGGCGGTGAGCTGGGCCGTCCCCGTTCCGCTGCGGGCGTGTCGGAGCGCCTCGGCGTGCTGTCGCAGCTGGTCACCGGCGGCACGTCCGCCCCGGGACCGCTGCTGGTGGCCGTGGTGCACGGCGAGCTGATGTCGCTGGCGCCGTTCGACACGGCCAACGGCGTGGTGGCGCGTGCGGCGTCCCGGCTGGCGTCCATCGCCACCGGCCTGGACCCGAAGTCGCTGGGCGTGCCGGAGGTCTTCTGCCTGCGCCGCCAGAACGACTACGCCTCCGCCCTGCACGGCTTCTCCACCGGCGACCCCGAGGGCATCACCCGCTGGCTGCTCTTCTACTGCGAAGCCCTGACCGCCGGCTCCCGCGAAGCCCGCAGCATCGCCGACGCCGCCTCCACCTGACCCCGCGCGTGTCGAACCCCCAGCGCCCGCGTGTCGAACGCTCAGGCCCTGCGTGTCGAACGCTCAGGACCCCCGAGTTCTACGTTCAGGACCCGGCCGGTTGTTCTGAGCGTTGAACTCGCGGTACCTGAACGTAGGACACGCGGGTCCTGAAGGTTCGACACGCGGGCGCTGAAGGTTCGACTCGCGGGGTTAGAGGAGTTCTTTCAGGGTGGCGGCGGCGCGGTCGGCGTCGGTGAAGGTGTTGTAGAGCGGGGCGAAGCCGAAGCGCAGCAGGTCCGGTGGGCGGTGGTCGCCGATGACGTTGCGCTCGATCAGCTCGCCCATGATCCGCTCGGCCTCGGGGTGGCGCAGGGTGATCTGGTGGCCGCGCCAGTCGTCGGCCGGGGTGATCACCTCGACGCCCGGCAGGTCCTCGACCAGCGACCGGAAGTGCGCGGTCAGGGCCAGGCCCTTGGCGCGGACGTCACGCAGGTCCACCTGGTCCCAGACGTCCAGCGCGGCGTCCAGGGCGAGCATCGAGATGATGTCCGGCGTGCCCACGCGCGCCCGGGAGACGCCCGGGTCCGGCGTGTACTCCGGCGACATCGCGAACGGCACCTCGTGGCCCGTCCACCCCGTCAACGGCTGCTCGAACGTCGCCTGGGCGTGCTTCGGCACGTAGAGGAACGCGGGCGAGCCCGGCCCGCCGTTGAGGAACTTGTACGTGCAGCCCACGGCCAGGTCGACGTTCAGCGCGTCCAGCTCGATCGGCAGCACGCCCGCGCTGTGGCACAGGTCCCACACGACCTTCGCGCCCACCGCGTGCGCCTGCTCGGTCAGCTTCGCCATGTCCAGCAGCCGACCCGAGCGGTAGTCGACGTGGTTCAGCAGCACGACCGCCGTCGTGTCCCGCAGGTCCAGCTCCTCCGGCGGCGCCGGCCGCAACGCCAAGCCGGTCAGCTCCGCCACCGACCGGGCGATGTACCCGTCGGTCGGGAACGTCCCCGCGTCCACCACGATCTCCATGCGGTCGGTGTTGCGCACCGCCGCCATCAGCGCCTTGAACAGGTTCACGCTGGTCGAGTCGGCCACGACGACCTGCCCGGGCTTGGCCCCGATCAGCCGGCCGACGCGGTTGCCGACCCGCTCCGGCGCCTCCCACCAGCCCTCGGACCAGCTGCGGATCAGCCGGCGGCCCCACTGCTCGCGCACGACGTGCCGCACGCGTTCGGCGACGGCCTTCGGCGGTGCGCCCAGGGAGTTCCCGTCCAGGTACACCACGTCGTCGTCGAGGTCGAACAGGTCGCGGATGTGCGCCAACCGGTCGTTCATACGTAGCTCCTGGCCGTCCACAGTTCGGGGAAGACGGAGCGTTGCGTGCGCTTCTCCAACCACGCAACCCCCGCGGAGCCGCCGGTCCCGGTTTTCGCGCCCATCGAACGGCGGGTGGCCAGCAGGTGGTCGTACCGCCAGCGCGCGAACTCCTCGGCGATGTCGGTCAACGCCTCGCCCAGTTCGAGCAGGTCGCGCGACCCGCCGCGGTAGATGTCCGCCCACACGGCCTCGACCTCGGCGTTCGGCTCGTAAGGCCGGCTGACGTCACGCTCCAGCACCTCCGACGGGATCGGCAGGCCCTGGCGGCTCAAGGCGGCGAGCACGTCGTCGTACAGGCTCGGCTCGTTCAGCAGCCGTTCCAGCGCGTCGTGCTGCTGCGGCACGGCCCGGTGCGGCACGAGCATCGACCGCGACTTCTCGCCGAGCAGGAACTCCACCTCGCGGTACCGGCCCGACTGGAAGCCGGAGCCCTCGCCCAGGGCGTCGCGGAACGAGTTGAACTCGGCGGGCGTCATCCGGGCGATCGGCCGCCACGCCGCGTTGAGCGCCTGCATGTGCAGGTCGCTGCGGTGCAGCGTGCGGACCGCCGCACGCAGGTCGTCGGCGCGCAGTTCGGACTTGGCCTGCCGCCACTCGAAGCACAGCAGGCCGAAGTACAGCTCCATGACCTGCGTGATCACCAGGAACGACATCTCACGCGGGTCCTTGGACCACTGCTGCTGCAGCGAGTGCAGCACGGAGGCGTGCACGTAGTCCTCGTAGGGCGTCGTGCCGCCGAAGTCGAGTTTGGGTGAGACGGGGCAAGTCATGCCTTCCATCATGACCGCGTGTTCGGGGTAGTTGAATGGGTGACGGACACTGATCGAGCGAAAAGTTCTTACGAACGGAAGGTGTTCGCGCGAGTAGCTTTGTGGTCGTGAGCACTGAACTGGACGGCGTCGACTGGGCCCTGCTGGAGGCCCTGCAGGAGGACGCGCGGCTGTCGTACAACGAACTGGCACGGCGCGTGCACGTGTCGCCGCCGACGGTCGCGCAACGCGTGCGGCGGCTGGAGAACGCGGGCGTCATCACGGGGTACCGCGCGACCGTGGACCCGACGGCGGTGGGACGGTCGGTGGTCGCACTGGTGCGGATGAAGTGCTACGGACCCCGGTGCATCACGGTGCACCCGGAGCTGCTCGACGACTGCCCCGAGGTGGTGGAGGTGGTGCGGCTGACCGGCGACATCTGCTCGGTGGTGAAGGTGGTGACCACGTCGATCAGCGAGTTGGAGCGGTTGCTGGTGCGGCTGGGCGGCTACGGCGAGACGTCCAGCGCGATGGTGCTGTCGACGCCTATCCCGTGGCGCCCGGTGCTAGCTGGCTGAGCGCCATGCGGACGTGCCCCTGGGTGCGTTCCAACGCCTCGGCCGCCAGCGCCGCGGGCGCACCGGACAGCAGGTGCACCAAAGCGACCTTCAGGTCGCCGCCCGAGTCGGCCAACGCCGTCGTGCACTCCTGCTCGCCCAGGCCCGTCGCCTCACGCAGGATGCGGACCGTGCGACCGCGCAGCTTGGCGTTGGTCGCGCGCATCGACACCATCAGGTTCGAGTACGTGCGGCCGAGCCGGACCATCACGGCGGTCGAGAACGACGTCAGCACCAGCTTCTGCGACGTGCCCGCCTTCATCCGGGTGGACCCCGCGATCGCCTCCGGTCCGGTGTCGACCGCGATCAGCACGTCCACGTCGACCGGCGCGGGCGCGGTCGGGTTGTTGGACACCAGCACGGTGTGCGCACCGAGCGTGCGCGCCTCCTCCAGCGCCGCCATGACGAACGGCGTGCGGCCGGACGCCGTGACGCCGACGACCAGGTCGCCCGCCGCCGCGTGCTTGCGGATCTCGGCGGCGCCGTCGGACCCCTGGTCCTCGACGTCCTCCACGGCGTTGACCAGGGCGTCCCGGCCTCCGGCGTGGTGGGCGACGAACCAGTCCGGCGGCGCGTTGAACGTCGGCACGAGCTCGGCGGCGTCCAGCGTGGCCAGCCGGCCCGAGGTGCCCGCGCCGACGTAGTGCACGCGGCCACCGCCGCGCAGGGCGCCGACGGCGAGGTCCGCCGCCCGCGCCAGCTCGGGCAGCACGGCGGCCACCGCGGGTGGGACCAGGTGGTCCTCGGCGTTGATCAGGCGGAGCACGTCCAGCGTGGAGAGCCGGTCGATGTCCTGCGTCCGCGGGTTCCTGGCCTCGGTGGGTGAGTCCACGCGGACCGCGACACCGTCCGGGGGCGGGGTCATTTACCGGACTCCCGACGTCGCCTGCCGTCCGGCCGGGCGCCGAGGCGGTGCCCCGACACCGCGTCGTACGTCGCCTCGAGCGCCGACTTCGCGCTGTCCACGTGCCGTTGGGCGACACCGATGAACAGGCAGTCGATCACGGTGAGCTGGGCGATCCGGCTGGCCATCGCGCCCGAGCGGAACGTGGTCTCGCGCGCCGCCGTGGTCAGCACGTGGTCGGCGACCTCGCTGATCGGCGAGCGCGGGAAGTTCGTCAGCGCCACCGTGGTCGCGCCGTGCTCCTTGGCCACCCGCAGCGCCTCGACGGTCTCGGACGTGGAGCCGGTGTGCGATATCCCGACCGCGACGTCCGCCTCGGTGAGCACGGCGGCCGACGTGAGCGCGATGTGCGTGTCGTTCCAGGCGAAGCAGGTGCGCCCTATGCGGTGCAGCTTCTGCTGGAGGTCGAACGCGACGAACGCGCTCGCACCGAACCCGTAGACGTCCACCCGGCCCGCGCCCGCGACCGCCTCGACCACCGCTTCGAGCGTCTCCACGTTCAGCTGCTCGGCGGTCTCCTCGACCGCGCGCGCGTCCGCGAACGCCACCTTGCCGACGACCTGGCGCAGGTCGTCGCCGGGGCCGATGTCGCCGCCGAGGTCGCGGTCGGGGCGCATGGACGTGCGGGCCGTGTCGGCGGCCAGCGCTATGCGCAGCTCCGGGTACCCGCCGACGCCGATGGCCTTGCAGAACCGGGTCACCGTTGTCTCGCTGGTGCCCGCGGCCTCGGCGACCTCGGTGATGCTGCGGTGTGCGACGGTCGCCGGGTTGTCCAGCACGACCTTGGCGACCCGTTGCTCGGCCCGGGCCAGGCCGGGCAGGAGTGAACGGATCTTGACCAGAGGACTGGAGTCGGCGGTACTTTCGGTGGACACGTGGGAAACTTACTAACCGCTCAACGCACGGTCAACGCGGGGTGGGGGTAACTCACCCCAACCGTGACCCAATCTCACCGCTTGGCGGGACCGGGCGGACCGAATGTCACTAACGGTCCGCGGTCCGCCACCCTTCGAGTCGCATAGCCGCTGGTTCGCGCTCCGCGTCCAGCGCCACGCCCCGCGCGTCGGTGACGCGGACGGCGTCCACGTACACGCCGCGCCCGCCGTAGCCCGTGCCGCGCACGTACCGCCAGCGGAACTTCGTCGCCGCCTCCGTGTCGACCTCGACCTTCTGCCAACGCCGCTGCCCGTAGCCGGCCAGCACCCGGACCTCGCGCCAGGCGGACCCGTCGTCACTCGCCTCCACCACGACCTGGTCGCCCGGGTCGAGGTCGACGAACGCCCAGAACGACAGCTTCTGCCGCTCGGCGCGCCGCGGGAGGTCACGCGTGGTCAACGTGCCGCCGGCCGTCTCCGGCGTCCACGCCGTGCCGTGCCGCGGGCGCACCGCCAGGGCCTGTGCCAGGCCGTTGGCCGCCACGCGCCGGGCCGGGTTGATCGAGCCCCAGTTCCGGCTCGGGTGCACGCGGTTGGTCAGCAGGATCGCGATCGACCGCGACAACGGGTCCAGCACCAGCGTGGTGCCCGTGTAGCCGGTGTGCCCGGCGGCCCTCGGCGACGTCAGCGCGCCCATGTACCAGCGCTGGTCCAGCTCGAAGCCGAGGCCGTGCGCGTTGCCGGGGAAGCCCTGGTTGAAGTCGGTGAGCATCAGCTCGACGGTGTCCTCGCGCAGGATCCGGCCACCCGCGTGCGCGCCGCCGTTGAGGATCGCCTGGCCGAGCACGGCCAGTTCGCGGGCGGTGGAGAACATGCCCGCGTGGCCCGCGACGCCGCCGAGCGACCAGGCGTTCTCGTCGTGCACGCTGCCGCGGATGATGCCCCGGCCCGCCTGGTACTCGGTGGCCGCGATCCGGTCCAGCTTGGCCGCCGGCGGGTTGTAGCCGGTGTCCACCAGGCCCAACGGGCGCGTGATGTCGTCGTGGACGAGCTGGTCGAGCTTCTTGCCCGACCACTTCTCGGCCAGCACGCCGAGCGTGATCAGGTTCAGGTCCGAGTACAGGTAGGTGGTGCCGGGCGTGCTGCGGGGCGTCGTGTCCATCACGGCCTTGAGCCGGGACGGGACGTCCGGGTACTGCGACCACAGCGGCAGCCACGCCACCAGGCCCGAGGTGTGGGTCAGCAGCTGCCGGACGGTGATGGACTCCTTGCCGTTGACGCCGAACTCCGGCAGGTGGCGGGCCACCGGGTCGTCCAGGCCGAACTTGCCGAGCTCGTGCTGCCGCATCACCACGATCGAGGTGAACAGCTTGGAGATCGACGCCAGGTCGAAGATCGTGTCCTGGGTCATCGGCACGCGTTGCGCCTCGGGCAGCTCGGTGCCGGCGGCGTCGGCGTAGCGCACCGCCCAGCCCGTCGGCTCGTGGGTGACCACGACGCCCTCGTGCGCGAACAGCGTGACGGCGCCCGCGAACAGCGGGTGGCCGGTGGCGTCCGGCACGGTGTACCGCTCTATCTGCGCCAGTGCGGCGGCCAGGGGCGCCGGGTCGAGTCCCACGTGGTGCGGGGTACCCGTTCGCAGCACGCTGCTCGACCAGCCGTCGTGAGGCTGGTCGAAGCGGGCCTCACGGCCTTCGGCGTGCGCCGGCAGCGTGACGGACACGGCCATGGTGGTCGCGATCAGCAGGGCGGGGATGCGCATCGCTGTCTCCCTCTACCGGTAGCTCAGGTACGGCCGGCGGGTGCGGTCGAACGCGGCCAGCTCGTCGGCCCAGGCCCCGACCACCTCGTCGGTGCCCGCGCCCGCGTCGACCATGCGGCGCAGCCGGTCGGAGCCGCTGAGCTTGTCGATGTAGAGATCCGGGCGCCACGCGAAGACCTCGGGGTAGCGGGCCTTCGCGGCGACGATCATGGCGACGGCCGTGCGCGGCGCGTCGAAGCGGTGCGGGTCGGTGAGGTGCAGGACGACACCGCCGCACAGCTTGTTGGCGTGCTTGTTGAACGTGGGCGTGAAGTAGGTCTCGCGGAACCGGACGCCGGGCAGCCCCAGCGCGTTCAGGTCCTCGGCCCACCGCCAGTCCAGGCCCGGCGCGCCGATCGTCTCGAACGGGCGGGTGGTGCCGCGGCCCTCGGAGAACACGAGCCCCTCGAACAGGCACGTGCCGGGGTAGACCAGCGCGGTGTCGTGCGTGGGGACGTTCGGGCTCGGCGGGACCCACGGGATGCCGGAGTGCAGGTCGTCCCGCTTCCAGCCCTTCACGTCGACCACTTCGAGGCTGCTCACCCGGCCGCCGTCGGTGGGCAGGAACTCGCCGTCGAACAACCGCGCCAGCTCGCCGATCGTCATGCCGTGCTGCTGGGCGATCGGCTTGCGGCCCACGAACGTGGCGTAGGCCGGGTCGAGCTGCGGGCCGCGGGCCGTGCCGCCGACCGGGTTGGGGCGGTCGAGCACGACGAACCGCACGCCGGTCGCGGCGGCTGCCTGCATGACCGCGTACATCGTCCAGATGTAGGTGTAGAAGCGCGCGCCGATGTCGGCGATGTCGAACACGAGCGTGTCGACACCCGCCTTGGTGATCATCTCGGCGATCTTCGCCGTGCTCGCGCCGTAGGTGTCGTAGACCGGGATGCCGGTGCGCGGGTCGAGGTAGTTCCCCTCCGAGCCGCCTGCCTGCGCCGTGCCGCGGAAGCCGTGCTCGGGACCGAACGCGGCGTGCGGCCGGAGCCCGGCGGCCACCATCGAGTCGACGATGTGGGTGTGGTCGCGCAGCACGCCGGTCGGGTTGGTGACCACGCCGACCTTGTGGCCCGCGAACCGCCGCCAGCCGTCCTCGGCCAGCTGCTCGGCGCCGGTCTTGACCAGCCGCGGCCGGTCGGGGTGCTCGGGAGCGCTGTCGAAGGCGCTGAGGGCCGGGACGGCGAGGGCGCCGGCGCCCGCGGCGAGGAAGTGCCTGCGGTCCATGTCGCTCACCACTCCAAGCCGTGGCCGAAGGGGTACGGGGTCGGTCCTGGCACCGCGACCGGCAGCTTGCCGACGGGGCTCACCTCACCGGTGATCACCCTGGCCAGCGCCTCCATCGACACCGCGCCGTAGGAGTAGGTCGCCAGCCAGGTCGGCGCGGCCGTGTGCGCCACGTCGTACGGGTTCTGCACGGCGACCGCGATCACCGGCTTGCCGGTGGCCAGGAGCCGCGTCAGCAGGGTCTGCTGCGCCGGTTGGCGCGACAGCGCGTTGGTGAGCACGACGACCACGTCGGCGTTGGCCGCGGCTTGGACGGCGGCCGTGACCTGGGCCTGGGTCGGCGCGCTGCCGGTGGGGAGCGCGGTGCCGCCGAGCACGCCCGCCAGGGTGCGGGTCGTCGTCTCGCCCCAGCCCGTGACCAGGGCGGCGGTGGGCTTCGCGGGCAGGGGCAGCACGCCCGCGTCGTTGCGCACGGCGGTGACGGTCCGGTCGGTGATCGCCCTGGCGGCGGCCAGGTGCTCGGCCGGGCCGACCGCCGAGTCGACCTTGTCCACGTCGACGAGCGGGCCGGTGAGCATGCCGCGCAGGAACTTCATCCGCAGGATCCGCAGCACGCTCCGGTCGACGCGCTGCTCGGTGATCTCGCCGCTGCGCACGGCCGCCAGCACGCTGTCGACCGCGAGCTCCAGGTCGACCGGCATGAGGAGCTGGTCGACGCCCGCCTTCAGGGCCAGCACGGGGATCTCGGCGTCGTCGTGCAGCTGCCGCACGCCCGCCATGGCCAGCGAGTCGGTGATGACCACGCCGTCGTAGCCGAGGTTCTCGCGCAGCAGGTCCAGCGAGGGCTTGGACAACGTCGCCGGCTCGCCCGACGGGTCGATCTTCGGCATCTGGATGTGCGCGGTCATGACCGAGTCGACGCCCGCGGCGATGGCGGCCCGGAACGGCGGCGCGTCCACCTCGGCCCACTCCGCCTCGGTGCGGTCGACCTTCGGCAGCGTCGTGTGGCTGTCGGTGTCGGTGTCGCCGTGGCCGGGGAAGTGCTTGGCGGTCGCGCTGACGGTGTGCTTGGCCAGGAAGCGGCCCTGGTAGCCGCGCACCTGGGCGGCGGTCAGCTCGGCCGCCAGCGCCGGGTCGCTCGAGTAGGAGCGCACGCCGATGACCGGGTTCGCCGGGTTGGAGTTGACGTCCGCGTCCGGCGCGAAGTTCTGGGTGATGCCCATGGCGCGCAGCTCGCGGGCGGTGATGCGGGCGGCGTGCTCGGCGTTCTCCGCGCTGCGGCCGGCGCCGAGGGCCATGTTGCCGGGGAACTGGGTGGCGGGCGCGCCGATGCGGGTGACGATGCCCATCTCCTGGTCCGTGGCGATGGCCAGCGGGACGCGGCTCGCCCGTTGCAGGCCGTTGGAGAGGGTGGCGATCTGGCGCGGCGTGTCGATGTTGTCGTAGCTGGAGTTGTTGAAGTAGACGACGCCGCCCGGCTGGAACTTGGCCACCACCTCGGCCGGGGTGGCGACGCCGAAGTCGCGCAGGTTGCCGGGGTGCGCCTCGTCCGGTGACTGGCCGTGCAGGTAGGTGACGAACAGCTGGCCGACCTTCTGCTCCAAGGACATGCCGCGGACCAGGGCGGTGATGTGCTGCGCCTGGTCCGGCGAGGCGTGCGCCGGTGGCGCCGCTGCAAGTGAGGTCACTGCGGAAGCCGCGGCCACGGCGACGGCGACGAGCGGACGGAGCACTGCGGCCTCCCCTCTGGGAACTTTCCACCACTCAGTGGTGCGTTTGGGAAGTTACCCACGTCACAGTGGCGGGTCAACGGGTTGCGCTGTGTGGCCATTGTGCGGAGGGGGACCGACAGAACCGGGGGTTTGACGGATCACCCGTTCGGGCATTTGTTCGGGGAGTCGCGCTTTCGGGGCAGGAAGCAGTGGCGCACAAAGACGGTGGGGCCCCTCAGCTGAGGGGCCCCACCGTCGTCAGCGCGGGCTTCTGAGTTACCAAGCGTGCAACTCGTGTCGTACCGACCTGGCCTCGGCGTCCGGCGTCCCGGTACGCAGGCCCTAGACGACAAGCCTCCCGCGGCGTGCTGCGCGTGGGTGTCTCGAAGTCCGCGCACGGAGCTCTGCCGGGGTGGACGCTGCTTCTCTTCCGCTTCGTCCCTGGCCGACCCGAGGTCCGCACTTCCTTTGTAGTGCGTGTCCGGCGTCACAGCAAGGGCTCGATGGGGTGCACCGTTCAAGCGACGTTCAGTAGCGGAAAGGCTTTTGTGACAGTGATTCCGACGCGCTCGGGACCACTGGTACCGCTGACCGGGGCACGGCGGGGTGAACTAGCTCCGGCGCCGCCTGCGCAGGCCGTACCAAGCCACGCCCGCGGCCGTCGCGGCACCCAACCCGATCGCGGTCACGGCGACCGCGGCGCCGGACGGGCGGGGGATGCGGGCGCGCAGCGACACGGGGTCGGAGAACGTCAGCACCGGCCAGCCGCGCTGCGTGGCGACCCGGCGCAGCGCGCGGTCCGGGTTGACCACCGTGGGGTGGCCGACGGCCTCCAGCAGCGGCAGGTCGGTGATGGAGTCGGAGTAGGCGTAGCAGCTGCTCAGGTCGTAGTCGTGCTGCTCGGCGAGCTGCTTGACGGCGATCGCCTTGTTCTCGCCCGCGCAGTAGAAGTCGACCTCGCCGGAGTAGCGGCCCTCCGCGACGACCATCCGCGTGCCGACGCTGTGCGTCGCGCCGACCATGGTCGAGATGGGCGCGACCAGCTCCTCGCCCGAAGCGGACACGACGACCACGTCGTGACCTTCACCCTTGTGGTCGGTGATGAGCTGCGTGGCCTCCTTGTAGACGAGGGGGTCGACGATGTCGTGCAGCGTCTCTTCGACGATCGAGCGCACCTGCTCGACGTCCCAGCCCTCGCAGAGCGCGGTGATGTGCGAGCGCATCCGGTCCATCTGGTCGGCGTCCGCGCCGGCCAGCATGAAGACGAACTGCGCGTAGGCGCTCTTGAGCACCGCACGCCGGTTGATCAGGCCCTCTTGGAAGAACGGCCGGCTGAACGCCAGCGTGCTCGACTTGGCGATGACGGTCTTGTCCAGGTCGAAGAACGCGGCGACCCGACTGCCTTCGGTGGCGTGCTCGGTCACCGGTCAAGCTTAAGCGGGGAGGGGGCGGCGGGCCGCCGTCAGTGCTTCGCAACTTTACGAAGTAGGTGTGCGGTCGGTCGAAATTTGGTCTCCCTCTAACGGAAGACACGCAAGACCCTGTCCCGTGGGGATACAGTAGACGGGTCCGGCTCGACCGGACGGGTTCAGTCCGACCCCCCGGGACTGAACCAATGACGACCCCCGTCCCTCCCCCCTGGCGGGGGTCGTCCCATGTCCGGGGTCGGTTTCGCCGGTGCTCCGCGCTGGACCTCCGCGTGCTCGCGCCGCTCCTTGCATCAGCCCTTGATCTTTCGACGGCGTGCCCGTGCGGGCTGCCGTTCGCCGGCGTGCGGCGCGCCGAGTTGTCCACAGGCAGTCCGGTTGTCCACATGTTGATCATGCGCCGTTGTGTCCTTCCTCACCGCCCGACACCGTGGAACCCGTAGATCCACCACGGAAAACGGGGAGAGCGGCATGAAGCGACCGGTGGCACTGGTGACCGACGCGGGCCTGGTGGACGAGGTGCTGAACGCGGCGGCGGTCGTCGGCTGCGAGGTGGAGCGCGTGGTCGACGTGACGGCGTTGCGCGGGCGTTGGCACGGCGCGGCGGCGGTGGTGCTCGACTTCGAGGCCGTCGTCGCGTGCGACGGGTTCCCGCGCAGAGCCGGAGTCCACGTCGTCGGTGCCGGTCCGCCGGGCGTGGAGGTGTGGCGGCGCGCCCTGGCCCTGGGCGCGGAGCAGGTGTTGGAGCTGCCCGCCGACCAGGAGCGGCTGCGGGCGGTGCTGGCCGATGCCGCCGAGGGCGCGCCGGTCGGTGAGGGGAAGGTGCTGGCGATCCTGGGCGCCCGTGGTGGCGCCGGGGCGTCGGTGCTGGCGGTGGCGGTGGGTCAGGCCGTGTTGGCGGCCGGCGGCCACGGCCTCCTCGTCGACTGCGACCCGTTGGGCGGTGGCCTGGATCTGACGTTGGGCGCGGAGCGGCAGGAAGGGCTGCGGTGGCCCACTTTGCAGCTGACGGGTGGTCGCGTGCCGGCGGCGGCGCTGCGCACGGCGCTGCCGGGCCGTTCGGGCAGGAACGGCAGCCTGACCGTGCTGTCGTGCGGCCGGACGGGGCCGGGACCGGAGCCGGACGCCGTGGTGGCGGTGGTCGAGGCGGGCAGGCGTGCGGGTGGCACGGTCGTGTGCGACGTGCCGCGGCACCTGACCGAGGCGGCCTGCGCCGCCCTCGACCGGGCCGACCTGGCGGTGCTGGTGGTGCCGGCGGACGTGAAAGCGTGCATGGCGGCCAAGACCGTGGTCGACCAGGCCGGTGAACGGGGCGTGCGGCTGAAGGCGGTGGTCCGCGGCCCGGCCCCGGGCGGCCTCACCACGGCGCAGGTGGTGGCGGCGACAGGCGTGCCGCTGCTGACGACCATGCGTCCGGAGCCGAGGCTGGCCAGGGCCCTGGACAACGGCCACTTCCCCGAAACCACGCGCGGCCCGCTGGCCAAGGCCGCCCGAAAAGTCCTGGCGGCCCTCCATGCGCACTGACCAGCGACCACTCACCCACAACCACAACCACCGCCGCGGCCGGACCGCCGACGACCAACAACCGCTCGCCCGCGGCCCGTCGCATCGGTTGGCATGCCACGCAACCGGGGCTGTTCCGCTCTGGCTGCCTGGAGCGCAACGCCGAACCCCGCCGTTCGCCGCAGTCCGGCCAAGCTCTTCGGCCCGCACCGGCAATCCGCCCCTCACCATCCCTCCGCGAAAGCCGACCGCAGTCCTGAACGATGGGCTTTGCGGCAAGGCGCTGGCGGCGCGTTGGTCGTCCGGCCCGCGCTATCTGGCTCATCCGCCCCGTCGGCACGGTCCGGCCGTTCCGTGGGCTCCGGCCTGCGCTGCCGATGGGCATCTCGCTGTCCTTCCGCGAAGGCGGTCTGCGGTTGTGGGTGGCGGGGTTCGCGGCGAGCCGTTGGCGGCGCGTTGGTCGTCGGGTCTGTTCCTCGATCTGGTCCACCGGCCTCATCGGCACGGTCCGGCTGTTGCTTGGGCTCCGGCCGGCGTTGCCGATCGGCATCTCGCCGTTCTTCCGCGAAGGCGGTCTGCGGTCGTGGGTGGTGGGGTCGGCGGCAAGGCGGTGGTGGAGCGTTGGTCGTCGGGTCTGTTCCTCGATCTGGTCCACCCATCCCATCGGCACGATCCGGCCGTTCCTTGTCTGCCTTCGGGAAGAGGCTGCGGGATGGGCGCGGACAACGGTCGTCGGGCGAATGTCGGTGGTGGCGCAGGTGTTCCGCGACGGATCGGCGGTGGGTTGTGAGTTGTGATCGCGCGCCCACGGTGCGGCGGCATCCCGCGTTCCGGCCACCTGCGGGGTTTCGGAGTTGTCGGCCCGTGTCGCTTTCGGAGTTGGTGCTCGCCGAGTTGTCCGCGCCGTTCCTGGGCGAGGCAGGCGATGGCCGGCAGGGGTTGGTCGAGGCGGCTCGGGAGGTTCTGGGAGGGCGTCGTCGAGCGTTGAGGGAGGGTGGTCGTGAACGATCTGGTTGAGCGCGTTCGCCTACGGCTGGCCAGTGGGCGCGGTGACCTCACGTCCGCGGCCGTCGCGGCGGCGGTGCGTGGTGAGGCCGGTGGGGTGCTCGGTGACGAGGACGTCCAGCGGGCGCTTTCCGTGTTGCGGCAGGAGTTCGTCGGGGCCGGGCCGTTGGAACCGCTGTTGCGGGACCCGGACACGACCGACGTCCTCGTCACCCGGCCGGATCAGGTGTGGGTCGACGGGATCGGCGGGTTGCGGCGCACCGACGTCGCGTTCCCCGACGAGGCCGCCGTTCGTCGGCTCGCGCAGCGGCTCGCCGTGGCGGCCGGGCGGCGCTTGGACGACGCCGCGCCCTACGTCGACGGGTGGTTGCCCGGCTCGGTGCGGTTGCACGCGGTCCTGCCGCCGATATCGCCGTTCACCTGTCTGTCGTTGCGGGTCCTCCGCCCGGCGGTGCACGACCTGGAGACCCTGGAGGCTTGCGGCACGTTCGACCGGATGGCGGCCGACCTGCTGCGGGCGATCGTGGTCGCCCGGCAGGCCTTCCTGGTCGTCGGCGGCACGGGTTCGGGGAAGACGACCCTCCTCGCCGCCTTGTTGGGGTGCGTGCCGCACGACGAACGGGTCGTGTGCGTCGAAGACGCTGGGGAACTCCAGCCCGACCACCCGCAGGTCGTCCGCCTGCTGGCACGGGGCCCGAACGTCGAGGGCGCGGGCGAGGTGACGATGCGCGACCTCGTCCGGCAGGCGTTGCGGATGCGGCCCGACCGCATCGTGGTCGGGGAAGTGCGGGGCGCGGAGGTGTGCGAGCTGCTGTCGTCGCTGAACACCGGGCACGACGGCGGCGCGGGGACGTTGCACGCGAACTCCCCGGCCGAAGTCCCCGCCCGGCTGGAGGCCTTGGCCGCGCTCGGTGGGCTCGACCGGCACGCCCTGCACAGCCAACTGGCCGCGGCGGTGAAGGTCGTGCTGCACATGCGCCGCGCGGGCGACGGCACGCGCTACCTGGCCGAGATCGGTGTGCTGGAACGGTGGTCCGGTCACCTCGTCGTCCGGCCCGCGTGGCGGCGTGACGGGGGTTGGCAGGAAGCAGGCACGGTGCTCAAGGGCCTGGTGAGGGTGCCATGAGCCTGCTGTTGCTGGCCGCCGCGTTGGCGGTGCTGCCGTCGGCCGGGGCGCGACGGCGGCTTGCCGGGCCTCGGCGCAGGGCGCGGTGGAAGTCGGTGAAGCCCAACCGGGTGTTGGCGGTCCTGGTGGGGCTCGCGCTGGGCCTGCCGGTGGGCGCCGGCGGCGCGATCGCGGGAGCGTTGCTGGCCGCGACCGTGTGGCGGACGTACCGGGAGACGATCCGGCAACGCGACCGGTTGGCGGCGTCCGTGGCGCTCGCCGACGCGCTGAAGGCGTTCGTCGCGGAACTGCGGTCGGGCGCTCACCCGGCCAAGGCGGCGATCGGCGCGGCGGAGGACGCGGGGCCGCCGGCGACCGACGTCCTGCGGGCCATCGCGGCGACGGCGGCACGCGGTGGCGATGTCGAGGCGGCGCTGGCCGACTTCCCCGACGCCGACCACCTGGCCAGGGCGTGGCGGCTGTCGGCGGTGCACGGCGTGCCGTTGGCCGACGTGCTGGACGCGGTCCGGCGGGACCTCGACCGGCGCACCGCGTTCGCCGGGCAGGTCCACGCCCGCATGGCCGGTCCGCGAGCGGGTGCGGCGGTGCTGGCCGGGCTGCCGCTCTTCGGCGTGGTGCTCGGCGAGCTCGGCGGCGCGGGACCGTTGGCCGTCCTGTCGGGCACTCCGCCGGGACAGGTGCTGCTGGTCGCCGGGGTGGTCCTGATCTGCGCCGGGCTGTGGTGGAGCGGCCGGTTGACCAGGAAGGTGATCGCATGAGCCTGCTGCTGCTCGCCCTGGCGGTCGTCGCCTTCCCCGCGCCGTCGAGAGCCGCGGCGCGGCTGCGACCGGGGACCAGGCGAGAACCCGTGCCGAAGGCCAGACCGCCGGACCCGTTCGCCGCGGCGGCGACGTGGGACCTGCTGGCCGCCGCCTTGCGGGCGGGGCTGCCGGTGGCCGGTGCGGTGCAGGCCGTCCTGCCGGGTGTCCCGCCGGGGCCGGCCGAACGCCTCCGCGAGGTGGTCGACCTGCTTGCGCTGGGCGCGGACCCGGTGCACGCGTGGGCCAAGGCGCTCGGCCACCCGGACACCGCGCCGCTGGCGAGGGCGGCACGTCGGACGGCCCGGTCGGGCGCGGCGCTGGCCGGGGCGGCGGCGGACCTGGCCGCGGAGGCGCGGGCGAGGGTGTCCGACCAGGCCGAGGCCCGTGCGCAACGTGCCGCGGTGCTCGTGGCGGGACCGCTGGCGCTGTGCTTCCTGCCGGCGTTCCTGTGCCTGGGCGTCGTGCCGGTGGTGATCGGCATCGTCGCCGGTGTGAGCGACAACTGGTGAATGTCCACAATGGATCTGAAGGGGAGTGGGAGATGGTGGTCGGCAGGCGGAATGTGTTGGGCGACAGCGGGATGT
The DNA here is from genome assembly GCF_020859565.1 of Saccharothrix luteola. Classification (GTDB taxonomy): domain Bacteria; phylum Actinomycetota; class Actinomycetes; order Mycobacteriales; family Pseudonocardiaceae; genus Actinosynnema; species Actinosynnema luteola. Next base: position 82,010 of record NZ_JAJHUO010000021.1, on the reverse strand, counting down.
CCACGGTGGAGTACGCGATCGGCACGCTCGCCGCCGCGGCGCTCGCCCTGCTCCTGTACTCGCTGACGAGCGGGACCTGGGTGCAAGGGCTCCTCCAGGCCTTGTTGCAGCGGGCGTTCACGGTGGACGCGTGAGTCGGGCGGTGCTGGGCGATGACCGGGGTGGGGTGACGGTCGAAGCGGCAGTGGCGGTGTGCGGGTTGGTCGCCGTGCTGGTGCTGGGCGTCGCCTCGGTGATGGCGGTCGTGGCTCAGCTCCGGTGCACGGATGCGGCACGGGAGGCGGCTCGGCTGGTCGCGCGCGGCGACCCCGCGCGGGTCGACGGAGTGGTCGGGGCCATCGCGCCGGAAGGGGCGCGGTGGGCGGTGCGGAGGGAGGGGGACACGGCGTTGGTGGAGGTCGCCGTCTCGCGGCTGGGCGTCGAGCTGCGGGCGCGTGCCTACGCGGTGGTGGAACCGGGGGTGGTCGGCGGATGACCGCAGGGGCCGGCTCCGGTCGTGGCGGTGGGTGGGTCGTCGGGCGGGTGTCGGTCGTGGAGGACAGACCAGCGAGAGGAGAGGAGAGGAGAGGAGGTCGAGGTGGTGGCTGGTGGATGACCGTGGGGCGGCGTCTGTCATGGCGGTCGCCGTGGGGGCTGTGTGGTTCGGGCTCGTGGTGGTCGGCGTGCACGTCGGCGAGGCCGTGGTGGGCAGGCACCGGGTGAGTGCGGCGGCCGACCTCGGGGCGTTGGCGGCGGCCGGGCAGTTGGCGGGTGGGGTCGCGCACGCCTGCGGGCGGGCCGAGTGGGTCGTCGAACGGATGGGTGGTCGGTTGGCCTCGTGCCTGGTGGAGGGGTGGGAGGTGAGCGTCCAGGTCACCGGCGGGCGGACGGTGTTCGGCGCGACCAGCGCCCGTGCCCGTGCAGGTCCGGCCGAACCGTGAACCCCGCCCGGCACGACGAACGGTCGTCCGTCGGCGGTGAGCGGACTCACACGACCGCAGATTCGCGGCTTCGCGGTGGGCGGACGGCTCGCACGCCGTTCTGCCCCACGCCCGCGCCCGCGGCGTTCGCCGTGCCACAACGACCAGTTGTCGACTGGCGGTTACCAAAACCCCCGGTCATGGCGTTAGTTCAAGTGGTGGCACCGACGCGGTGTCGAACAACGCGCGACACGGTGTCGTGGACGCGGAACGCAGGAGGCGAACGAAAGATGGAGTGGTCGGATAGCTGGCGCGGGGCCTTCCGCATCGAGCTGCGCGCAGAGGCGGTCAACCTCGCGTGGCACGGGTGGCCTGTGCTGCCGGGCACCTATCCGGCGGGTGAGCGGTGGGCCGGGCGCGACGGCGTCGAGGACCGCGGGCCGGTCCCGGTGCACCGCGACTGGCAGGAGCGCATCGGCACCAAGGCGGAGCAGGTCGCCACCTGGTGGGCCGGCCACTCCTACAGCATCCTGCTGGCCACGGGCCACGGCGTGGACGCCGTCGAGGTGGGCGCCGACCTCGGCCGCCGCGCCGCGGTCGAGCTGCGCGCCGCCGGCGTCCCGGTGCCGATCGTGGCGACCCCGGAAGGCCGCTGGATGTTCCTGGTCGCCTCCGGTGGCACGCCGGTCACGGACCCGGACGTCACGCACCACGGCCGGGGCGAGTACGTCCCGCTGCCGCCGAGCACGGGCCAGGTCGGCGTCGTGCACTGGCGGGTCAAGCCGCAGATCTGCGCGTGGCACCTGCCGCACGTCGACGTGGTCCGCGACGCGCTGCTCCAGGCCGCCGACCGCACCAGCGCCTACGGCCTGGTCGCCGCCGACCGGTCCTGATCGACTCGGCCGTGCCGGACGTCGTGTCGGCTCTCCCCGACCACCCCGAGCACGACGTCCAGCACGGCCACCCCGCCAGCCTTGTCCAGCGGATCGTTGCCATTCCCGCACTTCGGCGACTGCACGCAGGACGGGCACCCGGCCGGGCACGCGCAAGCCGCGATGGCCTCCCTAGTAGCGACCAACCACGGGACTACCGCGTTGAACCCGCGGTCGGCGAACCCGGCTCCCCCGGGATGACCGTCGTGCACGAACACCGTCGCCTCCCCGGTGTCCTGGTGCAGTGCGGTCGAGACTCCGCCGATGTCCCAGCGGTCACAGGTCGCGAAGAGCGGTAGCAGGCCGATCGCCGCGTGTTCGGCGGCGTGCAGTGCGCCGGGGACGCGCGCCGGAGCCAGACCGGCGCCCCCCGGCGCACTGCCGAGCAACTCCGCTGACACCGTGTACCAGACCGCCCGCGTCACCAAGGTCTGCGCGGGCAGCGACAGCGGCACCGAGTCGACCACCTGCCCGGACGGCAGTTTCCGCAGGTAGCCGACGACCTGCGAGGTCACCTCGACCTCGCCGAGGCACACCGTCACCCCGTCGAACGAGCGCTTCTCCAGCACCCGCACCACCGAGATGTCCTTGGTGTCACGCGCGGTCGTCGTCCAGTCCGGCTTCTCGGCGTGCACCATCGCGAGACCGCTGTCCAGGTCCAGCTCGTCCACCACGTACGACTCGCCCTGGTGCAGGTAGACGGCGCCGGAGTGCACCTGCCAGCACGCCGAACCGGGGTCGACCGTGCCGAGCATCCGCCCCGAATCGGCCTCCACCACCACGACCTGCTCGCCGCCGGACCCGCGGATGTCCACGGACGCGTGCGGCCGGTCGTGCGAGGTCCAGTACCAGCCGTTCGGCCGCCGCCGCAGCACCCGCCGCGCCACCATGTCCTCCACCACGGCCAACGCCGCGTCACCGCCGAACGACTCCAGCGACTCCGGCGTCAGCGGCAGCTCCGCCGCGGCGCACGCCAACTGGGGCTCCAGCACGTACGGGTTGGTGGGGTCCAGCACCGTCGCCTCGACCGGCTTGTCCAGCACCGCCGACGGGTTGTGCACCAGGTAGGTGTCCAACGGGTCGTCCCGCGCCACGAACACCACGAGCGCGTCGGTGTCCTCCGTCCGCCCCGCCCGCCCGGCCTGCTGCCAGAACGACGCCAGCGTGCCCGGGAAACCGGCCACCACCACGGCGTCCAACCCGACGATGTCCACGCCGAGCTCCAACGCGTTCGTCGTCGCCACGCCGAGCAGCTCGCCCGACGACACGGCGCGCTCCAGCGACCGCCGCTCCTCCGGCAGGTACCCACCCCGGTAGGCGGCCACCCGCTCGGCCAGCGAAGGGTCGACCTCCGACAGCACCCGCCGCGCGCCCAACGCGGTCAGCTCCGCGCCCACCCGCGACCGCACGAACGCCAACGACCGCGCGCCCTCCACGACCAGGTCGGCCAGGATCCGCGCCGTCTCCGCGCCCGCCGAGCGCCGCACCGGCGCCCCGTTCTCGCCCTCCAGGTCGTCCAGCAGCGGCGGCTCCCACAACGCCACCGTCCGCCCCGCGCGCGGCGACCCGTCCTCTGTCACCGCCTCGCACGGCGCGCCGAGCAACGCCGACGCGGACGCCGCCGGATCGGCCACCGTCGCCGACGCCAGCACGAACACGGGATCCGCGCCGTACAGCTGCGCGACCCGCCGCAGCCGCCGCAGCAGCAACGCCACGTGCGAGCCGAAAACTCCCCTGTACGTGTGACATTCGTCGACCACCACGTACGACAGCCGGCGCAGGAACCTGATCCACCGGGCGTGGTTGGGCAGCACGCCGCGGTGCAGCATGTCCGGGTTGCTGAACACCCAGTTGGCGTGCGCTCGCACCCAATCGCGTTCCGCCATCGGCGTGTCGCCGTCGAACGACGCCGCGCGCACGCCCGGCACGCCCAAACCGCTCACCGATCTCAACTGGTCCGCGCCCAACGCCTTCGTGGGTGCGAGGTACAGGGCTGTTGCCTTCGGATCAACTGTCAACGCGCTGAGGACCGGCAATTGGTACGCCAGCGATTTGCCCGACGCGGTGCCCGTCGCCACCACGACGTGTGATCCGGACCACGCGTGCGCCGCCGCTTCCACCTGGTGCCGCCACGGTCGGGTCACACCCCGTCCCACCAGCGCGGACACCACCGGATCAGCTGCCCACGCCGGCCACTCGACGGGTTGCGCGGGACGCGGGGGCTGCTCTTCGGTGTGCGTCAACGGTGATTCGCCCGCGGGTACCCCGGCGAGGACCCGGTCCAGCAAACGACGTCCCTGGTTCGCCACGTGGCGCAGCTTCGCACACCCGACCGAGATCCTGACCCCACCTCTGCGGATAACGGTGTGTGTACGGATCGGGACGCGTTGTTGCCTGGTTGCGCACTATGAATAGACTCCGCCGCTATCGCATCCAATGAGGGGTGCATCACGTTGTGTCGGGGCTGACAGTCGCGTGAGTGACCCGCCTCACATCAGCGGGGTGGCCCTGGCATTGGGCTTGGAAAACTCACCAGGAGGACGGATGTCCCGGCAATTCCTCGCGGAGGGCCTCGAGCTCTCCGGAGGTGATCGCGGCCTCGTGGCCGTGGTCGCCGTGGTCGCCCTGGCTGCCCTGGCCGTGGGCTACGTGCTGCTCCGGGAGGTGCTGGCCGCGGGCCAGGGCACCTCCAAGATGCAGGACATCGCCAAGGCGGTCCAAGAGGGCGCAGCGGCCTACCTCAACCGGCAGTTCCGAACGCTCGGCATCTTCGTCGTGATCGTGTTCGTGCTGCTGTTCGCGCTTCCTGCCGAGGACATCGGCGAACGGATCGGCAGGTCGCTGTTCTTCCTCGTCGGCGCCGGCTTCTCCGCCGTCATCGGCTACCTCGGCATGTGGCTGTCGACCCGCGCGAACGTGCGCGTCGCCGCCGCCGCCAAGGAGACCGGCGGCCGGGAGAAGGCCATGCGGATCGCGTTCCGCACCGGCGGCGTGGTCGGCATGTTCACCGTCGGCCTCGGCCTGTTCGGCGCGGCCCTGGTCGTGTTCGTCTACGTCGGCCAGGCGCCCAGGGTGCTGGAGGGCTTCGGCTTCGGCGCCGCCCTGCTCGCCATGTTCATGCGGGTCGGCGGCGGCATCTTCACCAAGGCCGCCGACGTCGGCGCGGACCTGGTCGGCAAGGTCGAGCAGGGCATCCCCGAGGACGACCCGCGCAACGCCGCGACCATCGCCGACAACGTGGGCGACAACGTCGGCGACTGCGCCGGCATGGCGGCGGACCTGTTCGAGTCCTACGCGGTCACCCTGGTCGCGTCGCTGATCCTCGGCACGGCCGCGTTCGGCGCGAAGGGCCTGCTGTTCCCGCTGATCGTGCCCGCGATCGGCGTGCTCACGGCGGTCATCGGCGTCTACATCACCAGTGCCCGCACCGGCGAGAACGGCCTCACCGCGATCAACCGCTCGTTCTACATCTCGGCGGTCATCTCGGCGGTGCTGTGCACGGTGGCGGCGTTCGTGTTCCTGCCCAGCTCGTTCGCGGGCCTCGCCGGCGTGTCGGAGGAGATCGCGGGCACGCCGGGCAACCCGGCCCTGATCGCCGCCGTCGCGGTGATCATCGGCATCGTGCTGGCGGGCGTCATCCTGTGGCTGACCGGCTACTTCACCGGCACCGAGCACAAGCCGGTCAAGGAGGTCGGTCGCACCTCGCTCACCGGCGCGGCGACCGTCATCCTGTCCGGCATCTCGGTCGGCTTCGAGTCGGCGGTCTACACCGCGCTGGTCATCGGCGGCGCGGTCTACGGCGCGTTCCTGCTGTCCGGCTCGGTGGTCGTGTCGCTGTTCGCGGTCGCGCTGGCCGGCTGCGGCCTGCTGACCACGGTCGGCGTCATCGTGGCCATGGACACCTTCGGCCCCGTCTCCGACAACGCGCAGGGCATCGCGGAGATGTCCGGCGACGTGGACGGCGAGGGCGCGCAGATCCTCACCGAGCTCGACGCGGTGGGCAACACCACCAAGGCCATCACCAAGGGCATCGCGATCGCCACCGCCGTGCTGGCGGCGACCGCGCTGTTCGGCTCCTACAAGGACGCGATCGAGCAGGCGCTGCGGGACGTGCAGGTGGGCCTCGGCGAGGTGCCGGTGTCGTTCACCAACGTGGTGTTCAGCCCGAACGTGCTGGTCGGCCTCATCATCGGCGCGGCCGTGGTGTTCATGTTCTCCGGTCTCGCGGTCAACGCGGTGACCCGCGCGGCGGGCGCGATCGTGTTCGAGGTGCGCCGCCAGTTCCGCGACAACCCCGGGATCATGGACGGCACGGTCAAGCCGGAGTACGGCAAGGTCGTCGACATCTGCACGAGGGACTCGCTGCGCGAGCTGGCCACCCCCGGCCTGCTCGCGGTGCTGGCGCCGATCGCGGTCGGCTTCGGCCTCGGTGTCGGCCCGCTGGCCGGTTACCTGGCCGGCGCGATCGCCACCGGCACGCTGATGGCGGTGTTCCTGGCCAACTCCGGTGGCGCCTGGGACAACGCGAAGAAGCTGGTCGAGGACGGCAACCACGGCGGCAAGGGCTCCGACGCCCACGCCGCGACCGTCATCGGCGACACCGTCGGCGACCCGTTCAAGGACACCGCCGGTCCGGCCATCAACCCGCTGATCAAGGTGATGAACCTGGTCTCGGTGCTGATCGCGCCCGCGATCGTCGGGTTCTCCGTCGGCTCGGGCGAGTCGGCGGGCATCCGGTACGCGATCGCGATCGTGGCGGTCGTGGTCATCGTGGGCGCCGTGGTCGTGTCCAAGCGGCGCGGCACGGCGATCTCGGACACCCCGGCGGAGGTCACCACCTCCGCGTGACGTGCGAGTGGGGGGCGGGGTGCCGCGGTCGGGGGCACCCCGCCCTCCCACGTCCGGGTAGGCCGGGTGGGCGCGCCCGGATGGGGGCACACTGTTGGGTGTCGCCCGGGATCGGCGTCGCACACGACGATGGGGAGCACCCTGATGAGACTTCTGCCGCTGGTCGCCGCGACCGCCCTGGTCGTGGCGGTTGCCGGGTGCGGGTCCGGGGACGACTCGACCGCGCCCACGTCGTCGTCCGCGGCTGCGTCCGACGCAGCGGCGGTGGCGTACATGGACAAGGTGTGCACGGCGGCGGCGTCGTTCGCCACGGTGCCGAAGACCCCTCCGCAGCTGGACGCGAACGACCCGGCGAAGCTGAAGGCGGACATGGGCGCGTACATGGGCCAGATGGCCGACGCGTTCACCCAGACCGCGACCAAGCTGCGCGACGTGGGGCCGTCGCCGGTGGCGGGCGGTGACCAGCAGGTCGAGCAGATGGCGGCGACGTTCACCGACATCGCGAAGAACTTCAGCGACGCCAAGGCGGCCATCGAGGCGGCGGACGCCAACGACCCGGTCGGCGGGTTGCAGGCCGCCGGCGAGGCCATCACACGGCTGGATGATTTCGTCGCGCCGCTGAAGCAGCTGGAGGCGTCGCCGGAGCTGTCGGCGGCGGCCGAGAAGGCGGCGGCCTGCCAGGACCTGCGGACGCTGAGGCCGTCGGAGCCCGTCACACCGACCTCGTAGTACGTTGCCCCCTCACCTTTTTCACCCGATTTGGGGGGCATTTCCGTGAAGCACCGTGTCGCGCTCGCCGGCGTGTTCGCCGCAGTCCTGGTCACGTCCGCGTGCGGGGGTGGCGGCTCGTCCTCGTCGTCCGGTTCGACCGCGACCACCACGACCACGACCGCGGCGGCCACCGCCGACCCGGTCGAGTGGACCGGCACGTTCTGCGAGGGCATCAGCCCCACCATCGAGGGCGTCGTGGACCTGCTGAAGGCCATGTTCGAGGGTGGTGCGCAGGACCCGGCCGCGCAGAAGACCGCGATGCTGGACTACACCTCGAAGGCGGGGAAGTCGCTCACCGAGGCCGGCGAGAAGCTGGCGGACCTGGGCGCGCCCACGGCGGAGAGCCAGGCCCTGCACGACGAGCTGGTCAAGTTCTTCACCGACTCCGGCAAGGAGATGGTGACGGTCAACGGCGAGCTGGCCGCGCTGGACCCGGCCGACCCGGAGTTCTCCACCAAGCTCGGTGAGCTGGGCAGCGACGAGGCCGACCCGTCCAAGCTCCAGGAGCAGATCAAGAAGCTCCAGGAGGACCCGAAGCTCGGCGAGGCGTTCAAGCAGGCCCCGCAGTGCGTGGCGATGGCCGAGACGCTGAAGAGCCTCGGCAGCTGACACCGCTGGGACGCCTGAGGCCATTGGGGTACGTGGTTCAGCCCTTCGGAGACTGGCCGTGGTCGAACGTGTGTTCTACGCTGCGTCTTCGTGGGGCAATTGTCCTTCTACTCGGCCGAGGCGAGACAGCCTTGCGTCGGTGACCTGGCGGGCCTGCTGTGCGGGCCCGGCCGGGCGCTGGGCTTCGCCCGTGGACGTGCGGCCCGGGTGTCGGTGGGTCTCGACACCCGGGACCGGGCTGCCGCGGTGGCGGCGGCGCTGGCCGAGCGGGGCGTGCAGGCGCAGGTCGAACTGGTCCGGACGGTGCGGGCCCGGGCCGTGGTCACCGAGGACGAGCCCGAAGCGGCCGGATCGGCGGTGGACGAGCCGGCCGGGGTCGAGGCCGCCGCGGACGAACCCGCTCCCGACGAACCCGTCCCGGACGAGCTGGGCGAACCCCTCGACGACCTGGACGAGCCCCCGCACGACCTGGACGAACCCCTGGACGAGCTGCTCGACGACGAGCCGGACGGGTTCGCGCCCGTGGTGATCGGCTCGGGCCGGCGGGGACCGGCCGACCCGGAGCCGGAACCCGAAATCGAGCCCGAGCCGGAAGCGGAGTCAGCCGAGACCGAGACCGAGACCGAGACGGCCGAACCGGTGGTCATCGAGTCCTGGCAGGTCACGACGGCTTTCCGCACCGACCTGGCCGGGTTGGCGGCGCAGTGGTTCGACGGCGACCGCAAGGTCGTCCCACCTGATCTCACGCTCGACGGCGCGGCCCTGCGGCTGTGGGCGCTCACGTCCGGCCGGTGGGTCGAGTCCGGCTCCGGGTACCTCCTCGGCCTCGACCCCGAGGCGCCCGACACGCACGAAGCGTTGCGAAAAGCATTGGCCACGTCGGGCCTCCCCTCGACACTCTTGACCGGGAAAGCCGGGGGACCGGCGTTGCGCGTCGTCGGCAGGCGGCGGCTCGAACGGCTCGCCGAGCTGGTCGGACGCGCGCCGAGGGGCGTCGCGGAACGCACCTGGCCGGCCGCGTAGCGCGTCCTCCTGGCAGAGGATCCGGCACAGTTGTGTCACCCTGTCCCGACCAGGGCTGCCCAGCGGCGACGAAGGACAGTGCACACTGGCGGGTCGGGACACAGTGTTCGAAGAGAGCGGGACGGCGTGGCTGGATCGACACGGGCGAGGAAGACAAACGGGGGATCAGCGAGCGGCAACCGGCGGTTGGTGATCGTCGAGTCGCCCGCGAAGGCGCGGAAGATCGCGTCGTACCTCGGCAGCGACTTCGTCGTGGAGTCATCCAAGGGGCACATCCGCGACCTGCCCCGCGGCGCGGCCGACGTGCCCGCGAAGTACAAGGGCATGCCGTGGGCCCGCCTCGGGGTCGACGTCGACCACGGCTTCGAGCCGCTGTACGTCGTCACGCCGGACAAGAGGTCGACCGTCTCCGAGCTGAAGGAGCTGCTCAAGGACGTCGACGAGCTCTACCTCGCGACAGACGGCGACCGCGAGGGCGAGGCCATCGCCTGGCACCTGCTCGACACGCTGAAGCCGAAGGTCCCGGTTCGGCGGATGGTGTTCCACGAGATCACCGAGCCCGCGATCCTCGCCGCCGCCGCGAACCCGCGCGACCTGGACCAGGACCTGGTCGACGCCCAGGAGACCCGCCGCATCCTCGACCGCCTCTACGGCTACGAGGTCAGCCCGGTGCTCTGGAAGAAGGTCATGCCGAAGCTCTCGGCGGGCCGCGTCCAGTCCGTGGCGACCCGGATCGTGGTCGAGCGCGAGCGCGAGCGGATGAAGTTCGTCACCGCCTCGTACTGGGACGTCTCGGCGACCATGGACGCGGGCGAGGACGCCGCGCCCCGCACGTTCGGCGCCCGGCTGATCGCGGTCGACGGCACGCGCCTGGCCACGGGCCGCGACTTCGGCTCCGACGGCAGGCTCAAGGCAGGGCCCAAGGGAACTCCCACCGACGTCCGCGTGCTGGACGAGGCGCAGGCCAGGGCCATCGCGGACGGCCTGGTCAACGCCTCCATGACGGTCTCCTCGGTCGAGGAGAAGCCGTACACGCGCAAGCCGTACGCGCCGTTCATGACCTCCACGTTGCAGCAGGAGGCGGGCCGCAAGCTGCGCTTCTCCGCGGACCGCACCATGCGCACCGCGCAGAAGCTGTACGAGAACGGCTACATCACCTACATGCGCACCGACAGCACGACGCTGTCGGAGACCGCGATCGCGGCGGCCCGGGCGCAGGCCACCGAGCTGTACGGCTCGCAGTTCGTGTCCAAGGAGCCGCGCCAGTACACGCGCAAGGTCAAGAACGCGCAGGAAGCCCACGAGGCGATCCGCCCGGCCGGCGAGGTGTTCCGCACCCCCGGCCAGGTGGCCCGTGAGCTGGAGTCCGACGAGTTCAAGCTCTACGAGCTGATCTGGCAGCGCACGATCGCCTCCCAGATGGCCGACGCGCGCGGCAACACGACGTCGGTCCGCATCTCCGGGACCACGGCGGGCGGCGAGGACGTCACGTTCGCCGCCTCCGGCCGCACGATCACCTTCGCGGGCTTCCTGAAGGCCTACGTGGAGACGGTCGACTCGGAGGCCGGCGGCGAGTCCGACGACGCCGAGTCGCGCCTCCCGCAGCTGGTCAAGGACCAGGCGCTACTGGCCGCCGAGCTGTCCGCGGACGGCCACTCGACCTCACCGCCGCCGCGCTTCACCGAGGCCAGCCTGATCAAGACGATGGAGGAGCTCGGCATCGGCCGGCCCTCCACCTACGCCTCGATCATCAGCACCGTGCAGGACCGCGGCTACGTGTGGAAGAAGGGCTCCGCCCTGGTCCCGTCGTGGGTGGCGTTCGCCGTGGTCGGGCTGCTGGAGCAGCACTTCGGCCGGCTCGTGGACTACGACTTCACCGCCGCGCTGGAGGACGAGCTCGACGGCATCGCCGCGGGTCGCCAGGAGCGGACCACGTGGCTGTCCGGGTTCTACTTCGGCGGCAACGTCGGCCCCGAGTCGTCTGTCGGCCGTTCCGGCGGGCTGAAGAAGCTGGTCGGGTCGAGCGTCGAGGCGATCGACGCCCGCGAGGTCAACTCGATCCCGCTGTTCCCCGACGTCGAGGGCCGCACGGTCTACGTCCGGGTCGGCCGCTACGGGCCGTACCTGGAGCGCGAGGTCGAGGGCGAGGACGGCACGACCAGCGCGCAGCGGGCGAACCTGCCCGACGACCTGCCGCCGGACGAGCTGAACCGCGAGATCGCGGACAAGCTGTTCGCCACGCCGCAGGAAGGCCGCTCGCTGGGCAACGACCCGGTCACCGGGCACGAGATCGTGGCCAAGGAGGGCCGGTTCGGCCCGTACGTGACCGAGGTGCTGCCCGAGGCGCCGGAGGGCACGAAGAAGGCGCCGAAGCCGCGCACCGGCTCGCTGTTCAAGTCGATGTCGCTGGACACGGTCACGCTGGACGACGCGCTGAGGCTGCTCTCGCTGCCGCGCGTGGTCGGCAAGGACCCGGAGACCGGCGCGGAGATCACCGCGCAGAACGGCCGGTACGGGCCCTACCTGAAGAAGGGCACCGACTCGCGGTCGCTGACCAGCGAGGACCAGCTGTTCACGGTCACCCTCGACGAGGCGCTCAAGATCTACGCCGAGCCGAAGAAGCGGGGCCGGGCCGCCGCCGCGCCGCCGTTGAAGGAGCTGGGCGCGGACCCGGTCTCCGGCAAGCCGATGGTGGTCAAGGAGGGCCGGTTCGGCCCGTACGTGACCGACGGCGAGGTCAACGCGTCGCTGCGCAAGTCCGACAGCGTCGAGGGCCTCTCCGACGAGCGGGCGGCCGAGCTGCTGGCCGAGAAGCGGGCCAAGGGGCCGACGACGAAGAAGAAGGCCCCGGCGGCCAAGAAGGCGCCCGCGCGCAAGAAGGCTCCGGCGAAGTCCAAGAGCTAGGGGAGGCGGGGCGGTGGACGGCTTGAGTTCACGTCGGTCCGGCGCAGACCGGTTCGGTCACGACGGGACGCAGCCGCCCCCGCCCCCGCCGCTGTTCCCGGACCCGCTCGCGGGCCTGGTCACGGGCGAGCGCTACGTGGCGGAGGCCGTGCCGCCGGTCGTGCCGCCGCCGCCGGCGCCCGTGTCGCAGCCCGGACCGGCGCACGTCCCGCCGAACCGTCGTGCGCCCGCACGCAAGCCGGTGCGCGCTCCGGCCCAGCAGGTGTCGGGCGAGCCCGTGGCGCACCTGCCGCACGCCGGGCTGACCCCTCATCAGCCCAGGCAGGGCGTGGCGGGGCCGAGCTCCGAGCCGCAGGGGCCGAAGAAGAGCAAGGGTGGACTGATCGGGTGCTTGGTCGTGCTGGCCGCGCTGAGCGGGCTGCTGTTCAACGTGGTGCGTGAGATCATCGAAGCCGTGGTCGACCTCGTGCGCTGATGTAGCGCAGGTCACCCGATCGGCGGATGTGGTCAGACGGGTGAATCGGTCCGGCTACCCTTACCGCCTGCACCATCGGCGGGGGTGAGCACCATCCAAGACGGCGGCACAGCGGCCTCGACCAGCCACCGGATTCGCAGTGTGTTGGCGATCCGGCCGTTCCGCAGGCTTTGGGGTGTCACCTATCTGTGCAGTGTCGGTGACTGGCTGTCATTGCTCGCCTTGACCGGTCTCGTCACCAAGATGATGGACAGCTACCAGTGGCAGAGCTTCTCGCTCAGCCTGGTCGTGCTGACCCAGCTGCTGCCCGGCATCCTGTTCGCCCCGCTCGGCGGCGTGCTCGCGGACCGGTTCGACCGCCGCAAGATCATGGTGGTCTGCGACCTGCTGCGCGGCGGCCTGTTCATCTCGATCGCGCTGGTCGGCACGGCGTGGTGGCTGTTCATCGCGAACTTCCTGGTCGGCTGCTGCGCGATGCTGTGGATCCCGGCCAAGGACTCGGCGGTGCCGAACCTGCTGCGCCGCCCCGACCAGGTGGAGACGGCCAACCAGCTCGGCCTGGTGATGACCTACGGCATCTCGGTCATCTCCGGCGCGGGCCTGTACTCGATCATCTCCGGCATCCCCGGCTACCTCGGCCTGCAGAACAGCGACCTCGAGTTCCGCATCGCGACCATCGCGGTCATGGTCAACGGCGCGCTGTACGTGACGTCGGCGATCATCGTGGCGACCCGCATCCCGGAGCTGTCGGGCCGGATCGCCGCGGTCAAGCGCACCCGCGAGAACGGCGAGGCGCCCGGCTTCTTCGCCATGCTGCGCGACGGCATGAAGTACGCCGCCCGCACGCCGCTGGTCCGCGGCCTGGTCATCGGCATGATCGGCGCGTTCGCCGCGGCCGGCGCGGTGATCGGCACGGCCACCCCGTACTCCCTGTCGCTGCTCGGCGGCGACTCCACGTTCGGCCTGCTGTTCGTGGCCGTCTTCGCCGGGTTGGCGCTGGGCATGGCGACCGCGCCGCGGATGGCCCGGCGGCTGCCCTACGACCGGCTGTTCGGCGTGACGATCCTGGTCGCGGGCGTGAGCCTGCTGTTCGTGGCGTTCGCGCCGCACCTGTGGGTGGCGCTGGTCGCGGTGGCGTGCGTCGGCGCGTCGGCGGGCATGGCGTTCCTCACCGGCCTGACCATCGTCGGCTCGCAGGTCGAGGACGCGATGCGCGGCCGGACCGTGGCACTGCTCCAGTCGTTGCTCAAGATCGTGCTGTTCGCCGCGTCGGCCGCCGCTCCGCTGCTGGTCACGCTGGTGCAGAAGCGCACGGTCACGGTCTTCGGCCACCCGATGGTGGTGGACGGCACCCGTCCGGTGCTGTTCGGCGCGGGCGTGATCGCGGCCCTGCTCGGGTTGATCGCCTACCGGCAGATGGACAACCGGCGCTCCGAGCCGTTCCTGTCCGACCTGCTCGCGGCGCTGCGCGGGCGGGCGCGGCGGACCGCCGGTGTGCTGATCGCGGTCGAGGGCGACACCCGGCAGGACACGTCCGTGCAGGCCAGGAGGCTCGCCGAGGCGTTGCGCGAGACCGGCCGCGAGGTCGTGCTGGCCTCCGACCCGGACCTGGACGAGCAGCGGTTGCGCAACCTGCTGACCACCGCCGACCTCGCCGGGGTGCGGGCGCACGCCCTGGTGGCCGCCGCCGTGCGGGCCGACGTGGTGGAGCGCGAGGTGCGGCCCGCGTTGGACAACGGCGCGCTGGTCGTCATGGAGCGGTACGTCGACAGCCCGCTGGCGCACTTCAGCGCGGCGGGCAGCGTGGAGCCGCGCGAGGTGGAGGGCCTGGTCGACTGGGCCACCGGCCGGCTGCGGCCGGACATGACCGTGCTGCTGGACCGGATGCCGCCCACGGTGCGGGCCTCCGGCGGCACGCTGGACACCGTCGAGCACCACTGGCGGGTGCAGAAGCTGCTGACCGACATGGCCTCGGCCGACCCGGAGCGGTACGTCGTGGTCGACGCCGACGGCACCGAGGACGAGGTCGCCGCACGGGTGCGGTCCGCCGTGCTGCCGCTGCTGGCCCGGCGGACCAGGATGCCGGTCAAGCCGGTGGCGGAGACGCCCTGACGGATCGGTACGGTCGCCTGGTGAACGGTGGTGTGTGGGGCGACGTCGTCGGCCAGCCGGAGGCGGTCGCGGTGCTCTCGGCGGCGGCGGAGGCCGCCGCGTCGATCGTGGCCGGCGGCACGCCGGCTTCGGGCGCGATGACGCACGCGTGGCTCTTCACCGGTCCGCCCGGGTCGGGGCGCTCGGTCGCGGCACGGGCGTTCGCCGCCGCGCTGCAGTGCACCGCCGTGGACGACCGGCCGGGCTGCGGCTCGTGCGCCGGGTGCCACACGACGGTCGCCGGCACGCACGCCGACGTGCGGGTGGTCGCGCCCGAGGGCCTGTCGATCTCGGTGGCCGAGATGCGGTCGCTGGTGCAGGTCTCGGCCCGGCGGCCGACGTCCGGGCGGTGGCAGGTGGTGATCATCGCCGACGCCGACCGGCTGACCGAGGGCGCGGCGAACGCGCTGCTCAAGGCGGTGGAGGAGCCTCCGGCGCGGACCGTGTTCCTGCTGTGCGCGCCGTCGGACCACCCCGAGGACGTGTCGGTGACCATCCGGTCGCGCTGCCGGATCGTGTCGCTGGCGACCCCGCGCGCCGCGGCGATCGCGTCGGCGTTGGAGCACGAGGGCGTGGCGCCGGAGGTCGCGTCGTGGGCGGCCTCGGTGTGCGGCGGGCACGTGGGCCGGGCGCGGCGGTTGGCCACCGACGAGGATTCGCGGGCCCGGCGCGAGGCGGTGCTGCGGATCCCGACCGCGTTGCGGCGGCCCGCGGACATCTTCACGTGCGCCGACCAGCTCGTCTCGGCCGCCGAGGGTGACGCGCAGACCGCGAACGAGGGCCGTGACGTGGCCGAGCGCGAGGCGTTGGAGACCGCCATGGGCGGTGGCGGCACGGGCAAGGGCACCGCCGCCGCGTCCCGCGGGGCGAAGGGCGCGCTGAAGGACCTGGAGAAGCGGCAGAAGTCGCGGGCCACCCGGACCCAGCGCGACTCGCTGGACCAGGCGCTGGTCGACCTGGCCGCGTTCTACCGGGACGTGCTGGTGACCTCGACGGGCGCGCCGGCCGTGCTCAACCACCCGGACCGGGCGGAGGACGCGCGTTCGGCGGCGGCGCAGTGGTCGCCGGAGTCGACGTTGCGCCGGCTGGAGGCCGTGCTGAACTGCAGGACCGCGCTGGAGCTGAACGTGAAGCCGCGCATCGCCATCGAGGCCATGCTCACCACGCTCCAGCGGGGCTGACGCTCACCCGGACGGCTCGGTCGTCGTCCGCACCGGGCGACGGGTCGGCAGGGCGGCCACCAGGACGACGCCGACCAGCAGCAGCGCGGTGCCCGTCCAGAAGATCGGGACGGTCCGGTACGCCGCGTTCGTGTAGGCCAGCGGCTCGCCCTTCTTCGGCGGCGCGGCCTGCCCGCCGCCACCCGGCGGCGGTTGGGCCGGAGCGCAGACCACGCCGCCGTTCGGGGCCGCCGCGCGCACGATCTGCTCACCCAGGGACACCTGTGCCAGCGCCGACGGCAGGTTCGGCAGACCGAGGGCGTCGGTCGGCAGCAGCTGGAGGTCGAGCAGGCGCGCGGTGGCCCCGAGCATGAAGCCGTTGATGGTGGGACCGCCCTGCTGGAGCGGGCCGTCGATCACCACGTCCTTCTGGTTGAGCTGGGCGATCTGCAACCGCAGCACGCCGATGTCGAGCTTGGGCAGGCCCTCGGCCAGGGCGCCGACGAGCGGCAGGTCCCGGCCCGGCGCGATGCCGATGGGCACGTCCAGCTTCGGGTTGGCGGCGTCGAGCGTGCCCAGTTCCTTGCCGCCCTGGCTGACCCGCAGCACGGGCGCGGTGTAGGTGATCCGGGACGTGGCGCGGTCGCCGGTGGACAGGGCGACCAGCGTCGGCTGACCGACCACGTCCACGCGGATCTCCGCCGCGGTGCCGGCGAGGAGGCGGACGCTCGCGGCCTGGAGCGTCGAGGTCGACCGCACGGCCTTGTTCGGGCTGCCGGGCAGGTCGACGAGGTCGACGGTGGAGCGGGCGCTGAGCGTCTCGGGGAGGCTGAGCAGCGAGCCGTTCGCGCCGGTGTCGGGCGTGCCGGAGAGCAGGCCGCCCAGTTGGCTCAGCGGCGCGGTGAGCTGCTTGACGTTGTCGATCAGGGACTGCCGGGCGGCGGCGTCGAGCTTCGGCGCGTCCCCGGTGAGCAGGCCGGTCAGGTCGGGCGTGCCGGGCAGGGTGGGGATGGCGTTGAGGACGCTCAGGGACGCGACGGAGGTCTTCGCGTCGGCCAGCGGCTGCACGCACGGGCCCAGCTCGTCGTCCCAGCGGGCGTGCACGCTGCCGTCGAGCAGGCCGACCTTGAGCAGGGCGTCCAGCGGGGTGGCGGGTGGCGCGAGGCCGCCGGTGACGGGCGCGGCGTTGTCCGGCGAGGCGGTCTGCACCAGCGTGCCCGGCGTCTGCGGCGCCCGGCCCTGCACCGCGAAGCCGAGCGGGGACGCCTGCGCGATGGCCCGCTCGTAGGACAGGAACGCCTCGGTGTTGGCCTGGGCGGAGGCGAGGCCGACGCCGATCTCGGCCGCAGACTGCTTGGGCAGCTGCTCGCCGAAGCCCGGCAGGATCGTGCTCGTGGGCGTCGAGCCCGGCGCGAGCCTGACCACGGCCAGGCCGGTGCCCGCGTCGCCGATCGCGTGCGTGCGGGGCGCCGGTCCGGCGGACACCGGCGGCTGGCCCGGGTCGCGCGGACCGGGCACGGGCGTCGTCGTGGGCTGGGCGAGAGCGGGGGCGGCGCAGAGCGCGACCAGCGCGGCGGCGGCGGGCACGGCCATCAGGCGCATGTGGTCGGACCTCCAGGACAGCGGCGGTCATCGGCGACGCTCGCGTGAGCACCGTCACTTGTCGCTCTAACGACCATCCCCCGGTTCGGTGACGCCGGAGGGGTCGGCTATAGTTGTCGCGTCTCGCCGCCTTAGCTCAGTCGGCCAGAGCGGCTCACTCGTAATGAGCAGGTCATCGGTTCGATTCCGATAGGCGGCTCGCGAGATACGAAGGCCCCGGGCGTCCGTCCGGGGCCTTCGTCGTGTCCGGTGCACCCGTTCGCACCCATGGCGGCTACGCCCGGGTGTCCGGCGCTGCTCCATCGGAGTGACCTTTTCACCATTGGCGTCAGGGGTGGGTCACCGTGTCGTTGCCACCGTGGAGGTGATGGCGATGGTCACAATGGTCGTGCTGACGGTGCTGGCCCTGCCGCTGGCCGTGCTCGCGGCACGCGTCGGGCGTCGGCGCTGGGTGCGGAGGCGGGCCGTGGCGCGGGTCCGGGCCGAGTTGTTCCGGCACTGGGTGATGCGGGACGAGCCCAGCGGGCGGCACCTCATCCGGTCCTGACGACCGGCGCCGCGATCCTGGTGATCACGTCGCCGTAGCGGCGGGTCAGCTCGGCCTTCGCCGCGGCGGGTGTGCCCACGACGGCGAAGGCGGCCAGGACCTCGTCGGTGACGGCGGCGGCCATGTCGTCCCACCGCCGTCGCCGGGACAGGTGGTGCAGCTCCTCGTGCAGGTCGCCCCAGCCGTGCAGCTCCAACACCCGGCGGTAGGCGGGCGTCGAGCCGTAGAACGCGATCTGCCGCCTGACCCCCGCCACGCCCACCTCGTCGCACGCCACCAGCGACGGCCCGCTGATCTCCAGCCCCGCCAGGGGTTTGCCGGCCTTGGCCCGGCCGCGCGCCAACGCGGGCAGCGTCACCTCCCGCAGGTACCGCTCGGTGGTGAAGGAGTGGCACAGGAACCCGTCCGCCACCTCGCCCGCGACCTCGGTCATCAGCTCGCCCACGCCCGCCAGCCACACCTTCGGCGGACCGTGCGGGTTGGGGCCCGGGTCGAAGAACGGCGTCATCAGCGTGTGCGTGTAGAACTCGCCGCGGAACCTCAGCCGCTCGCCGGTGTCCCAGCTGTGCCAGATGGCGCGCAATGCCAGCACGAACTCGCGCATGCGTGCGGCGGGCCGTGACCAGGGCATCCCGAACCGCTTGGTGACGTGCGGTTCCACCTGCGAGCCGAGGCCGAGGTGGAACCGGCCGCCCGAGAGCAGTTGCAGGTCGTTGGCCTGCACCGCGGTGCTCATCGGGTTGCGCGCGAACGCCACCGCGATCGCCGTGCCGAGCTCGACCCCGGCCACCTGCCCGGCCACGCGGCCCAGCGCCAGGAACGGGTCGTGCCTGGTCTCCGCGAGCCAGAACCCGTCACAGCCCTCGTCCACCGCCGCACGTGCCGCGGCCGGCACGGTCAGGGGGTCGTACTCGATCTCCAGCCGGTCCACCTTCACGCCGGTGGAACCTACTCGCAGGCCACGCCGTTCTTGTCGCGGTCCAGGGCTGCCCGGTAGCCGGGCCGGCCGGCGTAGAGCGGCGCCTTGCCGGCGGCCCGGACGGCGTCGCAGTTGGCGTAGTAGGCGTCGGCCGGCGGGGCGGGCTGCACGGGTTGCGGCGGAGGCGGGTCGTAAGTCGGCTTCGGCGCGGGCGGCGGAGGTGGCGGCGGTGCGACGGTGTCGGCGCCGGCGCACGGCGCGCCCCACAGGCCGAGACCGGCGGCCTTCGCCGCGTCCTGGGCCGAGGCGAGGGCGGCGGAGGCGGTCTGCTCGGCGCGGGCCATGCCCTGCCCCACCATGTGCACGGCCAGGTCGACGCCGTCGGGCAGCAGCACGGTCGCGCCGACGACCCGCAGGTCCTTGCCCGCCAGCGTGGTCTTCAGGAAGTCCGCCGCGACCGCCGCCCAGCACTCGCCGGGCTGCGCGAGCCCGGCCAGCTGGACCCGTCCACCGCCGGACACGGTGATCGTGCGCCCGTCGACGACCTCCGCGACCTTCACCGGAGGAGGTGTGGTGGTGGTCGTCGTTGTAGTGGTGGTGGTGGTCGTCGACGTCGACGTCGACGTGGTCGTGATCCCCGTCTCGCTGAGCGCGCGCGGGGTGCTGTTCCCGGACCCCAGATTCGCGAGGCCGACGATGAACAGGAGCAGCACCACCACACCGACGGTGATGAGGAAGCGGCGCTCGCGCGGAAGCCTGCGCCAGGAGGCTAAGGGCCCGAATCCGCCGGGCCTGCGGGTCTACCTGCCATGTCCGCCTCACCGTCCGTGCGCCGACCGGGTGTTACCTACATCACATGGCACGCCCGGTCGGTCACGGTGAGTCAGCGGTTCGGGCGCAGCGTCCACACGACGGTCATCTCGCCCGTCGTCACGCCGTTCGCGTCGGTGATCGTCACGGCGACCGGGAACTCCGGCCGCGTGCCCGCCTCCAGCTCGGCCACGACCTCCTCCGCGGGCCGTCCCAGCACCGCCTCGGCGCGGAGGTCGCCCAGTGCCAGCTTCTTGTAGGCGATCTCGGACCGCGCCACCAACGGGGTCGCCTTGGCCAGGTGCGGCGCGAAGGCGGCCATCACCACCGCGCCCGACGCGGTCTCCGCGACACCGAACATCATCGCCGCGTGCGGTCCGCCGACGTGGTTGCGCAGTTCCTCGCGGTCGGGCAGCTCGGCGACCACCCGATCGCCCGTGACCTCGGTGAACTCCACGCCCACGGTCCTGACCCACGGCACGGCCTGCTTCATCGCGTCGGCGACGAACGAGTAGTCAGCGCTCATGCCCACAGATGCTACCGGCCGGTAACCATGAGACCCGAGTCACCGGTATTCCGGTTGCCTTGTCACCCGTACGAGCGCATGCTTGTACTCAGCAACTAGTTGGTTGATGCAAGCAAACGGAGTGTGGGATGACGACCCCGGTGGGTGACGAGGTGCGGGCCGACGAGCTCGCCATGGCCGACCGGCTCGGCATGGCCTTGGTGCGGATGAACAAGATGCACGCCTGCGTCGCCGCGCACATGAGCAAGGCCGGCCTGGACAAGGCCTCTTTCGTGCTGCTGGCCAACCTCAACCAGCTGGGCCCGTCACGGGCTAGCGCCCTTGCGGAGGCGGTGTTCTCCGACCCGTCCACGGTGAGCCGCCAGGTGGCGACGCTGGTCAAGGACGGCCTGGTGGAACGCCGGGCCGACCCGGAGGACGGCCGCGCGAGCGTGCTGGCGGTGACCGAGGCGGGCGCACGGCTGCTCGCCGAACGCCGCGCGCAGCGCAACGTCGCGCTGGCCCGCCTGTTCACGGACTGGTCCCCGCAGGAGTGGACGCAGTTCATCGAGTACTTCGAGCGCTTCGTGGGGGACTACGAGAAGGCGCTACCGGATTTCATCGCTGAGAGCGGACTGGGGCCGCGCTCAGAAGGGGAGAAGTGATGTCGGAGACGACAACCCGAGCGGACGCGCCGCCACCCGGCGCCGCCCTGCTCACCCACCGGCAGATCCTGACGATCCTGTCGGGCCTGCTGCTCGGGCTGTTCCTGGCCGCGCTCGACCAGATGATCGTGGCCACCGCCATGAAGACCATCGCGGACGAGCTGCACGGCCAGACGCTGCAAGCCTGGGCGACGACCGCGTACCTGATCACCGCGACGGTCTCCACGCCGCTGTACGGCAAGCTGTCCGACATCTACGGCCGCAAGCCGATGTACCTGACCGCGATCACGCTGTTCCTCGCGGGCTCGCTGCTGTCCGGCATCGCGAACTCGATGTACGAGCTGGCCGCGTTCCGCGCGGTGCAGGGCCTCGGCGCCGGTGGTCTGATGTCGTTGGCCATGGCGATCCTGGCGGACATCACCTCGCCGCGTGAGCGCAGCCGCTACACGGGCTACTTCATGGCGGTGTTCGGCATCTCCAGCGTCGCGGGCCCCGTGGTCGGCGGCCTGTTCGCGGGCATGGAGTCGTTCCTCGGCACGGCCGGCTGGCGCTGGGTGTTCCTGATCAACGTGCCGATCGCGCTGATCGCGCTGGTCGTGGTGGCCAAGGTGCTCAACATCCCGCACCAGCGGGTGAACCACCGGATCGACTTCGTCGGCGCGGGCCTGCTGACCACCGGCCTGGTGCCGCTGCTGATCGTGGCCGAACAGGGCCGCGGGTGGGGCTGGGCGTCGGGCACCTCGATCGCCATGTACGTCATCGGCGTGCTCGGCCTGGTCGGGTTCGTGATCACCGAGCGGCGGATGGGCGACGAGGCGCTGCTCCCGCTGCGGCTGTTCAAGCGGCAGACGTTCGCGCTGGGCAACGTCATCAACTTCCTGCTCGGCGTCGGGATGTTCGGCGGCATGGTCTCGCTGCCGCTGTACCTGCAGATCGTGAAGGGCTACTCGGCCACCGAGTCCGGCCTGATGATGCTGCCGCTGACGCTCGGCATCATGGCGGCGGCGGGCACGAGCGGCAACATCACCGCCAAGACCGGCCGCTACAAGGTGTTCCCGATCATCGGGTTCGGGCTGATCACCGCCGCGCTGTTCGTCTTCAGCACGGTCGGCACGGACACGTCGATCTACCAGGCGCTGGCGCTGATGTTCTTCCTGGGCGCCGGGCTCGGCCTGTGCATGCAGACCCTGCTGGTGGCCATCCAGAACGACGCCGAGCCGCGCGACATGGGCGTGGCGACCTCGTCGGCCACGTTCTTCCGCCAGATCGGCGGCACGGTCGGCACCGCGGTGTTCCTGTCGATCCTGTTCAGCACGGTCGGCGACAAGATCGCCGACGGGTTGCGCGCGGCGGCGGCCACGCCCGACTTCCAGGCGGCGCTGGCCCGGCCGGAGAACCGCGAGTTCGCCGCCGGCCTGCAGGGCGGCGGCCCGGCGTTCGACCTGGACAACACCGAGTTCCTGACCAGGCTCGACCCGGTGCTGGCGAGGCCGTTCCTGGACGGCTTCTCCTCGTCGATCGACCTGGTGTTCCTGGTCGGCGGCCTGGTGACGGCGATCGGGTTCGCGGTGATCTGGTTCCTGCGCGAGGTGCCGCTGTCCACCCGGTCCGGCCTGGAGCGGGTGCAGGACGCGGCGGGCGAGAAGCCCGCGCCGATCGCGGCGCACTGACGCCCCGCAAAGCGGAAGAGGCCCGTCCCCGGGAACGGGGGCGGGCCTCTCGCGCGTCAGCTCAGTGGTCTTCGCCGCGCGCCACGGCGTCCTTCAGGCGCTGGTACGAGCGGACGATCTCGGCCTCGGCCTCGGTGCGGCCGACCCAGGTCGCGCCCTCGACGCTCTTGCCCGGCTCGAGGTCCTTGTAGACCTCGAAGAAGTGCTGGATCTCCAGCCGGTAGAACTCGTTCAGGTGGTGGATGTCGCGCAGGTGCTCCGAGCGCGGGTCCTCCGCCGGGACGCAGAGCAGCTTGTCGTCGCCGCCCTTCTCGTCGGTCATCCGGAACATGCCGATCGCGCGCGAGCGGATCAGGCAGCCGGGGAACGTCGGCTCCTGGACCAGCACGAGCGCGTCGAGCGGGTCGCCGTCCTCGCCCAGTGTGTTGTCGACGAACCCGTAGTCCGCCGGGTACTGAGTGGCCGTGAACAGGGTCCGGTCCAGCCGGATGCGCCCCGTCTTGTGGTCCATCTCGTACTTGTTGCGGACCCCCTTGGGGATCTCGATGGTGACGTCGAACTCCACTGCGCGGTCCTCGCTCGTCTTCGCCGTTCGTTACGCCACTAGTGTGGACTACGTCGTCTCGTCAACCCCTTGCCGAGGGTGTGACGTTGCCCGTACTCGACCGCGGAGGACTGCGTGCCCGACGAGCCATCGTGGCCGACCTTTGACGGTGACGAAGTCGATCACGAGCCGCCGACGGTGCAGGTCAGGAGGCCTGACCCGCCCACGATGCGCATTCCGGCGCCGGTGCGCGCCGAACCCGTGAGGGTGCCGCCGAAGCCCGTCGCGCCGCACCCGCCCGCCCCGCCGACCGAGATCAAGTCGGAACCTGAACCGGTCCCTGAACCGATCACGGAACGTGAAGAGCCACCGGCTCCGACGCGGCGGCGGAAGCGCCCGTTCGTGTTGGGCGTGGCGGCGGTGCTGGTGCTCGCGCTCGCGGGCACGGCGCTCGTCGGGACGCGGCAGGGGTGGTTCGACGCCGCGCCCGTGCCGACGACCGCCGCGCCGCTGCCGCCCGCGCCGGTGTCGTTGTCGATGAAGGGCGTCGGGGCGGACGGCAAGCCGGCCACGGCGGCGGGCGTGCGCGCGGTGCTGGCCGGTCCGGCCGCGAACGGGGTGCTGGCGCCGTTGTCGGGCGTGGTGGTGGACCCGGTGGCCGGCACGGCGCTGTGGAACCAGGGCGAGACGACGCCGCAGACCCCCGCGTCCACGATCAAGGTGCTGACCGCGGCGGCGGCTCTGCTCGCGCTGGACCACCGGGCCCAGTTCTCGACGAAGGTCGTGCGCGGGGCGCAGCCGGGCTCGGTCGTGCTGGTCGGCGGCGGCGACCCGACGCTGTCGTCCCGGCCCGCGGGTGAGCTGACCGTGTACCCCGGCGCGGCCACGATCGACGACCTGGCCGCGCAGGTGCGCGCGTCGGGCGGCCAGGTGACGCAGGTCCAGTACGACGTGTCGCGGTACGCGGGTCCGGGCACCGCGCCCGGCTGGGACCCCAGCGACGTGCCGAACGGGTACGTCGCGCCGATCGAACCGGTGATGCTGGACGGCGGGCGTGGCGACCCGACGAAGTACGACACGCCGCGCACCGCCACCCCCGCGGCGGTGGCGGCGCAGGCGTTGGCGCAGCGGTTGGGCGTGGCGGCGGTGGCGGCGGGCGCGGCGTCGCCGGGCGCGGAGGTGCTCGGCGAGGTGAAGTCCGCGCCGGTGGACCAGCTGGTCGAGAACCTGATGCAGATCTCGGACAACGTGCTGGCCGAGACGATGGCGCGGGAGGTGGCGAAGGCGCGCGGGCTGGAGCCGTCGTTCGCGGGCGCGGCGAAGGCGGTGCGGGACGTGCTGACCGAGAACGGGTTCGACCTGTCGACGTCCGCGATCGTGGACGGCAGCGGGCTGTCGCCGAACGACAAGGTGCCCGCGAAGCTGCTGGCGGACGTGCTCGTGGCGGCGGCGAAGCCGGACGCGTCCGACGCCAGGACCGCCAAGCTGCGGCCGTTGCTGACGGCCCTGCCGGTGGCGGGCGGCAGCGGCACGCTGGCGACCCGGTACGAGCAGTGGGGCGCGGGCGGCCGGGGCTGGGTGCGGGCCAAGACGGGCACGCTGACCTCGGTGAACACGCTCGCCGGCGTGGTGGTGGACGCGGACGGCCGGCTGCTGGTGTTCGCGTTCATGTCGTTGAGCCCGGAGCAGAACAACAACTTGGTGCGCGGCGGGCTGGACGAGATGGCCGCCGCCCTCCGGACCTGCGGCTGCTGACCGCCCCGAGCGTTGAATTCGGGGTACGCGAACGTTCGACACGCGCGTTCTGAACGTTCGACACGCGCGACGCGAACGTAGGACTCTCGCGCGTGTCGAACGTTCAGGTACCGCGTGTCGAACGCTCAGGTACCCCGAGTTGAACGCTCAGGACGTGGACGCGGGAGTGTCGGCCGGGCGGTCCTCGCAGGTAGCGTCAGAAGGGTGAACCCGGCGACGCAGGACCGCAGTGCCCCGGTCGATTGGGCCCTGGCCGTCACCACGGCGACCAGGCTCGTCCGGCCCGGCCCGATCGTGCCCAGAGCCGAGGCCGACATCGCCGTGCACCGCCTGCGCGAACTCGCCGTGGACGCCGAGGTGCACGTCCGCGAGCTCACCGGCCTCGGCCACGGCATGCCGCTCCAGCAGGGCGAAGTGGTCGACCGGCCGGGCTGGGTGCGCGCCGCCGTGCAGGGCCTCGCCGCCCTCACCGACGGCGCGCTGCCCAAGCAGTCCGGCGCGCTCAGCGGCGTCCTCGCGGGCACGGCGGGCGTCCAGGCGGGCGTCGTCATCGCGTTCCTCAGCGGCCGGGTGCTCGGCCAGTACGACCCGTTCTCCGAAGGCGGCAGGCTGCTGCTGGTCGCGCCGAACATCGTCGGCGCCCAACGGGCCCTCGACGTCTCCGGCGAGGACTTCAGCATGTGGGTCTGCCTGCACGAGGGCACCCACCGCCTGCAGTTCACCGCCGTGCCGTGGCTCGCCGAGCACTTCGCGGGCCTGGTCGCCACCCTGCTCGGCAGCATGGACGAGGGCTCCGCGCCACGCCTGCGCGACCTGCCGAAGCGGCTGCGCGAGTCGGGTGGCCTGGTGGAGCTGCTGCAGAGCCCCGGCCAGCGCGAGGTGCTCGACCGGCTCATCGCCCTGTCGACGTTGCTGGAAGGCCACGCCGACCACGTGATGGACGCGGTCGGCCCGGACGTCGTGCCGTCGGTCCGCACGATCCGCGAACGCTTCACCGCCCGCCGCCAGGGCGGTGGCGTGCTGGACCGCGTGCTGCGCACGCTCCTCGGCGTCGAGGCGAAGGTCCGCCAGTACGCGGAGGGCGCGGCGTTCACCGGGCACGTCGTCGACGCGGTCGGCATGGACCGCTTCAACACCGTCTGGACCAGCGCCGACACCCTGCCGACGCGCGCGGAGATCGCCGACCCGGCCGGTTGGCTGCGTCGCGTCCAACCGTGAACGGACCGCTCGCCGAGGTGCGCACGGCCGTCAGGCGCTTCCTCGCCGAACACCGGCCCGACCGGGTCGCGGTGGCCGTCAGCGGCGGCGCGGACTCGCTCGCCCTCGCCGCCGTCACGGCCGGGCTGGCCGAAGCCCGTGCGGTCGTCGTGGACCACGGTCTGCAGGCCGACTCGGCGCAGGTCGCCGAACGGGCCGCGCGCACGTGCCGCGAGCTGGGTCTGGCCGCCGAGGTGCGCCGCGTCGACGTCACCGGATCGGGTGGACCTGAGGCCGCCGCGCGCAAGGCCAGGTATGCCGCGCTGAGACCGGAGCGCGGCCTGGTCCTGCTCGGCCACACCAGGGACGACCAGGCCGAGACGGTCCTGCTGGGCCTCGGCCGCGGCTCCGGGCCGCGCAGCATCGCCGGCATGCGCGCGCACGACCCGCCGTGGGGCCGTCCCCTGCTGCGGGTCTCCCGGGCCGTGACGGAGGCCGCATGTGACGAACTCGGCCTCACGCCGTGGCGCGACCCGCACAACGAGGACCCGCGCTACACCAGGGTCCGCCTGCGCCGCGAGGTCCTCCCGCTGCTGGAGGACGTGCTCCAGGGCGGTGTCGCCGACGCCCTCGCCCGCACCGCCGCCCACCTGCGCGAGGACAACGACGCGCTGGACGAGCTGGCCGAGGCGTTCGACGGCGACCGCCGCTCGGTGGACGACGTCGGACGCCTGCCGACCGCCCTGCGCCGCCGCGTCCTGCGCCGCTGGCTGCTGGAGGAGAACGTGCCCGAGTTGTCCGACTCGCACCTGCGCCGGGTGGACGCCCTGGTGAGCGAGTGGCGTGGGCAGGGCGGCGTGTGGCTGCCCGGCGGCTTTGTGGCGCGGCGCGCGCATGGCAGGCTGCGAGTGGAACCAGTGCAGTCATGACAAAAGGGGAACCGTCCGTGTACGACGGCGACATCAGTTCCGTGCTCATCAGCGAGCAGGAGATCAGCGACAAGGTCACCGAGCTGGCCAACAAGGTCGCGGCTGACTACCCGGCCGACGGCGGGAACGACCTGGTGCTGATCACCGTGCTCAAGGGCGCGGTGATGTTCATGACCGACCTGGCCAGGGCGTTGCCGGTGCCGGTGCAGCTGGAGTTCATGGCGGTGAGCTCCTACGGCTCGTCGACCTCGTCCTCCGGCGTGGTGCGC
Organism: Saccharothrix luteola; assembly: GCF_020859565.1. Taxonomy (GTDB): domain Bacteria; phylum Actinomycetota; class Actinomycetes; order Mycobacteriales; family Pseudonocardiaceae; genus Actinosynnema; species Actinosynnema luteola. The sequence goes on along the minus strand of NZ_JAJHUO010000021.1, from coordinate 54,826 downwards.
ATCCTCAAGGACCTCGACCGGGACATCGCGGACCGCGACGTGATCATCGTCGAGGACATCATCGACTCCGGCCTCACGCTGTCGTGGCTGCTCAAGAACCTGGCGTCGCGCAAGCCGCGGTCGCTGGAGGTCTGCACGCTGCTGCGCAAGCCGGACGCGGTCAAGGTCGAGGTGCCGGTCAAGTACGTCGGCTTCGAGATCCCGAACGAGTTCGTGGTCGGCTACGGCCTGGACTACGCCGAGCGCTACCGCGACCTGCCCTACATCGGCGCCTTGGACCCCAAGGTCTACTCAAGCTGAGCACGTGAACGGGGGCGGCCTCCGACCGGACCACCCCCCGCGAGGTCGCGTCGGTCGTTCGCGTCCTCATTCCCGGCGATCACGCTTTTCGATCGTCGGGAATCAGGGCGCGAACGACCGACTTCCAGGCGACCGAGCCGCCGTCTGCGGAGCAGCGGCCTAACAATTCGGCCGGCAGCGGCGTTGGGAGATGCCGTCCAGCAGGACGCCGCGGATGTCCTCCGGCTCCATCGCCTGGTAGGCCTTGCCGCCGGTGGCCTCGGCGATCTGCCGCAGCGCGTTCATGTCGGCGTCCGCGCCCAGGCCCACCATGATCATCGGCACCGGCCGCGACGGGTCGGACTCCTGCTTCAACGTGGCCAGCAGGCCGGGCAGGTCGATGCTGGAGATGTCGTCGTTGCTGCCGTCCGTGATCAGCGTGACCGAGTTGATCTTGGATGGGTCGTAGGTCTGCTGCACGTGCCGGAACGCGGCCAGCGCCGTCTCGTGCAACGCCGTGCCGCCGCCGACCAGGGCGGGCAGGTTGCCCGCGCCCTTCTGCAGCTGCACGCGCCGCGGCGCGCCGCCGATCGGCTCGCCGAGCGGACCGACCGGCACCAGCTCGATCCAGTCGTTCGGCGGCTTCTTGTTCGTCGAGAACGCCCACAGGCCGATCTCCGAGGTGTCGGGCAGCATGCCCAACGCGGTCAGCGCCGCCTCCCGGGCCGCCTCGACCCGGGTCTGGCCGTTGCTCATCTTCTCGGCCATCGAGCCGGACACGTCCAGCACCGCGAGCAGCCGGGTGTCCAGGCTGACCGCGCCCCACGTGCGCAGCAGCTCGGAGACCTGGTCCGGGTCCGGCGTCTTCAGCACGGCCACGTCGTCGCCGCGCACGCCGTGCTCCTCGTTCGTCCAGCCGCCGGGCGCCTTGCCGTCGGGCGCGCGGAAGCCGGCCTCGGCGAACCGCTGCGCGGTCCGGCCGGTGCGCAACGCCCGCTCGAAGCCCTCCGCGGCCTGCGCCGTGCCCGCCTGCTCGCTCAACCGGCTCACCCGCACCAGGGGGTAGTCGAACGAGACCGTGCCCTCCTTGGGGTAGGAGGCGACGACCCGGCGCGACCCGGCCGTGCGGTTGGCCGACAGCACGGACTGCTCCGAAGCGGTGAACACGGGCGCGTTCTCCGCGCCCTGCACGACCTTGCCGAACGCGTCGCGCACGGACGGCAGCGCGTTGCGGCCGACCCGCAGCAGCGCGCCGATCAGCTCCGGCTTCGGCGTGCCGTCCGGGTTGCCGAGCTGCGCCCGGATGACCGCGAGCGTGGCCAGGCCCTCGGTGGACGTGGTCGGGTCGCTCAGCGTCACCGGCACCTTCGGGTCGACGACCTTCGCCCACGTCACGGGCGTGATCGGCCAGCCGAGCGCGGTCATGGCCTGCTCCGAGCCCGCGATCACCAGCGGCGAGCTCGCCAGCGGGTCGTGGATGTCCAGCCGCGGCGCCTCCACGCCCTCGTCACCGGCCTGCCGCTGGGTCTCGGCCGCCCACATGGACGAGTCCGGCACCCACAGCGCGGGCGGGTTGATCTGGGCGGTCGGCAGCTCGTTGGCCACGTCGGCGGCGCCGCGCGCCTCGACCTGCACCTGCACGCACTTGCCGTCCACGATCGGCTGGGTCGCCTGGTAGTCGTCGGCCGCGCCGCGCACGACCTCCTCGATCGCCGGCGTCACCGCGATCTTGAGCGGTAGGGTGCCCTTGCACTCGGGTCCGCTGGTGGCTCGCAGCGCCACCACGGTGACGCCCGCGGCGGCGACGACGCCGAGCAGCGCGCCGACGGGCAGGATCACGCGGCGGAGGCGGCCGGGGCGGTCCGGGTTGCGAGCTGACATTGCTTCGTACCTTCGGTCGGTGTTCACCCTTTCGGGTGGGCGAGGAACACTCGGTTGGTTGCCGAGGATGACACGGCTCACTCACATGACAAACTCTCGTGTTCTACGTCACTCGAGTGGCCCTCACGTTGTCGCCACCTGCTAGTGCCCGGTAACCCCTCGTGAGTAGTTACGGGATCGAGCCCGCACCGGTTCACGATCGGGTCAACCCGCCGGGTGAACCTCGTTGACCTGGGATCCGTGTTCGCGGTCACCACGGGAACACCGGGCGCCCCTCGCCCGTTGGTCCGGCAAGACGCGACAGGGCCCGCACGCGGAGCGCTTCGCCCGAGCCATGGGCGGTAGTCTGGTCGGACGGGTGTGCCCGTCTACGCCCGTCGACAAGTCAGGGAGGGTCGAGGCCGCCCGCCGGCCGTAAGTGCATGGACCGCAAGCGCCTGCTTCGCAACCCGCTGCTGTGGATCGTGGCGGTGTTGTTGCTCTTTTACGCCTTCAACGTGCTCTTCGACGACAACCGGGGTTACACCCCGATCAAGACGTCCCAGGCACTGCAACAGATCCGGGACGGCCAGGTCAAGGAAGCCACGATCGAGGACAAGGAGCAGCTCCTCAAGCTCACCCTCAACGACGGGGTGACCGTCGAGGGCAGCAACCGCGTGCGCGCCCAGTTCCCGGCGAGCTCGACGGACGAGGTCTTCACCATCCTCGACCAGGCGGGCAACAAGCCCGTCGTGGAGACCAAGGTCACGCAGGACTCGTTCCTGATGCAGATGCTGCTGTACATGATCCCGCTGGGTCTGCTGCTGCTCCTGCTGATGTGGATGATGAACAACTCGCAGGGCGGCGGCAACCGCGTCCTGAACTTCGGCAAGTCCAAGGCCAAGCAGCTGTCCAAGGACATGCCCAAGACGACGTTCAACGACGTCGCGGGCGCCGAAGAGGCCGTCGAAGAGCTCTACGAGATCAAGGACTTCCTGCAGAACCCGGGCCGCTACCAGGCCCTGGGCGCGAAGATCCCCAAGGGCGTGCTGCTGTACGGCCCGCCCGGCACCGGCAAGACGCTGCTCGCGCGCGCCGTGGCCGGCGAGGCCGGCGTGCCGTTCTACTCGATCTCCGGCTCGGACTTCGTCGAGATGTTCGTCGGCGTCGGCGCCTCGCGCGTCCGCGACCTGTTCGAGCAGGCGAAGCAGAACGCGCCGTGCATCATCTTCGTCGACGAGATCGACGCGGTCGGCCGCCACCGCGGCGCCGGCCTCGGCGGCGGGCACGACGAGCGCGAGCAGACGCTCAACCAGCTGCTGGTGGAGATGGACGGCTTCGACTCGCGCGGCGGGATCATCCTGATCGCGGCGACGAACCGGCCCGACATCCTCGACCCGGCGCTGCTGCGCCCCGGCCGGTTCGACCGGCAGATCCCGGTGTCCGCGCCGGACCTGAAGGGCCGCAAGCAGATCCTGCGCGTGCACGCCAAGGGCAAGCCGTTGGCCCCCGAGGCGGACCTGGACGGCCTGGCCAAGCGCACCGTCGGCTTCTCCGGCGCCGACCTGGCCAACGTGATCAACGAGGCCGCGCTGCTCACCGCGCGCAAGAACGGCACGGTGATCAGCAGCATCGAGCTGGAGGAGTCGGTCGACCGCGTGATCGGCGGTCCGGCCCGCAAGAGCCGGATCATCTCCGAGAAGGAGAAGAAGATCACCGCCTACCACGAGGCCGGGCACGCCCTGGCCGCGTGGGCGATGCCGGACATCGACCCGGTCTACAAGGTCACGATCCTGGCCCGCGGCCGGACGGGTGGTCACACCCTCTCCGTGCCCGAGGAGGACAAGGACCTGATGACCAGGTCCGAGATGATCGCCCGGCTGGTGTTCGCGCTGGGCGGCCGGTCCGCGGAGGAGCTCGTCTTCCACGAGCCGACCACGGGCGCGTCCAACGACATCGAGCAGGCGACCAAGATCGCCCGCGCGATGGTCACCGAGTACGGCATGTCCGCCCGGCTCGGCGCGGTCAAGTACGGCCAGGAGCAGGGCGAGCCGTTCCTCGGCCGCACGGCGGGCCGGCAGGCCGACTACTCGCTCGAGGTCGCGCACGAGATCGACGAGGAAGTCCGCGAGCTGATCGAGGCCGCGCACACCGAGGCGTACGAGGTGCTCAACACCTACCGCGACGTGCTCGACGCGCTCACGCTGGAGCTGATCGAGAAGGAGACCCTGCACCAGAAGGAACTGGAGCGGATCTTCGCCGCGGTCGAGAAGCGCCCGCGGATCACGAAGTTCAACGACTTCGGCCACCGCACCCCCTCGGACAAGCCGCCGGTCAAGACCCCGGCGGAACTGGCCAAGGAGCGCGGCGAGCCGTGGCCGCCGGCGATCGAGGACACCCTGGACGACGAACCGCCGGTCCAGGACCCCGTCCCCACGCCGCCGAACGGCCACAACGGCGTGCTGACCCAGGGCCCGCAGCCGCAGGCCTACCCGCAGCAGCAGCCGCAGCACCCGTCGTCCGGCCCGCCGAACTACGGCGCACCGCCCGGGTGGACGCCCGCGACGGCGCCCGGCGGCGCACCGCAGCCACCGCAGTGGCGGCCGGAGCCGACGGACGCGGAAGCGGGGAAGCGGTCCTTCGACACGGACCCGGACAACCGCACGTGACCGAGCACGGCACCGCGATCGACCAGACCGGCCTCTCCGTCAACGGGGGGGCCGGTCTCGCGCGCCCACCCTTCGACCAGAAGCGGGCCGAGGCGGCGGTGCGCGAGCTGCTGCTCGCGTGCGGTGAGGACCCGGAGCGCGAAGGGCTGCGCGACACGCCGGCACGGGTGGCGCGGGCGTACCGGGAGCTGTTCGCCGGCCTGCACACCGACCCGGACGCCGTGCTGGCCAAGACGTTCGACGAGAGCCACGAGGAGTTGGTGCTGGTCACCGACATCCCGATGTTCTCGTTCTGCGAGCACCACCTGCTGCCGTTCCACGGCGTCGCGCACGTCGGGTACATCCCCAACGAGCACGGCCGGGTGACCGGGCTGTCGAAGCTGGCCCGCCTGGTCGACCTGTACGCCAAGCGGCCCCAGGTGCAGGAGCGGCTGACCTCGCAGGTGGCGGACGCGCTGATGCGGCGGCTCGAACCGCGCGGCGTGATCGTGGTGGTCGAGGCAGAGCACCTGTGCATGGCCATGCGCGGCGTGCGCAAGCCGGGTTCGCGGACCACGACGTCGGCGGTGCGGGGGCTGCTGCGCAGCTCGGCGTCGTCGCGCTCGGAGGCGATCGAGCTGATCAAGGGACGTTTGCGGTGAGCGTGCCCAGGCCGGGGCACTGCGTGGTGATGGGCGTGCTCAACGTCACCCCCGACTCGTTCTCCGACGGCGGCCGGTACCTCGACCTGGACGACGCGGTGGCGCACGGCGTGGCCCTGTTCCGCCGCGGCGCGGACCTGATCGACGTCGGTGGCGAGTCGACGCGCCCCGGCGCGGACCGGGTGTCGCCGGAGGTGGAGGCCGCGCGCGTCGCGCCGGTGATCCGGGCGCTGGTCGCCGAGGGCGTGCCGGTCAGCGTGGACACCACGCGGGCCGAGGTGGCGCAGGCGGCGCTGGACGCGGGCGCGTCGATCGTGAACGACGTGTCCGGCGGGCTGGCCGACCCCGCGATGGCGCCCCTGGTGGCGTCGGCGGGCGTGCCGTACGTGCTGATGCACTGGCGCGGGCACAGCAGGCGGATGGACCGGCTGGCCGTGTACGACGACGTCGTGCGCGAGGTGCGCGACGAGCTGTGCCGCCAGGTGGACGCCGCCCTGGCCGCCGGTGTGGCGTCCGACGACATCATCCTCGACCCCGGGCTGGGTTTCGCGAAGGACGCCACGCACAACTGGCAGCTGCTGCACGGGCTCGGCTCGTTGCTGGAGCTGGGTTTCCCGGTGCTGGTCGGCGCGTCGCGCAAGCGGTTCCTCGGCGCCCTGCTCGGGGACCGGGCGCCGGACGGCCGGGAGGACGCGACGGCGGCGGTGTCGGCGCTGGCGGCGTTCGTCGGCGCGTGGGGCGTGCGGGTGCACGACGTGGACCGCTCGTTGGACGCGGTGGCCGTGGCGCGGGCGTGGAGGCGGGGTCATGCGGGCTGACGGAGCGGGCTCGGCGGAGGTGGGCGGGATTTCCGACCGGATCTCGTTGCGCGGCCTGCGGGTGCGCGGGTTCCACGGCGTGTTCGAGCACGAGAAGCGCGACGGGCAGGACTTCCTGGTCGACGTCACCGCGTGGCTGGACCTCTCGCGCGCGGCGGCCACGGACGACCTGCGGGAGACGTTGCACTACGGCGAGCTGGCCGAGCGCGCGGCGGCGATCGTGGCCGGCGGGCCGTACGACCTGATCGAGACGGTGGCGGGCAAGGTCGCCGACGAGGTGATGACCGACCTGCGGGTGCGGGCGACCGAGGTGACGGTGCACAAGCCGTCGGCCCCGATCCCGTTGGCGTTCGAGGACGTCGCGGTGACGATCCGGCGCACGCGTGACTAGGGCGGTGCTGTCGCTCGGCTCGAACCTGGGCGACCGGCTGGGCTACCTGCGGCTCGCGGTGGCCGGGTTCGCCGACGTGCTGGTGGCGGCGTCCCCGGTGTACGAGACGGCGCCGTGGGGCGTGACGGACCAGCCCGACTTCCTCAACGCGGTGCTGGTCGTCTCCGGTGACGTGGACGAGTGGGGTTGGCTGCGGCGCGGGCAGGCGGTGGAGCGGGCCGCCGGGCGGGTCCGCGAGCTGCGGTGGGGTCCCCGCACGCTGGACGTGGACGTCGTGACGGTGGACGGCGTGCGGTCGTCGGACCCGGAGCTGCTGCTGCCGCACCCCGGCGCGCACGACCGCGCGTCCGTGCTGGCGCCGTGGCTGGACGTGGAGCCGGACGCGGTCGTGCCGGGTCACGGCCCGGCGCGCGACCTGCTCGCCGGCCTCGACCTCGGCGGCGTCACCCGACGGGATGATCTTCGGCTGAGGTGATCAGCCCTGCGGCGTCCGCGCGGCGGGGTTAGCTTTGGCGCGGAGGTGGCGCGATGAGCAACGCGGTCACTTACGACGCCGCACGGCGGCGGATCATCAGCCTGGTCACCGGCGGCGATCCCGACGCGCCGGTCGGGGCGTGCCCGGGGTGGACGGTCCGGGACGTGGTCGCGCACCTGGCCGGTGGGCTCGGCGACTTCACCGAGCGGCGGTTCGAGGGCGTCGACGACGGCTCGTGGGGCGAGCGGCAGGTGCACGACCGGCGTGGCCGCGCGCTGGGCGAGCTGCTGGTCGAGTGGGAGCGGAACTTCCAGATCGCCGAGGGGCTGTTCGACTCGCCGATGGGCGCGGTGCTGATCGCCGAGATCATCTCGCACGAGCACGACATCCGCACCGCGCTGGGGCAGCCGGGCGAGCGGGACAACGTGGCGGTGCGGGCGGCGTTGACGCGACCGCTGCAGGACCTGGACAAGCGGCTGCGGGCCAAGCACCTGCCCGCGCTGCGGATCACCTTGGAGCACGGCGACCGGGTCGTCGGCGAGGGCGAGCCGGCGGGCGCGCTGCGGACGTCGTCGTTCGAGCTGCTGCGCGTGCTGGGCGGGCGGCGTGACGACGACCAGGTGCGCGCGCTCGACTGGGACACCGACCCGGGGCCGTGGCTGTCCGAGCTGTCGTTGTTCGGCAGGCGCGACACCGCCTTGGTCGAGTAGTCGGGGACGATGGTGGGGTGAGGTTCACCAAACCCCGTGACCTGCTCGCCGTCGGACTCGTCGCGGGCCTGCTCGCGCACCTGCTGATCAGGCTCGCCTACGACACGCTGCCGCCGCTGCCGACGTTCGCCGGGTTCACCCTGCTGGTGATCGCGGCGGTCAACCTGTGGCTGGCGTTCTCGCTGCGCGCCCGCATCCTGCGCAAGCCGGGCGCGCGGCCCGTCGAGCCGTTGACCGCGGCCAGGGCGGTGGCGTTCGCCAAGGCGTCGTCGCTGCTCGGCGCGATCATGCTGGGCGCGTGGGCGGGCGTGCTGGTGTACGTGCTGCCGGCGCGCGGCGAGTTCGAGGCGGCCGATCACGACGTGCTCAGCGCGAGCGTCGGAGCGGGCTGCGCGGCGCTGCTCATCGCCGCCGCGCTGTGGCTGGAGCGGTGCTGCAAGACGCCCGACGACCCGCATCTCGATCAATAGATACGGACGCCGAGGTCTCAATCGGGTAACTGACCGGTACGGTAGACGCCATGACCGGGCGAGGCGCGTCGGACGATGACGAGCAGCAAGATCACGGTCGTGGCTCTGGGCGACTACTGCTGGTAGCGGCGTTGACGCTCGCACTGGGTGCCGCGGCGGTGCTGGTGCTGAGCGACAACGCCCGCTGGCTGCGGTTGGCGGTGGTCGCCGCGCTGTGGGCGGCGCTGGTCGGCGCGTTCCTCGCGGCCCGCTACCGCAAGCAGATCTCCGAGCGCGAGGACGAGGTGGCCGACCTGCAGTCGGTCTACGAGCTCGAGCTCGAACGCGAGATCGCCGCACGGCGCGAGTACGAGCTGGAGGTCGAGGCCGAGACCCGCAAGCGGGTGCGCGAGGAGGCCAAGGACGACCTGGACGCGCTGCGCGGCGAGCTGCGCGCCCTGCGGGAGAACCTGGAGGCCCTGCTCGGCGGCGAGGTGCTGGTCGAGCGGGTGGCGCTGCGGGCCGAGTCGACCCGGATGCGCGCCCTGTCCGACCAGTCCCGGTTGATGGCGGTGGGTGACCAGCGGATCATCAACGCCGGCACCGCCGTGCCGGTGACGAAGAAGGCCGCGGAGGCGCCGCAGGTGGAGCGGGTCGAGCGGACCGAGCTGATCGAGCGGGTCAACGTCGACACCTCGCGCAAGGACCAGGTGCGGCGTCCCGAACCGACGCGCCCCGAGCCCGCGCGGCGCGAGCAGGCCCAACCGGTGCGCCGCGAGCCTGCCCGCGCGACGGCCCAGCCCCGCCCGACGCCGCCGGTGGTGGTGCGGCGGGAGGCGCCCAAGCAGGAGCCGACGGAGCGCGTGGGCCGGGACCTGGCGGCGCGGTTGGCCCCGCCGGCGGCACCGGCCGGTCGGCCCGCCGAGCCGTCGAAGACCGAGCACACCGTGCAGCGGCGCAGCCGGGTGGCCGACCGGACCGAGATGATCAGCCGGGATGCGTTGGCCGAGGAACCCGTGCGGCGGCCCGAGGGCGCGGGCGGCGCCGCGCGGCGGACGGGCGAGCAGCGGGCCGTGCCGAGGACCGAGTCGACCGGCGAGCAGCGCTCCGCGTCCGCGGAACCCCGCCGACCGTCCACCGCGCGGGTGGAGCTGACCGGCGAGCACCGGCCGGTGGAGGCGCGCAGGCCCGCGGCGCGGGCCGACGTGACCGGTGAGCACCGCCCGGTCGGCCCCGTCCGCCGGCCGGACCCGACGGGCGAGCAGCGGCCCGTCGGCCGCCCCGAGCAGACCGGTGAGCAGCGGTCCGCCGCCGGTGGCGAGGCCGGTCGTCGGATCGGCACGACCGGTGAGCAGCGGGCGGTCGGCCGTCCCGAGCCGGCGCGCCGACCCGTGACGCGGGTCGAGCTGACCGGTGAGCACGTTCCGGTGGCGGAGCCCGCGCGCCGGGCGCAGGCCGAGGACGACGCGCGCCGGTCGCGCCGCGCGGCCGAGCTGACCGGCGGGCACCGCCCGGTGGTCGAGCCGGAGGCGATCGGTGGTCGTTCGGCTGATTCCGCGTCGGCCTCCGTGACGCCCGAGGGCCGTCGCCGGGCCGCCGAGCCCGCGGCCGAGTCCGGTGGCAGGCGTCGGGCCGACGAGCGCTGGGACTCGTGGGAGGACACCTCGACGCCGGCCGGCCGGCGCAGCGCGCCGGAGCCCGCCGAGCCCGCCGGGGCGCACGCGGATGGCAAGTCGGTCAGCGAGCTGCTCGCCGCGTTCGGCGGCGGCGACTCGCCGCGCCGCCGTCGTCGCCGCGAGGACTAGGGCCTGCTACTTGTCGATGTCGCCGACGACCACGGCGAACGACCCGAGCACCGCGGGCAGGTCGGCCACCTTCGTGCCGGGCAGCAGCGCGGACAGCGCCTGCACGTTGTTGAACGACGGCGTGCGCAGCTTCAGCCGCCACGGCGTCTTCTCGCCCCGGGACGCGAGGTGCACGCCGGACGTGCCCAGCGGCGCCTCGACCCACGTGTAGACCGAGCCCTCGGGCGCCTTGACCGCCTTGGGCAGGCGCAGGTTCACCGGGCCCGCCGGCAGCTGGTCCAGGCACTGGTTCGCGAGCGCGACGGACTGGCGGACCTCGTCCACCAGGCCGCGGACGCGGGCCAGCGCGTCGCCCTCGGTGCGGACCACGGGCCGCACGTCCAGGTTCCGGTAGCCGGGCAGCGGGTCGTCGCGGCGCAGGTCGAAGTCCACACCGGACGCCCGGCCGATCGGACCGGTGACGCCGTACGCGAGCGCGGCGTCGCGGTCGAGCACACCGAGGCCCGCCAACCCCTCCGGCGCCTCACCGGGGTCCACAGTGGACAGCACCTCGCGCACCCGGCCGGTCCAGCCGGCGGGCACGTCCTCGCGCAGGCCGCCGATCCGGTTGGCCATGAAGTGGATCCGGCCGCCGGACGCCTCCTCCAGCACGGCCTGCACGGCGTCGCGGTCGCGGGCGCCGGTGAGCGGCGCGAGGAACACGAGGTGCGCCATGATCCGGTTGAGCTCGCACAGCAGGACCCGCAGCGCCTGGGCGCGCGGTGGGACGTCCATGCCGGTCATGCGCTCCACGGCCAGCGCGACGGCCAGCTCGTTGCAGAAGGCGGCGAGCCAGTCGTGCCGGTTGGCGAGGGTGAGGACCTGCCGGTAGTCGCGGACCTCGAACAGCTTCTCCGCGCCCCGGTGCAGGTGGCCGACCAGGGGAGCGGCGGCGGTGATGACCTCGTCGTCGCGGACCGCCAGGCGCAGTCGGTACGCGCCGTGCGCCGACGGGTGCAGGGGGCCGAGGTCGACCACCCGGTCCACGCCGAGGTGGCGTGCACCGGCGCCCACGCCAACGGTGATCTCCACCCGGTCATCGTCGCACGGCCGTGCCGCCGTTCGGGGGCAAGGGCCGGTCGCGGGTGATCGCGAACAGGAAGCAGCCGTGGGAGACGCTGCGGACCTGGACCTCGGCCACGTCCGGGTCGTCGAGCAGCGCGGCGACGCGGTCGACGAGGTGCTCCGGGTCGGCGATCTCGCCGCCGTGGATGCGGCCTTCGGCGGTGTAGGCGCGCAGGGTCCGCGGCGCGTGGCGGAACGCTTCGGGGAACGCCGCGGTGGTCACCGGCCCGTCGCACGGCTCGGCATGCGCGAACACCGGGCCGAGCTCCTCGTACGGTCCGGCGCCCGAGGCGGGGCGGTGGCGGAAGAGGACCACCGGCTCGCCCGGCTCGGCCTTGCGCAGGCAGCACCGCAGCGGCGCGCCGGGTGACTCGGCGTGCCACTCGTGGTGCTCGTCGGCGCCGGCGCGCTCGCGGGCGCGGTCCAGCACGTCGTTCGGCAGCGCGTGGATTCTCATGCGCTCGACCTTCGCCCGTGCCGGGCGTCACCGCCGGCGGTCTTCGGCCGTCGCGTCGGGCGGTCACCAGACCGGGCGGATGCCTTCCGCGTCGGCGTCGGCGAGGTAGGTCTCCAGGGCTTCGCGCAGGACGGCCAGCCGTTCGGCGCCCACGACGGAGGCGAACTCGTCCTCCAGCTCCGACCACAGGGCGTCGGCGAACCGGAGGTAGGACCGGCCCTTGCCGGTGAGGGTCAGCGCGTGGGCGCGCCGGTCGGTCGGGTGGGGCGCCCGTCGGACGTAGCCCCAGTCGACCAGCTCGGCCACGGTCTTGGTCGCGGCCTGCTTGGAGACGCCCAGGTGGGCGGCGAGGTCGACGGCGGTGGCCGAGGGTTGGGCGGCGAGGTAGCGGAAGACGAAGCCGTGCGCCGGGCGCAGTGGTTCGAGGTCGCGATCGGCCAGCCGTTCGTGGAAGCGGTCGGTCATCGCGCGGAACGTTCTGGCGAACAGCATCGACACGGGTTCCACGGTCGCCTAGTCTGCAACTAGACAACTTGGTTGACTAGTTTGGAGAGCGATGTTCGAGCGCCACGGCTTCGTGTTCCACCCCCACGCGTCCCCGTCCCGTAACGGCAGCACGCAGATCGCCCTGTGGACCGTGGAGGTGCCGGCGGACGCGAAGAGCGAACGGCACCAGGTCGACAAGGAGGAGGTTTTCCACGTGCTGGAGGGCCAGGTGACCATCAACGACGTCGAGGCGGGCGCCGGCGACACGGTCGTCGTCCCGCCGCACGTGGAGTTCCAGCTGGTCGGTGGGCCGGCCAAGGTCCTCGTCGCCACGTCGGTCGGGATCACCGGCCTGGTCGGTGACCAGCGCATCACCCCGCCCTGGGCGTTGTAGGGCTCAGGGCCGCCACGGCGGCAGGGGCGGGAGCAGGGACGACACCGGCACGTCGACGCCGTGCAGCAGCCAGCCGAACGAGCCCAACCCGCCCTCCGCCCGCAGCTCGGCGATCCGCGACGCCCGCTCGGCCGCGCCCAGCCAGTCGGGCTCACCGGGCGACACCGCGCCGACCAGGCCCAACGCGGCCAACGCGTCCCGCTGCGAGACCAGCACCCACTCGCCACCGGCCGCCTCGGCGCACGCGTCCAGCGCCACGTGCGCCGTCAGGTCGCACGTCCCGTCGAACACCGGCTCCACCCGGCGCCCGCCCCGGTACGCGGCGAACGTGCCCGCCGCGTACCGCCCCGCCACCCGGTCGGCCCGCACGTGCCCGTAGTCCACCGCCAGCGCCGCACCGCGCGCCACCCGCGACACGGCATCCGCCCACGCCACGTCCCGCGGCTGCCCGATCTCCGCCCGTTCCCGCTCGCCCACCGGCCACCACCGGTCCAGCCAGGGGTGCGACGACGGGCCCGTGACCAGCGGACAGGGCACCGCGTCCAGCCACTCGTGCCCCACCAACAACCCGCACACGGAGTCCGGCAGCGTCGACGTCCACCGCACGCCCGGGACCGACCGCGCGGGTCCCACGTCCACCGCCGTCACCACCAACCGCGCCGCCAGCGCGCCCGACGCCGAGGACCGCACCGCCCCCGCCAGCTCACCGCCGCCGGCGCCGACGTCCACGAAATCCAGCCGCGAGGGCCGACCGAGCGCGAAGTCCACCCGATCGAGCAGCACGAGCAGCGCTTCGGCCAGCTCAGGACCCACCAGCGGCGCGGTGCGGAAATGGTCGGCCGGCACCTCGCCGCGGGTGAAGAACCCGGTCGGCCCGTACAACGCCGCCCGCCACAGGGCTTCCGACTCCACCACCGGTCAAGTGTCCCTTTAAGGTTTCCCACCGTGACCACTCCCGCCCGCAAGCGCGTCGACCAGCAGCGCTGGACCGTCCTGCTCCCGGTCCTGGGCCTGATCGCGTTGGGCGTGTGCGGCTTGATCCTGCTCGGCCTCGGCACGTCCCAGACGGGATTGCTGCCGATCATGGTCGGCGCGGTGGCCGCGCTGCTGCCCGTGCTCGCGGTGATCGGCGCCTACCTCTGGGTCGACCGCTGGGAGCCGGAGCCCGCGAAGATCCTGCTGCTGGCGTTCCTCTGGGGCGCGTGCGGCGCGACGATCACCTCCCTGGTGTTCAACCAGAGCGCGCACGTGCTCGGCCAGCTCATCGACGGCGGCGATGGCAGCACGTTCGCCGCCGTGATCGGCGCGCCGATCACCGAGGAGGCCGCGAAGGCCGCGTTCATCGTGGTGCTGTTCCTGCGCCGCCGCCAGGAGTTCGACGGTGTGGTGGACGGTGTGGTGTACGCGGGCGTGACGGCCGCCGGCTTCGCGTTCACCGAGAACATCTGGTACTTCGCCCGCGTCTTCTCCGACAGCGGGTTCGGCGACCTGAGCAGCGGCGTGATCGCGCTGTTCATCCTGCGCGGGGTGCTCTCGCCGTTCGCGCACCCGCTGTTCACGTCGATGACCGGCATCGGGATCGGCATCGCGGCCATGACCACGAGCCGGAAGGTGCGCATCGCCGCGCCGGTCCTGGGCTACCTCGGCGCGGCCGGCCTGCACTCGCTGTGGAACTTCTCCACCACCGTCGGCACCGGCTCCACCTTCATCAACCTTTACTTCCTGATCATGGTGCCGATCTTCGCCGGCATGGTGCTGATGGTCGTCTGGCAGCGCCGCCGCGAGCAGCGGATCGTGGCGGGCCAGCTGCCCGCCATGGCCGCCAACAAGTGGATCGCCTCCAGCGAGGTCACCCTGCTGGCCAGCCTGCAGGGCCGCAGCCGGTGGCGGCGCACGGTGCGGCGGCGCGTCGGCGACCAGGCGGCCAAAGCGGTCGCGGGCTACCAGGTCGCCGCCACGGAACTGGCGTTCCTGCGTCACCGCATGGCCAACGGCACCGCGGGCCACGACGCGGAACAACGTCACGAGAAGCTGCTCGCCGCCCTCGTCGCCGCACGTCAGGCCGCCGTGGACGCGCCGGGCGCGCTGAAGGCCGCGGGTGGCGTTCGTCGCAGTTGACGGCCCACCGCAGCACACCGGATTACGCTCGCGGCCGTCGTCCGGTACCCGAGCATCGGGACTGGAACGCCGCGGTGAAGGAGTACGTCGCATGGACGCGACCCCCCGCCCCGCGCGGTTGGCCGTGGGAGTCATCTCGGCCGGCCGGGTGGGTTCGGTGCTGGGCGCCGCGCTGTCCCGGGCGGGACACGTCGTGAGCGCTGTCTCCGCCGTTTCCCGCGACTCGCTGCGCCGCGCCGAAGAGCTGCTGCCCGACGTCCCCGTGCTGTCGCCGCCCGAGGTGGCCGCCTCCGCCGACCTGGTGCTGCTCGCCGTGCCCGACGACGAGCTGCCCGGCCTGGTCCGCGGCCTCGTCGCCACCGGGTCGCTGCGCGCCGGGCAGATCGTCGTGCACACCAGCGGCGCGCAGGGCGTGGACGTGCTGCGGCCCGCCGCCGGGCTCGGCGCGCTGTGCGTGGCCCTGCACCCCGTGATGACGTTCACCGGCCGGGCCGAGGACGTGCAGCGGATGAACGCCTGCTCGGTCGGCGTCACGGCGGCCGACGACGACGAGGTCGCGTGGCACGTCGGAGAGGCCCTGGTGGTGGAGATGTCCGCTGAACCGGTGCGCGTGCCCGAGGCCGCCCGCCCGCTCTACCACGCCGCCCTCGCGCACGGCGCCAACCACCTGATCACGCTGGTCGCCGACTGCGCGGACCTGCTGCGCGACGCGGGCATCCAGGACGCCGAGCGGATGCTGGGCCCGCTGCTGTCCGCCGCCCTGGACAACGCCCTGCGGCACGGCGACCGCGCCCTCACCGGCCCCGTCGCGCGCGGCGACGCGGGCACCGTGGCCAAGCACCTGGCGG
Source organism: Saccharothrix luteola (assembly GCF_020859565.1). GTDB lineage: Bacteria > Actinomycetota > Actinomycetes > Mycobacteriales > Pseudonocardiaceae > Actinosynnema > Actinosynnema luteola. The sequence goes on along the minus strand of NZ_JAJHUO010000021.1, from coordinate 39,322 downwards.
TGCTCGCGGACACCGAGGCGCTCCCCGCGTACCGAATCCTCGCGCTCCGCACCGCGGCCCGCGCCCAGGCCGCCGGGCTGCTCAAGCCCGAACTCGCGTCCGACGTCCGCACCACCCTCGAGGGACAAGCATGACCAAGCCGCTCACCAAGGACGACTACACGCCGAACGACGTGACGGTGCACCGCGACCCGGATCGGCTGCGCCGCGTCACGAAGGCGTTGAAAGCGGCCGGCCGCAACATCGCCCTGGTGCCGACCATGGGCGCGCTGCACGCGGGTCACCGCAAGCTGATCCGCGAAGCGCAGGTCATGCAGAACACCGTGGTCGTCGTCTCGATCTTCGTGAACCCGACCCAGTTCGGCCCGAACGAGGACTTCGACCGCTACCCGCGCAGCTTCGACTCCGATGTGGACATCTGTCGCGAGGAGCGCGTGGGCCTGGTGTTCGCCCCGTCCGTGGACGACATGTACCTGCCGGGCAGCACGGTCACGGTGAACCCCGGCCCGCTCGGCGACGAGCTGGAGGGCCGGACCCGCCCCGGCCACTTCGCCGGCGTGCTGTCCGTGGTCGCCAAGCTGTTCAACATCGTGCAGCCGACCTACGCGGTGTTCGGCGAGAAGGACTACCAGCAGCTCACGCTGATTCACCGGATGGCGCGCGACCTGAACTTCGGCCTGGACGTGGTCGGCGTGCCGACCGTGCGCGAGCCCGACGGCCTGGCGCTGTCCTCCCGCAACCGCTACCTGTCCGACGAGGAGCGCACCGCCGCGACCGCGTTGTCCGCCGCCCTGGTGGCCGGCGCGTACGTCAGCGGCCAGGGCGCGGACGCCGTGCTCAAGGCCGCGCGCGACACGCTCGCCGCGGCGCCCGGCGTCGACCTCGACTACCTGGAGCTGCGCGCGCCCGACCTCGGCCCGGCGCCGGAGAACGGCGACGCCCGCCTGCTGGTGGCCGCCCGCGTCGGCTCCACCCGACTGATCGACAACGCCGCCGTGCTGCTCGGCACCGGTGACGAGTAAGGGGACCGCCATGTTCCGCACCATGCTCAAGTCGAAGATCCACCGGGCCACCGTCACGCAGGCCGACCTGCACTACGTCGGCTCGGTCACGGTGGACGAGGACCTGATGGAGGCCGCCGACCTGCTGGCCGGCGAGCAGGTCGCGATCGTGGACGTCACCAACGGCGCGCGCCTGGAGACCTACGTCATCCCCGGCGAGCGCGGCACCGGCGTGATCGGCATCAACGGCGCGGCGGCGCACCTCGTCAAGCCGGGCGACCTGGTGATCCTCATCGCCTACGGGCAGATGGACGACGCCGAGGCGCGGGTGTACGAACCCAAGGTGGTCTTCGTCGACGCCGACAACAAGGTCGTCGAGCTCGGCGCGGACCCGGCGCACGCGCCGGAGGGCTCGGGCCTGGTGAACGGGTCCGCGACCGCGCTGCCGGAGCCGGTGGCGGCGGAGACCGAGGACGCGGCGGCGCTGGACGCGTTGATCCAGGCCGAGGACTAGGGGGAAGCGCTGTGCTGCTCGCCATCGACGTCGGCAACACCAACATCGTGCTCGGCCTGTACGACGGCGCGGGCGAGTCCGCCGCGCTGATCCGCGACTGGCGGATGCGCACCGACGCCCGGATGACCGCCGACGAGCTGGCGCTGACGATGCGCGGCCTGCTCGGCGAGTACGCGGACAAGATCACCGGCATCTCGGCGCTGTCCACCGTGCCCGCGGTGCTGCGCGAGCTGCGCGTGATGCTCGGCCGGTACTACGCGGGCGTGCCGAAGGTCCTGGTGGAGCCGGGCGTGCGGACCGGCGTGCCGCTGCTGGTGGACAACCCCAAGGAGGTCGGCTCCGACCGGGTGATCAACACGCTGGCCGCGCACCACCTGCACAGCACGGCGTGCGTGGTGGTCGACTTCGGCACGTCCACGAACCTGGACGTGATCTCCGCGAAGGGCGAGTTCCTCGGCGGCGCGCTGGCGCCGGGCATCGAGATCTCCGTCGACGCGCTGGCGGCCCGCGCCGCGCAGCTGCGCAAGGTCGAGCTGGTGCGGCCGCGGTCGGTGATCGGCAAGAACACCGTGGAGTGCCTGCAGTCCGGCATCGTCTACGGGTTCGTCGGCCAGGTGGACGGCCTGGTGCGCCGGATCGTGGACGAGCTCCAGCAGAGCGAGCCCGGCCCCGTCGCGGTCATCGCGACCGGCGGCCTGGCGCCCCTGGTCGTGTCGGAGTCGGCCACGATCCAGTCGCACGTGCCGGACCTGACCCTGCTGGGCCTGCGCCTGGTGTTCGAGCGGAACAGGGCCTGACGACCGCCGTCAGACTCTCCGCGTGCGCGTCACGTAGACGACCAGGGGGAGGTCGAACTCGCCCTCGGCGGTTTCGGGGCGGGACTTGAGGAACGCGAGCATCCGCGCGTTCAGCTCGGCCCGCTCCTCCTCGGGGATCACCAGGGCGTGCGAGTGGGTGTTCACCATCGCCACCAGGGACTCGGCGGTGCGCGGGTGCACGTGCGGGAAGACCCGCCGCACCGCGTCGGTGAACAGCTCGTGCTTCGTCATCGGGTCGAAGGCCAGCTCGTCCTGCGCGCTGACGCTGGACTGCGCGGTCCGGACGAACTCCGCCATCCACGGCGCCGAGTCGTCGTAGTCGTTCCACATCGCCGCCAGCACGCCGCCCGACCGCAGCACGCGGGCGATCTCGGGCATCGCCCGCGCCGGGTCGAACCAGTGGAACGCCTGGCCGACCACGACGGCGTCGACCGTGCCGTCCGGCACGGGGATCCGCTCCGCGCTGCCGGGCAACGCGCGCGCCGCGCCGTGGTGCCGCACCAGCTCCGACAGCATCGCCTCGTCCGGCTCCACCGCCGTCACGTGGTGCCCCTCGGCGAGCAGCCCGCCGGTCAGCTTGCCCGTGCCCGCACCGAGGTCGAGCACCTGGTGCGGACCCTCGCCCAGCGGCTCCAGCACCCACCGGATGGCCTCGGCGGGGTAGTCCGGTCGGTGTTGCGCGTACGCCGAGGCGTGGGCTCCGAAGGAGTTCGCCCGCCTGGCCCGCAAGTCATCTCCCGTCACCCGCAAGAGCCTAGTGAGATCCGGTTCGATTTCCCGAGTGGTCTTTCCGTACCCTTCGTCTTGTGAGTGAGCAGCCAGCGACCGGTTCCGCGACCAGCGACGACGATCTTCCCGAGCAGCTGAGGGTGCGCCGGGAGAAGCGGGCGCGACTGCTGGAACGCGGTGTCGACCCGTATCCGGTCGAAGTACCGCGCACGCACACGTTGCGCGAGGTGCGCGAAGCGCATCAGGGACTGGAACCGGACACCGCGACCGGTGATGTGGTCGGTGTGACCGGCCGGGTCATGTTCATCCGCAACACCGGCAAGTTGTGCTTCGCCACGCTGCGCGAGGGCGACGGCACCGAACTCCAGGCGATGCTGAGCCTGAACGGCGTCGGCGAGCAGTCGCTCGGCGAATGGAAGTCCGAGGTCGACTTGGGCGACCACGTATTCGTGCACGGCGAGGTCATCACGTCCCGCCGCGGCGAACTGTCGGTGATGGCCGACCGGTGGTCCATGGCGGCGAAGGCGTTGCGCCCGTTGCCGGTCGCGCACAAGGAACTCGCCGAGGAAACCCGCATTCGGCAGCGGTACGTGGATCTGATCCTGCGCGAGCAGGCCCGGAACACGGTGCGCAACCGGGCCACCGTGGTGCGCTCGTTGCGGGAGTCGTTCCACCGGCGCGGTTTCATCGAAGTCGAGACCCCGATGTTGCAGACGTTGCAGGGCGGCGCGAGCGCCCGGCCGTTCGTGACCCGGTCGAACGCGCTCGACATCGACCTGTTCCTGCGGATCGCGCCCGAGCTGTACCTCAAGCGGTGCGTGGTGGGCGGTATCGAGAAGGTCTTCGAGATCAACCGCAACTTCCGCAACGAGGGCATGGACTCGTCGCATTCGCCCGAGTTCTCCATGCTGGAGTACTACGAGGCGTACGCCACCTACGACACCAACGCGGTGCTGACCCGGGAGCTGATCCAGGAAGCCGCGATGGCGATCGCCGGTTCGCACGTGGTGACGCTCGTCGACGGCACCGAGTACGACCTCGGCGGCGAGTGGACCACGTTGAGCATGTACGACTCGTTGTCCGAAGCGGCGGGCGAGGAAGTCACGCCCGAAACTTCTTCGGAGCGGTTGCTGGAGCTGGCGGACAAGCACGGCTTGGACGCGGACCCGAAGCTCGGGCACGGGAAGCTGGTCGAGGAGCTGTGGGAGCACCTCGTCGGAGACACCCTGCACGCGCCCACGTTTGTGCGTGATTTCCCCCTGGAGACCTCGCCGCTCACCCGTCAGCACCGCACCCGGCCGGGTGTGGCCGAAAAGTGGGACCTGTACGTGCGCGGTTTCGAGTTGGCCACGGGATACTCGGAACTGGTGGACCCGGTGGTCGAGCGGGAGCGGTTGGAAGCCCAGGCCCGCCTGGGGGCGACCGGTGACACCGAGGCGATGCCGGTCGACGAAGACTTTCTGCGATCACTGGAGTACGGAATGCCACCGAGCGGTGGTGTGGGAATGGGCATCGACCGGCTGCTGATGGCGCTCACCGGTCTCGGTATCCGGGAGACGATCCTGTTCCCCCTCGTGCGCCCGGAATGAGTAACTTCTCGGACTCCAGGCGGCGCATTCCTCCAGTTGTGCGCTAACCTGCACTCGCCAATGCTTTAGGTCGCGGTCGGGGAACACCGCGCATTCGAGTCCAGGAGGATACGCATGGCGCAGAAGGTCACCGTGACCCTGGTCGATGACCTGGACGGTGGGAAGGCGGAGGAGACGGTCGGCTTCGGATTGGACGGCGTGTCCTACGAGATCGACCTTTCCGCGAGCAATGCGGGCAGGCTCCGCGACGCTCTCGCCGACTTCGTCGCCAGTGCCCGCAAGGCGGGCGGTCGCAAGCGCGGCCCGGGTCGTCCGGCCGGTGTGAAGGCAGCTCGTCCGGCTTCGGCGGATCGCGAGCAGAACCAGGCCATTCGGGAGTGGGCGCGCAAGCAGGGGATGAAGGTCTCCGATCGCGGGCGCATCCCGGCCGAGGTGCTGGAGGCTTACCACCAGCAGGGCTGACGCGAGTTGTGCACGTGGCGCAGGCCACGGCAATTACGTCAATCGACGAAGGGGCGCCGGAATCCTCCGGCGCCCCTCGGTTGTTTTTCGGGACTCGCGATCGCCGGTTGTGAAGATCCATTATGCGTTCGTCGTCGCGCACTCAGGTGATCGACTGCTCGACCGTTCGGCGGCACGGAGCGTGCTCGGCGGTGATCGGACCGTGTTCGGTTAGGCTTACCTCACCGAAGGTCGGGTCGCCGTGGGAGGAGCAAGCGCCGTGGCCCTCCGCCCCACCCGCCTGGCCCTGCTCGTCGGACTCCTGGCCCTGGTCGCGCTCGCCAGCGTCGCCATCGGCGCGAAGGACATCCCGATCGCGGACGTCTGGCACGCGTTGACCTCGCCGACGGGCCTCGAGAACGACATCGTCGTCCGCGAACTGCGGGTGCCGCGCACGTTGCTCGGCATCGCGGTCGGTGTCGCGCTGGGCGTCGGCGGCGCGCTGATGCAGGGCCACACCCGCAACCCGCTGGCCGACCCGGGCATCCTCGGCGTCACGCAGGGCGCGGCGTTCGCGGTCGTGCTGTCGATCTTCACGCTCGGCGTGACCAGCCTCTACGGGTACGTGTGGTTCGCGTTCGGCGGCGCGCTCGTGGCCAGCGTCGTGGTGTTCCTGCTGGGGTCGGGGCGCACCGGGCCGACGCCGGTGACGTTGGCGTTGGCCGGCGCGGCGGTGAGCGCGCTCATGCACGGGCTGGTGTCCGCGATCGTGCTGCTGGACCGGCAGAGCCTCGACGCGTTCCGGTTCTGGCAGGTCGGCGGCATCGCCGGGCGGGACCTCGTCGTGCTGTGGCAGGTGCTGCCGTTCCTGGTGCTCGGGCTCGTGCTGGCGGCGGCCAACGCGCCCGGGCTGAACGCGCTGGCGCTCGGTGACGACGTGGCCAGGTCGCTGGGGCAGCGGGTGGCGGCGACCAGGGTCGTCGGCGTGGTCGCGACGACGTTGCTGGTGGGCGGCGCGGTGGCGGTGTGCGGGCCGATCGGGTTCCTCGGGCTCGTCGTGCCGCACGCGGCGCGGGCGCTGACCGGGCCGGACCACCGGTGGCTGCTGCCGTTCGCCGGGGTGATCGGCGCGATCGTGCTGCTGGTCGCGGACGTCGTCGGACGGGTCGTGACGAGGCCGGGCGAGTTGGAGGTCGGCGTCGTGATGGCGCTGGTCGGCGCGCCGTTCTTCATCGCCCTGGTGCGGCGGCGGAAGCTGGTGAAGCTGTGAGGGGCGTTGTCGACAAGGTGACCTTGACCAGGGGTTTCCGGGTCGGGCCCGTGTCGGGGCCGCTGCGCTGGCGGCCGTTCGCCGTGGTGGCCGCGGGGCTGGCGCTGGTGGTGCTCGCGGGTGCGGTGAGCGTCGCCCGCGGCGACTTCCCGATCCCGTTGGGGCAGGTGTTCGACGTGCTGCTGGGCGGCGGTCAGCGCGGGCAGCGGTTCATCGTGCTCGACCTGCGGCTGCCGCGAGCGTTGACCGGGGTGTTCGTCGGCGCGGCGCTCGGCGTGGCGGGCGCGGTGTTCCAGTCGATCGCGCGCAACCCGTTGGCGAGCCCGGACATCCTCGGCGTGACGTGGGGCGCTGGGGCCGGCGCGGTCACCGTGATCACGTTCGCCGGGTCGATGGGCGCGGTCGGCGGGACGGTGGCGGCGGTCGGCGTGCCGCTGGCGGCGCTGGGCGGTGGGCTGCTGGCGGGGCTGCTGGTCTACGGGCTGGCGTGGCGGCGGGGGATCGAGGGGTTCCGGCTGGTGCTCGTCGGCATCGGCGTCTCGGCGGTGACCGGCAACTTCACCCACTACCTGCTGACCGTCGGCGACGTGACCGACGCGGCGCGGGTGATGGTGTGGATCACCGGCAGCCTGAACGGGCGCGGGTGGGAGCACGTCGTGCCGGTCGGGCTGGCGCTGGCGGTGCTGATCCCGGCGGCCCTGGTCGGCTCGCGGCTGCTGGGCGCGCTGCAGTTCGACGACGACACCGTGCGCGGGCTCGGCGTGCGGCTCAACGGGGCCCGCAGCGTGATGCTGCTGATCGCGGTCGTGCTGGCCGCCGTGGCCACGGCTTCGGCCGGACCGGTGGCGTTCGTGGCGCTGGCGTCGCCGCAGATCGCGCTGCGGGTGGCCGGGACCGCCACGCCGCCGCTGCTCGGGTCGGCCGTGGTCGGCGGGCTGCTGGTGGTCGTGTCGGACCTGGTCGCGCGGCTCGCGTTCGGCGGGTTCGAGCTGCCGGTCGGCGTGGTGACGGCGGTGCTCGGCGCCCCTTACCTGATGTACCTGCTCGTCCGCAGTCGCCGGGAGGCACGGGTATGACCGCTGTTCGGCTGCAGGCGCAGTCGCTGTCCGTGGGGTACGGGGAGCGGCTGGTGGTGTCCGGGCTGGATCTGGACGTGCTGTCCGGTTCGGTGACGGCGGTGATCGGGCCCAACGGGTGCGGCAAGTCGACGTTGCTGCGCGCTCTGGGGCGGCTGCTGCCCGCGCGTGCGGGCGCGGTGGTGCTGGACGGCAAGCGGATCGACCGGACGCCCACCCGTGAGGTGGCGAAGGTGCTGGCGATGCTGCCGCAGTCGCCGCAAGCGCCCGAGGGGCTGACCGTGGCCGAGCTGGTGGCGCGCGGGCGGCACCCGCACCAGGCGTGGTACCGGCAGTGGTCGCCGGAGGACGAGGCGGCGGTGGCCTCGGCCCTGGAGATGACGGGGATGGCGGAGCTGGCCGACCGGACCGTGGACGAGCTGTCCGGCGGGCAGCGGCAGCGGGCGTGGATCTCGATGGCGTTGGCGCAGGGCACGGACCTGCTGCTGCTGGACGAGCCGACGACCTACCTGGACCTGGCGCACCAGATCGACGTGCTGGACCTCGTGCGCCGGCTGCACCGGGACTTCGGCCGGACCGTGGTGATGGTCCTGCACGACCTGAACCTGGCCGCCCGTTACGCGGACCGCCTGGTCGCGATGAAGGCCGGCCGGATCGTCGTGTCCGGCGCCCCGTCCGACGTGCTGACCGAACCGAACCTGCTGGACGTCTTCGGCCTGACCGCCCGCGTCGTCCCCGACCCGGTCTCCCACACCCCGCTGGTCATCCCCATCAGCCACCACCACTGACCCGCGTGTCGAACCTTCAGGTCCCGCGTGTCGAACGCTCAGGACCCCCGAATTCAACGTTCAGGACACGCGAGCCGACCTGAGTGTTGAACTCGGGGGTCCTGAAGGTTCGACACGCGGGCGCTGAAGGTTCGACACGCGCGACCTGGAGGTTCGACACGCGGGCGCTGGAGGTTCGACACGCCGGGTCAGCAGACGCGGGGGCAGGTGGCGCAGGCGTCGGCGTTCGGCAGCACGAAGTGGAAGCAGCAGCTCTCGCGGCGGCGGGTCCAGCCCGTGTCCGTCGCCTTCAGGGTCGACGCCGAGGTGAACGGGTCGAGCTTGGCCGGCAGCAGCAGCGCCGAGTCCATCACGCCCGCCGTCTCGTCGCCGCACACCTGGCCCGCCGTCCACGCCGCGCTGTCCAGCGCGTCCGTAGCCGCCGCCCACAGCATCCGCCGCCCCAGCCGCACGGTCGGCCCGAACGCGCCCACGAACTGCGCGCTGTGCGCCGCGAACCGGGCCCTCAGCAACGCCGCCAACGCCGTCTCGTCGGCCACCACCGTCGCCGCCGGGTGGTCGGCCTCCGGGTCGTCCGGCAGGCACGCGAACTCGTCGTTCAGCAACGCCACCCCGACCACGTGCGGCCGGCCACCGGCCGCCACCTTGATCGCCACGTCGGCCGGCCGCAGCGACGGCACCCGCCGCGCGGTGTGGAACAGCAGCCCGCCCAGCACGCCGACGACGTTGAGGTACCAGCTCATGACGTAACCGGCCGTGGTGCGCTCGGGCGCCTCGCCGTGCTGCTCCCGCAGCCACTCCGCCAGCGCCTTGCGCCACGCGTCGAACCGCTGCGGCTCGCCGGTGAACTCCGAGCACAGGACCCAGTCGCCACGCTCGGCCGGCAGGCCGAACCGCACCTCGAAACCCTCGTACAGCGACACCTGCCCGAGCGACCGCGCGACGGGGGTCGTCACGTCGCACACCGTCGTCCGCGCCGGTACGGTCATGTCCAGAAGGTCCTCGTCGGTTGGAGATGCTCGCTTGGGTTGAGGCTTGCCTAACCTTACCGAGGTTCCCCTAACTTGCACCGCCTCGGTGACCCCGGTCACCCCCGGTGTCGCCGAACGGCTGAATGTTCGCGCTCAGCGGACAACGTCCGTTCCGTGGAATCCCGCTGGCAGATCACGCGTTGATACCGATGTCAGAGATCCCCGAAGACGGCTGCCTGCGATCGGGAACTGAGAGTGTCGGGGCTGACGACTACAGTGGTCCCACGGTGCCGCGCTCTCCAACGGTCAGCCAGACGGTCGGCCAGGGGTGAGCCCGAGGACCGCCGGCGCAGCAGTCAGGGAGTGCGAATGTTCGAAAGGTTCACCGACCGCGCGAGGCGGGTGGTTGTCCTGGCCCAAGAAGAGGCCCGGATGCTCAACCACAACTACATCGGCACCGAGCACATCCTCCTGGGGTTGATCCACGAGGGTGAAGGTGTCGCCGCCAAGGCGCTGGAGTCGTTGGGGATCGCGCTGGAGGGCGTCCGCCAGCAGGTCGAAGAGATCATCGGCCAGGGTCAGCAGGCCCCATCCGGCCACATCCCCTTCACCCCGCGCGCCAAGAAGGTGCTCGAGCTGTCACTGCGCGAAGCGCTGCAGCTCGGACACAACTACATCGGCACGGAGCACATCCTGCTCGGCCTGATCCGCGAGGGCGAGGGCGTCGCCGCGCAGGTGCTGGTCAAGCTCGGCGCGGACCTCAACCGGGTGCGCCAGCAGGTCCTGCAGCTCCTGTCCGGCTACTCCGGCGGCAAGGAGCCGGCCGAGTCCGGCGGCCGCGGTGAGGGCACCCCGTCCTCGTCCCTGGTCCTCGACCAGTTCGGGCGCAACCTGACCGCCAGCGCGCGGGAGGGCAAGCTCGACCCGGTGATCGGGCGCACCAAGGAGATCGAGCGGGTCATGCAGGTGCTGTCCCGCCGCACCAAGAACAACCCGGTCCTGATCGGCGAGCCCGGCGTGGGCAAGACCGCCGTCGTCGAGGGCTTGGCCCAGATGGTGGTCAAGGGCGAGGTGCCCGAGACGCTGAAGGACAAGCAGCTCTACACGCTGGACCTGGGTTCGCTGGTCGCGGGCTCGCGCTACCGCGGTGACTTCGAAGAGCGCCTGAAGAAGGTGCTCAAGGAGATCCGCACGCGCGGCGACATCATCCTGTTCATCGACGAGATCCACACCCTGGTGGGCGCCGGCGCCGCCGAGGGCGCGATCGACGCCGCGTCGATCCTCAAGCCCATGCTGGCCCGGGGCGAGCTCCAGACCATCGGCGCGACCACCCTCGACGAGTACCGCAAGTACGTCGAGAAGGACCCCGCCCTGGAGCGCCGGTTCCAGCCGATCCAGGTCGGCGAGCCGTCGCTGGAGCACACGATCGAGATCCTCAAGGGTCTGCGGGACCGGTACGAGGCGCACCACCGCGTCTCGATCACCGACTCCGCGCTGGTCGCCGCCGCCACGCTGGCCGACCGGTACATCAACGACCGGTTCCTGCCGGACAAGGCGATCGACCTCATCGACGAGGCGGGCGCGCGGATGCGCATCCGCCGGATGACCGCGCCGCCGGACCTGCGCGAGTTCGACGAGAAGATCGCCGACGTGCGCCGGGACAAGGAGTCCGCGATTGACGCGCAGGACTTCGAGCGCGCCGCGAAGCTCCGCGACCAGGAGAAGACGCTGCTGGGCCAGAAGGCCGAGCGGGAGAAGCAGTGGAAGGACGGCGACCTCGACGTCGTCGCCGAGGTGGACGACGAGCAGATCGCCGAGGTGCTGGCGAACTGGACCGGCATCCCCGTGTTCAAGCTCACCGAGGAGGAGACCACGCGTCTGCTCCGCATGGAAGACGAGCTGCACAAGCGGATCATCGGCCAGGTCGACGCCGTCAAGGCGGTCAGCCAGGCGATCCGCCGCACGCGGGCGGGTCTGAAGGACCCGAAGCGCCCGTCGGGCTCGTTCATCTTCGCCGGCCCGTCCGGTGTCGGCAAGACCGAGCTGTCGAAGGCGCTGGCGAACTTCCTGTTCGGCGAGGACGACGCCCTGATCCAGATCGACATGGGCGAGTTCCACGACCGCTACACGGCGTCGCGCCTGTTCGGCGCCCCTCCCGGCTACGTCGGCTACGAAGAGGGCGGCCAGCTCACCGAGAAGGTGCGCCGCAAGCCGTTCTCCGTGGTGCTGTTCGACGAGATCGAGAAGGCGCACCAGGAGGTCTACAACACGCTGCTCCAGGTGTTGGAGGACGGCCGCCTGACCGACGGTCAGGGCCGGACGGTGGACTTCAAGAACACCGTCATCATCTTCACGTCCAACCTGGGCACGTCGGACATCAGCAAGGCCGTCGGCTTGGGCTTCACCTCGGGTCAGGACACCGCGTCCAACTACGAGCGCATGAAGAACAAGGTCAACGACGAGCTGAAGAAGCACTTCCGGCCCGAGTTCCTCAACCGCATCGACGACATCATCGTCTTCCACCAGCTCACGCAGGACGAGATCATCAAGATGGTGGACCTGATGATCGCCCGTGTCGAGACGCAGTTGAAGAACAAGGACATGGCGATCGAGCTCACCGATCGCGCGAAGATGCTGCTGGCCAAGCGCGGGTTCGACCCCGTGCTGGGCGCCCGGCCGCTGCGTCGCACGATCCAGCGCGAGATCGAGGACCAGCTGTCGGAGAAGATCCTGTTCGGGGAGATCCAGCCCGGCCAGATCATCATCACCGACGTCGAGGGCTGGGACGGCGAGTCCGAGGCCGACGACAAGGCGCACTTCACCTTCCGCGGCGAGACCAAGCCGCTGCAGGTGCCGGACGCCCCGCCGGTCGACCTGGCCGCCTCCGGTGGCGACTCGGGCGGCGACTCGGACTCCGAGTCCGCCTGATGTGACGATCGACCGAAACGCCCCCCGGGTCCGCCCGGGGGGCGTTTCGCGTTCCGGCCGGTGGGCGCCGGGTCAGTGCAGGGTGCCGGCGGTGACGCGCAGGTCGGTGGACGTGGTCAGCGACGTGCGGACGATCAGCTCCAGCGCCCGCGCCGTCGTGGCGACGGGCAGGTTGGGGTGACCGCCCGCCTCGGCCTGCTCGGGCGAGAACGGCACGTGCACGAACCCGCCGCGCACGTCCGGGTGCTCGGTCGCGATCAGGTGCATGAGGCCGTAGAACACGTGGTTGCACACGAACGTGCCCGCCGAGTGCGACACCGACGCCGGGATGCCCTCGGCCTCCAACGCCGCCACGCACGCCTTCACCGGCAGCCCGGTGAAGTACGCCGCCGGCCCGCCGGGCGCCACCGGCTCGTCGATGGGCCGCGCGCCCGCGTTGTCCGGGATCCGGGCGTCGTCCAGGTTCACCGCGACGCGCTCCGGCGTGATCCCGGCCCGTCCACCCGCCTGCCCGACGCACACGACGAGGTCGTAGCGGCGGGCGGCGAGGACGTCGCGCAGCACGGCGATCGACTCGCCGAACACGCACGGCAGGCGCAACTTCACCAGGCGGTAACCGTCCGGTCGCACCACGTCGACCGCGTCCCACGACGGGTTGGTGCGCTCCCCGCCGAACGGCTCGAACCCCGTCAGCAACACGTCCACTCGGGCAGACTAGATCGCGTGGTCGACATCGAGGAACGCCGCACCAGGCGCAAGGGGACGACGTTCCTGCTGGTGGTGGCGGCCATCGCGTTCCTGCTCGCGGCGTTCACCCGGCTGCTCGGCATCGACGGCACCCGGCACATGCTCGCCACGACCGCCCTCACGCCCTACTTCACGGCGGCGGGCGTGGCGCTGGGCGCGCTGGCGCTGCTGCTGCGGCGCTGGGCGGTCGGCACGGTGACGTTGCTGGTCGCGGTGGTGCTGGTGGCGGCGGTCGCGCCGCGGGCGTTCCCCGACTCACGGCCGGTCGGCGTCGGCCAGGAGGTCACCGTGATGGCGGCGAACCTGCTGGTCGGGATGGCCGACGCGGAGGTGGTGGTGGCGGCGGTGAAGGCGCACGACGTCGACGTGCTCACGTTGCAGGAGCTGACCCCGGAGATGGTGCGCGACCTCGAGCGCGCGGGCCTGGCCGAGGTGCTGCCGTACCGGCACTTCCTGGACGAGCCGGGCGGCTCCGGCTCCGGCGTCGCGTCGCGCTACCCGGTGTTCCCGCGCACGCTCACGCCGCCCAGCACGTTGCGCCAGGCGGGCGCGCTGGTCGACGTGCCCGGCGAGGACCTGGAGGTGCTGTCCGTGCACCCGCTGCCGCCGGTGGTCGACGCCGGGCCGGAGAACTGGCAGCGGGACATGGCGGGCCTGCCGGAACGGGAGCTGGACGGGCCGGTGCGCGTACTCGCGGGCGACTTCAACGCCACCCTGGACCACGTGGGCCTGCGCCGGCTGCTCAACACCGGCTACGTCGACGCGGCCGACCAGGTGGGCGCGGGCCTGGACCCGACCTGGCCGTCCGGCGCGCTGTGGCCGCCGCCGGTGGCCATCGACCACGTGCTGGTCGACGAGCGGTGCCCGGTGGAGGAGTTCACGGTGGTCGACATCCCCGGCTCGGACCACCGGGCCGTGGTCACCCGATTCGTCGTGCCAGCTCGGTGATCGCCGCCAACGCGCCCATCGGCAACGACACGCCGCGCCCGTGCCGCACCTCCGGCTCGCGCGGGTTGATCCTGATCAGCGCGCCCGACGCGGCACTGGCCAGCTCCGCCTGACGCCGCACGGTCGGCACCGCGACACCCGCCCCGAGTTCGAGCACGGCGAGGTTCCGGTGCGCGCGCCGCCACTGCGCCAGGGCGTCCAACGCCTTCTGCGACGGCCCGCCGACCCACGACCAGTCGCCGAACATGAGGATGTTCGGCCGCGCGAGCCCACCGCAGTTGCGGCACGACGGCAGCGGCCCGGTCGCGCGCATCGACCCGGGGTCCACGTCCACCACGACGTCGTCGGCGGGCCACACGTCGTCCGTGCACGGCTCCACGCACTGCAGGTGGTGGATCGACCCGTGCACCTCGGCCACGTCGGCGAACCCGGCGCGCTGGAACTGGCCGTCCACGTTCGACGTGAACACCCGCGCGCCCCACTCCCGCAGCACGCGGAACCCGTCGTGCGGCACCGTGCGCCGGTACAGGTCGAGCCGGTGCCCGTAGAAGCCCCACGCGAGCGTCGGGTCCTCCGCGAAGTGCACCGGGTCGGCGAGTTCCTCGAACCGCAGCCCGAGCCGCTCGTAGGGCGGGTACGCCTGCCAGAAGCCGGTCGCGCCGCGGAAGTCGGGCAGGCCGGAGTCGACGCCGATCCCCGCGCCCGCGCACACCAGCACCGCGTCGGCGGAGGAGATCAGCTCCGCCGCGCGGTCGAGCGCCTCGTTCACCGCTGGGATGACACTTCCGGGGGGATCACTTCTTCGCTTCGGAGCTGAGCACGACCTCGAACTCCAGCAGGTCCGACCCGGTGCCGACCGGCTTGGCGCGCTCGCCCGAGTGCGCCTCCTTGGCCCGGCCGCCCATCCAGTTCTGGAAGTCCTCCTCGGTCTCCCACTGCGTGACCACGAAGTACCGGTCGTCGCCCTTGACCGGCCGCAGGAGCTGGAAGCCGAGGAAGCCGGGCTCGGAGTCCACCGCGCCCAGTCGCGCGGCGAACCGCTTCTCCAGCTCCGGGCCCGAGCCGTCGGGCACGTGGATCGCATTGATCTTCACAACCGCCATGCCCCGACGTTACTGCGCCGCGGCCGGTTCCGTCTCGTGGCGGGCCCGGTGCGCGCGGACCTTGTGCCTGTTGCCGCACCGCTCCATCGAGCACCAGCGGCGGTTGCCCGCCCGGGAGGCGTCCACGAACAGCAGGCCGCAGTCGGCCGCCGAGCACGCGCGCACACCGCCGTGCGCGACGAGCTCGACCGCGTCACGGGCCGCCGCGCCGAGCACCTGCGTGCCGGTGATCGGCCGGGCCCAGGTGAGCGCGCGCGTGCGCGGGTCGACGACGGGCCGCGGCGTCTCGGCGGTGGCCGCGTTCAAGACCTCCAGGCCCTCCGCCGGCAGGTCGGCGCCCCGGACCATCGCCCGCGCGACGCCCCAGAACGCGTCGCGCAGCCGCTTCACCGCGACCAGTTCGGCTTCGGTGACGCGCACGTCGGCCGCCGTGAACGGCGCGGTCGCGGCGAGGCGCGAGTCGACCAGCCACGCGGCCAGGTCGTCCGGCCGGTGCAGCGCCTCGAACACCCGCAGCTCGCCCGGGCCGCCGCTGACCAGCAGTTCCATCGCGAAGCTGCCGGGGTCGAAGCGGAAGCTCTGCCCGTCCGGGCGCGTCAGCGTCCTCGTCCACGTCGCCATGTAACCACTGTAGCCAGTTTCACGAGCCGGTCAGGGGAGTCACCTGCGCAGCGGACCCGGGTACAGGAACTCGTCGGCGGGCGCCTCGTCGCCGCGGAACCACGCGGTGAAGAACGCGTCCAGGTCCTGCCCCGACACCTGCTCCACGTGCGCCTCGAACTCCGGCCACGACGCGTTGCCGTCCCGGTTCGCCGCCGTCCAGTCCTTGACCACGCGGTCGAACGCCGGGTCGCCGATCTGGCGGCGCAACGCGTGCAGGGCGAGCTGCCCCTTGTCGTAGACGCCGCGGAACTCGTTGCCTCGACCCATGTCGTAGAGCTTGCGGCCCCAGTACGTCTCGCGGTCGGCGACCCGCTCGACCTCGGCGAGGTAGCGGTCGTCCAGGTCGACGCCCTGCTTGGCCTCCGCCCACAGCCACTGGGCGTAGGAGGCGAAGCACTCGTTCAGGCAGATGTCGGCCCAGTTCTCCAGGCTCACCGAGTCGCCGAACCACTGGTGCGCCTGCTCGTGCACGACGGTGTCGAGGTCGGCCCAGCCCGCGTAGATGGGCCGGGTCTGGGTCTCCAGCGAGAAGCCGATGTCGTCGGCCAGGAAGATCCCGCCCGCCGAGGAGAACGGGTAGGGCCCGAACTTCTCCGACAGGAACGCGAGCACCTCGGGCAGCCGCTCCTGGTGCCGCCTGCCGGCCTCCGCGCCCGGCGCGTAGGCGTCCACCACGGGCGTGCCGTCGGGCAGCGTCGACCGCTCGACGGTCCACCGGTCGATCGCGATCGTGGTCAGGTAGGTGGCCATGGGCTGCTCGGCGACCCAGCGGAACGACGTCCAGCCGTCGGCGGTGGTGGAGCCGCCCTCGACGCCGTTGGAGATCACCGACCAGCCCTCCGGCACGCGTGCGGTCAGCGCGAACGACGCCTTGTCGCGCGGTGTGTCGTTGGCGGGGAACCAGGTGGTCGCCGAGTGCGGCTCACCCGCCGCGAACGCCCCACCGGACGAGGAGGTCTGCCAACCGCTGCGGCCCAGCGCGCGGTCTTCGAACACGGTCGGCTCGCCGCCGTACCGGACGGTGGTCGTGAACTCCTCGCCGTTCGCCAGGGGCGCTCCGGGCGTGACGACCAGCTCGTGGTCGCCCTCCTGGCGGTAGTCGGCCGCCTGGTCGCGCACGTCGACGCCGGAGACCTTCAGCGCGTACAGGTCGAGGTTGAACCGGGACAGGTCGGCGGTCGCCCTGGCGGTGATCTTCGCGACCCCGTCCAGCCGCTTGGTCGCCGGGTCGTAGGTGACCGACACGTCGTACGCGCGGACGTCGTAGCCGGTGTTGCCGTCCTGCGGGTAGTACGCGTCGCCCGCGCCGTCGCCGCCCTCCGCGTTCACCACGGGAGGGGTGGTCGCGGGCGGCGTCGTCGGCGTCGCGGTCGGCTGGTCCCTCGGCAGCCTGGCCACCACGATCCCGGCCACCACCAGCACCACGATGACGACGATCAGGTACGGGCGCGCCTTGGGACTGATGGCCATGCCGACATGATGCACGCATGAGCGTTGCGGAGTTCGGGGGATCGGGGCAGGGCATCCTGCTGCTCCACGGCCTGATGAGCCGGGCGAGCACGTGGTGGACCGTGGCGCAGTGGCTCAAGCCGTACGGGCGCGTGGTCGCCCCGGACGCGCGGGGGCACGGCCGCAACCCGGTGCGGGGGCCGTACCGGACGGAGGACTTCGTCGCCGACGCGGCCGAGGTGATCGAGCGGCACGACCTCGCGCCCGCCGTGGTGATCGGGCACTCGATGGGCGGGCTGCACGCGTGGGCGCTCGCCGCGACCCGGCCCGACCTGGTGCGCGCGGTCGTGGCCGAGGACGTGGTGCCGGACAACCGAGGCCGCACGGTGGAGGAGTGGAAGTGGTACTTCGACTCGTGGCCGCCGGCGTTCGAGTCCCTGGCGCACGTGCGGACGGTCGTGGACGTGCCGCGGGTGGAGGAGATGTTCGAGGAGCGCGAGGACGGCTGGCACCTCATCGCGCACCTGCCCGACCTGTACGAGATCGCCGCCGAGTGGGGCGAGCGGGCGTACTGGGATCACGTGGACGCGATCCGGTGCCCGATGCTCGTCGTCGAGGCGGGTCGCGGCGGGCTGCGCGCCGGGCAGATGGCCGAGGTGGCGCGGCGGACCGGGGCCACGCACCTGGTGGTGCCGGAGTCCGGGCACGTCGTGCACGACGAGGCGCCGGAGGTCTACCGGGGCGCGGTGGAGGCGTTCCTGAGCGGGTCGATCGACCCCGTCTGAGTGTCCACGATCGCCATCTCGCGGGTCTTGGCGCGGATCGGCGTGATCGGGTGCAGCTCGGCGAACGCGGCCTTCACGTCGGCGTCCTCGCCGTCGACCAGCGTGCAGTGCGGCACCCAGTTGCCCGGCAGGTGCTCGGCGTCGGGGTGCTTCACGCGGCCCGCGAGGACGTCGTGCACGGCCGAGTGCACGGCCAGCAGCTCGGCGTCGACGACCGCGCCGAGCTGGAGGGTGTTCCCCGTGGCGCTGAGGGTGTGCAGCCAGACGTCGGGCAGCCACAGCCGGGACAGGTCCTCGCGCAGCTCGGCGCGCACCTTCGGCCCGATCGTGCCCGCCGCCGCGTAGGTCAGGTGCGGCGGCAGCCCGGACCTCGCGCCGATCCGCCGCCACAGCGACCGCACGGCCTCGTCGGCCTCGGCGTCGAAGAACACCACGAGCGCGTGCACGGGTCAGTGCTCCCCGGGCAGCGCGAACAGGCCCTCGTGCGTCTGCTCGACCAGGCCGTCGACGAGCAGCGAGTGCAGGCACCGGTCCCGCTGGCCCGCGTCCGACCAGACCACGTCGAGCCGGGTCTTCGCCACGGGTTCGCTGGTGCCGCGCAGCACGTCCAGCAGCAGGCCGCGCACCTGCCGGTCGGTGCCCGCGAACTTCTGCACGACCTTGGCCGGGCCGTCGTACGCGGGGCGGCCGTTGAGCTGCCACGCGCACGCGTCGAACACGGGGCAGTCGGCGCACTTGGGCGCGCGTGCCGTGCAGACGAGCGCGCCCAGCTCCATCAGGGCGGCGGAGTAGACGGCGGCGCGCGCCTCCTCTTCGGGGAGGAGGGCTTCGACGTCCTTCATGTCCTTGGTGGTGGACGGCGGACCGGCGTCGCCCGCGCCGTGCACGGCCCGTGCCACGACGCGGCGGACGTTCGTGTCGACCACCGGGCACCGCTGCCCGTAGGCGAACGCCGCGACGGCCCGCGCCGTGTACGCGCCGATGCCCGGCAGGGCGAGGAGGGTGTCCACGTCGCTCGGGACGACGTCGTCGTGCTGCTCGGCGATGGCCTGCGCGGCGGCGTGCAGCCGGAGGGCGCGGCGCGGGTAGCCCAGCTTGCCCCAGGCGCGCACCACCTCGCCCTGGCTCGCCGCGGCCATCGCCGACGGCGTCGGCCAGCGGGCCAGCCACTCGTGCCAGATGGGTTCGACCCGCGCGACCGGGGTCTGCTGCAGCATGATCTCGCTGACCAGCACGCCCCACGCCGTGCACTCCGGCCGTCGCCAGGGCAGGTCGCGGGCGGTGTCGGCGAACCAGTCGAGGAGGAGCTCGGCGTCCAGGCTCATAGCGCCGCACAGTCTTCCACGACCGGTTCGCCGCCCACTTCCGGTTCGGGCGACTCCGGCCGGACGACTTCGGTCAGACGACTTCGGTCAGCTCGCCGGTGTGCACGTCGTAGACGAAGCCGCGCACCTGGTCGCGGTGCAGCAGGTAAGGGCTGTTGCGGACCCGGTTCATCGAGCCGCGCACGCTGTCCTTCACCTCGCGGAACGCCTCCACCGACCACGGCGGGCGCATCCCCGAGGCCTCCTCCAGCTCGTCCTTGAACTCGTCCTCGGTGACCAGTTGCAGGCCGCAGTTCGTGTGGTGCACCAGCAGCACCTCGCGGGTGCCGAGCTTGCGCTGGCTCAGCGCCAGGGAGCGGATCATGTCGTCGGTCACCACACCGCCCGCGTTGCGCAGCACGTGCGCCTCACCCTGCTTGAGGCCGAAGATCTCGAACACCCGGATGCGGGAGTCCATGCAGGTCAGGATCGTCACTTGCATCGAGGGCTTCGGCGAGGAACGGTCGCCGGGGACCACGTTGCCCAGTTCGGCGTTGCGGTGGAGCAGCTCGTCGATCGCGGTCATCGCACACCTCCGTTGTTCCCTGGGATTGGAACCTGCCTCCCGGATGGCGGGCAAGTGAATCGGGCGAACCTCACGTTCACCTCATCGGGGGACCGATGCTTCCCCGGCAATTCCACGCGACCCGGCTACCTTCGACCGCGTGACCGAGCACACAGGCCCGCACCCGCGGTCGGTGTACTGGCGGCGGCGCGCGCTCGCGGTCGCCGGGGCGGTGGTGGCGCTGGTGCTCGCGGTCTGGCTGGTCGGCGTCCTGATCGGGCGAGGCGAGCAGGCGCCGGTGGCCGCCCAGCCGTCGTCCCGCCCGCCGGAGCCGCCCGCGACGCCGGTGGTCACCTCGTCGTCCTCGACGACGCCTCCGCCTCCGCCTCCCACGTTGCCGCCGGGGCCGCCACCGCCGTGCGACGACGCGCAGGTGGCCGTGGTGGCCGAGGTGGACAACCCCTCGGCTCCCGCCGGGCGCCCCGTGGAGTTCACCATCGCCATCTCCAACACCGGCCCGCTGCCGTGCGCGAAGGAGATCGGGCGGCAGGTGCGCGAGCTCGTCGTGACGAGCGTGGACGGCGCGACGCGGCTGTGGTCGAGCAACGACTGCTTCGCCACCCAGGGGTCCGAGGTGCGCGTGATGCGGCCGGGTGAGCGGTTCGCCTACGGCCTGCGGTGGACGGGCGGCACGTCGGAACCGGGCTGCCGCAAGCACTCCAGGCTGGGTGCGGGCGACTACCTGCTCACGGCGGTCGTGGCGGGCAAGGCGAGCAACCCGGTGATCTTCCGCGTGACGTGAGGCCTATCGCCGCCGGCCGAGTAGTGGGCCGATCCGATGACGACGGTTCAGGTGGACGGGCGGTTGGCGCGATCTTCGTCCTGTATGCGGCGCAACTGTCGCCGGTACTCCTCCAGCAACGCCGCCTCGCCGGCCTCGCCGGTGGCCTCGGGCTGATTGTTGATCGCCACGGTCGCGGCGAACGCCGCTCGGGCGACGGGCCGCCGGAGCAACCTTTCCACATCGATGTTCTGAATCCACTCGTTGCCCGCGGCGGTGGCCCGTCCTTCACCCGTGTACACCGACCACTTCGATTCGGAATCGGAGTGCGCGGCTCGCGAGGAAAGCCTTTCGAGCAGACGCAGGAGCTTGCCGAGCAAACCCGCGCCGAGATCGTGTCCCGACCCGTCGCGTAACCCGTCGCCCGGCATGGTCGGAGTATGGGGTAACTGTGAGCCCGGGTCAATGCGCTGGTCGCTGGTCAAACTCATCGGTGACCGTCCCATCCGGTGTTCTCGCCCGTCTCGCGCGAGGCGAGCCAGTAGTAGCTGTACGTCCTTGTCACCCAGACGAATGAAGAAACCGTGAAGTTCAGCAAGGCCAAGGATGCGAGCACCTGCCACCAGGTGCTGTCGATCAGCATCAGCTCGAACGCTGACTTCATGGTCATCTCGTCCGCCGTCTGCGCCATGTACAGACCGCTCGCCAGTAGCGAGACGATGATCGTCGTCAGGGACGACGCGCGTGACGCCAAGGTGCCGCCGAGCAGTTGGCCGGCGCCTTTGTCGAATCCCACGAACGCCGCGGCCAGCGCGGGGAACGCGAGGACGAGCGCCGGGAAGTCGCTGTCGAACGTCTTGTTCGCGGCCGAGATCACCGCGCCCGCGATGTAGATCAACGCGAAGCTCGCGAGCGCCGCCATCATCGTCGGGGCCATGGATCCGGGCGGGGTCTCGTAGAAGCGCATCCGCACTCGGAGGTTGTCGGCGAGGTCGGCCGGGATGGACCGCAGGTACAGGTGCAGGTACCCCTGGCCGAGGCGCTTGCGGAAGCGCTTGTAGGGATCGGAGGGCTTGCGCGCCTCGTTGCGCGAGCTGAACCGGCCGTTTCCGTTGATCAGCTCCTGTTCGCCCAGGTGCATGCCGTCCGGGGCGAACACGTTGAGGTGGTAGGAGCGGGCGAGCGCGGCGTTGTTCAGCTGGATCTCGAGGCTGATGGGCCGGGTGCCCAGCAGCATTCGGGCGCGATCGCGGAGGTATCGCGCGAACTGCCTGACCGGGGCGCGGACGAGTTGCGGGATGATGTACCGCTGGTACGTCACGATGGCCCGGCCGCCTTGGAACACGTCGTGCGGCAGCACCACGACGATGGCGTAGTTGCCGGCCATCTTCGTGATCAGGCCCACGGTCAGCCTGAGCAGTTCCACTTCGTCATCGGCTTGCCCGGGCTGGTCGTCCTTCAGCCTCGTCGCGATCCGCTCGATCTCGGAGACGCACTCCGCGAGATCCCTCGCCTGGGCGGATTCGATCCGGCCGCGCCTGGCGATGTGGCCGAACGCCTTGGCGGTGATGGTGTCCAGCCGATCGCAGTCGGCCTGGCTCACCTTGAGCTTCGGCGCCGCGACCAGCGCGCGGAGCATGCTCGCCATGAGGACGAGGTACTCGTGGTAGGTCAACGTGGCGGCCGTGTCGTCCCCGTTGATCCGCAGCACGAGGTGGTCCTGCAGCGACCCCTTCTGAGGGGTCATCAGCGGGTAGATGACGTCGACGTCGGCGTCGGCGGACTTCACCGTCGTGGAGACGGACTGGTGGAGGACCCGGCGGATCGGCCGGATCTCCTCGATGATCCGGCCGCGGGTCGCTTTCGGGTTGATCAGCGAGTCGACGAACATCGGCAGCTGCGCTTCGGAGAGGGAAGTGCTGAACTCGCTCTTCTCATCCCGGAATCGGTCGTAGTCGGCGTCCACGACCTGCATGTCGGACTTGAACCGCTTGCGCGTGGGCAGGAATTGGAAGATGAACACGTGGCACGCGGTGGAGGAGATGAGCGTGAAGAATGAGAAACCGAGGTAGACGTACCAGTGCGATTCCGCGTACTGCCATGACCCGCTGGCGGTCACGACAACCGAGGAAAAGGACAGGACCATGGTCACGGCGAACGCGAAGCGGAGAGCTCCGCGTTCGTGCAGGCGCTTCTTCTCGGCCGGGTCGAGCACCTCTTCGGCGGTGCCCGTCCCGGTCGCGACGCTCATCGCCCGCACCTGCCGTGCGCGTCACGGTGATCGCGACTCATGCTGCCTCCCGGCCCGCCACCATTGTCCTTGCGGTCGCTCCGGCGACCTAGCTCCGCTCGGTGGAACCTCGCCGGTACTATCGGTGGCATACCCGCGGTGTTACCCGTATCCACGGTAGTGACCGGATTGGCCCATTCCGCATTTCTCGGATAGGTGGCCGATGGGTATTCCGCAGCCATTCGGAATCATGTCGATCGGTGAGCGGGGCTCACGTCCGCGCCCGGCCGGGAGCCCTCGCGCAAACGAAAGCAGGGGTCCCCTTGGCGAGGACCCCTGCGAAGGGTTCAAGAGCGGTGGGTGGTGGCCGTCAGGACCGGGTTCCGGTCACGGGCCGAACCAGCGTTCCTCCGCCGTCCCGCGCGGTGGGGCGGCGGTGGTGCCGTGGATCAGTTCGGTGGACAGGGTGACGGCTCGGGGGCGGGTGCGCTCGGCCGAGTCCAGGAGCAGCTTGCCCGCCGCGCGGCCCTTCTCCAGGACCGGCTGGCGCACCGTCGTCAGACCGGCCTGCTCCGCCTCGCGGATGCCGTCGAAACCGGTGACGGTGATGTCGACCGGCACGCGCAGGCCGCGCCGCTGGACCTCCGCCATCGCGCCCAGGGCCAGTATGTCCGACGTGCAGATCAGCGCGGTGATCTGCGGGTCGCGCTCCAGCACCTGCGCCGCCGCCGACGCGCCGGAGGCCATGGTGTGGTCGAACCGCTCGGCCACCGGCACGGTCTCCCAGTCCACGCCGACCGACGCGAACGCCTGCGCCAACCCGGCCAACCGGGCCCGCTGCACGTGGAAGTGCGCCGCCTGCTGCCGCTCCGGCACGACGAAGTCGTCGTTGCGGTCACGGGCCAGCCGCATGCACACCACGCCGACCCGCCGGTGCCCCAACGAGATCAGGTGCTGCGCCAACGCGTGCATGGCCGCCTGGTCGTCGATGCCGACGCGGTCGACGTTGCCGAGGTCGGGCTGGTCGCACACGACCGTCGGCACGGGCCGCTCGAGCACCGCCGCCAGGTGCGGGTCGTCGTCGGGCACGGAGTACACCACGAAACCGTCCACCCCGGCCCGGTGCACGGCCGCCACGTCCTCGCGCTCGGGGTTCGCCGGCACGAGCAGCAGCCCGGTGCCCGCGTCCTCGCACGCGAGCGCCAACCCCTCCAGGAACCCGATCGCCGCCGGGTCGCGGAACGCGTAGGACAGGTTCTCGGTGAGCAGCAGGCCCACCGCACCGGCCTTCCTCGTCCGCAGTGAACGGGCCACGGGGTCGGGCCCCGGGTACCCGAGTCGTCTCGCTGTCTCCAACACCCGGCGTCGCAGCTCTGGCGAGAGCTGGTCGGGACGGTTGTACGCGTTGGACACCGTTGTCCGGGAAACACCCAGCTCCGCCGCCAGTGAGGCGAGCGTCGCGGGGCGTCGCACATGCATCGACCGCGCCATGAAGTGACCGTAACGGTTCAGAACCATTTGCAGAAGTGGGGGTGACCGGCGTCCCTCTAAATCGTCATCAGTGCAGATGAGGGATGGTTACCTCGGGGTACAATGGTCTAAACCAATAGGGGCTCAGCGGACGACTCGCGCACGACCAACCGCGGCCGGAAAACACGCGTGTAATTCCCCGCCGGACGTCGTCGCCGATCCGGGTCGAGCCGGTGCACCAACTCGTCCACGGCCGCCGCCGCCATCTCCTCGATCGGCTGCGCCAGCGTGGTCAACGACGGCGAGCAGTACGACGCCAGCGGGATGTCGTCGAACCCCACCACGGACAGGTCCCGCGGCACGGTCAGCCCGCGCCGGTGCGCCTCCCGCAGCACGCCGATCGCCATGTGGTCGGACGAGCAGATCACCGCCGTCGGCCGCACGGTGTCCAGCAGCGTCGCCACCGCCTCCGCCCCGCCCTCCGGCCCGAACGGCGCGTGCGCCACGAAGTCGGAGGTCGCGGGCAGCCCGTCCTCCTCCAGCGCCGCCGCCCACCCGGCCCGCTTGAGCCGCGACGGCAGCGCCCGCGCCGGCCCCGACACGAACCCGATCCGCCGGTGGCCCAGCTCGACCAGGTGCCGGGTCGCCGCGTACCCCGCGTGCTGCTCGTCCACGGTCACGTCCGGCACGTCCAACGACGGCGTCGCGCCGTTGAGGAACACCATGTGCACGCCGTCCGCCAGCAGCTTCGCGTAGTACGACGGCCGCGGCGCCTGGCCGAGCGGCACCTCGACGTTGGTGATCTCCGGCGACACGAACACCATGCCCTCGACGCCGCGCGCGAGGAGCATCCGCACGTACTCCTCCTCGCCCATCGCCCCCGCGCCGGTGGCACGCGTGTTGCACAGCAGCGACGAGTACCCCAGCCGCGCGGCCCGCACCTCCAACGCCTCGGCGAACGCCGGGAACACGGGGTTCGACAACTCGGGCACGAGCAGGCCGATCACACCGGTGCGTTGCAGCGCGCCCAGGCCGCGCGGCGTGTAAGGCATTTCCGCAAGCACCGCGAGCACCCGCTGGCGCGTCTCGTCGTTCACGCCCGCCCGGCGGTTGAGCACCCGGCTGACCGTGGAGATGCTCACCCCGGCTGCCCTGGCGATCTCGGACAGACCGGACACCGTGCCTCCTCGCAGACTTGTGGGTGACGTGCAGCCTGCCGTCAGCGGCAAATTTTTGCAACGCCCACCTTGGTTTCCTCCGCCCGGCCTGGGCCGTTACGGCTTGGTTACGTCAAGACCCTTGACCCGGCCCTGGTCGGCGGGATGAAATCCGCGTCAACAATTTCGCAAGTTCTTGCAAGAGCCTTCATCACGGTGGAGGCCCGCAGGAGGGACGACAGCAACGATGCGACGTACCACCCTCGTGACCGCAGTGGCGGCCGTCTCCGCCCTCGTCCTCACCGCGTGCGGTGGTGGCGACGGCGGATCGGCGTCCGGCGACTCCGGCGAGATCACCTTCTGGGACACCAGCGGCCCGAACGAGGGCCCGGTGTTCGCCGCGATCGCGCAGGAGTGCGCGACCAAGGGCGGCTACAAGGTCAAGACCGAGACCGTGCCCTTCGACGCGGCCCTGAACAACTACAAGACCGCCGCGCAGGGCGGTCAGGGCCCGGACGTCTTCCGCGCCGAGGTCGCGTGGGTGTCGCAGCTGGCCAAGCTCGGCTACGTGGTCGACCTGGCCGGCACGGAGCTGGTCAACGACACGTCCGACTTCCTGGACACGCCGCTCGGCTCCACCAAGTACGACGGCAAGACCTACGGCGTCCCCCAGGTCACCGACTCGCTGGCGCTGTTCTACAACAAGAAGCTGCTGGCCGACGCCGGTGTCGAGCCGCCGAAGACGTGGGACGAGGTCAAGGCCGCCGCGGCCAAGCTCGGCGGCGAGAAGACCATCTTCGTCAACAACGACGCCTACTACGCGCTGCCGTTCATCTACGGCGAGGGCGGCGACCTGGTCGACGCCGACGCGAAGAAGATCGTGGTCAACTCCGCGGACAACGTGAAGGCGCTGGAGACCGCCAAGGGCCTGCTGGACGCCAAGGCCGCGTCCACCGCGCTGGACCCGACGAACTCCTACAACAACATGCAGGCCGCGTTCACCTCGGGCGAGGTCGCCATGGTGGTCAACGGCCCGTGGTCGGTCGCCGACTACCTCAAGGGCGCCGCGTTCGCCGACCCCGCCAACCTGGGCATCGCGCCCGTCCCCGGCGCCACCGCCGGCAAGGGCTCCGCGCCGGTCGGCGGCCACGACTACGTGATCCGCCAGGGCACCAAGGCCAAGGACTCCTCGGTCAAGTTCATCGCCTGCATGAGCAGCACCGAGTCGCAGGTGCGCATCGCCAAGGAACTGGGCCTGCTGCCCACCCGCAAGTCGGCCTACGGGAACGCCGACGTGAAGGCCAACGCGGTCGTGTCCGCCTTCGAGCCGGTCGTCACCGCCGCCCACCCGCGCGCGTGGATCCCCGAGGGCGGCGAGCTGTTCGACCCGCTGAAGATCGCCTACGCCGACGTGCTGGCGGGCAAGAAGGACGCCAAGACGGCGCTGGACGAGGTGGCCAAGAAGTACCAGGACACCGTCGTCCCCGAGTACACCGTCGGCTGACCATCCCTCGCGGCGCCCGGCCCGGTCGTGGGCCGGGCGCCGCGAGGCGGCGAAGGGAGACTTCGGTGCGCAGGTTCCTGGACCGGCACTGGTACGCGTACGCGATGGTGCTGCCGGTCGTGGTGGTCATCGCGGTGTTGGTGCTGTTCCCGCTCGCGCAGGGCGTGTTCTTCACCTTCACCAACATCAACGAGGGCAACATCGCCAACCCGATCCTCGACCGGCCGGCGACCTACGTCTCCGTTGGCCTCGACAACTACCTGAACGTCCTGTCCGGCGACCCCAGCTACGGCGCGTTCTGGTCGACGCTGGTGCGCACGCTGGTCTGGACGTTCGGCTGCGTGTTCTTCCACTACACGATCGGCCTGGGCCTCGCGCTGCTGCTCAACCGGGAGGTGCGAGGCCGGGCGGCGTACCGGGTGCTGCTGATCCTGCCGTGGGCCGTGCCCGCGTTCATCAGCGCGTTCGCGTGGAAGTACATGTTCAACGCGCAGTACGGGATCATCAACCAGTTCCTGCGCTTCCTCGGCCTGGACGACCCGCCGGTGTGGCTCGGCCAGTCGGACTGGGCGCTGGTCGCGGTGATCATCGTCAACGTGTGGCTCGGCGTGCCGTTCATGATGGTGGCGCTGCTCGGCGGGCTCCAGTCGATCCCCGGCGACCTCTACGAGGCCGCCGAGGTGGACGGCGCGACGCCGTGGCAGCGGTTCCGCAACGTGACGCTGCCCGGCCTGCGGTCGGTGTCGAGCACGGTGGTGCTGCTGGGCATCATCTGGACGTTCAACATGTTCGCGATCATCTACCTGATCAGCGGGCCGAACCCGAACACCCGGATCCTGGTGACCTACGCGTTCGAGCGGTTCTTCTCCGGCGCGTCCCGCGACTTCGCGGTGGCGTCGACCTACGGCGTGCTGATCCTGTCCGTGCTGCTCGTGTTCGCGGGCGTGTACCGGCGCGCGCTGCGCAAGCAAGGCGAGGTGTGGTGATGACGGTCGAAGCCGCTTCCTTGAAGGCCGTCCAGCCGGCCCGGGGGCTCAAGCGCTCGCAGCGGTCGCCGCTGGCCAGCGTCGGGCTGCACGGCGCGCTGGTCGTGGCGTCGCTGATCGCGGTGTTCCCGGTGTTCTGGGTGCTCGTGACGTCGTTCAAGCCGGACGCCAAGGCCGTGGAGACCACGCCGAAGCTGGTCAACGACTCCAGCCTGGACAACTACGGGCGGATCCTGGCCGGCGAGAAGGGCGACTTCCTGTCGTGGTTCGGCAACTCGGTGCTGATCGCGCTGATGACCACGGTGCTGGCGGTGTTCCTGTCCGCCACGACGGGGTACGCGGCGTCGCGGTTCCGGTTCCCGGGCAAGCGGTCGCTGATGCTGTCGTTCCTGGTCGTGCAGATGTTCCCGTTCGCGGTGCTGATCGTGCCGCTGTACAACATCCTGCTGGCGCTCGGGTTGCAGGGCACGTCGCTCGGCCTGGTGCTCGTCTACTGCACGACCGCCGTGCCGTTCTGCACGTACATGCTGAAGGGCTACTTCGACACCATCCCGACCGACATCGACGAGGCGGGGAGGGTGGACGGCCTGTCGCCGTTCGGCGTGTTCTGGCGGCTGGTGCTGCCCCTGGCCCGGCCGGGGCTGGCCGTGACGGCGTTCTACGCGTTCCTGACGGCGTGGGGCGAGGTGGCGTTCGCGTCGGCGTTCCTGTCGGCGGCGGACGAGTCGAAGACGCTGGCCGTGGGGCTGCAGGTGTTCGTCCAGCAGAACCGGACCGAGTGGGGCCACCTGGCGGCGGCCTCGATCCTGGTCGCGATCCCCGCGATCGTGGTGTTCTACCTGGTGCAGAAGTTCCTGGTGACGGGCCTGTCGTCGGGCGCGGTGAAGGGCTGATGCGGACGGGGGCCTCCACCTCGTCGTGGAGGCCCTCCCATCACACCTCGACGACCTCGACCAACTCCTCCAGGCCGACGAAGTCCTTCGGGTTGCGGGTGTAGAGCGGCAGGTCGTTGGACGAGGCGATGGCGGCGATCATCAGGTCGAACTTGCGCGATCGGGGGTCGCGGCCGGCTGCGATCGTCAGGCCGACCAGGCTGCCGAACCGAGCGGACGCCCGTCGGTCGAAGGGCAGCGGGTAGTAACCCGCGATCGCGGCACGCAACCGCTTGCCGCGATCGTCGCGGGCTGTCGCCTCCTTCGCCAGCGCGACGCCCTGCTGCAGTTCCGCCAAGGTGATGGTGGTCAGTTCGAAGCGCTCCGGGAGTTCCATCCGGTCGACCTTCGCCAGGTCGATGTAAACGTTGGTGTCGAGGACACCGGCCGGTCGACGTTCAGCCACGCCGACGCTCCCACGGGTCGTCGTCGCCGAGGCGGTCCTCGTTGCCCCAGAACTCGTCCGCCTCCGCGCGCATCTCCGCGTAGTCGACCGGCGGCAGGTCCTTGACCACGGCGATGACCTCGTCGGTGTTCAAGGGCTGCCGGTACGTCGGGGGGCGCAGTTCGGCGACCTCGGTGCCGTCGCGGGTGACGTGATAGGTCTCGCCCGCCTCGACTGCTTCCATGATTTGAGCGGGGTTCTGGTCGAACTCCCGTTGATCGATGACCTTCATGGCGGAGAGGTTAGGGAGCCGGCGTGCCGCGCGCCAGCGGCAATACCGCTGGTCAAAGGCCTGGTCCGGACGCCTCGATCGGGTGATCGCCGCCCCATCGGACCCGGTGGACAGCGGGCATCGGCATGTCCTTCAGGAACGTCCAACCGACCGGGTGGCCGGCCGCGAGGAGGGTGCGTGCGGCGAACGTGCCGTGCGTCCCGATGAGCACCACGCCACCGTCGTGCTCCTCGGCCACCGCCGTCAACGCCCGCCGCACCCGGTCGCTGAGCGCGGCCAGGCTCTCGCCGCCCGGCCGCGCGAAGTCCGGGTGGTCCCAGCTGTGCGCGTAGTGCCGCGCGTAGTCGGGCGTCGGTGGGATGCCCGAGTCCCACTCCCGCAGGTCCCACCTGGTCTCGACGGTCGCACCCAGGGCATCGGCGGTCGGCTGGACCGTCTGCACGGCACGCAGGTAAGGGCTCGACAGGACCGCCGTCGGACGCAGTGCCCGCAGTTGTTCCACCAGGTCACGGGCCTGGACCAGGCCCGAGTCCCGCAGCGGACGAGCCAGCTCGTCGGGGCCGCCCGGCGTGGGCGCAACGGAGGTCGCATGGCGGACGAGCACGAGTTCGGTGGCCATGTACCACCACTACCAGGGCCTGAACCGATCCGGAACTAGACCAATTCACCCGTTCCCGTAAGCGCTTGCAATCCCTAGCGTTGCGGCAAAGCTTGGGTAGTGAAAGGTGCGTGGCATGGCTGAGGTCGCCTACGTCAAGGCTTCGCGGATCTTCTCCGGCAACCCGCCGGTCCGCGCGGTCGACGAGCTGTCGTTGGACGTCACCGACGGCGAGTTCCTGGTTCTGGTCGGTCCGTCCGGCTCCGGCAAGTCCACCGCGCTGCGGATGCTCGCGGGTCTGGAGGACGTGGACGAGGGCGCCATCCACATCGGCGGCAAGGACGTCACCAACGTCCCGCCCAAGGGCCGCGACATCGCGATGGTGTTCCAGTCCTACGCGCTGTACCCGCACATGACGGTCGCGGAGAACATGGGCTTCGCGCTCAAGCTGCGCGGCGTCAACAAGACCGAGATCCGGGAGAAGGTCGCCGAGGCGGCCAAGATGCTGGACCTCGAGAAGTACCTGGACCGCAAGCCGAAGGCGCTGTCCGGCGGCCAGCGGCAGCGCGTCGCGATGGGCCGCGCGATCGTCCGCGAGCCCTCCGTGTTCCTCATGGACGAGCCGCTGTCCAACCTGGACGCGAAGCTCCGCGTGGAGACCCGCGCGAACATCGCCGCCCTCCAGGCCCGCCTGGACACCACCACGATCTACGTCACGCACGACCAGGTCGAGGCCATGACCATGGGCCACCGGGTCGCCGTGCTCAAGGACGGCCTGCTCCAGCAGTGCGACACCCCGCGCGCCCTGTACGACAAGCCGGCCAACGCGTTCGTCGCCGGCTTCATGGGCTCGCCCGCGATGAACCTCAAGACCGTGCCGCTGACGTCGGAGGGCGCGAAGCTCGACGGCATCGTGGTGCCGCTGGAGCGCCGCGCGCTGGACAAGGCGGCGGGCGAGGGCCTGTCCGAGGTCACGTTCGGCATCCGGCCCGAGTCGCTGGCCCTGGTCAGCTCCTCGGAGCAGGGCATGGACATGACCGTCGAGCTGGTCGAGGAGCTGGGCGCGGACGCGCTCATGCACGGCTCTGTCCGCATCGGCGACGTGCCCGAGCGGTTCGTGGTCCGCGTCGACGGCCGCACGCCGCCGACCCTGGGCCAGACCGTCAAGGTCGCCGTGCGTGACGCCGGCGAGGTCCACCTGTTCCACCCGGAGTCCGGCCACCGCCTGACCGACTGACGATCTTCGAGCCACAGGGGCCACCTCCCGCGCGACGGTGAAGTGGCCCCTGTGGCATGTAAAACACCCGGTCGGTGGGCGTGTCGGTAGCGGAGCGTTCTAAACTGAACTCGACAACGGTTTCCATTGCCTGTGCGTCCGCCTGTCGAGGAGTGCTCTGATGACTGTCCGCAACGTGTTGCTCGGCGCGGTGGCCGCCGCGACCGCCGTCGCCCTCACCGCTTGCGGTGCCCAGGACACCCCCGCCGCGAACGACGGCGCGATCAAGGTCGTCGCCTCCACCAACGTGTGGGGCAGCGTGGTCAAGGCCGTCGGCGGCGACGCCGTGCAGGTCAGCGCCATCATCGACGACCCGTCCGGCGACCCGCACTCCTACGAGAGCAAGCCGTCCGACCTGGCCGCGGTGCGCGACGCCAAGCTCGTCATCTTCAACGGCGGCGGCTACGACGACTTCTTCGCCACCCTGCTCGGCCCCGAGACCGAGGGCGCGAAGAAGATCGAGGCGTTCCCGGTGTCCGGCAAGGCCTCCGAGCACGAGGAGCCCGAGACGTCGGCCGAGCCGGAGGGCGAGGAGCACCACGACCACGCCGTCAACGAGCACGTCTGGTACGACTTCGAGACCGTCCGCAAGGTCGCCGACCAGGCCGCCGCCGACCTCGGCGCGATCGCGCCGGACAAGAAGTCGACCTTCGAGGCCAACGCCGAGGACTTCACGACCAAGCTGACCGAGCTGGAGCAGCGCGTCGAGGGCAAGGGCGCGGGCAAGAAGGTGGTCGCGACCGAGCCGGTGGCGCACTACCTGCTCGACACCGCGGGCGTCGAGGACGTCACGCCGGAGTCGTTCAGCGAGGCCGTGGAGAACGAGACCGACATCCCCGCCGCCGCGCTCGCCGACGTCATCCGCCTGATCGAGCAGAAGCAGGTCGCCGCGCTGGTCAACAACGCGCAGACGGAGAACGCGGGCACGCGGCAGGTGGTCGACCAGGCCAAGGCGGCGGGCGTGCCGATCGCCGAGGTGACCGAGACGCTGCCGGAAGGCGTCACGGGTTACCTTGATTGGATGACGAAGCAGGTCGACTCGCTGGTGGGAGCGCTCGGCGCATGACGTTGTCGGGCGGGACGGCTCAGGTGGCGGACAGGTCCACGCGCGCGGCGGTCGCGTTGCGCGGCGCGCGGCTGTCCTACGGCGACCGCGTGCTGTGGGACGGCCTGGACCTGGACGTCGCCCCCGGCGAGTTCGTGGCCGTGCTCGGGCCGAACGGCTCGGGCAAGACCAGCCTCATCCGGGTGCTGCTCGGCCTGCAACCGCTGTCCGCGGGCACGGTCCGGGTCGCGGGCGGCAACCGGCGCATCGGCTACATCCCGCAGCAGCGGGCGATCGACTCGAGCCTCGCGCTGCGCGGCCGTGACCTGGTCGGGTTCGGCCTGGACGGGCACGGCTGGGGCGTCGGCTGGCGCACCCGCCGCGAACGCCGGGCCCGGGTGGACGCGGCGCTGGAGTCCGTCGGCGCGACGAGGTACGCCGACGAGCCCGTCGGCCTGCTCTCCGGCGGCGAGCAGCAGCGGCTGCGGGTGGCGCAGGCCCTGGTCGGCGACCCCGAGGTGCTGCTGTGCGACGAGCCGCTGCTCTCGCTCGACCTCGCGCACCAGCGCGTGGTCAGCGACCTGATCGACGCCCGGCGCCGGGCCGAGGGCACGGCCGTGCTGTTCGTGACCCACGAGATCAACCCGATCCTGCCGCTGGTCGACCGGGTGCTGTACCTGGTCGAGGGCCGGTTCCGGATCGGCCCGCCCGCCGAGGTGATGACCTCGCGGACGTTGACCGAGCTGTACCGCACGAACGTCGAAGTGGTCCGCGTGCGCGACCAGATCCACGTGGTCGGCGCGCAGCACGTGTGCGAGGACGAGCCGCACCACGTGGCGGAGTGAAGGACTGATGGAGAACTTCTTCGACATCGGGCAGACGCTGGACCTGTTGCGCTACGTCCAGCCGATGCTCGTCGCGGGCGCCGTGCTCGGGCTGGTGGCGGGGCTGCTCGGCCCCCTCGTGGTGACGCGCAAGATGGCGTTCGCGGTGCACGGCACGAGCGAGCTGGCGTTCACCGGCGGCGCGGCGGCCCTGCTGCTCGGCGTCGGCGTCGGGTACGGCGCGCTGGCCGGTTCGGTCGTCGCCGCGCTGCTGCTCGGCCTGCTCAGCACGCGCGACTCGGACCGCGACTCGGTGATCGGCGCGATCCTGGCGTTCGGCCTCGGCCTCGGCGTGCTGTTCCTGGCCCTCTACAACGGGCGTGCGGCGAACAAGTTCGGCCTGCTGACCGGTCAGGTGGTCAGCGTCGGGTCGACCGACCTGTGGCTGCTCATCGGCGCGTCGGTCGCCGTGCTGGCGGTGCTCGCGGTCATCTACCGTCCGCTGCACTTCGCCAGCGTGGACGCCGCCGTGGCCGTGGCGCGCGGTGTGCCGGTGCGGGCCCTGTCGGTGGTGTTCGCGGTGCTGGTGGGCGTGGCGACGGCGTTGAGCGTGCAGCTGGTGGGCGCGCTGCTCGTGCTGTCGCTGATGATCACGCCCGCGGCGGCGGCGACCAGGGTCACCGCGAGCCCGCTGCGGGCCACGGTGCTGGCCGTGGTGTTCGCCGAGGTGTCCGTGCTGGGCGGGATGATCCTGTCGCTCGCGCCAGGCATGCCGGTGAGCGCGTTCGTCACCGCGGTCTCGTTCTTCATCTACCTGGTCTGCCGCCTCATGAGCCGCAAGAGGGAAAGAGTCCAGTAACACGTTTGGGATGCCCCGCGAGTGGGTACTCGCGGTCGTAGGGGGCACCGGAGGCCCGGTCGCCGGACGCGGGCCGTGCGGAGACGACAGGTGCCATGCGAAGCAGGACGACCACGTCGGCCGACCACCGCGGCTGCGGTGGCGGGCCCGGTCGTGCTCCCGGCTGTCCGGTCCCGCGTCGTCACGCCCGCCACGCCCGTGCGCCGAGCGCCGGTCGCGGCCGGCAGGTGGGGGACTTACGCGGTGCGGGTGACCTCGGCGGCGGCCGACTGGTCCGCGGCGCCCTCGGCCACCGGCTGGTCGCCCCGCGGCGCGGGCAGCAGCCGGATCTCGCCGCCGGCGACCCGCACCTGGTTGCGCCCGTTCTCCTTGGCCGCGTAGAGCGCGGCGTCGGCGCAGTGCTGCGCGTCCATCAGGCAGTCGCCGTTGTCCGGCAGCACGGCCACGCCGATGGACGCCGAGATGGCGCGCACGTCCGGCCCGTCCGCCGTCAGTGGGAGGTTCCGGCCGCGCAGGGTGACGGTGTTGCGGTGCTTGTCGGTGGTCATCACGGACATCTCGCCGATCGCCTCGCGCACCCGTTCGGCGATGGCCGTGCCCTGGGCCAGGCCCGTGTCGGCGAGCACCACGACGAACTCCTCGCCGCCGTCGCGCCCGGCCACGTCGCCCGGCCGCAGCTTCTCCCGCAGGATCCGGCCCACCTCGGCCAGCACGGCGTTGCCCGCCGGGTGGCCCCAGGTGTCGTTGATCCGCTTGAAGTGGTCCAGGTCGATGGCCAGCACGGTCACCGGCTGGTTGTCGTGGCGGCAGCGGTCGGTGAGCCTGCCCCCGTACTCGGCGAGGCCGTTGGTGTTGAGCAGGCCGGTCCGGTAGTCGGTGTGCGCGTCCTCGGCCAGCCGCGCCTGCAGCTGCTCCTGCTCGCGCAGCAGCCGTTCGAGGTGCGCCCGCCTTTGCGCGGCGTGGTAGAGCAGCGAGTTCACCAGGATCACCGGGAAGACCAGCAGCAGCGGACCCACCCAGTGGGTGGTCATCAGCATGCCGAGCATGGCACCCGCGCCGAGCGTGCTCAGCTCCAGCATGTTGTCCGCGCGCGAGCCCAGGAACTCCTGGATGCGGGTGTGCGGGGTGACGATCTTCAACGCGACGGCGATGTTCATGCCCTGCGCGCCCCAGTTGACCACCCCGGCCACGATGAGCACGAGCACGAGGCCCAGGTCGGTCGGGATGCTGCCGGTGGCCAGCAGCGACGTGCCGGACAGGTGCACCACGGCCCAGGCCAGCATGGTGCCGCCGAGGATGCTCGCGGAGCTGAACACGAACCGGTACGGCTGGCGTCGCGCGATCGGCTGGATCAGGATCCGCATCCAGATCGTGGCCAGCACCGCCAGCGCGCCGGGCAGCGCGATGGCGGCGGCGAACGTCCAGACCGAGGTCAGGTCGATGTGCGGGCCGGCCGACTCGTTGCGGCGCGACTCCTCGGCCCGACGCACGATCATCAGGTGCACGGTGATGGCGAACATCACCGCGCCGAATCTGAGCCAGTCGGCGTTCGAGACCGAGTCGAGGCCGGTGAGCAGCCAAATGGCGGCAGCCGCCACCGCCGATTCGATGAAGAAGAAGTACGCCAGCGCGGCCGGTCGCAACGTCCACAGATCCCAGTTGCGAATCGAGGGCCGGCCGACTGCCCCAGAGGCCTTCTGGTCAGTCAAACTGTTCTTCACCACGACCCCCTACCCTCTGCCCGGCGCCGCGTGGCGAACGCCGTTCGCAGCGGCACGTCCGTGCCCGAGATGCGCACTGAGGAGGTGTTCGCCATGCGCAACCGCGACATGTGAGCCGCTCCCTCCATCCCGGACCGAATGTTCACCGTACGTGCCCGCGGGCTAGCGGGCCGCAGCCGAGGGGTCCTTCATGTTTGACAATCGCGATATGTGATGAGTCCGTTTCAGATCGCCACCGCTTTCGGATCGTTCCGGGTGCGGGCCCGTCGCCAGGCTACGGTCGCCTGCGTGGCGAGCAACAGCCCGATGCCGCCTGCACCCGCGATCGTCGCGGTCACCGAGCCGATCGAGTGCGCCACGACACCGGCCAACGCCATCCCGCCGCCCTGCGACGAGCGCAGAGCGGCACGGCCGATGCCGTACGCGCGACCGCGGTAGGCGTCGGGCAGGATGCGCATCCACGCCGAGCGAGCGGGCGTGTGGTACGCGCCGGCCATACCGGCGATCACCAGTAGTGCGATGGTCCAGGTCAGGTTCGGGTGCAACGCGAACATGACCAGTGGGGCCAAGGACAGTATGGCGAGCGGACCGATCAGCCGCTCGCGTTTCGCCGGATCACGCACCAACCGGAACAGCACGGCCACGCCGAGGACGTTGGCGGCGGGCTCGATGGCCAGGATCAGGCCGACGGCCCACACCGCGTCCAGACTCGCCGCCAGGGGCACGGCGAGTCCCTCGGGGACCATCGCGAGGCCGGCGAGCAGGCGCATGCCCATCAGGCTGCGCAGCCGCGGTTCCGTGACCAGGAGCGTGAACGCCCTCTTCGGGGCTTCGGGATCGGGCTCCCGCTTCGCGCCGCGCGGGTCGGCGGCCGGCCGGTGCTTGACCGACAGCTGCACCAGGATCGCCACCCACACGAACGAGGCCGCGTCGATCGCGAGCGCGACGCCGGCGCCGGCGTTCGTGACGAGGAAGCCCGCGGCGGCCAGGCCGACCATCTGGGCGACGTCCACCGACGTGCCGAACAACGCCACGCCGTCGTCGTAGCGCTTGTCCGGCAGCACGTGGGGCAGGCTCGCCTCCTGCGCCGCCAGGAACGGCGAAGAGATCATCAGCACGACGACCAGCAGCACGATCATCAGCCACAGCGGCGTGCCGGGAATGGCCATCAGACCGACCAGGGCGGCTTGCAGCCACGCGCACCACACCATCACCGTGCGGCGGGGGAACCGGTCCGCGACCCAGCCCAGCAGCGGGCCCGAGACCAGCGGCGGGAACAGCGTCAACGACCACGTGAGGGCGGTCCACGCGGCGGATTGGGTGCGCTCGAACACCAACAGGGAGAGCGCGACCGCCGCGAGTTGATCGCCCACGGTGGACACCGTCGAGCCGATCCACATGCCGCGGAACTCGCGGTTGCCCACGAGCGCGCGGATGGTCCCCCCGGAAGTCACAACTCCCCCAGGTTGGTCGGCCCCGATGAGTGAGTCACGTTACCCCCACCCGAAGTAACAATTCCCTCGGTTAGCACGGTAGAAGCTGCCGGATGTGCAATCTCTGTCCTACCACACTGTGTACCCGAACGGAGCAGGTCGGTTACATAAAGTAGTTGCAACGGCGAAAAATCGCCCACTTATTCTTGACAGTTGACGGTAGGTGACTCGGCGTGAGCAATCCTCGCCTACCCTACGTCGACCGCGACCACCATTGGGCACGGACGGCTGGTCCGACCGGGCCAGCGCGTTCCTGCGGTCGCCGACGGCCTCGAGCCGGTTGGTGAGTCAATTGTTGAACATCGCCCGCTTGTCGATCTTCGCGGCCCGTGGTGGGGCGATCTTCAGAACTGGTAGTAGAGGAACGGGCTGAACGTGCCGCTCGCGACGAGGATCGCCGCGTAGCCGACGCCGACCGTCATCAGCGAGACCCTGGCGGCGGTGGCGATCCGGTCCCGGGAAGACTCCAGGTAAGGCCCGCTCACCGGGTGATCGGGCATTGCGACAATCGCCAGCGCGAGCACCAGCAGCACAATGCGCTGATTGGTCGCCGCGGCCGCGACGGCGTCGGTCAACCCGCTGAGATCCGGCAACAACATGTGGCCGATGATTGTGAACGCCGTACCGAGATCGGCGGAGCGGAAGAACACCCAGCCGATTACCACCAGGAGCATGGTCAGGACCCGGCGGGCAATTCGGGTGCGGGTGGCGGCAGGCGTCGAATCCCAGCCGAATCGGCGCTCCAGCACGAGCAGCCCGCCGTGGAACAAACCCCACACCAGGAACGTCCAGTTGGCGCCGTGCCAGAAACCGGTGAGCACGAAAACGATCGACAGGTTGCGGTAGGTCTGCAGCACGCCGCCGCGGTTGCCGCCGAGCGGGATGTAGACGTAGTCGCGGAACCAGCGCGACAGCGACATGTGCCAGCGGCGCCAGAAGTCGGTGATCGTGACCGACGAGTACGGGCGGGCGAAGTTCTCCGGCAGCCGGAAGCCCAGCATCCGGCCCAGGCCGATGGCCATGTCGGAGTAGCCGGAGAAGTCGAAGTAGAGCTGGAGCGTGTAGCCGATCGCGCCGAGCCAGGCGATCGACGTGGTCATCTCGTCGGCCGGGGTGGCGAAGCAGGCGTCGACCATCGGCGCGAGCGAGTCGGCGATGATCACCTTCTTGCACAGGCCGAGGGCGAAGCGGGGGAAGCCGGCCGCGACGTCGTCCCAGCGGTGCAGGCGGGGCTGCGGCAGCTGGTCGGCGATCTCGCGGAACCGCACGATCGGACCGGCGACGAGTTGCGGGAACATCGCGATGTAGGTGACGAAGGCGACCGGCTCGCGCAGGGCGGGGCGTTCGCCGCGGTACACGTCGACCACGTACGAGATGTGGTGGAACGTGTAGAAGGAGATGCCGATCGGGAGCGCGAGCTCGATCACCGGCAGGTCGGCGCCGACGACGGCGGCGATGTCGTGCAACTGCCCCGTGGCGAACCCGGCGTACTTCCAGATCAGCAGCACGCCGAGGTTGAGCGCGATCGAGCCGACCAGGACCAGCCTGCGGTCGCCCGGCGCGCCCGGCTCCAGGCGCCGCCCGGCCAGGTAGTTGACCGCCATGCAGGCGAGCAGCAACAGCGTCGTGCCGCCCGCGCCGGAGACGTAGAACAGCAGGCTCGCCACGGCGACGACGCCGTTGCGCCAGTTCCTGGGCGTGACGAGGACGGCCGCGAGCACGACCGGGAGGAAGAACCACAGGAACAGCGGGCTGGCGAAGGACATCGCCGCAGACCTTATCCGCCGCTCACGCCCCTCCGGTCCGGATCACCCACAAACGGCCACACCTCACACCGCCCGCGTGTCGAACGTTCGGGTCCCGCGTGTCGAACACTCAGGTCCCGTGTGTCGAACGTTCGGGTCGGGCGTGTCGAACACTCAGGTCCCGTGTGTCGAACGCTCAGGTCCGTGAGAGTGACGCGAGAGTCCTACGTTCGCGGTGCGAGAGTCCTAGAGCGTTATTCAGAAGTTGGTCACCAGCCGAGGCGGTAGTACTCGAGGCTGGTCACGATGCGGATGATCGCTGGGAGTTCGGTCAGG
>NZ_JAJHUO010000020.1:201883-217673 GCF_020859565.1 Saccharothrix luteola | reverse complement strand
CCGCCTGGTCGGCTGGGCCGTCGCCGACCACATGCGCACCGACCTCGTCCTCGACGCCCTGCACGCGGCCGAACGCACACGCGGCAGCCTGGCCGGGGCGCTGTTCCACAGCGACCACGGGGCGCAATACCGCGCCCGGGCCTTCGCCGATGCCTGCCACGCCGCCGGAGTGACCCGATCCATGGGCGCCGTCGGCAGCTCCGCGGACAACGCTTCCGCCGAAAGCCTCAACGCCTCCTTCAAACGCGAAACCCTCCAAGGCGCACCGAACTGGGGCAGCGCAAGGGAAGCACGCCTGGCCGCGTTCGGCTGGGCACACCGCTACAACACCCGACGACGCCACTCCCACCTCGGCCACAAGTCCCCGATCAACTACGAGAACAGCCTCACCCCGACACCGGCTACGCTGACCCACGCCGCATAACCCCGTGTCCAGCATCCGGGGGTAGGGCCCACCAGCCCAGCGAGGGAGATCTTGAACCGCGTCTCCTCACGCCCCTCCCCGCCGTCTTCCCGCCACTCGTGGGCCATGGCATGTCCGGCCGCGACCAGGTCCAGACAGGCCAGACGCACCATCTCCGCATCCGCCCCCGCCGCCGTCACCAGGTCCGTGACGCTCCACTCCCGCGACGGCACCAGCACCAGCGCGTCCGCCACCCGGTACAACACCGGGAACGAGTAGCCCACGACTTCGCCCCGCGTCCGATCCTCAGCCGACAGGCGCGACCCCATCACCGGCGTCAGCCGGAGATCACGCCACGCGTCCGCGTCACGCAACCAGTCGTGCGCCACTACCGGGCCACCCCAGTAGGCAAGCCCTTCCGGCGACAGCCGGTGCAAGTGGGCCGGCCGACCCGCACCGGCCTGCGGTCCCACTCGCACGATCACATGCCCCAGCTCGACAAGGTCACGGCAGATGTGACGCACCGCCGTGTACGGCATCCGCACCAACCGCGCCAACGAGCGCAACGACCACTCCCCGTGTGGGTCGCCGACGAGGTGGCGCATCACCGCCTCGAACATCAGCGGCGTGTACCCGGCATCGGACAACCGCTCCAAAGGCAACCCGCCCCGCACCACTAGGGCCAGGCCGCCCGCGACACCGTTGGACCGACGACGAGTCCGCTCCACAGCCTGATCAACGCTCATCCGACTCAACCCCCTCAGCCTTGGCACGCTCGCGCTTCGCCCAATACAGCGCCTCGTGGTGATGACCCCGATCAACCTCCGCGACCCGCGCGTACACCTCGGCCGACCGCAGGTAGAACTCCCGTCGAACCTGCGGTGACGCATCCGGCGCAGGCATCAACTTCCCGACGACTTCATGCGCCTGCTTCAGCGTCGTCGCCGCCCGTGCGTACTCCCACGGGTCAGCCTTCTTCTGCTGAGCCATCACGCACCCCCAAGCCCAGGCGCCGTGCCCAACGCGGCTTGCCCCTCGGCAACCGCCTGCGCCAGACGCGGCAGCGCATCGCCGTCCACAACCAGCACCGCAGGGAACGCGTTGCCGAGCCGGAACTCCACTCTCCCCGCGAATGCCAGCGGCTCGACCCGGATAGGCAGGTCAGCGGTCACATGAAGACGCACCATGTCCGCCACCGAGGTCACGCGGCCTTGGAGGTGGCCTTGACGACGACCGGCTTCATGCCGGACGCGCGCAAGCTGTACCCGAGCTTCGCCCGGCACCGGTGACGCTCACCGCCGTGACTCCCCCGGCACGCCTTGTCGTCAATCCACGGCGTCACCGTCAGCCCCTCGAACACCACCGGCCGAACGTCCGTCCCCGGAATCGCCTCCGGTGGAACCGGCTGGTGAGGAGCCGCGATCTTCACCGTCACCGCCGCGTCCGTCTTCCGCTCCGCCGCCTGGTCGATCACCAGGACCGACCACACCAGCAGGCCGGTCTCCTTGTCCGTCTCCTGCTGGACCGGCAGCCCTTTCGCCCGCTCCTCGGCGGACTGGAACCTCAGCACCGGTTCCACACCCATCACCAGCGCACCACGCGGGAACACGAAGTCGTGCGACGTGGGGAGCCTGCTCCCACCCGTGATCGCCACAGCCGATCTCCTGTCGTCAGCGTCGGCCGGACCCACTGTCCGGCACTTTGACACCAACCACTCTCGGCAGAAATGCGGGACGTCAGCACCGCATGGCCGGACATCTACAGACGTCCTTGCTATATTGAAGACGTCCCAACTCGTTCCACAGGGGGGGTCATGCCGAACCAACGCCTACGAGACTCGTTGCTGCGCAACGGTTTCGACCTCAACCAGGTGTCCAAAGCCACCGGTGTAGACCCCAAGACGGTCGAACGCTGGATCAACCTCGACCGGACCCCGTACCCCCGCCACCGCCGAACCATCGCCGCGATGGTCAGGGAGGCCGAGACCTACCTCTGGCCCAACGCACTCGCCCCGGACGCCAAGAAGGAGATCACCCAGTCGGAGGTCGTGCAGGTCTACCCGCACCGCCACTCCGTCCCCCAAGAGCAGTGGACCCACCTGGTCGACCAGGCTCGCCTGAACATCTCGATCCTGATCTACTCGGGCATGTTCCTGACCGACAACCCGAGCCTGATCAGGACCTTCCGCCAGAAGGCCGAGGCAGGCGTCAAGATCCGCCTACTCCTCGGCGACCCGGCCAGCCGCGAGGTAGCCCGCCGCAGCGAGGAAGAAGGCATCGGCAAGGGCACCCTCGCCGCCAAGATCCGCAACGCCCTCGCGTTCTTCAAGCCACTGGCCGACACCGGCCACGCCGAGATCCGCTGCCACCGCACCACGCTCTACAACTCGATCTACCGCTTCGACGACGAGATGCTCGTCAACACCCACGTCCACGGCTTCATGGCAGCCCACGCCCCGGTCCTACACCTGCGCCGCCTCTCCGGAGGCGACCTCTTCGAGACGTACGCTGAGAGCTTCCAAGGCGTCTGGGACGACGCCAAGCCACCCAAGTGGTAGGCAGGACGACATGGCGCGCACCGATCACTACAACGACCCGAACGCCCCCAAAGCGACCAACATCGTCGTCGCGGTGACCGCGTTCGTCCAAGACGACCAGGGCCGCCTACTCATGATCCGCCGCACCGACAACGACCTCTACTCCATCCCCGGAGGCGCACAAGACGTAGGCGAGACCATCGGCCACACCGTCATCCGAGAGGTCAAGGAAGAGACCGGCATCGACGTAGACCCCACCGACCTCATCGGCATCTACTCCGACCCGGCCCACGTCATCGCCT
Organism: Saccharothrix luteola; assembly: GCF_020859565.1. Taxonomy (GTDB): domain Bacteria; phylum Actinomycetota; class Actinomycetes; order Mycobacteriales; family Pseudonocardiaceae; genus Actinosynnema; species Actinosynnema luteola. Next base: position 214,432 of record NZ_JAJHUO010000020.1, on the reverse strand, counting down.
ACACAGACGGCGAAGTCCGCCAAGAATTCTCCATCTGCTTCCGCGCTCAGCCCATCGGAGGCGCGCTGCGCACAAGCAACGAGTCCAGCGAAGTCCACTGGGTAGCCCGCGAAGACCTAGCGACGCTCAACATCCACCCGTCGATCCGACTCCGGATCGAACACGGCTTCGCGAACCGGACCCCTCCCTACTTCACCAAGTGACCGAGGCCCGCCGCGCGTAGCCGCTCCTGAGTCCGGTCGACCGCAGCTACCAGTTCAGGCGTCGCCTGCCGAATGAAGAAGGTCACCAGATCCTCCGCTCCGTAGCGCCTCTGGATTTCGTCGATCCTATCGACCAAGTTCGTAAGTCCGCCGTCCGGCGTGGTTGTCATGTCGGCCCACCAAAGCGCATCACGCACAGCGGATCGCTCATCCTCCCACAAAGCCAGCTCTGCCGACATGCCGCGCAACTCAGCCTCCAGGCAGGCACACGAGTGATGGGCGACGAGTGCGCACAACCGTCGCGGAAGACCTAGCTGTTCGAGATAGCGAGCTCCATCGAGCGGGTGAAAGCCGGTCAGCGCAAGATTGGGCGAGTAACCAATGTCATGGAGGACGGCAGCGGCAATAAGATAGTCAACATCTTCCGGGGGGAACATCTGTGCCAGACTGCGCGCCCTGCGCGCTACACCTTGGACATGCGCCCATCGGCGTGGAAGCGCAAGCTCCAGACACTCTCGGGCCAGAGCGTACCCGCGGACTGCGTTTTCCATAGGGCCACAATAGCCGGTTGGAACCGCAAGTTACAGACCATAGAGCCAAACCCGGCACCGAGACGCGATCTTTGCGATGCTCGCGGCTTAATCATCAAGGGGCTCCATGCCCGGGACATGCATGGAATTACCTCTAACAAGTCTCACTATCCGAGTAGGGCCCGAACCCCAGCCTACCAGGATACACAGCCTCAAAGGAGACTGAGCGGCGCACATGCTAACACGCCAGCAAATTCATTACGCCCCCAGTCCGCGACATTCTTCCATATTAGCATTCTTAAAGGAGCAATCCTTTACCACTGCTCCTCGAAAATCGGCACCACTTAAATCCGCCTCAGCAAATGAGACCTTTTCCAAATTCGCTCCAGTAAAGTCCACAAGGTGGAGGTTAGCAGACTTGAAAGAAACCTTGACCAGACGCGACATACTGAAGTCACCTTCAGCGATATTCGCCCCCGCGAACGTGTTCCCACTTAGTCGAATTTCCACAAATCGCCCCTTTGTCAAGTCAACTGACTGTCGGGCAAGCAGTCCTCGCGACAAGACATTTACCGCAGCATGAATATCGGAGTCGGAATCTCCGGAGTCTCGCACACTAGCCGCACGTACGAAAGCAGAAAGAACGTCCGCTACTGGCGAAGTATCCCGCGATAATACCTTTGCCACAGACTCAAGCGCATACACACCACCTACTCTGACTTCCAGTTTCTCGCTAGCCAATTGCTCAACCGCTTTCGCATAGCGATCTGCATGTGCGGATACTTTATTCAGCGAATACGTACGAGCCGCATAAATTGCACCCACCCCGGCGCCAACCCCCGCAATAGATGCCACAATCGGCACTCTTGCGTCATTTAACGCCTTTAGTTGTTCGGCATCCGACAACCGCCCCAATCGTTCCCCTGCGACGATCTCTGGCATTTTCCATACGAGAATAACGACAATTATCAATAAGGCAAGCGAGAGTGCGCCGACTGCAATCACTTTGAGTGTCACCCGTAGAAATTTCAACCTGCAATCCTTTACTCTCCACCCAGCAGGTGCTACGCTACCTCACCCAAAGATACCACCCCGGGGGGGCACAGGTGACACTTGACTTCGGTGAAGAAGAGATTCAGAAGCTCTTCGGGCATGAAGCCGCAGAAGATGAAACTCCACAGCGCTTGCGCGAATACTACTTCAAGTCGGCAACATACGATCAAGTAGCAACCAACTTGCCGCTCCGTGTTCTGGTTGGACACAAAGGGATTGGCAAGTCCGCGCTGTTCAGAGTGGCGGTAGCAGAGAATCGCGAGAAAGCAAGGCTAACTGTCGAGATAAAACCAGATGATGTCGCCGATATAGCCAAGGGGACAAACGATTTTCTCACTGCGATTCGAGTTTGGAAAATCGGCCTACGCGAGGTAATAGCCAAGCGCGCAGCGCAGGAACTGGGAATATCGACTTCGCTCGCGGTCGCAGAAGTGCGAAACGCCGAATCGACAGTCTCAGGTTTGCAGGCCGCGATTCGAATGAGTCCGGACTCACCTATTTCGACTCAGCGGAATTTCTCTACAGAGTTCATGACAACTAGCCAGATCTCCGTCTTTATCGACGATCTCGACAGGGGCTGGGAGGGCCGAAAAGCGGACGTGCACAGAATCTCCGCGTTACTAAATGCTGCACGAGATATGGTGAACGACGAGCGCGATAAGCTCCGTTTTAGAATAAGCCTTCGCTCGGATGTCTACTTTCTTGTCCGCACATCAGATGAATCCACAGACAAAATCGAAGGCTCCGTGATCTGGCAGTCATGGACGAACCATGAAATCTTCGCCTTGTTGGTCAAACGCATCGAAACATTTTTTGGCAGGAATCCCAGTTACGATAGACTGCGACAATCAAGTCAACGTGAGCTTGCGTCTTCACTTAATCCGGTGATGGACGAACTTTTTCGAGGACAAGGTCATTGGCGAAACGCGCCCATACATCGCGTTCTTATGTCTCTGATACGCAAGCGGCCTCGAGACCTGGTCAAACTGTGCACACTAGCCGCAAGAAAAGCACACGTGAACGGGCATAGCAAGATCTACACGGAAGACTTTCAGACAATTTTCGAGGAGTACTCCCAGGGGCGTATTCAAGACACCGTCAACGAGTTCCGGTCGGAACTCCCCGACATTAAGCGCTTGATATTGAACATGCGCCCGACGGTAAAGGAGAAGACAGCCAAAGCTGGCTACGTGTATACCACCGCAGACCTATACAAGAAGTTGGACAACATTCAAGAGCAAGGCAAGTTCACATTCAAAACAGGGAGAGTGGCAACAACAAAGGAGCTTGCAATATTTCTGTATCGCATCAACTTCTTGACCGGTCGCCGCGAAACGACTAACGGAATCGTACGGAAATACTTCGAGGAACAGCGTTACCTTCAAGACGAGTTCGTGGACTTCGGGTTTGATTGGGAAATACATCCAGCGTATCGATGGGCTTTGCAGCCCGAAGATTACGACTCCATTTTCGACCGCCTCGAACTATCGACACTTGACGAGGTATAGCTAGTACAACAAAAACTCAAAAGCATACGCCCTCGACATTACCAGTTAGTCCGTTGCCGGGAAGGTTCTAACTGACATTCACAGTGAAGAGGATAAGCCTCACAATCTCTGACACACTCACGAATGCCGCCCGTCACGGAAAAGGCTAGATGCCGGTTTAGATTTCAAGTTGCTTATTCTGCCGAATTTGGCTCTACAGGATCAAGGCGCGCCGCCTGCCGCGGCGCGCGGGAGGGCTGGACGCACGTTGGCACCGACTCCTCACATCACGGCACGCCGGGCTCCCGCTTCGCTCCGCCCGTCGGCCGTGCGCGGAGTCCGGTGCACATGGTCCGGAGGCGGCGCGCGAGGTGATGGCGAGCTGAAGGCCGAGGAGTCCCGAGGGTCGCCGGTCGGGACGATCGCGCGGTCACGCGCTAGGGTGGGCTGGGCACGGCGATCGACTGCCGCGACGGCTTCGCCGTCTTGCCATCGAGCAGGGTCGGGCCGTCTGGGAGCCCTCAGCGCGAAACGCGAAGCCACTGCGAAATGGCCCCGTGGAAGTGGGCGACGGGGTGCCGCTTCGGTGCAGGTCAGGGGATGTGACCGCAGAGTTGGGCCACGCGCCTTCCTAAACCGTGTGTCGCAGGTTCGAATCCTGCCGGGGGCACTCACCTTTCGCCGGGTGAATCAGGCCCTGGCCAGCGGCAACGCGGCCGGGGCCTGATCTTTTCCCCGGCGGTCGCCGTCAGTCGGGGCCTGCCCTTCCGCGAACCCGGTTGGCGCAGTTCGTCGGGCCGGACAGACTGGACCGGTGAGAGTCGACCCGCACAGGTACGCGAACGGTGACAACACGAGATGGGCGTTGGTCGGCTACTCGGACCGGACGGAGGAGCGGGTCAGCGAGTTTGCCGTCACGCGGGAGCGGCTGATCCGGCTGCGGCCGTTCTTCGACGTGGCGGACGATCTCTGGTTCGCCCACTGCTACCCGGTCTCGTCGGACGTCTGGCCTCACGTCCGAGCCTTGCTCCAGTGCGGACCGCCGGTCCCCGGTGTGAGCTACTTCGTCGAGGGATTCGCGACCGACCGCTGAGCGCCGGCCGGGGTCCCAGCGGAAGGTCCTCGGTCAGGTGACAGAGGACCCCCGCGGGCTTGGTACGGGCGCGGACGGCGGGAAGTCCCGGTGGCCGCCGGCCGATCGCCCGTCTTTGCAGCACCGGGATCGCAGCCGGAGCAAGGGTACCCGGGCGCCCACCGCGGCAAGCCCTCGCGCCGGCGACGACAAGGCGTCGTTCCTGAAGCTGTCCCACGGCCGTGGTCTTCCGGTCCGTCGTGTTCGTCGGCCTCACGCGCGACCGGCCCGGAGGTGGCTCCGGGCCGGTCGTCAACGGGCCGAACGCAGGTCAGGGCCGGTTCTTGAGGCGGCGGCCCAGTTCGGCCACCAGTTGCTGATCGGTCAGGGCACCCGGATCAGGGCTGGACACGCCCTTCAGCTCCGCCTCCTCCGCGGTGATCAGCTTCGCGGCCACCATGACTTCCAGCGGGCTCAGGCCGAACGCCTTGGCGACGACGCGGGCGGTGTCCAGGTTCGGGCGCTCACCCTTCCGCCACGCCGTCAGCCGGCTCCGGTCGAAGCCGGTCTTCTCGGTCAGTTCTCCGGTGCTCATCCCTCGGTCGTCCATCTGCTTCTGGACGAAGTCCGACCAGGACGAGTCCGCACTCTCGGCTTTGGTCACGCCGACATGCTACGTGCGCGCACGCAACGTTGGTTGGGCACTCCCCCCAGATAGCCGCTGACCTGCACGTTGTCCGCACACAACGTTAGTTGCGCAAACAAAACGAAATGCCTAGCGTTGTGGCTTCACAACATGCGTTGGGCGTGCACAACACGAGGCAGGCCATGCCGTACACGATCAAGCTCCGCACCGATGTCTTCACGAAAGCCGCACGGCTCGCCGGGTTCCGCTCGGACTACGCGCTGGCCAAGGCGATGGACGTCAACCGCTCCACCGTCGCGCGCGTCCTCGGCGGCGAGCTCCAGCCCGGGGCGGCGTTCATCGGCGGCGCGCTGACGGCACTCGCGCCGATGCAGTTCGACGACCTCTTCGAGATCGTCCCCACCCAGCGGTGATGACGGTGCGTGGTGCGCACGGGTGACCCGGTCCGCCGACAGTCGGCCACTTCCAGCGGTGTGCGGTTTCACCCGTCTGGTTGACACTCGTGATCAAGTGACGGCGCGGGGCGATGAGACCAGGGGTCGGTCCGGCACGGGACGCGGAAGGACGGCACGAGGTGAGCGACGAGCCACGGCACGAGGTCGCGCGGTTGCGCCGGGAACTGCGGACCACCGGGCACGACTGGTTCGACGCGCACCGGGACGGGCTGCCGGCGACCCTGCGCGCCGCGCTGGCCGAACCCGAGGCCGCCGTCGCGCTGTTCGCCGACGTGTGGCCGGCCCTGCCCTCCGACGTGGACGAGAAGTGGTCGCGCGACCTGCTCGACGTCGGCGCCGAACTCGCCGCCGCGCTGCCCACGTCCCTGTTGCTGGCCACCGGCTTCCGCCGCGCCGCCGCGCACTTACGCGGGCGGGGAGCGCTCCGCCTCGCCGCCGTCGCGGGCATGCGCGAACTGGCGATCCACCGCCTCCGCGACGACGACCCGGACGCCGCCGCCGGCGCGTTGCACGACCTGGCCGCCACCTACCGCGCCGAGGGACGGCTGCACAAGGTCATCGGGTGCGCCGACGAGGCGCTGGAGTTCTACCTGCTGCACGACGACCGGCCCGGCGCCGCACGGGCGCTGGCCCACCTCGGCGAGTTGATGATCGAGGTCGACCGGCCGGACTCCGCGATCAAGTACCTGTCCCGGGCGGACAAGCTCTTCACCGACCTCGCCGACACCGCCGCACGCGCGCGGGCCCTGACCTCGCTCGGCCGGGCGCTGTGGCTGGCCGGCGACCGCGCCGTCGCCCACCGGCGGTTCAACCGCGCGCTCGCGCTGCTCATCGGGACCGACGACGACGCGGCGCAACGCGTGCGCGACCTGGTGGCCGGACTGGAGTCAGTCGCGGAACCAGTGAAGCAGGGCGACGCCGATCTGGATCAGCAGGCCGAGCACGAGCCGGACCCGCGGCAGGCCCGGTGAGCGGTGGCGTCGGCGGCGGCAGTGCTGCCTGCGGCAGCCGGCGCGGCGGCATCGGGGGGACGGTTCGTCGGAGGGTGCGCTCATCGGCGTCGTCGCATCTCTTTCCGGATGGTCGAACGGTGGTCACGCGGTGGTGTCGGGGTGGTCGGCCAGCAGGCGCAGCACGTCCCGGCACAGGAACACCCGGCGGTAGCCGAGGAACTCCCACGGGACGAGCACGCCCAGCTCGACCAGGCGGGCGGTGAGGTCGGTGGCGGCCTTCGCGGAAACGCCGTAGCGCGTGCGCAGCGACCGGTTGTCCACGACGGGGAAGCCGACCAGCTCCGCCGCCACCAGGGGCAGCTTCCCCTTGCGCGGCAACCGGACGGCGTAGTCCGCGGCCAGCGCCTCGAGGTGGCCGATCAGCCGCAGCTGCGCCAACGCCTGGTCGCGGACGGCCGTGGCGAAGAACTCGACCCAGCGGTCCACCCGGCCGGTGTCGACCACGGCGCGGATCTGCCGCTGGTACTCGACCAGCGCGGTGTCCAGCCACGCGGACAGCGGCAGCACCTGGTCGCGCACCAGCCCGCACCGCACCATCTCCAACGTCGAGAACGTGCGCGCGACGTGCCCGTTGGCCGTGGGGAACGGTTGCAGCACCTCCAGCTGGTAGTGCGCCAGCGCGACCTTGGCGATCCGCGGCTGCTCGTCCTCCTCGCGCACCCACGTCGACCACTGCTCCAGCAGCGCCACGAGGTGCGCGCCGGTCGCGGTCAGCAGGTAGGCCCGCGCGTCGCTGACGCCCAACCGGCCGGGCGCGTCGCGCAGCACGTCAGACAGGCGGCGGCCGGGCGTGCCGCCGGTCATGATCGCGGCGACCTCGCCGACCACCTCGGCGTCGACCGCGGCGCCGTCGCGGACCCGCGCCAGGCCGTGGTCGAACGCCCGCAGGAACGGCGCCACCAGCTGCGACGGCGCGGCGCTGTCCGTCGGCGGCGCCCCGTCCTGCGACGCCAGCAGGTCCGCCGCGAACGTCTCGCGCAGACCGACGGCGACACCGGACAACCCGGCCGAGCTGTTCGCGTCGCGGACCTGGGTCGCCCGGACGAGCGCGGGCCGCACGCCCAACCGGTCGGCCGCCTCGTCCAGCCGGCCGAGCGCGTGCTCGGCCTCGGCGCAGCGGCGGTAGGTCGACACCGGCAGCGCCAGGTCCGAGGGCAGCGGCGGTGGCAGGTAGGCGCCTTCGCGCCGGAGTTCTTCGGGGATGCCGGGCAGGTGGGGCACCGGCGACCACTGCCCGTCAGGCAGGGGGCGGAAATCCATGGGCGGAAGACTTGCACGACGGCCGACACCTTGGCAAGGCATTCTCGGATGAATGTGAAGCCGTCATGCCCTTCACTACACATCCACCTGGATAGCCCGATCAGGCCGTTCGAGTCATCACCCTGGTCGAGGTCCGCAAAATTACGGATCATCATCGATGATCGAGGTATGTACGCAGGTCAGACCCCATGACAGCGGCATTCGATCACGTCCCTCGGCGATTCCTGCCCTCTCGGCCGAGAGCTGCGCTATTCCACCCGACGCGAACACACCGAAAAACGATCACGGCGCCGCGCTCACGTTCCGAAATGGACCACTGGTCTCATTGATAAGTGTTTTCACCCGATCGAGTGCCCACGCGCCCGGAACCACCACGCACCGCCGTGGCACCACCCGGACTTGCACTGGCACCACTGTGGTGCCATAGTGGTGCCATGGACTTGACGCCGTACGTCGACAACCTCCGCCGGGAGCTCGCCACCGCCGCCGAGTCGGGCGGCGCGGAGGCACGGGCACTGGCCGAGCGACTCGTCGCCCCGCTGGAGTCAGCGGTGCGGTTGACGCTGCTGGAAGCCCTTTCCACGGCCGTGGACGAGATCACCCGCGACCTCGCGCCCGGATCGGTCGACGTGCGGCTGCGGGGCCGTGACCCCGAGTTCGTGGTCTCGGTGCCGGATGATGCCACGCCGAGCCAGGATGATGCCATGGAGCTGCCACCGGTGGTTCCCGAGGAGGGCGCGGTCGCGCGGATCAACCTGCGGCTGCCGGAGCACCTGAAGCTCCGGGTCGAGGAGGCCGCGAGCCGCGAAGGCGTCTCCGTCAACGCCTGGCTGGTGCGGGCCGCCGCGGCCGGGCTCGGGCACGGCGGTCGACCGGCCGGCCGCTCCGCGGCGCGCCAGAGCTACACCGGCTGGGTCCGCTAGCCGCACCAGCACCAGCCCGCCACCAGCGCAAACGCCGACCAGACCCACTCCGAGGGGACAGCCATGCCTTCTTTCGCCACGCCCGAGACCATCACGCTCGACCTCGACGTCGTCGCCGGCAGCGTCGTCATCACCGCCTCCGACCGGGACGACACCGTGGTCGAGGTCGCCCCCGCCGACGCGGACAACACCAAGGACGTCACGGCCGCCGAGGGCACCTCGGTCGACTTCGCCGCCGGCCGCCTCACCGTCAAGACACCCCGGTCCCGCAGCATCTTCGGCAAATCCGGCACGGTCGACGTGGTGGTGCGGCTGCCCACCGGCTCGAACGTCGTCGCGCACGGCTCGCTCGCCGACTTCCGCGCCGAGGGCGCGCTGGGCGAGTGCCGCTTCAAGACCTCCGCCGGCCACATCAGGCTCCAGGGCACGGCCGCGCTCAAGGCCTCCACCTCCCACGGCGACGTGGCGGTCGAGTCGATCACCGGCCGCGCCGAGCTGTCGACCGGCTCGGGCGAGCTGCGCGTCGACCGGCTCGACGGCTCCGGCACCGTGAAGAACTCCAACGGCTCGACCCGGATCGGCGAGGTCACCGGCGACCTGCGGATCGGCGCCGCCAACGGCGACATCTTCGTCGGCCACGCCGCCGGGGACGTGCACGCCAAGACCGCCAACGGCCGCATCCGCCTCGACGAGGTCGTGCGCGGCACGGTGGTCATGGAGACCTCGGCCGGCGAGCTGGAGGTCGGCATCCGCGAGGGCACGGCCGCCTGGCTCGACGTGCGCGCGGTCACCGGCCGCGTGCGCAACGAGCTGACCAGCGCCGACGCCCCGGGCGAAGCCGAGGAGCGGGTCGAGGTGCGCGCTCGCACCTCCCTGGGGGACATCGTCATCCACCGCGCGTAAACACAACACCATTGGGGGACAACAACAATGTGGGACACCAACCCGCAGCAGTTCTGGCTGCGCGGAGAACGACCCGAGCACGTGGTCGAGTACGACGAGCAGCTCGGCTTCTGGAACGTCTACGGCCACCCCGAGTCGGTCGAGGTCCTCGGCGACTGGGCCCGGTTCTCGTCCGACACCACGCGGCTCTTCCCGGTGGACGACGCGTCGCTGACCGAGGGCAACATCATCCAGATCGACCCGCCGGAGCACCGCCAACTGCGCCGCCTGGTCAGCCACGCGTTCACGCCGAAGGTCGTCGCCGACCTCGAAGCGCGCATCACCGAGCTCACCGGCGAACTGCTCGACGACGTCAGCGGCGACGACTTCGAGCTGGTCCGCGACCTCGCCTACCCGCTGCCGGTGATCGTGATCGCCGAGCTGCTCGGCGTGCCGAGCAGCGACCGCGACCTGTTCAAGGTGTGGGTCGACAAGATGTTCGAGAGCACCAACCAGTTCTCGCTCAAGGACGACCAGGCCAAGCAGCGGGAGGAGCTGCGCGACAGCGTCGAGGCCATCCGGCCGCTGATGGACTACCTGGGCGAGCACGCCGCGCAGTGCCGCCGCACGCCGCGACCCGGCCTGCTCAACGACCTCGTCCGGGCCGAAGTGGACGGTGAGCGGCTGACCGACGCCCAGGTGGTGAACTTCGCCGCCGTCCTGCTGGTGGCGGGCCACATCACCACCACCATGCTGCTCGGCAACACCGTGCTGGCCCTGGACGCGCACCCGGACCAGTTCGAGGCGGTCCGCCGCGACCGCGCGCTGATCCCGGCCGCGATCGAGGAGTCGCTGAGGTTCCTCACCCCGTTCGCGGTGCTCGCGCGGGTCACCAACAAGCCCGAGACGCTCGGCGGCGTCGAGATCCCCGCCGACCAGCTGCTGATGCTGTGGGTCGGCGCGGCCAACCGGGACCCGCGCCAGTTCGCGAACCCCGACGTCCTCGACATCACCCGCGACCCCAACCCCCACCTGGGCTTCGGCCGCGGCGTGCACTTCTGCCTCGGCGCGCCGCTGGCCCGGCTGGAGGGCCGCCTCGCGCTGGACGTCCTGCTCGACCGCTTCCCGAAGCTGCGCACGGACCCCGACCGGCCGCCGACGTTCATGCCCTCGCCGAACCTCACCGGCGTGCGGTCCCTGCCGCTGCTCACCGACTAGAAGGAGACGACCATGGCGATCACCGCCACCGGTCTGCGCAAGTCCTACGGGGACCACGTCGTGCTCGACGGCCTCGACCTGCGGGTCGAGCCCGGCACGGTGTTCGCCCTGCTCGGACCCAACGGCGCGGGCAAGACCACGACCGTGCAGATCCTGTCCACCCTCATCACCGCCGACGGCGGCCGGGCGGAGGTCGCGGGCCACGACGTCGCCCGCGACCCGGCCGGCGTCCGCGAGGCCATCGGCGTCACCGGCCAGTTCTCCGCCGTGGACAACCTGCTCACCGGCGAGGAGAACCTCCGGCTCATGGCGGACCTCGCCCACCTGGACCGCCGGGACGGACGACGCCGCACCGCGCGGCTGCTGGAGCAGTTCGACCTCGTCGAGGCGGCGAAGAAGCCCGCCTCCACCTACTCCGGCGGCATGCGCCGGCGGCTCGACCTGGCGATGACGCTGGTCGGCGAGCCGGAGCTGATCTTCCTGGACGAGCCGACCACCGGCCTGGACCCGCGCAGCAGGCACGCCATGTGGCAGGTCATCCGCGGCCTGGTCGCGGACGGCGTCACGATCTTCCTCACCACCCAGTACCTGGAGGAGGCCGACCAGCTCGCGGACCGGATCGCCGTGCTCAACGGCGGTCGGCTGGTCGCCGAGGGCACCGCGGCCGAGCTGAAGCGGCTGATCCCGGGCGGGCACGTGCGGCTGCGGTTCGCCGACGCGCACACGCTCGACCTCGCCGCCAAGGCGATCGGCGACTCCACCCGCGACGACGAAGGCCTGACCCTCGACGTGCCGGGCGACGGTGGCGTGCACCAGTTGCGGGCCCTGCTCGACCGGCTGGACGACGCCGCGGTCGACGTGCAGGACCTGTCCGTGCACACGCCGGACCTCGACGACGTCTTCTTCGCCCTGACCACCGAGAGGACCGTGCGGCGATGAGCACCATGGCCATCCGCGACACCACCACCATGCTGCGCCGCAACCTGCGGCACATGCAGCGCTTCCCGATGATGTCGATCGGCACGATCGGCATGCCGGTGGTGATGATGCTGCTGTTCGTGCACGTCTTCGGCGGCTCGCTCGACACCACGATCCCCGGCGGACCGTCCTACGTGGACTACCTGGTGCCCGGCATCCTGGTGATGGCCGTCGGCGCCGGCGCCGCGTGGACCTCGGTGAACATCAACACCGACATGGGCGAGGGCATCATCGCCCGGTTCCGCACCATGGCGATCTCCCGCTACTCGGTGCTGACCGGGCAGGCGCTGAGCAGCCTGCTCAACACGGTCCTCAGCCTGGCGCTGGTGGTCGGCGTGGCCCTGCTCAACGGGTTCCGCCCGTCGGCCGGCCTGTCCGGCTGGCTCGCCGCGACCGGGCTGCTGGTGCTCATCGCGTTCGCGTTCACCTGGCTGGGCATCGCCTTCGGCATGGGCGCGAAGACGGTGGCCGGCGCCAACAGCTCCGCGCTGCCGCTGCAGTTCCTGCCGTTCATCAGCAGCGCGTTCGTGCCGACCAGCTCGATGTCGAGCGGGCTGGCGTGGTTCGCCGAGCACCAGCCGTTCACGCCGATCACCGACACCCTGCGCGGGCTGCTCATCGGCACGCCGATCGGCGACAGCGGGTACTGGGCGGTCGGCTGGTGCCTCGTCCTCAGCGCCGTCGGTTACGCCAGGGCCCGCGTCCTGTTCAACCGCGACCCGTCGCGCTGAGCCCCTGGTCGAGGGGGGGGCCCCCCCCGCGCGGGGGGGGGGGGGCGCGGGGGGGGGGGGGGGGGTGGGTACGGGCCACCCCGGGGGGAGCCGGGTTT
>NZ_JAJHUO010000020.1:0-201873 GCF_020859565.1 Saccharothrix luteola | reverse complement strand
CCCCCCGGGCGCCCCGCCCCGGGGGCCCCCCCCCCCCCCCGGGGGGGGGGGGGGGGCCCGCGTCGGTGGTCGAACGGGTGTTCGATCCGTCCACAGCTGGGGACAAGCCTGTGGACAACTCAGTTCTTGCTGGTCAGCGCCTGTGCACGGGTGAGCAGTTCGTCCACCGACCACTGGTCGTAGGCGTGTTGTCCACGCTTCTCCGCGACGACCTCGCCGTCCGGCGCGATGAGGAAGTCGGCGGGCAGGCCGAGCCGCCCGCCCTCCGGCTTGGGCAGCGGACGCCGACCCCGCAGCACCGGGCCGAGGTCGCGCACGACGCCGCGCACGATCGCGCCCCACGCGCGGGGGTCGAGCACCGAACGCGGCGCGGACTCGACGCCGAACTCCACGTACAGCCGCTTCTCCGGATCGCCGACCACGGCGAACGGCAGGTCGGCGGCGTGCGGTCGCAACTCGGCCGCGGAGGAGTGGAACACGACCACCTCCGTGACGCCGTGCGCGGTGATCTCGTCGTGCCGCTGCACGATCGACCGCAGGTGCAGGTTGCACACCGGGCAGCCGGCGAAGCGGCGGAACTGCAGGTGGACCAGGTTGCGCGGGTCGGGCACCCGCACCGTGCCACCGAGCACGGCTTCCCACTCACGTGCGCTGACCTTCACGGCGTCTCCCCCTCGACGTAAGCGTGCGCTGTACGCCTACCCAAGTTATGCGCGTAACTTGTACGCTGTCAAGGCCATGCCGCGCCCGAAGTCGTTGACCAGCTCCGCGCTCGCCGCCGCCACGCTCGCCGTCCTCGACCGGGACGGGCTGGCGGCGTTGTCGATGCGCGCCGTCGCCGCCGAGCTGGGCATGGGCACGATGTCGCTGTACCGGTACGTCGCCGACCGGGACGAGCTGGAAGCGCTCGCGGTCGAGCAGGTGGTGTCCGGAGTGGACACCGTGCCGCCGAAGGCGTTGTGGGACAAGCAGCTCGCGGTCCTGGTCGAACGGGTCCGCGCGGCGATCGCCGCACACCCCAACGCCGTGCCGCTCACGATGGCGCACCGGCACCGGTGCCCGAGCCTGCTGCGCTGGGCGGAGGCCGTGCTGGGCGTGCTGACCGAGGCCGGGTTCACCGGCGAGCAGCGGGTCTTCGCCCTGCGCGCGCTGCTGAGCTACCTCATCGGCGCGACCGAGACCGAGCACCGCAGCCCGCTGTCGGGCCTGGGCACCGACGCGATGTCCCGGATGGGCGAGGAGTACCCGCTCCTGGCCGAGACCGCCGGCACCGCGCGGACGATCCCGCCGGACGTCGAGTTCCGCCGCGGCCTGGACGTGGTGCTGAGCGGCCTGCGCCGCCCGTGAACCGCCGGGTGTGGTCGGTGCGGAGGCCGAAGCCGACCTCGACCTCCGCACCGATCGCGACGAACACGGAGTTGCGCTCCGAGCGTGGTGTCGACGCCCTTTCCGGCGCGGAGTCGACTCCCGCTGCGTCTCCAGGTCAGGTTCGCCGGTGAGAGGGCTCTCCCCTCTCGTCCCGTCCACCACCGCGGATGTGGACGGGAAGTCTTCACGCGGTCCGCTCGTCCTCGTCGGGCAGGTCGAGCAGCTCTTCGAGCACGTGCGTGGCCGGACCGCGACGGCGCCACGAGAAACGGCTGGGCGACAGCACGTTCACCTCGTCGGCGGGCATCCGCATCGCCACCGCGTCGTCCTCGTTGTGCAGGCGGACGACGTCGATCACGGCGTCGTGCGCCCGAACCCCGACCACCGCCGCCAACTCTCCCCTGGCATCGCGCGGGTGCAGGAACTGGAACCCCCGCGCGATCAACTCGCGAAGCTGGAACGTCGTCCGCGAGGGGTGGTCAGTCGACGAGGTCATCGAACTCCCCGTCCCGGGCCCCGGCCACGAACGCGGCCATCTCCGCTCGCGTGTACACGAGGGCCGGGCCTTCGGGGAACCGGGAGTTGCGCATCGCGATCTCGCCGCCGTCGATCACGGCGAACTCGACGCAGTTGCCGATCGCGTCGCTGTAGGAGCTCTTGGTCCACGTGACGCCGTTCAGGTCGGCCGCGGACATGCCGTTGTGAACCTTGGTGGCCATCGACTCACCTTCCGAGCCAGAGATGCATCTGCACGTGCATCCGGTTGTGCACGGACCGTAGCACCGGCTGGTGCACGGGTAAATGCACGTGCAGATGCGGAGCGTGAATCCCACCCGGTCGGACGACAACTAGAGCTCAGCCCGCCGTTTTGCGAGCATTTGTCGGCTCCGGTCAGGCGTCTCGGCGTCCACCGTGAGGCGGTCGAAGACCCGGCTGTAGATCTCCAGCTCTTCGAGTTTGTCCAGGTAGAGGGCACCGGCGAGGTGTTCGAGGTACACGATGTCCGGCAGGTCGGGCTCACCGAACCGGAGCATCGCGAAGGGACCCTTCGCCGCGTAACCGGCCAACGGGAATGGCACTATCTGGAGAGTGACGGGCCCGCTTTTGGTCACGCTGAGCAAGTGTTCGATCTGGTTGATCAGGACTTCGCGGCCGCCGATCGCGCGGTAGAGCACCGATTCGTCGATCACGGCCCACACTCTCGGGGCGCCCGGCCGGGCCAGGATCTTCTGCCGCTGCATCCGCAACGACACCCGCCGCCGCACCTCGGGCGTCACCAGCTCCGACCGGCCGTGGCTCGCGATGGCCGTCGCGTAGTCCTCGGTCTGCAGCAGGCCGGGCACGAACTGGGTCTCGTAGATCAGGATCCGCGCCGCCGCCTCCTCCAGGCCCACGTAGTCGTGGAACCAGTCGGGCATCAGGTCGGTGTAGCGGTGCCACCAGCCCGGCGAGTTGGACCGGCGGACCATCTCGATGAACTTCGCCCGCTCGCCCGCGTCGTCGACCCCGTACATGGTCAGCAGGTCGTTCACGTCGCGTTCTTTCAGGCCGACGCGCCCGAGCTCCATCCGGCTGATCTTCGACTCCGAGCCGCGGATGGCGTAGCCCGCGTCCGCCCGGGTGATCTCGGCGGCCTCGCGCAGGCGGCGCAGCTGGGCGCCGAGCACGATGCGCAACGCGGTGGGACCGCTGTCCCTCTCCGGCGTGGATCCGTCCGCCGCCATCGCCGATCCTCCCGCCCGTCGTGCCCGTCCCACCCGAACAGCGGTTGCGCCCGAGGAGGGCCGACTCGCATCGTCACTGAACGTACACCCATGATCTTGCCCGGTCAGATGCACGAGGCTCACTCACGCGTTGAGCCCATACCCTTACGCTGACCGGACTGTGACGCGGTGCACACAAGACCACTCCCATCCCCGTAATGCGAGGTCACCACAATGCCGGGTTCGTCCTCGGACGCCGCCGCCCCCGTCTACATCG
Organism: Saccharothrix luteola; assembly: GCF_020859565.1. GTDB lineage: Bacteria > Actinomycetota > Actinomycetes > Mycobacteriales > Pseudonocardiaceae > Actinosynnema > Actinosynnema luteola. The sequence continues at coordinate 198,525 of NZ_JAJHUO010000020.1, read as the reverse complement.
ACACCACCAAGGCCAGCATCGCCAGGGTCTACGACGCCTTCCTCAACGGCAAGGACAACTACGAGATCGACCGCGAGGTGCTGCGCCGCGTGCAGCAGATCGCGCCCGAAGCGACCACCCTCGCGGTGGACAACCGCAGCTTCCTGATCCGCGCCACCCGGTTCGTCGCGAGCCAGACGGGCATCAACCAGTTCCTCGACTGCGGCTCCGGCCTGCCCACCGCGGAGAACACCCACCAGGTGGCCCAGCGGATCAACCCGGATGCCCGAGTCGTGTACGTCGACAACGACCCGGTGGTACTGGCGCACGGCCGCGCGCTGCTCGAGGAGAACGACCGGACGCACTTCTCGGCCGCCGACATCTTCAAGCCGCGCGAGATCCTCAACGACGAGGTCGTGCGCAAGCACATCGACTTCAGCGAGCCGATCGCGCTGTTCCAGATGGGCACGCTGCACCACTACAACGGCGACTCGCCAACGTCGGCCGAGATCATGGCCGAGTACATCGACGCCCTGCCGTCCGGCTCGTACGTGGCGATCTCGCACTTCCTCGACCCGGAGACCGAGGAGCACTCCGCCATCGCGCGGCGCATGGAGGACACGTTCCTGCACTCGCCGATGGGCAGCGGGCGGTTCATCACCAGGCGCGAGATGCACGAGCTGTTCCACGGCTTGGAGCTGGTCGAGCCGGGGCTGGTCATCTGCGCGGACTGGTGGCCGGACGGGCCGCGGCTCAAGGAGCTCGACTCGGTGAGCTACTGCATCGCGGGCGCGGTGGGCCGCAAGCCCTGAAGCCGTCGCGCGCGACGGTGGTGGACGGGGGAAGCCCTCGCCCACCACCCGGTTCCGCGCGTGCTCAGCCCGTGAAGAAGTCGACGAGGACCGGGACCGTCGCCTTGGGCTTGACCATGTGGGTCTGCCCGGGCAGGACGGTCAGCTCGCCGTGCGGCAGCGCCGACGCCAGGTGCCGCTGCGCGTTGCGCATGTACTCCGGGCTCTTGCCACCGGCGATCACCAGCGCGGGCGCCTCCGCGCCGGACCACCGGTCGGCGGGCGGCGGCGTGCCCCGCTGGAACTCGCCGACCAGCGCGAAGTCGTTCGGCAACGTGTGCGCGACGCCCTTGAGCTTCTGCCACGGCGGCATGACCCGGAGGACGGCGACGACGAGGCCCGGCGTGCCGACGTACCGCATGAACAGCTTGACCGCGTCGCCCCGGCGTCCTTCCGCGACCGCGACCGCCACGCGGGCCGGCAGGTCTTCGGGCATCGGCTCGTGCGTGCCGTCGACGATCATCGGCGACTCGTAGATCGCGATCCGCTCGGCGGCGACGCCCCGGTGCGCGGCCTCGGCGACCAGCGTGCCGCCGGAGGACATGCCGAACAGGTGCGCCGACCCGCCCGCCTCCTCGATCAGCGCGGCGATGTCCTCGACCTCGCGCCCGACGTCGTGCGGCGCGGTGCCGCCGCCGCTCTCGCCCCGGCCGCGCCGGTCGTAGGTGTAGACGGTGAAGTGCTCGGACAACGCCTCGGCCAACGCCGCCGAAGGGCCGAAGGCCCGGTAGCACAGCGCGCCGTCCACGATGATCAACGCCGGGCCGGACCCGGTGCGCGTGAAGGCGATCCCGGTGCCGTCCTTGGAAACTACCTGTCCCATGATGTGCCTGGTCCTTCAGATCTCGGAACGCAGCTTCGCCGCGACGGCGGACGCCCACAACCAACCCACGACGGCCCCGCCGTACAGCAGGACCGTGCCGAACCCCGTGCCCAGGAAGGGCATCGGCGCGAGCGACAGCACGCCCGCGGCCACGCTCGCCCGCCCCCACGGCCCGGTCAGCTTGCGCGCCAGCACGAAGAACGACGCGACCAGCGCGGGGAACGCGATGAAGAACGCCACGCCGTGCAGCACGCCGTGCCAGGAGAGCTCCGGCGCTTGGCCCGCCGGCGCGCCGGCCGGGAAGCCGAACGCCGGGTCGGCCACGAACACGCCGCCGCCGACCATGCCGACCGCGAAGACCCCGAGGAGGACCGGCGCCCAGCGGCCGACCCGGCCGGTGCGGTGCGCGCCGATCGCGGCGGCCAGGAACAGCAGTCCGGTGAGGACGAAGTTCGCGATCTGGAGCCACCCGCCGTCGCCGAGGGAGAGGAAGCTGAAGGGGTGGCGGGTCAGGTCGAAGCCCTCGCGGGTGAACGCCTGGGCGAAGCCGGTGACGAGGTAGAGCGGGCCGGCCAGGACGCCGCAGCCGAGCAGGAGCCTGGTGGTCCTGGTGCCGGTGTCGTTGCTGGTGTCGTTGTGCAGCAGGGTGGTCATGCCAGGTCTCCCATCCAGGTCGACCACGTCCGCTCGTCGCGGTGGTCGTCGGCGAACACGTGGTGCATGGCGATGAGCGCGCCGGGCAGTCCTCGGAAGAAGCGGTACATCGCGTGCTCCGTGCGGATGCCGACGGTCTGGGAGTTGGCGAAGTAGACGACGCCGTCGTCCAGGTCGACGCGGTCACCGGTCTGCGGCGCGCGGTCGAGGCCGAGCTTGCGGCCGAGGCGCTGCCACGTCGCGGGCCAGTCCGCGACGGGCGGCCCCACGACGGTGACAGGTCGGGCCGTGCGGCCGGCGAAGTGGCGGAGGTAGGTGACGAGGGTCTGCCAGAACATCTCGCCGCCCGCCGTCATGGCCTCGAACTCGTCCTCCCAGTCGTCGCCGGGCAGGAAGCCGCTCGCGACCATGCGCAGGACGGTGCTGCCCCGCTCGCGGCCCTCGACCAGGAACTCGTAGGCGACGAACCGGCCGTCGGGCTCCTCCTCGCCGCCGTAGGCGAGGTGCTTGCCGGGCTCCCAGGCGGTGATCCGGTGGGTCGGCTCGTACTCGCCGAACGCCTGCCGGACGACCGCGCCCGGCTCGACCTCGTTGGCGCCCATGAACCAGGAGTCGATGCCGGGGCCGGTGGCGATGGCCTCCCACACCTGCTCTGGCGTCACGCCGTCCAGCTCGACCTCGTTGACGCCTTCGAACGCGTGCCCCATCGTCACTCCTTCGGGATGCTGGGGTGGACCGCGACGACGACGCGGTGCGCGCGTCCGCCGGGGGCGGCTTCGTCGTGGTACTTGGCGACCAGGGTCGTGACGGCGGTGGCCAGCTCTTCGGCGAACGCCGCGCGGTCGGCGGCGGTGGCGAAGCGGACCTCGCCGTCCAGGGCGAAGGTGGCGACCTTCTTGTCGGCCTTGGCGGCGCCGGTGAGGAGGTTGCCGACGTCGCGGACCAGCCGTGCGGCGACGGCCAGGAGCCAGCGGGCCGAGAGGCGGTCGGGCGCGCGTCCGGGGTCGGGCTGGACGGCGGCGAGCGCCGTGGGCGAGATGACGTAGGACGCGGCGGTGGCGCGCATGACCCGTTCGGTCATGTTGCCCTTGCGGCGTTCCTCGGCCAGCTCCACCAGTCCGTGCTGCTCCAGGGTGCGCAGGTGGTAGTTGACCTTCTGCCGGGGCAGGCCGATCCTGGCCGCCAGCATGGTCGCCGAGCTCGGCTCGGCCAGTTCGGCCAACAACCTCGCCCGCACCGGGTCCAACGAGACCTCGGCCACCGCCGGGTCCTCGATCACTGCCACGTCCAACATGCCGCAACCCTCCCACCGACAACTCTCCTCGTCAAGACAAACTTTCTTTTCCGTCCGCGCGTGTCGAACACTCAGGTCCCGCGTGTCGAACACTCAGGACCACCGTGTCGAACGCTCAGGACCCCCGAGTTCCACATCCGGAACGTTGAACTCGGGGGTCCTGGAGGTTCGACACGCGGGCGCTGAGCGTTCGACACGCGGGACCTGAAGGTTCGACACGCGGGCGCTGGAGGTTCGACACGCCGGTGGTGCGTGGTTGGTGCGGGAGTGGTGCGCGGGGGTGGGGAGGGTGCGGGCATGGGGAAGACGAAGTGGTACCGGCGGCCCTGGGTGGCGCCGTTCGCGTTCTTGGTGTTGGTGTTCGTGGCGTTCTCGCTGCCGCCGTACTTGACGTTGGACCCGGCGTTGTCGCGGGTGCCGGAGCCGCCCGCGCACCCGTGGCACTTCCCGGTGCTGGTGGCGCACGTGGTGTTCGGGTCCGTGGCGATCCTGACCTGCGTGGTGCAGGTCTGGCCCTGGTTCCGGCAGCGGTTCCCGGTGGCGCACCGGCGGGTCGGCCGGGTCTACGTGCTCGGCGGTGTGCTGCCGGCCGGGGTGACGGCGCTGGCCATCGGCGCGGTGTCGCCGTTCGGGCCGCTCAACCAGGCGGGCAACGTCCTGATGGGCTCGCTGTGGCTGGCGTTCACCGTCGCGGGGTTCCGGATGGCCCGGCGACGCCGGTTCGTCGACCACCGCCGGTGGATGATCCGCAGCTTCGCGCTCACCGCGTCGATCATGACCAACCGGATCTGGGGCGCCGTCGCCACGATCACGCTCTCGCCGCAGCTCGACACGACGTTCGGCGGCAGCGAGGTCGCGCTGGTGCAGGCGATCTCGGGGATGGCCGCGTGGCTCGGCTGGGTGATCCCGCTGCTGGTGGCCGAGTGGTGGCTGGAACGCGGTGACGCCCGGAAGCGCCGACCGCGGACCGGGAGGTCAGAGCGGCAGCCGGTAGCTGTCTGACCCCTGCTCGAAGTCGAGCAGGTGCCGCTTGCGCTCCAGCCCGCCGCCGTACCCGGTGAGGTCGCCGTTCGCGCCGACCACCCGGTGGCACGGCACGATGATCCCGATCGGGTTGCGGCCGTTGGCCAGCCCGACCGCCCGCGCGGCCGACGGCCGGCCGAGCCGCTGGGCCAGTTCCCCGTACGTCACGGTCTCGCCGTACGGGATCTCGGCCAACGCCCGCCACACGGTCCGCTGGAACGGCGTCCCGATCAGGTCCAACGGCAGGTCGAACACCGTGCGCGTGCCAGCGAAGTACTCGGCCAGCTGCACGACCACGTCCCCGAAGGGCGAGGGGTCCTCCGGGCCGAACGCGTCGTCGGCCGGCCGGTGCCGCTGTTCGGTCATGTAAAGGCCCGACAGCACGCCGTCGTGCGCGACCAGCGTGAGCGGTCCGACGGGGCTGTCGACGGTGGTGTGGCTCATCGGTGGAACGTCCTTTCAGGCGGGCAGCCGGTTGACCGCGTGGTCACCGGTGGCCCAGAGGTACTGGACGGCGTAGGCCCGCCAAGGGCGCCACGCCCGGGCTCGCCGCACGAGGGCGGCGGGGGTGTCGGGCAGGCCGAGGGCACGGGCGGCGACGCGGATGCCGAGGTCGGTCGGGGTGAACGCGTCCGGGTCGCCGAGCGCGCGCATCGCGATCACCTCGACCGTCCACGGCCCGAACCCGGGCAGCGCCAGCAGGTCCGCGCGGGCCTTCGCCCAGTCCGCGCCGACGCCGAGGTCCAGCGTGCCGCCGGCCAACGCCTCGACCAGCGCGCGGAACGCGGTCCGGCGCGCCTGCGGCACGGCCAGCACGGCGGGGTCCAGCGCCGCCAGCGCCTCCGACGTCGGGAACAGGTGCGTCAACCCGCCGTCCGCGATCGGGTCGCCCGCCGCGCGCACCAGCCGACCGGCGTGCGTGCGGGCGGCGGCCGTGGACACCTGCTGCCCGAGCACCGCGCGCACCGCGAACTCGGCGGCGTCCACGGTGCCCGGCACGCGCCGCCCCGGACCCGCGTCGACCACGGGCGCGAGCAGCGGGTCCGAGCGCAGCTGCTCGTCCACCGCGACCGGGTCGGCGTCGAGGTCGAGCATCCGGCGGCACCGGGCGATGGCGATCGACAGGTCGCGCAGGTCGCTCAACGCCAGCTTGCACGCCACGTGGTCCTCTTGCGGCGTCAACGACACCACGCCGTGCCCGCGCGGCAGCCGCAACGTCCGCCGGTACGCGCCGTCACGCCACTCCTCCACCCCCGGCACGCCCGTCGCGGCGAGGTGGCCGAACAGGTTGTCCGGCCGCAGCGGCGCGCGGAACGGCAGCCGCAGCGACAGCACGCCCGGCGTGTCGGGCGCGGGGGGCCGCCTGCGGGTGCGCAGGTCGGTCGGCGACAGCGCGAACACCTCGCGCACCGTCTCGTTGAACGCCCGCACGCTGGCGAACCCGGCCGCCGGCGCGACCTCCGCCATCGGCAACGCGGTCGTCTCGATGAGCAGCCGGGCGGTCTGCGCGCGTTGCGCCCTGGCCAGCGCCAACGGCCCCGCGCCGAGCTCGGCCAGCAGCAGCCGTTCGACCTGCCGCACGCTGTAGCCGAGGCGGACGGCGAGCCCCGGCACGCCTTCCCGGTCCACCACGCCGTCGGCGATCAACCGCATCGCCTTCGCCACCGAGTCGGCGCGGTGGTTCCACAACGGCGAACCGGGCGACGCGTCGGGCCGACACCTCTTGCACGCCCGGAATCCCGCTTGTTGCGCCGCCGCGGCGCTCGGGTAGAACCGCATGTTCTCGACCTTGGGCGGCGCCACCGGACAACTCGGCCGACAATAGATCCGGGTGGTCAGGACGGCGGTGAAGAACCACCCGTCGAACCGGGCGTCTTTCGACCGCACGGCCCGGACACAACGTTCCGCGTCTTCGTGCACGACACCAGCATCGGTCAAAGCGGGGGCCCGTGGCCGGCGGAAATGCGACATGGCGGAAAACTCCGCCGGGCCGGTCGCGCCGCACCGCGCTGTGCGGCGCTCCCGGAGGGCGGCGACGCCCTTCGGCCGGACACCGGACTAGTTGTGCGCCGGGGCGGCGAGCCGGGCCAGCAGGTCCAGCCTCACCTCGGCCCGGTCGCGGCCGTGCGCGTCGAGCACCGTCCTCAGGATCGGGCAGACCCGTGCTTCACCGGGGACACCCCGGTCCTCACGGGCCGTGACCGGCTGACGGGTGGTCCGCACCGGGTCAACTCCGGTCGGGGCGGCACGTCGCCGCGCCGTTCCACCGAGCGGGCCGGTTCGGAGCGCATCGCTGAGAAGACCCCCAGGACCCCTCAGCGACGATCGAACCGCCACTCGCGGTAGTTGCCTGCGAAACCACTTTGACCGGTCCCTTCGCACAACTCGTCGACGTCACCGGAACGTCCCGCTCAGCTTGTCAGCGCAAGTCGTTAGGGTGGACCGAGAAGAGCACCACCGGTCGACAAACGACCTGTTCACGCGCTCACACCCGGTTTTCCGGTCCGGAACACCGGACCTCTAGGAGGCACGCCGCGGATGGCTGGTTCCGGTCAGGGGTCAGGCCCCCGTGCCGTGTTCGCGGAGCGGTTCGCACTGCTCTACGCGGAGGCGGGCGACCCACCTCTGAAGAAGGTGACCGAGTCGGTCGGCCGCGCCCGGCGTGCCGACGAGCGCGGCAGACCGATCCGGGCGACCGCGCAACGGGTCAGCGACTGGCGCCGGGGGCGCAACGTGCCCGCCCGGTTCTCGGCACTCTCGGTAGTGCTTGAAATTTTGATCGGTGAGGCCAGGAAGGCGCGCCCGAAGCCGCCGGTGGCCGGGTTGTACGACCTGGACGCGTGGCGCGCGCTGTGGGAGGAGGCGCTGGCCAGCCCGGTCTCGTCGCCCGACGACGAGGACCCGCCGAGCTCCGGCGAGATCGGTGTGTGCCCTTATCGGGGATTGGCCGCGTTCCAACCCGAGGATTCCGGTTGGTTCTTCGGGCGGGAACGCAGCACGGCCGCGCTGGTGTCCCGGTTGGGCAATGCCGCGGACACCGGCGGAATCGTGATGCTGGTCGGCGCCTCGGGCGCCGGAAAATCGTCGTTGGTGCGCGCCGGGGTCATTCCCTCCATTCGCGACGGCGCGTTGGGCCACCCGGGCTCGACGAATTGGCCGTCGGTGGTCATAACGCCCGGCGCGGACCCGCTGAAGGAATTGGTCCGGCAGGTCCCGGAATTGGCCGAGATCCTGGACATGGCGCTCACCCTGGACGGGATGGACCAGGACCTGGTGGCCTCCGGGCAGGGTCCGCACACGTTCCTCGGGCAAACGCTGATGGGCGTGCTGCGGTTCGCCGCGCAGATCCGGGCGGCGTTCGCGGCGTACGCGGCGCGGCACGGCGGCGACCGGGTGGTGGTCGTGGTCGACCAGTTCGAGGAGGCGTTCACGCTGTCCTCGGACGAGAACCGGTTGCAGGTGTTCGTCCAGGCGCTGCACGTGGCGTGCACGCCCGCGGCGCCCGGCGGCACGCCGCCCGCGCTGGTGCTGGTCGGCGTGCGGGCCGACTTCTACGGCCGCTGCCTGGCGTTCCCGGAGCTGGCCGACGCGCTGCAGGACCGGCAGATGGTGCTGGGCCCGATGACGTCGGCGGAGCTGCGGGAGGCGGTGTCGCGGCCCGCGAAGGCCGCGGGCCTGCAGCTGGAGCCGGGGCTGATCGAGCTGATGCTGCGCGACCTGGGCGTGCGCAGCGGGCGCGCGCAGGCGCGGGCGGGTCAGGGCGCGTACGACGCGGGCGCGCTGCCGCTGCTGTCGCACGCCCTGCTGGCCACGTGGCAGCGCCGGGCCGCGGGCAAGCTGACCATCGCGGGCTACCGCTCGGCGGGCGGCATCCAGGGCGCGGTCGCGGCCACCGCGGAACGGGCTTGGGCCGACCTCGCGCCGGAGGCGCAGCAGGCCGCGCGGCCGTTGTTGCTGCGGCTGGTGCGCGTCGGCGAGGACACCCAGGACACCCGCCGCCGCTCGACCCGGCACGACCTGGTCGGGCAGGCCGCGAACCGGGCCGCGGGCGAGGAGGCGCTGGAGGTGCTGGCCCGGGCCCGGCTGGTCACGCTCGACGCGGGCTCCGTGGAGATCACGCACGAGGCCCTGTTGCAGGCGTGGCCGCGGCTGCGCAGCTGGATCGACCAGGACCGGGAGGGCCAGCTGCTGCGGCAGCGGCTGGAGGAGGACGCGGCGACGTGGGCGGGCCAGGACCGCGACTCGTCGCTGCTCTACCGGGGCGCGCGGCTGGAGACCGCGCGGCACTGGGCGGACGCGGCGGGTCCCGAGGGGCTGACCGGGACCGCCCAGGACTTCCTCGCCGTGTCGATGCAGTACCGCAGGCGCGCCGCGTGGGGCAGACGAGCGGCCGTGGCCTGCGTGGCCGTGCTCGCGCTCATCGCCGCGACCGCCGCCGTGCTGGCCGTGCGGCAGCGCGACGACGCGGTGTTCCGGCAGGTCGTGGCCGAGGCGGACCGGTTGCAGGAGTCCGACCCGTCGCTGTCGGCGCAGCTGGCCCTGGTGGCGCACCGGATGCGGCCCGACGACCGGGAGGTGCAGACCCGGCTGCTGTCCGCGCAGTCGACGCCGCTGGCGGTGCCGCTGGTCGGGCACACCGGCCCGGTGTACCTCACCTCCTACTCGCCCGACGGGAAGTTCCTGGCCACCGCGAGCTTCGACCAGACCGTGCGGCTGTGGGACCTGCGCGACCCGGACAACCCCAAGCCGCTCGGCTCACCGCTGCCCGGGCACCGCAGCTGGGTGACCTCGGCGGTGTTCAGCCCGGACGGCAGGACCCTGGCCACCGCGGGCGACGACGCCACCGTGCGGCTGTGGGACGTGAGCGACCCGGAACGCCCGCGCTCGCTCGGCGAGCCGTTGCGCGGCGACAACGGCACCGTCTACCTGCTGGCGTTCACGCCCGACTCCCGGACGCTGGCCACCGCCAACGGCGACCGCACGGCGCGGCTGTGGGACGTGAGCGACCCGGCCGAGCCGAAGCGGCTGGGCGAACCGCTGCGCGGGCACACCGGGCAGGTGCGCGCGGTCGCGATCAGCCCGGACGGCGCGCTGCTGGCCACCGGCGGCGACGACCGGACCGTGCTGCTGTTCGACGTGCGCGACCCCGCCAACCCCCGGCGGGTCGGCGAGCCGATCACCGGCTTCGACAACACCGTGCACTCGCTGGCGTTCAGCCCGGACAGCCGGCTGCTGGCGGGTGGTAGCGAGGACCACAGCGTGCAGCTGTTCGACGTGGCGGACCCGGCGGCGCCGAGGCCGGTCGGACGGCCGTTGATCGACCACGTCGAGGGCGTGTGGTCGGTGGCGTTCAGCCCGGACGGCCGGGTGCTCGCGGCGTCCGGCGCGGACGGCACCACGCGGCTGTGGAACATCACCGACCCGGCGCACGCCACCCCCCTCGACCGGCCGCTGACCGGCCGCAACGGCATCGTGTACGCGGTGTCGTTCAGCCCGGACGGCCGCACCCTGGCCACCGGCAGCCACGACTCGGTGGTGCGGCTGTGGTCGCTGTCGCACAGGCTCATCGGGCACTCGGCGCGCACCATCGGGCCCCGCTACACCCCCGACGACCGCCACCTGGTGTCGGCCGGCGAGGACGGGACAATCCGGGTGTGGGACACCAGCGACCCGCGCAAGCCGACGTCGACCGCCCTGCTCTCGCACGGCGCGGGCGTGTGGTCGCTGGCGTTGAGCGAGGACGGCCGGACGCTGGCCAGCGTGAGCGACAAGACCGTACGGCTGTGGGACCTCACCGACCCGGACGACCCCAGACCGCTCGGCGATCCGATCAAGGTGGGCACCCGCTACAGCTCGCCGGTGGCGTTCCGGCCCGACGGGAAGGTCCTGGTCACCGGTTCCGACGACAACTCCGTGCAGCTGTGGGACCTCGGCGACCCGGAGAAGCCGAAGCCGCTGGGAGGCGCGCTCGTCGGCCACGGCGAGTACGTGCACTACACCGAGTTCACGCCGGACGGCAAGACGCTGATCACGGCGAGCGCGGACAAGACCGTGCGGCTGTGGGACGTGACCGACCCGGCCACCGCCCAGCCGATCGGGCGCCCGCTGACCGGGCACAGCGGCGCGGTGCGCGCGGGCGACTTCAGCCCGGACGGCCGGACCTTGGCCACCGCGAGCGACGACGGGGAGATCCGGCTATGGGACCTGACCGTGCCGAACCGGGTCAAGCCGATCGGCGAGCCGCTGACCGGCCACGTCGAGGCGGCCGTGACGGTGGCGTTCAGCCCGGACGGCCGGACGCTGGCCAGCGGCGCCGAGGACCGCACGATCCGGCTGTGGGACGTGCACGACCTCCAGCGGCCCGCACCCCTGGGCCAGGGGCTGACCGGGCACAACGGCGGGTTGCGGGAAGTCGTGTTCAGCCCGGACGGCCGCCGGCTCGCGTCCACCAGCTCCGACAGCACGGTCCGGGTGTGGGACCTCGACCTGCCGCACGTGATCGGGCGGCTCTGCCTCAAGACCAAGGGCGTCCTGCCGGAGGAGCGGTGGGAGGAGCACCTGCCGCAGCTGGACTACGAGCCGCCCTGCCCCTGAGCGGCGCCGACCCCGAACCTCCGACTGGTTCGGACCGCACCGGGACGCGGTCGGCCGGGTCGTGCGCACGCCCGCGCCGACCTGCGGTTCGAGGCGTTCCCGGGCCGGCGGAGGTGAACTCCGCTCATGGACTTCCGGCGGATCCTGACTACGTTCTGCAGATCATGCGTTTACTTGCCGGGGTGGGGAGCCTGAAGGCGGCGATCACCGCGCTGACCGGGATCACCGCGCTCTACATGGGTCTCGTGGTGTTCGGGAACATCACCGACTACGAGACCAACCACGCGTTCGTCCAGCACGTGCTCGCGATGGACACCACGTTCGGCTCGCCCGCGACGTCGTGGCGCGCGATCACCGATCCGACCGTCGTGACGGTGGCGTACGTGCTGATCATCGCCTGGGAGGCGGTCACCGCGCTGGTGCTGCTGGCCGGCCTGGTGGCGTGGCTGCGCCGCCGCGAGGAGGTGGCGCGCCGGCTGTCGTCCACGGGCTGGGTGATGCAGGCGCTGCTGTTCGGCGGCGGTTTCATCGCGATCGGCGGCGAGTGGTTCGTGATGTGGCAGTCCAAGGACTGGAACGGGTTGTCGGCCGCGTTCCAGAACTTCGTGATCGCCGCGCTCGGCCTCGTCCTGCTGCACGCGGGCAAGCGCGACTGACCTTCCCCCGTCCACACCGGACCGGAGGCCGCCTCCCCTCGTGGCGGCCTCCGGTCCGGCCTTCCCTACTCGTCCTCCCAGAAGTCCAGCCGGTGCTCGGCCCGGTAGTCCACGCCGGTGATCGGGCCCGGCACGAGCGACTGCACGTGCCGCCCCTCGGCGAACGCGGGCCAGTGCGGCAGGCCGTTCGCGCCGTCGCCGTTCGGGTCGCCGGTGCGGGCGAAATCGGTCCAGTACCGGATCATCGCGTCCGACAGGTCGCGCTGGGGGCCCGCCGACTCCTCGTCCGGGAACAGGTAGCCGATGTCGGTGCTGTGGCTCGCGCCGCTCGGGGAGGCCGCCGGGTCGGCGAACTCGAACGCGAACGTGGGCGTGTGCGCGGACAGCAGCTCGTGCTGCCGGAACGTCGGTCGCGCCCACACCCGGTCGGTCAGCACCGCCGCCCACGCCCGGCTCGGGCTCTCGAACGCGCTCAGCGGGTACTCCCGCGCCACCTCTGCCGCGCGGTCGCCGAACGCCGCCGCGAGCAGGCGCGGGTAGTCCTCGGCCGCGACCGGACCGCGGAAAATCTCCACGATGCCGCGGTGCTCGTGCCTCGTGTTGCCGGCCAGCACGGGCACCCTCGCGATCTCGCCGGTGGCGAACGCCTCGACGGGCAGCGCCGGCAGGTCCTCGTTGCCGTGGCCGAAGGGCTGGAAGATGTTCATCACCTGCGGGTGGTCCAGCAGGGTCTCGACGGGCAGGCCGCGCAGGCACTCGACGTCCGCGCAGCCGAGCTCGGCGGCGACCCCCTGCCCGATGCCCTGGATCTCGGCCGTGTCCCGCCAGGCGAGCCACGGCAGCGCGCCCAGGTCCGGGTACCACGCCTCCGCGGGCAGGTCGACCAGCGCGAACCCGCTGTGCATGATCGCCTTGTGGAACAGGCCGCGTGACTTCGGCGAGATCAGGTGCGCCGCGGTGGCCGACGCGCCGTAGGAGACGCCGAACAGCGTGACGTTGCCCGGGTCGCCGCCGAAGCCCTCGGCGTTGCGCCGCACCCACTCCAGCGCGGCGCGCTGGTCCTGCAAGCCGAACGCGCCGGAGCCCGCCAGGCCCGGCAGGCCGAAGCCGCCGAACACGCCGAGCCGGTAGTTGAACGTCACGACCACCACGTCGCCCTTGGTGGCCAACGCGGTGGCGTCGAAGTGGTGGCCCGCGCCGATCGCGCCGTCGCCGTGCACCCAGACCATGACCGGCCTGCGGCCCGTGGTGGACGGTGTGGTGACGTTGAGGAACAGGCAGTCCTCGTCGGTCGCCCTGGTGTCCGAGTAGGACGAGCCGACCTGCGGGCACGGGTTGCCCGGCCTGGTGGCGTCCCGGATCCCGTCCCAGTCCGCCGCCGGGCGCGGCGACCGCCAGCGCAGCTCGCCCTTCGGCGGCGCCGCGTACGGGATGCCCTGGAAGACGGTGTGGTCGGCGTGCGCGACACCGCGCACCTCACCGCTCTCCACCGTCGCGATGTCACGTCGTCCCACGTCGTTCCCCCCGCATGCCGTCACGACCAGGGCGGTTGTCGCCGTGATCAGTGCTCGCGTCCCCCGACGCATGGGTCACCCCCTCGTGGTGGCGAGCTCCACCGCGGTGACGAGCTCGCGTTCGCAGAGGTCGAGGTCGACCTCCGGGTGATCGGCCGCCCTGGCCAGCACCCCGTTGCGCAGGGCCAGGACGAAGATCGCCATGGTGTCCGCGTCGAACTCGCGGAACTCGCCGCGCCGCTGCCCCTCCCGGAGCAGGTCTGCCATGCCGCGGTGGTCGTCGTCGGCGCTGTCGACCTCGGACACGTGCGGGCGGACCTGCGCCAACGCCACCATGTGCGCCCGGTGGGCGCGCATGAACCGCAGGTTGGCGCTCAGGAACGCCCGCAGCTCGCCCGCCGCGGTGGGGCTGTGGTCCATCCGCTCCAGCACGAACGCGGCGAACACCCGCCTGACCTGCGCGTAGACCTCGTCCACCAACTCCTGCTTGCCCTTGAAGTGGTACGAGATCAGGCCCGTGCTGCTCAGGCCCGCGCGGGCGGCGATCTGCTTGAACGAGGTCGCCCCGTAGCCGAGCTCGGCCAGCGCCTCGATCGCCGCGGCGACGATCTGCGCCCGTCGTGCCTGCTCGGTCACGGACTTTGCTCGCATGAGCAAAAGTTAGCATGGCTGAGCAAGATCGTGGGCGGCCGACGAGGAACCGCAGGTCATTGGGTGTGCGACTAGCCGACGATCTGACGGAGCTGGTCCAGCAGCTCCGCCCGGCTGGTGCAGCCCAGCCGCTGCCGGATGCGGGCCACGTGGTGCTCGACCGTCTTCGCCGAGATGAACAGGCGGTCGCCGACCTGCTTGTAGGTCAGCCCGCCGACGACCAGCTCGGCCACTTCGCGCTCGCGGTCGCTGAGCTTGCCCGCGTCGGCCTCGACCGCCGGTTCGGGCTGCTTGCGCGTGGTCGCGGCGGTGCGCCCTTGGAGCAGTCGCGCGCAGTCCAGCAGCCGCACCATCGCCTGGCGGTCCGACGTCCTGATCGCGGCCTGGCCGGCGAGCCTGGCCGCGTCCCACCACTGGCCGACGGCCTGCAGGCCGCGCGCGGACTCCTCGACCTGGTCGGCGTCCACCTTGCCCGCCACCACGTCGAGCCAGCTCTCCGCCGCCGTCGACACGATCCCGGCGTACCGGCTGCGGTCACGGCACGCGGCCAGCGACGCCGCGTGCTCCTCGGCGACGGACGTCTCCTCGGCGATGATCGCCGCGTGCAGCGCGCTCCAGTGCAGCGGCACGGCCCAGAGGCCCGGCTCACCCAAGTCCCGCAACAGGTCCCGCGCGGCGGAGAGGTGCGGCGCTAGCCGGTGCTGGTCGCGCAGCCGTGCGGCGGCGGTGGCGAACTCGCCGAGCGGCAGGAACGTGAACAGGTCGACGGGGTGCCTCAGCACCGCCTCGTGCGCCTGCTCCCACGTCCGCTTCAACGTCGCCAGGTCGCTGTTGCGCCGCGCGACGCCGATCTCCAGCGCCACCGCGAACAGCCAGTCCCGCGGTTCCAGCGGCCGACCGACCTTCCGCAGCGCCACCAGCGCTTCCCTGGCCTGCGCGAGGTTGCCGCGCTGCATCGCGATCCACGCCCGCAGCAACCGGTGCCGCACGACCATCAGCGCGCCGCCCGACGACGTCGCCATCGCCCGGTCCAGCACCGATTCCGCGACGCCCGGCTCGCCGCTGTGCAACGCCACCAGCGCGGCCAGCGCGGCGGGCGTGTCCGGCAGCAGCACGGCCCGCCCGGCCGGTTCGAGCAACCCCGCCGCACGCACCAAAGTGGACAGCGCGGTGGTCGCGGACGACGTCACCGACTCCACGACGCCTTGCGCCATCAGGGAAGCGCCGCCGTCGAGCATCGTCGGCGGCGCGACGGGCAGCGGCGCGGTCGGCAACCGCCCCGTGCCGACCTGGCCGACGACCGCGAACGCCGAGGACGTCGAGCTCGGCGACCACCGGTGCAGCTCCGTGCTGCGGGCCAGCTGGCCCCGGTGCGCCAGCGCGATCGCGGCCACCTCCGCCGCCGCGCCCCGGTGCTCGACGTCGCCGCCGGAGATCACCTGGTCCGCGAGCCGCATCGCCGCGTCGAGGTCGCCCGCCATGGCCGAGGCCACCGCCCGCCGCACGGCGACGTCGGGGCCGGCCGTGCCGATGGCGGCCAGCAGCCGTGCCGCCAACGCCGGGTCGGTGGCCAACGCCTCGTCGGCCGCCGCCCGGAACGCCTGCGCCATCTCCGGCCCGACGACACCGGCCTGGTTGCCCGCCCCGCCGACGCCGATCAACGGCCGCACCAGGTCGAGCACCGGCCCGCCGGACGCCAGCTGCAGCTGGGCCAGCCGCTGCCGCACGGCGATCCGCCGGTCGGTCCGGCTCAGCGACGCCACCGCGAGCCGGGCGACGGGCAGCAACGTCCCGTCGGCCGCGACCAGGCCGGTGGCCCGTCCCGCCTCGATCACGTCGCCGACCGCGTCCGCGTCGACCCCGAGCAGCCCGCCGAGCAGGTCCAACCGCAGCGCCGCGCCCGCCTCGGCGGCCAGCAGGTACTTCCGCACGTCGGCGTCCAGCCAGTCCAGGTCGGCCCGGAACGACGCCACCACCTCGGGCGTCACCTCCGCCGCGGCCAGCCCGGCCAGCCGCCGCACGAACCGCGGCACGCCGCCGGTCTGCTGGTGCACGAAGTCCACCAGGCCGCGGGCGGACGCGGGCAGCACCGCGCGCACCTGCTCGCGCGTGAACGGCTCCAGCATCAACGACGGCCGCGCCCGCCCCAACGACTCGGCCAACGCCGCCAGCGCGCGCGACCGCGGCCACGGGCGGTAGGCCACCACGACGTTCTCGTCCCCGCGTTCGACGAGGGAGCGCAGCGCCAGCAGCTCGGTGTCCGGCAGCAGGTGCGCGTCGTCCACGACCGAGGCCGGCACGCCGGCGTCCCCGAACGCCCGCGTGATCTCCCGCAGCACGGTGGTCTTGCCGTACCCGCCGGGCGCGACGACCCCGAGCCGCAGCACGGAACCGTCCGCGATGGCGGCCAGGACCTGCATGACCTGCTGGGACAACACCGGGCATGTGGTCGTGCTCGGGCTCAACGGCCATCCTCGCTGTCACGGGCGCGGCGCCCACCGGTCGGCACGAGCCCGCGCACGACGCGCTTCACGGTGCGCCGTTCCGGCAGGTCGAGCGGTGTGATGTCGACGGGCGGGCGGGGCGGCGGCGCGGTGAACTCCGCGTCCGGCGCGTCCAGGCCACCCACGGGGAACCTCAGCGAAGGGTCGTCGTCGCGCACCATGACCGAGGTCTCGGTCGGCTCGGGTTCGGCGTCGGGCCCGACCACGAGCCTGCGCGCGGCCAGCGCCGCGCCCTTCACCACCGACGTCTCGGGCGCGGCCTCCAGCACCACCCGGCCGGGCACCGAGGCCGCGACCAGCGGGATGCGGGCGCTGCCGCCGACGAGCACGGTCATCTCCACGCCGCCGGACACGACGCGGTCGAACACCGCGACGGCCTGCTCCACGTCCGGGCGGATCAGGTCCTCGAACTGCGCGCGGGTGATCGGCACGTCCACCGGCCCGGACGGCAGGTGCACCGGGATCGACGTCTCCACCGTGCCCGACAGCATCCGCTTGGCCGCCTCGCAGTCGCGGCGCAGCCTGCCGAACAGGCCGCGGGTGCGGGGGTCGTCGGCGTCCAGTTCGGCCAGCTCCCGCCCGAGAGAGGTCCGCACGTGCGAGAACACCGCGTCGTCGAAGTCGACCCCGGCGGCCTGGTCGACCCCTTCGACGGCCTTGAGCAGCTCGAACCCCCGGCCGACGACGGACGCGCCGAACCCGTGGCTGCCGAGGCTGAACACGCCCAGCGACCCGGCGAACGACCGGCTGTACGCGTGGTTCTCGGCCGCCGCGACGGGCTCGGGCACCAGCGACGCCGCCACGCCGACCGAGCGCAGCGCCCGGTGCATCAGGCCCTTGGCGTGCGCGCCCCAGCCGGGTGGGTGCGCGAGCACGACGTGCGCGGGCCGTTCACCTTCCCGCGCGGCGACCTGGTCGGCCACCCACATGACCATGAGCGCGGTCAGCTCCTCCGCCATGCACTGCTCGGCGTCCGCGTCCCTGAAATCGGGCGACAGCGGATCGGGCCCCAGCACGATCGGCACCGCGTCGCCGACCCGGCGGGCGAAGCCGGTCGCGGTCCACCGCGGGTCGCCCGGCTCGCCGACCGCGAACGCGCCGTCGGGGGTGAGCTGCAGCGTCGACGCCACCCCGCCGCCCGGACCTCCGAGGCCGACCACCTCGGGCTCGGCCCGCCCGGTCCCGCCCAGCCTGCACACGGCGGCGGCGGTGCGCGTGGTGCCCACGTCGACCCCGAGGACGTACGGCAACTCGGAGCCTCCCTCACTCACCTGAACGAACTACCGGCAGTACCTACACGGGTTACGAGATGGTCACAAGGTCATCCCCTAATCCCCTAGGGAGTGAACGAGAACCACCCCATCGTGGTTGCGGTATCTACCGGGAGTAATCCCCGATGGCCGGCGATCCCCCCGCCCATACCTTGATCACCAGGCCGGGCCCCCACCCCTGCCGGGCCGGCCACCCGCGTCCAACTCGACCAGGAGACATCCATCATGGGCTCCAGCCCCAACACGCTGCACGACTTCGTTCTCGACCTGCTCAGCGACCCGACCGCGCTGGCCGACTTCCAGGCCGACGCCGAGGGCACCCTGGCGAGGGCCGGCCTGAGCGACATCAGCGCCCTGGACGTGCAGGAAGTCATCCCGCTGGTGCTCGACTACGTGCCGACCGGGGGCCTGCCCGCCCTCGACGGCTCGCTGCTCGAGGACCTGCCGCTCGACCTGGTCGACGCAGGCCAGGCCGGCGCGATCTTCCAGCTCAAGGCCGTCACGGACCAGCTCGCGGTGTCGGGTGCCACCGGCGCCGGCGACGTCAAGGCCGCCGTGGCGGGCACGCTCAGCGCGGACGCCGACGGCCTGTCGGTCTTCGGCGGCGTGTCGAGCTGGGACCTGCTCGACGGCGCCGCCTCGGCGGAGCTGACGATCGAGGGCGACTTCTCCGCGGTGGGTGACGTGACCGACACCCTGGACGGCACGCTGCACACCGCCACCGGTCAGGTCTCGGACCTGACCGCCACGGCGACCGGCACGCTGGACGGTGCCGTCGCCACCGCGGGTGGGGTCACCGGCTCGCTGCCGGACGCGGACGGCCTGACCAGCACCGCGTTCGGCACGCTCGACACGCTGCACGGCGTGGTCGGCAACGTGACCGGTGGCCTCACCAGCTCGCTGCCCGTCGGCGACCTCGGCAACGTGGCCGGGCTCGGCGACACGCTCGGCGTGACCGGCTCCGCGCACGGCTCGGCCGAGTTCGACACCCACGGCGCCGCTCCCCTGTCCGACGTCACCGGTGCGGTCGCGGGCGTGGCGGACACCGCCGGCGTCGGCGGCGTCGTGAGCAACGTCACCGGCACGGTCGACAGCCTCGACCTGCCCGTCGTCGACTCGCTCGACGTGGACAACCTGCTCTTCTGAGACTGATCCACCACCGGAGGGCCGGTCCTGTCCACTCGACGGGACCGGCCCTCTTCTTGTGCGCGGAACGTACGCGGACTTTCACCCGGACGGGTTTTACCGGCACACTCTGCCGGGTGATGTCCGCGCCTTGGCTCGACGTGCTCGACGACACGATCCGGGCTTGCGCTGCGCACAACCGGCCCGACCTGGCCGAACGGTTGCGCGACAAGCGCGCCCGCCAGCTGGACCCCAAGCTCCGCGTGCTCGTGATCGGCGAGCCGAAGCAGGGCAAGAGCCAGCTCGTGAACGCGATGGTGAACGCCCCGGTGTGCGCGGTGGGTGACGACGTCACCACCACCGTTCCCACTTTCGTGCAGCACGCGGAGACCCCGTCGGCGGCACTCGTGCGCGGCGCGTCCATCGCGAACACCCCCACCGAACGCATCCCCGTGCCCCTCGACGAGCTCGCCAACCAGGTGAGCGCCACCCGGCGCCACGGCGGCGACGTCGTGCGCGCCGAGGTCGGCATCCCCCGCGCCCTGCTGGACTCGGGCCTGGTGCTGATCGACACGCCGGGGGTCGGCGACCTGCGGCCCGCGCACACGGCGAGCACGTTCGCCGCGCTGCTCCAGGCCGACGCCGTGCTCATGGTCTCCGACGCGACGGCCGAGCTGACCGGGTCGGAGCTGGAGCTGCTCAAGCAGGTCATGACGTCGTGCCCCAACGTGATCGTGGTCCTCACCAAGATCGACATCGCGGCGCAGTGGCGGCGGGTCGTCGAGCGCAACCGGGCGCACCTGGCCCGCGCCGGCGTGACCGCGAAGCTGGTCCCGGTGTCCGCCGCGCTGCGCCTGCGCGCGGCCAAGACCGGTGACAAGGCGCTCAACGCCGAGTCCGGCTTCCCCGAGCTGCTCACCTGCGTGCGGCAGGACATCGTGGCCGCCGCCGACCACCTGGCCCGCCGCACGGTCGCGGTCACCGCCGCGTCGGCGATCAAGCAGCTGGTCGCGCCGGTGCGCGAGGAGCTGACCGCCGCCGTCGCGCAGGGCCCGGAGAAGACGATCGCCGCCCTCAACGAGGCCCAGCGCCGCATCGACGAGCTGCGCCGCCGGTCCGCGCGCTGGCAGACCGTGCTGGCCGACGAGATGGCCGACCTGGTCTCCGACATCGAGTACGACCTGCGCGACCGCACCCGCAGGATCATGCGCGAGGTGGACAAGACGTTCGAGACGGCCGACCCGGCGCTGGGCTGGGACAAGTTCGAGGCCTGGCTGGAGGACAACCTCACCGAGGCCGCCACCACGAACTTCGCCTGGCTGCTCGACCGCTCGGAGTGGGTGGCCGAGAAGGTCGCCAAGAGCTTCCCGGTCGTCCGCGACGACCTGCTGCCCGAGTCGATCTTCCCGGACGACGTGCTGGACCGGGTGGCGCCCATGGACAAGCCGCTCATCGAGAAGTTCAGCGTGATGCAGAAGGCGTTCACCGGCCTGAAGGGCTCCTACGGCGGCGTGCTGATGTTCGGCCTGGCGACGAGCCTCGCCGGGATGCCGCTGATCAACGCGATCTCGCTGGGCGCGGGCGCGCTGTTCGGCGGCAAGTCGATCATCGACGAGAGCGACCAGCGGCTGCGCCGCAGGCAGGCCGCCGCCAAGGCCGCCGCGGCGCGGCACGTGGACGACTTCTTCATCAAGTTCAGCAAGGACTGCCGCGACGCGGCCCGGCACATCCAGCGCAGCCTGCGCAACCACTTCGCCACGCTGGCCGAGGAGTTGCAGGAGACGCTGCTCGAATCGGCCCGCAGCGCCCGCCGCGCGGTGCAGGACGACAACACCGAGCGGGACCGCCGCAACCGCGACGCCAAGCGGGAGCTGGACGACCTCGTGCAGCTCTACCAACGGGTCCAGGCCCTCGCGGGAGGTCAGGCGCCGCCGCTGGGGATCAGCGCATGACGTCCGCGGGCGAGGCCGCGCCCGGCGTGACGCTGGAGGACGAGGTCTGGGCGTTGCTCGAGGACGCCCTGGTGGTCTACCGGGACAGCCCGCGCGCGGTCGCGTGGCTGCGCGGGCACCAGGCGCGGTTCGGCGAGCCGGTGCGCGTCGCCGTGGCGGGCGCGCCGCGCTCGGGCAAGTCGACCGTGGTCAGCGCGTTGATCGGCGAGGAGTTCGTGCCGACCGGCGCCACCACGTGGTACCAGGACGGGCCGCGGCCCAGGGCGCACGTCGGCCAGTACGAGGCGCCGGTGCTGCGCCGCGACGGCAAGGCGTTCGTCGACGCGCCGGACGCCGAGCGCGTGACCGTGGAGTGGCCGTCGCGGTCGTTGCGCGACCTGACCCTGATCGACACGCCGGCGGGCGCGCCGGTCGAGCAGGTCTACGGCGAGGCCGACGCGGTGCTCTACCTGACCAGGCACCTGCACACCACGGACGTGCGGTTCCTCCAGACCGCGCACGACCACCCGGTGGCGCGGGTCGCGCCGGTGAACACGGTGCTGGTGCTGTCGCGGGCCGACGAGATCGGCGGCGGGCGGATCGACGCGCTGTCGTCGGCCAAGCAGATCGCCCGGCGGTACCGGCGCGAGGCGACGGTGACCCCGTTGTGCCAGAACGTGGTCGCGGTGGCCGGGCTGCTCGCGGTGGCCGCGCGCACCCTGAAGCCGGAGGAGTTCACCGCGCTGGCGGCGCTGGCGTCGTTGGCGCGCACGGAGTTGGACGGCCACCTGCTGTCCGCGGACCGGTTCGTCGGCGAGGACTTCCCGGTGCGGCTGGACCCGGCGGTGCGGCGCGGGCTGGTGGACCGGTTCGGCATCTTCGGCGTGCGGCTGACGACGACGTTGATCCGGCAGGGCTTCGACACGCAGGTGAAGCTGACCGGGCAGCTGGTGCAGCGCAGCGGGCTCGGTGAGCTGCGCGACTCGATCGGCGTCTACTTCACCGAGCGCCGGGAGGTGCTCAAGGCGCGGGCGGCGCTGCTGGGGTTGGACGTGGTGCTGCGCGCCGAACCGCGGCCCGGGTCGATCGGGTTGGCGGCGGCGGTGGAGCGGATCCTGGCTTCGGCGCACGACTTCCGGGAGCTGAGGTTGCTGGCCGCGTTGCAGGGCGGGCGCACGCGGCTGCCCGGCGACCTGGAGGCCGAGGCGTCGCGGTTGGTCGGCGGGTCGGGCACGAACCCGGTGGTGCGGTTGGGGATGGAGCACGAGCCGACCGAGGGCGAGTTGCGGCGCGCCGTGCTGGACGCGCTGGGGCGGTGGCGCGAGCACGCGGTGGACCCGGCGCTGGACCACGGGCAGCGGCGGGCGGCGGCGGTGGTCGTGCGCAGTTGCGAGGGGATGCTGGCGCAGCCGGTGGCGTGACGGCCCTCGGCGCGTTGCTCAGCCGAGCGCCGCCGCGACGGCGCGGACGGCGGCGGAGGGCGTGCGACGCGGGTCCGTGACCAGGAACAAGGTGCTGTCGGGCAGTTCGCGGACGCGCTGGAGCGTGCCCGCGTCCAGCTGCTCGGCGACGGCGACGCGCGGGAGGACGGTCCAGCCCAGGCCGGCCACCGCGCACGACCGCACGGCCTCGATGCTGCCGAACCGGGTGATGCTCGGCGTCGCGGGCAGGTCGCGCACGAACCGGTCGCTGTAGGAGCAGCCCTCCTCCAGCAGGAAGTACCGCTCGTCCAGCACCACGCCGGGCGCGGACACCAGCTCGATCGGCTCCACGCCGATGGCGGTGACCTTCAGGCCCGGCGCGACCAGCGAGTCCTCCAGCGCCAGGGCCAGGTCGAGGGTGCCGTTGCGGACGCCGGCCAGGGCCTGGCGGGTGCCGGCCGGCGAGAGGTGCACGGAGATGCCCGGCCAGCGCATGGCCACGTCCGCGACGCGTTGCGGCAGCCGGTAGGCGCAGACCGACTCGGGTGCGGCTATCCGGACGTCGCCCTCCACCGCCGTGCTGCCGCGCACGGCGTCGCGCAGGCGCTGCTCGGCGGTGAGCACCTCGCGGGCGTGCTCGACGGCCTGCCGGCCGGCCTCGGTCAGCCGGGCGCCGCTGGGCAGCCGGTCGAACAGGCGGGCGCCGAGGTGCCGCTCCAGGGCTTTGACCTGGCTCGTCACCGTGGATTGCACGAGGTGCAGCTCCGCCGCGGTGGCGGTGAAGCTGCCCGTGCGCGCGAGCACCAGGAGGGTGCGCAGGAGGCGGGTGTCCACCGCATCGACAATACCGATCGGATCCATCGCAGGGAATCGTTGGACTCGATGATGGGTGGTGGGAGACGCTGTCCGCATGAACGACGTGCATCAGACGGCAGTGCGGGAAGCGGACGTGCTCCGCTACAGCGCTTTCACCACCGACCCCGCCGGCGGCAACCCGGCCGGTGTCGTGCTCGACGCTACCGGCTTGGCCGAGGCGTCGATGCTGGAGATCGCCGCCGCGGTCGGCTACTCCGAGACCGCGTTCCTGTTCCCGCGCGGTGACGGGGCGGAGTTCGACGTGCGGTACTTCAGCCCGTTGGTGGAGGTGCCGTTCTGCGGTCACGCGACCGTGGCGTCGGCGGTCGCGCTGGAGCGGACGGGGACGCTGCGGTTCCACACGCCGGCCGGGCTGGTCGAGATCGCCGCGACGCCGGGGAGGGCGAGCCTGACCAGCGTGCCGACGTCGTCGACGCGGGCTTCGGCGGGGGACGTGGCGGAGGCGTTGCGCGCGCTGCGGTGGTCGGCCGACGACCTCGACCCGCGGTACCCGGCGCACTGGGCGTTCGGCGGGGCGCGGCACCTCGTGCTGGCGGTGCGCACGCGGGAGCGGTTGGCGGCGTTGGACTACGACTTCGACGCGCTGGGCGACCTGTTGCGGGCCAACGACGCGGTGACCGCGCAGCTGGTGCACCAGCGGAGCGAGGACGTCTTCGACGCGCGCGACCCGTTCCCGGTGGGCGGTGTGGTGGAGGACCCGGCGACCGGGGCGGCCGCGGCGGCGTTCGGCGGCTACCTGCGGGCCATCGGGCAGGTCGACCGGCCGCGGTCGATCACCATCCACCAGGGCGTGGACCTGGGTCGGCCCAGCCTGTTGGAGATCGCGGTCTCGCCCGAGGACCCGCGGGTCACCGTGACCGGGGCAGCGGTGCGGATCCCCGTCACCCCCTGATCAAGCGACGGGGCCGCCGGTCGCTCACTGGAGCAGTCGCGACCAGCGGCCCCGAACGGGGTGGGGACGTCCGCCTCGCACCCCCTGGCTCGTCCCGGCACCCGTGGCGCGGGACGGCCCGAGTCCGCTTCAGTAGATCTGGCTCGCGTGACGCATCCGCATCTCCTCGATCGCAGGGAACCCCGCCAACTATGACCGGCGGAAGGGCTGGCGGCTCATGCAAAAGGGGGATAGAAGAGCGTTATGCCCGAGCTCGAGCTACGCCACCTCCGCGCGGTGTGCGCGATAGCGGAAGAAGGCAGCCTCACGAAGGCCGCCTCACGCCTGGGGCTCACGCAACCCGCGATGAGCGCCCAGCTGCGGACCGTCGAGCGGATCGTCGGCGGTCGGCTGTTCGACCGGACCCCCGGCGGTTCCACGCCGACCGACCTCGGCAGGCAGGTCGTCGGCACGGCCCGGCTGGTGCTCGACGAGGTCGACCAGCTGGTCTCGCTCGCCCGTGCGCGGACCCGCGACGGCAGGGCGGGCCCGCTGGTGGTCGGCGGGGTGCCCACGTTGTTCTTCGGGCACTTCGTGGCGGAGCTGCGCCGGGTGATCCCCTGTTCGGAGGTCCGCACGGAGATCATGACCGGTGCGTCGGACGTGCTCGAACTGCTGGTGTCGGGACAGGTGCAACTGGGCGTGATCGACCGGTTCGAAGGGCTGGAGCGGCGGGAGCTGCGCGGGCTGGAGCTGCGGCGGTTGGTGAGCGAGCCGCAGTTCGTGGCGCTGCCGGAGACCGATCCGCTGGTCGCGCAGGACGACGTCGACCTCGCGCAGCTGGCCGACCGGGACTGGGTCGCGCCGCCGGACGAGCTCGTCGGCAACCGGCTGCAGATCTTCACGGTGTGCGCCGCGGCCGGTTTCACGCCCCGGTTCACCCACCACGTGAACGAGGCGAGCACCGCCCGCAGCCTGGTCGCCAACGGGGCGGTGTCGTTCGCGCTGCCCCAGTCGCGCAGCGGGGACGGGATCGTGATCCGGCCGCTGCGCGGCGCGCCGCTGATGGTGGACCTGATGCTGGCCACCCGCCGAGACGGTCCCGCCGCCGGCCGGGCCCACGACGTGTTCGCCGCCGCGGCCCGGGCGTACCGCGCGGTCCTGCCCCGCAATCCCGGGTACGCGAAGTGGTGGGAGGAGCACCCGGAAGCGCACCGGGAGATCGACGCGGCGCTGGTGGCGGGCGGCTAGCCCGGGTACGCCGGACGCGGCTCGCCGGGCCGCGCCGGTCAGGCGCGGACGGCGTCTTCGATGGTGGTGGGGGTACGGCCGATCAGCTTCTCCAGGTCGGGGCGGACCTCGGCCAGCGCGCCGCGGCTGATGTTGACCTCGATGTCGGCCAGCAGTTCGGCGACGAAGTCCGGCAGCCCGTAGCCCTTCAGCCCGGCGATGCGGTCGGCCGCGCTCACCTTCTCGTGGGTCGTGCCCGCCAGGGCGGCCAGCTCGTCGAAGCTCCACGCCCGCGGGCCGGTCAGCTCGTAGACCGCGTTCTCGTGGCCGGGCGTGCTGAGCACGACGGCGGCGGCCAGCGCCAGGTCGTCCCGGGACGCGCTGGCGATGCGGCCGTCACCCGTGGCGCTGACGATCGGCCCGGGCGCCTGCGGGAGGTAGTTCTCGTGGTACATCCCGTTGCGCAGGAAGGTGAACGGGATGCCGGTCGCGCGGATCGCCTCTTCGGTCGCCTTGTGCACCTTCGCCAGGTCGAGCGGCGAGGTGTCCGCGTCGGTGACGGACGTGTAGACGATGTGCCGCACGCCGGCGTCGACGGCGGCGCGGACGGCCTTCAGGTGCCGCTGGACGCGGATCTCGTCCGGCCCGTCCACCGACACCAGCAACAGCGTCTCCACGCCCGCGAACGTCTCGGCGAGGGGGCCGTCGAAGTCGCCCGGCCGGACCTCGACGCCGAGGCCCTCGGCCTTCTTCGGGTCGCGGACGGAGACGGCGAGCCGGTCGGCCGGGACGCGGGTGCGGGTGTGCTCGAGGATCAGGGAGCCGAGGTGGCCGGTCGCGCCGGTGATCAAGGTCGTCATGGGGGCAACGCTAGGTCGAAAGGCTAACTATTCGTAAGTACCTACCTTGAAGTGTGGTACTTACGGGTGAGAAAGTGCCCAGGTAGAGTGCTTGTCATGGAGCTGCGTGGTGACGTATACGACCCCAACTGCCCGACGCGGGTGATCGCGAACCACGCCACCGGCCGGTGGGGCAGCCTGGTGCTGGGCAAGCTCCTGGACGACGACGGCGGCGCCCAGAGGTTCAGCGAGCTGCGCCGGGCGGTGGCCGGGATCAGCGAGAAGATGCTCGCGCAGACGTTGCAGGCGCTGGAGCGCGACGGGCTCGTGCACCGCGAGGTCCACCCCGTGATCCCGCCCCGGGTGGAGTACTCCCTCACGCCGCTGGGCGCCCACGCGGCGAAGCAGATCAGCGAGTTGTTCGGCTGGATCGAGGAGAACCTGCCGAACTTCCTGGCGGCACAGGAGGAGTACGACGCGCGGCGGGCCGAGAACGTGTGACAGGTCACGTTCACACCTCCGATCTGTCACCACCCTTTGACGCAACGCTCAGCAAACGGGGAGATGGATGTACTCGAAGAGGTCCGATGTCTGACCCCAAGCGGAAACCAACAACCGGTGAATTCCCGGTGTGGTTTGCCAGAATGGAACCATGACGCAGCCCTTCACGGACGATAGTCACCCGGCCGAGCCCTATCCGGGAGCTCGGCCGGGACACTGCTTCGTGCACCTCGACGGCGCCGGCTGGCCGGTCACGCCCGATCCCGGCGCCGATTCCGGGTGGCGGGTCGCCCCGGACGGGCAGGACCTGGACGACTGGCTCGCGGCGCACGGCGAACCGCCGCTCGCGGGCCGGATGCCGGTGTTGGCGTACGGCTCCAACGCCAACCCGGCCAAGGTGACGTGGCTGCGCGAGGAGCTCGGGTTGACCGGCCCGGCGGTCGTGCTCCGAGCCCGGTGCGACGGGCTCGCCGCCGTGTGGGCCGCAGGACTGCGCAAGACCGACGCCCAGCGACCGGCCACCCTCGCCGCCGCGCCGGGCGTCGAGGAGGAGCACGCGGTGTGGTTCGCCACCGCGGAGCAGCTGCGGGTGCTGGACCGCTGCGAGGGACGGGGGCTGCGGTACCGGCTGGTGCGGGTGCACACGGGTCGGGTGACGCTGTTCAACGGTGGCGTGGTGGATTCCGTGCTCGCCTACACCGGCGCGGGGACGAGGCGGATGCCGCTGCTGGTCAACGGCCGCGCGGTGCGGTGCGCCGACGTGGACCAGCGGGCGGCGCGCAGGCTCGGTGGTCGACCGGCGGACGGCGACGGGCTGGACGTCACGCCGGTGCACGGCGACCCGTCGGCGGACGACTGGCCGGACCGGCTGTTCGTGTACGGGACGCTCCAGCCGGGGATGGGTGCGTGGCGCCTCGTGGAGCCGTTCGTGAGCGGCGACCCGGTGGCCGCGTCGTTGCCCGGGACCCTGCACGACACCGGTCGGGGTTATCCGGCGTTGCGGCCCGGCGACGGTCCTGGTGTGCCGGGGCACGTGCTGCGGCTCGAACGGCCGGAGGACGCCCTGCCGGTGCTGGACGAGTACGAGGGCGACGAGTACCGGCGGGTGCGCGTGACGTTGCCCGACGGGCGGGTGTGCTGGACGTACGTGTGGACGGCCGGCGTGGGCGACATGCCGGTGCTGCCCGGCGGGTGGGCGGCTCGTGACGGAGGGGCCGAGAAGGCCTAGTCCGGTCCACTGCGGGGGTTGGTAGGCGTCAATGATGCGCCCGATCCAGTGAATTCCTCGCCTATCCACCCAACCGTCCGGCGGTGGGGTACGTCCTCCTGTTGAGGCCCGTTCCCTAGCCAGGAGGTGGACATGAGGCGACTCGTGGCGCTCGGCGCCCTCGCGGTCGCGGTTGCGGCGTGCGGGAGCCCCCAGCAAGCGGCCCGGCAGTCGACCATCGTGGTGGAATCGCCGACGTCCTCGGAGGTGCCGCCCGTTCCGCCCTCTTCGGCGCCGGCGACGTCCGCGGGGTCCGCGCCCGCTTCCGGCCGCTGCACGGCGGCCGTGCTGGCGGGCGCCGTGGAGTCGACCGAGGCCGGCGCGGGGAACCGGTACGGGAAGCTCGTGGTGACCAACAACGGGCCTTCGCCGTGCACGGTCAACGGGTACAGCGGGTTGCAGTTGTTGGACGCGGCGGGCAACCCGGTGCCCACCGACCTCCGGCGGACGCCCGACCCGGCCCCGTCGCCGGTGGTGCTCGCGCCCGGCAGGGCGGCGGCGGCGAACCTGCACTGGACCGTGGTGCCCAGCGGTGACGAGCCGGTCGACCGACCGTGCCAGGCGGAGGCGCCGCGGGCGGCGGCGATCCCGCCCGACGAGACCGAGCCGATGAGCCTGCAGTGGGGCCTGGGCCCGGTGTGCGCCGGCGGGAAGATCGAGATCAGCGCGTTCTACGCTGCCTAGGTGATCGAGTCCAACGTCCCCGGCCACGCCGGCGAGCTCGCGGTCCGCACCTGGCCCAACCTGGACGCCGCCTGGCTCGCCGTCCTCGTGCACGGCTACGGCGAGCACAGCGGCAGATACGCGCACGTCGCCGAGGCGCTGGTGGACGCGGGGGCGTTGGTGGTGGCGTCCGACCTGGTCGGGCACGGCCGGTCCGAGGGCGAGCGGGCGGTGATCGACGACTACGACGGCGTGGTGGCCGACCTGGGCGCCACGGTGAGCTCCGCGTCGTCCGACCTGCCCACCGTGCTGGTCGGGCACGGCGAGGGCGGGCTGGTCGCGGCCCGGTACGCCCAGTCGAACCCGTTGGCGGCGCTGGTGTTGTCGGCGCCGGTGCTGGGCACGTGGGAAGGGCTGGACCGGCTCGGGTCCGAGGACGCCGGCGCGCCGCTGGACCCGGAGCTGCTGTCGCGCGACCCGGAGGTCGGCAAGCGGTACGCGTCCGATCCGCTGGTGTGGCACGGGCCGTACCGGCGGGAGTCCTTGGAGGCGTTGGAACGCGCGCTGGACGAGGTGAACTACGGGCCCGCGCTGGAGCAGTTGCCGACGTTGTGGCTGCACGGCGACGCCGACGAGCTGGTGCCGGCGGCCGACACCCGCACCGGCACCGACCGGTTGCGCGGCCTGCTGTTCGAGGAGCGCGTCTACCCCGGCGCGCGGCACGAGGTGTTCAACGAGATCAACTCGGACGAGGTGCTGGCGGACGTGGTGGCGTTCCTGCGCCGGGTGCTCCGACTGGGCTGATCGGGACGGCGCGGGCGAACCCGGTGGCGTTGCGGTCGACCGCGAGCGCGCGCCGGGTCGAGCGGCGGAACGGGTGGGGCGGCCGATCGGGCACCGCCCCACCCCGCCGCGGATCAGTCCTCGTAGTCGTCGTCATCTCCGGCATAGCCGTCGTCGGCCTGCGCCGATGTCGACCCCGTCCACGCGCCGTCAGGGCTGGACCAGGCATATCCGTCGTGGTAGCCCGCGTTGCCGTCGTACGTGTACGTCAGCACGAAGAACGAACCCGCGCCGTACGGGCCGGCGACCTCGTAGGACTCGAAGAAGTACGAGCCGCCTTCGCCGTCGGCACCGGATGCCAAGTCGTGGATGGTGGCGCCGTCGGCCGAGGCGGACGCGCTGTTCGTGTCGAACTCGACGTCGGCGGACGCGATTCCCGAGGCGCCGATGACGATCGGGAGGGCGAGGGCGCCTGCGGCGACCAGTCGGATGATGCTGCGCATGGTGGAACCTCCTTGGCGTAGATGGCCATGCGCTCACATCGTTACCTCGCACGGCACGTCACCGGTCGTCGCCGACCGCATCGTGTGAACGGGGGTTAGAGCGGCGAAAACGGCCTGATCAGCGGACATCACGAGGGGTGGGCGCAAGTCCCTGCTTATGGGTGACATCAGTGGCACCCTCACGCGCCACACGCGTGTCGTGGACAATTCGCGGCGAGATGGTTGGCGAAGACCTGGAGCTGCTGATCACCGCGGTGGTGGCGGCCGACGACGAGCAGCAGGCGCGTGCCGCCTGCTCCGCACTGCTGCGCCAGGTCGGCGGGCGGGTCGTGCGGGCCTCCGACTGCTCCGACGAGGAACCGGGTTGCTGGTCGGTCACGATCAGCCGGGTCAGCGGCGAACGCGCGACGCAGAACGTGGCCGGCGCGCTGGCCCGCGCGGTGCGCACGTTCGTCCGGCAGCTCGGCGACGAGTTCCCCACGCCGAGGGTGGCCTGCGAGCCGCCGACGGCGTGGACGGTGCTCGACGACCCGGCGCTGCTCGACGGTCTGCTGCCCGGCGCGGAGCGGTTGCTGGTGGAGGCGTGGGCCGGCGGCGACCCCCAGCAGAACAAGCCCCTGGTCGACGAGGTGCGACCGGACGAAGCACCCGCGCCTGAACGGGGGAACGCGGCCGAGCCGAGGGCGGGTTCGCGGCTGTCGTTGCGGGTCGACGTGGCCACCGACCGGTCCGCGGGCGCCGAATGGCAAGCGCGGGCGGTAGCGAGTCGGGTCGCCCGCAGTGGCAAGATCACCCGAGTGGCTCCCCACGGGCACCTACTGAGCGTGCACATCGACCTCGGCTCGAGCACCAATTCGCCCACGGTCGCGCTACACGACGCGGTGGCGTCGCTGGGCCGTTCGGGGTGGTCCGAGGTCGAGTGGGCCGACGGGTCCGGGTCGATCCGCTGGTCGGCCGCACCGGTGCCGCAGGCGGGGATCGCCGCGTTGGAACTGACAGCGACACCGGACTCGGCATTCGTGTGGACGGTGCCCGACTGAGATCCACATCGCTGACCCGATCGAGTGGATTTCGAATGCCACCCGGTCAGCCGATCTTGCTTGTGAATCGTGAAACTTTAGGTACTACTTTCAACTATAGGAACTCGAGCAGTTTCGCCAGGAGGGGTCGGGATCCGACATGGCCAGCATCGAAGAGGTCCGCGCCGCGATCGCACAGGCCGTCGAGAAGGCGGGTCAGAGCGTGAACGCCCTGCAACAGGCCGCCGACCTGGCCGAGGACGCGCAGGCGCTGCTCAGCACGGCCACGCAGGGCAGCGTCCAGGCCGACGTGGAGCAGGCCAACGCGCGCTTCGCCGAGGTGGTCAGCGGCGTGTCAGATCTGCAGAACCACCTCGGCGCCGGGATCTCCCAGGCCGAGAGCATCAATTCCAGGTTGTGACGTGACCTCGGTAGGCGAGATCAAGCTCGCTCTCGAGCAGAGCTGCGAGTTCCTCAGGGACGCCTACCGCAGCGTTCGGGAGGCCCAGAACGCGTTGGACGAGGCGGTCGGGATCCTCGTCGAGGCGAGCGCCGACCACCACGAGTCCCTGGTGCCCGCCGGGTTCGTGGCGGCCGGCGAGAAGTTCGCCGACGAGTTGGAGCTGATCGTCGGCAGCCTGGAACTGGTCCAACGCCTAGCCGTGGAGCTGTGACGTGAGCAGGCGTGACGAGCGCCGCAGGAGGATCGAGGGCTCCTTCGAGGAGTTCCGCAAGGCGGTCGCCGCCGCGCTGGGCAACGCCTCGCGCGCGCACCGCCTCCTCGCCGACGAACGCGCCCGCGACATGTTCGAGGTGATCCTGCGCGGCGACGGCGTCGACCGGGCGCTCGCCGACCCGCTGCTGGCCGACGCGCTGGCCAACCCGCTGTTCGAGCAGCAGCTGGCGAGGGCGTTGATCGACCGGGTCGAGGCGTTCCGCGAGTGGTCCGAACGCGGCCCGGACCAGCTGACCGCGCTGGTCGACGCGGCGGCGGGCGGCCCGGCGTCGTGGCCGCCGGAGACGTGGCTCGGCACACCGGGGACGGCCGACGGCGGCGACGGCGTGCCGGAGCTGTGGCGCATCGGCACCGGCGTGGTGCGCGGCGCGCCCGAGCCGCAGCGGTTCCCGGTGGCGGTGCCGCTGCTGGACCACTCGCACCTGCACGTCTCCTCCACCCACGAGAGCCGGGCCGCGGCCGAGTCGCTGGTGGAATCGCTGCTGCTGCGGGTGCTGAGCCACTTCCAGCCCGGCCTGGTGCACGTGCACGTGTGGGACGTCGGCCAGCTCACCGGCGCGCTGCCCGGCCTGTACCCGTTGACCAGGGCGGGCCTGCTGACCGTGCACGACCCCGCGCGGCTGCACGAGCTGCTCGACGAGCTGTCCGACCACATCCGCCGCGTGCACACCGGCGTGCTGACCGAGGGCCACCAGTCGGTGCGGGCGGCGGGCGGGCGGCGCACCGAGCCGTGGCGGGTGGCGGTGCTGTTCGGCAACCGGCAGCCGTTGCGGGAAGAGCACCAGCAGCAGCTGCAACGGGTGGCGCGCAACGGCTTGGCGGCCGGCATCCAGCTGTTCATCGTCGACATCCCGGTCACGGTCAACTCGCCGATCGAGACCGTCACGATCGCCGCCGACCAGTCCGCGACGTGCACGATGACCGGCAAGCACGTGACCGTCGCGCTCGACCCGCCGCTGCCCCGCGCGCAGGTGCCCCGAGCGTGCGCGGCGATCGCGGACAAGCGGGAGGAGCGCCGCAACCGGCTCAGCACGTTCGCCGACCTGCTGCCGGAGCGCTTCTGGCGGGAGGACTCGTCCGCGGGCGTGCTCGCGCCGGTGGGGTTCCTGGAGGGCGAGCCGGTGCACGTGGGGCTGGGCGACACGTCGCCGCACGCGTTGATCGGCGGTCCCAGCGGCTCGGGCAAGACGAACTTCCTCTACGCCATGCTCGGCAGCCTTGCGGCCCGGTACGCGCCGGACGAGCTGGAGCTGTACCTGCTGGACTTCAAGGAGGGCGTGTCGTTCGCGCAGTTCGCGCCGGGCCGCAAGGACCCGACGTGGCTGCCGCACGCGCGGCTGGTCGGGGTGAACGTCAACACAGACCGCGAGTTCGGCGTGGCGCTGCTGGCGTTCCTGGCCGACGAGATGCGCAGGCGGGCGGACGCGGCCAAGCGGCACGAGGTCACCAAGCTGGAGCAGCTGCGCGAGGAGGACCCGCTCGGCCACTGGCCGCGGATCGTGGCGGTGATCGACGAGTTCCAGTACCTGTTCGGCGAACGCGACCAGGTCACCGCGCAGGCGACCCAGCTGCTGGAGGACGTGGCGCGGCGCGGCCGGTCGCAGGGCATCCACCTGGTGCTGTCCAGCCAGGACGTGTCCGGCATCGAGGGCTTCTGGGGCAAGTCGGCGATCTTCGAGCAGTTCACCGTGCGCATCGCGCTGCCCAAGGCGCGGCGGGTGCTGGCCGAGCCGCAGAACGACGCCGCGGTGGAGCTGCCGCGCTGGCACGCCGTGGTCAACCACGAGTCGGGCGTGCGGCCGGGCAACGAGGTCGCGCGCATCCCGGACGCCACCGCCAAGGGCACGTTCGACGTCCTGCAGGCCGAGCTGCACCGGCTGCGCCCGCCCGACCTGGCCGAGCCGATCCTGTTCGACGGCAGCAAGGTGCCCGCGCTGCGGGCGCTGGCGGACTTCCGGGCGTTGCGGCCGTTCGACGGCGGCAGCCCCACCGTGCTGCTGGGCCAGGTGATCGACGTGGCGGGCAGCGCGGCGAAGGTGCGGTTCGCCCGCACGCCGGGCCGCAACATCGCGGTGCTCGGCTCGCTGGCCGACGACGCGGCGGGCGTGCTGGGCGGCGCGGCGCTGTCGCTGGCCCGTCAGCACCGGCCGGGCGACGCCCAGTTCACCCTCGCGTGCCTGGCCGAGGACGCCTGGCCGCACGCGCAGCGGCTGGCCAAGCAGCTGGGCGAGGAGGGCCACTCGGTCGAGCTGGTCGGCCTGGACGGCGTCCGGGCGCTGGTCGACGACACGGCGGCCCGGATCACCGCGAGCATGACCGGCGAGACGGGCGCGCCGCTGCCGCCGCACTATCTGGTGGTTTACGCGGTCGACGCGGCGCACACCCTCTTGGAGGCGAAGAACCCGACGACCCGGGCCTCCGGGGTGGACGGGCTGCGGACCGTGCTCAAGCACGGGCCGGAGAACCGCACCCACGTGCTCGGCTGGTGGCGCGGCGCGCAACGGCTGAAGAACAGCCTGTCGCCGGGCGTCTACGACGACATCGGCGCGTGGATCGCGTTCGACATCCAGGGCAAGGAACTGCTGTCGTTCGGACCGGAGCAGGTCATGGCGTGGTCACCGCGACCGCGGCGCGGCCTGTTCTTCGACCGGTTCGAGCACTCGCGGCCGCAGGTCGTCATCCCGTTCGACACCGGGGAGGAACCATGATCAGCCACGCATCGGTCGTGCCCGTGCAGCGCACCGGCGGGCACGCCGTGCCGGAGGTCGAGGCGGTCTCGGCGATCGAGCGGTACCGGGAGGTCGTCGCGCTGGCCGGCGAGTCGGCCGAGCGGTTGCGCGCCGCCGACCGGGCCCGGGTGCGGCAGCTGCTGGAGCGGCTGGCCGAGTCGCAGGACCGGATGGCCGAGGTGATCGACCAGGAGAAGCTGGTCAAGCAGGTCGTCAAGGAGCACTGGGACGCCGTGGTCGGGCTGCTGTGGGACGAGCGGTGGTTCACCATGACCACGGTGCCCGCGCCGGACGAGTCGGTCCCGCCGCGGGACCAGCGCGAGTACAACACCGCGCTGGACCTGGCGTTCCGGGCGCTGGAGGAGTCGCTGCAGAAGCGCGCCCTGTTCCGCTAGAAGCCCCAGGAGACGGCGACCGTGTCGAAGTCGAGCTCGGCGTCGGCGCGGCGGTAGGTGGCCAGGGCGGCGGTGTTGTCCTTCTCGGTGCCGGTCCACACCCCGGTGCAGCCGCGTTCCCCGGCCAACTTGATCAGCCGGTCGACCAGCGCGGACGCGATCCCGCGCCGCCGGTAGGCCTCGTCCACGCCCAGCTCGTACAGGAACATCTCGACGCCCTTGTCGGGGTGGATGGTCTCCACCCCGGACACGAACCCGGCCGGCTCGCCGTCGACGTAGGCGATCAGCAGGTGGTGGCGGTCGTCGGCCAGGAACGCGCGGGTGGCGTCCTCGCGCGGCACGTCGTCGAACAGGTGCCCCGCGGCCATCACCTCGGCCGACGACGTGATCCGCCGGATGTCCATGCGGGCGAGGGTAGCTCTTGGGTGATGATGCGGTCATGCGCGTTCTGCCCACCCCCGCCGACGTGTCCGCCGCCACGCCCGACCCCATCGCCCGCTGGGCCGCGCAGTCCCTCCTGCCCGGCCGCGGCGGCACGGCCTGGGCGCACGGCGACGCGGTGGCCGTCCTGGCGCCCGCGCTGTACCGCTTCGACCGCCTCGTGCTCACCGGCCCGGCGGACGACGTCTCGGCGCTCCTGCGCGCCCACGCGCGCCCCGGCACGAGACCGCTGGTGACGACCGCCGTCGCCGAAGAGCTCGGCCGGCCGGTCGTCGGCACGTTCGGCTGGATGGAACGCGGCGGCTCCCTCGACCCCGCCCCCGGCGCGCGCTGGCTGACCGAACAGGACCGGGACGACGTCGAGTCGCTGCTGCGCAAGGCGAACCCCGAGTCCTGGGTGCGCCCCGGCGAGCCGGGACCGTCGCGCTGGGCGGGCGTCCACGTCGACGACGTGCTGGTCGCCGTCGCGGCGGACGCCTGGCCCTCCCCCCGGGTCGGCTTCGTCGCGGGCGTGGCGACGCACCCGGACCACCGCGGCAAGTCGTTGTCCACGACCGTCTGCTCGTTCGTCGTGAGCGCGTTGCTGGCCGAGCACGGCACGTGCGGGCTGATGGTCGACAAGGGGAACCAGGCCGCCATCACGGTCTACCGACGGCTCGGCTTCACCTACCGGAGCGTGACCGCGCTGCGGGACCCAGGTCACACCTGATCGGCGGAACAGCACCCCGACGCCGCGCTGTTGCACGCGATATGACCTTGCCGAGCACCGCGCGCGAGATCCACCTCGCCTCCCGCCCCGAGGGCTTCCCGACCCGTGAGAACTTCGAGCTGGTCGACGTGCCCTTGCCGGACGTCGCCGACGGACAACTGCTGGTCCGCAACCTCGTGATGAGCGTGGACCCGTACATGCGCGGGCGGATGAACGCGGGCAAGTCCTACGTGGAGCCCTACGGGGTCGGCGAGGCGTTGACCGGCGGCGCGGTCGGCGAGGTCGTGGCGTCGAACGCGCCCGGCTTCGACGTCGGCGACACGGTGCTGCACGGCCTCGGCTGGCGCGAGTACGCCGCGGTGGACGCGGCCGACGCGACCAAGGTGGACCCGGCGGCCGCGCCCGTCGGCGCGTACCTGGGCGTGCTGGGGATGCCCGGCATGACGGCGTACGCGGGCCTGCTGGACGTCGCCGCGTTCAAGGAGGGCGACGTGGTGTTCGTGTCCGGCGCGGCGGGCGCGGTCGGCCAGGTCGCGGGCCAGGTGGCCCGGTTGCGCGGCGCCAAGCGCGTGATCGGCAGCGCGGGCAGCGACGCGAAGGTGAAGTACCTGGTGGACGAGCTGGGCTTCGACGCGGCGTTCAACTACAAGGACGGCCCGGTCGCCGACCTGCTCGCCGAGGCCGCGCCGGACGGCATCGACGTGTACTTCGACAACGTCGGCGGCGAGCACCTGGAGGCGGCGATCGCCTCGTTGAACAACCACGGCCGCGTGGCCATCTGCGGCTCGATCTCGAACTACAACACCACCACCCCCGCCGGCCCCCGCAACCTCGGCCTGGCCGTGGGCAAGCGCCTGTCCCTGCGCGGGTTCATCATCTGGGACCACGAGCACCTGCGCGAGGCGTTCGTGCGCGAGGTCGGCGGCTGGATCGCCTCGGGCGAGCTGCGCTACCGCGAGACCGTGACCGAGGGCCTCGACCGGGCGCCGGAGGCGTTCATCGGCATGCTGCGCGGCGAGAACCTCGGCAAGGCGCTCGTGACCCTGTAGGGGACGGGCTCAGCCGCCGTGCCGGGCGAAGACCTCCCGGATCTCGCCCAGCGCGGCGGCCCGCGCGGCGTCGTCGCGGTACCAGTCGGCCCGGCTCTCGACCACCGCGTCCGGGGTGAACTCCCGCCCGAACAGGTACGACTCCAGGCAGTACCCGAACCCGGACTCGACCATCGGCTCCAAGCCCTCCGCCGCGCAGTGCGCCAGGAACCCCTCGGCCTCCCGCCACCGCTCGCCGTCGAACCAGAACACCCCGCCGGCGTAGTGGATCGTGCTGCCGGTGGCCTCGTCGACGAGGTTCAGCGACTCGTAGTTCTCCGGGCGGTCGCGCACCAGGCGCACCAAGTCCTCCGGCACACCGCGGTAGAGCGACTCCTGGAGCGCGTAGTCGCCCTCCGCGTACAGGTTGAGGTCCGACTCGTGGTCGAACGTCAGCAGCAACGCGCGCCCGTCCGGCGTGAAGTACCAGACGGCCGACTGCCCGCCCGAGTCGTTCCACGCGAACCGCTCCGCGCCGTCCACCACCACCGGCGCCACCCCGGCGAGCTCGCCGACGATCGCCGCCCGCCGCCGCACCTCGGCCGGCGGAGTGGCCACGAAGCAGTCCCACATGTCCTCGGTCACGCACGCAGGTTACCGAGCACCACCGACAGTTCCCCGCGCTTCACACGAGTTCGCCGTCCGCCGCCACCACACGCCCCTCGTGCACGACCAGCGTGCGCGGCGCGCGATCCATCACGGCGGCCGTCACCGTGTCGCCGGGCACGACCACCAGGTCCGCCCGAGCGCCCTCGGTGAGCCCCAACGCCTTCCCCATCACCGCCGCGCCACCCCGGGTGGCCACGTCCACGCACATCTCGACCAGCTCGTCGCGCCGGAACCCGTTGCGGTAGGCCAACTGCCACGTCCGGTCCAGCATGTCGCCGTTGCCGTAGGGCGACCAGTAGTCCCGGATCCCGTCCTGCCCGAGCCCCACCCGCACGCCCGCCCACCGCAACTGCCGCAACGGCAACGGCTCCCGCACGCCCGGCGCGACGGTCGTCACCGCGATGTCGTGCTCGGCCAGCCGGTCCACCAGCTCCGCCCGCCGCTCCTCGTCCACGCTCGACAGCGCGAACGCGTGGCTGATCGTCACCTGCCCCTGCATGCCGAGCGCGCTCACCCGCTCGCAGATCAACTCCACCTGGAACGCGCCCAGCGTCCCGGCGTCGTGCAGGTGCACGTCCACCCCGCACCGGTGCTTCTCCGCCAACCCGAACACGACGTCCAGGTGCCGCACCGGATCCCGGTCGTACCCGGCCGGGTCGAGCCCGCCGACCAGGTCCGCGCCCGCCCGCAGCGCCGCGTCCAGCAGTTCGGCGGTGCCCTTCTCGCGCAGGATGCCGCACTGCGGGAACGCCACCACCTCGACGTGCGCCCGCCCGGCGTGCGCCTCCCGCGCCGCGAGCACGCCTTCCAGCTTCTCCAGCCCCGAGTCGACGTCGACCTGGGCGTGGCTGCGCACGTGCGTGGCGCCGTAGGCGATCGTCCGCCCGAGCGTGTGCGTGGCGCGTTCGGCGACGGACGCCTCCGCCGAGCGCCAGTTGCGCCGGTCGTTGTCGATCAGCCCGGCGAGCCCGTCACCCGCGCTGTGCGGGCGGAACGGCAGCCCCAGCCGGGTGGAGTCGAGGTGCGCGTGCGCGTCGGTGAACGCGGGCAGCAGCACGCCACCCCGCCCGTCGACCACCGGCACCCCGGGCGGCGGGCCGACGTCCCGGCCGAACGCCGCGACGTGCCCGCCCTCGCAGAGCACGTCGACCAGGGGTGCGCCCGGGGCGTTCGGCCACGGCCGCACGGAACGGATCAGCAGGTCACCGGTCACCAGGCGACGCTAGCCCTGAGACACCGATGTCGCCAGCGAGGAGCTTGCCCGGGTTGAGCACGCCGGTCGGGTCGAGCGTCCGCTTGACCGAGGCCAGCACGTCCAGCCCGAGCCCGCCGATCTCGGCTTCCAGGTACGGGACGTGGTCGGCGCCCACCGCGTGGTGGTGGCTGATCGTGCCGAGGCCGGTGATCGCCTCGCTCGCGGCGGCCTTCGCGACCTGCCACTGCCCGATCGGATCGGCGGCGTCCCGGGCCGCCAGCGCGGTGAAGTACAGCGACGCGCCGGTCTCGTACGCGTGCGAGATGTGGCACATGACCACGCACTCGCCCAACGCGTCGACCAACGCCTCCCGCACTGCGGCACGCAGGTCCGACACCTTCGACCAGTGCGTGGCCGTCTCCAACGTCTCCACGCACACGCCGACGTCCATCAACGCGTCCCGCTGACGGGGCCCGTTGAACCGCCCGTGCCGCCACGCCTCGCCGAGCACCTTCCCCAGCGACAGGGCCTTGACGCCCCGCAGCGCCTCCGCCCTCCGCCGCGCGACCTCCCGCTTCGACGCGCCGTGCCAACCGAGGATGAGCATGCACGGCTCCCGCACGCCCCGCGCCTTGAGGTAACCCTTGAGCGCGTTGACCTTCCACCCACCGCCCAGCGCCAGCGACACCTCCGTCTCGTCCACATCGGACAGACGCGTCACGTCCGCGAGCACCCGCCGCTGTGCCAACTCCCGCACCAGGGCCGACCCGCGCTCCCACCCGTCCACCACGAAACCCTCGTACCGCTCGACCTCCGGCCGGCGGCGCACGCGCAACGCGACCTCCGTGATGACGCCGAAGGCGCCCTCACTGCCCACCACCAACTGCTTCAGGTCCGGCCCGGCCGCCGACGCCGGCGCACCGCCCAACCGCCACTCGCCCACCGGCGTGGCCAGCCGGACGCCTTCCACCATGTCCTCGAACCGCCCGTAGCCCGACGACGCCTGACCGGCCGACCTGGTCGCGGCGAACCCGCCGATGGTGGCCCGCTCGTAGGACTGCGGCACGTGCCCGATGGTCAGCCCGTGCGCCGCCAGCAACCGTTCGGCCCGGGGCGCGGGCAACCCCGCCTGGAACACCGCCAACCGGGACACCGGATCGACCTCGACCAGCTTGTCCAACCGGTTCAGGTCCAGCGCGATCACCGCCGCCTTGTCCCCGCGCAGGGCGTTCACCCCGCCGACCACGGACGTGCCGCCGCCGAACGGCACCACCGCCACGTCGTGCTCGACGCACACCGCCAGCACCTCGACGACCTGCTCGGGTGACGCGGGCAGCACCACGGCGTCCGGCACGGCCAGTTCGCCGTCACCGCGTTGCCTCAAGAGGTCCACATAGGACAGACCACCCGCCCGCCCCAGCCGCGAGTCGTGGTCCACCCGGACGTAGCCGGGGCCGACGACCTCGCCCAGCGCGGCCCGCGCGGCGGTGCTCAACCCGGACTCCGGCACCCCCGGCGGCCGGGCCGGCGTGCGGACGTCGCCCAGCCCGGTCCGCTCCCGCAGCCACTTCAGCGCGTGCGGCGGTAGCGAGGCCTCGGTCGTGGTCCACCTGCCCCGGAGGGTGTGGTCGATGTGCTCGGTCACCGCTACAGTGTGACACATGACGTCTCAACGTCACAGTGATGACGCGCTCCTCGACGCGGCCCGCGACTGCGTGGTCGAGGTCGGGGTCCGCCGCACCACGCTGACGGACATCGCCAAGCGCGCCGGCGTGAGCCGGATGACCCTCTACCGCCGGTTCCCGGATGTCGGCACGCTGGTCAGGACCCTCATGACCAGGGAGTTCACCGCCCTGCTCCAGCGCGTCGAGGCGACCGGCGACAACGCCAGGCAGCGGCTCGTGGCGCAGGCCATCGCGGGCATCCGGCTGCTGGCCGCCGACCCGTTGATGCGGCGGGTGCTCGACCTGGACGCCGAGCTGATGCTGCCGTACCTCGTGCGACGGCTGGGGAGCACGCAGCGGCTGGTCGAAGCGTTCCTGGTCGACCGGATCGAGGAGGGTCACGCGGACGGCTCGATCCGGCCGGGCTCCACGTCCGCCCAGGCCCGGCTCGTGCTGCTGACCACGCAGTCGCTGGTGCTCTCGATCCGACCGGCCACCACGGACCTGGACTTCGAGGACCTGCTGGCCGAACTGGCCGCCTACCTGGACGGGGCGCTGTCGTGAAGACCTCTCTGAACGCCGGGCGGCGGCGCGCGGACCTCGACCACCTGGCGTCCTCGCCCGTCGACCTGCTCGTCGTCGGTGGTGGCGTGACCGGGGCGGGTGTCGCCCTCGACGCGGCGTCACGCGGGCTGTCGGTGTGCCTGGTGGAGGCGCACGACCTGGCGTTCGGCACGTCCCGCTGGTCGAGCAAGCTGGTCCACGGCGGCCTGCGCTACCTGGCCCAGGGCGAGGTCGGGGTGGCGTACGAGAGCGCGGTGGAGCGGGGCATCCTGATGACCCGCACCGCGCCGCACCTGGTGCGGGCGCTGCCGCAACTGGTGCCGTTGCACGGCAAGGCGCACGACCCCGTGGTGATGGCCGGTCTGCGTGCGGGCGACGTGCTGCGCCGGCTGGCCCGCACGCCGTCACGCGTGCTGCCGGGTCCCCGGCGGGTGCCGGCCGCGGAGGCGCTGGCACTGGCCCCCGGTCTGCGGCGGGCGGGCCTGCGCGGCGGCCTGCTCAGCTTCGACGGGCAGCTGATCGACGACGCCCGCCTGGTCGTGGCCCTGGCCCGGACCGCCGCCGGCTTCGGCGCCCGGATCGTCACCCGCGCCCGTGCCACCTCCCTTTCCGGCCGCGGCGCGCACGTGGTCGACACGCTCACCGGGGCGTCGCTGCACATCGGGGCGCGTGCGGTGGTGAACGCCACCGGTGTGTGGGCAGGAGA
Source organism: Saccharothrix luteola (assembly GCF_020859565.1). Taxonomy (GTDB): domain Bacteria; phylum Actinomycetota; class Actinomycetes; order Mycobacteriales; family Pseudonocardiaceae; genus Actinosynnema; species Actinosynnema luteola. Next base: position 156,846 of record NZ_JAJHUO010000020.1, on the reverse strand, counting down.
CTTGGCGCCGGAGGTGAGGCTCCGCCCGTCGCGGGGTTCGCACCTGGTGCTGTCCGCGTCCACCGTCGGCCTGTCGAGCACGGCGCTGACCGTGCCGGTTCCGGGCGCCCGGAACCGCTACGCGCTCGTGCTGCCGCAACGTGACGGGCGGGTGTACGTGGGTCTGACCGACGAGCCGGTGGACGGCCCGATCCCGGACGTCCCCACCGTGCCGCAGTCCGATGTGGACTTCCTGCTGGGGGTCGCGTCCTCGGTCCTGGAGCGCGAACTCACCCGTGCCGACGTCCTGGGGGCCTTCGCGGGACTGCGTCCCCTCCTCGACACGGGCGACGGCCCCAGCGCCGAGCTGTCGCGCGGCCACGCCGTGCTGACGAACGACGGCGTGACCACGGTCGTGGGCGGCAAGCTCACCACCTACCGCAGCATGGCCGCCAAAGCCGTCGACGCCACCGCCCTCACCACGACCCGCTCCCGCACCGCGGGGATCCCCTTGGTGGGCGCGGGCCCGACCACCGGCCCGCCGCACCTGGTCGCTCGTTACGGCGCGGAAGCACCCGACGTCGCCGAGGTCGGCGAGGTCGCCTGGGCCGTGCGCCACGAGGGAGCCCTGACCGCCGACGACGTCCTGGACCGCCGCACCCGCATCGGCCTGGTGCCGACCGACCGCACCGCCGCCGAACCGGCCGTCACCGCCGAGGTGGCCGAGGAACTGGCCGCCCAAACCTGACCTGAGCGTGGGGCGACGGGGTGAGGGGGTTGTTGGAGCCCCCCCGGGGGGCGCCTGGGGCGTGTCGAACGTTCAGGTACCACGTGTCGAACGTTCAGGTACCCCGAGTTCAACGTTCAGGACGGGGGCGGGCACGCGAAAGGGGACCTCCGGAGTGGAGGTCCCCTTGGCGTTCAGGTCACTCGCCGATGATCGGCTTCGCGGCCTTCGGCGGCTCCTCGATCAGGGGCTCGCCCTCCAGCCGCACCTTGCGCTGGTGGTCCTTGCCGTCGCCGCCCTGGCCACCCGGCGCACCCATCATCGGCGCGCCCATCATGCCCATGCCGCCCGCGCCGCCGGGACGTCCGCCGGCCGCGCCCGGCGCACCGCCGGCAGCCGCGCCGCCCGCCGGACCGCCCGACTGGCCGAGCACGCCGGACGAGCCACCGGCCTGGAGGGTGGAACCGCCGGCGCCACCGCCACCGGAACCGCCCGCGAAACCACCACCGCCGCCACCGCCACCGGCGAAGCCGCCGCCACCACCGCCGAAGCCGCCGGCACCGCCACCCGCGCCACCGCCGGTGGGCAGGTCGGTCGAACGGATCGGCGGCACGGTCGGCATGGTCGGCACGGAAGGCGTGCCGGTACCGCTGCCGCTGCCCGTCGCGTAAGTCGTGTCGCGGAACGTGGGCGGCGGGGGCACCTGGCCGGTGCCCGCACCGGAACCGCCCGGCACCCACCGACCCGGCTCCCAGTGACCGCCGCCGCCGGAACCGCCGGAACCGGACCCGCCGGAACCACCGGAGCCGCCACCGGTGCCCACCCGCGGCGGCTGGCTCACCACGGGACCGCTCGGACCGCCCGGGTACGCACGACCCGGCTCCGTCACGCCACCCGTGCCCGGCCCGTAGCCGGTGCCCACCCGCGGCGGCTGGCTCACGACGGGACCGATCGGGCTCGGACCGCCGGACGGGATGGTCGACCCACCGCCGCCACCACCGGGGTTGTTCGTGTACCGGTCGTTCGCGCCCCGGTCCATCTCGTTGAGCTGCCGCTCGTCGAGCCCGAGGCCACCCTGCGACAACCGCGGTCCCGAGCCGCCACCGCCGCCGCCCTTGTTGGACGACGTCATCGCGGTGATCGCCTGCAGGATCTGCTTGGCGGTCTGGGCGATCTGCGCGACCGACTTGATCAGGTCGATCAGCTTCTTGAGCGAGTTGCCGAGCTTCTGCAGGAAGTCGGCGAGCTTCTTGGCGTAGTTGCACGCCATCTGCACGATGTCCGCGATCGCCGCGCCGATGGCCGCGCCGAAGGTCAGGAACGACGCCGCCAACCACTGGATGATCTTCATGACCATCTCGGACACGGCCTGGCTGATCAGGTCCATGATGGTCTTGCGCACGGTCGCCACCAGCTCGCCCGCGCCCTTGGCCGCGCGCGAGATGCCCTGCGTGGCCTTGGACAGCGTCTCCAGCCCGGCCGCGTGCCGCTTGCTCGCCGCCCGGTAGCCGTCGGCGGAACGACCGCGCCAGGTCCGCGTCTCCTCGACCGACGTGCGCCGGTAGTCCGCGACGATGCCCTCGATCTGCTTGGCCGCGGACGCCCAGCTGTCGGACATCTTCTGGATCGCCTGCGGGTCGCCGAGCAGCGCGTCGAACGGCTCGCGCAGGAAGTCGACGTGCTGCATGGCCCAGCTGAAACCGGCGGACAGGAAGCCCGACAACGGGTTGCTGGCCATGCCGACGATGCCCATGGCGGTGTTCGCCATGCCGAGGCCGGCCTGGACCCAGTCGCCGCGCTCGACCGCCGCGACGGTGCCCTGCACGTCGCTGATCAAGTGCGAGGGGTCTCGGCCCTGGGTGGTGGTGGCTTGCCCGCTCATCCCCGTGCCCTTCCGGTGAAGCCGAACGCGTTGTCGAGGTCGACGTTCTCGTAGAGGTCGGCGACCTCCTTGAGGCCCTGGCACATGTCGGCGACGGTTTCCGTGGCCTGGCCGAGGATGTCCTGGGACGAGCCGGCCGCCTTGAGCAGGAACTGCGCCAGGAACGAGCCGAACACGCCGAAGGCGTCGGTCGACAGCGACGGGTCAGCGGTGTTGGTGGCCGAGAGCATCCGCTGCGTCAACTGGTCGACCGTGCCAGCGTGCGCCCGGATCTCCTCCGGGTTCACGTTGAACGAGTCGAACATGGTCATCTACCCCCTGCTCAGGCCATGACATCGGGTGGGTTGGTGAAGTAGTCGTCATCGGGCCTGGTGTCTCGACGCTGGATCTCGGGCTCCGGTTCCACGGCGTCCGTGCCGTCACCCGAATAGCCGTTGGGCATCTTCGCCTTCACGAACTCCAGCGCGGGGCTGTCACCGACGAACTCCGTCATGATCTCGACGACCTTGCCCGCCGCGGCGCGCTGCGCCTGGGCGACGGCGGTCATGATCGCGCCGGAGATCCGCTCGGGGTCCTCGCCGCGCAACTGCGGGCGCAGGATCAGGTCGGTCAACGCGCCCGAGGCGTTGACCGTGACGGTGATCAGGCCGTCCGGCGACGTCGCGCTACCGCCGACGCCACCGAGCTGCGACTCGGCCTGCGCGGCGTTCCGCTTGGCCTGCTCGATCTTCTCTCCGTACTGCGCGAGCCACTGGTCCGGCTCCATGTTCACCCCTCACGGCAACGGGGCTTGCGGCCCTACTGCGCAATTCGACCCGTCGACACTCGATTCGGTTCCCGGCGACGTATCGTTTCACCGAAACGTGATTCTTCGGGGGCGCGACCCGCGGATACCGCCGTTCGGCCTATTCTGTGAATTGTTTACTTGCCGTTCTGTTGGGTTTTCGCAACACTTCGTAGCATGAGTCCGGTGCGCCGAGGCCCCGGGCAACCCATCCACAACCGGATCGGGGTGCTCCGGGTCGAACGGGGTATGACCAGGGCGGGGTTGGCCGCGGCGGTCGAGGTCAACCCCCAGACGATCGGGGCGCTGGAGCGGGGCGACCACTACCCGAGCCTCGACCTGGCGCTGCGGATCTGCGACGTGTTCGGCCTGCCGGTCGAGGCGGTGTTCAGCCGCACGCCGTTCGCGCCGCTGTCCACGCAGGTCTACGGCTAGCACGACCGGTCACGACAGGAGGAGAGCACGTGGCACAGGGAGTGCTGGAGGTCGACCGCGTCTCCAAGCGCTACGGGGAGGTCGTCGCGCTCGACAGGATGACCTTCGACGTCCGCGCGGGCGAGCTGTACGGGTTCGTCGGCAGCAACGGCGCGGGCAAGACCACCGCGATGCGCATCGCGCTCGGCGTGCTGGCCGCGGACTCGGGCGAGGTCAGGTGGAACGGCGCGCCGATCACCTTCGAGACCCGCCGCCGGATCGGCTACATGCCCGAGGAACGCGGGCTCTACCCCAAGATGAAGGTGCTCGACCAGCTCGTCTACCTCGCCGAGCTGCACGGCCTGTCGACCAACGCCGCGCACCGCTCGGCGGAGGACTGGATCGGCCGCCTCGGCCTGCGCGACCGCCGCGGCGACGAGGTGCAGAAGCTGAGCCTGGGCAACCAGCAACGCGTGCAGCTGGCCGCGGCGCTGGTGCACGAGCCGGACGTGCTCGTGCTGGACGAGCCGTTCTCCGGCCTCGACCCCGTCGCGGTGGACGTGATGAGCACCGTGCTGCGCGAGAAGGCGGCGAGCGGCGTGCCGGTGGTGTTCTCCAGCCACCAGCTCGACCTGGTCGAGCGGTTGTGCGACCGGGTGGGCATCGTCCGCAGCGGCACGCTCGTGGCGTCCGGTTCGGTGGACGAGCTGCGCGCCGGCGGCGAGTCGAAGCTCGTCGTGGACGCGCCGCTGGCGCCCGTGGGCTGGGCCGACCACCTGCCGGGCGTGCGCTCGGCGCACACGTCGACCGGCCGCACGGTCCTCGAGGTCACGTCGGACGTGGACGACCAGGCCGTGCTGCGCGCCGCCCTGGACACGGGCCCGGTGCACGAGTTCGCCCGGCAGCGGCCGTCGCTGACCGAGTTGTTCCGCAGCGTGGTGACCGAGGAGTCCGCCGCATGAGCAGCCTCACCCCCCGTCGGGCGGTGTTCCTGGTCTCGCGCCGGGAGTTCCTGGGCAAGGTGCGCACGAAGTCGTTCCTGTGGGGCACGCTGCTGATCGTCGCCCTGCTGGCCGGGTACGTGCTGCTGCAAGCCCTGCTGTTCGACGACGCCGGTCGCGACCGGGTCGCGCTGAGCGGTCAGGCCACCGTGCTCGCGGAGCCGTTGAAGCAGACCGCCCGGTCGTTCGGCCGCGAGGTGGAGACGGTCGACGTGACCGACCTGGCGGCGGCCGAGGGGCAGGTGCGCTCGGGCGAGCTGGACGCGCTGATCACCGGCGCTTCCGACGACCTGCGCGTGGTGGTGAAGGAGTCGCTCGGCGACTCCCTGCGCAACTCCCTCGACCTGCTCGTCAAGCAGCAGGTGCTGGACGCGCACTTCGCCGAGGCGGGCGTGGACCCGGCCGAGGTGGCGCGCAACCTGGAACGCGCGAGCGTCGACGTGGTGGCGTTGCAGCAGGAGGACGAGCAGCGCGGCCAGCGGCTGGCGATCGGCCTGGTGATCGCCGGGCTGCTGTACTACTCGCTGCTGGTCTACGGCGCGATGGTCGCCCAGGGCGTGGTGGAGGAGAAGTCCAGCCGCGTGGTGGAGATCCTGCTGGCCACGCTGCGGCCGTGGCAGTTGCTGCTGGGCAAGGTCGTCGGGCTCGGCGCGGTGGGTCTGCTGCAGCTGCTCCTGATCGGCGGCATCGGGCTGGTGCTGGCGTCGTTGTCGGGGGTGATCGACGTCGCGGGCGTGGCCGGCGGCGCGCTGGCCACCGGCCTGCTGTGGTACGTGCTCGGCTTCTTCTTGTACGCCACCGTTTTCGCCGCCGCCGCGTCGTTGGTGTCGCGCCAGGAGGAGCTCCAGTCGGTGCTGATGCCGATCAGCACGTCGATCGTGGTGGCGTTCATGCTGGGCATCAACTTCATGATCACCGACCCGAGCGGCACGACGGTGGCGGTGCTGTCGGTGCTGCCGCCGTTCGCGCCGATCCTGATGCCGGGCCGGATGGCGATGGGCGTCGCGCCGACGTGGCAGGTGCTGCTGGCGATCGTGCTCGCGCTGGCCGCGATCGCGGCGATCACGTGGCTGGGCGGCAAGGTCTACTCGAACGCCGTCCTGCGCACGGGCGCCCGCGTGCGGCTGCGGGACGTGCTGCGGTAGCCGTTCGCGGCGTTCAACCCTTGACGGCGTTCACCCCTTGACGGCGGCGTAGCGCGCGAGTGCTTCCAGGCGCTCGTGCGCGTGGTCCACGATCGGGTCGCGCGGCTGGTGCACGGCCTTGCCCGGCACGTCGCGCAGCTCGGGCACGTACCGACGCACGTAGTCCCCCTCGGGGTCGAACTTCTCGCCCTGCGTCACGGGGTTGAACACCCGGAAGTACGGGGCCGCGTCCGTGCCGGTGCCGGCCGCCCACTGCCAGCCGTGCTGGTTGGACGCGAGGTCGCCGTCGACCAGGTGGCGCATGAAGTGCCGGGCGCCCCACCACCACGGCAGGTGGAGGTCCTTGACGAGGAAGCTCGCCACGACCATGCGGACCCGGTTGTGCATCCAGCCCTCCTGCCGCAGCTGGCGCATCCCGGCGTCCACGAACGGGTAGCCGGTCCGCCCCTCGCACCACGCCCGGAACCGGTCGCGGTCGTCGTCCAGCGGCATCCGGTCGAACGCGCGGTTGTAGTTGCGGCGGGCCGAATCCGGCCGGTGCCACAGCACGTCGGCGTAGAAGTCGCGCCAGGCGAGCTCGGTGCGGAACGCCTTGGCGCCCGCACCGCGCCCGAGGTCGGCCAGCAACGTCCGCGGGTGCACCACGCCCCACTTCAGGAACGCGGAGAACCTGCTGGTGCCGTCCAGGTCCGGCCGGTCGCGGCGGGCGGCGTAGTCGGGCAGCTTCTCGTCGCGGAACGCCTCCCACAGCGCCCGGACGTCCGGCAGCGCCTCACCCGGCGGCAGCTCGCGCCCGATGTCCGACCGGATCCACTCCACCGACGACGCGTCGGTCCCGGCGGGCGGGCGCACGCCGTGGTCCAGCCAGGCCTTCAGGAACGGCGTGAACACCCGGTACGGCGTGCCGTCGGCCTTGGTGACCCGCCCCGGCGTGACCGCGTAGGGCGACCCGGCGCGCACCAGCTCGACCCGCTCCGCCACCGCCGCGTCACGCGTGCGCCCGTACGGGCCGGCGTCCGCGGAGACGTGCACGGACGAGGCGCCGATCTCGGCGGCCACCCGCGGCACGACCTCGACCGGGTCGCCCGCGACCACGACGAGCCGCCCGTCGAGCTCGGCGTCCAACGACCGCAGGCACCGGTGCAGGAACTCGACCCGCGGCTCGCCGGAGGCCTTCAGCAGCACGGGGTCGAGCACGAACAACGCGAGCGCGCGGGACGCCCGTCCGGCCGCCGCGAGGAGCGCCGGGTGGTCGGCGGTCCGCAGGTCGCGTCGGAACCACAGCACGGTCGAGGAGTCCACGGACCGACCCTAAGAGCGCGACCGACACCTCGCATGACCAGCTCGTTCGCCATTAGTCGATTTCGACTGATAGATTTCTGCCATGCCACGTCGAGCGCTCGACAACCCCCTCGTGCTCGCGGTGCTGGGCCTCCTGCTGGAGCACCCCACGCACCCGTACCAGATGCTCACCGACCTGCGGGCACGCGGCGGGGACCGCGCCGCCGCGATCAACCGCGGCACGCTGTACGACGTCGTCGAGGCCCTGGTCACCGCCGGGTGGGTCGCGCCGCAGGGCACGGAGCGCACCGGCAACCGCCCGGAACGGACCGTCTACGCCCTCACCGACGCCGGGCACGACGAGCTGGTCCGCCGGCTGGACAGCCAGATCCGCACCCCGCAGCGGGAGTTCACGCAGTTCCTCGGCGCGGTCGCCCACCTCGGCGCGCTCGGCCCGATCGGCGCCGTCGAAGCCCTGACCGAACGCGGGCACCGGCTCTCCGCCCGCATCGCCGCCGACGAGCGCGCCCTGGCCGACGTGCTGGCGAGCGGCGTGCCCCGGCTGCACGTCATCGAGACCGAGTACGCGCTGGGCCAGGCCCGCGCCGAACTCGCCTGGATCGACACGGTCGTGGACGACATCCGCGCCGGTTCCCTGATCTGGCCCATCCGAGCGGACTGATCGCGCCGCAAGCGTGGTGGGAACCGCGGTCAGCGCTGGTCGAGCGGCACGAAGGAGCGCTCCGGCGCGCCGACGTAGACCTGCCGCGGGCGGCCGATCTTGGTGGCCGGGTCGGAGATCATCTCGCGCCAGTGCGCGATCCAGCCGGGCAGCCGGCCGAGCGCGAACAGCACGGTGAAGAACTTCGTCGGGAAGCCCATCGCGCGGTAGATCAGGCCGGTGTAGAAGTCGACGTTCGGGTACAGCTTCCGCTCGACGAAGTAGTCGTCGGCGAGCGCGGTCTCCTCGAGCGCCTTCGCGATGTCGAGCAGCTCGTCGGACGCGCCGAGCTTGCCGAGGATCTCGTCGGCCGTCTTCTTGATGATCGCGGCGCGCGGGTCGTAGTTCTTGTAGACCCGGTGGCCGAAGCCCATCAGGCGGACGCCGTCCTCCTTGTTCTTGACCTTCTTCACGAACGCGGAGACGTCACCGCCCTCGCGCCGGATCTTCTCCAGCATCTCCAGCACCGCGGAGTTCGCGCCGCCGTGCAGCGGGCCGAACAGCGCGTTGATGCCGGCCGAGATGGACGCGAACAGGTTCGCCTCCGAGGAGCCGACCAGGCGGACGGTCGACGTGGAGCAGTTCTGCTCGTGGTCGGCGTGCAGCACGAACAGCAGGTCGAGCGCCCGCACCAGGTCGGGGTCGACGTCGTAGGGCTCGGCCGGGAAGCCGAACGTCATGCGCAGGAAGTTGTCCACCAGGCCCAGGGAGTTGTCCGGGTACAGGAACGGCTGGCCCACGGACTTCTTGTAGGCGTACGCCGCGATGGTGGGCACCTTGGCCAGCAGGCGGATCGTGGAGATCTCGACCTGGTTGGCGTCGAAGGGGCTGAGGCTGTCCTGGTAGAACGTCGACAGCGCCGACACCGCCGAGGACAGCACGGGCATGGGGTGGGCGTCACGCGGGAAGCCGTCGAAGAACCGTTTCAGGTCCTCGTGCAGCAGCGTGTGCCGGTTGATCTTGGAGGAGAACTCCTCCAGCTGGGCCTGGGTCGGCAGCTCGCCGTAGATCAGCAGGTAGCTGACCTCGATGAAGTTCGACTTCTCGGCGAGCTGCTCGATCGGGTAGCCGCGGTAGCGCAGGATGCCGGCGTCACCGTCGATGTAGGTGATCTCGGAGGAACAGGACGCGGTGTTGACGAACCCGCTGTCCAGTGTGACCAGACCTGTTGTGGCCAGGAGCTTCCCGAGGTCGATGCCGGGCGCACCTTCGGTGGCCGGCACTACCTTCATCTCGTGCTCTCCGCCCGGATGGCGCAGCGCGACGGTACGGGTGTCGTTCGGCGCAGTCGTCGCGTCGGGCATGCAGAGTCCCTCTCACGCTAGGGCGGGGTGGCTCATGCGGGTCTCGCACGCACGCGCGCGGGCGTGGGATCGCCCCGCACCGCAGCACCACCCCGTTGGGGTCCTGTCAGTTCTCCCACGCTAGTCAGAGGACGACCCTCCACACAGTCGCGGTGTGAACCGATTCTGTGAGATGGGACCGGCATCACATCCGGATGCATGGGTGGCTAGCGTGCATCCACCACGGTAGCCCTTCGGGGCTGTTTCTCCATCTCACGCGGGGTGAGAGCTAGGTCATCTCCAGCTCGCGTTTCAAGGGTGGCTCGGCGCCCGCCCTGGAGCACGTGATGGCCGCCGCGGCGCCCGCGTAGGCCAGCGCCCGGCCCCACCGCGCGGCGTCCAGACCACGGACAGCCTCGGTGGACAGCGCGTCGTGGGCGTGCAGCCAGGCGAGCAGCGCGCCCTGCACGGTGTCGCCCGCGCCGATGGTGTCGACCACGTCCACGGGCGTGGGTGGGACGCGGATCACGTCACCGGCGGCGGTCAGCACGGCCAGCCCGTCGCCACCGCGCGTGAGCACGACGGCGGCCGGTCCCGCACCCTGCCAGTCGCGCACGACCTCCAGCACGGCGTCCTCGGGCGCGTCCTCCGGCAGCTCGGCCAGCCACCGCGCGTCCTCCACGGACACCTTCAGCAGGCCGACGTGCGGCAGCCACGAGTCGTACCGGTCGCGGTAGGCCATCGGGTCGCGGATGAGGCCCGCGCGGATGTTCGGGTCGAGCACGGTCAGCGCGCCGCGCTCGGCCTCGCGCCACAGCACGCGCTCGTACGTGCTCGCGCCCGGCTCCAGCACCATCGACAGCGTGCCGAAGGACACCGCCCTCGTGCCGGCGGGCAGCGGGCCCGGATCGGTCACCTGGCGGTCCGCCGTGCCCTCGACGTAGAACGAGTAGCGCGCCGAGCCGTCGTCGGCGAGCCCCACCACGGCCAGCGTCGTCGGCTGGTCGCCGCGCTGGACCAGGTCGGTGCGCACGGTCGAGGCGTGCAGCCGCTCGATCAGCCGGTCGCCGAACAGGTCGGTCGACACCCGGGACAGGAAGCTCACCGGCGCTTCGAGGCGTCCGGCGGCCACGGCCACGTTGTACGGCCCGCCGCCCAGCCGCGGCGCGAGGGTGCCCTCGGGCGTGGGCACCAGGTCCACCAGCGCCTCACCTGCAACGACGATCACGACTGGCTCCGTTCTCTCCGCAACCCGTCCAGCAGCAGTTCACCCAGGGCGGTGAACGCCTCGGCGTCCGACACACCCGCGCGCCGGGGCAGCACACCGGTCTGGATGCCCTCGATGAGCAGCCCGGCCATCTCGGCGATCAGGGTCGCATGCACGTCGCGGAACACCCCGTCGCGGACGCCTTCCTGGATGAACTCGCGGATCCGCTCGGCGGCGGCGCGGGCGTTGCGCTCGTAGGTGCTGCGCGTGGGCGCGAACGCGGACACGTCCGTGATGAACTGGGCCGACGCCCGCCGCAGCTCCTCGGCCGCGCCCGCCAGGTACGTGCCGACGCGGGCGCGGACGTCCTTGACGTCGGCGATGCGCTGCTCGATCCGCTCGGCCGCGCCCTTGAAGTAGCGGCCGACCACCTTCACCGCGAGCTGCTCCTTGCTCGAGGCCAGCGCGTAGAGCGTGGACTTGGAGCAGTGCAGGCGGGCGGCGAGGTCGTCCAGCGTGAAGTGCGCGAAACCCTCGGCGAGCACGAGCGCTTCCAGCCTGACCAGCAGCTCCACCTGCCTGGGCGTCAACGGTCGGCGCGCGATCGAGGTCATGGGCGGCAACTCTGTCACAGTGCCTGGCTCCAGTACTGGAGTACGTCCTACAGTACTGTTGACAGTACCCCGTGATCCGGAGGTCGACGATGCCCGCCGAGCGCCTGCTGCCCACCACCGAGGCCGAGGACCTGCTGGCCCTGGTCCGCGAGATCGCGCGCGACGAGCTCGCGCCGCACGCCGCCGAGGCGGAGGAGCACTCGCGGTTCCCGCGCGAGGCGTTCCGGCTGCTCGGCAAGACCGGGTTGCTCGGGCTGCCGTACCCGGAGCGGTTCGGCGGGGGTGAGCAGCCGTACGAGGTCTACTTGCAGGCGTTGGAGGAAGTCGCGTCGGCGTGGATGTCGGTCGCGGTCGGGCTGTCGGTGCACGTCATGTCCAGCTACGCGTTGGCGACGTTCGGGGACGACGCGCAGAAGTCGCGCTGGCTGCCGGACGTGGTGGCCGGCGACCAGCTGGGCGGGTACGCGTTGTCCGAGGCGCACGCCGGGTCCGACGCCGCCGCCATCTCCACCCGTGCCGTCCGCTCCGACGACCACTACACCGTGAACGGGACGAAGGCGTGGATCACGCACGCGGGCGTCGCCGACTTCTACACGTTGATGGCGCGCACGTCCGACGACGGCGGCAAGGGCGTGAGCTGCTTCTTCGCGCCCGGCCACGTCGAAGGTCTGGTTGCCGCCAAGCCGGAGCGCAAGATGGGCCTGACCGGCTCGATCACGGCGCAGCTGTCGTTCGACGGCGTCCGCCTGGAGGCCGACCGCCTGATCGGGGCCGAGGGCGACGGCCTGAAGATCGCACTGTCCGCTTTGGACTCCGGCCGGCTCGGGATCGCCGCGTGCGGCGTCGGTCTGGCGCAGGCGGCGTTGGACGAGGCCGTGGCGTACGCCAAGCAGCGCACGCAGTTCGGCCGCGCGATCATCGACTTCCAGGGCTTGGAGTTCCTGCTGGCCGACATGGCCGCCGCGGTCGAATCAGCCCGTGCCACCTACCTGGACGCGGCCCGCCGCCGTGACCGCGGCCTCCCGTTCCGCCGCCAGGCCGCGATCGCGAAACTGGTCTGCACCGACACCGCGATGAAGGTGACGACGGACGCCGTGCAGGTGCTGGGCGGCGCCGGCTACACCCGCGACTTCCCGGTGGAGCGCTACATGCGCGAGGCCAAGGTGCTCCAGATCTTCGAGGGCACCAACCAGATCCAACGCCTGGTCATCGGCCGCTCCCTCCGCTGACCCGAGAGTCCTGCGTTCAAGCCGCGAGAGTCCTACGTTCAGAGCACCTGAATTCAACGCTCAGCCCTCACACCGTTAGGCGTGAGCGTTGAACTCGGGGGTCGTGAACGTAGGACTCTCGCGCGGTGAACGTAGGACTCTCGCGGGGGTCAGGGTTCGCGGTAGAAGGGGTTGGTGACGATTTCCTCGCCGTTCTCGTAGCGGTAGACCTCGCGGCCCTCCACGTAGACCTTCAGGGCTCGGCTCATCACGTCCAGCGGGTCGCCCGACCAGATCACGACGTCGCCGTCCAGGCCCGGCCGCAGCGAACCGACGCGGTCGTCCAGGCCCATGATCCGGGCCGGGTTCACGGTGATCGACTCCAGACCCACGCGCGGGTCCAGGCCTTCCTTCACGGCCAACGTCACCTGGTGCACGAGGAAGTGGATCGGCACGACCGGGTGGTCCGTGGTGATCGCGATCTGCACGCCCGCGCGCGCCAGGATCCCCGGGTTGCGCAACGAGCGGTTGCGGACCTCGACCTTCGAGCGGGACGTGAACAGCGGCCCGATGATCACCGGGATCCCGCGCTCCGCCAGCACGTCCGCGATCAGGTGGCCCTCGGTGCCGTGGTTGACGATGAGCCGGTAGCCGAACTCCTCCGCCAGCCGCAACGCCGTCGCGATGTCGTCCGCGCGGTGGCAGTGCTGGCACCACGGCAGCTCACCCGACAGCACGCGCGCCAGCACCTCGGACGTGGTGTTCCGCTCGAACGCGCCGTCCTCGGCGGAATCCCGCTTGGCCACGTAGTCCTGCGCCTTGGTGAACGCGTCGCGGATCACCGCCGCCACACCCTGACGCGTCGACGGCAGCTTCTTCTGCTCCCCGTACACCCGCTTCGGGTTCTCCCCCAACGCGCTCTTCACGCTGACGGGGTTGCGCACCAGCATCTCGTCGGCCGTGCGACCCCAGCACTTCACCGCCACGGTCTGGCCGCCGATCACGTTGCCCGAACCCGGCTTGACCACCGCGGTCGTGACGCCGCCGGCCAGGGCGTCGGCGAAGCCCTGGTCGGCGGCGTTGATCGCGTCCAACGCGCGCAGCCGGGCGCCGTTGGGGTCGGTCATCTCGTTGGTGTCCTGCCCGGCCCAGCCCTCGCCCTCCTCGTGCACGCCGAGGTGGCCGTGCGCCTCCACGAAGCCGGGCAGCACCCAACCGCCCGCCGCGTCGACGACCGGGACGCCGTCCGGCACCTCGACGTCGGCGCCGACCGCGACGATCTTCCCGTCCTGGACCAGGACCGTGCCGCCGTCGATCGGCTCTCCGGCGACCGGGACGACGTACCCACCCGTGATGGCGACGTTCATAGTTAGCGACGCTAACGGCCTACGACAACGGGCGCAAACCCCACCGCCCGGCCCATGAGTCGCCCGGCTCCAGCCACAGCAGGTCGATCCCGCTGTTCAACGCGTCCGGCGGGCACGTCATCGGCTCGATCGCCACCGCGCGACCACGGCCGGGGAAGTTGTCCGGCGTGTAGACCTGCACCCACTTGAAGTCCGGGTCCGCCCACACCTCGACCCCGCCGGCCGGCCCCTTCAGCACGTGCCGCACCAGCCCGTCCACCGGCTCGCACCCGCCGAACGCGGTGTCCAGCCGCACGCCCTCCAGCAGCCGCGCCACGCGGAAGTCGTAGTCGCCCTCCACGGGCACGGCCGGGCCGTTCGGGATCATGGTCTGCGGATCCACCGGCAGCACGGTCGTGGCGGCCAGCGACAGCGAGGTCTCGTCGGTCAGGGACGCGCCGGCCCGCGGGTACGGGTGCGTGCCCACCCCGAACGGGGTCCGCTTGTCACCCACGTTGGTGACGCCGTGCGAGACGGTCAGGCCGTTGTCGTCGAGCGCGTAGGTGATGGTGGTGCGCAGCTCGACCGGCCAGCCGAGGCCGGCGACCGGCGTCTCCAGCGAGATCAGCGACCCGGTGTGCTCCACCGTGCCCCAGATCGCGCGGCGCACCAGCCCGTGGATGGCGTTGCCCCGCGCGGGCTCGCCGATCTCGAGCCGCTGCTCCTCGCCGTCGAGCACCCATCTGCCACCGGCCACGCGATTGGGCCACGGCACCAGCACCGCGCCGCTGCCCATGGGCGGTTCGTCGTCGTACGTCTCCACGTACGGCACGCCGCCGACCTCGTAGGACTTGAGTCCCGCACCCTCGGGTGCGATGACGGCGCGTGCCGCGCCGTGGGCGATCTCCAGCATGGGTCAGGAGCGTATCCGAGCCACTCTCCCCTTGACGTAGTTACTAGACCGGTCTCTATAGTAAAACCATGCCGAGACGGACCGACACCCGAGAGCGCGTGGTGCGCACCGCCGCCGACCTCTTCCGGGCGCAGGGCTACCACGCGACGGGGATCAACCAGGTGCTCGCCGAGGGCGGCGCGCCCAAGGGCTCCCTCTACTTCCACTTCCCGGGCGGCAAGGAGCAGTTGGCGGTCGAGGCGGTGACGTTGGCGGGCAACGACTTGTGCGACGCGCTCGCCGCCGTGCTGGCCGCCGAGACCGACCCCTCGAAAGCGCTTCCCCGGGCCTTGGAGCTGCTCAGCCAGGACCTGCTGGCTTCGGACTTCCGCAACGGCTGCCCCGTCGCGACGGTGGCGCTGGACGCGGCGTCGGACAGCGAGCCGATCCGCGTCGCCTGCGAGGACGTCTACGCGTCGTGGCAGCGGCTCATCGCCGCGCACGTGGGCGACGACGACCTCGCGACGGTCGTGCTGGCCGCCATCGAGGGCGCGCTCCTGCTCGCCCGCACCCGCCGTTCGCTGGACCCCCTGCACGCCGTCGCCGCCCGCCTGGGCGCACTCCTGGGAAGGCCGAAACCGTGAAGGCGCACCACCTGAACTGCGGCACCATGCGACCGTTCGGCGGAAAGCTGGTGACCGGCGCGGGCTCCTACTTCGACACGACCGAGCTCGTCTGCCACGTGCTGCTCCTGGAGACCGACGACGGCCTGGTGCTCGTCGACAGTGGTCTCGGCGTCGACGACGTGCGGCGGCCGGGCGAGACGTTGGCGCGCCGGTTCCTGGTGATGAGCCGACCCGTGCTGGAGGAGTCCGAAACCGCGCTGCGCCAGGTGGAAGCGCTCGGGTTCGCCGCTTCGGACGTGCGCGACGTCGTGCTGACGCACCTGGACCTCGACCACGGCGGCGGCCTGCGCGACTTCCCGCACGCGCGGGTGCACGTCGCCGCGGAGGAGCTGGCCGCGGCGACGCGCCCGGGCAAGTCGGGCAACGACCGGCTGCGCTACCCGGACAACCAGTGGGCGCACGGGCCGAAGTGGACGCCGCACGAGGCGACCGGCGAGACGTGGTTCGGCTTCGACGGCGTGCGCGAGGTCCGGCCGGACGTGCTGCTGGTGCCGTTGTTCGGGCACACGCACGGCCACACGGGCGTGGCGGTCCGCGTCGGCGACCGGTGGCTGCTGCACGCGGGCGACTCGTACTTCTTCCACGGCGAGATGGAGCCGCGTCGGCAGTGCCCACCCGCGTTGAGGTACATGCAGAAGCGGATGCAGGTGCTGCCGGAGCTGCGCGTGGCCAACCAGGAGCGGTTGCGGGAGCTGGTGCGCGACCACGGCGACTCGGTCGACGTCTTCAGCGCCCACGACCCCACCGAGCTGCGCCGCCACCGGAAAGTCCGCGCGTGATTGAGTAGCGGTACTCATGACACCGACGCGGGTCGGCGGGGACGCTTCGGCCATGACCGCGAAACCGCACTCGCCGACCACCAACGCCTTCTACGCGCAGGCGGTGATCTCCTTCGCCATCTCGCTGGCCGCCGTCGGGCTCGGCGTCGCCTACCTGCCGGTGAACGGCTGGGTG
Organism: Saccharothrix luteola; assembly: GCF_020859565.1. Taxonomy (GTDB): domain Bacteria; phylum Actinomycetota; class Actinomycetes; order Mycobacteriales; family Pseudonocardiaceae; genus Actinosynnema; species Actinosynnema luteola. The sequence continues at coordinate 140,722 of NZ_JAJHUO010000020.1, read as the reverse complement.
CGCGCCTTCCTGGCGCTCGGCCTGCTGTTCACCGTCACGTCGGCGTTCACCCTGGCCAAGTGCATCCGCGACCGGCAGGAGGAGACCTACGTGGTGAGCCGGGTCGACCAGGCGCGGCTGGAGAAGCTGCTCGCCGAGCACGACCCCTACCGGGTGGAGGCGGCCTGACCGCCTACGCTGCACCGCTCATGGGAGCAGACCGATGACCGCCGCCGCGCTCGACGGCGTGGACGACGTCGACTGGGCGTCCCTCGACCACGCGTACGGCTCGGCGGAGGACGTGCCGCGGACGTTGCGCGCGGCGGTCGGCGAGGACGACGCGGTGGCCGGCGACGCGTTCGAGCACCTGTTCGGCAGCATCTACCACCAGGGCACGCTGTACTCGGCGACGCCGCGGGCGGTGCCGTTCGTCGCCCGGCTCGCCGCCGACCCGGCCACACCGCGGCGCGGGAGCCTGGTGCACCTGCTCGGCGCGATCGCCGAGACCGGGGACGCCCCGCCGGACGTGCTGGCGGACGTGAGCGCGGCGTTGGGGCGGGAGACGGGGCGGTTGCTGCCCTTGCTGGAGGACCCGGACGTCGAGGTCCGGCACGTCGCCACGTACCTGCTGGGCAACCTCCCGCCCGCCGCCGAGGTGGTGGCGGCGTTGAGGGCGCGGCGCGAGCGCGAGCGGTCGCCGCGGGTGGTGGCGGGCCTGCTGGCCGCGGCCGGTCGGCAGGCGCCGGCGGAGAGCGCCGAGTGGCTGGTCGGTGAGCTGGCGCCGGCCCGTCCGGCCGCCGTCCGGGCCGGTGCGCTGTGGGCGATCGCCGACGCCGGGCTGCCGTGGCCGGAGGCGGCGACGGGCGCGGTGGTCGACTGCTGGCTCGACGGCGAGCCGGTGAAGGACTGGGTGTGGTCGGGGTACCCGTTCGCGGACGTCGTGGCGCGGATCGACGACGCGCCGTTCGCCGAGCTGTGCCGGACGTTGTTCGAGCGCGGGTCGGCCGATGCCGCGCGCCGGGCCGTCGACGCCGTCTACGAGCGGTGCGTGGGGTCGCGGGCGGCACGTGCGCAGAGCGCGCCCCTGCTCGCCGCCGCGGTCGACCACCCCGACCCGGGCGTCCGGGTGTCGGCCGCGACCGGGGTGCGCGACGTGCCGGTCGCCGCTCCCCTGGCCGCCGAGTCGCTGGCGGCGATCGTCGCCGAGCCCGTGCCGACCGATGTGGACTCGCCCGAGGGACACCTGTTCAGGTTGAGCTTGGACGTCTTGATCACGCTCGGCGACCCGCGCTGGCGTTCGCCGTTCACCGCGGCGCTCGCGGCGGGGGCGGTGACGCACGACGTCGTAGAGCTGCTCATCGACACCGGTGTGGCCTGCGATCCCGTGCTGCTGGACGCGGTGCGGCGGCGGTTGGCGGCGTTGCCGACCCAGTGGCAGCCGTCGTCGGACTACGCCGCCGTGCTCGGCCGGATGCGGTGGCACAACGAGGTGAACACCCTGACCAGGCTGCTGCACCGGTGGGGCGCGGACGCGGCCGACGCCGTGCCGGAGCTGGTCGCGCTCGTCCCGCACGACCAGTGGTGGGCGGTCCGCGCGCTGGCCGCGATGGGTCCGGCGGCGTCGGCGGCCGTGCCCGTGCTGACGGCGGTCCGCGACGACGCGGCGGCGTCCTGGCGGCACCGGCTCGACTGCGCCTCGGCCCTCGCCGCCGTCACCGACGACCTCGACCACGTGCGCTCCTGCGTGGCCGAAGCCACCGCCGGCTCACCCGTTCCGGCCGCGCAGACCGCCTTGCGCCACGGTCTCCCGCTGGACGACCTGCTGCCCGCGCTCCGCGCCATCGCCACCACCGCCGCCGGCGACGACCCGGCCACCATCCGGCTGCGGATCGAGGCGGCACGGCTGATGCTGAGCGCCGGCGACACCACCGCCCCGCTCGCCGCCGTCACCGACGCGCTCGACAGCGCCCGGCACGTGGCGGACGCGGCCGAGCTGGCGGGCCTGATCGGACCACCGGCCGCCACCCTCGTGCCACGGCTGCGCGAACTGCTCGCCGACCGCCACGACACCCACTCCGCCGCCCTGGCGATCCGCCGCGTGACGGGCGAGGCCCAGCCCCTCGTCGACGCCGTCCAGCAGCGGCTGGCGTGGGTCGGCCCCGGCGCCTGGCTGGTCGAGTCGCTGCGGGAACTGGGCCCCGACGCCGCCCCGCTGCTGCCCGGCCTGCGCGCGTTGGCCGAGGGCGACGCCGCGCTGCCGGGCGGCGGCATCCACGGCCGCCGGGTCCGCCAGGACGACGAGGACCGCGAACGACTCCTGGCCGTGCTGGCGGAACTCGACGCCTGACCGCCCGTGCGGACGGTGGTGGGGGCGTCCCACCACCGTCGACGGGTCACTTGGACAGCTTCTCCGGGTCGAACGTGACCTTGCCGTGCACCAGGCGGTTGATGAGCCAGAGGACGACGCCGGCCGCGAGCAGGTACAGCGCGATCTCGTAGTCAGCCGACGCGCGGCCCGACAGCGGGCTCGCCAGGTACGCGCACGTGATCGCGCCGAGCACCGGCACCCACGTCGGCGCCCGGAAGTGCTCGTGGTCGACCTTCTCCTTGCGCAGCACCAGCACCGCGATGTTGACGATGGTGAAGACGACCAGCAGCAGCAACGCCGTCGTGCCGCCGAGCTTGGCGATGTCCGTGGTCGACACCAGGATGATCGCGACACCCGACGTGAAGACGATCGAGATCCACGGCGTGCGGCGGAACGGGTGGACCGTGCCGAACACCTTCGGGATGATCCGCTCGTTCGCCATGCCGTAGACCAACCGGCTGGCCATCAGCATGTTGATCAGCGCCGAGTTGATGACCGCGAACAGGCCGATCAGCGCGAAGATCCACAGCGGGAAGCCCGGCGCGCCGACCTGCACGACCCGCAGCAGCGCCGAGGAACCGGCCTTCGACAGCTCGTCGGCGGGGATGAGCAGCGACGACGTGATCGCGACCAGCACGTAGATGATCGCCGCGACCACCATGCCCCACAGCATCGCGCGCGGGAAGATGCGGGTCGGGTTCTGCGTCTCCTCGGCCATGTTCACCGAGTCCTCGAACCCGACCATCGCGAAGAACGCCAACGCGGTGGCGGACGTGATCGCGACGAGCGCGCTCTGGTCGGGCGCCGGGTCGACCTGGGTCAGCCGGCTCGGGTCGCCGTCGCCCGCCAGCACCGCGTAGAGGCCGATGGCGATGATGATCACCAGGCCGGACAGCTCGATGCAGGTCAGGACGACGTTCGCCTTGACCGACTCCGAGACGCCCCGGAAGTTGATCAGCGCCAGGCCGATGATGAACAGGATCGCGACCAGCGTCGCCGACACGGTGAACGTGTCGGAGAAGAACTCCTTGATGACGGACTGGAGGTACGTGCGGCCGAACGCGAGCGCGGCGGACGACGCCGACGTGATGCCCGAGCTCATCACCGCGAACGCCACCATGAAGGTGAGGAACTGGATCTTGAACGCGCGGTTGGTGTACAGCGCCGCGCCGGCCGCCTTGGGGTACTTGCCGACGAGTTCGAGGTAGCTGAACGCGGTCAGGAACGCCACCACGAACGCGATCAGGAAGGGCAGCCACAGCGCGCCGCCGATCTTGCCCGCGACGTTGCCCGTGAGGGCGTAGATGCCGGTGCCGAGGATGTCACCGACCACGAAGAACAGCAGCAACTTCGGGCCGATGGCCCGTTTCAGTTCCGGTTGCGCCGGTGCGCTCGTCGCTTCCGCCATGCCGAGTGAGTGTGCCGGATCACACTGGGACGGGATAGTCGAATCGGCACACCTTGGGCAAGTCTTGATGTTCAGCCTCGCGCGGCGGCCCTCAGGTCGGCTTCGGCCTGCGCGATGGCCTCGTCCAGCGCCTCCCGGAACGCCGCGATCTGCGCCGCTTCCAGGCGGACCCCGTCCACCCCTGACGGCAGGAACACGTCGATCCCCCCGTCGTGGACCTCCAGCGTCATCACGTCCTCCTGCTCGGAGTAGCACCGCAACAACCACTCGCGCTTCGGCAACGTCACCTTGATGATCGGCTCCATGCGCATCAGATTCGCAGCGCTTCTTCTCAATTCGCAATTACACGATCGAGTGAGCACCGTTGCAACCAAATCCGCAGCGCCCCTAAGTTCGCCGCCATGGCACGCCGCGCCGGAACGTCGGTCCGCTCCCGCCGACTCGCGTACATCCTCAAGAAGCTCCGCAGCGCCGCGGGCATCAGCACCGATGCCGTCGGCGAGGCCGTGGGCATGTCCGGGAGCAAGATCAGCCGGATCGAGACCTCCGGGATGGGAATCTACCTGGACGACTTGGAGAAGCTGCTCGACTACTACAAGGTCGCGCGCAAGCAACGGGTCGAACTCCTCGACCTCGCCCGGCACGCCGAACAACGCGGCCTGCTGCGCATGAACAACCAGAACCTTCCCGAAGACTGGCAGACCTGGGCCGATTTCGAGGATGAGGCCAGCTCCCTCCTGTTCTACGAACCTCTCGTCATCCCCGGTCTGCTCCAGACCCCGGAATATGCCCGGTCGATCATCAAGGCCACCGGCCACGGCCTGACCAACCCCCAGGTGGATGCCTTGGTCGCGAGTCGGATGGCGCGCCAAGGGTTGCTCAGCCGCAACCCACCGCTCAAGCTGAGCGTGATCATCGAACAGGGCGTCCTGGAGCGTCCGTTCCACGATCAAGGGGCACAGCGCCGCCAGATCCGTCATCTCGTCGACGCCGGCGAACGCCCCGACATCACGGTGCGGGTCGTGCCGACCGACGCGGAGTTGCACGGCGGGCTCAGCGGGCCGTTCGTGATCCTGAGGTACGACGAGGACCCGAGCCTGGTGTTGCTGGAGAACAAGGTCGCGAGCCTGTTCATCGACGAGGACGACCGGATCGAGGTGTTCGAGGCGACCTGGGCCGCGCTCCGGCGTTTGGCCTACACCCCGGAGGAGACGCTGGATTACTTGAAGGGCCTCGCGTGACACGATGAAGACATGACCCTGTGGCGGAAGAGTTCCCGCAGCGCCAGCACCGCGAACTGCGTGGAGGTGGCGCACCTCCCGGCACGGGTGGTGGCGGCGCGTGACTCGAAGAACCCCGCGCCCACCATCACCTTCCCCGCCTCCTCATGGGCGCGGTTCCTGCGGGCTCAGTAGTCCTCCCACAGGTCGTAGTCCGAGCTGTTCGGGCCGGCGGTGTCGTCCACGCCGATGGCGGCCAGGTCCGCCGACGTGAACGTCGCGCCGGCCCGGTCGCCCAGGAAGACCTCCATCAACGTCTCCATGACGTCGAGGTGGGCGTCACGCGACTGGTCGTTGCACGCGGTGATCCGGTTCAGCGCGTCGTGGACTTGCTGCTCCACCCCGGCCTGGGCGAGTTGCTTGAGGATCAACCCGGCTTCCCCGAACCCCTCGCCCGGTCCGGTGATCTTGACGTACGACGACGCCGTGGTCCGGAACAGCATGAACAGCGCCTTCTACTCGGCGACGCCCTCGAAGTCGAGCGTGAGGCCGAACAGCATCTGCAAGCCCTCCAGCACCCGCTGCCGGTGCTCGCGCAGAGCCGTGTTGTACGCCTGGCTGTAGTAGTAACCGCGCTTGGCGTCCGGGTGGGCGTCGAGGAACGCCTGCACGAACGCCCGGCGGTCGTAGGTGATCACCCGCCTAGTCCACCACGCTGATCACGACGTTGCCCCGCTTGTGCCCCGAATCCACGTACCGGTGGGCCTCGGCGATGCGCTCCAGCGGGTAGGTCCGGTCCACGACGACGCGCAGCCGGTCGTCCTCCAGCATGTCCTTCACGACCAGCAACCCGGCGTTCTTGCGCACCGACATGCCGAACACGACCTTCTTGCCGCCGCGCGCCGACGTCCACAACCCCAACGGCACGTTGCCGAGACCGGTGGTCGGCACGTACTTCCCGCCGGCCCGCAACGCCCGCCGCGACCGCGCGAACGAGCTCTTGCCGACCGTGTCGAACACGACGTCGTAAGCGTCCACGTCGGCCGTGAAGTCGCGTTTCGTGTAGTCGATGACCTCGTCGGCCCCGAGGGACCTCACCAGCTCGACGTTGCCCGGCCCGCAGACCCCCACGACCTCCGCCCCGAACAGCTTCGCCAGCTGCACCGCGTACGTGCCGATGCTGCCGGACGCGCCGTTGACCAGCACCCGCTGCCCCGCGCGCACGCCGACCTTGTCGCGCAGGAAGAACAACGCCGTCGTGGCCCCGTCCACGGCGGCGGCGGCCTCGGCGAACGTCCGGCCGACCGGCTTGAGCGCCAGGGACCCGTCGGCCGGCATCCGCACGTACTCCGCGTGCCCGCCCGCGCCGAAGCCGGTGAACCCGAAGACCTCGTCACCCGGCGCGAACCGCCGCACGTCCGCACCGACCGCCGTGACGACCCCGGCGACCTCCATCCCCAGGGTCCGCAGCTTCCGGCGCGGTCGGCGCAGCCCGATGACGACGCGTCCCCACAGCGGCTCGCCGCGACGCATCGCGCACTCCGCCGACGTCACCGTCGTCGCGTGCACCTTGATCAGCACTTCGTCCTCGCCGGGAACGGGGACGGCCGACTCGACGACCCGGACCACGTCCGGCGGGCCGAACCTGGCGTGCACGGCTGCTCTCATGCCGGGGGACGCTAACGTGGGGGAACTGAAGACCCTCTCAGTGTTCCCGCAGGTCAGGGGCATCACCTAGGGATGTCCCCCGAGGCTGTGGACGCAGGCGCGACGGCGCACCCGAGCAGCGCGAGGGGTTGGCGCCCCCCGATCCGGGTAACTGGCTGAGTACCCGATCCGCTCGACCGGGGCACACGCTCGACCACGAACCGACGAGAGGAACTCGGCCGTTGGGTGCGACTGCCGTGGCCTACGCCAGTGTCGGTGTCGCGACCCTCTTGGCCGCGGTGCTGCCGCGGGTCCTGGGACGGGCGCCCGTCTCCATGCCGATGGTCTTCCTGGCCGCCGGCGCCGTCGCGTTCACGGTCATCGACCCGCTGCCCGACCCCGATCCGACCGAGCACGGCACGCTCACCCTCCACCTGACCGAGCTGTGCGTGATCATCTCGCTGATGGGCGCGGGCCTCGCGCTGAACCGGCCGGTCGGCCTGCGTCGCTGGTCGACGACCTGGCGGCTGCTCGGCATCACCATGCCCCTGTCGATGCTGGCCGTCGGCGCGCTGGGGTGGGGCGCGCTCGGCCTGGGCCTGGCCTCGTCGGTGCTGCTCGCGGCGGTGCTGGCGCCCACCGACCCGGTGCTCGCCGGCGAGGTGCAGGTCGCCGAACCCGCGGAGAACCCCGACGACCCGGGTGAGGAGGAGGACGAGGCGCGGTTCGCGCTGACGTCCGAGGCCGGGCTGAACGACGGGCTGGCGTTCCCGTTCACCTACGCCGCCGTGGCCATCAGCGTCGTCGGCGCGGCGCCGGACGCCTGGCTGCCGCAGTGGTTCGCCGTGGACCTGCTGTGGCGATTGGCGTGCGGGCTGCTCGTCGGGCTGCTCACCGGGTGGGCGTTGCGCAAGCTGTTCTTCGCCGCGCCGTCGAAGGACTTCCGGCTGGCGGAGCACGCGGAGGGCTTCGTCGCGCTCGCCGCCACGTTCCTGGCCTACGGCCTCACCGAACTGGCCGAGGGGTACGGCTTCGTCGCGGTCTTCGTCTGCGCCTGCACGATCAGGGCGGGCGAGCGGTCCCACGGCTACCACCGCGTCCTGCACCAGTACGTCGAGCAGGTCGAGCGGATGCTCACCGTGCTGATCATCTTCCTGCTCGGCGGCGCGGCGGTCACCGGTCTGCTGGCCGGCACCGGGTGGCGGGAGGTGCTGGTGGCGCTGGTCTTCCTGCTGGTCGTGCGACCGGCGGCCGGCCTGATCGGGCTGGCGCGGGGCAAGACGGGTCCCCGTGAGCGGGCCGTCATCTCGTTCTTCGGGGTGCGGGGCGTCGGATCGCTCTTCTACGTCGCCTACGCGCTGCAGGCCGGGGACTTCGCCGACCAGGACGCGATCTGGCGGGTTGTCGGCCTGGTGGTGATCGGCTCCATCGTCCTGCACGGCATCACGGCGACCCCGGCCATACTGCTGCTGGACCGCCTGAGGGAGCGCGCGGCGAGGGTCCGGCACGGTGACCCGGGCCAGGCTCCGCGAACCCCCGTCTGACCGCGGTCAGCGGTTCACTTGGCGGTGTCCCCGGAAGCGACCTCCCCGGAAGCGACCTCCGCGGGAGCGAACCGGTACCGCCTGATCGCCGGAATGGCCAACACCGCCACCCCGGTCGCGACCACCACCAGAACACCACCCAACGCCGTCGCGCTCCCAGCACCGATCACCGCACCCGTGGTCCCGTGCAACAAGTCCGCCAACCGGGGACCACCAGCCACCACCACGATGAACACCCCCTGCATCCGCCCGCGCATCTCGTCCGTCGCCGCCGACTGCAGGATCGCGCTGCGGAACACCATGCTGATCATGTCCGCCGCGCCGCCGATCGCCAGGAACACCACCGCCAGCCACAGCGCGTTCGACAGCCCGAACCCGATCATCGCCACGCCCCACGCCACCACCGCGAGCACGACACCCATCCCGTGCCGCGTCACGCGCGACGTCCAGCCGGACGTGAGGCCGCACAGCATCGCGCCCAGCGGGATGGCCGCGAACAGCAGCCCGAGCGCCAACCCACCGCCCACCGGGTCGCCGAACGTCTGCTCCGCCATCTCCGGGAACAACGCCCGCGGCATGCCGAACACCATCGCGATGATGTCCAGCAGGAAGCTCGCCAGCAGAATCCTCTGCACCGCCAGGTACCGGAACCCGTCGACCACGTCCCGCAGCCCGGCGCGCCGCGACGTGCCGCTCAACGGCGGCAGCGGCGGCAGCTTCCAGACCGCCCAGATCGTCAGCGTCAACGCGATGGAGTCGACCAGGTACAACGTCGACAGGCCCACGACCGGCATCAACGCGCCCGCCAGCATCGGCCCGAACACGCCGCCGAACATCATCACCGTCGACCCGAGCGCGGTCGCGGCCGGGATCTGGTCCGCGGGCACGAGCCGGGCGATCGAGGCGGTCCGGGCGGGCGCGTTCACCGCGAAGAACACCTGTTGCAGCCCGAGCAGGCCGATCACCAGCCACACCGAGTCCACGTGCAGCGCGGCCTGCGCCCAGAGCAGCACGGACGTCACCGCGATACCCGTGTTCGTGACGACGAGCAGCTTGCGCCGGTCCACCACGTCCGCGATCGCACCGCCGTACAGCCCGAAGACCAACAACGGCACCAGGGCCACACCGGCCGCCACACCCACCCAGCCCGACGACCCGGTGAGGTCGTACACCTGCTTGGGCACCGCCACCGCGGTCAACTGGCTGCCGACAGCCGTGACGACGGTCGAGAGCCACAACCGCCGGAACGCCACGACCTTCAGCGGTCGGGTGTCGATGGCGATCTTCCCCAGCACTCTCCGCACGGTCGTTAGCGTACGGCAACTAACAACCTCTTCACCGAGACGTGGAACACCCCGCGCCGCACACCGTGATCACCGCCGAGGCCGACCCGCGAAAACGGCCTCCGCCACCCGTTGAGGTGGCGGAGGCCGATGACGTCATCACAGTGCGCCCGGGCTAGGGGGCGATGCGCTGCACTTCCCAGCCGTCACGACCGAGGCGGAAGCGGAGGCGGTCGTGCATCCGGTCGCGGCGGCCCTGCCAGAACTCGACCTCCTCTGGCCGGATGCGCCAGCCGCCCCAGTGCGGCGGCACGGGTACCCGGTCGGCGTCGGCGAACTGCCGCTCGACCTTGTTCAGCGCGCTCTCCAGAGTGGAGCGTCCGCTGACGACGCGGGACTGCGGCGAGGCCCAGGCGCCCAGCTGCGAGCCGCGCGGGCGGCTCTCCCAGTAGCTCGCGGTCTCGGCGGGGCCGACCTTCTCGACGGTGCCGCGCACGTGCGCCTGCCGCTGCATCGCGAACCACGGGAACGTGGCCGAGGCGTACCGGGTGGCCATCAGGTCGTGGCTCTTCGTCGACGTGTAGTTGGTGAAGAACACCAGCCCGCGCTCGTCCAGGCCCTTGGCCAGCACGGTCCGCGAGGACGGGCGGCCGTCGGTGTCCGAGGTGGCGAGGACCATCGCGTTCGGCTCCGGCAGGCCCGCGCCCGCCGCCTGGTCCAGCCACAGCTGCAACTGCTCGTGCCAGCTGGCCGCGAGGTCGCTCTCCGTGAGCGAGCCTTGTTCGTAGGACACCCGCATCGACGGCAACGCGATGTTCGTCGTCTCCGACATCCCGACCTCCCGGAGCGTAATTCGTCCTGGCCAAGGCACTTGTGGCACCTAGCGATCCAGCGACCGTACGGCTTTCCCGCCGAAGGCGAAACCGCCCGCACGGTGATGACCGCCACCCGATCCGTGACTTTCGGTGTGACCCGCACCTCGGAATCGAGTACGAGATCGAGTCAGAGGGTCGTTCGACCCGGGGTGCCTGGCCCGCGCCTCGTCGAGCGCGCGTTCGACGGTCACGGCGTCGTCGGCCAGGGCGGTGCTCAGGCTTCCGCCGCGGGCCAGCGGGACGAGTGACCACCACTGCTCCGACACCGCTCCCGGCAGGTCGTCGCCCCAGCACAGCAACTCGGTCCCGAACACCCGCCGCCCCGCCAGGCCGGCCGGGCTCGCGTCCACTTCGGGCATTCCCAAACGAGACGTCTGCTTGACCAGCGGCCCGTTCCGCCGCACGTCGAGCGTCGTGGTGAGCGAGCCCGGCCGTTCGTTCGACCGACCCAGCACCACGACGTCCCGCACCCGCAGCCGGGCGCCATCCCCCATCCGCGCGCGGAACACGGACTCGTGGCACGCACGCGCGGTGACGACCGTCGGTTCCGGCAGGTACGCCAACGACGCGCCGTCGGCCAGTTCCACGTCCACCAGCGCACGGCTGCCGCCCGCGTGCCGACCGGGCAGCGCCAGCGTCGCGGCCACACCGCGCAGCTCCAGCGACGCGCCCTCCTCGACCGTCACCCGCAATTCCAGGTCGTCACCGCCCAGCGGTGCCGTGACCGCGCTGACCAGGTGCACGAGCGCCACCTCGTCGGCGCCGCGGTCGTCCGACAGCCGGCGGCGCGGCACCAGGCGCAGCGGCGCCATCGACCGCATCTCGCGCACGACGGTTCGTCCGTTCGGGTCGCGTGCCACGACCAGGTGAGCCCGCGCCCTCACCGGAGCAACCCCTGTGACCCCCGACACGTCATCAGGTCGGGTGGAACTCCCACCCGCGATTCTCGGGGGAGATCGTGATGAGGAGATTTGTCGCAACAGCCGCCGTCATCGCCACAGCCGCCATCGCGGCGGTGGCGGTCACCGGGGGAACCGCGGTCGCGCAGGGGGCCGAGGTCTCCACGTGCCGCTCGGCGGACCTGACCATCGGTTTCGGCCACGAGGGAGGCGCGGCGGGCACGGTGTACCGCGAGGTCGTGTTCACCAACCGGGGCCTGCACACGTGCGTGCTCCGGGGCTTCCCGGGTGTGTCCTATGTGGACGGCAACGGCAACCGGGTCGGCGCCGCCGCCGAACGCGTCGGTGACCGCGGTCCGCTGCTCACCCTGCCGCACGGCACGGCGGTGCGCTCGGACGTCGGCTTCGCCCAGGTCGACAACTTCGACCCGGACGTGTGCCGCAAGACGCCCGTGTGGGGCATCCGCGTGTTCCCGCCGGACGAGACCGTGCCGCTGTACCTGCCGATGACCGACCAGCACGGCTGCGCGGGCGACGTCAGCCCGTTCGGCAATCAACTGACCGCCGCGAGCGTGCGGAGCTGAGCGCGCACCCAGTCGGCCACCGCGGGTGCGTCCGGTGTGTCCACAAGGGACTGGCTGATCACCGGTAGCTCGCCGCGCATCCGGTGGGCGTCGGCCGTCATGACACCGAGGTCGGCGCCCACCAGCGGCGCGAGGTCCGTCTTGTTGATCACCAGCAGGTCCGCGGTGGTCACGCCGGGGCCGCCCTTGCGCGGCACCTTGTCGCCGCCTGCCACGTCCACCACGAAGATCTGCCGGTCCACCAGCCCGCGGCTGAACACCGCGGTCAGGTTGTCGCCGCCGCTCTCGATGATCACCAGCTCCAGGCCGTGGATCCGGTGCTCCAGCAGCTCCACGGCGTCCAGGTTGGCCGTGATGTCGTCGCGGATCGCCGTGTGCGGGCACGCGCCCGTCTGCACGGCTTCGATCCGCTCGACGTCCAGCACCCCGGCCGCGCGCAGGAAGTCGGCGTCCTCGGTCGTGTAGATGTCGTTCGTCACCACGGCGAGGTTCACGCTGTCGCCCAGCGCCCGGCACAGCGCCGCCGTCAACGCGGTCTTGCCGCTGCCGACGGGTCCGCCGATGCCGATGCGCACGGCCCGGTGCTCGTGGTCGTGGGGGTGGTGCGGGTCGTGGCCCGCGTCGGTGGGGTCGAAGTTCACCGGGTGCACGTGGTCAGCTGACAAAGAGACGCACCTCTTCCGTGTGGTGGCGGTCATGGGCTTCGGCCAGCAGGTCCAGGCCGGGCGCGCTCGGGGCGGGCAGGTCCTCGGGCGGGGTGTCGGCGTGGCCCGCGGCCATCGCGGCGATCTCGTCGATCACGGGCGCCAGCCGGGCCAGCACCGCGTTCACGCCGAACGGGTCGAGGCCGAGCAACCGGATCGCGCCCGTCGCCGGACCCGTCACCGCGTGGTAGGCCACGGTCTGCGCCGCCTCGAACGGCTCGCCGACCAGCACGCCGACGATCACGGGGTGGTGCGGCCTCGGCGTCACCCGCAACAGCTCCGCCAACGCCGCCGTCGGCCAGGCTTTCCGAGCCGCGCGCGCCATGCCGCGCCCCTGCACGCGTGACGCGTTGCGCTGGGCGGGCGACGGCGTGCGGGCGTCGAGTTCGGCGTCCAACTCGGCGTAACGCCCGCGGCAAGCGGCGGCGGCGAACACCGCGCCCAACGCGCCCGCCGTCCGCAGCCGCCCGATGAGGAACGACGCCAACGACGCCTCGTCGGTCACCAGCCGCCGCGCGACGGCCTCCTCCAACCCGCCCGAGTGCACGTGGCCGCCGCCCGGGAACCGGGAGTCCGCGATCATCAGCGCCGCGAGGTTCATCAGAACAGGAAGTAGCGCTGGGCCATCGGCAACTCCGCCACCGGCGCGGGCTCCACCAGCTCGCCGTCGATCCGCACGGCGAAGCTGTCCGGGTCCACCTTCACCGACGGCATCGCGTCGTTGAGCACCATGTCGGCCTTGGTGACGCCGCGCGTGTCCCGCACCGCCACCAGCGGCCGCGCCAACCGCAGCACGTCCGCCAGGTCCGCGTCGACCGCCTGCTGCGACACGAAGTGCACGCTGGAGCGCGCCGCCGAGTGGGCGCCGAACATCGGCCGCGCGAAGATCGGCTGCGGTGTCGGGATGGACGCGTTCGCGTCGCCCATCGCCGCGTGCGCGATGAACCCGCCCTTCAGCACCACCGCCGGCCGCACGCCGAAGAACTTCGGCTCCCACAGCACCAGGTCGGCCAGCTTGCCGACCTCCACCGACCCGACCTCGTGGTCGATGCCGTGCGCGATGGCCGGGTTGATCGTGTACTTGGCCACGTACCGGCGGGCGCGCAGGTTGTCCGCCATCTCACCGAACCGCCGCTGCATCACGTGCGCGGTCTGCCACGTCCGGATGACGACCTCGCCGACCCGGCCCATCGCCTGCGAGTCCGAGCTGATCATCGAGATCGCGCCGAGGTCGTGCAGGACGTCCTCGGCCGCGATCGTGGTGGGCCGGATGCGGCTCTCCGCGAACGCCAGGTCCTCGGGCACGGACCGGTTGAGGTGGTGGCACACCATCAGCATGTCCAGGTGCTCTTCCAGCGTGTTCACCGTGTGCGGGCGCGTGGGGTTGGTCGAGGACGGCAGCACGTTCGGCTCCGACACCACCTGGATGATGTCCGGCGCGTGGCCGCCGCCCGCGCCCTCGGAGTGGTAGGCGTTGATCGACCGGCCCGCGATGGCGGCCAGCGTCGACTCCACGAACCCGGCCTCGTTCAACGTGTCCGTGTGGATCGCCACCTGCACACCGGACTCGTCGGCGATCCTCAGGCAGGCGTCGATCGCCGCCGGCGTCGTCCCCCAGTCCTCGTGCAGCTTGAACCCGCCCGCGCCACCGGCCAACTGCTCGCGCAGCGCGTCCTCACGCGTGGTGTTGCCCTTGCCGAGCAGCAGCACGTTCACCGGCATGTGGTCCATCGAGGCGAGCATCCGGCCCAGGTTCCACGCGCCGGGCGTCACCGTCGTGGCCTTCGTGCCCTCCGCCGGCCCCGTGCCGCCGCCGATCAACGTGGTCAGCCCCGAGGCGATCGCGACGTCCACGATCCCCGGCGTGATGAAGTGGACGTGGCAGTCGATGCCGCCGGCCGTGAGCACCTTCCCGTTGCCCGAGAGCACCTCGGTGGAGGGCCCGATGACCAGCGCCGGGTCCACGCCGTCCATGGTGTCGGGGTTGCCCGCCTTGCCGATGCCGACGATCCGGCCGTCCCTGACCCCGACGTCGGCCTTCACCACGCCCCAGTGGTCGAGCACGACGGCGCCCGTGATGACGAGGTCCGGCGCGCCCTCCGCGCGGGTGGCCACGCCCTGCCCCATCGACTCGCGGATCACCTTCCCGCCGCCGAAGATCACCTCGTCGCCCGAGCCCTGAGGGCCCATCGACCGGTCCTCGGTCACCTCGATCAGGAGGTCGGTGTCGGCGAGCCGGATCCGGTCGCCGACCGTCGGCCCCAGCAGTTCCGCGTAGCGGCGGCGGCTGATCCCGGTCACCGGTCCAGCTCCCCGGCCAGCTCCGGCCGCAGCCCCGGCACGCGCCGCGCCCCGGCCAGCGGCACCAGCGTCACCTCGCGCTCGACACCCGGCTCGAACCGCACCGCCGTGCCCGCCGGCACGTCCAGCCGCTTGCCCCACGCGGCCTCCCGGTCGAACTCCAGCCCGGGGTTGACCGCCGCGAAGTGGTAGTGCGACCCGACCTGCACCGGGCGGTCCGCCGCGTTGACCACGACGAGCGTGGTGCGCGGCCGGCCGGGGTTCAGCTCGACCGGCTCGTCGCCGGTGACGATCTCGCCAGGGACCACGGGCTGCTCCTCACACGATCGGGTCATGCACGGTCACGAGCTTGGTGCCGTCCGGGAAGGTCGCCTCGACCTGCACGGACTCGATCATCTCCGGGACGCCGTCGAGCACCTGGTCCCGGCTGAGCACGTGCCTGCCGCTGTCCATCAGCTCGCTGACCGTCCGGCCGTCGCGGGCGCCTTCGAGCACGTGGTCGGTGATGAGCGCGACCGCTTCCGGGTAGTTCAGGACCACCCCGCGGTCGAGCCGCCTGCGCGCGACGTCGGCCGCCACGTGGACCAGCAGCTTGTCCCGCTCGTGCGGTGTCAGGTGCATGGCCGGTGGTCTACCACGGGAAACACGGCCCACCGCCGAACCGAAACAAGGCCTTAACGATCGACGGGCCTTCTGAATCGGTTCCTTGATCGTGACCGACGACACGCGCACCCGCGATTGCCCGCACGTCTGAAGGGGAGCAAGGTTTCTCCAACTCTTTACTTCCGCCGAGAAGGAGCGCACAGCGTGGTGCAGACCGAGGACGACGGATTCCGGCCGGGTCTCGAGGGCGTGGTCGCCTTCCGCACCGAGATCGCCGAACCGGATCGCGACGGTGGCGCGCTGCGCTACCGCGGCGTGGACATCGAGGACCTGGCCGGTCACGTGACCTTCGGCAACGTGTGGGCGCTGCTGGTAGACGGCCGCTTCGGCCCCGGCCTGCCGCCCGCCGAGCCGTTCCCGATCCCCGTGCACACCGGTGACGTGCGGGTGGACGTGCAGGCCGCGCTGGCCATGGTCGCGCCCATCTGGGGCTACCAGCCGCTGCTGGACATCACCGACGAGCAGGCCCGCGAGCAGCTCGCCCGCGCCTCGGTCATGGCCCTGTCGTACGCGGCGCAGTCCGCGCGGGGCATCGGCCGGCCCGCCGTGCCGCAGCACCGCATCGACGAGTGCACGACGATCACCGAGCGCTTCCTCACCCGCTGGCGCGGCGAGCCCGATCCCGCGCACGTCAAGGCGCTGGACGCCTACTGGGTGTCGGCCGCCGAGCACGGCCTGAACGCCTCCACCTTCACCGCCCGCGTCATCGCCTCCACCGGCGCGGACGTCGCCGCGTCCATGTCCGGCGCCATCGGCGCGATGTCCGGCCCCCTGCACGGCGGCGCGCCCGCCCGCGTGCTGCCCATGATCGAAGAGGTCGAGCGCACCGGCGACGCCGAGGGCTTCGTCAAGGGCATCCTCGACCGGGGCGAGCGCCTGATGGGCTTCGGCCACCGCGTGTACCGCGCGGAAGACCCCCGCGCCCGCGTGCTGCGGCGCACGTGCCGGGAACTCGGCGCCACCCGCTACGAGGCCGCCAACGCCCTGGAGCAGGCCGCCCTGGCCGAGCTGCGCGAACGCCGCCCGGACCGGGCCATCGAGACCAACGTCGAGTTCTGGGCCGCGGTGATCCTCGACTTCGCCCAGGTCCCGCCGCACATGATGCCCGCGATGTTCACCTGCGCCCGCACCGCCGGCTGGTCGGCGCACATCCTCGAGCAGAAGCGCACGGGCCGCCTCGTCCGCCCGTCCGCCAAGTACGTGGGCCCCGGCCCCCGCACGCCGTCCGAGGTCGAGGGCTGGGCCGAGATCGCCTGACCCGACCGGCCGGAACTGGGGGTTTCCACCCCGCGTGGGGTGACCCGCGACACCCGGCTGTCACCGCCCGGCCACCCGGCTGCAACACTGGGGGCTCCCGGCAACGGCGCCGGTCGTGCCGACCCCCTCCCCGTAACCGGAGGCTTCGCGATGACCCAGACCGCCGACCCGACCTCGTTGGTCCTGCCCCCCGAACTGCTGCCGTCCGACGGCCGGTTCGGGTGCGGGCCCTCCAAGGTCCGTCCCGAGGCCCTGGCGGCGCTCGCGGCCGAGGGCGCCGCGCTGATGGGCACCTCCCACCGGCAGAAGCCGGTGAAGTCCCTGGTCGGCTCGGTCCGCGCCGGCCTGCGGGAGCTGTTCTCGCTGCCCGAGGGCTACGAGGTCGTCCTCGGCAACGGCGGCACCACCGCGTTCTGGGACGCCGCCGCGTTCGGCCTGGTGCGCGAGCGGGCCCAGCACTTCACCTACGGCGAGTTCTCCTCGAAGTTCGCCAAGGTCACCAGCGACGCGCCGTTCCTGGGCGACTCGATCGTGGTCAAGGCCGACCCGGGCAGCGCGCCCGAGATCGCCTACGCCGAGGGCGCCGACCTCGTCGGCTGGGCGCACAACGAGACGTCGACCGGCGTCGCGGTGCCCGTCTCCCGCCCCGCGGGCTCGGACGGCGCGCTGATCGCCATCGACGCCACCTCCGGCGCGGGCGGCCTGCCGGTCGACCCGTCGGACTTCGACGTCTACTACTTCGCGCCGCAGAAGTGCTTCGCCTCCGACGGCGGCCTGTGGATCTCCCTGATGTCGCCGGCCGCCCTGGAGCGCGTCGCCGAGATCGGCAAGTCGGGCCGCTGGGTGCCGGAGTTCCTCTCGCTGACCACGGCGCTGGACAACTCCACCAAGGACCAGACCTACAACACGCCGTCCCTGGCCACGTTGTTCCTGCTCAACGACCAGATCGAGTGGATCCTGGCCAACGGCGGCCTCAAGTGGGCCGTCGACCGGACCGCCGACTCGTCCTCGCGGCTGTACACCTGGGCCGAGTCGACCTCCTACACGACCCCGTACGTGGCCGACCCGGCCCACCGGTCCCAGGTCGTCGGCACGGTCGACTTCGACGACTCGGTGGACGCCTCCGTGGTGGCCAAGGTCCTGCGCGCGAACGGCATCGTGGACGTCGAGCCGTACCGCAAGCTGGGCCGCAACCAGCTCCGCGTCGCCATGTTCCCGGCCGTCGAGCCGACCGACGTGAGCACGCTGACGAAGGCCGTCGACTGGGTCGTCTCCCGTCTCTGACCCGGTCACACCTGTGGGGGTCGTCCTTGCCGGGACGGCCCCCACAGCCATGACCAGGCCCTTCGGGAACCCGCACCCATCGCGGGCGAGGTGAACCTTGTGCTAACGGAGGTGCGCGGGCCGCCGACATACGGCAAGATCACACGAAGATATCGGCGAACACGGCGAGTCTCCCCCGTCAAGGCGGCGCGCCGCATTAACGTGAGTACTCGGCGAGGTGAGCCATCCGGGAGGCCATGATGCGAGCGTTGCGAGTCATCGGGCTCGAGGACGACGGCAAGTCCGTCATCCTCGAGGACCCGGATCGCGGCGAGCGCTTCGTGCTCCCCGCCGACGAACGGCTGCGCGCGGCGGCACGCGGCGACCTCACCCGGCTCGGCCAGATCGAGATCGAGGTCGAGAGCCAGATGCGGCCCCGCGAGATCCAGGCGCGCATCCGCGCCGGTGAGTCCGTCGCCCAGGTGGCGGCGGCGGCCGGCCTGCCCGCGCACCGGGTCGAGCGCTACGCCTACCCCGTGCTCCTCGAGCGCTCCCGCACCGCCGACCTGGCCCAGCGCGCCCACCCCGTCCGCGAGGACGGCCCGGACGTGCAGACCCTCGGCGAGGTCGTCGCGCACTCCTTCGGCCTCCGCGGCCAGGAGTACGCCGACGTCAGCTGGGACTCGTGGCGGGGCGAGGACGGCCGCTGGGTCGTGCAGCTGCACTGGACCGCCGGCAGGTCCGACAACCTGGCGCACTGGGCGTTCCACCCGGGTGCCCAGGGCGGCACGGTGACCGCGCTGGACGACGGGGCCATGGAGCTCATGGACCCGAACCCCAACCGCACCCTGCGCACGGTCCGGCCGGTGACGCAGCTGGCGCGCCAGGCCCTGGAGCTGGAGAAGCAGCAGGAACCGGAGATCCTCGTCCGCGAGGAGCCGGCGCCACCGCCTCCCCCGCCCCCGGTCCAGGAGCCCCAGCCGACGCCGGAGCCCGCTCCGGTGGCCGAGGAGCCCGCGCCGGCCCCGACGACCCCGGCGCCGCAACAGCCGGCGGCGGGCGCCAAGCAGCAACCGCCCCGCAAGGACCCACCGCCCAAGCGTGGCAAGAAGAACCACCCGATCGTGCCCTCCTGGGAGGACGTCCTCCTCGGCGTCCGCTCCACCCGGGGCTGAACGACCGGATCTTGACCAGGCCCCCGCGCAGCACCGCTGCGCGGGGGCCTGCTCATGTCCGGTCAGGCAGACCAAGGACAGAGCTCACTCACCGTGTCCACCCGATCGCGGGTCGTCATCGGCGTCGATCGCTCCTACCTTGGATCTGGTGGAACCGACGATCTCGCACAGCATCGACGTGGCCGCGGACCCGGCAGTGGTGTGGGCGCTGGTGAGCGACCTGCCCCGGATGGGCCGGTTCAGCCCGGAGAACCTCGGCGGCCGGTGGCTGCACGGGGCCTCCGGGCCCGCGGTCGACGTCGAGTTCCGCGGCTTCAACCGCAACGGCGCCAAGCTCTGGTGGACCACGTCCCGGATCGTGGCCTGCGAGCCGGGACGGCTGCTGACCTTCGACGTGCGGTCGCCGTTGACGGTCCGGGTGGCGCGGTGGTCGTACGTGATCACGCCGGCCCCGCACGGGTGCGTGCTGACGGAGAACTGGTACCGGGTGGGCAACTGGTTCGTCCGCCGGTTCCTGGGTCCCCGCGTCACCGGGCGCGAGGACCGGCCCGGCTACAACGTCGAGTCGATCAAGCACACGCTGGTCGCGGTCAAGGCGCACGCCGAGTCGACCCGGGACCGGCAACGGGCGCGGCGGGCCTCCACGACGAACGCGCCGTGACCGCCGCCCGCGGACCTGCTTGACCACCACCTCATCCGGGTAACCACCCGCCATGCTGGGACGACTGGTGGCGGGCGCCGCGGTGGGCGCCGGTTTGGGCGCGGCCTGGTGGGGCCTGCGCGAACTCATCGCGTCGGGAGCCGTCTGCTCGACCGAGGACTGGGACTGCCTGGCCATGGGCCTGTTCGCCATGCCGATCAGCCTGGTCCTCGGCGTGCTCGTCGCCTGGGCCGTCCTCAAGGCCGCCCACCAGGACCGGCCGCTCGGCTACGCCGCCGTGGGCGTCACGTTCACCGCCGTCCTCACCCTGCTCACCGTCTGGATCTCGATCCCGGCCGGCTCCGTCGCCGCCGGCGTGATCGGGTTCGTCCTGGCCGCCCCGGTGACAGCACGGCACCCGGTCAGCCACACTTCTGCCCGTGACTGACACGCCGCACCCCACGCGCCTCACGGCGGGCGGCTTCGCGTTCAAGGTGCTCTTGCGCGTCGTGGTGTCGGCCGTCACCGGTTCCGCGCTGCTCATCGCGTGGATCTGGGCCTACCGCAGCGGCGTCCTCGACCGGGTGGTGAACGAGACGACCCTGGGCGAGTTCATCCTGCTCGTCGTGGTCGGCCTGCCGATCGCGCTGGTGTTCAGCGCGCTGCTCGCCGGACCGGTCCTGTGGCTGCTGAAGATCCGCCCGGTGTGGCCGATCATCCTGATCGGCCCCGTCATCCTGGGCCTCGCGCACTACTTCGCCGTGCCGGACCGGTTCTCGTCCCTCGGCGACCGGTGGACGGTCATGGTCCTCCTCGCCGGGGCGAGCTACGGCCTCGCGGGCCTGCTCACCGCACCTGCGATCCTCCGCCGCCGCAAGAAGTAGGAACGATCACCCCGGCACCGGCACCGCGTCGAGCACCCCCACCTCGACCCCCTCGAACCGGCACCAGTCCTCCGCCTCCTCCCGGCTGATCGGCCGCGCCCCCTCGGGCCGCCGCCCACCCACCACGTCCCACCCGTCGGGCGCGAGCACGTACAGCCTGCCCCCGCTCACCGCCAACAGCCGACCGCGGGGGAACGCCATCGTCGGCTCCGCCCGGAGATACCGCACATCCACCTTGACCTCCACCTGACTCCAGCTTGCAGGGTCAAAGACACGAAAACCGGATGCCGATCGTCGGTCCACCTTCGTAACGTCATGGTGGACCGGAGGGGGACTCGTGTCGGAAGACCGTACTTCCACAGCCGCGACTCTGCGCAGGCTGTGGCCGTACCTCAAGCCCGTTCGCACACCCGTCGTGCTGGCGATGGCCGCCACCATGCTCGCGATGACGTGCGGCCTGGGCATCCCGCTGATCACCCAACGAATCGTGGACGGCCCGATCGCCGGCCGCGACCTGGATGCGTTGCCGCTGCTCATCGGCGTCATCGTGCTGCTCGGCTGCGCCGAAGCCGCGCTGTTCTACGCCCGTCGCAAGCTGATCGCCGGACCGGCGTCGGACGTCGAGGCGCGGATGCGGGCCGAGCTGTACCACCACCTGCAAGACCTGCAGGTGGCCTTCCACGACCGCTACCAGTCGGGGCAGCTGCTGTCCCGCGCCACCACCGACCTCACCCAGGTGCGGCGGTTCGTCGGCTTCGCCGTGATCTTCCTGGTGGTCAACACCCTGGTCGTGGCCACGGGCCTGGGCGTGCTGTTCTGGCTCTCGCCCGTCCTCGGCCTGATCGTGCTCGCGAGCACGTTGCCGCTGGTCGCGCTGTCCTACCTGTTCGAGACGAAGTTCAAGGTCGTCGCCCGCCGCGCGCAGGACCAGGCCGGTGACCTCACGACCGTGGTCGAGGAGTCGGTCCTCGGCATCCGCGTGCTCAAGGCCTTCGGCCGCGGCCCGCACCTGACCAAGCGGTTCATCCGCCAGGCACGGGAGCTGCGCGACACCGAGATCTCGAAGGTGCGGATCTTCGCCGCGCTGTGGGCCGTGCTGATCGTGCTGCCCGAGCTGGGCATCGCCGGTCAGCTGGCGTTCGGCTCGATCGGCATCGCCAACGGCACCGTCACCGTCGGCACGCTCGTCGCGGCCATCACGGTGAGCGCTTACCTGCGCTGGCCGGTCGACTCGATCGGGTGGTTGCTGGCGGAGACGAACTCGACCGCCTCCGCCCTGGAGCGGTACTTCGAGGTGACCGACACCGCGGTCACCGTGACCACCCCCGCCGACCCGAAACCGCTGGCCGCCCCCGTCCGCGGGCACGTCCGCCTGGAGGGCGTCCGCTACCACCACCCCGGTTCCGACAACGAGGTGCTGCGCGGCGTCGACCTGGACATCCGGCCGGGTGAGACCGTGGCCCTCGTCGGCGCCACCGGCTCCGGCAAGACCACCGTCACCGCGCTCGTGCCCCGGCTGGCCGACGTCACGGCCGGCCGGATCACGCTCGACGGCGTCGACGTGCGCGACCTCGACCTCGCCGAGCTCCGCCGGGTCGTCGGCACGGCGTTCGAGGAGCCGATCCTGTTCTCCGCGAGCGTCACCGAGAACGTGGCCCTCGGCTCCAAGGACGTCAGCGAGGAACGGGTCCGCGAAGCCCTGAAGGTCGCCCGGGCCGAGGAGTTCGTCAACGCCCTCCCGTGGGGCCTCGACACCCGGATCGGCGAGCAGGGCCTGTCCCTGTCCGGCGGCCAGCGCCAACGACTCGCCCTCGCCCGCGCGGTCGCCGGCCACCCGGCCGTGCTGGTCCTCGACGACCCGCTGTCCGCGCTGGACGTGCACACCGAGGCCGAGGTCGAGGCCGCGCTGCGCCGCGTGCTCAAGGGCGTCACGGCGCTCGTCGTCGCCCACCGGCCGAGCACCGTGCAGCTGGCCGACCGGGTGGCGATGCTGGTCGACGGCCGGATCGCGGCCACCGGGACGCACGCGCAACTGCTGGCGGACAACGAGGACTACCGCAACCTCTTGTCCACTATGGAGGACGAGGAGGTGGCGGCGTGACGAGCGTGGCCCAACCCCAACCCCACGACACCTCGGACGAAGAAGCCTGGCGCGGCGTGGGGGCCGAGGACGTCGAAGACGTCGACTACGCCACCGGCGTCAAGCTCCAGGCCCGCTCCCGCCGCCTCCTCGGTGAGCTGATCCGCCCGCACACCAGGGCCGCGATCCTGGCGCTGGTGATCGTGATCGCGGAGAACGTGGTCAACCTGGCCGGCCCGCTGCTCATCGCCGCGGCCATCGACACCGGCATCCCGGCGGCGCTCGACGGCCGCCCCGACGCGCTGGCCTGGTGCGTAGGCGGCTACGTCACCGCCGCGATCTCCGCCACGCTGCTGCGCTGGTCGTTCGTCCGCCTGACCGGCCGGATCGGCCAGGACGTGCTGCTCGTCCTGCGCGAACGCGTCTTCCGGCACGCGCAGCGGCTGTCGGTCTCGTTCCACGAGAAGTACACGTCCGGCAAGGTCATCTCGCGCCTGACCAGCGACGTCGACTCCCTCCAGGACCTGGTCGAGGAGGGCTTGGACGGCTTCTTCACCTCGATGCTGTCCCTGCTGGGCATCTCGGTCGTCCTGCTCTACCTGGACGTCCCGCTCGCGCTCGTCGTGCTGTCCGGCTTCCTGCCGCTGATCATGCTCACCCAGTGGTTCCGCCGCCGTTCCGGCCGGGCCTACCGGCACACGCGCGGCGCGATCGCGAAGATCATCGTGCAGTTCGTGGAGACCATGAACGGCATCCGCGCGGTGCAGGCGTTCCGGCGGGAGCGGCGCAACGAGAAGATCATGGGTGAGCTGAACACCCGGTTCCGCGACGCCAACACCGACGCGATGGGCGTGATGGCCGCGTTCACGTCACTCGTCCGGGTGATCGGCAACATCTCCCTGGCGGTGATCCTCGCCTGGGGCGCGTTCCGGGTGGCGAACGGGCAGCTCGAACTGGGCGTGCTGGCCGCGTTCACGCTGTACGTGCGGCGGTTCTACGACCCGTTCGACCAGCTCGCGATGTTCGCCAACGCCTACGCCTCGGCCACCGCCGCGCTGGAGAAGATCTCCGGCCTGCTCGAAGAGGAACCGCAGGTCCGCGAGCCCGAGGAGCCGACGCCCCTCGGCGACGTCCGGGGCGCGGTCCGGTTCGACGGCGTCGAGTTCCGCTACTCGGCCTCCTCCCCGGTCGTGCTGCCGCCGTTCGACCTGACCGTGCCCGCCGGGCAGACCGTGGCACTGGTCGGTGCGACCGGCGCGGGCAAGTCCACGCTGGCCAAGCTCGTGGCCCGGTTCTACGACCCGACCGAGGGCTCGGTGCGGCTCGACGGGGTCGACCTCCGGTCCGTCGCGGACGCCGAGCTGCGGCGCGCGGTGGTCATGGTGACGCAGGAGAACTTCCTGTTCGACGGGTCCGTGCTGGACAACATCGCGCTGGGCCGCCCGTCCGCGACCCGCGAGGAGGTCGAGGCGGCGGCCCGGGCGGTCGGCGCGGAGGAGTTCATCCGGGCGCTGCCCGAGGGCTACGACACCGACGTGCGCAAGCGCGGCGGGCGGCTCTCGGCCGGGCAGCGGCAGATGGTGGCGTTCGCGCGGGCGTTCCTGGCCGATCCGGCGGTGCTGGTGCTGGACGAGGCGACGTCGAGCCTGGACGTGCCCACCGAGCGCGCGGTGCAGAGCGCGCTGGAGACCGTCCTGGCCGAGCGGACGGCGTTCATCATCGCCCACCGCCTCTCCACCGTGCTGATCGCCGACCGGGTCCTGGTGCTCGACGGCGGCCGGGTGGTGGAGGACGGCACGCCGGAGGAGCTGATCGGCGGGCACGGCCGGTTCGCCGCGCTGCACACCGCCTGGCGGGACTCCCTGGCCTAGCCGACCGTCACAGGAGGGTCGTCAGCAACAACGACGACCACGCCGCCAGCACACCCGCCACCACGCCGTACGCGACCCACCGCCACACCGGCACCTTCCGCGCCAGCCACACCGACGGGGTGATGCCGCCGACCACCAGGACGTTCGCCAGCAGCGCGAGCCACTGGCTGGTCTCGCCCAGCCCGACCGACAGCGTGTAGACGGTGAACGTCACCACGGCGGCGACGATGAAGCTGACCGTGAGCCCGGTGCCCCAGGGGGTTTCCTCCTGGGGTTCCGGCGCTTCGGCCTCGGCCCCGTCATCCACCTCGGGCTCCTCGTCCGCGGCCTCGACCGACGGGACGTCCACGACCACCAGCTCACCGGTCACGGGATCGGTGTACTCCACCGGTGTGCCCATGTCCGCCGCCAACCTCCCCGCCAGCTGTCGTCCCCGCCTGGTCACGAGGGCGTTCGCGGCGCCGTCGGAGGGCGGGTCGGCCCGCGTCACCGCGTCGGCCACCTTCGCCCACTCGTGCAACGCGTCGGCGAGCCCGGCGCCGAGCGGGAGGGTGTGCGGGTCGACTTCCCGCTCGCCCGCGTCGTCGCGGCCCGCGAGCACGGCCCGGCCGTCCTGCACCCGCAGTTCCACCTGCGTCCTCCTCTGCTCGGGAGGAGAACGTAGCGCGTTCAGGCGATCGCGTAGAAGGCGATCGCGCCCGCGGTTGCCACGTTCAGGGAGTCGACCCCGTCCGCCATGGGGATCCGGACCGCGACATCGGCCGCCGCGATGGCCTCGTCGGTCAGGCCCGGGCCCTCCGATCCGAGCAGGACAGCGACCTTGCGACCGCGCAGGCCGGCGTCGGCGAGGTTCGCCGAACCGGCCCGCGGCGTGAGCGCGGCGACCGTGAAACCGTTGTGGCGCAGCAGCTCGAAGCCTTCGGTCAGGTTCGGCATCGACGCGAACGGCACGCGCAGCACGTGACCCATCGAGACGCGGACGCTGCGCCGGTACAGCGGGTCGCTGCACCCCGGGCCGAGCAGCACGCCGTCGATGCCGAGCGCGGCGGCGTTGCGGAACAGCGAGCCCAGGTTCTCGTGGTCGCCGACGCCTTCCAGCACCGCGAGCCGCCGTGACGAGGCCACGAGATCGGCCACGTCCGGCTGCGGCGCCCGGTCGGCGGCGGCCAGCACGCCCCGGTTGAGGTGGAACCCGACCACCTCGGCCATGACCTCGGCGGACGTGACGTAGGCGGGTGCCGGCAGGTCGCCGAGCGCCTCCACCCTCCGCCGCACGCCGAGCAGCCCGCGCACCGGGTAGGGCGAGTCCAGGAGCCGTTCGACGACCACGACGCCCTCGGCGATGACCAGTCCCCGCCCACCGGGTCGGTCGGGCCGCCGGTCGGCCGTCGACAGGTCCCGGAAGTCGTCCAGCCGCGGGTCCGCCGGGTCGTCGATCTCGATCACACCGAGGAGTGTCCCACTTGGTGACAGGTGAACACCCCTCGTGGATCGGATGTCGCAGCCGCAAGCCGCCAACCAGCACATTCTTGCTGATTGTTACTGCTATGTGACAGAGAGCACCGATTTGGGCGCTGGCGGGCAGATGGTTGCTGTGTCACGGTTGGCCTCCGCTAAGCCCGCCGGAGCAGCCCTACCGATTGGGAGGCGGCATGGGTACGGATGTGTCCAGTCGGACGTTCACCAGAGAGGACCGCCAGCGCTACCGCGAGCGCATGCAGCGGTGCATGGACGCGCTGGGAACCATGCTGGTGGAGGAGAGCTTCTCCTTCCCGAGGCAGCAGATGGGGCTGGAGATCGAGCTGAACCTGGTCGACGGCGCGGGTCGGCCCGCGATGGCCAACTCGGAGGTGCTGGAGAAGATCGACGACCCGTCGTTCACGCTGGAACTGGGCCAGCACAACCTGGAGGTCAACGTCCCGCCGCGCGAGCTGGCCGGTGACGAGACGCTGGACCTGGAGCGGGAGCTGGTCTCCACGCTCGCGGCGGCGGACGTGAAGGCGCACGACGCCGGCACGTCGATCGTGATGATCGGGGTGCTGCCGACGTTGCGGCACGAGCACTTCGACCGGCGGTGGTTGTCGCAGCAGGCGCGGTACACGACGTTGAACGACCAGATCCTCGCCGCGCGCGGTGAGGAGGTCGTGCTGTCGATGGAGGGCGCGCCCCTGCCGGGGCGGGCGGGCGAGCGGTTGTCCAGCTACGCCGAGTCGATCATGCCGGAGGCGGCTTGCACGTCCGTGCAGCTGCACTTGCAGGTGGCGCCGGACGACTTCGCGGCGCACTGGAACGCGGCGCAGGCGTTGGCCGGGGTGCAGGTGGCGATCGCGGCGAACTCGCCGTTCCTGCTCGGGCGGGCGTTGTGGCACGAGACCCGGATACCGCTGTTCCTGCAGGCGACGGACACGCGTTCGCAGGAGCTGAAGAACCAGGGCGTCCGGCCGCGGGTGTGGTTCGGGGAGCGGTGGATCACGTCGATCTTCGACTTGTTCGAGGAGAACGTGCGCTACTTCCCGGCGTTGCTGCCGGAGACCGGCGACGAGGACCCGTTGGACGTGCTCGGGGCGGGCGGGACGCCGTCGTTGACGGAGTTGCGGCTGCACAACGGGACCGTGTGGCGCTGGAACCGGCCGGTGTACGACGTGGTGGACGGCGTGCCGCACCTGCGCGTGGAGAACCGCGTCCTGCCGGCCGGGCCGACGGTGCTCGACACGATGGCGAACGCGGCGTTCTTCTACGGCGCGCAACGGGCGCTGACCACTTTGGAGCGTCCTTTGTGGACCCAGATGTCGTTCCACGCGGCGGAGGAGAACCTCTACGCCGGGTCGCGGCACGGGATGGGCTCGCAGCTGTACTGGCCGGGCATCGGCTGGGTGCCGCCGGACGAACTCGTCCTGCGCCGCCTGTTGCCACTGGCCCACGAAGGGCTGCGGGCGTGCGGCGTGTCCGACGAGGCGTGCGAGCGCTACCTGGGCGTGATCGAGGCGAGGTGCCTGGCGCGGCGCACGGGCTCCCAGTGGCAACGCGAGACGGTGACCCTGCTGGAGGAACGCGGCGCCGACCGCGACACCGCCCTGGCCGCCATGCTGGGCCGGTACGTCGAACTGTCACACGCCGGCGAACCGGTCCACACCTGGCCCGTGGGCCTGTAGCCCCTGCCGCACCCGGTGCCCGGCTCGCTCAGGCTCACGGCACCCGGTGCCAGCCGCGCTCTGCACGCGGCGCTCGGTGCCCGCCGCGTCCACGGGCGTGGCGGGCACCGGCTCACGCTCGACCCCGGTCCCGCTCGGGTGCGCACCTGCGGGCGTACGTACCCAAGCCCGCCCTGCCCCGTGGGCGGGGTCTCCGCAGCCTGTCCCGTGGGCGGCATCCCGACCTTCGGGCGAGCGATCCCCGGCCCTTCCCACGCAGCCCTGGCCGTTCCTGCCCAGAGCGCGATGCCTGGTCCGGGCCGGGCGCCACACCTTCATTCTTCCGGCAACGCTTTCGGCGTTTCCATTGATCCCCGAACCCGCTCGATTCGCGCGTTCGGGTGATCTTCGCGCCCCGACCACCAGGGCCGCCGCCACCCAAAATAGCAGGTCAGCGCCCCAATCACCGACTCAACGCCGCCGACCCGCCTTCAACGGAGCGACGTCGGCGCCGTCGTGGGAGCTGCGGCACTCGTCGGGCGTCACCGCCTCGACCGCCAGGGTCAGCATGCCCTTCACCCCGGTGTAGATGCTCTCGCCCGCCGACGCCAGCGACGTGTGCACCCGGTTCGAGTCGGAGAAGTCCCGCTCGTCCTTCGTGCGCTTCTTCCCGGCCTCCTCGGGCTTGGTCGCGCTGCGCAGGTTGACCTCCAACCACGCGGCCACCTCGGCGGGCGTGGTCAGGACCTCCTCCGGCGTGCGCTCCAGCCGCTCGGCGCGCGGGGAGGCGTGGTCGAGGGACGTGTGCTCCACATAAGCGTGCCAATGCGT
Source organism: Saccharothrix luteola (assembly GCF_020859565.1). Classification (GTDB taxonomy): domain Bacteria; phylum Actinomycetota; class Actinomycetes; order Mycobacteriales; family Pseudonocardiaceae; genus Actinosynnema; species Actinosynnema luteola. The sequence goes on along the minus strand of NZ_JAJHUO010000020.1, from coordinate 112,115 downwards.
GTTGCGCAGTGACCACGTCTGCTCGACCGGCCAGTCCTCCTCGGTGCCCATGCGCCTATCTTGCCAGGGCCCGCGCGTCCAACGTGTGGTCAACCCCCACAGCCCCCGGATTCCCCACCCGCGCCCAACCGGTACGACGAGGCCCCGCCACCCGGCGGTACGACCGGGAGGCGGGGCCTCGTCTGTTCCCGAACTGACTGCCGCTCCCACCACGAAGCGACGAGCGTTAGGTTAGCCTAACTTCACCGACCACACCAGTCCTGCGCACGAGACCGCGCGCGACCAGCTCGACGACCACCGCGATCGCCACCGCCTCGACCGCCAGCAGCGCCAGCAGCACGACGAGCTGCAACGCGCCCGCCTGCCACACCGGCGCGCCGCCGAGCAGCATCCCGACGAACGCGCCGGGCAACGTCACCAGACCGACCGTCCGGGTCTGGTCCAACGCCGGGATCAACGCCTCCGCGGCCGGCCCCCGCACCAGCTCCCGCACCGCCACCGGCTCGGCGAACCCCAGCGCCAACGCCGCCTCGAACTCGCCGTGCCGGTCCCGCAACGTGTCCAACGCCCGCCGCACGGACAACGTGGTGGCGGTCATCGCCCCACCGATGAGGATCCCCCCGACCGGCACCAGCGCGATCCCCCGCAACGGCACCAGGCCGCTCGCCACCAGCGCCACCAGCGCCGGCACCGTCCCGCCGAGGATCGCCGCACCCACCCACGCGCCACGCCGCCCGGTCTTCGTGCGGGCCGCCGACGTCCCCGTCGCCACGCCCGCCATCACCACCAGGAACGCCGCCGTCAGCGGCAACGACGCCAGCACCACCGTGATCACCGCGGACACGGCGGCCAGCTGCGCCGTCGCCCGCACGGCCGCCCGGACCACGGGCCGGGGCGACGCCAACCGCGCCCACCACACCACGGCGCCCGCGACGGCGGTGAAGATCAGACAGACGACGAGCAGCCGGACCCAGTCCGTTGCGATGACCACCGGACCATTGTCAGACGCGGGCGCGGCGGCGCAGGCCCAAGCGGTGCGTCGGCAGCCTCACGCCATCCCGCCGGGCCAGCACGACGCCGCCGACCACGGCCGCCAGGATCGACACCACGCCGCCGACGACCAGCGGCGCCCGCGCGGTGAAGTGCTCGGCCAGCCAGCCCATCACCGGGCCGCCCAGCGGGTTGCCGCCCAGGAACACCAGCATGTACAGGCCCATGACCCGGCCGCGCATGGCGGGCGACACGGCCAGCTGCACGGTCGCGTTGGCGGTCGTCGTGAACGTCATCATGGCGATGCCCACGGGGATCAGCGCCAGCCCGGCCAGCCACATCGTGGGCATCAGCCCGACCACGACCTCCAGCACGCCGAACGCCAGCGCGCCCAGGATCAGCAGCCTCAGCCGCGGCTTGCCGCGCGCGCTGCGCTTGGCCGCCAGCGTCGCGCCGGCCAGCGTGCCGACCGCGAGCAGCGTCGAGAGCAGGCCGTAGGCGGAGGCGTCGCCGCCGAACGTGTTGCGCGCCAGCACGGCCAGCGTGACGTAGAAGTTCAGCCCGAACGTGCTGATGAAGAACACCAGGCACAGCAGGATCACCAGGTCGGCGCGCTTGCGCACGTACCGCAGGCCTTCCCGCAGCTGACCCTTCTCGCGCGGCACGGGGTCGCCGCGGTGCAGTTCGGCGGCACGCATCAGCAGCAGCCCGCCCAGCACGCCGAGGAAGCTGATCGCGTTGATCAGGAACACCCAGCCCGTGCCCACGAAGATGATCATCACGCCGGCGACGGCCGGGCCGACCATCCGGGCCAGGTTGAACGTCATCGCGTTCAACGCCACCGCGTTGGTGAGCTGGTCGCGACCGACCATCTCGACCACGAAGCTCTGCCGCACCGGCGTCTCCACCGCGGACACCGCGCCGAGCAGCAGGCACAGCAGGTAGACGTGCCACAGCTCGACCACGCCCGTGACGTCGAGCAGGCCGAGCGTCAGCGCGCAGAGCCCGAGGCCGGTCTCCAGCACGAGCAGCAGCTTGCGCTTGTCCATCCGGTCGGCGAGCACGCCCGCCCACAGCGACAGGAACAGCGTGGGCGCGAACTGCAGCGCCGCCGCGATGCCGAGGGCGACCGGCGAGCCGTCGGACAGCTCCAGCACCAGCCAGTCCTGCGCGACGCGCTGCATCCACAGCCCGACGAGCGAGACGACCTGGCCGGAGGCGTAGAGGCGGTAGTTGCGCACGCGGAGCGAGCCGAACATGCGCTTGCGCGGCGGGGGTGCGGCTGGGTTGCGTTCGACCTGGTCCGTCTCTGCCCCACCCGCGTACGCCGGCACTTCGTTACTGCCCCGCCATCCTGTCGATGATCTCGGCGGCCCGCGACAGCGTGCCCCGGTCCTCCGGTGTCAGCTCGGCCAGCCGCTTGTCCAGCCAGGCTTCGCGCGCGGACACCTCTTCGTTGATGTAGCTCAGCCCCGCCTCGCTCAGCTCCACGATGGCCTGCCGGCCGTCGGTGGGGTGGGGGCGGCGCGTGGCGAACCCGTACTCCTCCAGGGCGGCTATCACCCTGGTCATGGACGGTGGCTGGACGCCTTCCTTGGCGGCCAGCTCGCCCGGCGTCAGGGGTCCGCACTTGTGCAGCGTCGACAGCGCGGACACCTGGGTGAGCGAGATCGCGGAGTTCACCCGCTGCGCGCGGAGCCTCCGGTTGAGCCGGACGACGGCCAGTCGCAGCCGGCTCGCCAGTCCCGCTTCAGCCTCGGTCTCCACGTAGTTAGCATACCTCACGATCTCGTCGCCCGTCGAAGAGGAGTTGCCCGGAATCGCCCGGAAGTCGCCCGGGAGTCGCCCGCCTCAGCCAGCGAGCGCGGCCTGGATCGGTCCCATCGCGAAGTAGACGACGAACGCCGCCGCCACGACCCACATCAGCGGGTGCACGCTGCGCGCACGCCCGGTGAGCGCCCGCAACACCACGTAGCTGACGAAGCCCGCGCCGATGCCGTTCGCGATCGAGTACGTGAACGGCATGATCACGATGGTGAGGAACGCGGGCAGGCCGACGGAGAAGTCGGCGAAGTCGATCTCCTTGATCTGCATGATCATCAGCGCGCCGACGACGACCAGCGCGGGCGCCGCCGCCTCGATCGGCACCACCGCGTACAGCGGGGTGAGGAACATGGCGCCCAGGAACAGCAGCCCGGTGACGATGTTCGCCAGGCCGGTCCGCGCGCCCTCCGCGATGCCGGACGCCGATTCGATGAAGACCGTGTTGGACGACGAGGACGCCGCACCGCCCGCGACCGCGCCCAGGCCGTCCACGAACAACGCCTTGGACACGCCCGGCAGCTGGCCGTCCTTGCCGATGACGCCGGCTTCCTTGCCGAGGCCGGTCATCGTGCCGACGGTGTCGAAGAAGTCCGTGAGCACCAGCGTGAACACCAGCAGCGCGGCGGTCAGCGCGGGCACCCGCGTCCACGCGCCGAACGACACGTCGCCCAGCAGGGAGAGGTCGGGCAGCCCGAAGACCTGCTCGGGCAGGCCGGGGTAGCCGAGGTTCCAGCCGGTCGGGTTGGTGCCCTGCGACGGGCCTGCCTTGACGATCGCCTCGATCACGATGGACAGCACGGTCGCCGCCAGCACGCCGATCAGGATCGCGCCCTTGACCTTGCGCGCGACCAGGATGCCGGTGACCACCAGGCCGACCACGAACACGAACGTCGGCCACGACGCGATGGACCCGTTGATGCCGAGCCCGACCGGCACGGTGGTGCCCGCCGCGTCCGGCAGCCGGCGCACGAACCCGGCGTCGACCAGGCCGATGAAGCAGATGAACAACCCGATGCCGACCGCGATGGCCGCCTTGAGCTCCGCGGGCACCGCGTTGAACACGGCCGTGCGGACGCCCGTGACGACCAGCAGCAGCACCACCAGGCCGTTGACCACGACCAGGCCCATCGCTTCGGGCCAGGACATCTGCGGCACGATCGTGACGGCCACGAACGAGTTGATGCCCAGGCCCGTGGCCAGCGCGAACGGGTAGTTGGCGACGAGTCCGAAGAGGATCGTCATGACGCCCGCCACCAGCGCCGTCACCGCCGCGACCTGCGGGATGGTGAGGATGTTGCCGAGCACGTCGACCTTCGCGGAGGGGTCGTCGGCGGCGAAGCTGCCCAGGATCAGCGGGTTCAGCACGACGATGTAAGCCATGGTCACGAACGTGACGAGCCCACCGCGCACCTCCCGCCCGACCGAGGAGCCGCGTTCGGAGATCTTGAAGAACCCGTCCAGCTTGGACCGGGCCGGCGGCTTGGGCGGCGTCGGCGGCGGCGTCTGAGCGGCGGGTGTCCCGGCGGTGGCCATCTCATCTCCTCGATCGGTGGTGCGGAGCAGGCAGCGCGTGCCGTGCTCGTGCGTGCGGAGCAGGCAGAGCGTGCCCTACTCGTGTTTCGGGCGAGTAGCCTGCCCGACGTGGCCGAACAGGACGCAACACCCCTCCCACCCCCGCCCCCGCTTCCACCGAAGCTGGCCGATCCCGTGCCCGCGATCGTGGCCGGGACCGCCCTGTGGCTGCTGGCGCTCGTCGGGGTGCTGCTGCTCGCCCGCGACCAGACCGTCCTGGTGTGGACGTGCCTGTCCGGCGGTGTGCTGGGGATCATCGGCTACGGCATCTTCACCTGGCAACGGTCCGCCGCGCGCCGCGGCAGCCGCACCGCCCAGCACGGCCAGGGCCTGGAGTGAGCGGGAGCGGCAGCCTGGCCAACCTCGGCTGAGCGTGAGCGACATCGCACAGCCCTGGCACCCGCGCTCGGCGCACGCCGGCCGCGCTCGGCCCACACCCGGTCCGCACGAGCCGCGTCGGCTGCGCTCGGCCGCACCAGCAAGCACCGGCCACCGCCGCCCGCTGCCCAACGCCCGCCGTCGGTCGCCGCTGGCCCGTACCGGCCGACCACCATGCCCGCCAACCGCCGCTCGCACCACTGCGGCCCGTCGACCACCGCTCGCGTCGGCCGAGAGCGGCGGACGGCTGGCGGTCGACGGATCCCGACCGACACTGGGGGCCGGGGCGCCGCGCCTCCCTCTTTTCCGGCAACAAATCCGGGATTTCCATTCATCCCCGGAGCGGCTGCCACGATCGGGTGATCTTGGCGGCCCGGCCGGTCGGCCCCGTCGATCAGCCCCGTCGGTCAGCCCAGCAGCACGGCGGGCGTCGGGTCGGCGATCAGCGCGGCGAACGTGTGCCGATCATCCCAGCGACCCGTCGTCCACGCCAACGCACGCGCTAAGCCCTCGGGCGTGTCGGCGGCATGCACGACCGAGTCGTCCACCCACCACGACACCGAGTGCTCCCCACCCTCGGCCGTCACGACAAGATCGTCGTGCACGACCAGCGAACCGTCCGGCAGGTCGACACCGAGCAGGTCGCACGCCAGCCGCACGGCACCGAGCTCCGACCAGATCACCTCGTCACCCTCGCCGACCACCGCACCGGACACCTCCTCCGACGCCAACGGCAGCGCCAGCAGCTCGGCCAGCTCCCCCGCCGCCCCGGACGACGCCAGCACCTGGGCCGGGGGCAGCACGCCGAGCAACCACGGCAGGTCCAGCACCAGCACGTCGTCCGCCGGCTCGGCGGCACCGGTCAGCACCCGCACCCGGTCCGGCGGCTCGACGCTCACCGACTCCGCCACCTCGGCAAGCGTTGCGTGCACGCGCAGCACGAGGGCATCGGACAGCTTGCGCGCCGGATCACCCAACCGCGCGATCAAATCCGTGACGTCGTCGGAGTCCACCACGCTCAACGACGTGCGCACCCCGGCGGCGGCCAGCACGTGCGGCGGCAGCCCGATCGACGGCACCACGTCGTACAGGCCCTCCAGCCCGTCCGCGTCCGGCAGCCGCCAGGACCCCAGTGGCACGCCGTCGATCGTCGCGTAACGGGCCAGCCACCAGCCCGTGTAACCGTCCGGCTCGCTCACCGCACGCCACGCCACCGGGTCGGCGGCCATCATCGCCAACGCCTGCGGCCACTTGTCCCGCGCCACCAGGTCCAGGTCACGGATGCCGAGCACCCGCGTCGGCGGCACGTCGAACGCGTCCCACCAGTACCCCTCGTCGGCCAGGTCGTGGTCGGGCTCGGTGGGCGAGTCGTCCTCCACCACGGTGAACCCGTCGATCACGCCGACGTCCGTCAGCACCGACCGGGGCCACTCGGCCGCCACCTCGGAATCCAGCACGCCGAACGGCGCGTCGGACTCCAGCACGGCCAGCAGCGCCGAGTCCGGCAGCACGAGCTCGTCCGCGCGCCGCCACTCACCGTCCGCCGACGGCAACGCCAGCTCCGACAGCCACGGCCGCCCGCCGGCCCGCGACACCAGCCGCAGCACGGTCCGCATCAACTCCGGACCGTCCAGCGCGGGGTCGTCCAGGCTCCGGTGCACGGCCTCGCGCACCGCGTCGGAGTCCAGCAGCTCCGCCGGACCGGCCTCGGTCGCGCCCAACCTCACCAGCAACGGGTGCGCCGCCTCGGGGTGCGCGATCCGCAGCCCGGGCACCGAGAACAGCTCCGTGTCCGTGCCGACCAGCACCCCGCGCGGGCTGCTCACGAGCCGCCCGTCCACCAGCGGCACGGGCAGGCCGCCCATCGCCTCGCGCGCGGTCGAGTCGACGTCCGCGACGGGCGACAGCGCGTCGTACACCTGGTGCCACCACGACGGGTCGCCGCCGACACCGGCCAGCGCGGAGACCACTTCGGACACACCGAGCCGCGGCACTTCCAGCGCCGCCAACGCCTTCGCGTGCGGCGGGAGCGTCAGCTCGTAGTCCAGCAGCCCGGGGATCACGTCCTCCAGCAGCTCGACCAGCTCGAACGACGCCAGGTCCAGCACCTTCGCCGCCGACGGCGCGGCCCACTCGCCGTCCGCCAGCGGCAACCACGACGCCGACCGCAACGCCGCCAGCACACCGGTCCGCAACCGATCGTCCACTTCGGACAACGGGAACCCGGGCAGCGGCACCAGCGACGTCCGCTCGACCGCCGGCAGCTTCGCCACCAGCTCCGGGTACGCCGACGCGGCCCGCTCCAGCACGAACGACGCCGCCGCGCCCGCCAGCACCCGCCGCCGCGACGGCTCGACCGGCAACGTCGCGATCAACCGCGCGGGCAGCGACAGCTTCTCGTCCGTCGGCGTCGGCGCGTGCAGCACGTCGCCTGCCAGCGGCTCGTCCATCGGCCACGCCCAGCACGCGGACCACTGCGGCCGCGACTCGACCCCCGCGACCAGCGCCGCCGGCAGCTCGCCACCGACCCGGTGCACCAGCCACCGCTGCGCCCCGCCGGGCCCGGTCAGCACCACCACGCCGTCGGCCTCGGACCGCTCCCACGCCTCCGCGCCGACCTCGACCCGCCGCAACCCCGGCAACGCCAGCAACAGGTCGGGCACCTGCACCGCGAACTCCGCGAGCAGCGCAGGACCGTCGACCTTCAACGGCAACCGCACCTCGGTGTCGAACCCGTCGGGGACATCCGTCTCGTCCGACGGCCACACCAACCGCAGCACCGGCACGTCACCGCCGCGCGCGGACGCCAGCGACGGCACCGCCTCGCGCGTGCGGGACGCCGAGAACGCCACCGCACCGCTGCGCGACACCACCCGAGGCTCGTCGGTCACCGCCAGCACGGCCGCGAAGCCCACGCCGAACTGGCCGACCGTGTCCGCGGCCTTCGACGACGCGCGCAACGACGCCAGCGCCGCCACGCCCGCCGCGTCCAGCGGCGCCCCGGTGTTCGCCGCGCGCAGCTCACCGTCCACAACGGACAGTCGCAGCACACCGGGCGCGTCACCGGCCGCGTCGGAGGCGTTCTGCGCCAACTCCACCAGCAGCCGGTCGCGGTACCCGCCGAGCCTCAGGTCCTCCTCGGCGTTGGCGTCCTCCCGGAACCGCGTGGGCGAGCCGCGCCACGCCGCCAGCACCGACTCGCGCAGCGCCTCGGTGCCGAACGGGTCCGCGCTCACTTCCCGCTCTCGGAGTTGGCCTCGACGTCGAGCACCGCGTCGTCGTAGACGACCTCGGCGACCGGCACCAGCGGACCGCCCTCGACCTCGACCTCGGAGTGCGCGCCGCACCCGTACTCCACGTGCACGACGTGCCCGTCGGCCGGCGTCATCTCGTTCGCGCACACCCCGTAGGCGGCGCCGAGCGACCCGGCGAGACGGGTGTAGAAGCCGCACGTGCCGCAGGTGGCGGGCGCGCTGCGGGCCATCTCGCTGCGCGGCCCGAAGTCACCGCCGTGCCAGCGCTGGGCGGCGTCGAGCACGCCCTCCCGCGACAGCACGCGCACGCGGCCGAGCCCGACCTCCAGGGCGACCTCCTCGACCGCCGGGTCGTCCGAGCCGACGTACCCCGGCGCGAGGCGCGGGTCGTCCTCGGGCGCGGGCAGCAGGTCGCCGACACCGAGGTCGCCGGCCCGCACGCGCTCGTGCCACGGCACCCACTCGGGCGCGACCAGGGCGTCCTCGCCGGGCAGCAGCACGACCTCGCTGACCGACAGCGGCGTGCCGGGGCCCGCGAACGCGACCGTGACGGCCCAGTTCCAGCCCTGGTAGCCGGCGTGGTCGGCCTCGAACAGGTGCGTCGCGGACACCGCGTCCTCGGCGACCGCGCCCACGTGGTCGCCGACGCGCTCCGCGCCCGCCTCCTCTTGCGCGGCGGCTCGGGCGAGCCGGACTGCCGCTGGGTCGGCGAGCGCTGGATCGGGCTGGCGGGTCGGCGTGGCGGTCACGGGGTGAATTGTGCCGCACGTCCGCACGGCCCCGCGCACACGTGCCACCCTTTCGGACGTGCGGTGGCTCCTGATGGCGGCGGTCTTCGTCTTGTCGGCGGCGTGCACCACCCCGCCGAGCGGTCCAACGGGCGGTCCGACCCGGGTCGAAGTGCTGGGCACGGTGCCCCACGACACCGGCGCGTTCACCCAGGGGCTGGAACTCGTGGACGGCGTCCTCTACGAGGGCACCGGCCTGGAGGGGCAGTCCTCGCTGCGCCGGCTCGACCCCTCCACCGGTGAGGTCGAACAGCGCGTCGACCTGCCCGAACCCCTCTTCGGCGAGGGCATCACGGTCGTCGACGACCGGATCTGGCAGCTCACGTGGCGGGACGGCGTGGCCATCGAGCGGGACCGGGACACGCTCGAGGAGGTGAGACGCGTCACGTACGAGGGCGAGGGCTGGGGGCTGTGCCGCGACGGCGGCCGGCTGGTGATGAGCGACGGCACCGACGAGCTGGCGTTCCGCGACCCGACCTCCTTCGCCGAGACCGGCACGGTCGCCGTCCGCCGCGACGGGCAGCCGGTCCCGTTGCTCAACGAGCTGGAGTGCGTCGACGGCCAGGTGTGGGCCAACGTGTGGCAGACCGACGAGGTGGTGCGCATCGACCCGGCGAACGGCCAGGTCACGGCCACCGTGGACCTCAGCGGGCTGCGGCCGGCCGACGTGCCGAAGACCGACGTGCTCAACGGCATCGCGGCCGTGCCGGGCACCGACGAGTTCCTCGTCACCGGCAAGAACTGGCCGACGATCTTCCGGGTCCGGTTCACCCGGTAGTGACCTACGGTCTCGCACGTGGACATCGACCTCGACAACATCGCCCGCGCCGCCGAGACCATCGACCCCGTCTTCCGCGGCACACCGCAGTACGTCGACGAGCAGCTCGGCACCGCCCTGGGCCGCCGGGTGCTGATCAAGGTCGAGACGGTCAACCCGCTGCGCAGCTTCAAGGGCCGCGGCGCGGACTTCATGGGCGCGACCCTGCCGCCGGGGCGCCCGGTCGTGTGCGCGTCGGCGGGCAACTTCGGCCAGGCCGTGGCCTACGTCGGCCGCAACCGCGGCTTCCCGGTCGAGGTCTTCGTCTCCCGGGCCGCCGTCCGCGACAAGGTCCGCCGGATGAAGTCCCTCGGCGCCTCCGTGATCGAGGTCCCGGGCGACTTCACCGCCGCCAAGGACGCCGCCCGCGACCACGCCCAGCGCGTCGGCGCGATCTTCGTCGAGGACGGCCGCGACGTCGCCATCACCGAGGGCGCGGGCAGCATCGCCGTCGAGCTCCTCCGGGCCTGCCGGTTCGACACGGCGGTGGTCCCCGTCGGCGACGGCGCCCTCATCACCGGCATGGCCCGGTGGATCAAGGAGCACTCGCCGGACACCCGCGTCGTCGGCGTCTGCGCCGAGGGCGCGCCGGCCCTGGCCCGCGCCTGGGCGGGCCGCCCGGTGGCCGACACGCCCATCGACACCATCGCGGACGGAATCGCCGTCCGCGTCCCCGTGCCCGCCGCCATCCCCCGCCTGCGTGCCCTCGTCGACGACATGCTCCTGGTGCCCGACGACGCCATCCGAGACGCGATGGCGCTGGCCCAGCGCACGCTCGGCCTCGTGCTCGAACCGGCGGGGGCCGTCGGCCTGGCCGCGATCGCCGTGGCCGACCTCCCGGGCGAGACGATCGCCACCGTGCTCACCGGCGGCAATGTGTGAGACAGCCCGCACCGGGTGAGGCAGGATTGAACACGTGACACCCCCTCGGCCGGAAGACCAGTCGCGGCGGTACCCGTGGGAGGACGACGAGTACAAGCCGCGGACCCGGCCGTACCCGACTCCGGGCTCACCCCCACCACCCGACCCACCCCGGCAGGACCACCGCGACCCACGCGGCAACCGCGATCCACGTGACCAACGCGAATCGGCCCGCTTCACCCCACCGCCGGCCCCACCCCCGACCTCACCCCCGGACGCCGACAAACCGACGGTCCCGACCCTGCCGAAGAAGCTGACCGTCACGCGCGTGGCGTGGTTCCGCACCCGGCAGCTCAGCAGCCAGGCGCTGGCCGCGTTCCGCAAGGCCGCGCACGCCGACGGCGCCAAGCAGTCCGGCCTGTCCTCCCTCACCTACGCGGTGATGCTGAACTACGCCGCCGACGCGGCGATGGCCGTCGCCCTGGCCAACACCTTGTTCTTCTCCGCCGCGTCCGGCGAGAGCCGGGGCAAGGTCGCGCTCTACCTGCTGATCACCGTCGCGCCGTTCGCCCTGGTGGCGCCCGTCATCGGCCCCGCCCTGGACCGCATCCAGCACGGCAGGCGGGTGGCGCTGGCCGCGTCCTGCGTGATCCGCGTCTTCCTGTCCATCGCGATGGCGCTGAACTTCGACAACTGGGGCCTCTACCCGGCGGCGCTGGGCAGCATGGTGCTCTCCAAGTCGTTCACGGTCCTCAAGGCCGCGATCACACCCCGCGTGCTGCCCCGTGAGATCACGCTGTCCAAGACGAACGCCCGGATGACCGTGTTCGGCCTCGCGGCCGGTGGCGTCTTCGGCGCGGTCGCGGCCGGCTTCGCGAACCTCTTCGGCTCACCGGGCGCCCTCTGGTTCACCGCCGCTCTCTGCCTGGTCAACGCCTTCTACTGCCTGCGCATCCCGTCGTGGGTCGAGGTCACCGAGGGCGAGGTCCCCACCTCGCTGCGCGCCAAGCCGCAGAAACCGAAGCGGCAACCACTCGGCCGCTCGGTCGTCGTCGCGCTCTGGGCCAACGGCTCGATCCGCATGCTGACCGGTTTCCTGATGCTCTTCGCCGCCTTCGTCGTCCGCGCCCAGACCGAGGGCGACGCCCTCATGCAGGTCCTCCTGCTGGGCGTCATCGCCGCCGCGGCCGGCATCGGCAGCTTCCTCGGCAACGCCGTCGGCGCACGACTGCACTTCGGCGCCCCGGACCAGGTGGTCATCGGCTGCCTCACCACCGCGCTGGCCGTGGTCGTCGTGGCCGCCGTCTTCCCCGGCCTGGTCACGGCCGCCGCCGTCGGCCTGGTCGGCGCCACCGCCAGCTCGCTCGCCAAGGTGTCCCTCGACGCGGTCATCCAGGACGACGTCCCCGACGAATCCCGGGCCTCCGCCTTCGGCCGCTCGGAAACCATCCTCCAGCTGGGCTGGGTCTTCGGCGGCGCCCTCGGCGTCCTGCTGCCCACCGAGTACTGGATCGGCTTCACCGTACTGGCCGTCCTGCTCGCGGTGGGCCTGGCGCAGACCATCCAGACCAAGCGGGGCACGACTCTCATCCCGGGTCTGGGCGGCGACCGCCCACTGCGGCCCGCACCCGTCGTGCCCAGGCCGGGCACGTAGGCTCGACCGCCGTGCGCCGAGTCCTGATCCCCGTGTCGCTCCTGGTCCTAGCCGGTTGCGCGGCGGCACCCACCAACCCCGAGGTGACGTTCCACGCCGACGGCAAGACGATCAACGTCCAGCCGACCCAGTACTGCGACCTGCACTCGGAGAACTGCGACGTGGCCCCGGACGCCGTCGGCGTGCTGCGCGTCCGCCCGGGCAAGCCGGTCCAGATCTCCGTGCCGGGCGACCTGGCCGACACCGCCTGGTCGGTCAAGTTCACCTACCGCAACGCCCAGGGCGAACCGCAGGAACCACTGCGAAGCCGCCTCTTCACCGAACGCGACCCGAAGTACGCCTACACCCTCGTGCTCCCGAACCCCGACGACCAGCTCGAAAGCGTCGAGGTCCAGCAGTACGGCGCACGCATCGAGGCAGGCACCACCGGCGCGTTCGACTTCGTCGCCCGGGGCACCTGGGTCCTCTCAGTCGACGACCGCCACTGACCCATTACAACGGACCCGCCACATCCCCACCGAGGCCCGATTCGACATGGGTTCGGGTCCTTCAGGCTGGTCGAACCCATGTCAAATCGAGCCGGACTTGAGCGAGCAGTCAATCGAGCCGGACTTGACCACCACACCTCGAGCCGGCCTCACCACCGCCCATCGAGCCGGCCTACGGATCCAACTCCCGCGCGACCGCCCGAACCACCTCTGCGATCAACTTCGTGTTCTTCCGCTCCGGGTACCGCCCCCGCCGCAACTCGGGCTGCACCTTGTTCTCCAGGAGCTTGATCATGTCCTCGATCAGGCCGTGCAGCTCCTCGGCGGGCCGACGACGGGCCTCCGCCACCGACGGCGCGGGGTCGACCAGCCGGACCGACAACGCCTGCGGACCGCGCCTGCCCTCGGCCATGCCGAACTCGATCCGCTGACCGGCCTTCAAGCCCTCGACACCCGGAGGCAGCGCGGATTTCCGCACGTAGACGTCTTCGCCACCATCCTGTGTGACGAAGCCGAAGCCCTTCTCCGAGTCGTACCACTTGACCTTGCCGGTCGGCACCGTTCTCACCAATCCTTATGCGATCACACGACGAACGCGCCCCGGGCGTGCCCAAGGCGCGTCCCACCAGACTATCCAGAACACCACCGCCGGGGCACCTCCGATCGCGCGACTACGCCACCCCCGGCCCCGCCCGCACCCGCGACTACGCTTCAGCCATGTCGACCTCGAAGCTGATGCCACCGGCTGTGGCGTTGTTCGCGCTCGGCGTGGCGGCCATCGTCGCGATGTTCATCGCCGGCGAACGCGGCCTTCCCGCCTGGGTGTTCGCCGCGGGCTGGCTGCTCGCCCCCGCGGGTCTCGCGCTGGGCGTGTTCAGCGCGGTGCGGAGCGCCCGGCCCCGGCGCTGAGCCGGTCGACGTTCGCCCGGAGCCACCCCGGGAACTCCGTCAGGTCCGCCAGCACCACGTCCGCGCCCTCGGCCGCCAACTCCTCGGCGTCGCACGGCCCGCTCACCACCGCGACGGCCACCGCTCCGGCCGCCTTCGCACCGCGCACGTCACCCACGTGGTCGCCCACGTACACCGCCGCGCCGTGCGCCTTCAACGCCTCGGCCTTGCCGGTCGACCACAGCTCGCCGAACAGGTGATCCACTTCCCAGTCCAGCGCCGCCAGGTGCAGCGCCGCGTTGGCCCGGTACTTGCCGGTGACCACGATCGTCGTCCCGCCCAGCTCACGCACCGCCGCAAGCGCTTGCGCCGCGCCCGGCAGGGCGACCGTGGCCGGGATGACGACCTCCGGGTACAGCTCGCGGAACCGGGCGATCAACCCCGGGATGTCCTCTTCGACCACGCCGAAGTCGCGGTAGATCATGTCCAGGGGCGGGCCGAGGTTGGCCGCGAAGTGGGCCCCGTCCAGCGGGTAGCCGCTCTCCGCCGCGACCGCGTCCATCACGGCGGCCATGCCCGGCCTGGGGTCGATCAACGTCATGTCCAGGTCGAAACCCACGGTCAAAGGCACGGTTCGCACCCTATTCGCTGTGCAAAGCTTTGCGCCGTGACGGAACTCACCCGGGCGCTGCTCGACGCGGCGGTGGAGCTGATCGCGGCGCACGGCTCGCGTGGCCTGCGCATGGCGGAGGTCGCCGCCAAGGTGGGCGTGAGCAGGCAGACCGTCTACAACGAGTTCGGCAACAAGGAACGGCTCGTGCAGGCCGTGGCGCTGCACAAGACCGCCGAGTTCCTCGACGGCGTGCGCAGGGAGCTGGCGAGCACGTCCGACCCCTTGGAGGGCCTGCGGCGCGGCATCAGGTTCGCGTTCGACCTGGCCACCCGGGACGAGCTGGCCAAGTCGGTGCTGGGCGGTGCGAACGCCGAGGACATGCTGCCCCTGCTGACCACCAAGGGGCGACCGGTCCTGACGTTCGCCACCTCGGTGTTCGCGCAGCACATCCGCAAGCACTGGCCGGCGATGCCGGACGCGCGCGTGCACCTGATCGCGGACACGATCGTGCGGGTCGCGTTGAGCCACCTGCTCACGCCCGGCAGCCGCCGCGTCGACGCGGTGGTCCTGGTGACCGAAGCCCTGCTGCCCGGCTGACCGTCACCGACGCGCCGCGCCCTTCCTCACGCCGCCCTTCCCGGCACCGACCTTCACGCCGCCCTTCCCCGCACCGACCTGCCTCGGCACGACGACCCGCGGCACGACGACCCGGCGCGCGTCCGCCCGTCGCGGCGCCTCGCGCCTGCGCACCGCCACGGTCCGCACCGGCTCGTCGCTCCCCGCGCCCCGCCGCGAGAGCACGACCACACCCGCCGCGCCCACGAGCCCGGCCACCGCCGCGAGCACCCACTTCTTGCCCATGATCAACCCACCGCCACGTCGTCGTAGTCCAGGCCCACCCGCTCGGCGGCCCTGGTGAGGGTGCGCAGGATCGCCAACGACTCGTCGGGCCGCATGGACGGGCTCTCCGTCTCACCCGCCAGCACCCGGTTCACGACCTCGCGCAGCTGTGGAACGTACCCCGCGCCCTCCTGCTCGTGCCGGTGCTCCACCCCGTTGACCACGATCCGGCTCGGGTTGAACAACGCCTCCGGCAGCTCGACCAGGCCGCGCGTCCCGTACACGACCGCGCCGGACTTCAGCGGGCTGACCAACGACGACCCCAGCAACGCGTGCGCGCCGCCCTCGTAGCCGAGCAGCATCCCGATCTCGGCGTCCACGCCGTCGACCATCCGCCCGTGCGCGTGGACCGTCTCCGGCTCGCCCAGCAGCAGGTGCGCGAACGACACCGGGTAGATCCCCAGGTCGAACAACGACCCGCCGCCCAGCGCCTTGTTCCACAGCCGGTGCGCCGGGTCGTGCTCCAGCGTGAAGCCGAAATCCGCCCGGACCGACCGGACCTCGCCGATCTCGCCGTTCGCGACCAGCTCCGCCATCCGCACGATCAGCGGGTTGAACCTGGTCCAGATGGCCTCCATGAAGAACAGGCCGCGCTCGCGCGCCAGGTCCACCACGTCCTGCAGCTCGCGCAGGGTCAGCGTGGCGGGCTTCTCGCACAGCACGTGCTTGCCCGCCTCCAACGCCGCGCGGGTCACCGCGTGGTGCTGGACGTGCGGGGTCGCCACGTAGACGACGTCCACGTCCGGGTCGGCCAGCAGGTCGGCGTAGTCGCCGTACGCGCGCGGGATCCCGTGCTTGGCCGCGAAGGACTCGGCCTTGGGCAGGGCGCGCGACGACACCGCGAGCACCTCGACGTCGGGCAGCAGGCGGAGGTCACCGGTGACGACGTCGGCGATGCCGCCGGTCGCCACGACACCCCAGCGGAGTTTGTTCAGCACGGGACGGGAGCTTAATCGGGCAAGATGGACGCGTGAGGCTCATCCTGAACCTGATCTGGCTGGTCCTGAGCGGCTTCTGGCTGGCCGTCGGGTACGTGGTCGCCGGCGTGGTGTGCTGCGTGCTGATCATCACCATCCCGTGGGGGCTGGCGTCGTTCCGCATCGCGAACTACGCGCTGTGGCCGTTCGGGCGCACGGTCGTCGACCGGCCCGGCGCCGGCGCGCCGTCCCTCATCGGCAACGTCGTGTGGATCATCGTCGCGGGGATCTGGCTGGCCATCGGCCACGTGGTGACCGGCGTGCTGCTGTGCGTGACGATCATCGGCATCCCGCTCGGCGTGGCGAACTTCAAGATGGTGCCGGTCTCGCTGATGCCGCTGGGCAAGGAGATCGTCGCCGCCCCCTGACCAGCCGAGCCGACCGACTCGGCCGACTGAGCCCCGACCTGCTCAGCCGATCACCTCGTGCAGGCACAGCACGTTGCCCTCGCTGTCGTGGAACCACGCCGCCTTCTCCGACCCGAGCACGGCGACGTGGTTCACCGTCTTCAGCTCGGGCAGGTCGTAGTCCTCGAACCTCACGCCGCGCCGTTCCAGCTCGCCCATCTCGGCGTCCAGGTCGTCGACCTCGAAGCTGAGCACGGTGTGCCCGGTCTGCGCGCCCTCCTCGGCGGGCATGAGGCCGAGCACGTCGCCGCGGCCGAGCTCGAAGAGGCGGGTGCCGTCGTCACCACCGCCCATCGGCGTGAGGCCGAGCTGGTCGGCGTAGAAGTGGGACGCCCGGTCCGAGTCGGTCACGGGCAGGATCGTCGTGGTCCGCGTCGCGGTGAGCATGGCGCTCCTCCTTGCGGGTGGAGCCCTCGGGGTGGGGACTCTTGCTGTGCGGGTGGGGCAATGCTGCGCCTACTCCGCCTGGTCCGCAACCAGTTGGACGACCAGGCACGGACCTCCGCTGTAGAGACCCGCGTCCACCGCCAGCACCTTGTCGTCGGCGTACCGCAGCGGGCCGTCGATCTCCTCCGGCGGCACGCCGAGCTGGTCGGCGATGACGCTGTGCCCGTGCACCACCTCGTGGCCGCCGAGCACCTCGAGCAACTCGCCCGCCACCACCGCGCCGTCCGGCCCGCGGAACGCGTAGCGGGTGGTCATCTTGCGCCAGCACTCCCACCAGTGGTCCAGGTCGTCGCCCTTCAGCACGTCCCACACCGCCTCGTTGACCTCGTCGATCGTGTCGCCCCACTCGAGGTAGGCGAGGGTGTCGGAGTGCATCAGCAGGTGCCCGTCGACCTCGGTGAGCACGCGGCGGGAGGTCAGCCACTCGATGTGGGCGTCGGTGAGCCGGTCCTGGTCGCTGCGCAGGCCGCCGTTGAGCAGCCAGCTGCGGGCGAAGCTGCGGGGGGTCGGCGCGCCGGGCACGTTGCGGTCGCCGAACCGGTGCATGCCCAGGAGCAGCACCTCGTGGTTGCCGATGAGCGCGTCGACCTGGCCGCCGCTCTGCTCGGCCAGCCGCATCACGAACTCGATCACCCCGATCCCGTCGGGGCCGCGATCGACGAAGTCGCCGAGGAACCACAGCTCCGCGTCACCGCCGCACCAGTCACCGTCGGCGTCGACCAGGCCCGAGGCGTGCAGGGCGCGGGTCAGCTCGGCGAGGTGCCCGTGCACGTCGCCAACCACGAAGAGCGGTCTTTCCACACCTGCGACGATAAGCGACGCGGGGGTGTGGTGCGCAAAAGTCGATCAGCGCCCGGCCCGGAGGCTTCGGCCGCACCACCGCGAACCTCACCCGTCAGGGTGAGATCCGGGTGGATCGCCGTGACGAAAGCCGACCGGCGGGCTCTCACCGACCATGAGAGAGCACCTGGAACAGGTCGCCGGCGAACTGGACGAGGCGATGGTCGCGGTGGCCGCGCGGGCCGGCACGACCTGGCACCCGTGGCAGCACATCGAGTGGCTGCGCCTCCAGGCGGACCTGCTGGACCGCCTGGGCGCGGCGTTCGGCGGCCCCGGCTCGTGCCGCGCCGAACTGCTGCGCGACCGGGCCGAGCGCATGGCCGACCGGATCAACGGCATGCCCTCCGCGGAGGGCGGCTTCCCCTCACGCCAGCTTGGGCCACCCGAGCAGCGCGTCCACCTTCGCGCGGTCGCCCGCCACGGTCACGTCCTCCACCACGAGCCGCCGCCACAGCAGTAGGTACAGCTGCTCGGCCGTGCCGCTGACGCGGACGTCCGCCGTGCCCTCGGCCAGCCGCGCCGGCCTCGCCGACCCGTCCGTGCCCAGCAGCCACGTGGCGCCGGTGTCGGTCGCCGCCAGCTCCAGCACCAGGGGCCCGCCCTCCCATTCCTTGCCGTTGAGGAAGCGCAGGAGGAACTCGTCCACCCCGTCCGCCGCCAACTCGGCCGGGATCGGCTCGAGCGCGCCCACCGCCTGCTGCGCGTCCCAGCAGTGCACGACCACCTCGTGCGCCTGCCGCGACGCCAGCGCCAACGCCGTGTCGCGCTTCTCCTCGTTCCAGAACACCCACACCGGCGCGTCCGGCCCGGCGACGCGCAGGTAGTCCTCCTGCACGGCGACGAACCGGGCGCTGATCTCCCGCCACCCCTCGACCCGGTCGGGCCCCGTGTCGGCGGCCAGCCGGGCCGCCTCCTCGTCC
This sequence comes from Saccharothrix luteola, assembly GCF_020859565.1. Classification (GTDB taxonomy): domain Bacteria; phylum Actinomycetota; class Actinomycetes; order Mycobacteriales; family Pseudonocardiaceae; genus Actinosynnema; species Actinosynnema luteola. The sequence goes on along the minus strand of NZ_JAJHUO010000020.1, from coordinate 93,497 downwards.
GGGTACGCGCCCTTCGCCAGCACGACCGCGGTCCACCAGGACTGGACCTCCGCCATGTGCGCGACCAGGTCGTCCACCGTCCAGCCCGGACAGCTCGGCACGGGTAAGCCGAGGTTGCCGGCGACCGCCTTGGTGAAGGACCCGCTGTACTGCTCGATGACCGCCAGGTGATTGATTCCCATGACCGATCACGCTAGCGCCGATTACCGACGGTTCCGACACGTCCGCACGCCGGGGTCGATCACCGGACCGACCCCGACCGGGGCCCGCGAGCCGGCCCCCATCCGCGAGGCTCGACCCGCATCCCGCGAGCTCAGCCCTCGTCCGCGAGCCCGTCCGGGAACGGGTCGGCCGAGTGGCCGACCAGGTCCGCGATCGACTTGACCACCCGCGTCGGCCGGTACGGGTACAGCTCGGCCGTCGACTCCGTCGAGATCCCCGTGAGCACCAGGATCGTGCGCAACCCGGCCTCCAGGCCGGACCGCACGTCGGTGTCCATCCGGTCGCCGATCATCAGCGTGCTCTCCGAGTGCGCGCCCAGCGCCCGCAGCGCCGACCGCATCATCAGCGGGTTCGGCTTGCCGACGTAATAAGGCGCACGGCCCGACGCGCGCTCGATCAGCGCGGCGATCGAGCCGGTCGCGGGCAGCGAGCCCTCCCGGGACGGGCCGGTGGCGTCCGGGTTCGTCGCGATGAACCGCGCGCCCTCCTCCACCAGCCGGATCGCCTTGGTGATCGCGGTGAAGCTGTAGGTGCGGGTCTCGCCGAGCACCACGTAGTCCGGGTCGCGGTCGGTCAGCACGTACCCGATCTCGTGCAGCGCCGTGGTCAGGCCGGCCTCGCCGATCACGTACGCCGAGCCGCCCGGCCGCTGCGAGTCGAGGAACTTCGCGGTGGCCAGCGCGGAGGTCCAGATCGCGGCCTCCGGCACCTCCAGGCCCGTGCGGGCCAGGCGGGCCCGCAGGTCGCGCTGGGTGTAGATGGAGTTGTTCGTGAGCACCATGAACGGGATGTCGTTCGCGGTCAGCTCGGCGACGAACTCGCTCGACCCCGGGATCGGGTGCTCCTCGTGCACGAGCACGCCGTCCATGTCCATCAGGTAGTTCCACTGAGCGGCCATGGCGGACATGCTGCCGGCTCAGGCCTCGACCACGCGTCGCCGGAACGTTTCGATGAGCGCCTGGTTGTAGCGCTCCAGCACGTCCCGCTCCTCCGGCGTGAAGCGCGACAGCACCTCGCGCAGCGTCTCCCGCGCGCCGACGAAGAGGTGGTCGAACCTGCCGCCGTCCGCCGCGGTGACCTCGACCAGCACCTTGCGCCGGTCGTGCGGGTCGCGGACCCGCCGCACGTACCCGGCGCGCTCCAGCCGGTCGATCACGCCGGTCACCGCGCCGGTGGACAGCCCGGACAGCTCGGCGATCTTGCCCGCGGTGATCGGGCCCCGCGCCCGCACGGCCAGGTCCAGGCACTTCTCGTCGGTCGGCGACAGGCCCATCCGCTCGGCCACCCGGGTGTGGAAGAGGACGGTGAGCGCGCTGGTCTCCCGCGCGTAGACGCTGAACCGCTCCAGCACGTCCGCGGGCACCTCGTGCTCACTGCTCATGTCAGGCAACTTAGCGTTCCGGCCCGAAGTTCCGGCGAACGTGTCCGGCATCTTCGCCCAACTCACCGCGCGCCGCCGTCCCCCATTTCCACCAGCACCCACAAGTGTCAGCCGATTACCCTGGCAGGGGTGACAGCTGTCGAGTTGGGGCTACCCGCCGTGCGCGGCAACCCGGACACCTCCGAACGACCGGACTCACCGCTGCTGGTGGACCGGTTCGGCCGGATCGCCACCGACCTGCGCGTGTCGTTGACCGACCGCTGCAACCTGCGGTGCACCTACTGCATGCCCGCCGAGGGCCTGGACTGGCTGCCGAAGCCGGACCTGCTCTCCGACGACGAGCTCACCCGCCTCATCGGCATCGCGGTGACCCGGCTCGGCGTGACCGACATCCGGTTCACCGGCGGCGAGCCGCTGCTGCGGCCCGGCCTGGACGGCGTGATCGCGGCGACCGCGGCGCTCGACCCCCGGCCGCGCATCTCGATGACCACGAACGGGTTGACCTTGGCCAAGCGCGCCGCCGGGTTGGTCGCCGCGGGCCTCGACCGGGTGAACGTCTCGCTCGACACCCTCGACCCCGTGCGCTTCCACCGGCTCACCCGCCGCGACCGGCTGGCGGACGTGTTCGCGGGCCTGGCCGCCGCGCGCGACGCCGGGTTGACGCCGGTCAAGGTGAACACGGTGCTGATGCGCGGCGTGAACGAGGACGAGGCCGTGCCGCTGCTGCGCCACTGCCTGGAGCAGGGCTACCAGCTGCGGTTCATCGAGCAGATGCCGCTGGACCCGCAGCACGGCTGGAAGCGCGAGGACATGGTGACCGCCGAGGAGATCCTCGAGTCCCTGAGCACCGGGTTCACCCTGACGCCCGAGCCGGGCGAGCGGGGCGGCGCGCCCGCCGAGCGGTGGCTGGTGGACGGCGGGCCGGCCGTGGTCGGCGTGATCGCGTCGGTCACCCGGCCGTTCTGCGCGGCGTGCGACCGGACCAGGCTCACCGCCGACGGCCAGGTGCGGAACTGCCTGTTCAGCCAGTCGGAGACGGACCTGAGGGCGTTGCTGCGCGGTGGCGCGTCGGACGAGGACATCGCGCACGTGTGGCGCGGCAACTCGTGGGCCAAGGCCGCCGGGCACGGCATCAACTCGGCCGGGTTCAGCCAGCCCGACCGGCCCATGAGCGCGATCGGAGGGTGAGGTGCGGCTGACGGTGCGGTACTTCGCGGGCGCGCGGGCGGCGGTGGGCGTGTCGGAGGAGAGCTTCGAGCTGCCCGGCGACGCGGCCACGGTGCAGGCGGCGATCGAGGCGGTCCGGAGCCGGCACGGCGCGAAAGCGGCCCGCGTGCTGCCCGCGTGCAGCTACCTGTTGGACGGTGTGGCCGTTCGCGATCATGACACGGCCGTGTGTTCCGGGGCGCAACTCGACGTGTTGCCACCCTTCGCCGGCGGATGAGGCTTCTCCACTCTTGCGGCTTAATACGTGAGCTAAACCTCACTTACGGTGATTGATCTCGGCGAATCTCGGAACGGAAACAGACCGGTAACGGTGCCCTGAGCAGGCTAAACGGGTCGCTCGGGGAGTCACTCGGTCGCGTTACAGTGATGTGCGTCACATGGCAGATCATTTGGCGCGAGCCTCCCGGTTACGTACCGTCGCTTCTCGGTTGGCCCCGACCGACCAGAGCTAGACCGGGACGCCTCGCACCGAACCTGTCCAACGGTGTCCCGGAACACCCCCGAGCGAGAGACAACCACCGGACAGGGATCAAGCCGAACGGCGCACCGGGCCCGAACCCGAGCCGGACGCGCAGGTGCGGGTGGACGAGAGGGAAATGGCTTCTTACCGAGGCAAGCACCGTCCGACCACCAGTTCCACCGCCCGGAGCATCGCGAAGGTCGCCGTCGCCGGCGTCATCGTCGGAGCCCCGCTGGCCATGGCCGCCGGCACCGCCAACGCGCAGTCCGGCGTCAACTGGGACGCGGTCGCCGCGTGTGAGAGTGGCGGCAACTGGAGCATCAACACCGGCAACGGCTATTACGGCGGCCTGCAGTTCCTGCCGTCCACGTGGACCGCGCACGGTGGTTCCGGAATGCCCCACCAGGCTTCCCGCGAGGAGCAGATCCGCGTCGCCGAGAACGTGATGAAGACCCAGGGCATCGGCGCCTGGCCCGTCTGCGGGCCCAAGGGCCTCGGCGGCGCCCCCGCGCCCGCCAGGACCGCCCCGGCCCCGGCGCAGCCGCGCCAGGCCGCCCCCGCGCCGGTCCAGCAGGCCGCGCCGGTCCAGGAGGCCCCCGCTCCCGTGACCGTGGCGCTGCCGTCCTCCAACCCGAACGGCGACTACGAGATCAAGGCGGGCGACAGCCTGTCGAAGATCGCGGAGGAGCTGAAGGTCGAAGGCGGCTGGGCCAAGCTGCACGAGCTGAACAAGCAGTTCATCCCGAACGCCGACCTCATCCTGCCGGGTCACAAGATCGCCACCAAGTGATCTGTGGCCGGCGCGAGTCGGTGCACGACGGAACAGGGACCCCGGACCGCCCCCCTCGGCGATCCGGGGTCCCCGACCCGTTTCCGGACCGAGTTGCCCCGCCCCTGGTCAGGGCATGTTGACCCACTCGTCGGTGCCGTCGGTGAAGACCTGGCGCTTCCACACCGGCAGCCGCCGCTTCACCTCGTCGACAAGTTCCGAGCACACCGCGAACGCCTCACCCCGGTGGTCGGCCGACACGGCGCAGGCCAGCGCCACGTCCCCGATCGCCAGCGGACCGACCCGGTGCGACACGGCGACGGCGCGCACGCCCTCGAACCGCGCCACCACGTCCGCCGCCACCTCGGCCACCACCGCGCCGGCCGTCGGGTGCCCGACGTACTCCAGCTCGCGCACCGAACGCCCGTGGTCGTGGTCGCGCACCACCCCGGCGAACGTCACCACCGCGCCCGCCGACGCGTGCTCCACGAGCTTGGCGTGCTCGTCCACGGACAGCGGCTGATCGCTGACGGTCGCGCGCAGGACCTCGGTCATGCGTGGTCACCTCCGGACACCTGGTCGACGGCGTGCTCCAGCACGGTCGCGAGCACGTCCAGCCCGTCGCGCACCCCGCCGGTCGAGCCCGGCAGGTTCACCACGAGCGTGCGGCCCGCCACACCGGCCACCCCGCGCGACAGCACGGACGTCGGCACGCGTGGCCAGCCTGACATGCGGATGGCGTCGGCCACACCCGGCACCTCGAAGTCCAGCACCGACCTGGTCGCCTCCGGCGTGCGGTCGGTGGGGCTGACGCCCGTGCCACCGGTCGTGATGACGACCGCGACGCCGTCCGCCACGGCCGCCCGCAGCGCCTCGGCCACCGGCTCGCCGTCCGGCACGACCACCGGGTCGGGCACGTCGTAGGACCGCTCCCGCAGCCACGCCACGATGATCGGCCCGCCGCGGTCGGCGTACACGCCGGCGGACGCCCGGTTCGACGCCGTGATCACCCGCGCGGTCCGGGGCGCGGTCGTCACGGGCGCTCCCACAGGCCGGTCTTGCCGCCTTCCTTGCGCTCGACCCGCACCGCGTCCAGCGACGCGGCCGGGTCGACCGCCTTCACCATGTCGTGCAGCGTCAGCCCGGCCACCGACACGGCCGTCAACGCCTCCATCTCCACGCCCGTGCGGTCCGTCGTGCGGACGGTCGCGGTGATGCGCACCTCGGCGTCACCGAGCACGAGGTCCACCTTGACCCCGGACAACGCGATCGGGTGACACAGCGGCACCAGCTCCCAGGTCCGCTTGGCCGCCATGATCCCGGCGATGCGGGCCGTGGCCAGGGCGTCGCCCTTCGGCAGGCCGTCGCTGCCCAGCAACGCCACCACCTCGTCCGTCGTGCGCAGGACACCGGACGCCACCGCCGTGCGCGTGGTCGGCTCCTTCTCGGACACGTCGACCATGCGTGCCGCGCCGGCGGCGTCCAGGTGGGTGAACTGGTTGCTCATACCCGCGATGCTAGGCGGATTCGGTGGCGGCCTTCCGGACCGCCTCGGCGACCGCGGGCGCGACCGAGGTGTCGAACACGCTGGGCACGATGAACGACGCGTTGAGGCGTTCGCCGTCGACCACGTCGGCGATGGCGTTGGCCGCCGCGATCAGCATCGAGTCCGTGATCGTGCGGGCGTGGGCGTCGAGCAGGCCGCGGAACACGCCCGGGAACGCCAGCACGTTGTTGATCTGGTTCGGGAAGTCGCTGCGCCCGGTGGCCACGACGGCGGCGTGCTTCTGCGCCTCCATCGGGTCGATCTCCGGGTCCGGGTTCGCCAGCGCGAACACGATCGCGTCGCTGTTCATCGTGGCGACCTGCTCGGCGCCGAACAGGTTCGGGGCCGACACGCCGATGAACACGTCCGCGCCGACCAGCGCGTCGTGCAGCCGGCCGCTGACGTTCTCCTTGTTGGTCGACGCGGCGACGGACTTCAGGTTGTCGTCCAGCCCCGGCCGGTCGCGGTGCACGATGCCGTCCACGTCGACCGCCACCACGTCGCCGGGCTCCTGCTTGAGCAGCAGCCGGATGATCGCGCTGCCCGCCGCGCCGACGCCGCACACCACGACCTTGCAGTCGGTGATCTTCTTGCCGACCACGCGCAGGGCGTTGCGCAGCGCGCCGACCACGACGATCGCGGTGCCGTGCTGGTCGTCGTGGAAGACCGGGATGTCCAGCTTCTCCCGCAACCGCGCCTCGATCTCGAAGCAGCGGGGCGCGGCGATGTCCTCCAGGTTGATGCCGCCGTAGACCGGCGCGATCAGCTCGACCGCGCGGATGATCTCCTCGGTGTCCTGGGTGTCCAGGCAGACCGGCCAGGCGTCGACGCCGGCGAACTTCTTGAACAGCGCGGCCTTGCCCTCCATCACGGGCAGCGCGGCGGCCGGGCCGATGTTGCCGAGGCCGAGCACGGCCGAGCCGTCGGTGACCACGGCGACCGTGTTGCGCTTGATGGTGAGCCGGCGGGCGTCGTCCGGGTTCTCCGCGATGGCCATGCAGACGCGGGCGACGCCGGGCGTGTAGGCGCGGGAGAGGTCGTCGCGGTTGCGCAGCGGCACCTTGGACGAGATCTCGATCTTGCCGCCGAGGTGGACCAGGAACGTCCGGTCGGACACCTTGCGGACCACGATCCCGGGCAGCAGCTCCAGGGTGTCGGTGATGTCCTTGGCGTGGTTGGCCGACAGCGCGTTGCAGGTGAGGTCGATGATCACCCGGTCCGTGTGCGACTCGACGACGTCGAACGCGGTGATCACGCCGCCCGCCCGGCCGACGGCCGAGGTGAGGTCGCCGGCGGCCGACGCCGATGGCGGGGCCTCCAGCCGGACGGTGATCGAGTAACCAGGGCCGGGGACCGGCATCGAACCTCCCAGAACAGCACAGCTCAAGAGGGGGTCGAGCGTAGTCCGCGCAGATATACGGAACGCGCGCGGCTCGACGGCCGCGCGCATCCGGGCTAGCGGTTGATCTCCGTCACGGGGTGGTGGTAGCCGAGCTCTTCGACCGGCAGCGGGAAGGTGACCTTGCCGAACGGGGACAACGCGCCCTGCACGTCGCTGGCCAGCTCGGACACCGCGTACTTGCCGTCGGCGGGCGGCTCCGGCCAGTGCGGGTCGATGCGCTCGGGGCGGGCCTTGGCCACGGTTCCTCCTCGGTCGTGCCTTCGTCGGGACAAGTGTGCCTCATCCGTCCTGGTGACGACGCGCGGTGCCCGGCGGCGAAAAGCGAGAGCCACGTCACGGGTGTGATCCCTACCCTCGTGCCGGTGAGCGACACGACGGCACTGCTCAACGTGGTCGACATCGAGGCCACGTGCTGGCCGGGCGACCCGCCGCCCGGCCAGGTCAGCGAGATCATCGAGATCGGCCTGACCACGGTCGACCCGGCGTCGGGCGAACGGGTCGGCAAGCACCGGATCCTGGTCCGGCCGCGGCGTTCCGCCGTCAGCCCGTTCTGCACCGAGCTGACCGGCCTGACGCAGGCGGAGGTGGACACCGGCGTGGACTTCGCCGAGGCGTGCCGACAACTGGCCGTCGAGCACCGGGCGGGTTCGCGGCCGTGGGCGAGCTGGGGCGACTACGACCGCAAGCAGTTCGCGCGGCAGTGCCAGGCGACGGGCGTGCCGTACCCGTTCGGGAACCGGCACTGGAACGCGAAGCTGGTGTTCGCCCAGGCGCACGGCCTGCGGAAACGTCCGGGGATGGCGCAGGCCCTGACGATCGCCGACCTGCCGCTGGAGGGCAGGCACCACTCCGGCGCGGACGACGCGTGGAACATCGCCGCCCTGGTCCTGCACCTGACCGGTCGCGACGCCTGGCCCACCGCCCCGACCACCGGCCCCGAGGATTACCGGTAGGGGCACCGAACCACCCACCAGCCCTCATCCTGCTGATCTGCCCGTCCGGCGAGGACATGCTTCCCCACCACACACCCGAACCGAACCCCGGTGTTACCGGGGGCTGGGCGGCCCGGTGCGGGTGGTCGGCATATACCGTGGTGAGGATGTCCGGCACGACCCTCGCCGAGTGGCTGCGGGCGCAGGACGACTCCGCGCTCGTGGCGCTGCTGCGCGCCCGGCCGGACCTGGCCACGCCCCCGCCGGCGGACACGACCGTGCTCGCCACCCGCATCGGGTCGCGGGCCTCCGTGGCGCGGGCCTGCGAAGACCTCGACACGCTGACGTTGACGGTCCTCGAAGCGCTGCTCGTGCTGGACGCCGACCTCACGCCGGTCGGCCGCAGCGCCGTGCAGGAGCTGTTCGGCCCGACCGACATCAGCGCGCCCCTCGACGCGCTCCGCGCCCGTGCCCTGCTCTGGGGCGGCGACCACGCGCTCAGCACCCCGCCCGCCACCCGTGACGCGGTCAACCCGTTCCCCTGCGGCCTGGGCCGCTCGGTGCCCCGCCTCGCCACCGCCGACCTCACCGCCCTCGACCCCGACGAGCACCGCGTCCTGCAGACCCTCGCAGCCGGTCCGCCGGTCGGCCAGACCAAGGACGCCGCGCAGGTCGTCTCCCTCGCCAACGCCCGCACGCCGATCCAGAAGCTGCTCGCCCGCGGCCTGCTGGTCCGGCGGGACGCGCAGACCGTCGAGCTGCCCCGCGAGATCGGCCTGAAGGTCCGGGGCGACCGACCGCTCGGCGCGATCCAGACCACCGAACCGCCGCTCACCACGTTCCGCCGCGACCCGTCCGACGTCGACCACACCGGCGGCGGGGAGGCGTTGGAGCTCTGCCGGCACGTCGAGACGCTGCTCAAGAGCTGGTCGGAGGACCCGCCGGCGGTGCTGAGGTCGGGCGGTGTCGGCGTGCGGGAGCTGCGCAAGCTCGCCAAGGACCTCGACGTGGACGAGCGGCGGGCCGCGCTGCTGGTCGAGCTGGTCGTCAACGCGGGCCTGGTCGCCGACACGGAGGGCGTCGAGCCCGAGTGGGTGCCGACCACGCAGACCGACGCGTGGCTGGTCGCCGCACCCGAGCACCGCTGGGCGACGCTCGCGCAGGCGTGGCTCGACCTGCCCCGCCTGCCCGGGCTGATCGGGCGGCGCGACGACCGGGACCGGCTGCTCAACCCGCTGGCGCCGGAGCTGAACCGGCCGGGCGCGCCCCGCGACCGCAAGCGCATCCTCGAAGCGCTGGCCGCATTGGAGCCGGGCACCGCCGTGATCGAGCCCGACGAGCTGGCCGCCGTGCTGGCGTGGCGGGCGCCCCGGCGTGGCGGACGGCTGCGCGACGAGCTGGTGCGGTGGACCGTGGACGAGGGCACGCAGGTCGGCGTCCTCGCGCACAACGCCGTCACCGCGCAGGGCCGCACGCTGCTGTCCGAGGGGCCGGGCGCGGCGGCGAAGCGGCTGGGCGACGCGCTGCCCGCGCCGGTCGACCACGTGCTGGTGCAGGCCGACCTGACCGTCGTCGCGCCCGGGCGGTTGGACCCGGAGCTGGCGGACGAGATCGCGCTGGTCGCGGACGTCGAGTCGGCCGGCAGCGCCACGGTGTACCGGGTGCGTGAGGGCTCGGTGCGGCGGGCGTTCGACGCCGGGCGCAGCGCCGCCGACCTGCACGAGCTGTTCAAGACCCGGTCGCGCACGCCGGTGCCGCAGTCGTTGACGTACCTGATCGACGACGCGGCGCGCAAGCACGGCCGGTTGCGGGGCGGTGCGGCCGGGTCGTTCCTGCGCTGCGACGACCCCGTGCTGATCACCGAGGTGATGTCGCACGCGGAGGCCGAGCGGTTGGCGCTGCGCAAGATCGCGCCGACCGTGCTGGTCAGCCCGTTGCCGCTGGCGGAGGTGCTGGACGGGTTGCGCGGCGCCGGCTTCGCTCCCGCCGCGGAGGGCCCGGACGGTCACGTGCTGGACCTGCGGGCCGGTGGCCGGCGGATCGCGGGCAAGGGGCGGCGACGGCCGGTGCAGCCGGGTGCGCCGTCGGACGAGCAGTTGGACGAGCTGGTGCGGCTGGTGCGGGCGGGCGACCGTGCGGCGACGACCACCGGCGGTGCGCGGGTCTCGGTGCCGGGTCACCTGGGCGCGGGACCTTCGGCCACGCTCGCATTGCTGCAACGGGCGGCTCGGGAGGGTCGCAGCGTGCTGGTCGACTTCGTGGACAGCCATGGCACCGCCGCCCGTCGGGTGATCACGCCGCAGGTCGTGGGCGGTGGTGTGCTGGAGGGCGTCGACGTCAGCTACGGCGAGGTCCGCCGGTTCCCCCTGCACCGCATCACGTCCGCCGCCCTGGTCGAGGGTGACGGCGCGTAATACCCGTTCGGCAGTGATGATCACCTGATCGGTGAACCCGCAACGCCTTAGCGTCGAGTCGCGGCGCTCGCGCCACACATCACCGTGCGTCGAACGGCCGGGCCACCCCCGCCTGCTCGGGCACGTCGAAGGGCGGCCTCCTACGAGGAGACCGCCCTTCGGCGCGAAAGCCGTCAGATCAATGCGCACACCGATCGACCACGAGACCGATCAACCGGCGCGGACCGACATCCACTGCCGCATGGCGTGCTCCACCAACGTGATCAGCGTCTGCTTGGTCGACTGCCGGTTCCGCGCGTCACACGTCACTATCGGCACCGACTGGTCGATCGTGAGCGCCTCGCGAACGTCCTCGATGCGGTGGTGCAGCAACCCGTCGAAGCAGTTGACCCCGACCACGTACGGCAACTGCCGATCGTCGAAGAAGTCGATCGACGCGAACGCATCGGCCAACCGGCGCGTGTCCACCAGCACGATCGCACCGATCGCGCCCTTCACCAGGTCGTCCCACATGAACCAGAACCGGTGCTGGCCCGGTGTGCCGAACAAGTACAGGATCAGATCCTGGTCCAACGACACCCGACCGAAGTCCATGGCCACCGTCGTGGTGACCTTGTTCGGCGTGGCCGAGAGGTCGTCCACCCCGGCACTGGCCTCGGTCATCACCGCTTCGGTGGTCAGCGGAACGATCTCCGACACGGAACCGACGAACGTAGTCTTGCCCACGCCGAAGCCACCGGCCACCACGATCTTCGCGGAGGTCGTCGGCTTCCGTTCGCCATCGGCCGCGTTGGGGCTAGAGCCTGCGAAGCCCACTGAGCACCCTCTCAAGGAAATCAATGGACGGCTTGTCCCCCGTGATCAAGCCACCCTGATGAATCAAAACCAAACCCATGCTCGCCATGTCGCCGATCAACACCCTGGCCACGCCGAGCGGGAGCCGGAGGTGGGCGGCGACCTCGGCCACCGACCTGGTGTCGGTGCACAGCCCGCAGATCGACCGGTGCTCGGGGAGCACCGCCGCGTCGCGTTCGAGACCCCGCTCGCTGGTCGACACCAGCGCCTCGATCGCGAGGTCGTAGTCGGGCCGGGTCCGGCCACCGGTCCGGGTGTACGGGCGGACCAGCGACCCGGACTCCGCCGCCGGGTTCTCCTCGCGCCGCACGACCGGCTGAGGGCCCGTCGTGTAGGGCACCTGTTCCGGCACGCTGTCCGGCAGGCCGTGCGCGCCGAAGAGATCGGCTCCCGGACCACCGAACAGGCCGCTGCCGTACCCGTCGATGTCGAACCGGTTGGGAACGTCGTCGTAGTCGTACGACGAGTCGTCAACCTCACGCTGAGACATATCGCCTTGCCCCTGCCCTGTGCCTTCGACCCGTGACCGCTGCGCCTGCTCCGCCCGGCGGCCTCGCCACGAGTTGGGTGCGTCCTCGGCTTCCTCGTCCTGTGCGGGGTCGGCATCCGGCTCAGCGAATTGGAAGCCGCCGACCGCCCACTCCTGGTAGTTGAAGTTCCTACCGAAGCGTCGGCCGCCGGCGCCAGATCGTTCAGCCATTTACCTTCACCCCCACGATCTCATGAGGATCTACCGCCGAACCACGCCCTGGAGCTGCGCGCGCAGCTCCGGGGTGAGCTGCTGGCCCACGCGCTCGACCAGCAACGTCATCTCGTACGCGACGAGGCCGATGTCGCAGTTCGGGGCCGCGAGCACCGCGAGGCACGACCCGTCGCTGATCGACATCAGGAACAGGTAGCCCCGTTCCATCTCGACCACGGTCTGGTTGACCGTGCCCGCCTCGAAGCACCGCGCCGCGCCCGCCGTGAGGCTGACGAGCCCGGATGCCACGGCGGACAGCTGTTCCGCGCGGTCGCGGGGCAGGCCCTGCGAGCCGGCGAGCAACAGCCCGTCCGCCGACACGACCACGGAATGTGCCACACCGGGAACCCGGCGCACGAAGTCGGTGATAAGCCAACCAAAGCTGCCTGGCTGAGCTGCGGTCGTCACTCCTGCTCCTCGTCTTGCCGGCTCGACATGTCACCAGCGTAAGCGTCGATCAAAGCGTGTCGCCCTCGACGGACGCCCTGCTGAAGACTCGACATGCGTCCACGGATCGCGTCAGCCGATCGTGGTGGCAGCGGGGGCCGCTGCGGTTGCCGCTCCGAGGCCGTCGGCTTCGGTGCGGCGGATCCCGGCACAAGTTGAGCCTTGGGCACCCGCTTGGGCAAACCCGCTTGTGTCGTGGTCTCGGGCGCCTTGTTCAGCAAGGCCTGTGCCGCCTGCCAACCCTCGTCGGCGGGGGACTCCCACACCGCCTCGGCGGCAGGTGCGGCCGGCTCGGGTTCGGCGACCGGTTCGGGCTCGGTCACGCGGGACACCTCCGCGGCGCGCTTGGGCAGGTTGTTGGGCGATCCGGGCCGCCGCTTGGGCAGCCCGCCCTCGGTCAGACTAGTGCCCTCGGCGCGATCGGTCGTCGCTTCGCCCCGCTGGGGCAGCGCACCGCCCTCCTGCTCGCGCTGGGGCTGGGCGTGGTGGCCCGAGTCGAGCAGGCCGCGCGACGGCAGCGGGTCGGCGGACGTGGTGGGCGCGACCGGCGGGATCGGGCGCGGCCTGCGGGTCGGCAGCACCGACTCGGCGGGCGCGGCGCGCTCCGGCTCGGCGGCCGGCGCCGGTGGCACCGCCTGCGCGGTCGCCGCCGACGTCTCGCTGCCCACGGCCTGGAACCACTGGGAGAGGACCGCCTCGTAGATCGGCAGCCGCTCGGTCGGCGCGTCCAAGTCGCGATCGATCTCCCTGGCCGCGGGCGCGGCCTGCGGGGCCGAGCCGTTGCGGTGCGCGGGCTCGGGCTCCGGTGCGGGCTCGGGCTCGATGAGGAAGCCGCTGTCCAGCGGCGCGAACTGGGTGGTCTCGAAGCCGTGCTCGTAGTCGGCGTCGTGCTCGGAGCGGTCCTCGTAGGCGGTGAACAGGGTCGGCTCGCCGAACGAGCCCTCCGGCTCCCGCTCCACGTCGCGCTCGTCCGCGGGCCGCATCCACGACTGCGACACCTCGGCGGGGGACTCCTCGGGAGCCTGCCCGAACGCCGGCGCCTCGCCGAAGGCGGGCACGCGGGCCGGGTCCTGCTCGCCCTGGCCCTGCACGAAGCTCACCGGGAACGCCGGCTCGTCCTCGATGCGCGGCATGCTCGGGAAGCTCGAGTCGTCGTCCAGGCGGGACACCGTGCCGGTGCCGAACGCGCCGGCGATGCCGGACGCGCGCTGCGCCGTCGTCCCGAACCCGGAGTCGCCGAACCCGGCGGAGTCGCCGAACCCGGAGTCCGCGTAACCGGAGTCGCCGAACGCCGAGGCGGGCTCGGCGCCCATCGGGGAGCCCATCGAGCCGGGCGAGGCGACCAGCGTGTCGGGCACGAGCACGAGCGCGGTGGTGCCGCCCTCGATGTCCTCGTTCGACCGCAGCCGCACCTTGATGTCGTGCCGCTTGGCCAGCCGCGCGACCACGTACAGGCCCATCCGGCGGGACACCGCGACGTCCACGTCCGGCGGGTCGGCCAGCCGCTCGTTGGCGTCGTTGATCTCCTGCTCGCCCATGCCGACGCCGCGGTCCTGGATCTCGATCGCCAGCTCGCCCTTGCGGGTGCGGGCGGTGCGCACGGTGACCTTCGTCACCGGGTCGGAGAACGCGGTGGCGTTGTCCAGCAGCTCCGCGATCAGGTGCACGAGGTCGTTGACCGCGCGGCCCTGGACGGTGAGCTCGGGGGTCTGGCCGACCTGCACCCGGGCGTACTGCTCGACCTCGGACACCGCGGCGCCGAGCACCTCGGCCGCCGGGACCGGGCGGGTCAGCCGCCGGGACAGGTCCGTGCCGGACAGGACCAGCAGGTTCTCGCTGTTGCGCCGCATGCGGGTGGCGAGGTGGTCCAGCTCGAACAGGCTGGCCAGCTGGTCGGGGTCCTGCTCGTCCTGCTCGAGCCGGTCGATCAGGTTCAGCTGGCGCTCGACCAGGGCCTGCGAGCGGCGGGACAGGTTGACGAACATCGAGTTGACGTTGTCGCGCAGCAGGGCCTGCTCGGCGGCCAGCCGCACGGCCTCGCCGTGCACCGCGTCGAACGCCCGGGCCACCTGGCCGACCTCTTCGCGGGTGGTGATCGGCACCGGCGCGATGGCCGTCTTCGCCGCTTCCTGCGGGTTCGGGTCGGCGAGGATCCGGTTGACCGCCTCGGGCAGGCCGTGGTCGGCCACCGCGAGCGCGGTGCGGCGCAGCGTGCGCAGGGGGTTGAGGATCGAGCGGGCCACGAACAGCGCCATGACCAGGGCCAGCAGCAACGCGCCCAGCACGATGCCGGAGTCGCGGAACGCCGCGGCGCGGGCCACGCCGGTCAGCTCGTCGGTGCGGTTCTGCAGCTGCTCCAGCAGCAGGTTCTCCACGTCCCGGGTGAGGTTCACGGTCAGCGTGGACGCGATGTCCCACTTCTCCGGGCGCAGCGACGTCATCGGCTTGTCGGCGGCGGCCAGGTTCAGCGCCGTCTCCTGCATGTCGTTCGCGGTGTCGACGATGAGACCGGTGACGGTGTCGTCGTAGATCTTGGCCTGGTCGGCCGTCGCGGACTTGCGGAAGTCGTTGCGGGCCGCGTCCAGCTCGGCGTTCGCGGCCAGCAGCTGCCGTTCCTGGCCCGGACCGAACTGGCCGCGCTGGAAGACGTCGAGCATGATGCCGCGCTTGCGCGACTCCTGCTCCTTGATGCGGGCGATCGCGTTGGTCGCCAGGTGCAGCCGCACGAGCTCGGGCTCGTTGATGCCCGCGATGGCCTGCTCGCCGAGGTCGAGGAGGCTCTCCACGGACTCGGAGTAGGTGCGCATCACGGCGTCGGACGGGTACTGCGTCTCGCGGACCGCGTTGCGGAGGCTGTTGAGCCGGTTGAGCTGGCTGGACGCCCGGCGGAACCGGGTCACCACCTCGTCGTCGAGGTCGGCGCTGAGGTCCACGATCTTGGCGTTGAGGGCCTGGACGGTGTCCTCGACGCGGCGCAGCTGGCGGTCGAGGACCACGCGGTCGAGCTGCTTGCCGGACGCCACGTGGCTCGCGCTCAGGTCGCGCTCGCGCTGCAACTGCTGCACCAGGTCGGCGACCGCCGACTCCAGCTGGATCTGGTTCGCGAGCCGGTTGAGGTCGGCCGCGTCGGCGAGGTCGGAGTTCACGCGCAGGCCGCCGAGCGCGACCGCGGCGATGGTCGGGATCAGCAGGACGGCCGTCAGCTTGGTGGGCAGTCGCCAGTTGCGCAGGCGCCAGCCGGCCGTGCGGGTCGGCTGGACCCGTCCGGCCGCGGTCGAGCCCGTCGTCGTCGGCCCCGTTTGCTCGGTCACAGTTCCATCACTCAGCGCAACCAGTCCGTCACCCGTTCCGGGCCTTTCGGAGCGCGGTGTAATCCCCACGCCTGACTGGCTGGGACCTCTCTCTCGACGGGCCACCCTGGGCTTCCTCTTCCGGCAGCAGTGGTTCCGGCCTCTCCCCCGCGGACCGAAGCATGGACTCGAATTCGGGCCGAATTGCAGCACAGGAGCGGTGGTGCCGGCTAGTCACCCCCACCCCGCGCGGGGACACGACGGTCTGCGACGACCTGTGCCACCAGCCGGGGAGCGTAGTGCTCGACCCCAGCTCCCGGGAAGACTCCGGAAGCACTCACCGTATCGGAGCAGGGCTGTCGTTTCATACCTCCGGGTGGTTACCATCCCGGGCATCGACAAGTGCGTCGACAAATTCGTTGATCAAAAGACCCCGCTCTCGAGGTCATCCCGGCGAGAGGTGCCATGCCTACCCCAGCGCGTGTTCTGCGACGTGCGGCAGCGTTGTTCGCTTGTGCCGCCACCTTGACGGCGTGCGGACTGATCCCCGGCACCGACGGGAACAGCCGCCCCGACGTGGAACGCAACACACTGCGCATCGGCGTGCTGCCGGTGGTGGACGTGGCGCCGCTGCGCCTCGCGTTCAACAACAAGCTGTTCGAGAAGGCCGGGCTGCAGGTGCAGCTGGTTCCGCTGAACAACGAGCTCGAGGGCGTCGAGCAGCTCGACACCACGCTGGACCTGACCTGGGCGACGCACGTCACGCTGTTCCGCAGCTACGCCGACGGCACCGAGCTGCAGCTGCAGGGCGAGGCGTACCAGGCGGGCGCGAACACCATGGCGCTGGTCACGCTCGACCCGAACTACGACAGCCCCGGCAAGCTGCCCAACCCGCGCATCGCCGTGCCCTCGGCCGGTGACGTCGGCGCGCTGACCACGAAGGCCGTGCTCAAGACGGCGGGCGTGGAGAAGCAGCGGATCAGGCCGGCCGAGATGCCGTTCGAGCAGATGGTCACCGCGATGCAGGCCAAGCAGGTCGACGCGGCGTGGATGACCGAGCCGTACATCACGCAGGCCCAGGCGGGGGCCGGCGCGCGCATCCTCACCGACACCGCCGTCGGCCCGACCAAGGACTTCCCCATGTCCGGGTACGCGTCGAGCAAGAAGTTCGCCGAGGGCAACCCGCGCACGCTGGCCCTGTTCCGGCAGGTCCTGCGGGACGCGCAGGAGGCCGCGTCGAACGACAAGCTGTCCGTGCAGAACGCGCTGACCGGCTACATGGACGTCGACCAGCAGACCGCGGCGCTGGTGTCGGTCGGCACGTTCCCGCTGTCGCTCAACCCGGTCCGGCTGCAGCGCGTGGCCGACATGATGGACACCGAAGAGGTGCTGAAGGAGCGGTTGGACGTCGGCGGGTTGTTGCCGCCTGGAACCACCAACTGACTCACCGTCAGCGAAACCGGTTTCAAAAGGGGCCTTCCCATTGCGGGAAGGCCCCCTTTTTTTCGATTTCCGCGTCGGTTGGAACTCGATCCGGTGGCGAACCCGTCACGGCGCGTCGCCGGATCAGGCTTCCGTCATGCAGATCGTCGTAGCGGGCTGTGAGTAAACGGTCACGGTGTCGCCGCTCTCGCACTCGTTCTCGTCCGCGCGTCCCCTCACGACCTTGCCCACCTTGTACGAAGCGCTCGAATCGCAGGTCACCTTGGTGGTTTTGCCCGCGACAATCGAGCCCTCCTCCTTGAAGCAGTCGCCCTCGGCGGCGTTGAGCATCAGGCACAGCTTGAAGCCGTTGCTGCGCCGACCGCCACTGTCGGAGTACTCGGCGTAGTCGCCGTCGGGACAGGAGTCGGCGCTGCTGTCCAGGTTGGCGGCGACCTTGAAGGCCGCCTCGGGCGACGAGCACTCGACCTTCTCGACGTCGGCGTCCGTGACGGAGGCGGAGATGACCTTGATGCAGTCGCCCGCCTCGGCGCCCGAGGGGCCGGTGATGTTCGCGATGATGCCCGCGATGACGATGCCGACGATGCCGAGCGCCACCACCGCGACCAGCGCTTTCGCACCGCGGGACGTGCCCTTGGCGGGCGGGGGCGGGAACTGCTGCGGGTAAGCGGGCTGACCCGGCTGCCCGAACTGGCCGGGCTGACCTGGCTGGCCGAACGGGCCCGGCTGGCCGAACTGCCCGGGCTGACCCGGCTGCTGGCCGAACTGGCCCGGCTGGGCGGCCTGACCCGGGTACGCGGCCTGACCCGGGAATCGGGCCTGGTCGGGGTGGGGCTGCGCGTACTGGGGCGGCTGGTCCTGGTAGCCGGGCATCGGCTGGTAGCCCGGGCCCGGCTGCGGGTGGCCGGGGTCCTGCGGGTGACCCGGCTGCGGGTAGGGCTGTTGCTGGTGGGGCTGCTGCGGGTACGGCTGCCCGCCGGGCGGTTGGGCCGGGAAGCCCTGCGGCGACGACGGCGGGCCCCAGCCCGGCTGCTGGGGTGGCGGGGAGCCGTGGGACGGCTGGTCGGGTGGCGTGGTCACCTGGCGTTCCTCTCGACGTACAACGAGCGGAACGTACCCTCGCGCGTCGCGTGGGCGCAGCGATTTCAGCCCTTGTCGGAGGCGCGGACCAGGCAGAACGTGACGACGGGCTCCACGTAGGTCAACTTCTGGCCGTTCGCGCACTCCACCGGCTCACGGGCGACGCTCGCCACCCGGATCGACTGGGCGGTCGTGCAGTCGACCTTCTTCATCCCCGACTCGCGGTCGCCCTGGTAGCAGGCGCCCTGCACGAAGTTCGGCATCAGGCACAACGTCTCCGCGAGGGTGAAGATCGTGTACGGCGCGCCGCCCGTGGGGCACTGCGAGGCCTCGTCGACGACCTTGGCGACCCGCACGTTGGCGTCGTCGGCCGCGCAGTCGAGCGGCCGGTACCTGGCGCCCTTCTCGGCCTTCTCGATGTGCGCGCAGCCGCCCGGCCGGGCGCCCTCGGGCCCGCCGGTGAGCAGCGTGAACGCGAACGCGCCCGCCACCACGACCGCGACCACCCCGATGCCCAACCCGATCTTCCGCATGGAACAGGGCATCGGCACGGCCGCGCGCCGGGTTGAGCGGGTTCACCCGCCAGTGGCCGGGCCCCGGACGGGGTCACACCTCGGCGGGCGTCACATCGCAGCGGGCGTCACATCTCGGCAGGTGCCAGGCAGTACGTGACCGGCGGCTCCGGGTAGGCCATGCCCGCGCCGTCGGGGCAGGCCTCCAGGTCCGCGGAACCCTCGATGACCTTGACCACCTTGATGGTCTCGGGGCCGGTGCACCCGGTCTTGACGAACCCGGTGCCCTCGTCGGGCTTGTAGCAGGCGCCCTCGGCCATGTTGGGCAGCAGGCACAGCTTGTAGCCGTCGCCGACGCGCGCGGCCGGGACGATCTCGGTGTAGAGGCCGTCCTCGGGGCAGGTGGCGTCGGTCGTCTCCAGGACCTTGGCCACCTTGTACGAGGCCTCGTCGGCGGAGCAGTCGAGGGTGTCGACCTCGGCCCGGTTGTCGGCCTCGGCTGCCACGCTGACGCAGTCGCCGACCTCGGCGTTGGCGGGATCACTGGTGAGGTAGCGCACGCCGTAGACGACGATGCCGATCAGCAGCACGACCAGCACGCCGATGAGGATCTTCCGGCCACTGCCGCCGGGCTTGCCGGTCCCGTTCGCCGGGGAGGCGGCCACGGGGTCCGCGGCGGGAGCCGGACGCGCGCCGGGCACGGCGGTCGGGCCGGCCGGGGTGACGGGCTCGTTGCCGGCCACGGGGCGTTCCCTGGCGGCGGAGCCCGGCTCGGGAGCGGTGTCGTCGGGTTCGGCGGAGCCGGAGCCGAGACCGGACGACGCGGGGCCGGCGAGCTCCCGCTCGTCGGCCGTCGCGGCGGCGTCCCGCGAGGCCGCGATGCGCTCGGCGTCGGCGGGCGGCACGTCGGGACGGGCGGCGGGATCGCCGGCGGCCCCGGTCGGCGCGTCGTCGTCGGCGGGTCGACTCGGCTCGTTGCTCATGATCATCCTCGCTGGACGGGTGCGCGTGACGCCCCAGAAGGTAGCGCCACGCGCACCCGCGAGGTGGATCAGGCGCTCTCGGTGGGCGCGAAGCAGAGGGTCGTCTTCGGCTCGGGGAACGTCAGCGGCGCACCTTCGCCGCAGGCGCTCTCGTCGGCGCTGCCCTTGATCAGCTTGACCAGCTTGACCGTGCCCGCCTTGCCGCAGTCGACGGCCGGGTAGCCCATCTGCGTGGTGCTGTCGAGGTCGTAGCAGCTGCCCTCGACCAGGTTCGGCACCAGGCACAGCTTCGAGTCCGGGCCCCGGCGAGCGGTCTCGGTGTACTCGTCGTAGTACTCGCTGGCGCACTTCGCGGTGGTCGAGTCGAGCACCTGACCGATGGTGTAGTTCGCCTCGGCCGAGCCGCAGTCGACGGTCTTGAACTCCGGCTTCGTGTTCGTGCCGGTCACGCTCGCGCAGTCGCCCGCCTTGGACTGGGCCGCGTCGCTGGTGAAGTAGTTGATGCCGTAGACGACCACACCGGCCACCGCGATACCGATGATCGCGGTGAGGATGCGCGCGACGATGCCCTTCTTCTTCGGCGCCGGCGGAATCGGCTGGCCCTGCGGGGCGTTGTGGAACTGCGGGGCGCCCTGGTGCTGCGGACCGTTCTGGTACTGCGGTGCGGACGCGGGCATGTCCGTGCTCATGTGGACCTTCGTTCATCCGGGGAGGGCCCCAGTGCATCCGCGCGTAGGGTCGCGGTGGGGCGCAGGGACGCTATCGACTGCATCACGAGGGCGTACACGGCTTTACCGAACCGAGTCCGTAAGCGTTGCGTGCACGTGCGCGTACTGTCCGCTTTCGACTTGCACGCGGTATGCACACTTGAAGGACACCAAGCGACAGGAGCGCGCACCCGTGACCGACGGCCCCTTGATCGTCCAATCGGACAAGACCCTGCTGCTGGAGGTCGAGCACCCGCTGTCGGACGACGCGCGCACCGCCATCGCGCCGTTCGCCGAGCTCGAACGCGCGCCCGAGCACGTGCACACCTACCGCATCACGCCGCTGGCGCTGTGGAACGCGCGTGCCGCCGGCCACGACGCCGAGCAGGTGGTCGACGCGCTGGTCCGGTTCTCCCGCTACCCCGTGCCGCAGCCGTTGCTGGTGGACGTGGTCGACACGATGGGCCGGTTCGGCCGGCTGCAGCTGGCCAACCACCCCGCGCACGGCCTGGTGCTGAACTCGCTGGACCGCGCCGTGCTGGAGGAGGTCCTCCGGCACAAGAAGGTCAAGCCGATGCTGGGCGCCCGGGTCGACGACGACACGGTGGTCGTGCACCCGAGCGAACGCGGCCGGCTCAAGCAGCTGCTGCTCAAGATCGGCTGGCCGGCGGAGGACCTGGCCGGGTACGTCGACGGCGAGGCCCACCCGATCGACCTGGTCGAGGACGGCTGGGAGCTGCGCGACTACCAGCGCCGGGCCGCGCAGGCGTTCTGGGCGGGCGGCTCGGGCGTGGTCGTGCTGCCGTGCGGCGCGGGCAAGACGCTGGTCGGCGCGGCGGCGATGGCCGAGGCGGGCGCGACCACGTTGATCCTGGTCACCAACACCGTGGCCGGTCGGCAGTGGAAGCGGGAGCTGGTCGCGCGGACGTCGTTGACCGAGGACGAGATCGGCGAGTACTCCGGCGAGCGCAAGGAGATCCGGCCGGTCACGATCGCGACCTACCAGGTGATCACCCGCAAGTCGAAGGGCGAGTACAAGCACCTGGAGCTGTTCGACTCGCGGGACTGGGGCCTGATCGTCTACGACGAGGTGCACCTGCTGCCCGCGCCGGTGTTCCGGATGACGGCCGACCTCCAGTCGCGCCGCCGGCTCGGCCTGACCGCGACGCTGGTGCGCGAGGACGGCCAGGAGGGCGACGTGTTCTCGCTGATCGGGCCGAAGCGGTACGACGTGCCGTGGCGGGACATCGAGGCGCAGGGCTGGATCGCGCCCGCCGAGTGCGTCGAGGTGCGGGTGACGTTGACCGACAACGAGCGGCTGGAGTACGCGACGGCCGAGGCGGAGGAGCGCTACAAGCTGTGCTCCACGGCCCGGACGAAGCTGCCGGTGGTGAAGGCGATCCTGGAACGGCACCCCGACGAGCCGACGTTGGTGATCGGGGCCTACCTGGACCAGCTGGAGTCGCTCGGCGAGGCGCTGGACGCGCCGATCATCCAGGGTTCGACGAAGAACAAGGAGCGCGAGGCCCTGTTCGACAGGTTCCGGCGCGGCGAGCTGCGGACGTTGGTGGTGTCGAAGGTGGCGAACTTCTCCATCGACCTGCCCGAGGCGTCGGTGGCCGTGCAGGTGTCGGGGACGTTCGGGTCGCGGCAGGAGGAGGCGCAGCGGCTGGGCCGGTTGTTGCGGCCCAAGGGCGACGGGCGGCAGGCGCACTTCTACTCGGTCGTGTCGCGGGACACGTTGGACACCGACTACGCGGCGCACCGGCAGCGGTTCCTGGCGGAGCAGGGTTACGCGTACAAGATCGTGGACGCGGACGACCTGCTCGGCCCGAAGCTGCCCGAGGTCGGCTGAGCCGACGCACCGGGACGCCCCGACCCGCGTCCGGGTCGGGGCGAGCCCGGGGATTTTGCGGTCCGGGAGAAGAACGCTATTAAGGACCGGTGACCCGGATCGCGCCGTTACCCCGTTGGTGGATGTGGCGGCCCGAGGCCGACCTCGACGCGATCCGCCGTGCGGCGAAGGGGAAACGGGTCTGGGCGCGGCCGTCCGAGTGGGACGTCGTGCTGGCGGCCGGCGCGCGGGACGTCGTGCACTGCGAGCAGTTCACCGATCCCGGCCAACGCCGCCGTGCCGGCCGCTTGTGCGCCCACTTCGACGCGATGCGCGACCTGGACGCGCGGTGGGTGGCGCAGGTGGAACGGCTGCTGTGGCGGGCGTTGCTGGCCTTGCGGGACAGCCAGCCAGTGCGGGAGGCGTTGCGGCGGACGGACAACCGGCCGGGCCTGGCCGCCGCGATCGCCGAGCCGACCCGTGAGCTGGCCGAACTGGACCGCCGGCTCGACCAGTTCGAGTCGGCGTTGCGGATCGCCGTGGAGGAGCCCGACCCGGAGCTCACGGGCCCCGCACTGCGCCGGGTCGCCGCGCTGGACCCGCTCTAAGCTCGTCCGGTGCTGGTCTACTCGATCCCGATGCGCAACCGGTTCCGCGGCATCACGGTGCGCGAGGGCGTGCTGCTGGAAGGGCCCGCCGGGTGGGGTGAGTTCTGCGCGTTCCTCGACTACTCCGACGACGAGTGCGCGCCGTGGTTGGCGTGCGCGCTGGAGGCCGCCGAGCGGGGCTGGCCCGCGCCGGTCCGCGCCGAGATCCCGGTCAACTGCACGGTTCCCGTCGTCTCACCGGAGCGCGCGCACGAGATCGTCGCCCGTTCGGGCTGCGCCACGGCGAAGGTGAAGGTGGCCGATCCGGGCACGCCGCTCGCCGACGACCTGGCGCGCGTCGAGGCGGTGCGGGACGCGCTCGGGCCGTCCGGGGCCGTCCGGGTGGACGCGAACATGGCGTGGGACGTGGACACGGCGGTGCGCGCGATCCGCGAGCTGGAACGGGCGGCCGGCGGCTTGGAGTACGTCGAGCAACCGTGCCCGTCCATCGAGGAGTTGGCGGCGGTGCGGCGGCGGGTCGACGTGCGGATCGCGGCGGACGAGTCGATCCGGCGGGCGGAGGACCCGTTGAAGGTGGCGGTGGCCGGTGCGGCGGACGTCGCGGTGATCAAGGTCGCGCCGCTGGGCGGTGTGCGGCGGGCGTTGGCCGTGGCGGAGGCGTGCGGGCTGCCGTGCGTGGTGTCGTCGGCGGTGGAGACGTCCGTCGGGATGGCGGCCGGGTTGGCGTTGGCGGGCGCGTTGCCCGAGTTGGACTTCGCGTGCGGCCTGGCCACGTTGTCGCTGATGGACGGTGACGTGACCGGCGACTCGCTGCTGCCGGTGAACGGCCGCCTGCCCGTGCCGACGCACGCACCGGACCCCGACCGGTTCGGCGAGTTCGCCGCCGACGAGGAGACTGCCGCCCGGTGGCTGGCCCGGCTCGACCGGGTCCGGGCCTTGTCCTGAGTGGTGGGTTCAGGGGTCCTGGGTGTTCGACACGAGGGGCCTGGAGGGTCGACTCGCGGCGCGCTCGACCAGTGACCAGGCGGCTTCGTAGGAACGGTGCACGAACGTGCTGTCCACGGTCCAGCCGGCGTTGGCCAGGGCCACGAACGCGGTGCCGGCGCCGGGGCTGAAGGCGGCGAACGCGGTGCAGCCGCGCGTGCCGCCGGAGTGGAACAGCAGTTCCCGGCCGGCTCGGCGACGCAGGTTCCAGACCAGGCACACGTCGTGGTCGCGTGCCGACGCACGGGGTCGGGCCACGTCGGCGCAGGCCCTCGCCAGCGGTCCGGTCGGCGGGGGCAGGTGGGCGGTCAGGTAGCGCAGCACGTCGACCGCCGACGAGCGCAGGGCGCCCGCGGCGGGCATGCCGGGCATCTCCCACGGCGGTCGAGGACGTCCGCGCAGGTGGCCCGTGACCTGCGCGGACGGCGAGCAGTCGGTGTCGGTCAGGCCCAGTGGGCGCAGCACGCGCTCGGCCAGCAGTTCGGCGTAAGGCCTCCCGGCCGCGCGGGACAGGGCCTCACCGAGCAGGGCGACGCCCAGGTTCGAGTAGCGGTACGCGCCGGGCGTTCGGCCCCTGGTGCGGAGCAAGGCGGCGGCGAAGTCGTCGCCGGTGAAATCGCGGTAGGGGTTGGTGCGCCAGCGCCGCACCGCCAGGCGACGGAGCCCGGGCGGCAGGCGCGGCAGCCCGGAGGTGTGGGTGGCCAGGCCCTCCAACGTGACCTCGGGACCCAGGTGGGGTGCCGCCCCGAACGGCAGGTGGCGCAGCACGGGATCGGTCGGTCGCACCTCGCCCCGGTCGACCATGTCGGCCAGCAGCAGACCGGTGAACGTCTTGGTCAGCGAGCCGAGCTCGAAGCGGGTCCGCCCGGTCACGGGCCGCGGGTCGCGCCCACCGGTCGTCCCACCGACCAGGACCAGCTCACGGCTGCCCTCCCGGAGGGCGACCGCGACCCCCGTGGCGTCGCGCACGGCGGCCGGCAGGTGCGCGACGAGGTCCTTCACGTGCTCCCGCCGAGCAGCCGGGACGTGGCCAGCGTCCCCGCGATGGTGGCCACCACGGCGGTGTGCTGGTGGTCGAGGAAGCGCACGCGCGGGTCGTCGTCGACGGGTTCGGCGTCCCGCGGCACGAGACCGTCGGCGTGCTGGGCGCCCGCCACCAGCTCCCACTCCGCCCGGTCGCACCGCGGCTCGGGCAGGCACGCCCCCACGATCAGCAGCTCGCCGAGCAGGTCCCACTGCGCCGCCTCCGCCCACACCGCGAACCACACCGGCAGCCAGTTCTCCAGGTACTCGACCACGTCGGCGGGCAGCTGCCCGGGCAGCGCGCCCCAGTCGGTGAGGTGGAAGACGGTGTGGGTCATGTAGTAGGCGGTGTGCCAGTCCAGCGCCCAGGGCTGCGGCGTGCGGCCCAGCCAGGTCTGCCGGAGCATGCCGAGGAGGTCGTCGTCCCGCCGCACGCCCACCACGCGGTGCGCGTTCGCCACGGCCAGCCGCCGGTTGGGCAGCACCTCGGTCATGACGTCCGCGGCCGAGCCCTGGACGACGGCCCGCTCCAGCGCCTCGTGGCGCAAGCCGCTGCGGGCGTGGTGGACGTAGGTCTCCAGCGGGTCGGTGAGCAGGGCGTGGCGCAGTTGGCGCTCGTAGAGCAGGTCGCCCTCGCGCAGTTGCCGCCACGAGAACTCGACCAGCTCGCGCGCCGCCCTCAGCTCCGCCGTGCCGGCCACGCCTTCGCGCAGCACCAGCGACGACGCGAGCGCCAGCTCGCACAGCGGCTTGTAGACGCCGTCCGGCTCGTCCAGGTCCGCGGTGGCGTCGTCCTCGAACGCGCCCAGCTCGCGGTTGGCGTGCAACCAGCCCAGCGCGCCCGCCGTCACGGTGTGGGCGAGGTGGACCACGCTCTTCACGGTGCCTCCAGCAGGTGGCGGGCCACGGCCAGGTCCAGCAGCCGGCGCGGCTCCGCGCCGAGTCGCGACCCGACGTGCTCGACCAGGAGCACCGGGTCCACCGGCAGCCGGGCACCGCCCGCGTGCACCAGGGCCACCCAGCGGGTCAGGCGGCTCGCGGTGGCGAAGTCGCGGCGCAGCACGGTCCGGACGACGCCCCGGCACAGCGCCAGGGGCCGCGCCGCGACCGCGTCCACCACGGGGCCGGTCGCGCCGGGGTGCGCCAGCGCTGACAACTGGGCCACCACGACCGACCAGCGCGGCCAGTCCTCGGCCGGGCCCAGCACGACGGCCGGGTCGTCCGGCGTCGTGACGGGCGCGTCGCCGGTGAAGCGCGCCAGCAGCCGGACGGTGGACCAGTCGTGCCAGGCCATCACCCGCTGCTCGTTCGCGACCGGCGCGGTGACCGGCGGGAAGACGGTGAAGGACGCGGCGACCACCTCGGCGTCCCGGTCGGTCAGCGGGTGGTCCAGCACCACGTGCGGCAGGAAGACGTCCGCGCCCACCAGCCGCACCGCACCGAGGCCGGCGGTCGTGTCGGCGCACGAGTCGAGGAAATCGGCCAGGTCCGCGCCGCCACCGCCGCGCAGTGCGCCGAGCACCCGACCGGCCAGGTCGGCGGCGTCACGCGCGCAGGACGACGCGTCCACAGGTCCCTCCCGTCACCGATCACATCCGCCCGGCCCCGGGCGGCAGGTGGCTACTTCCGCGGCTCCTTCGGCGTCGGGGGCGAGATCAGCAGGCCGAGCAGGAGCGCGCCCGCCGCGTTCGGCTCGGGCAGCGGCGGGTCGCCGATCGTGGACTCGGGCTCGGCCACGAGCGTGCTGAGTTCCGCCAGGTCCGCCGGCGCGGCGACCGGCCGGACGAAGGTGTGAACAGACATTGGAGCCTCCCTCCACCGTGGGCGTCACGACGTTCGTCGTAGTGGCTGCCCGTGAGTGTTCGCCCATCGAGTGCAACACAGGCGGGCTCGTCCGTCTGTGCCCGGCCGCCGATCCCGGCCGGTAATAACTGAGTGGGTGACAAGTGGCTTTCCTTTTCGCCCCAACGGTTTCGGAGCGTTACGACTCGCCGGGTCCGCTCACGGGTCGGCGATGGTGGAGCCCAGGCTGCGCACGATGCCGTCGGTGCGGTTCAGCGCTTCGGTGCGGCGGGGTCGGCGGGCGCCCGGGTCACGGCCAGGTTCGCCGGATACCCGAGTCGCCGATCGCGTAGACGGCCGGTCCGCCGCGTGCCACGGCGTGGTCGATCGCCGACCTCACCCGCTGGAAGCGGGCAACCATCTCGTCGCGGCGGAGTTGCTGGTTGTCGAGGTGGAAGAGCACCGCCGAGTGGACGACCAGCGGCTCGCGCTCGTGGTGCCGGCCCTTGATCCGGCCGTCCTTGCACAGCGGCACCCACCGCGTTCCAACCCGTGGGACAGCCAGTCCTCGTCCGCGACGTGCTGGGCGTCGTCGGGGAAGTGATCGGCTATGCGGTGCACCAGCCAGCCGCGCGCGCAGGCCGTCCGCCACGCCCCGGCCGAGACCGCGATCGAGGAGGAACTCAAGCCGGGACACGCTGCGCGGCCCGGCAGATCGCCTCGACCTGCTCGGGGTCCAGGTCGTACTCGTAGCCGACGTCCTTGGGCGAGTCGCCCGCCAGCCACATCTCCACGATCGCGTCGACCGGGACCTTGTTCTGCTCGACGCCGGCGCGCCCCACCCGCGCCAGGTCGCCGTCGGCGTAGTCCAGGAAGATGTCGACCCCGTCCGTGACGATCTTCTTCGTCGCCAGGGCGTAAGCCGTGCCGAACTCACCGCGCACCGCCGCCGCCGCGTCCCTGACCTTGCGCTTCGTGAGCCCGAGATCGCGGAGCGACCGCAGGACGTTAGGCCTCGACCACCGCTATGAACGGAACCCTCGGCCAACCCCGGCGCTCCGGGGCGACCCGGTGCACCAAGGGCGCGCCGCCTGCCTCTTCGGCCGACCAGTTGTTCAACGTCCTCTGCGGGATCAGGAGGTGGCGGGAGGTCTCCTTCGTGGTCAGCAGCGGGTCGCGGAACCTGTCGACCACGACGTCACCCCTCCGGCGCTCACCGACGTGATCCTACGGCTGGACCGGTGGGGCCGGGCCGTGTCCGACGGTCACCCGTAGGAGGGGACCTGTCCGCTCACGGGTGGGCGATGGTGGAGCCCAGGCTGCGCACGATGCCGTCGGTGCGGTTCAGCGCTTCGGTGCGGCGGGGGTTGGCGGGCGCCCGGGTCAGGTCGACCACGCGGATCGGTGGGCCGAACTCGACCAGGGTCGGGACGTAGGACGCCTCCTGGACCGCCCAGCCGGACGGGCCCTTCACGAACTTGAAGCGGGTGACGATGCCCTCCTCCGTGATGCCGCGCGGCTCGGAGTGGCGGGCCACCTCGTTGCCCATGCCGTAGACGACCCACTTGCCGCCGATCTGCTCGATCGGCTGCACGGCGTGCACGTGCGTGCCGATGATCAGGTCCACCGCGGGGTCGGCGAGGACGGCCCGCGCCATCTCCCGCTGCTGCGGCGTGGCCTCGTGCTGGTACTCGTTGCCCCAGTGCAGGCTCGCCACCACGACCTCCGCGCCGGCCGCGCGAGCCGCGCGCGCCGCCGCCAGCACGCCCTCCGTGGACAGCTGGTTCGCCATCCACGGCTGCGGCAGCGGGATGCCGTTGAACCCGTACGTGAACGCGATGTGCCCGACCTTCACCCCGCCCACGTCCAGCAGCAACGGGGTCGCGGACTCCTCCGGCGAGCGGAACGAGCCGGTGTGCTTCAGCCCTGCCGCGTCCATCACGTCCAGCGTCGTCCTGATCGCCGGCGCGCCCCGGTCGAGGGTGTGGTTGGACGAGGTGGAGCAGCTGTCGTAGCCGATCTCCTTCAACGCCGACGCGACCTCCGGCGGCGCGCTGAACGCCGGGTACCCGTAGGTCGGCGCGCCGGGCGCGGACAGCGGCGTCTCCAGGTGGCAGATCGACACGTCGGCGTCGATCGCCTCGCGCAGCCCCTCCAGCAGCGGCACGAAGTTGCGCGCGCCGTCGGCGTCGGCCTGCTCGGTCAGCGCCGGGTGGATGAGGATGTCACCGCCCGCGGCCAGGGTGAACGACGGCGGCTCGGGCGCGACCGACGACGTCGCGGGCGCGTGCCGCGCGGTCGTGATCACCACCGGCGACCCGGTGCACGCCGCGAGCAGGCAGAGGCAGGCGACCAGCCCGAGGACCGATCGCCCGCCGCGCGCGTTCAGCGGTGCCGCCCGCGGAGCCCGCGCACCAGCAGCGCCACCGCCAGCAGCCCGGCCACGACCGGCAGCACCCGCTTGAGCACGGGCGCGCCCGCCGCGTCGACCAGGTCGATCGGCTCGTCGGGCACGGCGCGCAGGTGCGGCTTGGCGGCGGTCTCGGTTCCAGTCACCTCCTCAGCTTCCGCCGGCGCGAGCCGCGTCGCCAGGCATTCCGCGAACTCGCCGATGATCCTGCCGCTGACCTCGCTGATCAGACCCCGGCCGAACTGGGCCGGACGGCCGGTGACGTTCAGGTCCGTGACCACGGACACCTCGGTGCCGTCCGAGGCCGACACCAGCGCCACGGACACGGAGGCGGACGCGGTGCCGTTGCCCCTGGTGTCCTTGCCGGACGCCTTCAGCACGGCCGCGTGCACCCGCTCGTCCACGGAGGTGAACTCGCCGGCCCCCTTGTACACCAGCGTGACGGGCCCGAGCTTGACCTTGACCGTGCCGGTGAACTTCCGCCCGTCGACCCCGGTGAGGGTGGCGCCCGGCATGCACGGCGCCACCTTCTCCGGGTCGAGCAGCGCCGCCCACACGTCCGGCACGGGCGCGGGGACGGCGAACCGGTGCTCGAGCTTCATGCGCTCACCGCGGCCGTCACCGCCCGCTCGGTGAGCACGCGGGCCAGGTGCGACCGGTACTCGGCGTCGGCGTTGCCGTCGCTCGGCGGGTCGGCACCCTCGGCGGCACGGGTGGCCGCCGACGTGATCGCCTCGGCCGTCGCGGGCTGCCCGACCAGCGCTTCCTCCACGCCGCGGGCCCGCACCGGGGTCGAACCCATGTTGGTCAGGCCGACCCGCGCGGCGGCGATCCGGCCCTCGGACACCCGCACCGCGGCGGCCACGCCCACGATCGACCACGCCTGCGCGACGCGGTTGAACTTCTCGTAGTGCGCGCCCCAGCCGGTCAGCTTGGGCACCTTGACGTGGGTGAGCAGCTCGTCGGGCGCCAGCGCGGTGGTGAAGTAGTCGACGAAGAACTCCGCCGCGGGCACCTCGCGCGTGCCGCCGGGCCCGGCGCACACCATCACGGCGTCCAGCGCCAACGCGGGCGCGAGCAGGTCGCCCGCCGGGTCGGCGTGGGCGAGCGAGCCGCCGAACGTGCCCCGGTGCCGCACCTGCGGGTCGGCGACGGTGTCCGTGGCCAGCCGCAGCAGCTCCGCGTGCTCGCGCACCAACGGGTCGCGCTGCACCTCGTAGTGCGTGGTCATGGCGCCGATGCGCAGCGAGTCGCCGTCGTCGTGCACGCCGGTCAGCTCGGTCAGCCCGGACAGGTCGACCACCACGGTCGGCACGGCCAGCCGCATCCGCAGCACCGGGATGAGGCTCTGCCCGCCCGCCATCACCTTGGCGTCCTCGCCGCCGGCGGCGAGCGCGCGCACCGCCTCGTCCACCGTGGTGGGCGCGACGTAGTCGAACTCGGCCGGGATCATTCCGCACCTCCCCGCTCGTCGGCGGCGCGCGAGTCGAGCGAACCGAGGCCGCCGCCCGCGCCGGGTGTCGTCGGCACGCCGTCACCGCGGCCGTGGATCGCCTTCCAGACCCGCATCGGGGTGCACGGCATCTCCACCTCGGTGACGCCCATGTGCCGCACGGCGTCGACGATCGAGTTGACCACGGCGGGCGTGGACGCGATCGTGCCCGCCTCGCCGACGCCCTTCACGCCCAGCGGGTTGGTGGTCGATGGCGTCTCGGTGCGGTCGGTGGTGAAGTGCGGCAGGTCGACCGCGGACGGCAGCAGGTAGTCGGCGAAGGTGGCCGTGGTGAGCGTGCCGCTCTCGTCGTGCACCGCCTCCTCGTACAGGGCCTGCGCGATGCCCTGCGCCAGGCCGCCGTGCACCTGGCCCTCCACGATCATCGGGTTGACCACCTTGCCGACGTCGTCCACGCACACGTACGAGCGGATCTTCACCGCGCCGGTCTGCGTGTCGACCTCGGTGGCGCACAGGTGCGTGCCGTGCGGGTAGGAGAAGTTCTCCGGGTCGAACGTGGCCTCGGCGTCCAGGCCGGGCTCCACGCCGTCGGGCAGGTTGTGCGCCACGTGCGCGGCCACCACCACGTCGCCGAGGGCCATGGTCGTGGACGTGCCGCGCACGGAGAACGTGCCGGCGGTGAACTCGACGTCGTCCTCGGCGACCTCCATCAGGTGCGCGGCGACCGTGCGCGCCTTCGCCAGCACCTTGTCCGCGGCCAGCACCACGGCCACGCCGCCGACGGCCAGCGACCGCGAGCCGTAGCTGTCCATGCCGCGGTGCGACACGCGCGTGTCGCCGTGCAGCACCTCGACGTCCTCGAACGGCACGCCGAGCCGGTCGGCCACGATCTGGCTCCACGCCGTCACGTGGCCCTGGCCGTGCGGCGAGGTGCCGGTGATCAGCTCGACCTTGCCGGTCGGCAGCATCCGGATCGCCGCGTGCTCCCAGCCGCCCGCCGCGTACCGCAGCGCGCCCAGCACCCGTGACGGCGCGAGCCCGCACATCTCGGTGTAGGTGGAGATGCCGATGCCCAGCTGCACCGGGTCGCCGTTGGCGCGGCGTTCGGCCTGCTCGGCGCGCAGCGCGTCGTACCCGAACAGCTCCTTCGCGCGGGCGGTGGCGGCCTCGTAGTCGCCCGAGTCGTAGGTGAGGCCCGCGACCGTGGTGAACGGGAACTCCTCGTGCTTGATCCAGTTCCGCTCGCGCAGCTCCAGCGGGTCGACGCCCAGCTCGGCGGCCAGCTCGTCCATGATCCGCTCGATGGCGAACGTGGCCTCGGGCCGTCCCGCGCCGCGGTAGGCGTCGGTCGGCACCTTGGTCGTGAACACGTTCGTGCAGGTGAACCGGTAGGCCGGGAACTTGTAGATGGCGTTGAACATGAACGCGCCCAGGATCGGCACGCCGGGCGAGACCAGCCGCAGGTAGGCGCCCATGTCGGCGAGCAGGTCGACCTTCAGGCCGGTGACCGTGCCGTCGCGGCGGGCGGAGATCGTGATGCGCTGCAGCTGGTCGCGGCCGTGGTGGCCGGACAGCATCGACTCGGTGCGCGACTCGGTCCACTTGACCGGCTTGCCCAGCCGGCGCGCGACCAGCAGGGTCAGCACCTCTTCCGGCGTGACCTGGAGCTTGCCGCCGAAGCCGCCGCCGACGTCCGGCGCGATGACCCGGATCCGCTGCTCCGGGATGTCGAGCACGGCCGACAGCATCCACCGCAGGATGTGCGGCACCTGCGTGGACGACCACATCGTCACCGAGTCGGGCGACGGGTCCACCACGACCGAGCGGGGCTCCATGAACGCCGGGATCAGCCGCTGCTGGCGGAAGGTGCGCTCGACGACGACGTCCGAGTCGGCGACGGCCTGGTCGACGTCGGACCCGGTGCCCGCCTCGGCGGAGTCGAACACCCAGGTGGCGCTGGCGTTCGTGCCCAGGTCGGGGTGCACGAGGTCGGCGCCGTCCTTGACCGCCTCCTCGAGGTCGAGCACGACCGGCAGGTCCTCGTAGTCCACGTCGACGAGGGACAGCGCGTCGTGCGCCTCGGCGGCGCTGCGGGCCACGACCAGGGCGACGGCCTCGCCGGCGAAGTTCACCCGGTCGACGGCCAGCGAGGGCGCGGGCGGCGCGAGCATGTCCTCGGTGATCGGCCACGCGCACGGCAGGCTGCCCTGCTCGGCGGCCAGGTCCTGGCCGGTGAGCGCGACCAGCACGCCGGGCATCCGCACGGCCTCGGTGACGTCGACCGAGGTGATCCGGGCGTGCGCCACGGGGCTGCGCAGCACGGCCATGTGCAGCATCCCGGCGAGCTGGATGTTGTCGGTCCACCGGGTCGCGCCGGTGATCAGCCGGGCGTCCTCCTTGCGGCGGCGGGCCCGGCCGACCTCCCGCGCGCCGGCTTCCGGTTCGGCGGTGGCGGTCATTCGCCACCGCCGGCGTGCAGCGGGGCGCGGTCGACCAGCGCCGCCTCGTCCACGCGCTCCGCTTCGGGGCCGGCGCCGGGGCTCATCGTCCGCGCGGCGTCGCGCACGGCGCGCACGATGTTCTGGTAGCCGGTGCAGCGGCAGAGGTTGCCCTCCAGGCCGTGCCGCACCTCGTCCTCGTCGGGGTCGGGGTTGTCCGCGAGCAGGTCGATGGCCTGCATGATCATCCCGGGGGTGCAGAAACCGCACTGCAACGCGTGGTTGCGGTGGAACGCCTGCTGGACGGGGTGCAGCTGCCCGTCGCGGGCGAGTCCCTCGACCGTGGTGACCTCGCGGCCGTTCGCCTGCACCGCGAGCACGGCGCAGGACTTCACGCTGTGGCCGTCGAGGTGGACCGTGCACGCGCCGCAGTTGCTGGTGTCACAACCCACGACCGTGCCGGTCTTGCCGAGTCGTTCGCGCAGGTAGTGGACCAGCAGCGTGCGCGGTTCGACGTCGTCGCGGTAGTCGACGCCGTCGACGGTGACCGTTATCCGCATGAACCCTCCAAGAGTGGTGGTGATGGGGGTCACAGCCGAGCCTGCTCGTTGTTGCCTCGTCAAACAACCCCCTCACTTGTGGATGGAGCCGTCCGTCCGGGCCAGCCGCTCGCCTCCCCCGCCCCAGCGCAGCGCGATGATCTCCGCGGCGATCGACACCGCCGTCTCCTCTGGCGTGCGCGCGCCGAGGTCGAGGCCGATCGGGGACGCGAGCTTGGCCAATTCGCCCTCGGCCAGGCCCGCCTCGCGCAGCCGGCGCAGCCGGTCGTCGTGCGTGCGGCGGGAGCCCATCGCGCCGACGTAGCCGAGCTTGAGGCGGAGCGCGACCTCCAGCAGCGGCACGTCGAACTTCGGGTCGTGGGTGAGGACGGCGACCACCGTGCGCTCGTCGACCTTCCCGGCGTCGGCCTGCCCGGCGAGGTAGCGGTGCGGCCAGTCGACGACGACCTCGTCGGCTTCGGGGAACCGGCTCTTCGTGGCGAACACCGGGCGCGCGTCGCACACCGTGACGCGGTAGCCGAGGAACGCGCCCAGCCTGGCCACGGCGGCGGCGAAGTCGATCGCGCCGAACACCAGCATCCGGGGCGGCGGCTCGAACGAGTTCACGAACACCGCCATGCCCTCGCCGCGTCGCTGCCCGTCGGGACCGTAGTGCAGGGTGCCGCTGCGGCCGGTGGCGAGCAGGCCGCGGGCGTCGTCGGTGATGGCGTCGCGGGCTCGGGCGGAGGGGATGTCGCCGGTGGCGCGGTCGGGCCAGACGACCACCCGCCGGCCGACCCACTCCGGGTGTTCCACGATCGTAGCGATGGCCACCGGCTCCTGGGCCCGGACGGTCTGGAGGACCTCGGGCAGTTCGGGGAAGCTCTGCCGGTTGACCGGCTCGACGTAGACGTCGATGATCCCGCCGCAGGTCAGGCCCACCGCGAACGCGTCGTCGTCGCTCACCCCGTACCGCTGGAGGACCGGCCGGTCCTCGCGCACCACCTCTTGGGCCAGGTCGTAGACCGCGCCCTCGACGCAGCCGCCGGAGACGCTGCCGACGACGGCGCCGTCCGCGCCGACCAGCATCGCCGCGCCGGGTGGTCGGGGCGCGGAGCTGAACGTGGCGACCACCGTGCCGACGCCGACCGTCTCGCCCCGGTCGACGCGATCGGCCAGTTCGGCGAGGACATCACGCAAGTCGAACCTCCTCCAGCAGGGCGTGCAGGGTGTCGAGGCTGTGCCCGGCGAGCAACCGGTCCAGGTGCGGGAGGGCGGCGACGATGCCGGACTGCACCGGCCGGTACCCGTCGTGGCCGGCGTGCGGGTTGACCCAGACGACCTTGTGCGCGAGCCGGCGCAGCCGTCGGACCTGGTCGGCGAGCAGGGCCGCGTCGCCGCGTTCCCAGCCGTCCGAGCAGATGACCACGACGGCGCGCCGTGCGGCTCCGCGCTGGCCCCAGCGGTCCAGGAAGGCCTTGAGCGTCTCGCCGAGCCGGGTGCCGCCCTCGTAGTCGGGCACGGCGCGCGCGGCGGCTCGCAGCGCCTGCTCCGGGTCGCGGTGGCGCAGGTGGCGGGTGACGCGGGTCAGGCGGGTGCCCAGCGTGCAGACCTCGACGGGCATGCGGCGGGCGACGACGTGCGCGAAGCGGAGGAGGGCGTCGGCGTAGGGCTTCATCGAGCCGGAGACGTCGATCAGCAGCACGACCTTGCGGGGCCGGGTGGCGCGGCGGCGGTGGCGCGGCCGGGTCGTCTCGCCGGTGGCGAGCATGTCCTTGAGGGTGCGGCGTGGGTCGATCGCGCCTCGCCGTGCCGGTGTGCGGCGCAGCGCGCGTCTCTGAGGCGGGACGGGCTTGAGGACGGCCAGCAGCTCGTCCAGGTGCCGTTTCTCGGCGGGGCTGAGCGTGGCGATGTCCTTGTGCCGCAGCACTTCCACGTCACTGGCGGCCACCTTGACCGCGGGCGCCGCCCGGCGGTGCCTCGCCGTGCCGCTGCCGAGGGCGGCCAGGTGACTGGTCTGCCGGGCGCGCCTGCCCGGTGGAGCGGGCGGCATCCCCCCGAACCAGGCCGCGAACGCCGCGTCGTACCGGGGCAGGTCGTCGGGCTCGCCGCACAACGTCACCCGGCCCGCCCAGTAGACGTCCTCGCGCCGTGCCACGTCGAGCAGGTCGACCGCCGCGACGAACGCCTGCACCCGCTCGGGCCCGCACGCGGTGCCACCGTGCCGGAGCGCGCGGGCGAACCCCACGAGCCCGATCGACGCCCCGGCTCCCGTCATCCCCCGATTGTGCTCCCGGTCATGCCGCCCAGCACACCGGCTGAAAGGGCGCGCTGGGCGTCCTCCCGGTACTTGAGGACGGCACCGAGCGTGGTCGCCGCCGTGTCCGCGTCCAGTTCGGTCCGGCCCAGGATGAGCAGGGCTTCCGCCCAGTCGAGGGACTCGGCGACGCCCGGCGGCTTGAGGAGGTCCAGTTCGCGCAACCGCCGCACGGCTGACGCCACCTGGTGCGCGAGGCGTTCGGTGACGCCCGGCAGCCGGCGGCGGAGGATGGCGACCTCGCGGGCCAGGTCGGGGTGTTCCAGCCAGTGGTAGAGGCAGCGGCGCTTGAGGGCGTCGTGCACCTCGCGCGTGCGGTTGGACGTGAGGACGACCAGCGGCGGGGTCTTCGCGGTGATGCGGCCCAGTTCGGGGATCGTCACCGAGTTCTCGCCGAGCACTTCGAGGAGGAACGCCTCGAACTCGTCGTCGGCCCGGTCCACCTCGTCCACGAGCAGGACGCACGGCGCGTCTTCGAGCGCTTGCAGGAGCGGCCGGGCGAGCAGGAAGCGGCGGGTGTAGAGGGACGCCTCGGCCCGCTCGGCGTCGACGGGTCCGGCGGCTTCGAGGGCGCGCAGGTGCAGGAGCTGGCGGGGGAAGTCCCAGTCGTAGAGGGCCTGGGTGGCGTCGATGCCCTCGTGGCACTGGAGCCGGATCAGGGGCAGGTCGAGCGCATGGGCGAGCGCCACGGCCAGGGAGGTCTTGCCGGTGCCCGGCTCGCCCTCGCAGAACAACGGCCGGTGCATGCGCAACGCCAGGTAGGCGGCGGTCGCGATGCCCTGGTCGGGCAGGTAGCCGACGCGGTCCAGGCCGGCGGCGAGCTCCTCTGGCGTCACAGCGATATTCTGCCGCCGCTCCGCGGACGGCGGCTCGATCGCCCGGAAGTCGGCCGTTCGCGCCTGATTCGCCGACGCTCGAAAAGCGTGATCGCCGGCGAATGAGTCACGAACGACCGACGCGATCTCGCGAGCGCAGGCGGCGGTAGCGGCCCGGCGCGATGCCGTGCGCCCGCTTGAACGCGGCGGCGAAGGCGAACTCCGAGGTGTAGCCGACCCGGCCGGCGATGGTGGCCAGCGGCGCGTCGGTGTCCCCGAGCAGGCGGGCGGCGGTGGTCATGCGCCACCACGTCAGGTAGGTCAGCGGTGGTTGGCCGACCAGCGCGGTGAAGCGCTTGGCGAACGGCGCGCGCGACAGGCCTGCGGTCGCGGCCAGCTCCGCCACCGTCCACGGGTGCGCGGGGTCGCGGTGGATGTGCTGCAACGCGGTGGCGGTGACGGGGTCGTTGAGGGCGGCGGCCCAGCCGGTGGTCTCCGAGGGACCGCTGAACCACGTGCGCAGCAGGTACAGCAGCAGCGTGTCGAGCAGGGCCGGGACGAGCGCGTCGGAGCCCAGGCGCGGGTGTTCGAGCTCGCCCGCCAGGAGCGTGACGGCGGCGTTCAGCTCCGGACCCGAGACGAGGACGGCGTCCGGCAGGTCGCGCAGCAACGGGTGGACGTCCGCCAGCTCGTACGCACCGCACAACGTGACCGTGGTCGGGTGCGCGGGCACGGGGTGGCCGGCGGCGAAGTCCGGGTCGTTCGGGTCGCACGCCTCGCCGGCCAACGGGGTGGTGGGCCGGTCCGCGAGCGCGTGGCCCCGGCCGTCGGGCAGGAACACGACGTCGCCCGCGCGCAGCTCGACCGGGTCGGCGTGATCGCGCAGGAGCCAGCACGTGCCCTCCAGCACGACCTGGAACCCGGACGCGCCCGGCACCGGCGCGAACCGCTGCCCCCACGGCTCCTCCCACGCCACCCGTGCGGCGACGGGCCGTCCGGTGCGCATCACCGCGATCACGTCGCTGAGCACGTCCATGAAGACGATTAGACATGAAAACAGGATCCGGAAGCATGGATCGTCTCCGACGCCGTGCCTACGTTCGACACCATGAAGAGCGCGCGCATCCACACCCACGGCGGCCCGGACGTGATCGTGGTCGACGACGTCCCGATCCCCGAACCCGGTCCCGGCGAGGTGCTGGTGCGGGTGACCGCGACCTCGTTCAACCCGACCGAGGTGGCCGTTCGGGCGGGTCTGCTCGACGTCGCCCTCCCGCACACGCTCGGCTGGGACGTGGCCGGCACGGTCGAGGGCGAGCCGGTGGTCGGCTGGATCGACGGCGCGGCGGCCGAGTACGCCGTCACCACCGCCGACCGGCTCGTCCCGGCGCCGCGCGCCATCCCGTTGGCCGACGCCGCCGCCCTGCCCCTGGCCGGCCTCAGCGCGTGGCAGATGGTGGTCGAGCACGGGAACGCCCAGCCGGGCCACCGGGTCCTGGTCAACGGCGCGGGCGGCGGCATCGGCGGGTTCGCGGTGCAGTTGGCCAAGCACGCGGGCGCGCACGTCACCGCCACCGCGTCCCCGCGCAGCGCCGTCGCCGTGCGGGAGCTGGGTGCGGACGTGGTCGTCGGCTACGGCCCGACGGGACGGTTCGACGTCGTGCTCAACCTCGTCGCCGACGCCGAAGTGGCCCGGCTGGGCGGCGTCGTCGTCTCCGCGACCAGGTGCGACGCACCCGGCTCCCACTTCGTCACCCGCTTCGATCCGGCGCAGCTCACCGCGCTGGTCGCCCTGGTCGACCAACGCGTCGTCGTGGTCGACGTGTCCGAACGTCACGGCCTCGCCCACCTGCCCGAACTGCACCGCCGCGCCGAAGCGGGCGACCTCAGGGGCAAGGTCCTCGTGACACCCTGAGAACAGGGGTCCGGGTGAAGTCAGGGTGCGTCCCCGATGCCCCGCACGGCCCCTGCGGCGCACCCTTGAGCCATGACGAACGACGTGCTCAACCAAGCCACCGACAAGGTCAAGAAGCTCCGCCGCAGCCGGACCGACAAGATGGTCGCGGGCGTGTGCGGCGGCGTCGCCAAGCTGCTCGGCGTGGACGCGGCGCTGGTCCGCATCCTGCTGGTCGCCGCCACCCTCTTCGGGTTCGGCGCCGGCGCGATCCTCTACCTCGCCTGCTGGATCCTCATGCCCGAAGAGGACTGATCACCGCGGGTAGCCGGGTACGCCCGGCAGCACCTGCCACGGCCGAGGGCCGTCGAGGGGGCGGTACTCGACGCCGAGCGCGTCGAGCCGCGGCAGGTGGTGCTCGGCCAGCCGGGTCAGGAACTCCGCCACGTCGCGCCCGGTGGGGCTCCACACGACCTCGGCGAACGCGCTCAACCGGGGGAACGCGGCGTAGTCGAGGCGCCGCGGCGAGTCGAGGTGTTCGGTCCACAGGTTCGCCTGCGCCCCGAGCACCCGGTCGGCCGCCGCCGGCTCGTACCGGTAGACGTCCTCGACCGTCGTGACCGTGCCGACGGGGATCGGCTCGTCGGGGTGGTCGGACTGCCGGTAGTCCAGGTAGACGTGCTCCTCCGGGCACATCACGACGTCGTGGCCGCGGTCCAGCGCGGTCAGGCCGGGGTCCTCGCCGCGCCACGACGCCACGATCGTGCGGGTCGGCAGGGGTCCGACGCCGAGCACCTCGTCCCACCCGAACGGCCGCCGCCCGCGCTGGTGCAGGTGCTGGGCGATGCGCCGGACGAACCGGCCGTCACCGCCCTCGGCCTCGTCACCGCCCAGCCCGACGACCTCGGACGGGAACACGTCCAGCAGCTCGTCGAACACCTGCCGGTAGAAGTCCACTGTGGACTCGTCGGCCCGCAGCACGTTCGGGTTGATCCCCCAGTCCGTCCACACGCCGCCGCCGGACGCGCCGAGCTCCGGGTACGCCGCGATGGCCGCCTGGCTGTGCCCCGGCACGTCGATCTCCGGCACCACCGCGATGTGCCGCTGCGCCGCGTACGCGACGACTTCCCGCAGGTCGTCCTGGGTGTAGTAGCCGCCGTGGGGCCGTCCCGCCATGCCACCGGAACGCCGGTCGCCGAACCGCGAGTCGGGCCGCCACCCCCCGACTTCGTGCAGCCGGGGGAACTTGAGGGACTCGAACCGCCAGCCCTGGTCGTCGGTCAGGTGCAGGTGCAGCACGTTCAGCTTGTGCACGGCCAGCAGGTCGACGTAGCGCAGCAGGTCGTGCTTGGGCAGGAAGTGCCGCGCCACGTCCAGCATCACGCCGCGCCACGCGAACCGCGGGTGGTCCTCGACCTCGCACACCGGCAACGTGACCGCGCCCGGGGCCACCGCGCGGAACGCCGCCGGCCCGCTGAGCTGCCGCAACGTCTGCCGCGCGTAGAACTCCCCGGCGTCGTCGGACGCCCGCACCCGCACGCCGTCCGCCGACACGGACAGCCGGTACCCCTCGGCGGGACCGGCCTCCCGGGTGACCTGGAACGTGCCGTCGAACGGCACCTCGCCCGCACCGCGGGTGAACGAGACGGGACGCGGCAGGATCACGACTTCACCGCCCCGGCCAGGCCCGCGACCAGTCGGCGCTGCACCAGGATGAAGAACAGCAGCACCGGGATGGTCATCAACGTCGAACCGGCCATGATCGCCCCCCAGTCGTTCTGATCGGGTTTCACGAACACCTGCAGCGCCAACGGCAGCGTCTGGTTCTCCGCCGCCGAGATGATGAACGTCTTCGCGAAGAGGAAATCATTCCACGCGTGGATGAACGACAGCACGCTCGTCGCCACCAGACCGGGCGCCACCAGCGGGAACAGCACCTGCCACAGGAACCGGAACCGGGACGCGCCGTCCAGCGTCGCCGCCTCCTCCAGCTCCACCGGCACGGCCGCGACGAACCCGCGCAGCATCCAGATCGCGAACGGCAGGCTGAACGCGAGGTGCACCAGCACCAGCGAGCCGAGGTGGTTCAACCCGAACACCGGCGCCACGTCGCGCACCGACCGCATGAGGAAGAACAGCGGGATGGTCAGCGCCTCCACCGGCACCATCTGCACCACCAGCAGCATGACCAGCAGCGTGGTGCGGCTGCGGAACCGGAACCGGGTCAGCGCGGTGGCCGCCAGGAACGAGATCAGCAGGCTCAGCAGCACCACCGCGACCGCCACCACGACGCTGTTGAGCAGGTAGCGGCCGAAGCTCTGCACGGTCAACGCGCGCACGAAGCTGTCGAGCGTCGGCGCGAGCGTCCACGGCCGCGGGTCGGCCGAGATCACCTCCGCCTCCGGCTTCAGCGCGGTCAGCGCCATCCAGTACAGCGGGAACGCCACCACGGCCGCGACGACGACCGTGACCGCTTCCGCCAAGCCCCGCGACACCCGCCGGTTCACAGCGCCTCCCCGCTCCGCCGCAGCGCCCGCAGGTAGCCGAGGGTGACGAGCAGCAGCAACGCCGTCATCACCACGCCGATGCTCGCGCCGAGCCCGTACTCCGAGGCTGCGAACGCCTGCTGGTAGGCGTACACGTTGAGCACCAGGTTGCGGCCCGCGATGCCGCCGCCGTTGGTCATGACGTAGATCTGGGTGAACACCTTGAAGTCCCAGATGACCGACTGGATCGTCACCACGACCAGCAGTGGCCGCAGCAGCGGCAGGATCACCTTGGTGGCCGTCCTGGTCGTGCTCGCGCCGTCCAGCGCGGCGGCCTCCAGCACCTCGCCGGGGATCGCCTTGATCCCCGCGTACAGGGTGACCATGACGAACGGGAACGAGCACCAGATCACCTGCGCCGCGACCAGCCCGAACGCCGTCCACTTGTCGTAGGTCCAGGAGAGCCCGGTGGTGCCCAGGACCTCGTTGACGAACCCGAAGTTGGCGTCGAACAGGAACAGCCAGATCGTCGACCCGGCCACCGCCGGCGTCGCCCAAGCGCCGAGCGCGGCCAGGAACAGCACCGTCCGCGCCCACGTGCGGATCCTGGTGGCCAGCACCGCCAGCGCGGCGCCGACCAGCAGGGTGCCCGCCACGCAGACGGCGGCGAACCCGATCGTCTGCCCGAGCACGGACCAGAACCGCTCGTCCGACAGCAGGGTCGTGTAGTTGCCCGGCCCGAGGAAGGTCAGCGGCGCGCCACCGCTGACCTGCTCCTGGCCGTAGTCGAACAGGGAGATCAGCACGAGCTGGTAGATCGGGTAGCCCATCAGCCCGACCAGCACCAGCAGCGCGGGGGCGAGGTAGGCGAACGCGATCCGCCCGTCGCCCTTGGCCGTCCGCATCACGAGCCGAAGGCGGCGTTCATCTGGTCGGCCGCGTCCCGGGCCGCCTTGTCGAGGTCCTCGCCACCGGCGGCGACCTGCTGCAACAACGTCGGCAGCACGGCCTGGGCGTCGATCTTGGCCCAGTCGGGCGTGACCGGCACGAACCGCGTGCCCGCCTCCAGGGTCCGGATGAACGGCTCCAGCACCGGGTTGGCCTTCGCCACCTCGGCCTGCACGTCGCCGAACGTCGGCAGGTTCCCCATCGCGTCGAACATCTTGCGCTGGTACTCCTTGCCGCCCAGCAGGCGCACGAACCCGGTGGCCAACGTCCGGCGCTCGCTGCCCTTCATCACGCCGAGCAGGTTGCCGCCCGCGAACGCCGGCGCGATGTCACCGGCCTTCTTCCCCGGCAGCGGCACGACCGCGTACTTGCCCGCGGCGGCGGACGCGTCGACGGACTTGCGGTTGAAGTCGCCGCCGACGACCATCGCCGCCTTGCCCGCGCGGAACGCCTCGACGCTGGCGTCGCCGCCGTTGCCCGCGCACTGGGCAGGCGGGCAGATGTCGTCCGCGATCAGCTCGGTGTACTGGCGCAGGCCCGCCTTCGACTCGGGGCTGTCGATGGCGGAGACGTGCTTGTCACCGTCCTTGCGGGCGATGTCGCCGCCGTTGGCCCACACGAACGGCAACGCGCCGTAGGTGTACTTGCCGCCGGCGGAGATGCCGAGCAGGTCCGGCTTGGCGGCGCGGACCTTCCTGGCCAGCGGTGCGATCTCGTCCAGGGTGGCCGGTGGCTGGAGGTTCAGCTCCTGGAAGACGTCGGTGCGGTAGTAGAGCGCGCGCACGCCGACGTACCAGGGCACGCCGTAGACCTTGCCGTCCACCTTGCCCGTGTCGAGGACGGCGGGCAGCAGGTCCTTCGCCTCGTCCCAGCCGCCGAGGTCGAGCTCGGCGAACCCGCCGCCCGCGACGTAGCCCGCCAGGTCGGTGTTGCCGAACTCGGCCACGTCGGGCGCGCTCTCGGGGTCGCTGAACGCGGCCTTGAACCGCTCGGCGCGGGTCTGCACCTGGATGTACTGGACGTCGACCGTGACGCCCTGGTGCGCCTGCTCGAACTCGGCGACCGCCTCCTTGACGACGGCTTCCTTCGGACCCCGGTTGACCTCGTCGAACAGCCAGACCCTCAGCTGACCCGCCTGCTCGTCACCACCGGCCGGCGCCGGGCCGGACTGGACCGGGGCACACCCGGCCAGCACGACGGCGGCCACGACGACTGCTCCTGCGAACCGCATCTCGCCCCACCTCTCAGGTGTCTCGTGTTGCGTGATGTGCAACGGCTATTTCACGGGAAGCAACGGCGATGCTAATGTCCGCATCGGCAAGCGGTCTAGACCAAGTTCACCCAGCTCCGGACGGCGTCGGCGGAGACCGGGGCGCCCCACCCGCCTGGCCGCACCGCGCTGCCGACGTGGAACCCCGTGACGCCGACGGCCTTGAGCGGCGCGACGTGCTCGACCTTGAGCCCGCCGCCGACCAGCAGGCGCACCGCGTCCTGCCGCGCGGCCAACCGCTCCAGCACGGCCAGGCCGTCGCCGACCCCGCGCGCGCTGCCGGCCGCGAGCACCGTGTCGCAGCCCAGTCCACCGACGACGGTCCACGCCGCCTCGGGGTCCGCCGAGTTGTCCAGCGCGCGGTGGAACGTCCACGCGCACCCGTCCAACTCGGCGACCAGCGCCGCGCACGCCGCCTCGTCCACCCGCCCGTCGGCGTCGAGGAAGCCGAGCACGAACTCCGCCGCGCCCGCCTCGCGCAGCGCCTCCGCGTCGCGCCGCAGCCCGTCCAGGTCGCCGGGCGCGAAACCGGGTGCGTCGCGCAGCATGACCCGGACCGGCAGGTCGGTCGCGGAGAGCACGTCGCGCAGCACGGTGACCGGCGGCGTCAGCCCGTCCGCGGCCATGTCGACGGTGAGTTCCAGCCGGTGCGCGCCACCCGCCTGAGCGGCCTCGGCGTCGGTGGCGTCCAGTGCGATGACCTCAAGCATGGTCTGGACCATAGCTCTCCGCGCCGCGCCGCCGGCGACATCAGTGAACTGTTAAAACGACTCGATGTATCTCGCGTAGAACTACTCACTCCTTATCTGATGACCGGTCCTCACCCCGACTGAGGAGGCCGTATGACCGCCAATCCGCCTGGCGTCGACGAACTGGATCCCGTGGAGCTGGAGAAGCAGTTCGCGGGTGACGAGGAGCTGCTCGACGAGCTCGACCCGAAGCAGGACCTGAACGAGGTGCCACCGGTGACGCCGGCCGGCCACCACCAGACGCACAGCGAACCGGTGGACGCCGACAGCGCGCCAGTGGCGGGCAACTGAACCTCTGGGGGAGGAAAGGGTGGCGGTCGGTCGGCTTCGAGGGGTGCCGATCGGAGGTCGCCCGCAATTGGGGGGAGGCGGTCCGCGGTGCGAGGGGGGCATCGCGGACCGCCGCCGCGCCGGTGGCGGCACGGGTGTGTGACGATCAGCTTCGGCTGGGGGACGCCGAGAAGGAGGTGACGACGTGGGAGAACTGCGCACAGCCGGTGAGCGCCCACCGTGGGAGGGGCTCGATGGGACGGACCGGCACGCCGCCTGTGTCGTCGCCGCCCGCGACGGGGACCGCAGGGCCCTGGACGTGCTGGTCGCCGACCTGACGCCGCTGGTGTGGCACGTCGCCCGAGGACACGGGCTGGACCGCAGCACCGCGGAGGACGTGGTGCAGACGGTCTGGCTCGCGCTGCTGCGGCACCTCGACCGGCTGGTCGAGCCGCGCGCGCTGGCCGGGTGGCTCGTCGTCGCGACGCGCCGCGAGGCCCAACGGACCTGGACACCGGCTCGCCGTGAAGCGGCGCTGAGCGACGAGCTGGCGGACCAACTGGAAAGCGAGTACGGCCTGCCCGAGGACGCCGCCCTGGTCGACGACCGGGACCACCGGCTGTGGCGGGCGTTCGGCCGTTTGTCGCAGAAGTGCCAGG
Organism: Saccharothrix luteola; assembly: GCF_020859565.1. Classification (GTDB taxonomy): domain Bacteria; phylum Actinomycetota; class Actinomycetes; order Mycobacteriales; family Pseudonocardiaceae; genus Actinosynnema; species Actinosynnema luteola. Next base: position 48,606 of record NZ_JAJHUO010000020.1, on the reverse strand, counting down.
AACTTCTGCGGCTCACCGTGCTGGCCGGCCGGGCGGAGTACCGCGCGGTCGCCGAGGCACTGTCCATGCCGCGCGGCAGCATCGGCCCCACCCGGGGCCGGTGCCTGACCATGTTGCGCACACATCTCGACGCGGAAGGAGGATCGCGGTGAACGACATCGACCCGCGCGATGACCGCAGAGGCCAAGAGGACACCGCTGTCCTCACTGAACTGAACCGCCTGGTGTACGAGTTGGACGCGCCCCCACCGGGGCTCGTCGAACGGATCCAGTTCGCGGTGGCACTGGAGAACCTGGACGTCGAGGTGGCCCGCTGGGAACGCGCCGGCTCGTTCGCGGGCGTGCGCGGGGGCAGCCCCGGCACCATCACGTTCACCGTGGACAACCTGACGTTGATGGTGAACTTCACCTCCATCGGCGCACGGCACCGCATCGACGGCTGGCTCGTGCCCGCGGGTGAGCACACCGTCGAGGTGCGGGTGGCCGAGCACGAGTCGAGCACCACCAAGGCCGACGACGGTGGCCGGTTCGTGCTGTCCGACGTGCCCGCCGGCACCACCCAGATCGTGGTGCACCTGGTGAACTCGCGCGGCGAGCCGGGGCGGACGGTCGTGACACCGACGATCATGTTGTAGGAACGGTTCCGCCAGACGGCTGCGGGGACGGCGTCACGGTGGGTCGACCGGTGGTGCTCTCACGGAGAGTAACCCGTTCGGCGCACGGATAGCATCCACAAGACGGCTTCTCGGACACGTTCTGTGTGCTGGCATTAAGGACGTGTCCGTGTCTCGTGCTGCCTCGCCGGTCTCCTCTCGCACTTCGAACGGTGTCGAAGTAGCGGCTGACCTGCACAAGAAGGCGTTCCGAGCGGCGTCGGGGGGACGGCCGGCCGAAGCGGTGACGCTCCTGCGCCGCGCGCTCCGTGCACTGCCCGTGATGTCGCCGGACGCCGAAGCGACCACGGTCCGCATCCGGATCCTGATCACGCTGTCGTACGGCGAGGCGGAGACGGATTCGGTCGAGGACGGCCTGGCGCGCCTGCGGACGGCGGGCGAGCTGATCACCACGCTGCCAGAGGGCCCGGACGCGGTCGGCCTGCGGGCGATCGTGAAGGACCAGGAGGCCCTGATCCTGCACCGGGCCGGCCGGACCGCCGAGGCCATCGCGCTGTACGACGAGTCGGTGCGCGAGCTGGAGGCCGGGTGGGCGTCCGGGGCGGTCGGCGCGGCGACGTTGTCGACGGCCCTGGTGAACCGCGGGTTGACCACCATCGCGTTCGGCCTGCCTGAGGCGGCGGAGCGGGACGTGCGCCGGGCGATCGAGCTGGCCGAGGCCGAGGACCTGCCGCTGATGAAGGCGAAGGCGCTGGGGAACCTCGGCGACATCGCCCACCTGACGGGTGACGTGCCCCGTGCGTTGGCGTACCACGAGCAGGCCGAGCGCGTGTTCCGGCTGCTGGCGCCGGACCTGGTGGCCCGGACCCAGATCGACCGGGCGCGCGTGATGCTGGCGGCGGGGTTGGCCGACGAGGCGGCCGGGCACCTGGACGAGGCGCTGGTCGTGCTGCGCCGGCGGCGCGTCGGCCAGGACCTGGCGGAGGCCGAACTGGCCCGCGCCGCGGCGGCCCTGCTGCAGAACGACCCGACCACCGCGCGTCAACTGGCGGAGCAGGCCCAACGCCGGTTCCGCCGACGTGGCAGCAAGTCGTGGGCCGAGTTGGCGGCGTTGATGCGCATGAGGGCCGAGTTCGCCTCGGCCACTCGACCACCCGACGCCGCGACCTCTTCCACCTCACCGGCCTCAGGTGCCGCGCCCACCTCCGGCACCGGCGCGGCACCCACCACCAGCGGCGCCGCCCTTCCCTCATCCTCCCCGAGCATCCCCGCGCCCTCCTCGACCTCTCCGAGCGGGGACCCCACGCCCTCCTCGGCCTCCCCGAGCGGCATCCCCGCCCTCTCCCCCTCCGGCCCGTTCGTGCCCGCGCAGGAGCGATCCGCGACGCTGCCCGCCCGGACCTCCGCCCGGGCGTCGGCGCGGGTCACGCCGGCCCGCGCGACGCGGCTGGCCGAGCGGTTGACCGCGGTCGGGCTGACCGACGAGGCCTCCGTCGCCAGGCTCCTCGCCGTGCGGATGGCGATCCGGCGCGGCGACACCAGGGCCGCGCGCACGTTGCTGGACCAGGTGCCGGCGCCGGGGCCCATCACCCCGATCGACCACCGGATGCTGCGGCGGCTGTGCCGCGCCGAGCTGGCCGTGGCCGTCGGCGAGCCGGGGCCGGCGTTGCGCGAAGCGGAGGAGGGCCTGGCCGAGCTCGGCCGGGTTCGTGATCGGATGGGTGGTCTGGACCTACTCTGCGGCACCGCCGTGCACGGTCGTGAGCTGGGCGAACTCGCCGTCGGGCTGGTGCTGGAGCACGACGGCGACGCGGAGGCGACGTTCGACTGGTTGGAGCGCACGCGGGCGCAGGTGTACCGGTACGAGCCGTTGCCGGCGATCGACGACCCGGTGTTGGCGCGGCGGGTGGCGCAGTCGCGGTCGTTGTCGCGGGCCGTGCAGCAGGCGCGGTTGGACGGTCGGCCGGTGGCGGAGCTGGAGGCCCGGCTGGACGAGTTGCAGCGCGAGGTGGCGCGGCTCGGGTGGCACACGAGCGTGTGGGGCCGGCCGCGTCCGGTGCGCGGGGTGGCCGAGGTGCGTGTCGCCTTGGGTGATCGCGCGTTGGTGAGCTTCGTGACGCACAGTGACGTGCTGTCGGCCGTGGTGCTGGTGGCGGGTGAGGCGAAGCTCGTGCGGCTGGGGCGTGCGGCGCAGGTGTTCGAATCGGTGCGGCAGTTGCACGCCGATGTCGACGTGCTCGGGCCGGACCACCTGTCGCCGCTGCTCGCGGCGGCGGTGGCGGCGTCGGCGGCGCGGCGGGCGGAGCGGTTGGACGAGGCGCTGTTCGGGCCGCTCGGCGGGTTGATCGGTGAGCGCGAGCTGGTCGTCGTGCCGACCGGTGACCTGTACGCGGTGCCGTGGAACACCCTGCCGTCGTTGCACGGACGCCCGATCGTGGTCGCCCCTTCGGCGACCGCGTGGCTGAACGCGATGTCGGCGCAAACGTCGGCGCGAACGTCGGCAGGGACGTCGGCGACGCGGGTCGTGCTGGTCGCCGGGCCGAACCTGCCCGAGGTGGTCGGGGAGGTGAGCGACCTGCGCGGCACGTACCCCGATGCGGTGATGGCGGAAGCGGTGAGTGACGTCCTGGTCGCGTTGGACGGCGCCCGCTTGGCGCACATCGCGGCGCACGGCGAGCACGTCGCCGACAACGCCCTGTTCTCGCACCTGGAGCTGGCCGACGGCCCGCTGTTCGCCCACGACACCGCCCGCCTCCGAACCGCACCCGAACAAGTGATCCTGGCGGCGTGTTCGCTCGCGCTGAGTCACATCCGGCCGGGCGACGAGGCGCTGGGTTTCGCGGGCGCGCTGCTGGCGAGTGGCTCGCGCACCGTCGTCGCCGCCGTCAACCAGGTCGGCGACCGGGCCGCCGCGATGACCATGGGCACGTTCCACAAGCTCCTGGCGGACGGCAAACCGGTGTCCCACGCCCTCGCCGAAGCCATCGCCGCGGACCCTCTACGTCGCCCATTCGTGTGTTTTGGAGCCTGAACTTTCTGCCACCACCACCCCACCCGACCAGGCGAATTCCTCCCCCTCAGAACCCCCCGATCAGCGCCCCCGCATCACTGACCGCAACCGTGTGCGTGGCGAACCCGGACTCGGTCGCGACGTGCAGCAGGAACCCGGTCGGCTCCGCGAGGTACCCGATCTGCCGGTCGGCGCGCAGCGTCAGCGACGTCTGGCGGTAGGTGCTGGGCGCGACGGCCACCGCCGTGCCCGCGAACGGCACGCTGATCGCCCGGTGCACGTGCCCGGCCAGGACGCGGGCGACGTTGCCGTGCCGGGCGAGGACCGCACCCAGCGCCGGCCCGTCGTCCAGCCGCATGCCGTCGAGGAACGGAACACCGACCGCCACCGGCGGGTGGTGCAGGCAGACGAACGCCGGCACGTCGGGCCGCTGGGCGAGCACGTCGTCCAGCCACGACAACTGCTCGTCACCGACGTGCCCGGCCGGACTGTCCGCCACCCAGGAGTCGAGCGCGATCACCGTGAACCCCGCGTGCGCGACCGCGTAGTGCGTCGACGACCCGCCGCCGAGGAACGGCGATCCCCCGAACACCTCGAGCAGCGCCGCCGGGTTGTCGTGGTTGCCGGTGGTCAGGTGCAGCGGCAACGGGAACGCCCCGATCACCTCCCGCAACTGCGAATACTCCCCGACCCGCCCGTGCTCGGTGAGGTCGCCGGTGATGACCACGCAGTCGGGCCGCGGATCCAGGGCGAGCACCCTCCCCAACGCGCGGTGCAACGACGCGGCCGGTTCGGCAGCCAACGCATCGGTCCGCAGGTGCGGGTCGCTCAAGTGCGCGATGAGCACGTGGTCAGCTCCAGTCGTCGAGTCCGGGCGAACGGTGTCGGGCAAGCCGTGGCGGGCAAGCGATGTGCGGGCAAGCGGTGTGCGGGTCCGGCTCCGGACCGGCCGGCCGCAGCTGCCGGGTTCGGGCTGACGACCGGGGACAGGGCTGGGCGCCTAGCCGGCTGAGCGGCTGGGCGGCCGCTGGGCTTGGCAGCGCTCGGGGCGCAGATGCGGTGTCGGGGGCGGCTGGTGAGCGGTGAGGCGGGCGGAGCGAGTTCGGCGGTGGGCAGGTTGGGCGATGGGCGGCGGAGGCAGGTGGGCGGTGTGAGGCGGGTGGGTGTGGAGGCAGGTGGGGTGGTTCGGGGTTCCGTCTCGTTATAACCGAGGGGCGGTAACGGTGTTTCCGTACACTTTTTGGTTGATCTCACCCGATTGTGTGACCCATTGCCCGGCTGGGCCCCGTGGCCTCCATCTCACCGCAGGTGGGCACGGCGAAGGGCCCGGTTCGCCAGAGGCGAACCGGGCCCTTCGTGACTTCAGCCGATCGAACCTGGGTCAGGTGACCCGGTCGATCAGAAGTCCATGCCGCCGCCCTCGGGCATGGCGGGCGCGGCGCCGGCCTTCTCCGGCTTGTCCGCCACCACGGCCTCCGTGGTGAGGAACAGCGCGGCGATGGACGCGGCGTTCTGCAGCGCCGAGCGCGTGACCTTCGTCGGGTCCGGCACGCCGGCCGCCAGCAGGTCCTCGTACACACCGGTCGCGGCGTTGAGGCCGTGGCCGACGGGCAGGCCCTTGACCTTCTCCACGACGACACCGCCCTCGAGGCCGGCGTTGATGGCGATCTGCTTCAACGGCGCCTCGACGGCGACCCTGACGATGTTCGCGCCGGTCGCCTCGTCACCCTCGAGGTTCAGGCCCGCGAACGCGATCTCGGCGGCCTGCAGCAGCGCGACGCCACCACCGGCGACGATGCCCTCCTCGACGGCGGCCTTCGCGTTGCGCACGGCGTCCTCGATGCGGTGCTTGCGCTCCTTGAGCTCCACCTCGGTGGCGGCGCCGGCCTTGATCACCGCGACACCACCGGCGAGCTTCGCCAGGCGCTCCTGCAGCTTCTCGCGGTCGTAGTCGGAGTCCGACTTCTCGATCTCCGCGCGGATCTGGTTGACGCGACCCTGGATCTGCTCGGGGTCACCCGCGCCCTCGACGACCGTGGTCTCGTCCTTGGTCACGACGACCTTGCGCGCCTTGCCCAGCAGCGACAGGTCGGCGTTCTCCAGCTTGAGGCCGACGTCCTCGGTGATGACCTGACCACCGGTGAGGATCGCGATGTCCTGCAGGATCGCCTTGCGGCGGTCGCCGAAGCCGGGCGCCTTGACGGCGACGGACTTGAACGTGCCGCGGATCTTGTTGACGACCAGCGTGGCCAGGGCCTCGCCCTCGACGTCCTCGGAGATGATCAGCAGCGGCTTGCCGCCCTGCATGACCTTCTCCAGCAGCGGGAGCAGGTCCTTCACCGACGAGATCTTCGAGCCGTAGAGCAGGATGTACGGGTCCTCGAGGACCGCTTCCTGGCGCTCGGGGTCGGTCACGAAGTAACCGGAGATGTAACCCTTGTCGAAGCGCATGCCCTCGGTGAGCTCGAGCTCGAGCCCGAGAGCGTTGCTCTCCTCGACGGTGATGACACCTTCCTTGCCGACCTTGTCCATCGCCTCGGCGATGAGCTCGCCGATGGTCGAGTCGCCCGCGGAGATGGACGCCGTGGCGGCGATCTGCTCCTTGGTCTCGACCTCCTTGGCGGTCTTCAGCAGCTGCTCGGTCACGGCCTCGACGGCCTTCTCGATGCCGCGCTTGAGGCCGAGCGGGTTGGCGCCCGCGGCCACGTTGCGCAAGCCCTCGCGGACCAGAGCCTGGGCGAGCACGGTGGCGGTCGTGGTGCCGTCACCCGCGACGTCGTCCGTCTTCTTCGCCACTTCCTTGACGAGCTCGGCCCCGATCTTCTCCCACGGGTCCTCGAGCTCGATCTCCTTGGCGATGGAGACGCCGTCGTTGGTGATGGTCGGCGCGCCCCACTTCTTCTCGAGCACGACGTTGCGACCCTTGGGGCCGAGCGTCACCTTGACGGCGTCGGCGAGAATGTTCATCCCACGCTCGAGACCGCGGCGGGCATCCTCGTCGAACGCGATCATCTTGGCCATTGCGGTGTGTTCCTCCGCCTGATTACGAATGGGGCCACTGGGGGCTCGCGCCCACAGCGGAACACGGTGCTTCGGCCAGGCTCGGTGCCCGCGACGGACGACCAGCCCCCAACAGGGGACGGGCCTCACCGTCCCAGCCTGCGTGTTGGCACTCAGGTGTTCCGAGTGCCAACACCGTGTTTAGCACTCGACGGAGGAGAGTGCAAGAAGAGCTGGTCAACGGGACGTGCGGACGGGCACGCTGGTGGGCAGCGGTTTCTTGCTCGTCGTGCCCCCGACCTCGATGGATCGGCTCGTGCCGCCGTTGCCGCTGGGGCGCGGAGGTTCATCCTTCGGCGTGAGGATCACCACGAGGATGACGATGAGCACGATCGCGACCGCGCCGGCGAGCACGGGCGCGACCCACGCCGGCCGCGACTTGGCGGACGTGGTGAACGCGCTCGCGCCGACCTGCGCGGGCGGGCGCAACCGCACGGGCTCGTGCAGGAACCCGGGCGGCTGTTGCTGCTGGTAGGGCTGCTGCCGGTACGGGCCGCCCGGCTGCTGGGCCACGGGCACGCCGCCGGTCTGCGGGCCCATCGGCACCGCGCCGGAGTCCGTGCGGCGGGGCGGCGGGGCCCCTTGGGGCGCGCCCTGGAGCGCGACGCGCGCCGCGGCGATGAGCTCCGCGCACGAGCCGTACCGCTGGTTCGGGTCCTTGGAGGTGCCCTTGCGCAGCACGTCGTCGATGGCGGGCGGCAGCGACACCATCGAGGTCAACGGCGGGATCTCCGCGCCGAGGTGCCCCTGGATGACGTCCTGCACACCGCCCTGGAACGGCGGCCGCCCGGACAGGCACGCGAACACCATGCACGCGAGCGCGTACTGGTCGGTGCGGCCGTCGAGCGGTTCGCCGCGCAGGTGCTCGGGCGCGGCGTAGGTGGGTGAGCCGAGGAAGTCTCCGGTGCGGGTGCGGTGCCCGGTCGCGCCGCGGCGGGTGAGGCCGAAGTCGGCGAGGTAGACGTGCTCGCCCGCGGCTTCCTTGGTCGTGACCAGCACGTTGGCCGGTTTCACGTCGAGGTGGACCAGGCCCTTGCCGTGCAGCATGTCGAGCGCTTCGGCGACCTGGCCGAGCAGCGTCAGGGTGCGCGCGGGCGAGAGCGGGCCGTCCTTGATGTGGCTGGCGAGGTCCTGGCCGTCGACCAGCCGCATGGCGATGTAGAGCAGCCCGTCGACCTCGTCGAAGTCGTAGAGCGGCACGATGTTGGCGTGGTCGATCGCCGAGGTGTTGCGCGCCTCGTCGACGAACCGCTCCCGGAACTCGGCGTCCGCGGTGAGGTGCTCGCCGATGACCTTCAGGGCGACCTTGCGACCGAGCCTGACGTCCGTGGCCTTGTAGGTCACGCTCATGCCACCGCGGCCGAGCACCCCGTCGATCCGGTAGTGGCCCAACCGTCGCCCGCTCAGGTCCTCCGACACGCGACGGAGCCTAACGTCCGCGTACAGGGACTTACACGGGGTTCCCGGCAAACGGAGCAAACGGACCGCCGGACGCGCCGGGGGAAGGACGCCCGACCCGCCGGGTGACGGGTCGGGCGGAGGTCACGATGCCTTCCGCACGTCCGATGCCTGGCTGCGGCCGTCGCGCCCCGCCTGGATCTCGAACTCCACGCGGTCGCCCTCGGCCAGCGTCCGGAAGCCTTCCATCTGGATCGCCGAGTAGTGCACGAACACATCGGGCCCGCCGTCGGCGGCGATGAATCCGTACCCCTTCTCCGAGTTGAACCACTTGACCGTGCCGACAGCCAAGACGTCCTCCTTCGAGAAATACCTTGAGCAAACCGCCACGCTAGAGGCACGAGGGGGTTCGCCGATACCTCCTTATGGAGTCATGAGCGCGCGCTGAATCCGTTGTCGCGCAACCAACTGACGAGTCCGCGCGGGCTGCGGGTCCGGGTGAGCACCAGACCGGGTCCGGCGAAGTCGAGGACGAGTCCTTCGCCATTCCGCACGGATTGGGGCGCGTCGGGGGAAACGGCGCGCAGCCGGCACTGCACGGTGTCGGCGAACGCGACCACGTGGCCGCCGGCGAGGGTGACCAGTTCGCCCGGTTCGAGGGTGACCACGTCGAGCGTGCCGTAGCAGCTGAGCACGACGGGCCCGGTGCCGAACGCGTAGGTGAGGAAGCCGTGGTCGCCGCCGTGCAGCGCGCGCACGGGCGGCGCGGACGGGTCGAGGCGGGCGGTGGCGGCGCAGGCGAGCCAGCTGTCGCGGGAGACGCACCAGCCGGTCGTGGCGTCGAGTTCGAGCACGTGCAGGTCGCCGGGCAGGGGCGGCGCGACGTCCACCCAGCCGCCTTCGGGGCCGGCGGTGCACAGCGCGGCGCTGACGCCGGGCGACTTGGTGCGGCCGTCGACTGTGATGCCGTAGCTGGTCGCGAGCACCGAGGAGCGCTCGACCACCACCGGTTCACCGGGTGCCAGGACGAGTCGGGCCACCCCGAACGTGGGGGTGTGGCGGGTCCGGACCTGCAACTTTCCCCCTGTCGTGATCAGCCGGTTGGAGCAGTCTGCCACGGGCGCGGCAGGATGGGGCGCGTGTCGAACACGCTGACCCGAGTCGCTGATCACAAGGCCCGCGTCGCCGGGCTGGTCGGGGCGATGCCGGTGGTGCACTCGCCGGTGGCCGACTGCCTGGGCCTGGTGCTCGCCGAGGACCTGGTCGCGACGGTGCCGCTGCCGCCGTTCGACAACTCGGCGATGGACGGTTACGCGGTGCGCTCGGCCGACGTGGCGTCGGTCCCGGTGGAGTTGCCGGTGGCCGACGACATCCCGGCGGGGCGGCCCGCGTCGGCGCCGCTGGCGGCGGGCACGGCGCACCGGATCATGACGGGCGCGCCGGTGCCGGCCGGTGCGGACGCCGTCGTGCAGGTGGAGTGGACCGACGGCGGCACGTCGGTGGTGCGGGTCGACCGGCCGGTGGCGGTGGGTCAGAACGTGCGGCGGATGGCGGACGACGTGGCCGTGGGCACGACGGTGCTGCGCGCGGGCGTGACGCTCGGTCCGGCGCAGCTGGGGTTGGCGGCGGCGCTGGGCTTCGGCTCGTTGCCGGTGCGGCGCAGGCCGCGGGTGCTGGTGCTGTCGACGGGCTCCGAGCTGGTCGGGCCGGGTGTGGCGCTGGGGCCGGGGCAGATCTACGAGTCGAACGGCGTGATGCTGGCCGCGGCGGTGCGCGAGGCGGGCGGCGAGGCGGAGCTGCTGCGGTTCGTGCCGGACGACGTCGAGCAGTTCCACGCGGCCATCGCGCCGCGGCTGGCGTCGGTGGACCTGCTGCTCACGTCCGGTGGCGTGAGCGCGGGGGCGTACGAGGTGGTGAAGGACGCGTTCACCGGGCGCGGCGTGGAATTCACGAAGGTCGCGATGCAGCCGGGCGGGCCGCAGGGCGCGGGGCGCTACCAGGGGATGGCGGTGGCGACGCTGCCCGGGAACCCGGTGAGCGCGCAGGTGTCGTTCGAGGTGTTCATCCGGCCCGCGCTGCGTGCCGCGATGGGGTTCGCCCGGGTGGAGCGGCCGATGGCGGCGGCCCGGTTGAGCGCGGCGCTCACGTCGCCTGCGGGGCGCACGCAGTTCCGGCGGGGCGCGTACGACCCGGAGTCGGGGCGCGTGGTGACGCCCGTCGGCGGGCCGGGCTCGCACCTGCTGTCGGCGTTGGCGGTCAGCGACTGCCTGATCGAGGTGCCGGAGGACGTCACGGAGCTCGCGGAGGGCGCCGAGGTGACGGTGCGCCTCCTGCACGGAGAGTGACATCGATCTGACGCTGCGCCATTGATCACCGCTGTGACGCGGCTTACACTGGGGGTGATCGCGGTTCCGGCCGGTCCGTGCGTTCGTCGGGGGACGCACGGGCGGGCCGGACGCGGGCCGGCGGAGCCGCGTAGCGTGTGGCGGGCCGGAAGCACTGCCCTGACACGGAAGAGCCATGACCCTCGATCGCGACAAGCACAGTGGTGCCGTCTCCCACTTCCTCGAGCTCGCCCAGGGGATCGTCCCCCCGATGCACCCCGCGGGCCGTCCCTTCGTGGCGGGCGCCGCCGTCGCGACACTGCTGCTGCGCCGCTACTCCAAGCGCGCCGGTGTCGTGGGCGGCCTGCTGACCGCGTGGGTCGCGTGGTTCTTCCGCGAGCCCAAGCGGGCCACGCCCACCCGGCCCGGCGTCGCGGTCGCACCGGCCGACGGCACCGTGTCGCACGTGGTCGAGGCCGTGCCGCCCGCCGAGCTCGGGCTCGGCACCACGCCGATGACCCGGATCAGCGTGTTCCTGTCGGTGTTCGACGTGCACGTGCAGCGCGTGCCCGTGCCCGGCCTGGTGCGGCAGGTGTCGTACCGGCCCGGGAAGTTCCTGTCCGCCGACCTGGACAAGGCCAGCGACGACAACGAGCGCAACACGGTGTGGCTGACCACGCCGTCCGGGCACGACGTGGTGGTCGTGCAGATCGCGGGCCTGGTGGCGCGGCGGATCGTGTGCGAGGTCGTCGAGGGCGACAAGGTGGCGGTCGGGCAGACCTACGGCCTGATCCGGTTCGGCTCGCGGGTCGACCTGTACGTGCCGACCGGCAGCCGCGTGCTGGTGGAGGCCGGGCAGCGCACGATCGGCGGCGAGACCGTGCTGGCCGAGCTACCCGCGGAGGGCTGAGCGGATGGCTCCCAGCGGGCCGGGGATCAGGCTGCTGCCGAACGCCATCACGGTCCTCGCGATGTGCGCCGGGCTGTCGGCCGTGCACTTCGCGATCGGCGGGTTCTACGGGGCGGCGATCGGCTCGATCGCGGCGGCGGCCGTGTTCGACGGGTTGGACGGGCGGATCGCCCGGTTGCTCGACGCGACCAGCAAGATGGGTGCCGAGCTCGACTCGCTGGCGGACGCGATCTCGTTCGGCGTCGCGCCCGCGCTGGTGATCTACGTGTGGAAGTTCGACCCGGGTCGCGAGGGCTGGGTCGTCGCGTTGATCTTCGCGGTCTGCATGGTGCTGCGGTTGGCGCGGTTCAACACGCTGCTGGAGGTCGAGCAGCCGCCGTTCGCGAAGGAGTTCTTCGTCGGCGTGCCCGCGCCGGCGGGCGGGTTGTTGCTGCTGCTGCCGTTGATCCTGGACGAGCAGCTCGGCCGGCCGGGGTGGTGGTCCAGCCCGCCGGTTGTGGCGGTCTGGACCGTGGGCATCGCGATGCTGCTGGTGAGCCGGATCCCGACACTGTCGGTGAAGACGATCAAGGTGCCGCCGCGCTTCGTCGCGCCGTTGCTGGTGCTGGTCGGGCTGCTGGCGGCGGCGGTGATCACGTTCCCGCTGGTGGCGTTGATCGCGGCGATGCTGGTGTACCTCGCGCACCTGCCGTACTCGGTGCGCCGGTACCGGTGGTTGGCGAAGCACCCGGAGGCGTGGTCGGTGCCCGCGGCGGACCGGCGGGCGATCAAGCGGGCTCACGGCGTGGCCGCGCGGCGGTTGGGGTTGCGCCGGCCGTTGGGCGGTCGGGTGGCGGGTGCCGCGATGCGCGCCGTGCGACGGCCTCGGCGAACGGTCGACCCGACCCAGGTGGCCGCAGAGGCCAACGGTCAGGCAAGGCCGGGCAAGCGACGGGGCTGGCGGCAGATCGGCTTGCGCCGCCATGATCGACCTTAACCCGGACAACCCCCGCACAACGGACCCGCAGCGCACCCACCTAGGCCCGATTTGACATGGGTTCGGGTGCCATAGGCTGGTCGAAGCCGGGCAGGCTTGGCGGACGCTCTTCCCGCCAGGCCTGCCCGGCTTTGGCCTGCCTGGGGTGCCCGTAAGGGCCCCATGTCAAATCGAGCCGGACTCGAGCGTGACCACCTGCCGAACTCAACCGCTACCAGCTGGCCCGACCCGAGCCCCCTCGCGCCGCCCCCTCGGACCCGCCCGCCGCGCCCTCAGTCCTCGTCGTCCGCGAACGGATCCTCCGACGTCGCCGGATCCCACGACAACCCGGGCACACCCCACCCGTTGGCCTTGAGCATCTTCTTCGCCGCACGCTTGTGCCGCCCCACCAGCCGGTCCAGGTAGATGATCCCGTCGAGGTGATCGGTCTCGTGCTGCAGGCACCGCGCGAAGAACCCGGTGCCCTCCACCTCGACGGGCTTGCCGTCACCGTCGAACCCGGTCACCTTCGCCCACGACGCCCGCCCCGTCGGGTACGTCTCGCCGGGCGCCGAGAGGCAGCCCTCGAAATCGTCGTCCGGGTCCGGCATCCCCAGCGGCACGTCCGACGTCTCCAACGTCGGGTTCACCACCACGCCCCGGTGCCGCACACCCTCGTCGTCCGGGCAGTCGTAGACGAACAACCGCAGGTCGACCCCGATCTGGTTGGCCGCCAGACCGACACCGTGCGCCGCCGCCATCGTCTCGTACATGTCGTCGATCAACGTGCGCAGCGACTCGTCGAACACCTCGACCGGGCGGGTCGGGTTGTGGAGCACGGGTTCTCCGGCGATCCGGATGGGGTGAACTGCCATGGCGTGCAGCCTAACGGCGCGTCGGATCGGACGCGCCGACCGATGAGCCACTCCCCGCGAAGATCACGTGATGTAATGGCACCCACGCACGGGACACGGCTGAGGAGCCAGATGGACGCCGCAGAGGCACTGGCGCCGGCGGAGGGGCCGGACGACGGTTTGAACGACCGGGAACGCGAGATCCTGGCCTTCGAACGCCAGTGGTGGAAGTACGCGGGTGCGAAGGAACAGGCCGTCAAGGAGCTGTTCGACATGTCCGCGACGCGCTACTACCAGCTGCTCAACGCGTTGATCGAGAAGGAAGAGGCGTTGGCCGCCGATCCGATGTTGATCAAGAGACTGCGCAGGTCCCGCTCCGGCAGGCAACGCGCCCGCGCGGCGAAGCGGCTGGGCGTCGAGCGCCGATGACGAACCCGGAACAGCCGACCGGACCCGCGCACCCCGCACGCGCCGCGGGCTACGCGCTGCTCGGCGTGGCCGTGATCGCCCTGGTGGTCGGCCTCGTCAGCCTGTTCACCGGCGGCCCGGACGACAACCCGCCCGGGGCCCAGTCGACCCCGCCGTCGGCGACTTCGGGCACGTCGGACGGCTCCGAAACGTCGTCCGCGCCCACCGAGCCGACCACCCCGCCGTCGTCGGAGACGTCGCCGCCGGCCGGCACCACCGCGCCCACGACGTCCGCCAACCCCGGCGCGACCACCACGGACACCCCGCCGCCGCCCGTGACCACGACGCCCAAGGTCCCGGTGCGCATCTACAACAACAGCACCACCCAGGGCCTGGCCGCCCGCGCGTCGGACGACGTCGTGAGTGCCGGCTGGGAGGTCGCCGAGAAGGGCAACTACTCCCAGGGCACGATCTGGACCACCACGGTCTACTTCCGCCCCGGCACCGACGAGGAAGCCTCGGCGCGCGAGCTGGCCCGACTCCTCAACGCCCGGGTCGAGCCCCGGTTCGACGGCATCCAGAACGCGCAGCCGGGCATCATCGTGATCGTCACCAACGACTACAAGGGTCCGGCCAAGAAGGTCTCCTGATCCCCTAGCGCTCGCGCGACTTCGCGTAGGCCGCGAGGGTCGCGAGCTGGGCCGGGTCCAACGACGGCCGGACCGCTTCACGCGCCGACGCGAGGTGCGCGCCCGTCACCTCCGCCGCCGACAGCGACTCGCGCATCGCGGTCAACGCGGCCTCGCGGATCAACGCCGCGCAGTCCGCCGCCGAGTACCCGTCCAACTCCTCGGCCAACGCGTCCAGGTCCACGTCCGACCCCAGCGGCGTGTTCCGCGACGACGCCCGCAGGATCTCGGCCCGCGCCTCGGCGTCCGGCGGCGGCACGTAGACGAGCCGCTCCAACCGGCCCGGCCGCAGCAGCGCGGGGTCTACCAGCTCGGGCCGGTTCGTCGCGCCGAGCACGATGACGTCGCGCAGCGGCTCGACGCCGTCCAGCTCGGTGAGCAGCGCGGCGACCACCCGGTCCGACACACCGGAGTCGGACGACTGGCCGCGCCGGGGCGCCAACGCGTCGACCTCGTCCAGGAACACCATCGCGGGTGCCGCCTCGGCCGCGCGCCGGAACAGCTCGCGGACCGCGCGTTCGGACTCGCCGACGAACTTGTCCATCAGCTCCGCGCCCTTGACCGACAGCACGTTGAGCCGACCGGTGCCCGCCAACGCGCGCACCAGGAACGTCTTGCCGCACCCCGGCGGCCCGTAGAGCAGGAGGCCGCGCGGCGGCGCGACGCCGAGTCGGGCGAAGGAATCCGGGTACTGCAACGGCCACAGCGCGGCCTCGGTGAGGGCCTGCTTCACCTCGGTCATGTCGCCGACGTCGTCCAGCGTCAGCCCACCGGTCCGCAAGGTGTCCGAAGTGGACATCGAGATCGGCCGGACGATCTCCAGCGCTTGCACCAGATCCGCCTGCCCGACGCGCGGCTCGTCCGCGTCGCGCTGCCGCAGCGCGGCCCGGAGTGCCGCCTCACGGCGCAACGCCACCAGGTCCGCGGCGACGAAACCGGGCGTCCGGTCCGCGATCGCGCCGAGGTCCACATCGGACTCGACGGGGACGTCGCGCAGCAGGACCCGCAGCAGCTCGGTCCGCGCCTTGCCGTCGGGCAGCGGCAGCACGAGTTCCCGGTCGACCAGCTCGGGCACCCGCAACCGGGGGTCGATCGCCTCCGGGTGCGCGCTGGTGACCACCAACGCGACGCCGTCGGGCCGTGCGCGCAACGCGTCCAGCACGACGGTCGCCACCGGCGGCGCCGAGGTGGCGGGCAGCAACGCCTCGACGTCGGTCAGCACCAGCACGGACGGCGACCGCGACCCGGCCCGGGCGAGCGCGTCGGCGATCCGCTGCGCCGCCGCGTTCGCCTCCAGCACGGCGATGCTGGGTGCGGCGACCTCGACCACCGTGGCTTCGGCGCCCTGCGCGACGGCCCGCACGAACGTCGCCTTGCCGACGCCCTCGGGTCCGCTGACCAGTGCCGCCAGCCGGGGTGCGGCACCGAGCCGTGCCAGCAGCTCCGGGTGGCTGAACGTCAGGTCGAACCACTCCGCCAACCGCTTCGCGGCCTCCTGCTGCCCGACCAGGTCCGCCACCGGCACGGCGGGCGTCGTGACCTCGACCTCCGACGGCGTGCTCAACCCCGCGGTTGCCGCCGCGGTCACGCTCATGGTCGTCGTGCCGCCGCCTCCCGACACGACCGCGGGCGCGTCACCCGTGCGGGCGCCGTCGCGCCAGCCGACCACCGTCGACGGCTGCACGGCGACCGGCCCGGCCGGGTCGGCGGAGGTGATGGTGAGCAGTTCGTTGGTCCACGTCATGCCGATGGCGTTGGACAGCTTGCGCCGCGTGGCGCTCACGTCGGAGCCGGGCGGCGGGGCGAGGTCCTGCGGGAGCAGGGAGACGGCGTCGCCGACGGTCAGCACCTTGCCGGTCAGCGCCATGCGCAGCGTTTCGGGGGTGAGCGACGTGCTGGCCAACCGCGATCCGGCCACGGTGACGGAGCGGGCGGCGGCGACGTCCACCGGGGCCACCACGACCTCCGAGCCTTCCACCACGCCGAGGTTCGACAGGGTCACGTCGTCGACCAGCACCACGCCGGGCGGGCCGTCGCCGGCCGTCGCGGCGGCCAGGGCGGCGCTCACCCGGGCGCCGGTCAGCCGCACCGCGTCCCACGCGCGCAGGCCCAACGCGTCCAGCACCTCCGGGTGCAGGCGGACCACGCCGCGGCGGGTGTCCAGGGCCGACGGGGACAGGCGGGCGGTCAGCGTGATCACGGGGGTGAGCGTAGTTGGGGTGGGCGGCCGGGGGCGCGGGGTCGGGCCGGATCGGGGGTGACGGGCGGGATCGGCCACGGGCCGGATCGGGCGGCCGGGCGAGGCGGCTCCAAGCGCGGCGAGGCGGCTCCAGGCAGGGAGGTGGGCCGGGACGGCCGTGCGCGGGCGGGTTCTCCAGCCGGCGGACAGCGGCGACGGGCGACGGCGCGGGGCCGCAGTGCGTGTCGCCGGTGCGGGTCGGGCAGGCGGTGGGAGTGCTGGGGTCGCGGTCGCGGTCGCGGTCGCGGTCGGGGGCGCGGCGGCGGGGCGCGGTGCTGTGGCGGCGGGGCGATGTGGGGCAGGTGGCTGAGGTGGCGGCAGGGGTGGCGGGGGTGGGGGCGGGTGGTCGTGGTGGCCGGGGGGTGGATCGGGTGGTGAGGTTGCGGCTGGGTGGTGTGGGGCGGGGTTAGTTGCGGGCCTCGTTGTTCAACCGACGTTTCAGGGTGGCGGTAACGGCGTTTTTGTTCATGCCTTTTTGAGGATCACTCCAATGGGTGACCTGTGATCTCGTTCCTGCCGCAGTTCCCGCCCGCCGACGCGAGCCGCGGCACGCTCCTGCTGTTCGCGCCGGCCCGGGTGGCCGCCGACACCGGGTGGCACCTGGTGCTGGTCGACGTCCTAGACCGGGTCCGCGGCCGGCTCGCCCGGGCCGGAGCTCGGCGCGCCCTGGACCGCGTCCGCGGTGGCGTGCTGGTCGCGCTGGGCCTTCGCCTGGTGGTCGACGCGCGCTGAGCGCTCGGGGCGCCGCCACGGCAGTTCCGGGTACGACGCCAGCTCGACGTGCGTGGCGCAGCCGGCCAGGTCGGCGTACGCGCCGGCGAGCACCGCGGCCCTGATCCGCCGCACCTGCCCCACCGTCGGCAACTCCCCCACCAGCAGGAACGGCACCAGCAGCCGCCACGCGCCGACGGTCGCCGCACGGGCGCGGTGCGGTGCGCGCAACGTCGCCCTGGCCACGCGCAACGCGTGCTCGCCCGCGTCGATGGCCCGCGGGTACCCGGCGTGGTCCCACGACCAGCGCAGGCCGTCGGCCATGGCGCAGCGGACGCAGTCGGCGGGCCCGGTGGCCAGCTCCTCGCCGCACTGGCTGCACGCGAGCAGCGTCATCGCCCAGTCGGTGCACGTCCACGGGTGCCTGCCCACCTCGTCGGCCAGCACGAGCTCGGCCAGCTCGCGCTCGCCCGCGCCGCCCTCGGCGAGCTGTTCGGCGGCCAGCAGCTCCTGCCAGTCCAGCAGCCAGTACTGGTCGACGAGCTCCGCGCAGAACCGGCACGCCGGGTAGCCGCGGCCCGCGAGGTCGCCGCACGACGGGCACGGCGAGACGGCGGCGGGGCGGGCCACGCGCCGGGCGCCGGGCGGGAACGGCTGGTGATCAGCCACGCGGAGAAAGGTACGCGCAAACGGTGGCGCTTGGCATCCGCACCTTGGCATCCGCACCGGGCCGTGGCTATGGTCAGGCCGACAAGCTCGACACACACAAAACTCAAAACACGCGGGAGCTCGCGCCACAGCGGGCTGAGAGGGCGGCTGGAGCGCAACGGCTCCGGTGCCGCCGACCGCCTGAACCTGACCGGGTAATGCCGGCGTAGGGAGGACTGTCGTGACGGCACTTGACGACCGTTCGGTCAAGCCGAGCGTCACCACCGGGCCGATCTCGGGCTCGCACAAGGTCTACCGCGAGGTGGACGAGGGTGTGCGGGTCCCGTTCCGCCGGGTGGAGCTGACCAACGGCGATCACGTCGACCTGTACGACACTTCCGGTCCGTACACCGACGACAACGCGACCATCGACGTCCACAGTGGACTTCCCAAGCTGCGCGCGGACTGGGTCGCCCGGCGCGAGCCGGTCGACGGGGCGGTGACCCAGCTGGCGTACGCCAAGGCGGGGATCATCACGCCGGAGATGCGGTTCGTGGCGGCCCGCGAGAGCATGAGCCCGGAGTTCGTCCGGGACGAGGTGGCGATCGGCCGGGCGGTCATCCCGCTCAACCGCAACCACCCCGAGGCCGAGCCGATGATCATCGGCAAGAAGTTCCTGGTGAAGGTCAACGCGAACATCGGCAACTCGGCCGTGACCTCCTCGATCGAGGAGGAGGTGGAGAAGATGGTGTGGGCGTCGCGGTGGGGCGCCGACACGATCATGGACCTGTCCACGGGCAAGCGGATCCACGCGACCCGCGAGTGGATCATGCGCAACTCGCCCGTGCCGATCGGCACGGTGCCGATCTACCAGGCGTTGGAGAAGGTGGACGGCGATCCGGCGAAGCTGTCGTGGGAGGTCTACCGCGACACCGTGATCGAGCAGGCCGAGCAGGGCGTCGACTACATGACGGTGCACGCGGGCGTGCTGCTGCGGTACGTGCCGCTGACCGCCAAGCGGGTCACGGGCATCGTCTCGCGCGGCGGGTCGATCATGGCCGCGTGGTGCCTGGCGCACCACAAGGAGAGCTTCCTCTACACGCACTTCGAGGAGCTGTGCGAGATCCTGCGCACGTACGACGTCACGTTCTCGCTGGGTGACGGCCTGCGGCCGGGTTCGATCGCGGACGCCAACGACGAGGCGCAGTTCGCCGAGCTGCGGACGTTGGGCGAGTTGACGCACATCGCCCGGTCGCACGACGTGCAGGTGATGATCGAGGGCCCCGGTCACGTGCCGATGCACAAGATCGCGGAGAACGTGCGGCTGGAGGAGGAGTGGTGCGGCGAGGCGCCGTTCTACACCCTCGGGCCGCTGGCCACGGACATCGCGCCCGCGTACGACCACATCACCTCCGCGATCGGGGCGGCGCAGATCGGCTGGCTGGGCACGGCGATGCTGTGCTACGTCACGCCGAAGGAGCACCTCGGCCTGCCGAACCGGGACGACGTGAAGACCGGCGTGATCACGTACAAGATCGCGGCGCACTCGGCCGACCTGGCCAAGGGACACCCGGGCGTGCAGGACTGGGACGACGCGCTGTCGAAGGCGCGGTTCGAGTTCCGGTGGGAGGACCAGTTCAACCTGTCGCTGGACCCGGACACGGCGCGGTCCTACCACGACGAGACGCTGCCCGCGGCGCCCGCGAAGACGGCGCACTTCTGCTCGATGTGCGGGCCGAAGTTCTGCTCGATGAAGATCACCCAGGACGTGCGGCGGTACGCGGAGGAGCGCGGTCTGTCCACTGTGGAGGCGATCGAGGCGGGCATGTCGGAGAAGTCGCACGAGTTCACCGACCACGGGGCCAAGGTGTACCTGCCGGTGGTCGACTGATGGGGGCACGCGTGAGCCCGGCCGGGACGCGCTGATGGCCGCCACGCCACCGAGGGTCCTCACCATCGCCGGATCGGATTCCGGCGGTGGTGCGGGCCTGCAGGCCGACCTGCGGACGCTGTTCGCGTGCGGCGTGCACGGGATGACGGCGGTCACGGCGGTGACCGTGCAGAACTCGCTGGGCGTCACCGGGTACACCGAGGTGCCGCCCGAGGTGGTGGCCGCGCAGATCGAGGCGGTGGCCACGGACATCGGGGTGGACGCGGCGAAGACGGGGATGCTGGCGTCGGCGGCGATCATCGAGGCGGTCGCGGCGGCGGTGGACCGGGTCGACGTCGGGCCGTTCGTGGTCGACCCGGTGGCCGCGTCGATGCACGGGCACCAGCTGCTGGCCGATGACGCGCTGGACGCGTTGCGGACGCTGCTGTTCCCCAGGGCGACGCTGGTGACGCCGAACCTCGACGAGGTGCGGCTGCTCACCGGCATCGACGTGCGCAGCCGTGCCGACCAGCGCAAAGCCGCCGAGGCGCTGCACGCGATGGGCCCGCGGTGGGTGCTGGTCAAGGGCGGGCACCTGTGGGACGACCCGGAGTGCCTCGACGTGCTGTACGACGGCGCGGAGTTCGTCGAGCTGCTCGGGCCGCGCTACGACGTGAAGCACACGCACGGCAGCGGTGACACGCTGGCGTCGGCGATCGCGTCGCAGCTCGCGCGGGGTGCGGACGTGCCGACAGCGGTGCGGTTCGGCAAGGACTTCATCGTCCGCTCGGTGGCCGCCGCGTACCCGTTGGGTGGCGGGGTCGGTCCCGTGTCGCCGCTGTGGCGGTTGGAGGGCTAGCGTCGAGGGGGTGAAGGTCGACCTGACCGGCGCCCCCGAGACGATGCTGGCGACGCTGTACGCGCGGGCGCTCGACGCCCGCGCTCAGCGCCCGATCCTCGGCGACGTGGCGGCGCTCGACGCCGTGTCGCGCATCGAGTACGACTTCCCCCGGACCGGCATCACCGCGTCGACGGCGGCGGGGGTCGCCATGCGCGCGAAGCTGCTGGACGACTGGACCGCCGACTTCTTGGCCCGGCACCCGTCCGCGACCGTGCTGCACCTGGCGTGCGGGTTGGACACGCGGGCGCAGCGGATGGCGTTCGGGTCGGGCGTGCGGTGGGTGGACGTCGACCTGCCGGCGGTCGCCGCGCTGCGGGAACGGCTGCTGGACGTGCCGGCCGGGGACTACCGGCTGGTGCACGCGTCCGTCACCGACAGCGGGTGGTGGGACGAGGTGCCCGCGGACCGGCCCGTGGTCGCCGTGTTCGAGGGCCTGACCATGTACCTGACCGGGGACGAGGTGCGAGGGCTCGTGCGGCGGGTCACGGGGCGGTTCGGCCGGGGTGAGCTGCTGTTCGACGTGTACGGGTCGTTCGGGATCAGGTTGCAGAAGTTCGTGCCGGCCGTGCGGCGGGCGGGTGCGACGCTGCACTGGGGGTTGGACGACCCGGCCGTCGTGGAGGGCTGGCACGACGGGTTGAGGTGCGTGGACGCGGTGCGGTCGGTGGAGTTGCCGCAGATCGCGGCCGAGCCGTGGCCGGCGCGCGTCCCGATGTGGGTGATGGCGCGGTTGCCGAAGGTCAGGGACGTGGGCCGGGTGCTGCGGTACCGGTTCTAAGGATGCTCTAAGCCACCGCTGTGGAACTCATGCGTCTTGTATGGCATGAGCGCACTTCAGGACGCCTACGTGGCCGAGCTGGTGTTGAGCCAGCCGGAGGCGGTGGCGGCGTTGTTCGCGGGGTCGGTGTTCTTGGGTGCGGTCGGTTTCGTGGTGGCGCGGCGGCGCGGGTGGGCGGCGTTGCCCGCCGTGCTGGCCGGGTGCGGGATGGCGTTGGCGCTGGCGGTGACCTTGGCGCGGCCGGGCGGGTCGTTCTCGGTCGCCACGACCGACCCGATCGGGATGTGCGTCGCCAACGAGTTCTCGATGGCGGGCTCGTTGGCGCGGCTGAACCTGCTGATGCTGGTGCCGTTCGCGTTCTTCGGCACGCTCGCCACGCGGCGGCCGTTCGCGGTGCTGGGCGTGGCGGCGGCGTTCAGCGGGGCGGTGGAGTTCGTGCAGGCGTTGACCGCGATCGGGGTGTGCGAGGCGCAGGACTTCATCAACAACACCGTGGGCGCGTTCTTCGCGGTGCTGGTGGCGTGGCTGCTCACGGTGGCCGCGGGCGCTTCCCGGCCGGCATCGCGAGTCGGTCGGGAACGATCTTCGGCGTCGGCGGTCCGCGTGCCTTGAGAGCGGGAGGCCGGCGATCCGCTCTGTCCGCGGCTCGAACTATTCGCTTGGTTCGGCGGCCCCCCGCGTCTGAGACTGGGGCCGTGCCACGTGCTGCCCGAACCCGTGCGCTGCTGCGTGCCCGCGTTCTCGACGTCGTGAGCAGGTGGGATCCGGAATCACTGCTCGCCTTCGAGGCGCCGCAGGACGAGTACGAGCCGGAAGCCAGGGCGTTCGCGGCGCTGCTCGATCGGGGTGTCACCATCACGCCCGAGGTGGTGCGACAGGTCTGGGAGGACTGGTTCGGCCCGGATTCGGCGTTCGTGCGCTTGGCGTCCCCGGCGGTGTTGGCGGAGTTCGCCGGGGAGCTGAACCAGGCTGCCGTCCCAGCCGACGGGTCCGCGCAGGTGTGACCACCGGTGCGGCGACGCGGCTGCCGGTCGCGCCGGTCGACGTTCCGCCGCGGGCCATCCAGCCGACGCTCCGCCGGCACTCGACAAGGGGAACGCACCGCCGGCATCGCCGGCCGGGGGAACGCTTCGCAGGCATCCCGGCAACGGAACGCCTCACAGGCATCCTCGACAACGGAACGCTTCGCAGGCGTCCCCGGCAAGGGGACCCCTGCTTTTACCCTGCCACACCGGTACGACGATTCCGAGGCCGCGAGCGCCGGCTGTGGACAACTCCGGTCAGCCGACCTCGCCGACCAGTTCCTCCAGCGCCGGCAGGGCGTTGACGAGCGCGTCACGGTGTTCCGGCGCCAGCTCCTCGATCCGCCGCTGCAGCTCGCGCACCCGCGCCGACCGCACGCCCGACACCATCGTCACGCCCTCCGGCGTCGGCGTCGCCAGCCACGCCCGCCCGTCCTGCGGGTCGGGCTCACGCCGCACGTACCGGGCCTCCACCAGCGCCGCCACGATCCGCGACAACGTCGGCGGCGCGACGCCCTCCTTGGCGGCCAGGTCGCCCAACCGCATGGGACCGCACCGCGCCAACGTGGCCAGCGCCGACACCGCACCCGGCCCGAGCCCGGGCGACCCCGTGCGCCGCAGCAGCCGGGAAAGCCTGCCGATCGCGAGGTACAGCCGGGCGGTGGCGTCCTCGACCTGGTCGGCCGTCACGGCACTCCTCCTCGGGCAGACGGACACGATGAGCATCCATCATGCCGTGCCCCGCAATCACCCCACTGCCGGACTCGACGCGTGCGCCCAGAACCGCTTCGGGATCCGCCCCGCCAGCTTGGCCAGCCGACCGGCCTCCACACCCGCGCGCATCGCCGCCGCCATCCGTTCGGGGTCCTGCGCCCTCGTCACGGCGGTCGCCAGCAGCACGGCCGAACAGCCCAACTCCATCGCCAACGCCGCGTCCGACGCCGTGCCGACGCCCGCGTCGAGGATCACCGGCACGGACGCGCGCGACACGATCAGCTCGATGTTGTGCGGGTTGCGGATCCCGAGCCCCGTCCCGATCGGCGACCCCAGCGGCATGACGGCGGCGCAGCCGAGCTGCTCCAGGCGCACCGCGAGCACGGGGTCGTCGGACGTGTAGGGCAGCACCACGAACCCGTCGTCGACCAGCTGCTCCGCCGCGTCGAGCAGCTCCACCGGGTCGGGCAGCAGGGTCTGGTCGTCGGCGACGACCTCCAGCTTCACCCAGTCCGTCCCCAACGCCTCCCGCGCCAGCCGAGCCGTCAGCACGGCCTCCGCGGCGGTGCGGCAGCCGGCCGTGTTCGGCAGCGCCGGGATGCCCAGCCGGCCCAGCAGGTCGAGCACGCCGCCACCGGACGAGTCCAGGCGCCGCATCGCGACCGTCGTCAACTCCGTGCCGGACGCCACCAGCGCGCGTTCCAGCACCGACAGGTTCGCCGCACCACCGGTGCCCATGACCAGGCGCGAGCCGAACTCGCGCCCGGCGATCACCAACGGGTCGTCCACGTCACCCTCCCTGCACGGCGGTCAGCACCTCGACCGCGGCCCCGTCGGACAGCACCGTCGTCCCCCACGCCGCGCGCGGCACGACCTCGCCGTCCAGCGCGACCGCGACACCGCGGGGCGGCGCGTCGAGCAGCGCCAGCACGGTGGCGACGGTCGACCCGTCGGCCAGTTCCCGCTCCAGACCGTTGACCTTCGCCTTCACCGACTGTTTCCTCCTTCGCGGAGCAGGGCGAGCACCCGCCGCGCCGTGACGGGCGCGAGCAGCAGACCGTTGCGGTGGTGGCCGGTGGCGGCCAGCACTCCGGGTTCCAGCCACTTGATCACCGGCGCGTTGTCGGGGCTGCCCGCGCGGAACCCGGCGGCGACCTCGGCGATCGCGTACTCGGCGATGCCCGGCCAGACCACCTCGGCGTCGCGCAGCAGGTCGCGCACGCCGCCCACGGTCGCGTCACCGTCGAAACCGGCCTCGTACTGGGTGGCGCCGAGCACGAACCCGCCCTCGCGCGGCACCAGGTAGACGGGGCGGCCGGAGACGTGCGCGCGGATCGTGTGCCGGGGCGGCGGCAACGCGCCGGGCCGGGCCGACAGCCGCAGGATCTCGCCCTTCACCGGCCGGATAACGTCGCGCAGCAACGGGTGCAGGTCGCGGCTCCACGCGCCGGCCGCGATCACCGTCACGTCCGGCTCCGCGGCGGGCTCCGCCGCGAACACGACACCGTCGGCGGCGCACGCCTCCCGCAACGCGCGCAGCAACGCCCGGTTGTCCACGGCGACGTCACCGGGCACCGACAGTCCACTTCGGACCTGGCCGAGACCGGGCTCCAGCGCGCGCAGCTCACGCCCGGTCAACCGGGACGCCGACCGTCCCATCCGGCCCAGGTATGCGCACAACTGGCCCAGCACCTCGACATCGGCCCGGTCGACCGCCACCGCCAACGTCCCCGCGGGACTCAGCTCGACGCCGAGCGAACGCGCGAACTCCGGCCACAGCTCCAGCGATTCGACGCCGAGCGCCAGCACGTCCTCGTCACCCGGCCACGCCTCGGTGATCGGCGCGAGCATCCCGCCCGCGACCCACGAACCGCCGTGCGGCGAACCGCGGTCGACGAGTTCCACCGCGTGACCGGCGCGCGCGGCGTACCAGGCCGTGGACAGCCCGATGACGCCACCGCCGAGGACGGTCACTCGCATTGCCAAGGCACTCACGCTCCCTGCGCCGGCATGACCCGGATCAGGTTCGACGGTCGGAGCGAACCACGCTCCCTCTCAGCCCGGTGTGTTCCAGGCTCCCGTGCGGACCACGTCCACCGTAGCGCACGAAACGGGCGGGCGGTTACCGTGCCGCCCGTGCCAGGACTCGACGGAACGCAGATCAGGCGGCGGCTCGCCGACGCGCGGCTCTACCTCTGCACGCCCGCGCGGCCCGACCTCGCCGAGTTCGCGGACGCCGCGCTCGCGGGCGGCGTCGACATCGTGCAGTTGCGGGACAAGGGCCTCGAAGCCAAGCAGGAGATCGCGGCGCTGGAGGTGCTCGCGGAGGCGTGCGCGCGGCACGGCGCGCTGCTCGCGGTCAACGACCGGGCGGACGTGGCGCTCGCCGTGGACGCCGACGTGCTGCACCTGGGGCAGGACGACCTGCCGGTGCCGCTCGCGCGCCGGGTCGTCGGCGACGACGTGGTGATCGGCCGCTCCACCCACGACGTGGGGCAGGCGCGTGCGGCGGCCGTCGAGCCGGGGGTGGACTACTTCTGCACCGGGCCGTGCTGGCCGACGCCGACGAAGCCGGGCCGTCCCGCGCCGGGCCTCGACCTGGTGCGCTCCACGGCGGGCACGACCGACCGGCCGTGGTTCGCCATCGGCGGCATCGACGCCGACCGGCTGCCGGAGGTGCTGGCGGCGGGCGCGGAGCGGGTCGTGGTCGTGCGCGCCGTCACCGAGGCCGAGGATCCGCGGGCCGCCGCGGCCTGGTTGAAGGTCCGACTGACCTGACACCGCAGAACGCCCCCGAGCCGATGGCCCGGGGGCGTTCTTCGCGATCAGTGCGCGGCCCGCAGGGGGGACGACCGCGCGTGAGCTCAGCCGCGGGTCAGGCTCAGCCCGTAGGCGCTGAGGATCTCGCCGACCGGCTGGAAGTAGGTCGTGCCGCCGGAGGAGCAGTTGCCCGAACCGCCGGAGGTCACGCCCTGGGCCTGGCTGTAGCCGGAGCCCGCGACCCAGGAGCCGCCCGAGTCACCGGGCTCGGCGCAGGCGTTGGTGCGGGTCAGGCCGGACACCGTGCCCTGCGGGTAGTTCACCGTCGAGTTCTTCGCCTGGACGGTGCCGCAGCGCCAGCCGGTGGTCGAGCCGGAACGGCAGATCGCCGCGCCGACCGCCGCCGAGGTGGAGCCGGTCACGGTGACGTTGGAGCCGTTGTAGCGGTTGACCCAGGGGCGCGAGGTCCAGTTGGAGTTCGTCCGCACCCAGGCGTAGTCGTTGCCGGGGAAGGACGAGCCCGCGAAGGAGCCCTGCGAGACGCGGTTGTAGCCGGTCGTCGCGTTGCCCACCCGACCGCAGTGACCCGCCGTGACGAAACCGCCGCTCACCGCGAAGCCGACCGAGCACCGGCCGCTGCCGATGTAGTACGCGTCGCCGCCGCGGGTGTCGTAGAGGGTGGTCGGGCTCTGGTCGACCTCGACCACCCGCACCGACGGGCTGACCGACTTGGCCGAGGCGAGGAACGCCTCCGCCGCCGCGTCCCGCTGGAAGCGGTTGACCTCGACGACGACCGAGTTCGTCTGCTCGTCGACCCGCCAGCCGGTGATCGACGACGGTGCCGACAGGGTGTCGATCGTCGACTTCGCGCCGGTCAGCTGCTGGTGGGAGAAGGCGACGTACTTGGCGTCGGCGCCCGCGGCACGGGCCGCGCCCGCCTTCGCCGAGTCGGTCACCGCGACCACCAGCTTGCCGGTCGCCGCGTTGATCCACGAGCCCGCGTAGGCGCTGCCGACCGCGGACCGCGCCGCGGACTCGACCTCACCCGCCCGGGTGTCACTCGCCAAACGGGCGGTGACCTGTTCGGCGGTCAGGCCCAGGTCACGTTGCGCCGCTTGGAGCAACTCGGCGGGGTAGCTCTCCGTGTCGGCCGGGCTTGCGCCCTGGGGGGCGGCGGGCGCCGCGATGGCCGGTACGCTGAGAGCTGTAGCCGTGCCGGTGGCCAGCAGGACGGCCGTGGCAAGGCGGACCGCACTCGTGCGGTTCATTAGGCGTCTCCCTCATCTTCGGGTGCAGGGAACCCGAGAGCCTGGTTGCAGGGACCGCTCTCGGGGGCTCTAGGGGGACGGGTGGTGGGGCGGCGGCAGGGGTCGCCCCACCCCTTTACTTCTCGCCCGTGTCGTCGCCCGGGCTCGAGTCCTCAAGTCCGTGGTGGAGCTCGGCGAAGCACACGGCGACGGCGCTCGTGCGTCCCGCATGGCACTCCTCCCGATCTCTACCGACCAGTACTCACCCGTTCGGGCGACGTTATGACTCCGTGACCTGTTACGGCCCGAGCCATCTGAGGGCGAAGTGTGTCACAGGACACGCCGACATGACTGCGCTGTGTAGCGTTTGACAGTTAACTCTCACTCAAGGTAGTGAGTCGATCACCGATTCGGGCGGTTTTGCCAGAAGTAAGCGATTCGGCCAACGAAGCCACGGACGTGTGAATGTTGTTGGCCCAGGCGGGTGAGGCAGGAGGAGTTCCGGTAACGACCCGTGTACTCATCACACCGCCGCAGGGGTGAGGATCGACGCATGGGACTCGTCACGATCTCCGACATCCGGGCCGCCGCCGACCGCATCGAGGGCGCGGCGGTCCGCACTCCCCTGCTGCGGTTCGACGACGGGTTGTGGCTCAAGCCGGAGAGCCTGCAACCGGTCGGCGCGTTCAAGATCCGCGGCGCGTACAACGCGCTGGCGCGGCTGACCGAGGACGTGCGGGCGCGCGGCGTCGTCGCCTACTCCAGCGGGAACCACGCCCAGGCCGTCGCCTACGCGGCGAAGCTGTTCGGCGTGCCCGCGGTGATCGTCGTGCCGGACGACACGCCCCGGGTCAAGGTCGAGGCGACCCTCTCGCACGGCGCCGAGGTCGTCCAGGTGCCGATGGCCTTGCGGGAGGCGCGGGCCGCCGAACTGGTGGCGCAACGGGGCGCGACGCTGATCCCGCCGTTCGACCACCCGGACGTCATCGCAGGTCAGGGCACCGTCGGGCTGGAGGTGATCGCCGAGAAGCCGGACGTGGCCACGGTGCTGGTGCCGGTCAGCGGCGGCGGGCTGATCTCGGGTGTGGCCGCGGCGGTGAAGGCGCTGAGCCCGTCCACGCGGGTGGTCGGGGTGGAGCCGGAGCTGGCCGGTGACGCGGCCGAGTCGCTGCGGGCCGGCACGCTGGTCCGGTGGCCGGCGGCCGACCGCGCCCGGACGATCGCCGACGGGCTGCGGGCCGAGCCGTCCGAGCTGACGTTCGAGCACCTGCGCGCCCACGTGGACGACATCGTGACGGTGTCCGAGGAGCAGATCGGCGAGGCGGTCGGCGTGCTGGCCCGGCGGGCGCGGCTCGTGGTGGAGCCCAGCGGCGCGGTGACCGTGGCCGCCCACCTCGCGCGGCCGTCCTCCGGCCCGACCGTGGCCGTGCTGTCCGGCGGGAACGTCGACCCGGAGGTGTTCGCCCGCTACCTCTGAGTCAGTCGGGGTCCCCGAGTGACTCGGGCACGCGCGCGGGCGGGCCGTCGACGCCGCAGCTGTGGCACTCGGGCACTTCGGGGGTGGGTTCCAGGACGCGGTTGTCCACGCCGATCGCCATCAGCCCGCCGACGACCGACGCGACCGCGCACACCAGCAGGGCCGTCTGCCAGCCCTCGGTGAGCGCGGTCGGGTCGGCGTACTGGGCGCCGGTCAGGCCCGCCACGGCCGGCAGCACGGCCACCGCGACCAGGCTGCCGGTGCGGGCGACGGCGTTGTTCACGCCCGAGGCGACCCCCGCGTACCGGTCCGGCGCGGCGGCCAGCACGGTCGCCGTCACCGGCGCGACCACGGCCGCCAGGCCGAAGCCGAACACCAGCAGGCCGGGCAGCACGCCGGTCCAGTAGCCCGCGCCCGGCTCGACCCAGCGCAGCATCAGCATGCCGACGCCGATCAGGACCGGTCCTCCGACGAGTTGGGCGCGCGGCCCGATCCGCTGGGCGAGCGCGCCGGAGCGGGCGGACAGGGCGAGCAGGATCAGCGTGATGGGCACGCTGGCCAGGCCGGACGCCGTCGGCGAGTAGTGCAGCGACACCTGCAGCTGCAGCACCATGAGCACCATCACCCCGCCCAGGGCCGCGTAGACGAGGAACGTCAGGGCGTTGGACAGCACGAACGTCCGGTTGGCGAACAGCTGCGGCGGCACCAGCGGGTCGCTGCCCCGGCGTTGCAGCACGACGAACACCACCAGGCTGAGAACGCCGAGGACCCCGGCCGTGACCACGAGCGCGTCGAGGCCCCGGACCGGGGCCTCGACCAGCGCGCCGGTGATGCCGGCGAGGCCGATGGCGCCGATGACCGACTCGCCGATGTTCGGGCGGCCGGTGAGGGCTTCGTCGCGGGATTCGGGCACGTGGCGGCGGGCCAGCCACACGCACAGGGCCGCGATCGGCAGGTTGATCAGGAACGCGAGCCGCCACGACCAGGCCTGCACCAGCAGGCCGCCGAGCAGCGGCCCGATCGCCGTGGCGACGCCGGACAGGCCGGACCAGGCGCCGATCGCCCGGCCTCGGTCGGCGCGGGCGAACACCGATTGGAGGATGGCGAGCGAGCCGGGGGTGAGCAGCGCGCCGCCGATGCCTTGCAGCACGCGGGCGACGACCAGCAGTTCGGTGGTCGGCGCGAGGCCGCAGAGCAGGGACGCGGCGCCGAACCAGAGGACGCCGAAGGTGAAGACCCGGCGGCGGCCGTACCGGTCGCCGAGCGAGCCCGCGATCAGGATCAGCGAGGCCAGTGCCAGCAGGTAGCCGTCGAGGATCCACTGGAGGCCTGCCACGGAGGCTTCGAGCTCGGCGCCGATGCGGGGCAGCGCGACGTTGATGATCGTGCTGTCGAGCATCGCCATGCCCGACCCGAGGATGGTCGTCGCCAGCACGGCCTTCGCCCGGCCCGTGCCCCACACCACAGTTTCCGCCACAGAGCCATTCTGCTCTCGCGGTTGTCCACAGGCCGAGCGGAGCACCCCCGGACCGTCGGTGGTGGCCGGCAGGATAAAAGCAGGGGTCCCCCTGGGCGGGGGACGCTTGCGAAGCACGTCTTGCGAGCACGCTGCGCGAGGCAGGTGCACGAGGCACATCCGCAACGCAAGCCCGCGAGGCACGCGACAACGTCGCGACAGCACCGCGAGAGGTACGCCGCCCGGCCCACGTCGTGGCCGGGCGGCGTCGAGGCCTAGCCGGCGGGCCGGTTCAGGGTCGCCACGAACTTGTAGCGATCGCCCCGGTACACCGAGCGCACCCACTCCACCGGGTTGCCCTCCGTGTCGAACGAGTGCCGCGACAGCAGCAGCATCGGCAGGCCGATGTCGGCCCCGAGCAGCTCCGCCTCCTCCGGCGACGCCAGCGCCGTCTCGATGGTCTCCTCCGCGTGCCCCATCTCGACGCCGAACCGCTCCCGCAGCACCTGGTACAGCGACGCGCCCGGCGCGAGGTAGCGCCGCAGACCGCGGAACCGGCCCAGCGCGAGGTGCGTGGTCTCGATCGCCATCGGCTCGCCGTCGGCCAGTCGCAGCCGGTGCAGCCGGAGCACCTTCGCGCCCGCCCGCACGCCGAGCAGCCTGGCCAGCTCGGCCTCGGCGGGCATCTCCGACGCCTCGATCAACCGCGACGACGGCTGCCTGCCCTGGGCTTTCATGTCCTCTGTGTACGACGACAGCTGGAGCCGTTGCGCCACCTTGGGTTCCGCGGCGAACGTGCCCTTGCCCTGCACGCGCAGCAACCGACCCTCCACGGTCAGTTCGGCAAGCGCTTGCCGCACCGTCGTGCGCGACACGTCGAACTCCGCCGCCAGCGACCGTTCCGTCGGGATCGGCGATCCTGGCGGCAACGCGCGCAGGAGGTCGAGCAGATGCCGCTTGAGTCCCCAGTACTTCGGCTCGCGCTGCGCGCGAGTCCTGGCGTCCACGCCAGTCGCAGGGCTCGTCTCGAGCATGCCTTCCTCCTCGCCCCTTGCCAGCCGACCTTGCCAGCGCTCCCAGACACAGGATGCCTTGTCCTCGTCGGATCGTGCGCCCGAACCCCCGACAAGCGCCAAGAAATTGATCCGATGACTTTGCAACGGTCCAGCAACGGCCTTGACATGCCCTGTGGCGAGGCACACTCTAGGCCGCATTGGTCTACACCACTTTGGAGTTCCGGTCGCGGGATCGGGGCATGGGGAAAGGGCGCACAACGTGAAGGGCTGGAGAGGACTGGCCGTAGGTGCCGCCGCACTCGCGGTGGCCGTGGCCGGATGTGGCACGAGCTCCGACGGCGGCAGCGGAAACTCCGGAGAACCCAAGACGCTGACGGTCTGGTTGATGGACGGCTCGGCGCCGACCACCCTGACCGACGCGCTGAACAAGGAGTTCCAGGACTCGCACCCCGGCGTCACCGTCAAGTACGAGATCCAGAAGTGGAACGGCATCCAGGAGAAGCTGACCACCGCGCTGACCAGCAACAACCCGCCGGACGTCATCGAGCTGGGCAACACCCAGACGGCGAAGTTCGCGGCCGAGGAGACGCTGACCGACCTCAGCGCGGACGCCTCCGGCCTCAACGGCGACCAGTGGCTCGGCGGCCTCGAGGACTCGCTGACCTGGGACGGCAAGAAGTACGGCGTGCCGTTCTACGCCGCGAACCGCACGGTCATCTACCGGACCGACCTGTTCGAGGCCGCGGGCATCACCGCCGCGCCGAAGTCGCGTGACGAGTGGATCGCCGCGATCGAGAAGCTGAAGACGGCCAACGCGGCCGACCCGGACTTCCAGCCCCTCTACCTGCCGGGCCAGTCCTGGTACGTGCTGCTGTCCCTCATCTGGGACGAGGGCGGCGACGTCGCGAAGCCGCAGGGCTCCGCCTGGGCGGGCGCGCTCGACACCCCGCAGGCCAAGGCCGGCCTGGAGTTCTACAAGAAGCTGGTCGACACCTCCGGCACCAAGGCGCCGAAGGACGCGGACGAGGCCACCCCGCAGCAGATGGAGGTGTTCGCCACGGGCAAGGTCGGCATGATGATCGGCCTGCCGTGGGAGCTCGCGGGCGCGGTCAAGGCCAACGCCGACCTGAAGGAGAAGACCTCGGCGTTCGCGATCCCGTCGAAGACCGCGGGCAAGACCGCCCCGGTGTTCCTCGGCGGCTCGAACCTCGCCATCCCGGCCGGCAGCAAGAACGCCGACTTGGCCAAGGAGTACCTGAAGCTGCTCAGCTCGGCGAAGTACCAGGACATGCTGGCCGAGGGCGGCGCGGTGCCCGGCACCTCGACCGACACGTCGAAGCTGGCCACCACCCCGATCGGCAAGGCGCTGGCCGAGTCCGCCCCGAACGGCAAGGTCACCCCGACCACGCCGTCGTGGGCCGCGGTCGAGGCGGGCCAGAACCCGCTGAAGGACATGCTGACGGCGTACCTGACCGGCGCGAAGCCGCTGGACCAGGCCGCGTCCGACGCCAACACGGCCTTGTCGAAGACCCTGGCCGGATGACGATCGGATGACGGCCGTGCACACGACCGACGCCGCGGGGGCGGCCCGCGCCGGGGGGGGCCCCCCGGGGGGGGCGCCCGCCCCCCCCCCCCCCCCGCCGCGGGGCCCCCCCCGGCCCGCCGCCCCCCCCGGGGGCGTGCCGCACCGGACGGCGCGCCGCGCCGTCGGGGCGGCGCCTTCGACCGGGCGCTGCCCTACCTGCTGCTGGCCCCCGCCGTGGTGGCCATCCTCTGGCTGATCGGTTGGCCCGTCCTCTCCGTCCTGGTGACCAGCTTCCGCAAGCTGAACCTGCGCGAGCTGACCCGCGGCGAGGTCGTGTGGACCGGTCTGGACAACTACACCGAGATCCTGGGCGACCCTGAGTTCTGGGCCATCACGGTGCGTTCCGTGGTGTTCACCGGGGTCGTGGTCGTCGTGTCGATCCTCGCGGGCCTGCTGATCGCGCTGCTGATGCGGCAGATCAGCCCGGTCGTGCGGATCGTGCTGCAGGTCGCGATGCTGCTGGCGTGGGCGATGCCGCTGCTCGCGGCCACCACGGTCTACCAGTGGATCTTCGACCAGCAGTACGGCATCCTGAACAAGACCCTGGTCAAGCTGGGTTTCGACGGCTTCGCCGGGTTCTCGTGGTTCTCCACCGGCACGTCGACGCTGGCCGTGATCGGGCTGCTGATCGTGTGGCAGGCGGTGCCGTTCCTGGCGTTCTCGCTCTACGCCGGCGCCATCGGGATCCCGAAGGACCAGTACGAGGCGGCGGGCATCGACGGCGCGTCGGCGTGGCAGACGTTCCGCGCCGTGACGTGGCCGGAGCTGCGGCCGTTGTTGCTGATGGTGACGTTCCTGTCGCTGCTGTGGGACTTCAAGGTGTTCGCGCAGATCTGGGCGATGCGCAAGGGCGGCCCGGACGGCGGCAGCACGACGCTGCCCGTCTACCAGTACCTGGAGGGCATCTCGAAGAGCCACTTCGGCGTGGCCGCCGCGGTGTCCGTGGTGATGGTCGCGCTGCTGGGGCTGCTCACGTTCCAGTACCTGCGCAGGCTGGTCCGGTCCCAGGAGGGCGAGCTGTGATCACGAAGAAGAGTGCCTCCGCCCGGAAGGTCACGGGGAACGTCGTCGCGCTGGTCGTGGCGTTGTTCTTCGCGTTCCCGACGTACTGGATGGTCGCGACCGCGCTGAAGCCGCGCAAGGAGCTCCTGACCAGCGGTTACGACCTGGTCCCGTTCTCGGTGACGGGCTCGAACTTCGCCACCGCGTGGGCCAAGCCCGGGTTCCTGAACTCGCTGGGCAACAGCCTGCTGGTGACGTTGAGCGCGGTGCTGGCGTCGATCGTGATCGGCCTGCTGGCCGCGCTGGCGTTGTCGCGGATGCGGTTCCGGGGCCGCAAGGGTTTCGTGATGATGCTGCTGGTGGCGCAGATGGCGCCGTTCGAGGCGCTGCTGATCCCGATGTTCCTGATGATGCGCGACCTCGACCTGCTCGACCGGCTGCCGGCGTTGGCGCTGATCTACTTCGCGGTGACGCTGCCGTTCTGCGCGTGGACGCTGCGCGGGTTCGTCAACGGCATCCCGCTGGAGCTCGAAGAGGCGGCGATGGTGGACGGCTGCGGCCGGTGGGGCGCGTTCCGCCGGGTCACCCTGCCGCTGCTCGGGCCGGGGTTGGTGGCCACGTCGGTGTTCGCGTTCGTGACCGCGTGGAACGAGTTCCTGTTCGCGTTGTCGCTGGTCAAGGACCAGGCCAAGGAGACCCTGCCGGTGTGGCTGTCGGGGTTCCAGACGGCGTTCGGCACGGACTGGGGTGGCGCGATGGCCGCGTCGGCGCTGTTCACGCTGCCGGTGCTGGTGTTCTTCCTGATCGTGCAGCGCAAGATGGTCACCGGTGTCACGGCCGGTGCGGTGAAGGGGTAGGACCGCATGTCGTTGCACCGGCTCGCGTCGGGTGTGCTGCTGCCGGGGTTCCACGGGACCGCCGCGCCGGACTGGCTGCTCAAGAGGGTGGCCGACGGGCTCGGCGGTGTCGTGCTGTTCGGGCGGAACGTAGTGGATGACGCTCAGGTCACGGCCTTGAACGCGCAGCTGAGGGGCGCGCGCGCGGACGTCGTGATCGGGATCGACGAGGAGGGCGGCGACGTCACCCGCCTCGACGCGGGCCGCGGGTCGGAGGTGCCGGGCAACCACGCGTTGGGCGCGGCGGACGACGTGGGGCTGACGCGGGCGGTGGCGGCGTCGATCGGGGCGCGGCTGGCGGCGTGCGGGGTGAGCCTGGACCTGGCGCCGTCGGCGGACCTCGTGCTGACGCTGGAGGACCCGGTGATCGGCGTGCGGTCGTTCGGGTCGGACCCGGTGGCGGCGGGCGCGCACGTGGCGGCGTTCGTGGAGGGGTTGCAGGCGGTCGGGGTGGCGGCGTGCGCCAAGCACTTCCCCGGCCACGGGGCGTCCACTGTGGACTCCCATGCGGCGTTGCCGGTGCTGCCGCGGACCCCGGAGGAGCTGGCGTCGGTCGAGTTCGTGCCGTTCCGGGCGGCCGTGGCGGCGGGGGTGCGGTCGATCATGACCGGGCACCTCGTCGTGCCGCAGTGGGGCCCGGCGCCGGCGACGCTGAACCCGGTGGCGGTGCGGGTGCTGCGGGAGGAACTGGGGTTCACCGGCGCGATCATCACCGACGGGCTGGACATGAAGGCCGTCGGCGGCGACCTCGCCGAGGGGTCGGTGCGGTCGTTGGCGGCCGGGGTGGACGCGCTGTGCCTGGGCGGCGAGCCGTTGGACGACGACGGGCTGCGGTGGCTGGTGGACAGCATCGTGGCGGCGGTGGAGTCGGGCGCGCTGCCGCTGGAGCGGTTGG
Source organism: Saccharothrix luteola (assembly GCF_020859565.1). GTDB lineage: Bacteria > Actinomycetota > Actinomycetes > Mycobacteriales > Pseudonocardiaceae > Actinosynnema > Actinosynnema luteola. The sequence goes on along the minus strand of NZ_JAJHUO010000020.1, from coordinate 13,168 downwards.
AGGAGGCGGCACGGCGGACGGCGGCGCTGGGTGCTCCGGCGACGTCCGTGGAGGCGCACGACCCGGGGTTGGGGCTCGTCGCGGCACGGCGGGCGCTGGAGGTGCGCGGCACGTTGGCGCTGTCCGGGCCGCCGGTGGTCGTGGACCTGGCGGTGGAGCCGTCGATCGCGGTCGGCGACGTGCCGTGGGGGCTCGGGCCGTACTTGGCGGAGCTCGTTCCGGGTACTTCCGTGGTGGCGGCGACGTCCGCGCGCGAGATCGCGTCGCTGGCCGCCGGGCGTCCGGTCGTCGTGGTGACGCGTGAGGCACACCGCCACGCGTGGGCTCGCGAGCTGGTGTCGTCGCTGGGTACTATTGGTCTAGACCTCGTGCACGTCGAGACGGGCGTGCCGGGGCCCGACCTGGGCGCCGCCGCCCGCGTGGACACCCACGGCGGTTCACGGGTGTGCCTGCGGGCCGCGGCCGAGCGCATCGCCGCCGCCACCTCCACGCCGTCAGCCGCACCTGAACCGACAGGGGAACTCCGATGACCGACCACCAGCCCGGCAGGCACATGGCGGCCGAGATCGACCAGCAGCCGGGGATCTTCGCCGACCTGTTCGCGCGGCGGGACGCCATCGCGTCGGTCGCCTCGGTGATCGCCGAGCGCCGGCCGCGGTTCGTGCTGCTGGCGGCGCGCGGGTCGAGCGACCACGCGGCGCTGTACGCGAAGTACCTGACCGAGGTGCTGCTGGAGCTGCCCGCCGGACTGGTGTCGCCGTCCACGACCACGCTGTACGGGGCACAGCCGGACCTGCGCGACGTGCTGCTGGTCGCGGTGTCGCAGTCCGGCGGGTCGCCGGACCTGCTGGAGGTGACCGAGTCGGCTCGCGCGCGCGGTGCGCTGACGGTGGCGGTGACGAACACCTCGTCGTCGCCGTTGAACGGCGCGGCCGAGCTGGCGGTGGACGTCGGCGCGGGCGTGGAGCGGGCCGTGGCGGCGACGAAGACGTACTCGGCGACGTTGCTGGCGCTGTACCTGCTGGTGGACGGGATCCGGGGCGGTGACGGTTCGGCCGCGTCGAACCTGGGCGACCTGGCGCGGGCGACGTTGGACTCCTCGGCGGACGCGGTGGCCGAGGCGGTGCAGCGGTACCGGTTCGTGGACCGGGTGCTGACCACCGGGCGCGGCTACTCGCTGCCGACGGCGTTGGAGTCGGCGTTGAAGCTGGCCGAGACGTCGTACCTGGCGGCGCGCGCGTACAGCGGGGCGGACCTGCTGCACGGGCCGGTGGCGGCGGTGGACGCGGAGACGGCCGTGCTGGCGGTGACCAGCTCGGGCAAGGGCGGTGACGCCCTGCACGACGTCCTGGACGCCGTGCACGGGCGCGGGGCGGACGTGCTGGCGGTCGGTTCGGCGTCCGACAAGGTCTCGGCGGCGCTGCGCGTCCCGGTCGCCGAGACGGCGGAGGAGGTGGCCCCGATCCTGGAGATCCTCCCGGTCCAGCGCCTGGCCCACGGCCTGGCCCTGGCCCGCGGCGGCGACCCCGACAACCCGCGCGGCCTGAACAAGGTCACCCGCACCCGCTGACCCCGCGAGAGTCCTACGCTCGCGCGCCGAGAGTCCTACGTTCAGGCCGCGCGTGTCCTACGTTCGCGTCACGCGTGTCCTACGTTCGGAACACCTGAATTCAACGCTCAGAACACGGGAGAGGCCCGAGGGACGCATCCCTCGGGCCTCTCCCCTTGTACGGCTACCGGCCCGCGGCGGCCACGCCGACCGTCGCGTTCTCGTACGCCGTCGCGCGGTCGAACACCACCTCGCCATCCACCCACACCTTGCGCGGCCGGAGGTCGTCGTCCCACCAGACCAGGTCCGCCACGGCGCCGACCTCGAGCCGGCCCAACGTCGGCTCGCCGATCGCGTCGGCCGGGACGACGGTCGCCGACGCCAGCGCGTCCGCCGGGTCCACGCCCACCGACACGATGTTGCGCACGGCCAGGTCCAGCGTCAGCGCGCTGCCCGCGATCGTGCCCTCCGGCGACCGCGGCACGCCGTCCTCCGCCAGCAGCACGTCCGCCCCGCCGAGCTGGTAGCGACCCGGCGGCATGCCCGCGGCGGCCACGGCGTCCGTGACCAGCGCGACCCGGTGGCCGGCGGCGTTGAAGACCAGCCGGCAGACGTCCGGGCCGACGTGCGCCAGGTCCGCGATCAGGCCCAACGTGAACCGGTCGTCCACCAGCGCCACGCCCGGCACGCCCGGCTCGCGGTGGCCGAGCGGGCGCTGGGCGTTGAACAGGTGCGTCACCATGCGGGCGCCCGCCTCGGCGGCGGCCCTGGTCTGCTCGCCCGTCGCGTCGCTGTGCCCGACCGCGACCAGCACGCCCGCCGCCGCCAGCCTGCGCACGGCGTCGAGGCCGCCCGGCTGCTCGGGGGCGAGCGTCACCATGCGCAACGCGTGCCGCAGCACCCCGTCGTTCAGCAGCATGTCGATCTCGGCCGGGCCCGGCGGCACCATCAGCGCCGGGTCGTGCACGCCCGCGCGTTTCGGCGACAGGAACGGCCCTTCCAGGTGCACGCCGAGCGGCTTGGCGCCCGCGTGCGGCGGCAGGGTCGCCGACGCCGCCAGCACGGCGTGCGCCTGGCGTATGGCGACCGGCACCGGCGCGGTGATCAGGGTCGGCAGGAAACGGGTCACCCCCGTTCGTGGGAGCGCTCTCGCCACCTCCGCCATGCCTTCGGGGTCCACCTCGGCGAAGTCGACCCCGACCGCCCCGTTGACCTGCACGTCCACCAGGCCCGGGGTGAGCAGGCCGTCGGTCAGCACCTCGGCGCCGTCGGGTGGTGAACCCGCGACGACCTCGACGATCCGGCCTGCCCTGAACCTCAGGCTGACGGGACCGGTGATGGCCCGACCGAGCAGTGCTCGCGGAGCTGCGACAACCGTGTCCAAGGTCCCTCCTCAAATGGTCCAGACCATTATGGCCGGAAGTGGCGGACGCCGTCACGTATGGTTATAAGATAACCGAATAGAGTAGAGATGGGTGAATGTCTCGCCGCACGGCGGGTTGGCCGCGCGGCGCTTCGGCGTGGCCCATACTTGGCGCCAGACATCCGAGGTCTAGCTGACGAGTCGAGGACCGCCGTGGCAGTTACCGACGACGCCATCCTGCGCGTCAAGGAGATGATCGTCTCGGGCGAGCTGAAGCCGGGCGACCGACTGCCGCGCGAGGCGGACCTCGCCGAGCGACTCGGGCTGTCGCGGAACTCGCTGCGTGAGGCGGTCAAGGCGTTGTCGCTGGTCAGGGTGCTGGACGTGCGGCAGGGTGACGGCACGTACGTGTCCAGCCTGCGTGCCGACGACCTGCTCGGCGCGTTGTCGTTCGTGCTCGACCTGCACCGCGGTGAGGACTCCGTGCTGGAGGTCCTGCAGGTGCGCCGCATCCTCGAACCGGCCGCCGCGGCGATGGCGGCGCAGCGGGTCGGGCCGGACGAGGTCGCGGCGCTGCGGGCGTTGTGCGACGCCGCCGAGTCCGCCCGGTCGGTGGAGGAGCTGGTCGAGCACGACCTGGAGTTCCACCGCGCCGTCGCGCAGGGCTCGGGCAACGCCTACCTGGCCCAGCTGCTGGACACCCTCGCCGGCCCGACCGTGCGGGTCCGCATCTGGCGCGGCATCACGCAGGGCGGCGCGGTGGACCGGACCGTCGCCGAGCACCGCGCCATCGTCGACGCCCTGGCCGCGCACCAGCCCGAACTGGCCCGTTCGTGGTCGACGGTGCACGTGGCGGGCGTCGAGCAGTGGCTGTCCGACCTGGCGTGACGCCCGCCGACCGTGTTCAGAGCGTTGAATTCAGGTGTTCCGAACGTAGGACACGCGCGACGCGAACGTAGGACACGCGCGTTCTGAACGTAGGACTCACGCGGCGTGGAGGTAGGACTCTCGCGGTTAGGTGCGGTCGAAGTGGAAGGGGCAGGTGGAGCCGCCCCGGGCGATGGTGGTCGGTCGTCGGAAGGTCACGCGGTGGCGGTCGGGGTCGATGGCGTCGATCCACGCGGCGTCGAAGTCGCAGAACACCTCGCCCAGCTCGGGAACGCCGGCGACCGCGAGGACGCGCACGTAGAAGCAGCGGTGGACGTCGACGTGGTAGTGCGAGGCGGACTCGGAGCGGGTGAAGGCGAAGTCGTCGCCGAAGTAGTTCTCCTCGCGGTCCTTGGACATGCCGGTGATCACGGTGAACGGGTCGTCGGCGGCGTCGAGGGCGGCCTTGGTGCCGTCGTGCACATAAGGGCGGATCGGCTCGTGGAACGCACGGGCCACCGAACGCAAGGCATCCGACCGCGGCATGCGGCGGAGGAGGCACTGGTAGGCGCCGGCGACCAGCGCGGTCACGGGCAGGTGCGGGCTGGAACCGCCCACCGCCGCCGCGATCCGGGACGCCGCCGCGTCGACCTCGGGCAGCGGGACGAGAGCCGCGACGTGCTCGCGGAACAAGGAAATGAGCTCTTCGTTCATGTGTGGTTGTTCCTCACGGTGTCCGTACCCGCGCACGCGCGGGACGGCCAGCACGCTCCAACCACCAACCTGGCGCTGACCAGGGTTTGCTCTTACCGCGCAACACCGTACACCCGAGCCACCGCACCGGAAAGGATCACGCCGCCAGCAGGCCCTCCTCGCGCAGGTCGTCCCACAAAGCGTCCGGCACCGGCGAGGAGAAGACCGCGGCCCGCATCTCCGCCGCCGTCCGGACGCCCAACAGCACCGACACCACCGCCGGGTGCCGGAACGGGAACGACACCGCCGCCTGCGGCAACGTCACGCCGTGCCGCGCGCAGACCGCGGCGATCCGCCGGGCACGCCGCACCAACGACTCCGGCGCGGCCCGGTAGTCGTACGTCGAGCCGACGTCGGGCCGGGCCAGCAGCCCGGAGTTGAACACCCCCGCCGCCACCACCGACACGCCACGCGCCGCGCACAGGTCGAGCAACGCCGCACCGCCCTGCTCCAGCACGGTGTACCGCCCGGCCAGCAGCACCACGTCCACGTCGGTCTCCCGGACGAACCGCGCGGGCATCTCCCACTGGTTCATCCCCACGCCGACCGCACCGACGACGCCTTCCGCGCGCAGCGCCAGCAACGCGGGCACGGCCTCCGAGAGCGCCTGCTCCCCGTGCGCATCCGGGTCGTGCACGTACACCACGTCGACCCGGTCCAGCCCCAGTCGGTCCAAAGAGGACTCCAACGACCGCCGCACGCCGTCCGCGCTGAAGTCCCACCGCCGCCACGCCGTCGCGGGCACCGCGAACCCGTTCGCCATGTCGTCACCGTCGCCGAACCCCGGCTCCAACACCCGGCCGACCTTCGTGGAGACGACGAACGAGTCACGCGGCCGACCCGCCAGGAACGCGCCGATCCGCCGCTCCGACAACCCGAGCCCGTAGTGCGGCGCGGTGTCGAAGTACCGGACACCGGCGTCCCAGGCGGCCTCCAACGCGCCGAAGGCGTCCACATCGGACACCTCCGCGTACAGGTTGCCGATCGGACCGCCGCCGAACCCCAAGGGGGACAGAGGGATCACTCCTGCACCTTCCCCGTGACGAAGCGGCCTCCTCCGACCGAGCCGCAAGCAGTGAGGCGCACCGCGACGATGGTGATGCCGAGACGCGTCATGGTCCCTTCAATCCGCTCAGGGTTTCGGGCGCAACCGCAGACCGTGCATGCCGCCGTCGACCGCGAGGACGGTGCCGGCGGTGGAACCGGAGAGCGGACCGGCCAGGTAGGCGATGGCGCCCGCGACCTCCTCCGCCGAGACCAGCCGCCCGTGCGGCTGCCTGGCCTCCAGCGCGGCCCGCTCGGCGGCCGGGTCCGGCGCCGAGTCGAGCAGTCGGCCCACCCACGGGGTGTCCGCCGTGCCGGGGGCCACCGCGTTCACGCGGATGCCCTCGCGCACGTAGTCCGCGGCCATGGCCAGCGTCAACGCGTGCACCGCGCCCTTGCTCGCCGAGTACAGCGCGCGCTGCGGCAGACCGGCCCACGCCGCGATCGACCCGGTGTTCACGATCGCCGCGGCCGGCGACTTCCGCAGGTGCGGCAGCGCGGCGCGGGCGACCCGGGCCATGCCGACCACGTTCACGTCCAGCACCCGGAGCCACTCGTCGTCCGGGTTCGCCGTCACGTCGCCCTGCGCCCCGACGCCCGCGTTGTTCACCACGACGTCGAGCCGGCCGAACCGCTCGACCACCTCGTCGACCGCGGCGCGCACCGACGCGTCGTCGGCGACGTCCATCCTGATCCCGTGCAGCGGGAGGTCGACCTGCGGGTTCAGGTCCAACGCCACCGCGGTCGCGCCACGGGCGGCCAGCAGCCGCGCGGTGGCCAGGCCGATGCCCGACGCGCCGCCGGTCACCACCGCGACCAGCCCTTCGAACTCGCTCACCGCTCCTCCTGCGCCTCGGTCCACACCGGACCGTCGGGGTACCGGTAGTCGGTCAGGGTCCGCTCCCGCAGCCGGGCCGAGAAACCCGGCTCGGTGGGCGCGACGTACCGGCCGCCGCGCACCACCGCGGGGTCGGTGAAGTGCTCGTGCAGGTGGTCGACCCACTCGAGGACGCGGCCGTCGACGGTGCCGGAGACCGCCACGAAGTCGACCATCGCCAGGTGCCTGACCAGCTCGCACAGGCCGACGCCGCCCGCGTGCGGGCACACCGGCACGCCGAACTTCGCCGCCAGCAGCAGGATCGCCACGTTCTCGTTCACGCCACCAACCCGGCACGCGTCCAGCTGCAGCACGGCGATCGCGTCGGTCTGGAGCAGCTGCTTGAACACGACCCGGTTCTGCACGTGCTCGCCGGTGGCGACCCTGATCGGGCTCAACGCCCTGGCGATCGCGCCGTGCGCCAGCACGTCGTCCGGGGAGGTGGGCTCCTCGATCCAGTACGGGTCGAACGGCGCCAGCTCGCGCATCCACGCGATGGCCGTGCCGACGTCCCACCGCTGGTTGGCGTCCACGGCGATGCGCACGTCCGGGCCGACGACCTCGCGGGCCAGCTTCATCCGCCGCACGTCGTCGTCCAGGCTGCCGCCGACCTTCAGCTTGATCATGTCGAAGCCGTCGGCCAACGCCTGCCGCGCCAGGCCCGCCAGCTTGTCGTCGGTGTACCCGAGCCAGCCCGGCGACGTCGTGTAGGCCGGGTAGCCGTCCCTGGCCAGCGCTTCCGCCCGCTCGGCACGTCCCGGCTCCGCGCGGCGCAGGATCTCGAGCGCCTCGTCGGGCGTGAGCACGTCGGACAGGTACCGGAAGTCGACCAGGCCGACGATCTCCTCCGGCGTCATGCCCGACAGGAACCGCCACAGCGGCAGGCCCGCGCGCCGTGACGCGAGGTCCCACGCTGCGTTGACCACCGCCCCGAGCGCCATGTGCGCGACGCCCTTCTCCGGGCCGAGCCACCGCAGCTGCGAGTCGCCGACCAGCGCCGCGGACAACGCGGCCAGGTCGGCGGCGGTCTCCGGCACGGGCAGGCCGACCACGTGGTGCGCCAACGACCGGATCGCGGCGGCCTGCACGTCGTTGCCGCGGCCGATGGTGAACGCCAGCCCGTAGCCCTCCGGGCCGCCCGACGTGCGCAGCACGACGTACGCGGCGGAGTAGTCGGGGTCGGGGTTCATCGCGTCCGACCCGTCCAGCTCCCGCGAGGTCGGGAACCGGATGTCCAGCACGTCCAGCGCGACGATCCGATCCGCCACCGTGGTCACCTCACGCCTGCCCGAGCGTCTGCCGCTGCCTGCCTAGACCGTCGATCTCCAGCTCCACCACGTCGCCCGCCCGCAGGTACGGCTTCGGCTCCGGGTGGCCGAGCGCCACGCCCGCCGGCGTGCCGGTGTTGATGACGTCACCCGGTCGGAGGACGAGGAACCAGCTCAGGTAGCGGACCAGCTCGGCCACCGGGAAGATCATGTTCTTGGTGGACGAGTCCTGCCGCGGCACGCCGTTGACCCACAGCCGCATGCCGAGCGCCTGCGGGTCGCCGACCTCGTCCGCGGGCACGAGGAAGGGGCCGAGCGGGTTGAACGTCTCGCAGTTCTTGCCCTTGTCCCACTGGCCGCCGCGTTCGAGCTGGAACTCGCGCTCGCTGACGTCGTGGGACAGCGCGTACCCGGCGACGCAGGTCAGGGCCTCCTCGGCGGACTCGAGGTACCGGGCCTCGCGGCCGATGACCACGGCCAGCTCGACCTCCCAGTCCGTCTTCACCGAACGGCGCGGCACCAGCACCTCGTCGTTCGGGCCGACGATCGTGTCCGGCGTCTTGAGGAACATCACCGGCTCGGCCGGGATCGGCGCGCCGGTCTCCTCCGCGTGGTCGCGGTAGTTGAGGCCGATGCAGACGAGCTTGCCGACGCCCGCGACGGGCGGCCCGATCCGCACGCCGTCGGCCACGATCGGGTGGAGTTCGCCCGCGGCGAGCGCGGCCCGCGTGCGGGCGATGCCGTCGTCGGCCAGGAACGCCCCGGTCACGTCGTCGGCCACCGGTGTCAGGTCGTACGTGACGCCGTCGTCGGCGCGGACGGCGGGTCGTTCGGAGCCCAACGGTCCCAGGCGCAGCAACTGCACGGCAGGTCCTCCTCGAAAGCCGGTCGACAGATCGGATGTATAGCGCTCTCCAGCGCCTCCGTCTAGAGGGTGTCCGGTTAGTGGTCCGATGAATCCCGGTTACGAAGGGTCGCGATGAAACTCCACCGCGTGGTGTGGGCGTCCGCCGCCACCGCCGCACTGCTCGGCACGCTCCTCGTCGGCAGCGCCTCGGGAGCCGATCCGACGGCCAGACCGCTGCCGCCGAACCGCGCCGACCACGCGGGCGGCGGGTCGTCCGAGCGGGTCGGCGCGGCGCTCGCCCGCGCCACCGGGCCGGTCACCGCGTTCGTCGAGCTGACCACGGCCCCGGCCGCCCGGGCGTACGGCGACGAGAAGGCGCGCGGCGGGCACGACCCCGCGGCAGCCGCACGGGCCGCCCGGCAGCACGTCGACGTGCAGGCCGACCGGGTGCTGACCGCGTTGCGCGGCCAGGACGCCGCCACCCGGGAGATCGCCAAGACGCGCAACGCGGTGCCGGGCGTCGTGGTCTCCGCCGACGCCGCGAGCCTGCGGGGGCTGACCGCGTTGCCCGAGGTCGAGTCCGTGCGGCTGACCGTGCCGAAGTCGGTGCGCAACGCGGGCGCGGTCGAGCTGACGCGGGCCGCGCGGGTGTGGCGGGACACCGGCCGGTACGGCGAGGGCCTGCGCATCGGCGTCATCGACACCGGCATCGACTACACGCACGCCGACTTCGGCGGCCCCGGCACCACCGCCGCCTACGAGGCCGTCGACCGCACCGCGCCGTGGACGCCGACCGCGAAGGTCGTCGGCGGCCACGACTTCGCGGGCGACGCCTACGACTCGTCGAAGCCGGAGCAGGCGGTGCCCGCGCCCGACCCGAACCCCCTGGACTGCCAGAGCCACGGCACGCACGTCGCGGGCACCGCCGCCGGGTACGGCGAGAACGCGGACGGCACGCCGTTCGGTGGCGACTACTCGACGTTGACGCCCGAGGCGGTGGCCGGTATGAGGATCGGACCCGGCACCGCGCCGAAGGCGTCGCTGTACGCGCTGAAGGTGTTCGGCTGCACGGGCGCGACCGAGCTGGTCGGGCAGGCCCTCGACTGGTCGCTCGACCCGAACGGCGACGGCGACTTCGGCGACCACCTCGACGTGGTCAACCTGTCGCTGGGCGGCGACTTCGCCGGCCAGGACGACCCGGACAGCCTGTTCGTGCGCAAGGTCGTCGAGCACGGCGTGGTGGTGGTCGCGGCGGCGGGCAACGGCGGCGACCTCTACGACGTCGGCGGCTCGCCCGGGAACACGCCCGAGGCGCTGGCGGTGGCCAACACGCGGGACGCGTTCGCGCTGCTCGACGGGGTCGAGGTGGGTGGCGTGAACCAGGCCGGGCAGTACAGCAAGAGCTACACCGGGTACGCCGCGCTGGACGTGACGCTGCCCGTCGTGCCGGTGTCCGACCCGGAGAACCTCGACGGCTGCGCCCCGATCGCCGAGGACCTGGCCGGCAGGTTCGTGTGGCTGGAGTGGGACGAGGACGACGCGACGCGCGAGTGCGGCTCGGCCGCGCGGACCGACCACGCCGAGGCGGCGGGCGCGGAGGGCGTGCTGCTCACCGCCACCAGCGCGCATTTCAAGGCGGCCATCGCGGGCAACGCGGGCATCCCGGCGTTCCAGTTCACCCGTGCGGCGACCGACGCCGTGCGGCCCGCGTTGGCCGACGGCACGCTCCAGGTGCGGATGCTCGGCTCGCTGCGCAACGCCGTGCCGACGATGACGCCGACCCTGGCCGACACGATCACGCCGTCGTCCTCGCGCGGGTCGCGCGGTGCCGCGGCGGCCAAGCCGGACGTGGCCGCGCCCGGTGACACGATCCTGTCCGCGTCGGTCGGCACGGGGGCCGAAGCGGTGAGCATGGGCGGCACGTCCATGGCCGCGCCGCACGTGGCGGGCATCGCCGCGCTGGTGCGCGAGGCCCGTCCGGAGTGGACGGTCGAGGAGGTCAAGGCGGCGATCATGAACACCGCGACCGGTGACGTGACCGACGGCGACGACCACACCACCGGCACGCCCGAGGCGCCGATGCGGGTCGGCGCGGGGCGGGTGGACGCGCTGGACGCGGTCGGCGTCGACCTGCTGGCCATGGTCGCGGACGACCCCGGCACGGTGGGCGTGTCGTTCGGGCCGGTCGAGGCGGCGGCGCCGGTGGAGGTGAGCAAGACGGTGGAAGTGGTGAACAAGTCGGCGTCGACGCGCACGGCGCGGGTGTCGTACCAGGCCGCGACCACCGTGCCGGGCGCGACGTTCGAGGTGTGGCCGCCGGTGCTCGTCGTGCCGCCGGGCGGGACCGCGTCGGTCGACGTGACGCTGACCGTGACGCCCGAGGAGCTGCGGAAGGTGGCCGACCCGACGATCGAGAAGGTGCAGGCGGACGTGGCGCGGCAGTTCCTGGCGGAGGCGTCCGGCCGGCTGCTCGTGCGGTCGGGCGACCGCACGCTCCGGGTACCGGTGTACGCGGCGCCCAAGCCGGTCGCGGACGTGGAGGCGGTCGACCGCGGTGACGGCGCGGTGGAGCTGGGCGGACGTGCGCTGGACCAGGGCGAGGGAGACGAGGCCTACCGGTCGTTGGTGAGCGCGTTCGCGTTGCAGGGCTCAAGCCCGGAGTTGCCCGACTGCGTGGACGGGATGCAGGCCGACTGCGCGGTCAACGGGTCGGCCAAGGGCGGTGACCTGCGGTACGTCGGGGCGGGTGTCGGTGACGGGATGCTGGCATTCGGGGTCGTGACCTGGCGGAACTGGGTGACGCTCGGCATCGCCGCCAACCCGGGGATCCGGATCGACACCAACGGCGACGGTGCGCACGACTACACCGTCAGCGCGGTGAAGCCGAGCGTGGGCGAGGTCGTGACGGCGGACGTGTGGCTGGCGCGGACCGTGCGTGAGGCGGACGGCGAGGTGGTGGACGAGCAGCCGCTCAACGGCCAGTACGGCGACGTGGACACCAACCTCATGGACAGCGACGTGGTGGTGCTGCCGGTGGCGTTGGCCGCGTTGGGCATCGACCCGGCGGCCGGCAGCGCGCCGTTGACCTACACGGTCGTGATGTCCGGGCACTACCCGGCGCCCGGCAACGCGGACGGGTTCGTGGACCGGATCGACACGCCGATGGCGTTCGACCCGCTGCGGCCGGGGCTCGGGGTCGAGGGCGGGGTGTCGTTCGTGGCGGAGCCGGGCGCGGTGCTGCGGGTGCGGCGGGGCGAGTCCGGCGGCAGCCTGCTCCTCCTGCACCACCACAACGCTTCGGGTGACCGCGCGCAGGTGCTCGCGGTCGGCTGACGCGTGTCGCGGCTGTTACCGAGAGGCAGGTCCGGCACAACCCGGTTGGGTGTGCCGGACCTCGTTCGTGCTGGGCATACTCGGGCGAATGGGTTTCGTAGTGGGTCTGGACGCGGGCGGCACGAGCACTCGGGCGTTGGTGCTCGACCTGGACGGCGCCCGGTTGGGCGCCGGGGTGGCCGGCGGCGCGAACCCCAACTCGCACCCGCCGGAGACGGCCGCCACGCACGTGCGGCAGGCGTTGACGGCGGCGTTGGAGGGGTTGGACCCGGCGAAGGTCGAGTCGGGCGTGCTCGGCATGGCCGGGTCGAGCAAGCTGCTCAGCGATCCGGCGGTGGCGGCGTTGTTCGAGGCGGCGTGGGCCGGGGCCGGGCTGCGGTGCCCGATGCGGGTGATCACGGACTGCGAGGCGGCGTTCGCGACGGGGTCGGCGTCGCCCGACGGGACCGTGCTGGTGGCGGGGACGGGGTCGATCGCGGCCCGGATCGAGCACCACGAGCTGGTGTCGACGGCCGGCGGGTACGGCTGGCTGCTGGGTGACGAGGGTTCGGCGTTCTGGCTGGGGCGTGAGGCGGTGCGGGCGACCCTGGTGGCGTTGGAGCGGGACGGGTCGGACGACCTGACCACCGCCGTGCTGGCGCGTGCGGACATCCCCGACGTGCCCCGGCGTGACCAGTGGCGGCGGTTGATCACGGTGGCCAACAACGCCGCGCCGATCGCGCTGGCGACCTACGCGCCCCTCGTGACGGCGCACGCCACGGCCCCGTCAGCCGACCGGATCATCACCGCCGCCGTGCAGACCCTGGCCGACCTGGCCGAGGCCGCCCGCCCCACCGACGACCGCTCGCCGATCGTGCTGATGGGCAGCCTGGTCCACGCCCAGCCCCTGGGCTCCCGCCTCAAGCGCGAACTGACCACGCGCACCTCGGCCCCCGTCACCGTCGCCACCGAGGGCGCCGCCGGCGCGGCCTGGCTCGCCGCCGTGAAGATCCTGGGCGACTCCGCCCCCCGCCCCACCTAACCCCCGCGCGTGTCGAACCTCCAGCGCCCGCGTGTCGAACACTCAGGACCCCCGAATTCAACGCTCAGAACAGACCTGGCCGAGCCCCTCGCGTTCTGAGTGTTGAATTCGGGGGTCCTGAACGTAGGAGCGTTATTCAGAACTCTTGATCGCTGGTGACAGCGCAACGGCCCCGCCTGGTTAAGATCGTTTTCCTCTCACAGAAGACGTCTGACCAGGAGCGGAGCCGTTGCGTTACCAGTCTAC